>NZ_JBIUFR010000001.1:1045000-1997852 GCF_053545315.1 Bacillus sp. CIS52
AACTAAGATCAAGGGTTGCGCTCGTTGCGGGACTTAACCCAACATCTCACGACACGAGCTGACGACAACCATGCACCACCTGTCACTCTGCCCCCGAAGGGGACGTCCTATCTCTAGGATTGTCAGAGGATGTCAAGACCTGGTAAGGTTCTTCGCGTTGCTTCGAATTAAACCACATGCTCCACCGCTTGTGCGGGCCCCCGTCAATTCCTTTGAGTTTCAGTCTTGCGACCGTACTCCCCAGGCGGAGTGCTTAATGCGTTAGCTGCAGCACTAAGGGGCGGAAACCCCCTAACACTTAGCACTCATCGTTTACGGCGTGGACTACCAGGGTATCTAATCCTGTTCGCTCCCCACGCTTTCGCTCCTCAGCGTCAGTTACAGACCAGAGAGTCGCCTTCGCCACTGGTGTTCCTCCACATCTCTACGCATTTCACCGCTACACGTGGAATTCCACTCTCCTCTTCTGCACTCAAGTTCCCCAGTTTCCAATGACCCTCCCCGGTTGAGCCGGGGGCTTTCACATCAGACTTAAGAAACCGCCTGCGAGCCCTTTACGCCCAATAATTCCGGACAACGCTTGCCACCTACGTATTACCGCGGCTGCTGGCACGTAGTTAGCCGTGGCTTTCTGGTTAGGTACCGTCAAGGTGCCGCCCTATTTGAACGGCACTTGTTCTTCCCTAACAACAGAGCTTTACGATCCGAAAACCTTCATCACTCACGCGGCGTTGCTCCGTCAGACTTTCGTCCATTGCGGAAGATTCCCTACTGCTGCCTCCCGTAGGAGTCTGGGCCGTGTCTCAGTCCCAGTGTGGCCGATCACCCTCTCAGGTCGGCTACGCATCGTCGCCTTGGTGAGCCGTTACCTCACCAACTAGCTAATGCGCCGCGGGTCCATCTGTAAGTGGTAGCCAAAGCCACCTTTTATGTCTGAACCATGCGGTTCAAACAACCATCCGGTATTAGCCCCGGTTTCCCGGAGTTATCCCAGTCTTACAGGCAGGTTACCCACGTGTTACTCACCCGTCCGCCGCTAACATCAGGGAGCAAGCTCCCATCTGTCCGCTCGACTTGCATGTATTAGGCACGCCGCCAGCGTTCGTCCTGAGCCAGGATCAAACTCTCCGATAAGTAGTTTGACTGACTATGCACATCGCTGTGCGATTTATTTAAAACTTTGAATTAACAGGTACGTTTTGTCTTGTTTAGTTTTCAAAGAACTTCTTTGCTTCTCTTGAAGCGACCTCTTAATCATAACATTTTCAGTTTAATAGGTCAATACTTTTTTTAAAAAACATTTTTAGCAGACTGTCTTTGTGTTGAAAAGACAACAAAAAGAATTATATCAGCATCATCGCTGTGTGTCAAAGCTTTTTTCGTTTCTTTATATAGAAAAAGCGCAGCCTGTTACAGCTGCGCTTTTTCATCTATTCTTCTTCCATTTCTTCCGGCTCTTCTTCATTCTTTTCCACTAGTGCCACAGTGGCCACGTGCTCTTCATCGGACATGCGGATCAGACGGACGCCTTGTGTTACACGTCCCGTAGTGGAGATATCGTTAATATCCATTCTGATTAACACGCCGCTTGCCGTAATAATCATTAAGTCTTCTTCGCCTCTTGTGGCTTTTACTGTTACTAGCGGACCGTTGCTGTCAGTGATTTTACATGTTTTAAGGCCTTTTCCGCCCCGGCTTTGGACTCTGTATTCTGAGGCCGGCGTACGTTTGCCGTAGCCGTTTTCTGTCACTATGAGAACATGGGAGTCTTCTTCAAGAATCTCCATGCCTACCACGACATCATCATCTGTCAGCGTGATGCCTTTGACACCTGCAGCGGTGCGCCCCATTTGTCTTACATCTTCTTCAGGGAAACGGATCAGCAAGCCGTTCTTCGTTCCGATGATGATTTGTTTCTTGCCGTCAGTCAGACGGACGGCCATCAGTTCATCGTCTTCCCGGAGACCTAAAGCGATCAGCCCGTTATTCCGTATATTCGCAAACTGGGACAGTGCCGTACGTTTCGACACCCCTTGTTTGGTCGTGAAGAAGAGGTAAAGCTCCTCATCAAATGTGCTGACCGGAATAATGGCATTAATCCATTCGCCTTTTTCAACCTCCAGGAGGTTAATAATCGGAATGCCTTTTGCGGTACGTCCGTATTCAGGAATTTCATATCCTTTTGAACGATATACCTTCCCTTTATTAGAGAAGAACAGAATCGTATCGTGCGTCGATGTAGAAATTAAGTGTTCCACAAAGTCATCTTCATTCGTTCCCATTCCCTGCACGCCTTTTCCGCCCCGTTTTTGGCTGCGGTATGTGGACGCTGGGAGGCGTTTAACATAGCCGTTATGAGTCAGCGTGATGACGATGTTTTCTCTCTCGATGAGATCTTCATCCTCAATTGTTTCAAGACCGGACGTCACGATTTCAGTGCGTCTCTCATCATTGAACCGCTCTTTGATTTCGTTGAGTTCTTCACGGATGATCTCGAGCACTCTTTCTTCATTGGCTAAAATATCTTTCAGCTCGGCGATAAGCGCAACAAGTGATTGATATTCCTCTTCGATCTTTTCGCGCTCCAGACCGGTTAATCGCTGAAGACGCATGTCCAGAATGGCTTGCGCCTGTTTTTCAGTCAGTGAAAATTGTTCGATTAAACCCGTTCTCGCAATTTCAGCCGTCTGGGAACTACGGATAAGAGAAATCACCGCGTCTAAATGATCGAGAGCGATTCTTAACCCTTCCAGAATGTGAGCTCTCGCCTCCGCTTTGCGAAGTTCGTAAGCCGTTCTGCGTCGGATCACGACCTTTTGGTGATCAAGATAATGCTCCAGACATTCTTTCAGGTTTAATACCTTCGGCTGTCCCTCAACGAGCGCCAGCAGGTTGATTCCGAAAGACGTCTGCAGGGCCGTTTGTTTGTACAGGTTATTCAGAATGACGTGAGCATTGGCGTCACGGCGGATCTCGATGACGACTCTCATTCCGTTACGGTCGGATTCGTCACGCAGATCGGTGATTCCTTCGATTTTTTTGTCCCGGACGAGATCTGCGATTTTTTCAATTAATCTCGCTTTGTTGACCTGATAAGGAAGTTCCGTGACAATAATTCTTTCTTTTCCCGAGGATGTCTCTTCGATTTCAGCCTTAGCCCGGATCGTGATTGATCCCCGTCCGGATTCATATGCCTTGCGGATGCCGCTCCGGCCTAAAATCTGACCGGCCGTCGGAAAATCCGGGCCCGGAATATATTCCATCAGCTCTTGGATTGTGATCTCAGGATTCTCACTTACGGCAAGCACGCCTTCAATGACTTCTCCAAGCTGATGCGGGGGAATGTTTGTCGCCATTCCGACCGCAATACCGGCAGCTCCGTTTACGAGCAGATTCGGAAATCTCGAAGGCATGACGGCAGGTTCTCTTTCTGAACCGTCATAGTTGTCTTGATAGTCAATCGTGTCTTTCGTAATGTCACGCAGAATTTCCATTGCGATTTTTGACATTCTCGCTTCTGTGTAACGCATCGCAGCCGCAGAGTCGCCGTCAACTGAACCGAAGTTGCCGTGTCCGTCAACAAGCATGTAGCGGTAGTTAAAATCCTGCGCCATTCTGACCATTGATTCGTAAACCGCTGAATCACCGTGCGGGTGGTACTTACCGATAACTTCGCCGACGATACGGGCAGATTTTTTATATGGTTTGTCACTGGTCATGCCTAAATCATTCATTGCGTACAAAATCCGTCTGTGAACCGGCTTCAGACCGTCACGCACATCCGGAAGCGCCCGGGATACGATAACGCTCATTGCATAGTCCAGGAAGGATGTCCGCATTTCCTGGCTGATATTGACTTCACGTACTTGTGGTGTGTTTTGTTCACTCATTAAAAAAACCTCCCTGAAGTATCACATGAAATAATGTGGGAGTAGATTGTCCATTATGATCTTCAATACGATTTCACTATTCTCCATTATATCAATAAACTTGTGTTTATACACATTAATTTAGCAGAATATACGGGTTTTGCGGGTTTTCAGAGGCTGCTTGAAGCCGCTTTGAGAAAAAAGCCTTATTTCTTAACGAAAATAAGGCTTTCATGGTTAAATATCAAGGTTTTTCACATATCTGGCGTTTGCTTCTATGAAGTTTCTGCGCGGTTCTACTTTGTCGCCCATCAGCATTTCGAACGTCTCATCAGCGTCCATCGCATCTTCAAGATTGACTTGCAGAAGCGTTCTGGTCGCCGGATCCATTGTCGTTTCCCAAAGCTGAGTCGCATTCATTTCTCCAAGACCTTTATAACGCTGGAGGCCGGGCTTAGGCGATTGCGGAAGCTCTTTTAAAAGCTCATCAAGCTGCTTATCGTTATAAGCGTATTCCACCCGTTTTCCCTGCTGCACTTTATAAAGCGGCGGCTGAGCAATGTAGACATAGCCGTTTTCAATAATTTCCCGCATGTATCTGTAGAAGAACGTTAATAAAAGCGTTCTGATGTGGGCGCCGTCGACATCGGCATCCGTCATGATGACTACTTTATGATAACGCGCTTTTTCAAGATTAAAATCTTCTCCGATACCCGTGCCGAGAGCCGTAATCATTGATCTGACCTCATTATTTGAGAGAATCTTATCAAGTCTGGCTTTCTCAACGTTCAGAATCTTACCGCGCAGCGGCAGAATGGCTTGGAAATGGCGGTCCCGTCCCTGTTTCGCTGATCCGCCCGCAGAGTCACCCTCTACGATATAGAGCTCGGAAATGCTCGGATCTTTAGAAGAACAGTCCGCCAGTTTGCCCGGCAGATTGGAAATCTCAAGCGCGCTTTTGCGGCGGGTCAATTCCCGCGCTTTTTTCGCCGCCATCCGCGCTCTTGCGGCCATTAAGCCTTTTTCAACGATTTTGCGGGCTGAATCCGGATTTTCAAGAAGGAATGTTTCCAGCGCAGAAGAAAACAGCGTATCAGTGATCGTTCTCGCTTCAGAGTTGCCGAGCTTCGTTTTCGTCTGCCCTTCGAATTGCGGATCAGGGTGCTTAATTGAAATAATGGCTGTCAGCCCTTCTCTCACATCATCCCCGCTTAAATTCGGATCATTTTCTTTGAAAATCCCTTTTCTTCTTGCATAGTCGTTTATGACACGGGTCAGACCGGTTTTAAATCCGGCCTCGTGTGTGCCGCCTTCGTATGTGTTGATATTATTCGTGAAAGAATAAATATTGCTTGTATAGCTGTCGTTGTATTGCAATGCAACTTCAACCGTAATGCCGTCTTTCTCGCCTTCGATATAAATCGGCTCTTCGTGAACGACTTCTTTGGAACGGTTTAAGTACTCAACGTAGCTCTTGATTCCGCCTTCGTAGTGGTACTCGTTTTTCCGTTCTTGTCCTTCACGTTTGTCTTCAATCGTGATGTTTACGCCTTTTGTCAGGAAGGCCAATTCGCGGACACGGTTTGAAAGCAGATCATAGTCATATACAGTTGTTTCTTTGAAAATTTCCGGATCGGGAACGAAGTGCGTAATCGTCCCGGTCTTGTCAGTGTCACCGATCACTTCAAGATCAGCCGCCGGAACACCGCGTTCATACGCCTGATAATGGATTTTCCCGTCACGATGAACCGTAACATCAAGAGTGGTCGACAAGGCGTTTACGACAGACGCCCCTACACCGTGAAGACCGCCGGATACTTTATATCCGCTTCCGTCAAATTTACCGCCGGCGTGAAGAACGGTCATGATGACTTCAACCGCAGGGCGGCCCATCTTCTCTTGGATACCGACCGGAATTCCGCGCCCGTTGTCTGTAACAGTAATGCTGTTATCTTTCTCAATCACAATGTTAATATCTGTACAATAACCGGCCAGAGCTTCGTCAATACTGTTGTCGACGATCTCCCATACCAAATGGTGAAGGCCTTTGCTGTTAGTTGATCCGATGTACATCCCCGGTCTCTTTCGAACAGCTTCCAAACCTTCTAATACCTGTATCTGATTCTCATCATAACTATTTTGCTGCTGTTCCATAGCCATGCACATTCACCTACACTTTTCTTAAACGATATATTCATTGTAAAGATCCGCTAAGAATCTATTTCTAACATAAATTGCGCACGTTTCTTCAGTGTGCCGGAAGATAAGGGAGAGTAATATATATTCTCAGTCGTGACTACGATAGACTTTGGCGTGCCGTTTACGGACGGCACTACTTTTTCTTTCTGTCTGTCCAGAAATTCTTCAACAATCGGCGATACATTGACCTTGCAGTCAAAAATGCCGACGATATCGCGTGTTGAAACGACAAAGTCGTCACCTAAATGAATATACAATCGCTCACCTCATTTCTTCACTTCACTAACGCACCGTTTTCCACACGGAACATTCCTGCTTGATGTAAGGTTTCGTGGTCAATGCCATCCACGCTCGTCGTGGTGACAAATGTCTGCACACGGCCTTGGATTGTATGAAGCAAATGGGACTGGCGGTAATCATCCAGCTCGCTTAGTACATCATCCAAAAGTAAAATGGGATATTCTCCGATTTCTTCATGAATCAAATCTATTTCGGCCAGTTTCAAAGACAAAGCCGTCGTACGCTGCTGTCCCTGCGAACCGTAAGTCTGCACATCGCGTCCGTTCACATAAAAAAGGACATCATCCCGATGCGGTCCGAATAAGGTGACGCCCCGTTCTATTTCTTTTTCTTTTAATTTCGAAAAAGACTCCTGGTAGCTGTTACCTATTTTCGACAAATCTTTAGGATCTGATACATCAAGCGCCGTGTGATACTTAAGCGTCAGTTCCTCAAGCCCCCGGGAAATGCCGGAATGAATCGGCTGCGCCCATTTTTCAAGCTGCGCCGTAAACTGCAGACGTTTGGCGACAACTTTTGCGGCTGCCTCAATCAGCTGATCAGTGAGAACGTCAAGCATAGTCCGGTCAGTCTGTTTCCGGCTTTGCAGCTGTTTCAGAAAATGATTCCGCTGGGAAAGGATTTTTTGATAAAGAGATAAATCATACAGATAAACGGCAGAAACCTGCCCGATCTCCATATCAAGAAATCTCCTCCTGACCTGCGGGCTGCCTTTGACGAGATTTAAGTCCTCCGGGGCGAACATAATGGTGTTCAGCGCTCCGACATACTGACTGAGTTTTTGCTGTTCTATGTGATTGACCTTGCCCTTTTTACCTTTTTTGGAGATGACTAACTGCATCGGGATGTCGCCGTTGCGCTTCATCACTCTTCCTTCTATTTTAGCATAGTCTTCGTCCCACCGTATAAGTTCTTTATCATTTGAGGTGCGGTGTGATTTTGCCATCGAAAGGACATAGATGGCTTCCATCAGATTGGTTTTGCCTTGGGCGTTCTCTCCGATGATCACATTCACCTTGTTTTCGAATTGAAGCTCAGCGCGCTCATAATTACGGTAGGATGTTAATTCTAAATTTTGGATATACAACCGCTGTCACCCGCTTTAATTGACGACTTGAAATGAACCAAATCCTTCAATCGCGACCACGTCTCCAACATAAAGCTTTCTGCCGCGGCGATTGTCAGGTTCATTGTTGACTGTCACCTCATGCTCGCTCAGAAACCATTTCGCCATACCGCCGGACTGAATCACATCGGCTAATTTTAAAAACTGGCCAAGCGTAATCATTTCTGTGTCAATCGAAATCGGATTTGCCATAATATCGACCTCTTTCAAATATCACTAATATCTAATTGTACTAAAAAATCCTGAAATAAGGAAAGGGAAAACTTGAGGGAGCTGGCTGATGAACAGAAAAGCTGCCGAACTAAGCCGGCAGCACATTCTGTTTGATTAATACGTTCGGACCGGAAGGATGAGCTGAACGATGGTTTCATCATTCGGCGTACGGATAAGAAACGGTCTCATCGCTCCCGTAAAGCTGATACGGATGTCCGCTCCTTCAAGTACTTTCAGTGCGTCCATCATATATTTTGGACTGAATGAAATATTTAATTCCTCACCGTCAATCCGGTCAGCGAGCACAGCTTCGACCACTTTCCCGATTTCAGGAGAATTTGATGAAATTTCAAGCGAGTCCGCCGGTTTGGCAGAAAGCTTTACAACGTTGTTGCGGCCTTCTCTCGCCAATAAAGAAGCACGGTCTATCGCTTGTAAAAATTCTTTTGTGTTCACGACGATTTCCGTTTTGCTTTCCTGCGGAATCAAGCTGGTCGTATCCGGATAGTTTCCGTCAAGCAGCCTTGAGAAGAACAAGACGTTTTTCGCTTTAAACAGAACTTGGGTTTCTGTAATGACGATATCCACCAGCTCTTGATTGTCATCAAGAATTTTGCTCAGCTCGGTTAAACTTTTTCCGGGGATGACGACGTTATAAGAGCTGTCTTCCGGAATATCAAGCTTTGCTTTTCTTAAAGCGAGCCGATGGCTATCCGTGGCAGTGCATAATAATTCACCGTTTTCCACTTTCCAGTTTACACCTGTCAAGATAGGGCGTGTTTCTGAGGCGGACACAGCAAACACGGTTTGACGGATTAAGTTTTTCAAAAGATCCGTCGGAATCTGAATGGCATGGTGCTCTTCGATTTGCGGAAGATGCGGATATTCATCTGCATCAAGACCGTTCAAATTAAATTCCGCTTTTCCGGAACGGATAATTGTTAAATATTGATTTTGAACTTCGATTTCAACCGTCGCCATCGGCAGTTTTTTAACGATTTCGCTGAAGAAACGCGCTTGCAGCACGATACTTCCCGGCTGATCAATCGTTACGATTTCTTTGTCATCATCTTCTTTCGGAATGAATGACTCGATTGAAATATCAGAATCGCTTCCCGTAAAAGATACTCCTTCATCTGAGGCTACGATCTTAATACCGGTGAGAATGGGAATTGTGGTTCTGGATGAAACGGCTTTTAGAACGTCTTGTACACTTTCAACTAAACGATCTTTTTGAATCGTAAATTTCATGTTTATCCTCCTAACGGATAATATAATTAATATATTTTAAAAATAGCAGTAGTAATAGTAGGGCCTGTGGATTTGTGGATAAGTTGTGAAAAAGACAGGAAACACAGCCTATCCACATGTGGACAGACTGTGCATGGCTAGCGAAAAGTTATTCACACTTTTCCCGATTCATCCGAGGGCTCTTTTATTTAAGCTGTTCTTTTATTTCTTTTACCTGCTGCTGAAGCTGCTCGTCATCAATCAGCAGTTTTGAAATCTTTTCATGAGCATGAATGACGGTTGTATGGTCTCTTCCGCCAAATTCTTCCCCGATTTTAGGCAAAGAAGAGTCTGTCATTTCTCTGGAAAGATACATGGCAATCTGCCTTGGGAACGCAACCGATTTCGTACGCTTTTTCGCTTTGAAATCTTCAAGCTTAATGTTGAACTGCTGTCCGACAATCCGCTGAATCTCTTTTATCGTGATGACCTTAGGCTTTGCGGAAGGAATAATATCTTTCAATGCCTCTGCAGCCAGGTCCGCATTAATGTCTTTATTGATTAAAGATGAATAGGCAACAACCCGGATTAATGCCCCTTCCAGTTCACGGATGTTGCTGTCAATCTGATTCGCGATGTAAAGCATGACCTCGTTCGGAATATCAAGGCCTTCCGCCTTCGCTTTCTTTCTCAGGATGGCAATCCGCGTTTCCAGATCAGGCGGCGTGATATCCGTAATCAATCCCCATTCGAATCGCGAACGCAGACGGTCTTCCAGGGTCGGAATCTCTTTCGGCGGTCTGTCGCTGGAAATCACGATTTGTTTGCTTTCTTCATGAAGCGTATTGAATGTATGGAAAAACTCTTCCTGTGTTTGTTCTTTTCCGGCTAAAAATTGAATATCATCTATCAAAAGTACATCAACATTCCGGTAGCGGTTGCGAAAATCAACGGCTTTATTGTCGCGGATTGAGTTGATGAATTCATTTGTGAATTTTTCAGAAGACAGGTACACCACTTTGGCTGAAGGATTATGATCAATGACATAATGGCCGATTGCGTGCATTAAGTGGGTTTTTCCTAAACCGACTCCCCCGTAAATAAATAAAGGGTTGTACGCTTTAGCGGGTGCTTCCGCTACAGCCAGTGATGCTGCATGGGCGAATCGGTTTCCCGATCCGATGACAAATGTGTCGAATGTATATTTCGGGTTGAGCATGCTTTGGGGAAAATCAGACGGTTCCTCTTTTGCCGCTTTTTTCACTTGCGGTTTCGGCAAAAAGTCTTCCGCATCCTGATTTTGAGGAATGACAAATTTGACGCTCAATTCTTCCCCGGTCAATTCATATATGGTATCTGCAATGAGATGTAAGTACCTGGACTCCAGCCAGTCTCTGGCAAATTCATTGGGAGCGGTGATGGTTAAGGTATCTCCTTGCAGCGAATGGGCTTTCGTCGACTTCATCCAAGTTTCGAAGCTCGGTTTGCTTAACTTTTTCTCTATCTGAGCTAAAGCTTGATTCCAAAGATCTAATATATTCTCCATTATCCGGCACAGCCCTCCTTTTCTTTAAAATCAGCGCTCTTTCCCTGTTATATAACACAAAAAAAGAGCATATGGCTCTGACCATTCGTACACACGAAATGTTGAAAACATATAGTATAGTAGAAAAATAGCTTTTCGACAAATTCCACAAGTTGTGGACAACAATCTACACAAGCTGTGTGAAAACAATCCACAACTTATCCACACTTTGTGGATAAAGAGAACAGAGTGAATAAGTAATTAAGAGTTAAAACACAAATATAATATCAAATTAAGCGAGGACTTGCAATGGTTCTCGTAATCTTATCCACAAACCTGACAACTTGTTGAAAAATCTTTGTCCACAGGGGTTAGCAATGTGAAAATGTTGTCGATAACGGTTGTGGATATTAAAAAAAGGCCAAAAAATTATCCACATACCACTTTTTCCGGAGGGCGCGCGGCGTTTTTGCGTTAAAAAAAGGAATATGAAAATTAAGGTTTCTAATCTGGTTAAGGTATGTTATCCTATTATGGTTGTAAGAAATAAAAGCACTGCTGAAGTTGACAATGAATAGGCAGCACAAATATAATAAGTAAGACTGTCTTTAACAGCTATTCCTCGAGGGAGGTGTCATAAATGAAAAGAACATTCCAACCGAATAACCGTAAACGCAGTAAAGTTCATGGCTTCAGAAGCCGTATGAGTTCAAAAAACGGTCGTCTAGTATTAGCACGCCGTCGCCGCAAAGGCAGAAAAGTATTATCAGCTTAGGCCACTGAATAATGTCAGTGGTCTTTTTTCACATTAAGAGAAAAGAGATCATGCGTCGCCCAGTACTGGAGAAATTTCTTCAGTATTCCGGCGGCCCGTTTTTTTTAGATAGTAATAAAAGTTTCTGCGAGTGAATATCGGAGTGAATCAAAGTGAAGAAGCGAAATCGGTTAAAGAAAAATGAAGATTTTCAAAAAGTGTTTAAACGCGGAACGTCTATGGCAAACCGCCAGTTCGTGCTGTATACGCTTGATCAGCCGCAGCAGGAAGAGCTCCGGGTAGGGCTTTCTGTCAGCAAAAAAATCGGCAACGCCGTCGTGCGCAACCGGGTGAAGCGGTTAATCAGACAGGCGGTCCAGGAGGAAAAAGAGCTCCTCAAGCCGAAAGATTTTATTATTATCGCCAGAAAACCCGCCGCCGACCTCAGTTTTGAAGAAACAAAAAAAAGTCTGCAGCACTTATTCAGAAAAACCTCTTTATATAAGAAATCTTCGTCAAAATAGCTCATATTTTGTTTTCTTCACGTTTTTAAAAGCGCTTCCTTTTGTTTGGCGAAAAATGACCGCCATTTAAAACTGAAAGATGCTAAAATACATACAAGGTTTATAAAGAATGGTATAGGAGGAAACGTTCTTGAAAAGGAGAATATGGTTACTACTGAGTATGGTCGGTATGCTCGTCCTGCTGGCCGGATGCTCGAGTGTAAAAGAGCCGATTACGGCGAATAGTCCGCATTTCTGGGACAAATATGTTGTGTACCCATTGTCAGAAGTCATTACGTACGTAGCGAAACTGACGGGCGATAACTATGGTTTATCGATCATCATCGTTACGATTTTAATCCGTCTGCTGATTCTGCCGCTGATGATCAAGCAGCTTCGAAGCTCAAAAGCGATGCAGGCGCTTCAGCCGGAAATGCAGAAGCTTAGAGAAAAATACAGCTCAAAAGATCAAAAAACGCAGCAGAAGCTTCAGCAGGAAACAATGGCCCTGTTTTCAAAGCATGGGGTAAACCCATTGGCGGGATGTTTTCCGATCCTGATTCAAATGCCGATTTTGATCGGATTCTACCACGCGATTATGCGTACGCAAGCCATTTCACAGCACAGCTTTTTATGGTTTGATTTAGGAGAGAAAGATCCTTACTATATTCTTCCTATCGTTGCCGGTGTGGCCACTTTTGTCCAACAGAAGCTGATGATGGCCGGAAATCCATCTCAGAATCCTCAAATGGCAATGATGGTATGGATTATGCCGATCATGATCATCGTATTTGCGATCAACTTCCCGAGTGCGCTTTCTCTTTATTGGGTAGTCGGAAACCTGTTTATGATTGCTCAGACATTCCTTATTAAAGGGCCTGACATTAAACACGATCCGGAAACGCAGAAAGCGGGAGGAAAGAAAAAGTGAAGAAGGTGACTGCTGCGGGACGGAATGTCAAAGAAGCAGTTCAATCAGGCCTTCAGGAACTTCAACTGACGGAAGATCAAGTAGAAATAATGGTGGTGCAGGAAGAATCTAAAGGATTTTTGGGTATTTTCGGAAAAAAGAATGCGATCGTAGAACTGGAAGAGAAAAAAAATCCTGTTCAGGAAGCGAAAGCGTATCTGGAAGAAATCATCAATTCCATTGCGGGGCCTTCTGAGATTGTCACGGAAGAAAACAAAAAAACAGTTTGTTTTCATATTAAAGGTGAAAAAGCAGCGCTGCTTATTGGCAAAAGAGGACAAACACTCAATGCTCTGGAAACATTGACGCAGCTTGTTTTGAACCGCGGCTCCGGCCAGTATCGCCACGCCGTTGTCGACGCTGAAAATTATCGTCTGAAAAGAAGAGAAATTCTGGATCAGCTGGCAAACAGGCTGGCCAAGCAGGTGTCGAAAACAAAAAAAGATGTGCATTTGGAACCGATGCCGTCAGGCGAAAGAAAAATCATCCATGACGCTCTGTCGAAGCACCCAAATATCAAAACTTTTTCTACCGGTGAAGGCCGGTACCGCCATCTCGTTATTTCCCATAAAGATAGCAGAAAACCGAAGTCCGGGTAAAATCGGAACTTCGGTTTTTTTATTGGCGAAAATGGCTCTATTCCTAAGCAGAATCGCATTTTTTGCGTTTAAGTTTTTACTTTTTCAGTGTATGCTGTTGATAAAAAAGGTTTTAGGAAATAAAATTAATTGTTATTCACATGTGGATAAGTTAAAGTAATAAGGGATGAATTTTTGCCTTTGTGGATAACGTATCTTCCACTTCAAACCAAACTATGTTATCTTTTAATTTTGGCGTAAATCAATTTTTTATATAGATGGAAACAGAGATAAAGAGAGGTGAACAGCATGGATACAATTGCAGCGATTTCAACTCCGATGGGTGAAGGCGCCATCGCGATCGTTCGGCTGAGCGGGCCGGAAGCCGTGAAAATTGCCGACAAAATGTACAAGGGTCCGAAAGGCAAAACGCTCAGTTCGGCAGAATCGCATACCATTCATTACGGGCATATCGCAGACAGCACGACGGGACGGATTATTGAGGAAGTGATGGTGTCTGTTTTAAGAGCGCCCAGAACATTCACAAGGGAAGATGTCATTGAAATCAACTGTCACGGAGGAATTGTGACGGTTAATCAGGTGCTCCAGCTTGCTTTAAGAGAAGGTGCGAGACTGGCGGAACCCGGTGAGTTTACGAAGCGCGCATTTTTAAACGGACGGATTGACCTTTCACAGGCGGAAGCGGTGATGGATCTGATCAGGGCCAAAACGGACCGTGCCATGAATGTCGCCATGAACCAGATGGAAGGACGGCTTTCCGCACTAGTCCGCCGTCTTCGGGATGAATTGTTAGAAACACTTGCCCATGTTGAGGTTAATATAGATTATCCGGAATATGATGACGTCGAAGAAATGACGCATCAGCTTCTAGTGGAGAAGGCGGGCGGCGTGAAGAAAGAAATTGAAGCGCTGCTTCGTACGTCTGAGCAGGGGAAAATTTTACGCGAGGGATTGTCTACCGTGATCATCGGCCGTCCGAACGTCGGGAAATCCTCTTTGCTTAACAGTCTTGTCCATGAAACGAAGGCGATCGTAACGGATATTCCGGGAACGACGCGTGATGTGATTGAGGAATATGTCAATGTCCGAGGCGTGCCGCTCCGGCTTGTCGACACCGCCGGAATCCGTGAGACCGAAGACATCGTCGAAAGAATCGGCGTAGAACGCTCACGCCAGGTTCTGAAGGAAGCGGATCTCATTTTGCTTGTGCTTAACCACAGCGAAGAGCTTTCTGAGGAAGATGTGAAATTATTTGAAGCTGTGGAGGGAATGGACGTCATAGTCATTATGAATAAGACGGATCTTGAGGCTAAGATTGACGCTGAGCGCGTCAAGGAGCTTGCGAAAGGCCGGCCTGTCGTCACGACCTCATTGCTGAAAGAAGAAGGTATACAAGACTTAGAGGAAGCGATCCAGTCGCTATTTTATACAGGAGCGATCGAAAGCGGAGATCTCACCTATGTCAGCAACACCCGTCATATCTCGATTCTGCATCAGGCAAAGCAAGCGATTGATGATGCGCTGAACGGAATTGAACAGGATGTTCCGATTGATATGGTGCAAATTGATCTGACAAGGTGCTGGGAGCTGCTGGGCGAAATCATCGGTGATGCCGTCCACGAAAGCTTAATTGATCAGCTCTTTTCACAATTTTGTTTAGGTAAATAAAAGGGAGGAAAAAACCATGGGGTATGAAGCAGGCCAATACGACGTGATCGTCATCGGCGCCGGGCATGCCGGTGTTGAGGCTGCCCTCGCATCCGCGCGTCAGGGAGCTAAAACGCTTGTTTTGACGATTAATCTTGATATGGTTGCGTTTATGCCATGTAATCCGTCTGTCGGCGGCCCCGCAAAAGGGATTGTCGTCCGCGAAATTGACGCGCTCGGCGGAGAAATGGCTAGAAATATAGATAAAACTCATATTCAAATGAGAATGCTGAATACAGGGAAAGGTCCGGCCGTACGGGCGCTGCGTGCGCAGGCGGATAAATTCCAATATCAGCATGAAATGAAGCATACACTGGAAAAAACACCGAATCTGACACTTCTTCAAGGGATTGCCGAGCGTTTAATCATTGAAGACGGTGAGTGCCGCGGTGTCATTACGCAAACCGGTGCTGAATATAAGGCAAAATCGGTCGTGCTGACAACCGGAACGTATTTAAGAGGGCGGATCATTCTCGGAGATCTGTCTTACTCAAGCGGCCCGAATAACCAGCAGCCGTCTATTAAACTTTCTGAGCACTTAGAGGAGCTTGGTTTTGATCTCGTTCGTTTTAAAACGGGAACGCCTCCTCGCGTCTCAAGCGATTCCATTGATTACAGCAAAACAGAAATCCAGCCGGGAGATCCGGTTCCGCGCGCTTTCTCATATGAAACGGTTGAATACATTACCGATCAGCTGCCTTGCTGGCTGACTTACACGAGTCCTGAGACTCATGAGATCATTGACAGCAACCTGCATCGTTCACCAATGTATTCCGGTATGATTAAGGGAACAGGACCGAGATATTGCCCTTCCATTGAAGATAAAGTCGTTCGCTTTAATGATAAACCGCGTCACCAGATTTTCCTTGAGCCGGAAGGCAGAAATACGCAGGAAGTATACGTTCAAGGTTTATCCACGAGCCTTCCTGAGGACGTTCAGCAGCGGATGCTGGCGACCATTCCGGGACTGGAAAAGGTGCAGATGATGAGAGCCGGATACGCGATTGAGTATGACGCGATCGTACCGACGCAGCTTTGGCCTACACTGGAGACGAAAAAAATCCCTAACCTGTACACGGCCGGTCAAATTAACGGTACATCAGGCTATGAGGAAGCAGCCGGGCAAGGAATTATGGCAGGAATTAACGCAGGCCGCAAAGCGCTTGGAAAAGAAGAGGTTATCCTCAGCCGTTCCGATGCGTATATCGGCGTATTGATTGATGATTTGGTAACGAAAGGAACCAATGAACCGTATCGTCTGCTGACTTCACGGGCGGAATACAGACTGCTGCTCCGCCATGACAACGCGGATCTTCGTCTGACGGAAATCGGCCATGAGATCGGCTTAATTTCGGATGAGCGCTATGAAGCGTTTGAAAAGAAAAAAGCGGCGATCGAGGCTGAGAAAAAACGTCTCTGGTCTGTTATTATCAAGCCGTCTCCTGAGAATCAGGAATATATCCGTTCACTCGGCGGAAGCGAGCTGAAAGATGGAGTGCGCGGCACAGATTTAATGAAACGTCCGGAAATGAACTATGAAACAGTGACAAAACTTGCGCCTGCTGATTCTCCGGTTCCGCAAGATGTGGCGGAACAAGTGGAAATCCAAGTGAAATATGAAGGATATATCGAAAAATCCTTGCAGCAAGTGGAGAAGCTGAAGAAGATGGAAAATAAAAAAATCCCTGATCGGATTGATTATGACGCCATTAAAGGAATTGCTACTGAAGCCCGTCAAAAGCTGAAAGAAGTGCGTCCTTTATCAGTTGCTCAAGCGTCCCGTATTTCCGGGGTCAATCCGGCAGACATTTCAATCCTGCTTGTTTACCTGGAGCAGGGCCGTATTGCCAAGGTAGCTGAATAGAAAGGATGACGGCATGAATATAGAGGAATTTACATCCAGTTTAGCGGAGAAAGGGATTTCCCTTTCTGACCGCCAGCTGGAGCAATTCGAGTTGTATTACCAGATGCTCGTGGAATGGAACGAAAAAATGAATCTGACGTCCATCACTGAGAAAAAGGAAGTATATCTTAAGCATTTTTATGATTCGATTACGGCGGCATTTTATATTGATTTTGAAAAGGTCACCACTCTTTGTGACGTTGGCGCCGGTGCCGGTTTTCCAAGCCTGCCCGTCAAAATCTGCTTCCCGCATCTGCATGTCACCATCGTCGATTCACTGAATAAGCGGATTACGTTTTTGGAAACTCTCTCTGATGCTTTACAATTAGAGCATACGACATTTGTCCATGACAGGGCAGAGACATTCGGACAGCGGAAGGACGTCCGGGAAAGCTTTGATCTCGTGACCGCTCGTGCGGTGGCGCGTCTGTCAGTCCTGAGTGAGCTTTGTCTGCCGCTTGTCAAGAAAAACGGCGTATTTGCGGCACTAAAAGCAGCAGCTGCTGATGAAGAGCTGAAAGCGGGGCAAAAGGCGATTAAAGTATTGGGAGGAGAGCTTGAACAAGTTCATTCCTTTACACTTCCCGTCGAAGAAAGTGAACGGAACATTATGATCATTCGCAAGACAAAAAGCACTCCGAAAAAATATCCGAGAAAACCGGGTACTCCGAATAAATCGCCAATTGAAGGGTAATTTAGACAGCCTGATGTGACAATTCCATCATATTTTCTGCAAAATTGATGAAGATACAGCAGGAAAAACCATGAGAAAATAGAATTATAAAAATGGCAGTTTTTAAAGGTGGTGTAGGTACATGAAGCATTCATTCTCTCGTTTCTTCGGGTTTGGTGAGAAGGAAGAGGAACCGGAGATAGCAGAGCATGATACAAACAAAGAAGAGATACTCGAAATACCGGTACATGCTATCGTTCCCAACCGTTTTCAGCCACGCACCATTTTCTCAGATGAAAAGATCAAAGAGTTAGCAATGACTATCCATACACACGGCATCATTCAGCCGATTGTTGTCAGACATACAGAAGATGAAGGACAATATGAGCTCATTGCGGGTGAAAGGCGCTGGAGAGCGGTACAGACGCTTGAATGGGAAAATATTCCCGCAATTATAAAGAACTTCTCTGATACGGAAACAGCTTCTGTCGCTTTGATTGAAAACCTGCAGAGAGAAGAATTGTCCTCCATTGAGGAAGCTCATGCGTACGCAAGGCTGTTAGAACTTCATGATTTAACACAGGAAGCCTTGGCGCAGCGCTTAGGAAAAGGCCAGTCAACGATTGCGAACAAGCTCCGATTGTTAAAGCTCCCTGAACCCGTCCAGGATGCGATTATGGAGAAAAAAATCACGGAACGCCATGCAAGAGCCCTGATCCCGCTCAAACAGCCGGAGCTTCAGGTCACATTGCTTGCGGAAATCATCGAGAAAAGCTTAAACGTCAAGCAGACGGAAGACCGAGTGGTGAAAATGCTTGAACAGAATAAGCAGAAACCGAAGCCGAGACGCAAAGCGTTCAGCAGGGATACAAGAATTGCGATGAATACGATTCGCCAGTCCTTGTCCATGGTGGAAGACAGCGGTGTCAGACTGAATACTGAGGAAGAAGAATTCGAAGAGTACATTCAGCTTACCATTCGGATACCTAAATAAAAACTCTCCTGATCAGCAGGGGAGTTTTTATTTAGCCAAAAAACTATTTTGAGATAATAATAGATGTATTCTGCACTATGTATTATAAATGTAAAAATTTATCTTTTTGTGTCGTGAATTGTCTTTTTACAGTCAAAAAAGTCACTTTATCGGAGAATTTATAAGAGAAAGTGTCTTTTTTGTTTGCATTTTTTTCACTTGCTGATAAACAAATTATGAAAAAAATAAAACGCTTTACTCTTTTTTTGATAAGATAGAAACAAGACAGTACATGTTCATGTGAAGGTAGGTGACATCGTGGGAAAAATCATAGCAATTACGAACCAAAAAGGCGGAGTCGGGAAAACAACGACTTCTGTTAATCTGGGGGCTTGCTTAGCTTACATAGGTAAAAGGGTTCTTCTTGTTGATATTGATCCGCAGGGCAACGCAACGAGCGGATTAGGGATTGAAAAAGCCGATGTGGATCATTGTGTGTACGACATTTTAGTAGATGACGCAGATGTAACAGATATTATTAAACCGACTTCAGTAGAGAACTTAGATGTCATTCCAGCCACAATCCAGCTTGCGGGAGCGGAAATCGAATTGGTTCCGACGATCTCACGGGAGGTAAGGCTGAAAAGAGCATTAGAATCAGTGAAACAAAATTACGATTATATGATTATTGATTGTCCTCCGTCTCTCGGGTTATTAACGATTAATGCGCTTACCGCATCAGATTCAGTTGTTATCCCGGTTCAGTGCGAATACTACGCTCTTGAAGGATTGAGTCAATTATTAAATACAGTTCGGCTTGTGCAAAAACATTTAAATACAGACTTAATGATAGAAGGAGTGCTTCTGACGATGCTTGATGCCAGAACGAATCTCGGCATTCAAGTGATAGAAGAGGTGAAGAAATACTTTAGAGATAAGGTGTATCAAACCATTATTCCTCGTAATGTCCGTTTAAGTGAGGCGCCGAGTCACGGCAAGCCGATCATATTATACGATCCGCGTTCGAGAGGTGCGGAAGTATATTTAGATTTAGCAAAGGAAGTGGCAGCGAATGGCTAAAGGCGGGCTCGGAAAAGGGATTAATGCGTTGTTTAATCAAGTTGATTTGTCTGAAGAGACAGTAGAAGAGATTAAAATCAGTGATTTGCGTCCCAATCCTTATCAGCCAAGAAAACAATTTGATGATGAGTCATTAGCTGAACTGAAGGAATCCATCATTCAGCATGGCATTCTTCAGCCCATTATCGTGAGAAAATCACTTAAAGGCTACGATATTGTAGCCGGGGAACGCCGTTATCGCGCTGCAAAGCTTGCCGGGAAAGAAACAGTGCCGGCTATCGTGCGGGAGTTATCTGAATCGCTGATGCGGGAAATCGCTCTTTTGGAGAACCTTCAGCGTGAAGATTTATCACCGCTTGAAGAAGCTCTGGCATATGATTCACTGCTGAAACATTTGGATATTACCCAGGAACAGCTTGCTAAACGGCTCGGGAAAAGCAGACCTCATATTGCCAACCATTTGAGACTGCTGACACTGCCTGAAAGCATCCAAAACCTTATTGCAGAAGGTACGTTATCCATGGGGCACGGCAGAACCTTGCTCGGTTTGAAAAATAAAAACAAGCTTGAACCGCTGGTGAAGAAAGTGGTTGAAGAACAGCTGAACGTCCGTCAGCTTGAACAGCTCATTCAGCAGTTAAACAATAATGTTCCACGTGAAACAAAGAAAAAAGAACCTGTACAAGACGTGGTGTTAAAAGAGCGGGAATCATATTTGCAAAATTACTTCGGAACAACAGTCAATATTAAGAGACAAAAGAAAAAAGGGAAAATTGAGATTGAGTTTTTCTCAAATGAAGACCTTGAACGTATCCTCGAACTGTTGTCAGAAAGAGAAGCATAAAAACCATCTTTTTATAAAAGATGGTTTTTTTATATACGTCTTGTCAGCTTATGAAACGGGCTGAGCCGTTCCTGCCGTCCTTCTGATTTATCCGTCAGCTGTAATCCCTCTGCCAAAACATTCGCCATGCTCATCACAAGATGAAGCCTCGTATTCTGCAGGACAAAATACTCCATAAACCCGCTGACATTGACGATTCCATTAATATGAACGTCACCGATCTCAGGAAGGTCTTTTTGAACACCGGCTCCGGGCTTCAGCGGTCCATCGCCGATTTGAAATGATCCTACGCTTTTAACACGGCCTAAACAAGCGTCAACCGCTATAATAAACGGATTTTTATGTATATGTTGAATATGTTTCAGTTTGTCTTTCATATTTACGGCGTGAACGGGGTCTGACAGTGTTCCGTAAACGTGTAATCTGTCTAACTTCATGTTTTCTAACTTTGTTCCCACAAGCGGACCTAATGAATCTCCGGTTGATCGATCTGTACCGATACACACGGTGACTAACGGCCTGCCGCCTGCTTTACGTAAAGATGAAGCAAGGATCGCTTGTATTTGATTCGCGGCAGAGGAATCCGTATGGGACACATATTGTTTTGCCCGTTCCTGAGAAAAAAGCCCGCCTTTTCGATTCATAGGGTTCACTTCCTTGTCATGTCATACGAGTATTACACTGATGTTTGTGGTGATGTATGGTTGTTTACAGTATATCCAGCACTGTCTTTTTTTATGCTTATGTCATAATCAATCTGCCGGGTAAAAAAATGAACCTGAAGCTGTTGTTCTTCAAGTTCATGAAAGGTATAAGACCATATGATCTACATCGACATATTGTTGGTGATCTAATTTCAGCGCTCTTTTTTCTGTAGAGAAGAGGATAAAACCTAACTGAGCGTAGAGTTTTTTTGCAGGTTCATTGGTTGAAGTAACCGAGAGGTGGAGCTGTTCCGTATCTTTCATCTTTTTTGCTTGGCTGATGGCTTCAGTCATTAAGGCTTTTCCTGCGCCTGATCCTCGATGTTTAGGAGAAACATACATAGAACCGATAACCGCAATGTGTCTTAGTTTATAAAGCGGATGATTGGATATTTTAATGATGCCTATAAGACTGCCTTTCTCAATGGCGCCAAGCACTATAGCATTGTCGGCTTCAAGCCTGGCTTTGAATTTTTCGGGCGGCCATTCTTTCTCCTCATCATAGCTGACCGCAAATGCGTCCGGGTGATCTTTTAATGCTTTGAGCCTGATGCTGGAGTAAAGCTGGGTGTCACTTGCGGTTAAACGCCTGATATACATGATTTGAGCTCCTTACATGAATGAATTTTCTGAGTAGTCAATCATCTTCATCGTACCATATTTGTCCCGTTTGTATGAATGATTGCCGCTGTCGCTCAATATAGTAGCAATATGCGGAGATTATCAGAAATTTTATGAGGTGATAAGGTTGTGGAGAGCCGGAATGAGGTGGATGCTGCTCATACTAAGCAGCCAGATTGGAGCCGGGTATGCAAGCGGGCAGGAAATATGGCAGTTTTTCGGTGTTGAAAGCGGACTGGCCATTGTATTGTTTACAGTCATGTTCACCATTTCGGCTTATATTGTGCTGAAGATCAGCTATCAGGTCCAATCAACGCACTTTTTACCTGTGCTTGAGCATTTGATGGGGCCGGCTCTTGCCAAAATCTATGATATTCTTATCATGTTTTATTTATTTTCAACGACGACGGTCATGATTGCCGGCGGCGGTGTGACGCTGCAAATGTACAAGCTGCCGTTTTGGATCGGTATTTTTCTTCTTTGCATTGTGACCATCTGTTTATTCTTTTGGGATATAAAAGGAATATTATCTCTGAATAGCATTTTGATACCGATTCTTGTAGCGGGGCTGTTATATGCATTGATCTTTTTTCAGACAACCCATCACTATACGTGGACGATAGATTTAACCCGTCAATATAATTGGCCGGCAAGCATTACCTTTACGTCATTAAACATCCTTTCTGTTGTGGCGGTTCTTTCTTCTGTCGGGAAGGATATGAAAGGACTTGGGGAAGCGAAAATCGCCAGTGTTATCAGCGGGCTGATTTTCGGTGTGATTTCATTTGTCTACAATGAAACGCTTGTACAGCTCTCAGGCAGTCTCACACATTATGAGATTCCTCTCTTTGCCGTACTTGAAGGTGCTCCTTACCCGTTGTTTCTTTGTATGACAGCCGTGCTTTTTTTAGCCATTTATACCACAACCGTGACTGGTCTGTTCGGGCTGTCCAGCCGCATGCTTGTTTTTGTGAAATTGCCGAGATGGACGCTTGTTCTTCTTCTTTTAGCTGTGATGGTGCCTTTTACGACAATCGGTTTTTCAGATTTAATCGCCATTTTGTATCCCATTTACGGGCTTTTAAGTCTTTATTTGCTGGTATGTCTTCTTCTTTACCCTGTATTAGGGAGATGGAAAAAAGTATAATGCTCATTTTGAGTGAGGCCGTTGCTCTTATCCTGACTTTTTTTGTACAATGAATAAAGCAGTCTATGGAGAGAGGTGAAGGGTCTTGGCGGATAAAGACTTTGGCCTGAATGATATTGTTGAAATGAAGAAGCCGCACCCTTGCGGTGAAAACAGGTGGAAAATCATTCGGATGGGAATGGATATTCGGATCAAATGCACGGGTTGTTCCCACAGTGTCATGATTCCGAGAAGAGATTTTGAGAGAAAGCTGAAAAAAGTACTCGTCAAGCATGAGGAGCCTACATCATAAAGGCTGACGCTCATGCTTTTTCATATAGAGGAGAGGAAGAGGCAAGATGAGCAAAGTGCATCAGTCAGCGTGTCCGCTGAATTGCTGGGACAGCTGCGGCTTTTTGGTGGCAGTTGAGGATGGAAAAGTGACGAAAGTAGACGGAGACCCGAGTCACCCCATCACAGAAGGAAAAATTTGCGGCCGGGGCAGAATGCTGGAGACGAAAACGAATGCACCGGAGCGGCTTCGTTTTCCTTTAAAAAAGAAAGACGGCGAATTTGTCCGCATTTCCTGGGAACAGGCGTTAGATGAAATTGCGGAAAAAATGGCGGAGATTAAGGAAACGCTGGGCACTGCCGCTGTGCTGCACAGTCATGATTATGCCAATAACGGTCTTTTGAAAGCGCTCGACCAGCGTTTTTTCAATGGATACGGCGGTGTGACAGAGATTGCGGGCAGCATTTGCTGGGGGTCCGGAATTGAGGCGCAGCGCTGGGATTTCGGCCGTTCTTACGGGCATGGACCGCTTGATATTTATCACAGCAAGCATGTGATCGTATGGGGCAGAAACGTGTCACGGACGAATATGCACCTTTATCATCATTTGCAGCAGGTGAAGAAAAAAGGAGCGACACTGACGGTCATTGACCCTATTTTTAACCCGACTGCAAAGCTTGCCGACCGGTATATCTCCGTTAAACCCGGAATGGATGGCTGGCTTGCGGCGGGTGTTTTGAAAATATTATGCCAAACCGGCAGAACGGATGCCGATTTCATTCAAAAGCATTCGATCGGTTTTGAAGAAATAGAAAAGCTGCTGCACACGATTTCTTTGGATGAGATCATTGAGAAAACCGAAACGTCTTTAGAAGTGCTTGAATATCTTGCTGATCTATATGCTGACGGTCCCGCTTCTACTTTTATGGGTCTTGGGATGCAGAGATATAAAAACGGCGGCGGGACGATACGCTGGATTGACGCTCTAGCGGCAGCGAGCGGAAATGTCGGTATTAAAGGCGGCGGAGCCAACTTTGGAAATGTCCAAGTCGGTGAAAGCTTTGCAAAGACCGAACTCACCCGTCCTGACCTGAAGAAAAACACGAGAACGTTTTCGATGATGACACAGGCCGAAGAGGCGCTGAACGCAGCCGACCCGCCGATTGAGATGATTATCGTGACGTGCGGCAATCCGCTGACACAGGTGCCGAATACAAAAAAAGTGAAGGAAGCGTTTGAAAAAACACCGGTCACAGTGGCCATTGATTCGGTCATGACCGATACGGCGAAGCTCTGTGACTATGTATTGCCGACGGCCGTTGTTTTTGAAGAAGAAGATATTTATTACTCCAGCATGTACCATCACTATGTTCAGTATGGCAGAAAGCTTGCGGAACCGCAGGGAGAGGCGAAATCAGACCGCTGGATCTGGACGGAGCTCGCCAAGCGTCTCGGATTCGGAGAGCTGTTTGATTACAGTACGGAAGATTTTTTGAAAATGGGGCTCTCTTCTTTGGAGAAAGAAGGAATCACCCTTGAGCGATTAAAGGAAAAAGGCCATATGCCGCTTCCGGTCAAACAGGTTCCGTGGAATGATTTCCAATTTTTAACCCCGAGCGGAAAGTTTGAATTCGTCTCGTCATTGGCAGAACAGAAAGGATACAGCGGCCTCCCTCAATTAGAAGTGCCGGAAGAATCCGTTTATCACGACGCCGGGCTGGCCGGGAAATATCCGTATACGCTGCTGTCCATTCACCCGCAGCGCTCCAATCATTCACAGCACGTGCCGTTTATTGAAAAGCTTCAGCAGATTCAGGTGGATCTGTCGCCGGATATCGCCGAGGAGCTTTCACTTCAAGACGGAGATATGGCAGAGGTATACAATGACCGCGGACGTCTGCGCGGCAGGGTGAAAATCATGAAGCAGGCTCACCCGAAGACGGTGAATATAGATGAAGGCATGTGGTCGGCATTCGGAGGCTCGGTCAACATGCTTACAAAAGATTCAAATTCCGATAATGGAATGGGAAGTACGCTTTTTGACTGTCTGGTAGCGGTTGAAAAAGGATAATCTAAGGAGAGAGAGGGCGGGAAATGCTTTTTTCTCAGCTTGTCTTTTCCTATGAACCTCCTTATAATTGCTCTAGGTTTACAATACGTTTAATACGATGATGGTTTGATATAGAGGAGATGAAAGAATGGCTTTAACTGCTGGAATTGTCGGTTTGCCGAATGTGGGAAAATCGACGTTATTTAATGCAATTACCCAGGCTGGTGCCGAATCAGCCAACTACCCGTTCTGTACAATTGATCCGAACGTGGGAATCGTGGAAGTGCCTGATGAACGTCTGCAAAAGCTGACTGAATTGGTGAACCCGAAAAAAACGGTACCGACTGCGTTTGAATTCACTGATATCGCGGGGATCGTAAAAGGCGCATCTAAAGGTGAAGGGCTGGGAAATAAGTTTCTTTCTCATATCCGTCAGGTAGACGCGATCTGTCACGTTGTACGGGCATTCGCTGATGACAATATTACGCACGTGTCAGGGAAAGTCGATCCGATTGATGATATTGAAACGATCAATCTTGAATTGATTCTTGCCGACATGGAGACAGTCGAAAAACGCATCACACGGGTAAGCAAGCTTGCGAAGCAAAAAGACAAAGAAGCGGTTTTTGAATTTGACATTCTGTCTAAATTAAAAGAAGCTTTCGAACAAGAAAAGCCTGCACGTTCCGTTGAATTTACGGAAGAACAGCAAAAGCTTGTGAAGCAGCTTCATTTGCTTACGTCAAAACCCGTGCTTTATGTGGCGAATGTTAGCGAGGATGAAGTGGCTGATCCTTCAGACAATGAATACGTTGCGAAAATCCGTGAGTACGCCGCGGGTGAAAATGCCGAAGTCATCGTCGTCTGCGCGAAAATCGAGTCTGAAATTGCTGAATTGGAAGGCGAAGAAAAGCAAATGTTCCTAGAAGAGCTCGGCATTGAAGAGTCAGGCCTCGATCAGCTGATTAAAGCGTCATACTCTCTTCTCGGCCTCGCGACATACTTTACGGCGGGCGAACAGGAAGTGCGCGCTTGGACATTCAGAAAAGGCATGAAAGCTCCTGAGTGTGCGGGTATCATCCATACTGACTTTGAACGCGGCTTTATCCGCGCTGAAACGGTTGCTTATGAAGACCTCTTGGCAGGCGGCGGAATGTCAGGAGCCAAAGAAGCCGGAAAAGTGCGTCTGGAAGGTAAGGAATATATCGTCCAAGACGGAGATGTCATTCATTTCCGATTTAATGTATAGGACACAGTTGTAAAGGGACAAGAGCTTTGGTATAATATAAACTTGTGAGTAATAGAATTATTGCTCCTTGCCCATTTAAGGGCCGCTTAGACCAAAAGGAGGTGCAAACAGATGAAAAAGTACGAAGTTATGTACATTATCCGTCCAAACATTGACGAAGAGTCAAAGAAGGCAGTTATCGAGCGTTTCAACAACGTTTTGACTTCTAACGGAGCGGAGATCACTGGAACAAAAGATTGGGGTAAACGTCGTCTTGCTTACGAAATCAACGATTTCCGTGACGGTTTCTACCAAATCTTAAACGTTCAGTCTGAAGCTGCAGCGGTTGCTGAATTCGACCGTTTAGCTAAGATCAGTGACGATATCATTCGCCACATCGTTGTTAAAGAAGAAGAATAAGCAATTTGAAATATATAATGTTAAAAGGTGGTCTTTCATATGCTTAACCGAGTTGTATTAGTCGGAAGACTGACAAAAGACCCAGAGCTTCGTTATACGCCAAGCGGTGCGGCTGTCGCCACGTTTACTCTTGCTGTGAATCGTACTTTCACGAACCAGTCCGGAGAACGTGAAGCCGATTTCATTAATTGTGTCACTTGGAGAAGACAAGCCGAAAACGTTGCAAACTTTCTTAAAAAAGGAAGCCTTGCCGGCGTAGACGGCCGACTCCAGACAAGAAATTATGAAAATCAGCAGGGACAGCGTGTCTTCGTGACAGAAGTCCAAGCTGAAAGTGTTCAATTTCTTGAGCCTAAAAACAGCGGCGGTTCTGGATCAGGCGGATACAACGAAGGAAACAGCGGCGGAGGCCAATACTTTGGCGGAGGCCAAAATGATAATCCGTTCGGCGGAAATCAGAACAGCCAGAGACGAAATCAAGGGAACAGCTTTAATGATGATCCATTTGCCAACGACGGCAAGCCGATTGACATCTCGGATGATGATCTTCCGTTCTAATAGATTATCGCTATATTCATAACAAGAAAGGTGGGAAATGACAATGGCAGGAGGACGCAGAGGCGGTCGTGCGAAACGCCGTAAGGTTTGTTACTTCACTTCTAACGGCATTACGCACATCGATTACAAAGATGTAGATCTTCTTAGAAAGTTTGTTTCTGAGCGTGGTAAAATCTTACCTCGCCGTGTAACTGGAACAAATGCGAAATACCAACGTAAATTGACTATCGCGATCAAACGCGCACGTCAAATGGCTTTACTTCCATACGTAACTGGCGAGTAAGCCGAAAGAAAAGAGCAAGAGCCTGCGGGCTCCTGCTCTTTTTTTATTATTCCGTCCCCATCCTGCCGAAATGTTTCACATGAAACATGGAAGGGCTTCTTACATCCGTCTTTGTTATCTTGCTCGCCTATTCAAATATGCGTACTTATAAAATGAATTTGTTTATACTGAAGAACAGGGGGTGACTGAGATGGAAACGGAAAGAAATATCCTGACAGATGAGAAGTGGAACGCAATCATACACAATGATGTTTCCTATGACGGGGTATTTTATTATGCAGTAAAAACGACGGGGATTTTCTGCCGCCCTTCTTGTAAATCGAGAGTTCCGAATAAGGAAAACGTACTGGTGTTTGATACGGCTGAAGCAGCGATAAAGAGACATTTTCGTCCTTGTAAAAGGTGCCGGCCAAACGGCCTTCGTCTCCCAGATGAAGAATGGGTTGCGCAAATCACTGAGTACATTGACGGCCATTATCACGAACCCCTGACTCTGAGCATATTGGCAGATATGTGTCACGGCAGCCCTTATCATTTACAGCGGACATTTAAAAAAATCAGAGGGATATCTCCGATTGAGTATATACAGAAAAAAAGACTCGCGAAGGCGGGGGATCTTTTAATGCATACTGATAAGACGGTTATGGAGATCGCTCTGACTGTCGGATTTCCAAACACAGCGCATTTTGCGACCCTTTTCAAAAAGAGAACCGGAAGTTCGCCCACAGAATACAGAAAAACTGCCGGAACGAGACAGGGAGGGTCATTATGAGTAAAGAGACGATGATCTATTGGACACGCTTCACGTGGAATGATTGGCGACTGTATACAGCCGCTACTTCTAAGGGGCTTTGCTTCATAGGTTCAAATCATGGTAACTTTGAAGAACTTGTGCAGTGGGCAGGAAAAGCCATGCCGGAATACCGATTGGTGCGTGATGATGAAAAACTGGCGCCTTACACAGCAGAGCTGTCCGAGTACATCAAAAATGGCAGATCGGTATTTTCCGTCCCGCTCGATCTTTATGGGACGGAATTTCAGCTTGCTGTATGGAAAGCGCTTATGGACATACCGTACGGCGAGATATACTCCTATTCGGATATAGCAGAAATGATCCGGAAACCGTCAGCCGTAAGAGCCGTGGGCGCCGCAATCGGGAAAAATCCGGTATTGATTACGGTTCCGTGCCATCGTGTCATCGGGAAAAACGGAAAACTGACCGGATTCAGAGGCGGTTTAGAAATGAAAAAACAGCTGTTGGCATTAGAGGGCAGGCACAATAAAACATGGAAATAGACACATGCTGAATGTTAATACCGGCTGAGCCGGCGGGAGGGAACACATGAAACTGATTTCTTGGAATGTAAACGGCTTGCGTGCCGTGATGAAAAAAAGAGATATCAATACTTACGTTCAGGAAACGAAAGCCGATATTTTATGCCTGCAAGAAACAAAAGTACAGGACGGACAAGTATCATTACAGCCTGAAGGATATCACGCCTATTGGAACTATGCGGTGAAAAAAGGCTACTCGGGCACGGCTGTTTTCTCGAAAGAAGAGCCGCTGCACGTGTCCTATGGGTTGGGAATTGACAGCCATGATCAAGAAGGACGGGTGATCACGCTTGAATTTGAGCATGTGTTCGTCGTCAACTGCTACACGCCAAATGCCAAACGCGGATTAGAGCGAATTGATTACCGTCTTCAATGGGAAGCGGATTTTAAGGATTATCTGCAGAAGCTTGACCGGAAGAAGCCCGTGATCTTATGCGGCGATTTGAATGTCGCACACAGGGAGATAGACTTGAAAAATCCAAAAGCCAACCGAAAGAACGCCGGTTTCTCGGATCAGGAGCGGGAAGCGTTCAGCGCTCTGCTGAACGCGGGATTTACCGACTCGTTCCGCTATTTATATCCCGATCAGGAAGGCGCGTATTCCTGGTGGTCTTACAGGACGAATGCACGCGAGAAAAATATCGGCTGGCGGCTCGATTATGTTATTGTTTCAGACAGGCTGAAGCACCGGATCAGCCAAGCGGCCATTTGTGCCGATATCATGGGTTCTGACCATTGCCCTGTTGAAATGACAGTGGATTTATGATGAGATAGCAGTAAGAGAAATCCACTCTTGCTGCTTTTTTATTATCGAAAATGGAGGAGCACATGGCAAATATAAAAGAGATTGCGAAACTGGCGAATGTGTCGGTGGCCACCGTATCACGCGTGTTAAACCAACACCCGTATGTATCTGAGGAGAAAAGGCGTCTTGTGAATCAAGTAATGAAGGAGCTGGATTATACTCCTAATCGAACTGCCATTGATCTGATTCGCGGAAAGACCAATACGATCGGCGTAATATTGCCGTACAGTGACCATCCCTGCTTTGACAAAATTGTAAACGGTATCACGAAGGAAGCATTTGCTCATGATTACGTGACAACCCTTCTCCCCACCAACTATGACCCCGCTATAGAGATGACGTATTTCGAACTTCTGAAAATGAAAAAGATTGACGGGCTGATTGTCACCTCCCGCGCGAATGAATGGGAAACAGCCGTGCCTTACCTTGAATACGGCCCCATTGTCGCTTGTGAATATACACAGCACGAAGAGATTCCCTGCGCTTATAACGACAGGCAGGCGGCTTACAGAGAGAGCTTTATGTATTTGAAAAACCGCGGGCATCAAGACGTTGCTTTTACATGTGTGCGGGAAGCGGAAAAAAGCCCGAGTACGGCCGACAAGGTAAATGCATATAAGGCGGTTTTCGGTTCTCTGGATGAAACCCGCATTATGGTCGGTTGCCATGATATGGACGATGGAAAGCGTGCGGGTGAGCATCTCTGGGGTTTCAGCAAGCCGCCGACGGCCGTCTATGCGCACAGTGATGATGTGGCTGCCGGCTTGTACCAATTTGCGAAAGAACAGAAATGGGACGCGGAGATCATCGGTGAAGGAAATTTAAGCGTTAGCCGGGTTTTGAATATTCCATCCCTGGAACTTCATTTAGAACGTGTCGGAAAAGAAGCATTTTTGCTGTTTTTGCACGGAGAAACGGCTAAAAAACAAATTATGCATCAATTTCAGAGGAAAAAGTCTTGAGCTGAAATGGATTTCATGCCTTATAACTAGATTGAGGAAAAAAGGGAGGCGGACATATGCGAATTGAACATGCAGCGATATGGGTCAAAGATTTAGAACGGATGAAAGAATTTTATGAGAAATACTTCGGGGCAAAGGCCAATGACCTTTACCATAATGAGAAAAAGGATTTCAAATCGTACTTTCTGTCATTTGACTCCGGATGCAGGCTGGAACTTATGAAAAAAGGAGGCATTGATGAAACTCCGTCACAGAATATGACCGGATGGGCGCATCTCGCATTTTCTACAGGCAGCAAGGAGCGGGTGAATGAACTGACGGAGACGTTTAAAAATGACGGATTTCAGGTTGTAAGCGGCCCGCGCGTAACGGGTGACGGATATTATGAGAGCGTGATAGAGGATGGGGAAGGCAATTTGATAGAAATCACAGTGTAACAGTGCGGGATGAACCCGCACTGTTTTATTGATTATATTTGCTGTGCATTTGTTTTCGGGCCGAAGAGGATTAACAGAACGGAACATAGAAGCCAGCAGCCGCCGATGAACAAGAAGACACTGATGTATCCGAGTTTTACGGCAATAAATCCGACGAGCAGGGAACCGAATATGTTGGAAAAACGGCCGAGCCCGTACGCCAGCCCGCTGCCCGCCGAACGATATTCCGTCGGATACGGCTCTGATGTGTATGCGTATAAATTTGAGGTGAAAACCCGTTCCGTGACGTTGACGACAAATCCAAACACAATAATCATCACGGGAATAAATGTCATGCCGTACAACAGTCCGGCAATGGCAGTCAGAAAAGCGCTTGCGGCCAGAATCCATTTCCTTTGGAACGTTTCGGATATCATGGATCCGAGCAACGCGCCAAGCGGGGCGCCGACAGAGTGAAGCACATTGTACCACAGCGTTTTTTCCATGGTGATGCCGTTGCTTTTCAGCAGGCTGGGCACCCATGAGGCAAAGCCGTAAAAGCCAAAGGTTTCAAGAATCCATACTGCAGACAGGATGATGGTGATCTTTAAATTCCTGCCCTGAAACAGCCCTAAGTAGCCGGCGTGCTTCACTGTATGTACTTCTGCTGCTTCTTTTGGCGCGGGGAGCGGACCTTTTTCTTTCTCTACGCGGGCTTCAAGCCGATTCATAATGGCGTCTGCCTGATCATATGCCCCCCGATTTTCGTGCCAGCGCGGCGATTCCTCAAGCCGGCGGATAAAAAAGAAATAAATGAGACCGGCCGCGCCCCATACAAAAACGAGCCGCCATCCCCATGAGCCTAACGGAATGACAAAAGCGGATACGACGTTTGTCACGGGAACGCCGATTAAGCCGATCATGGCGCAAAAGGAGATGTATTTTCCCCGAACGGAGGATGGGAAGAATTCCGCCAAGTAGCTGTTAGTGACAATCATGGCGGCCGCGACGCCGAGACCTGTCAAAAACCTAAAAATCATTAAGGAAGGAATGTCCCATGCCAGCGCATTCAGAAAAGATGAGATCGAAAAGATAAGAACAAAACAATTCAGCGCTTTTTTCCTGCCGATCCGATCGGACAGCCTGCCGCCGAGCGAGGCGCCTAAAAACATGCCCAGGAAGGATGCAGCCGTGATGTCGGCAATGGTGGACAGCTTCACGCCCCAATGCTCAATCAGCGCAGGAGCGACGTTGCTGAGCGTAAACAGATCAGCGAGATCGAAAAAATAGATGATTCCGAGAGCGGTTAATACTTGATAGTGCACACGCGAAATGGGGAGACGGTCTAATCGGTTCGCCACATTTGAGAATGTCTGATGTTTCATAAAAAACCCCCTGACTTGGCAAAATGTAATCAGAAAATACTGTAAATTTATCTGACAAATACATTATAAAGGTCTTTTTATGGCAAAAACAGAGTGCAAATAACCAGAGCCGAAGGAAACGGCATAGCGCTTTCTTCTTAAAAATATATAACATTTTCTATATCTGATTCTGTTTATATTGTAAAATGTTGAAGGAAAGGAAGTTGATGCATAAAAATGAATATGTTTATAAGGCCCGCAGAAGGAAGAAATAGTGTGTGGAGATATCTCCTTTCTCTGTTGGTCATTGCGGGTTTGTTCTTTTTTGGAAGCATATTGACCGTGTTTTATATGTTTCTCACGTCCGAGTTCAATCCTTCATTGACGATAGATTGGGATGAAGCGGCATTAAGTGACCCGCTGGCGGATATTTATTTACAGCATATCGTCTATTTCATAGCCATCCCGGGCATTTGGATAGCGGTTCGTTTCATTATGAAACGGCGGTTTTTATCCATCATTACACCGAATCAGTCGCTGAACTGGAAGCGGATTTTCTTTGGATTCGGCACTTACTTTTTGTTGATATTTATGGCGGGTCTGATTGATTTTTCAATCCATCCGGATCGCTTCTCGCTTCAGGAATTCCATGCTTCACGCTTTCTGCTGCTGTTAGCGGCAGCCATCTTTTTGGTGCCGATTCAAACCTCTGCGGAGGAATTTCTCTTTCGGGGTTTTCTGCTTCAGTTCGCTGGAAAACTGACAGCAAATGCGGTGGTTTTGACTGTCATCGTCGGCGGATTATTCGGCGCACTTCATTTCGGAAATCCGGAGATGGAAAACGGGGCGCTCTGGGCGGGAATCGGATATGTCACCATCGGCATGATCTGGACCTTTATCACGATTAAAACAGGCAGTCTGGAGATGTCCTTGGGCGGTCACGCTGCCAATAATATGTTTTTATTTATCTTTCTCACAGAGGATCATTCGGTGTACAGCGGTATTCCGTCGCTATTTGCAACAGCTGCCGGCGGCTATGAAATATTTGATTGCATATCGACTCTGGTGATTAATATCATCTTCGCATGGCTCGCGTTCCGTTTTGTGAAAAAAGAAAAGCAGCAGGCCGCCTAGGCTCTGCTGCTGATTTGTAATGTGTTCATCGCTTCATCAATATCCGTCGTCGGCCTGCGGCAGGTAAAATTTTCACAAATGTAAACCGTCGTTTTACCGTCAATCATTTGATAACCCGCGGCAAAATCAGAAATGCCTGCAAGCTCTGACGGATGTTCCGCGGCGAGAATCGTATAAGCGGGAGTGAAATGTTCCTGAAGCGCCTCAATGAAACGCTTTCTGTCCGGATCATCTTTGCTTCCGAACACAACGATTTCTTTTTGCGGCATTGTATACGCCAGTACGCTTTGCATGAAGAAAGCGTTGCTGCTCGGGTAGGCCTCTATTTCCCGTTTGAAAACAGAAAACATGGCTTCAGCTTTTTCGATCAGTGATACATCACCCGTCAGGCGGCCGAGGCGAAGCAGCTGGACGGCAGCCGCGCTGTTTCCGGAAGGCACGGCTCCGTCATAAACTTCTTTTTCCCTGACAAGAAGAGTCTCGGCGTCATTCCCCGTAAAGAAGAAACCTCCGTGTCCTTCATCCCAGAACAGATCCAGCATGCTTGTACATAACGTTTTCGCTTTTTGCAGATAAGACGCATCAAAATCCGCTTCATACAGGTCAAGGTAAGCCCAAATGAGAAAAGCGTAATCATCGATAAATCCTTTGTTTTTCACTTCGCCCTCACGGTAGCGGACCATGACGCGCCCGTCCGGCATGAGGTGACGTTCGAGAAAGCGGATCGCTGTTTCAGCCATGCTGAGAAAGTCCGGCTCGTGAAATACCTTTGCGGCTTTTGCCAGCCCGGCAATCATGAGCGCGTTCCATGAGGTCAGCACTTTGTCATCTGTGTGCGGATAGCTTCTGTTTTCCCGCGCCTCCAGCAATTTTTTTCTTGCGCCTTCAAGACGTTCGGTCAGCTCATGTCCGGTGAGGCCGGTCTCTTCGAGGATGGCCTCACGCCGCGTGAAAATAAGGTTCGGGATGTTTTCTCCTTCGAAATTGCCTTGATCTGTGATGTTATATACTTTGCAATAAAGCGAGCCGAGTTCATCACCGAGAAGATCCATGATTTCTTTTTTTGACCATATGTAATATTTCCCCTCACGGCCTTCGGTATCAGCGTCTAAGGCTGAGAAAAAGCTGCCGTCTTCATGCATCATTTCCCGCTGAATAAATGTCACGATCTGCATCGCAACCTGTTTGTAGCGCTCATTGCCCGTGACTTGATAGGCTTCGGTATATGCGGTCAGGAGAAGGGCGTTGTCATACAGCATTTTCTCAAAGTGCGGCACGAGCCATTCATTATCAGTCGAGTAGCGGGCAAAGCCGAACCCGATGTGGTCAAAAATACCGCCGTTCGCCATGCCGTCGAGTGTCTTGGTTACGCCTGCCAATGCCTGTTCCTTACCCGTATAGCTGTAGTAGCGAAGCAGAAACATGAGCATATGCGGCATCGGAAACTTCGGAGCCTGGCCGAACCCGCCGTACACCGTGTCAAACCCGCCGGCCAGCTGGCGATACGTGTCATGAACCGCCTGTTCGCCAAGTATGCCCTCAGCCGGGTGAACCTTGACTTCAAGATGAGCGGCGGCGTTTTCGGCAATATCCTCGACATGCTGCCGATCGTTTGCAAACGTTTCGGACAGATGTTCAAGCACATCGATAAAGCCAGGGCGGTTAAATTTGCTCGTCTTCGGAAAATACGTCCCCGCATAAAACGGCTTCTGATCAGGTGTGATGAACACATTCAGCGGCCACCCGCCCTGCCCCGTCATCAGCTGGCAGATTCTCATATACACGGAATCCACATCAGGCCGCTCCTCACGATCAACCTTGATGGCTATAAATTTATCATTTAGAATACCGGCGATCTCTTCGTCCTCAAAGGACTCGTGAGCCATTACGTGACACCAGTGACAAGTCGAATAGCCGATGCTGACAAGAACCGGCTTGTTTTCGCGTTTCGCTTTTTCGAAGGCTTCTTCTCCCCAAGGGTGCCAGTTTACGGGGTTGTGGGCGTGTTGGAGGAGATATGGAGACTTCTCTGTGATTAAACTGTTGGGTTTGCTTTTATTTGGCATGGGATCATCCGCTTTCAATTTGTTTTTCATTCTTACTGTACCACAAGTATAAAATTAAATACTTTAAATATTTCCCCTTTCAAACGTGAAGGTGTTTTTCATTTATCCCATATTATGGGTTAGTCCCCACTGGTCTGCGACAGTTTTTTTGTGGTGTGTTCCGGAAAGAGTGGTTATGTTAAGTTACGTTGCAAATAAACAAATTACTAATTCTGTTCTTTTGTTAGCTTTGAGCTTTTGTGATATATGATTTAACTGAAGGAGATTATATGTATTGAATTGATTTAATAAACCTTTGGTGACGGCGGCCGACTTGGTTAAAGGAAAAGAAACAAAGTTGGAAGAGTAGACTTTATGTCTGCTCATTTTTTTGTGCTTAAAATCTGTCAAAAAACAATAATATTGAATAGCACATTTTTAGTAAAAGAAACATAAGTCCAATTCGTTAAGATCGTTTTTTCATATTCTATAAAAAAACTGGAGGTGTATTTTTTGTCAAGTTGGTACGAGGGATTAATCTAAGAGTTGCATAAGAAGCGAGATATAAAATAGATGAAATAGCCCGTCCATACACTTAATTCAGTGCAAGAATTCAAAGCAGCCGCTTGAGTCAAGAAATGAGTTGCTGTTTCGGAGAATATTGCAAAAAACTGAACTATATCCTGAAACTGTATTAACAATGTTATGCGTGTTGCCAACTCTAGTTACGGTAATGAGAGAATGGCTAGGTTCGCCGTTTTTACAGATTGAGCAAACTTGGCATTCCAATGCTGTTTTCCTTTTTTTGTCATTGAGGAAGAGGAGTGAATTGATCCAGTTCTTTCGGTTTGGAACCTCGGGAAACCACTTGATGGTTTTTAACAGTAACGAATGGAAAAAGTAAAAAAATTGGGCGTGTGAGAAAATAATTATTTATTCAAACAGATCCTGATATTCATAGTTAGTAAGCAGATCAAATGAGAGGAAGTGGTATGTTTGGTTGTTATCGTACGTGGAACATGCGTAGGAGTGTCATACCGAGCGAGCAGCGGAGCTTCATGCAGGAATGGCTATTGTGTTCATAACGGAAGATTGGTAGGTGGCGTCACAAGTATAACGAACAACACCATCAATGTAACCACAAGTGTTCAAAACACAAACTTGTCGGCTTATCAGGGCATTCTTCTCAGTCACTTAGCGGTTAATCCTATAACTGGTCAAGTCGCCCAGCAATATTTATTCATTAACAGAAACCGATTACAAAGTGTTAGAGTAACTCCTTATACGAAATATAGAGATGCCAATTGTCACCGGGAAAGCCATTATAATATACCTGACATCATTTATCCAGGTGAATGTGTCGGAATTAGGTTTTTTGTAAATAATCGTTATGAAATCAGTAATGGCAGATACCTATATTGGCAAGGGGCAACGAACCACTGTAGATTCAATGAACGCCCTCAGAGTACGAACAGAAGATATGTAAGACAGATCTGGTATTCTCATTGGATACTTAATCCAAATAATCCTGCGGATATTATTGATCAAAAAAAATCAAGAGGGCGAGGGGCTCCTGGAAATGAGCACCGAATTTATGTTTTTAAACTGAGAGATCCATTTAATGGCGAGATCATACCGGTAACTCCAATACTCTCTAATAGAAGGAATTTAAGAATTATTTATCATTAGGTATGACAGAGAGTTAATCTTTGAGGGGGGCCAGTGCAGAAAGGAATTCCTAAAAACAGGCATGCTGGTTCCCCTCTAATAAAAAAGAGAATTGTTTCTTACTAATAAATAATTTAAAGATAAATGTAAATTGGCAATGGTTCCGATTTTGGAACGGAAACGCATATGCGTTAAGAAAGAGCTTTATACACTTATTGTAACTTTCTAGTTATAGTGACACCAATGACAGTCGAATAGCCGATGCTGACAAGGATGGGCTTGTTTCGTGTTTTACTTTTTCACTGTTCCCTGCGTCTGCCTAATGATTGAAGCAGGCTCAAGAGGTAAATCAGTTTGAAATTATTTTTACATACATCCCCTCCTCAGCTTTTTTCTTAGCATTTTCGTTCATCGTTTTAATTTCTTTTGATAATGCAGAGGAAGCGATAAGTTTGTCATCATAGAATACAGACGGATCAATAATCCTCATTTTATTCTTACGATGCAAATGATAATCAGCCTTATCTTCTTTAACAATGACTCGTCGATGTAAGCGGCTAACAAGATTTTTAACATCCATATCCCCGGAAGAACGCAAGATGTCCATTACTTCTTCATCTGTTCCGAGCAGTGTGTTTATGTTAATGATTTCTTTATCCAAGGCGGTTTTTAAAGTCTTAGCCAAATAATCATAACCGTAAATATTAAGAGGATTCATAAAGAAATCAATAACCTCTTTATAATAAATTCTTACAAACCATTCAGCAGTTTTTATATCTTTTAAGTATATTTTTCCTTCTTTAATTATTAGATGATCTAAGAAATGATCAACTTCCTCCATTGTGATGTTTTTGTACCGATACATATCTCTTAAGGTATAATCGATTCTGTCAGCGCATAACTCAGGAGCTGGCTGTTCGAGCAAATTCCAATTAGAGTTGTCTAATAGAATGTCTTTGTAATTTAATCCATATGTACTGAGAATATGGGGGATTTCTGAATCAGTTATGATATGATGATAAATGTTTTCGTGATAATCCTCATTTTTATTGTTAAACACAAAATCAATAACGTGTGAAAATGCAGTATGAGATACATCGTGAAGTAAACCTGCGATTTGTTCTTCTAAAGAGCCGCCCAATTTTTTTATGAGAAGCATTACGCCTATGGAATGTTCATACCTCGTGACATTCCACTTTTGATTCACAACATAACTTGCTCCTCCTTGGTAAATACCTTTTAGTCTTTGTACTGGATGACTGAAAATAAGCTCTTCAAGAATTCCATCTACAACATAATCGCCATAAATACTATCTGTTATCTTCATTTTCCTTACACCCCTTTTATGCGCCAAGCATGGCAAAGAAGCTGCAACCTATCGCATCATGGATTTTCTTTCTTTTAATATTGATATACTTAACATATCACAATTCTGAAAAATTCAGTTAAGCCTGATTTTATTTGCTTCCAAATAGATAAAACACACCCCGACGACTGTAACTGTTCCGCCTAAAAGAGAAATAAAGGCGGGCGCTTCGCCTATCCAAAACCAGGAAATGAGTAAGGATAAAGCGGGTGTTGCGTAAAGTGAAATGGATGCTTCTGAAGCGCCGACGATTGAAGTGACGTATGCAAGTGCAAAGTATGGGATAACCGTTGGGGCGGCCATTTGTGACAAGCACCGGCTGCGAATACATTCCTTTTAGTTGTGGGTTTCAGGATAAGAAAAAAAGCCTTTATAGAAGGCTTTCGGTAAATAATTCATACAGCCGTTTTGCTGTTATTCGGTTAAACCAACTCTTTTGTCATTAAAACATGCGGGATACCGTCTTCCATAAATTCCGGTGAATCTGTCTGATATCCCAGTTTGTGATAAAAGCCTTCCGCTTGTGTTTGTCCATGCAGTTTACATTGGGTGATGCCTTTTTCTTTTATCATGTTTTCTAATTCGCGTATGATTACTTTGCCCAACCCGTATTTGCGGTAAGGCTTCAGGATGCAGATTCGTTCGAGCTTGCCTGTATGGTTTACGATGCGGACGCGTCCTGTGCCGGCAGGCTGATTTTCATGATAAACCAAGACATGCCCGCACTGTTCCTGAAGCGTATCAAACTGATCAAACTCATCGGATTCGGGTACTTGCTGTTCCTCAATGAATACTGCTTTTCTAATCTCGAGCGCTGCTTGTAAATCAATTTCCGTCGTTATTCTTTTTACCCTCATCATTAACCAATCCTTTTCACATATTAGTCTGGACTGCACGGCTTGCTTGTGGTCTTATAGAAGTAACGATAAAACAATTATATTGTAAATGCAACAAAAATACGAAGGGTTTGAAAAGATATGACTGATATTTTGCGGGAAATCGGCATGATTGCCCGGGCATTGGATTCCATCAGCAATATAGAATTTAAAGAATTAGACTTAACAAAAGGGCAGTATCTCTATCTTGTTCGTATATGTGAAAACCCGGGAATGATACAGGAAAAATTGGCGGAAATGATTAAAGTCGACCGAACAACAGCGGCGAGAGCGATAAAAAAACTGGAAATACAAGGGTTTATTGAAAAGCGTCCTGATGATCAAAATAAAAAAATAAAAAAACTGTTCCCGACCGAAAAAGGAAGAAAGGTTTATCCGTTATTGCAAAGAGAAGGAGAGCACTCTGCGGAAGTAGCCTTGGCCGGCTTTACATCTGAAGAAAAAGAAACCATTTTCAGCCTTCTTCAGCGGGTGAGAAAAAATATAGAACATGATTGGGAATATGTGAAGAAGGGAAACAAAAGGGATTATTAATGGATAATAATTCCTTTTACTATGTGGTGGTGTTTTGAATGATTAAAGCCGTAAATGGATACTTTATCTGTAAAATCACCTTCCTCGGTTCCTGCTTCACAATCGGCTGATCGGCTTATTTTTAACGAAAAGTATCAATTATGGTATATTTAAATAAGACAAAATAATTGAAGCGGGGAATGATATGAATACAATCGAAAAACAAAAACGCAAGAAATTCAGAGCAAAATCCATCGTACGGGCCATCATGGTCATCATCGGCGGTATCATTGCCGCGTATGGGCTGGAAACCGTATTGATTCCGAATAGTGTATCTGACGGCGGGGTGACCGGACTCAGCATTGTCGGTTCGCAGCTGTTTCATTTGCCTCTTGGGATCTTAATTGCGGTGATCAATATACCGTTTGTCTGGTTGGGATATAAGCAAATCGGGAAAGGCTTTGCGTTTCTATCCATTATCGGCATTGTCTCACTTGCCGCGGGTACAAGCTTTTTCCATCACACGCCGGCTATCATCGAGGGAGACACCCTGTTAATCACCGTTGTAGGCGGGATTATTCTCGGCTTGGGAATGGGCTTGGCACTGCGCAACGGCGGCGCATTAGACGGAATTGATATGCTGGCCGTGCTGCTGTCACGGAAATTGCCGTTCGGCACGAGCGACCTCATTTTATTTTTAAATATTTTTGTGTTTATTTTTGTTTCTTTTGTATTCGGGCTGCAAGGCGCTTTGCTTTCCGTGATTGCTTACTACATTGCGTCTAAGGTGATTCATGTGGTTGAGGAAGGCTTAAGCGGTTCGAAAACATTTCAGATTATCACCAACGAGCCTGCATTAATGGTCGAAACCATTCGTGAGGAATTAGGCCGAAGCGCTACGTATAAAGAAGCATACGGCGGTTTTTCTCATGAAAAATTCAAAGAAATTACATGTGTCATCAACCGTTTGGAAGAGACCAAACTGAAGGAAATTATTAATGACATTGATAAGCACGCCTTTGTAACGGTATATGATGTGGCTGAAGTAAAAGGCAGTAATTTCAGAAAAGTTCATAATCATTAAGAAGCGAGCTGCCGTTCACCGGCAGCTTTTTTTAAAAAGGAGAAAACACTTGCCAAAAAAGAATAACGGATGTATATTATTGATATATCAAACATTGACTAGTCAATTAATTGCGCAAAAGAAAGTAGGGATGGGTTTTGACAGCATGTTGTTCAGAGGAAGGCGAGATTTTATATCAGCTTCAATCACTGCATAAAGTAATCGGAGCGAAGTTTGAAGCGTGCACCGGAATCAGCCAATCCCGTCTTGAGCTTCTCGCCGTGCTCTTTCACGTCGACGAGATCAGTCAAAGCGATCTTCAGAAAAAGGTGAATATTGATGGGGCGGCTGTTACAAGACACTTGAAACAGCTTGAAACCAAAGAAATGGTCACAAGAAGGCGCAAACCTGAGGACAACCGCATTATACTTGTCCGGCTTACTGAACAGGGACGGGAGAGAATTGAGACTTCCAAAAAAGAGAAGGAGCGTTTCATAAAGGAAATGCTTGCCGGTGTCAGCGCGGAAGAACGCAGTATGTTAAAAAACGTATTATCGCAGATGCAGAATAATATAGAAAATATGAAAGCATAGGAGTGTATTACACATGAAAACAGAACTGAAAACAAACGACTTTATGGACATTATGAAAGGCCGCCGTTCCATTCGGAATTACGATCCGGCTGTAAAAATCAGCAAAGAAGAAATGACTCAAATCTTGGAAGAAGCAACGACAGCGCCGTCTTCAGTTAACGCGCAGCCATGGCGTTTCCTTGTCATTGACAGCCCTGAAGGAAAAGAAAAACTCGCGCCGCTTGCCAGCTTTAACCAAACACAAGTCAGCACATCATCTGCGGTGATCGCGGTTTTCGCAGATATGAACAGTGATGACTATTTAGAAGAAATTTATTCAAAAGCGGTCGAACTGGGTTACATGCCGCAGGAAGTAAAAGACAGACAAATCGCTGCGTTGACGGCACACTTTGAAAAACTTCCGGAGCAAGTGAACCGTGAAACGATTCTGATCGACGGAGGCCTCGTTTCCATGCAGCTGATGCTTACGGCACGCGCGCACGGCTATGACACAAACCCGATCGGCGGCTACGATAAAGAAAAGATCGCCGAGGTTTTCGGAATGGATAAAGAGCGTTATGTACCGGTCATGCTGTTATCAATCGGAAAAGCGGCGGACGAAGGATATGCTTCCTACCGTCTTCCTATCGAAACGATCGCACAATGGAAATAAGGTTGAAGTGAAGCTGAGGGGAGAGAGACAGTGGACATTATTGCAGCTGTTTTCGTCGGAATTGTAGCTTTAGAACATGTATTTATCATGATACTTGAAATGTTTTTTATCAATTCGAAGGCTGCCAAGCGGTCTTTCAAATTGCCGAAGCATTTAGAAAGTGATCGGAATGTGGCGGTCATGTTTGCAAATCAAGGTCTGTATAATGGATTTCTGGCTGCCGGCCTCATTTGGGGGCTGATCCTCGGAGCTGATCCGATTGGCCATATGATTCAATTGTTTTTCGTCATCTGCGTGGTCATCGCCGCTCTTTTCGGCGGCTTTACTTCAAACAAATCAATTATCGTAAAACAAGGACTTCCGGCTGTTTTAGCGCTTATTTTTCTTTTAGCGGCGTAGCAGACGGAGTGAGGGCTTCCTTCTCGGAAGCCCTCTTTTTTTATTCTGTTTTGAAGAACAGGTTCGGCCGCCGATGCGCGCAAGCATCGGCTTTTTTCGTCAGGACGGCATTGTTCAGCCGAAATGTTCAATCACATGCTGTTTGAACGTTTCAGCAACAGGAGATAAAAATCTGCCTTCTATCCAGGCGAGGCCGATCACGCGCTGGCATTTTGGCCAGCTGATGCGTATTTTTGAGAGGTTGCTTTGATCCAAGCCTTTTAAATCAGGCAGAATGGAAACACCGAGACCGGAGGCCGTGAAGCCGGCCGCAGTTGCCGCCTCTTCACTTTCGAACATAATCTTCGGATGGATATCCGCCTGTTCAAACAGCTGATCAGCCGTCATTCGAAGCGCATACCCCTCTTTCAGCAATATAAAAGGTTCTTCGGCGAGTTCGTCCAGGGTGACGGTTTCACGATGCGCCAGCCGATGTCCTTTCGGTACATATAAAAAGAGTTCCTCACTCCATAATTGCACCCATCGAATCGACTTTTCGGGTTTAGTGGACGCGAGAAGGCAGAGATCAAGCTTACCTTCTTTCAGCTGATCGAGCAGCCAATAGGAATGGTTTTGTCTTAATGTAATGCTGATCCCGGGGTGTTTTTGCTGAAAGGTCTTGATGACATCCGGAACGATGGCTGTCCCGAGTGTATGTAAAAATCCAAGTGAAACCTCTCCTTGATTCGGCTGCAATAAAGCCTGAATTTCCTCTCGGCCGTCAGTATACTCTTTCATCATGGTCTGAACCCGTTTTAAAAACATTGCTCCGTATTTGTTCAATGTAATCGAACGGCCCTGTCTGTCAAACAGCGGGACGCCTAAGTGGGTTTCCAATCGGGAAATTGAGCGGGAGAGTGCGGGCTGTGATATGGACAATAGCTTTGCGGCTTTTGTGACATGCTCAGTTTGTGCGAGCGTTTGGAAATATTCAAGCTGTTCCCATTCCATCAATCTCACCTCTTTCATTTTATTACTTATAGGCATTATAGATATATTTATTATGCATTATACATCATAAGGGGCAGGTGCCGGTATGGCAATGACATGTATGTACACAACCGAAAATCTGCCTTCGTTGTGCTATGAGCCAGGGTGTTTCATTATTTTTTTGCTGAAAGTTTCCTTTCTGCTTATAAAGACTAATAGATGGAGTGAACTCTGTTTTTTAAGAGAGCTGATCGGCAAATATGGTATGATTTACATAATCAGGGAGTGAAGCTTTTGGAGAAGATAATATGAAGAGGGCGTATTACTCTATTTTATACAGCCAGACCGCTATCAATTTAGGATTCTCACTTTATACAATGGCTGTTATCTTGTTTTTGTTTACAAAAACCGGTTCGACGGCGGCGGCCTCTCTCATGACGTTCGTCAGCATTGTATGTCGCGTATTGGGAAGCGCCGTTTTGCCGCTGGTCACCGGCCGGTTTACCCTTCGGTCTTTGTTGATCGGTTCTCAATTGATACAGGTGACACTGTTAGTCTGTTTGTTTTATGTAATCCAAGCTGGTTCATCGGCTTTCTTTTTTCTGCTGTTTTGTCTGGTCGGAGGAATTTCTTTTTGCAACGGCTGGTTCGCTCCGATAAAAAGCGCACTGATTGGAGAAATCATTCCTCCTGATCAAAGGGCGAAGGCGAACGGCTTATTATCTGCGGCGGATCAGACCGTTCAGTTTGCCGGATGGTCTCTGGGCGGTGTCATCATCGCGTTTTTGGGAGAAAGCTATACAATAATCATCACTGTAATGTTACTGGTTTCTTCGGTTTTGGGCATCATTCTGTTTCTTCAAGTACGAATGTGTGCGACGGCAGCAGTCAGGGAACGTTCACTTTTTGCAGATGCAGCAAGCGGCTGGGTGTATTTATTTCAGCAAAAACAGCTGCGGGCCCTGATAGTGATGGATGTGATCGAATCGTGGGCAGGCATGATATGGATCGGATCTGTGTCCTTAACTTATGTGCATGATGTCCTTCAAAAAGGAGAAGCGTGGTGGGGATATGTGAACGGAGCCTATTATGCAGGGACGATGATCGGCGGCTTGATCATCTATAGGTTATCCGGTAAGTTTCAGCGCAGCCTCATTCCGCTTATGCTGACGGGAGCCTTGGCATATGGAATGCTCACTTTTATTTATGGATTGACCAGCAGTGCCGTTCTGGCCCTTTTTCTGGTGCTGTGTATGGGGCCGGCTTGCGTATTAAGAGATCTGACGCAGGAAACCTTTCTTCAAAACATCACGACTGAACAGACACGGGTCAATATATTAGCGGCGAGATCAGCATTCATTCAATTGATCTTTATGTTTTCCATTATTGGAACGGGGATGATCTCGGATGTATTCGGCGTGCGGTTTATTTATATAAGCGCGGGGATTCTTTTATTATTTTCAGCCTTTATCGGGTTTTCTCAGCTGCAAATGAAGAAAACGGTACAGAGCCGCATGTAGCGTGGTATAATCAGGAACGTACGTTCTGTATCGAGAGAGGAGAGGGTTTTGTGGGGCATCTGGCACTGCAATTGTATGATTATCATCTTTGGGCAAATCAGCAAATATTCACCCGGCTTAAAGAGCTTCCGGAGGATGTGTACCGTAAAGAGATTCAAAGTGTCTTTCCGTCGATAGCCGGTGTATTGACCCATGTGTATCTGTCGGATAAGGGGTGGTTTGATGTGTTCTCCGGAGAGCGTCTGGAGGATACGCTGAAATCAGCTGAACAGCAACAAGAGGACATCTTGTCTAAAGAGATAGAAGAGCTGGAAGATCTATTTTTAGAATTATCAGACCGATATCAACTATTTTTGCAAAAGGAGGAAAATATCAATCTCTCCCTTGAAATAGAACATCCGTCAGGTGACATCATGAAAACCACGGCGGCCGATATGATTCTCCATGTTGTGAACCACGGAACGTATCATCGCGGGAATATCACAGCCATGCTCAGACAGATGGGGTATGCTTCTGTGCCGACGGATTACGGTATTTATTTATATATAAACAAAAAGTAAACAAGACAGCCAAGTCGGCTGCCTTGTTATATCCGTAAAAAGCCAGATCACATGATTTGGCTTTTTCGTTTGCTAAGACATGTTCTGCAGACGTTCTAAACTGTTTTTCCAATTCGCTTCAAGCGCTGCAAGGGCAGCGGCGTCATCCTGCTGTTCTAATGCGTGAATGATAGCAGCGTGTTCATTGTATGATCTGGTCAATGCATCATCTTCGCTGAAATAGCGGATCTCCATTCTCTGGATTTTTACCTTCAGGCCCACAAGCAATTTGCAGAGTTCGGCATTGTCTGTAAGCAGAATGATGCGATGGTGAAACGCATTATCCGCTTCCAGAATGGCCATTTTATCGCCGGCCTTCACCGTTTGAAGCAACTCTTCATTAAGCTGTTTCAATTCCTGAATCACTGCAGCATCCATATGCGGGAGGGCTTGCTGCAGCGCGAGTTTTTCAAGCGTCCAGACAATGGAATACAAGTTTTCCGCTTCTTTTAACTCAATCGGAGCGACAAGCGTCCATCTGTTTGCCTTTGTCATGACCAAGCCGTCATCTTCCAAGCGCAATAAGGCTTCCCGTATCGGAGTGCGGCTGATTCCCAATGTTTCCGACAGTTCCTTGTCCTTTAACTTTGTTTCAGGTTTGAGCCTGCCCGTTATGATCCAGTTTCTGAGCGTGTGATACACTTCGTCCCGCATGATGGTTCTTTTCAGCACAGGTTCTTTGTTTTGATTATCCAATGGAACACCTCATGAATCGTAGTATACATACAAGCATTTTAACACAGTCTGAACGCCGGTTAGAAATGAAGAGTGATCTAAGGATGAATGGAACCGAGATGCTTTATCTCAATATGCTGAAAGTCAGCGGAACCGCCTTCAGAATAGAGCGTGATTCCCTGATCTTCGGGTTTTGGAAACACTTCATTTGTGAGAACGGTTTTTCCGTCATCTGCAAATACTTCAATACTCGTTTTGTCCACGAGAATTTTCAGATGAACGCGCCCTTTATTTCCGTCAAATGGCGCTTTGCTTTCAGTATATGTCCCGGTTTTATCAGGCTGATCTGTAAATGATCTGTTCACATAGGCACAGCCGTCTTCTGCTGAAATACCGACATCAATATGCCGCTTTTGGTCTGCTGATTCTCTGAGTCTGACGCCTGCATTTTTGATATCAGACCAAGAGATATCCATATCAAGCTGATACGTATCACCCTTGATCGGCAACGTTTCAGAACCGTTCACCTGTTTGTCTTCAGTGCCGTCCGTTGAAGAGGTTAATTGGTTCAATGCTTCAACCGGCTCTGACATCAGGCTGTAGGTGCCGCCATCCTGCTGCTGAAGGCGGATTTCACGAACGATAGAATCCGTGCCGTTAAAGCCGTTCTTTAGTGTCGGAGTTTCATTGGGATAATCCCAATTGTTCATCCATGCCAGTGCATAGCGTTTTGTCAGCGGATCTTTGCTATTGCCGTCCTCAAATGTGACGCCGCCGTACCAGTCAAACCCGTAATCGAGCCATTGCGGTTCCGCTTGATCGGCAGTAAATTCTTTTCCGTCAAAGTTTCCGGTCCAATAAGCGTACGTATTCGGTTTGCCCTGAGGTTTGCCGTTTGCGCTTGCGCCGAGAATCCACTTGGCCGTTCCGTCATCTGCACGCATCATATAAAGGTCAGGGCATTCGATGAGGCCGATCTGCTGGGTAATAAAACCGCCCGTGTAATGCCAATTCTTTAAATCGGATGATTCATAAAAGCCGATTTTTTCGCCCTCGGCCATGGCCATCACCCATTTATTATCCTGTTCATCCCAAATCACCTTCGGGTCCCGGAAATCTTTAGTGCCCGGGTTTTTCATCACGGGCTGATCACTATAGGATGTAAATGTTTTTCCTTTATCCGTGCTGTACCATAAATATTGTTCTTGTGCTTCGGTTTTGGCCGTCGGCTGTGTTGTAATGGCGACCAGTGCGTTTTTGCCGAAGCCTGCCGTGTTGTGTTTATCAATGACGACAGAACCGGTCCATATATCGCCGTTTGGGTTGGTGTATTTCGGAATAGCCGTGCCTTCGTCCGTCCAGTGCACCAAGTCCTCTGATACGGCGTGCCGCCATTCTGTGCCGTTGCCGTTCGGATAATCCCGATTATAAAGATAATAGTAATGATATTTCCCATCGAAAAAAATGGGTTTTTGAGGGTCGTTTTTCCATTTGTCCGGGGTTGTGAAATGATATGCCGCCCGGTAATTCGGTTTATTCTTCGTGTTTGTTTTTGAGGAATTGTTGCTTTTGTCCGGCAGTAAGCCGACAAACAGGAACGCACCCAGAATGAGCAATATTGCAATGGGCCATTTTCGTGCCATGATTGAATTCACCATCTTGTTTAGAAATAAAAGAAAATGCCAATGAAATATGGCATTTTCTTTTTATTATGATTAGTTGTTAACCGTAAGCTGTCCTTGTTCAAGGATGCTGTTTTTAACAACGGATGTTTTCTTGCCTTTGATGTTCATTAAGAAGCTTGGCGCAAAAGTTGCCTTTTTATCCTCAAAGAAGCCTCTGTTTGTCATGTAGCTTGTGATCACGACATTGTTGCCTTTGGCTTGAGGCACTGCGAAGTGAGAGTATGTGAACGTCACATCGTTAGGATCAAGACCCATTTGCAGTACAAGACCTGTTTTGTTCAGCGGCTTGTAAGGACCTGTTAAAGAGTTTGATACATAACCAAGCATGTAAATATCGTTTGAATTAATACCGTCGATCGTCATTTTTGAACCGCGTGAATCAGTGAACAAGTACCATTTGCCGTTCATTTTGAAAACGTTCGCCCGCTCGATTTCATCAGTTACCGTGTTTGAAGTGATCAGCGGCTTCATGACTTTTTTCAATGTGTAATCATTATTTAACTCTATCATACCGAGGGCGCCGTTCGCTAATTCAGCATCGCGTTTTTTAGCACTCTGCTGAAGCTTCTGACTTTCTTTACGGAAGAAGTTCGTGCTGCCGCCGTAGTACGCTTTGTTAAATAAAGATTCTTCGCCTTGGTATCCGTTTTCTGTTCCTGTGTTGGCTTCGAATACAAGGTATTTATGGCCTTTGTCTTCAACGTAGTGAGGGTCTCTCAGCGTATGGTTGTCGCCGGATGTATAGTTGCCTTCATCGATAAACTGCTGAACGTTCTGATATGTTTTTCCGTCGCCGTCAAAAATCGTTTTGTGATCTTCCACTCCGTTGATATTGAGCGTGCTGTCGGATTTTGACACATTTACCTGCGCCGTTGTAAGACTTTGTTTACCGTAATGTTTACCGGAAAAGTCAGTGTAGAATAAACGGATTTTTCCGTCAGAAGTAAGGGTGGCAGAACCGGACCATTCTTGTGTCTGATCTTTCAGGATTTCATCGTTGGCGTTGAACTTATCGCTGTCTTTAAAGACACGGCCCGCGTTTTTCCAGCTGTCAATCGAGTTGTCGCCGACCTTTTGATAAAACATGTAGATTGATGTGTCATCAGCGTCTTTCGGGCTTCCTGCAAGTGCAAACACGACGTGATAGCCGTTGTATTCAGCTACTGTTCCGTCAGCGTTTTGGAGCGGCCAGCTGTCCCACACATCGAGTCCTTTTGCAGATTCAATATTTTTAATCGTTGATTGATCGAATTGAGGCACTTGGTATTTTTCACTTTGCTGCTGTTTAGGGATCTGCAGCATATCATGGCGTGTGATATGAGAGACGCCGTACGTTTCTTTGTATGGTTTTTGGGTATTTTCTTTCGCGAAGGCTTGAGTGGCTCCCCCTGCCAGAAGTGCAGTCGTAAAAGTTAGAACTGTGGCTCGTTTTGCAAATTTTTTGATGTTCATGTCCATGTCTCCTTTTGTATGTACTTTTGTTGCGATCTGCCGATTCGATCCTCCCGCATTCATGAATGGCAGGTTTGTTACAGAAAAAAAGACCTAAAATATGCAAGGGGTGACGCCAAAGAATACACTTTGCCCTTAACACATTTTAGGTCTTGCCTGCTTTATCAGTAACAATCCTGCATGATTTACTTGTCGACATCATTCTATTAGACTCTGAATCTATTGACAACTGGTCTAATTTCCTCTTTTGGAAGATAGTAAAATGAAAAAAGGCCCTTTAATATATGGGTAATTGAGACTAAGGGGTGCTCCAGGCCTAGGAAAAAACCTCTCTAAAAAAAGAGAGGTTATTTTTTCTTGATAGATAATAAAGCAATGGTGGCTAAAATCAATAAAGTACCCAGCCATTCTGATATTCCGAAGGGAACATGCAGCCAGATCACTGCTAAAAAAGCTGCCGACAGCGGCTCCGCACAGGCGAGCAGGCTGGTTTCAGAGGCACTCAGATATTTCAGGCTTTCCAAGTAGCAATAAAAAGCGATGAGCGTTCCGAAAATGATGATAAATACAATCGCGGCATATGCGGATAATGACCATTGGCCTTCAAACTTCCAAGGCGGCCGGACTAAGCTGAGAGCGGCCCCGCCGATCAGCATGCCCCATCCGACGATAATGGCCGATCCCCATTTCTTCAAAAGCCGATGCGGCTGAAGAGTGTAAAACGCCAGCGCAAAGGCTGAGCTGATCCCCCAAAAGACGGCCAGGCCGGATATGGAGAGGCTGCCGGCATTCCCGTGCGTGACCAAAATAAATGTGCCTGCAGCCGCTAATAAGACGGCGAGCAGTTCTTTTCCTGAAGGCATTCTCTTTGCGCGGATCGCTAAAAAGCATGTAATAATCGCCGGCCCTAAATATTGGAGAACGGTAGCGGTGGCCGCATTGCCGTACTCAATTGCCGCGAAATAGGTGTATTGAACGCCTAACATTCCGAAAATCCCGAATAAAAGAAGGGGAACTATGTCCTGTCTGTCTTTCCAAACAGCCCATATGCGTCCTTTTTCTTTGCGGTACGCGATTCCGAGCAGAAGCGCCCCTGAAAGCAGCAGCCGTACAGAGGTCAGCCATTCTGTATTAAAATGGCGGTCCTGAAACAGATACTGGGCAACTGTTCCTGAGACACCCCATAAGATAGCTCCTGTAAGCACAAGCCAAATTCCTGTTGTTCGTGAATAGGAAAGAGCAGCGTGTTTTTCCAGCGCAGAACCCTCCTCGCTGTATTGATTTACAATGAATAGAAAAAGGCGCCTTTCATGTGATATATTATATATTACATACTAAAACGCGTCAAAGCGATTTTTTGGTGAGCGCTTACAAAAAAAGCCGTAAAAAAAACACCCCGGCGGGTTCCCGGGGTGTTTTGGTTATTCTGCAATCGCGTCTGTTAAAACAGGAACGACTTGTTTCTTTCTGGATACAACACCTTTTAAAAGAGCCGTGTTGTTTTCTAAAGTGACGTTGAATGCTTTTTCCACTTTTGACGCCTGATCGCCGATGGCAAGCGCAAGAGAATCGTTTTCCAAAATGTCCGTAATCACGAGAAGGAACAGATCAAGGTTTTTCTCAGCAATGACTTTTGAAAGGGCCGCTTCTAATTCCGGCTGACGCTTTTTGACATCTTCAATATCAACTGTGTTGACTTGGGCGATTTCGACTTTTTTGCTGCCGAGCGTGAACTCTTTCGCATCAAGGGAAATCAGCTCTTCCACCGTTTTTTTGCTTAAGTCGGCGCCTGCTTTAAGCATGTTTAAGCCGTACTCTTCCGCATCTACGCCGGCAATTTCAGCAAGCTCTTTTGCCGCTGCGATATCTTGCTCTGTGCAAGTCGGAGATTTAAATAAAAGTGAGTCGGAAATAATCGCTGACAGCATAAGACCGGCAATTTCTTTCTCGATTTTCACGTTATTTTCTTTGTACATTTTGTTTAAGATCGTAGCCGTACAGCCGACCGGCTCTGCACGATAGTAAAGAGGCTCCGCCGTTTCGAAGTTGGCGATACGGTGATGGTCAATGACTTCAAGAACCTGAACGTCTTCGATATCCTTGATGCTTTGCTGGCGTTCATTGTGGTCAACAAGGATGACGCCGTTTACTTCGTTTGCGGCTGTTTCCACAAGACGCGGGCTTTCCTGCTTGAAATAATCAAGCGCGTATTGAGTTTCGCCGTTGACTTGTCCTAGGCGGACAGGCTCAGCATTGAAGCCGAGTTTGTTTTTAAGATCAGCGTAGGCAATGGCAGAGCAAATGGTATCTGTGTCTGGGTTTTGATGTCCGAAAATAAGAATTTTTTCCATAATAACTCCTTGTCCTTTTTTGTAGTGTAAACAATCTTTTTATAGTTTAACACGTCTTGCGGAGGGTGTAATCTTCAAAACCTTAAAAATTGATGTGAAAAAGAAGCATTTTTGTTGAGAGTGGGAGCAGGTTGCGAGTAAAATACTGGGTAAGTCAGATGCTAATCAGCATGTAGTATCAAAAAAGGTACTATGGAGGATGAATTATGAACATATATCCGAATAAAGAAGGTTGCCCGGTTGAGCTGACACTTTCCGTTATCGGCGGAAAGTGGAAGGGTATTTTGTTTTATCATATGATCGGCGGAAAAAAGCGGTTTAATGAGTTTCGGCGCATCTGTCCCAGCATTACGCAGCGTATGCTGACGCTTCAGCTTCGGGAGCTTGAGGCGGACGGCATCGTGCATCGTGAGGTGTATCAGCAGGTGCCTCCAAAGGTTGAGTATTCACTCACCGAATTCGGCAGGTCGCTTGAACCGATCGTGCTGCAAATGAAGAAATGGGGAGACGCCAACCGGGAATTTCTCGAAACATACCGGGAAAAAACGTCGGCTCAAGATCAGTCCGCTCAAAAATAAGAAGCAGCAAAGGATGAGAGTCCTTGCTGCTTTTTTTTATTTCATGGCAATGGCTTTTCTGGCGTTGCGGACATCGTTTTTCAGCAATTCGCTCAAGTTATAAGCCGGATATTGACCGCGTTCTTCCATATACTCAAAGACCATTTGGTGCCACTTGATGGCCGCGTTTAAGTGCTTGACGAAGACGATTCTTAATTGAGGTGTGGCCGTTTCTGTAATGGCTCCGGCGTAATTGCGGACAGATGTTTTGGCCATGCTCAGCAGGCCGCCGCTGTAAAAGGAGGAATCAGCCCGCTCTTCTGTCTCATCTTCACGAAAGCCGGGGGCTTCAGGGAAGAAGGGAAGCAGTTCACGCAGATTTTGTTCCAGCGAGTGGATGGAAAATCTGTAAAGCTGTTTTAATCTGGCATCGCTTACTTCACGTTCCGTTCTTTTTAATTTCACAAGCCCGTTTGCCTGGAAAGCCACTAACTCGTGCAGTTCTAACGTTTCATGCCATGCTAATGTTCTCCGCTCAGTCATGGTGTGAGAATCTCCTTTATCCTTCATTTTCATTATCAGCATATGCCCCGGTCCCGATGTTGTTCCTGATGTTTTGAAGTTTCCAGAAAGGGAAACTCAATGTAAAGGAAATACGAAGCAGAGGTGAAACTATATGTGGGACATGATAAAGAACTTCTTCCTTTTCAGCAGCGGTGTTTTACAGGCAACCACTCTCTTACTTATCGTTATCGTCTTGTTATTTGTACGGAAAACCAAAAAGAAAAACAGAGATACTTCTGGTTTCATGGACGATCAGGATCATTGATACAACGGGCATTCTTTCACTAGGATGTCCGTTTGTCTGTTTTCATGTTTCACATGGAACATTGGAGCCGTCTGTGCTCATTTTACTTACGATTTTGACTTATGTTAGAATAAATACGTGTATTTTGGAGAGTTTATGGAAAATTCAGGTCTTGGAAGAGACATTGCGGCGTCAAAAGAGCAGTCGTCTAAGCTGCTCTTTTCTATTCGTATGTTCTGAATGATACAAGGTTTGAGGTGAGTAAGTGAAGAATACAAGGGCTCTAATAGAAGGCGCCATTTTGATCAGTATTTTTGCAATCATTTCCCTTTTGGTCGTGTATCTCCCTTTACTGGGGGCGATTCTTCTCTTTGCTTTGCCGTTGCCGATCATTCTTTACACCATTCGGCACGGTTTGAAGCCGGGGATATGGATGGGTCTTGCCAGCCTCCCTGTCAGTTTTATTGTGAGTTCGTTTGCCGGGCTTACAGGCGCGTTTACGGCGGCCTGTACGGGGATTGCTATGGGATATTACTTTAAAAAGAAACAGCCCGGTTATGCGGTTGCGGCCGGCGCTATTGCGTGTATGCTGTGCGGTGTCGTTATTTTTGTGTTCAGCATCGTGTTTCTTAATATGAACGTGGTTGATAACACTATGTCCCAGCTTCGAGAGTCGCTGTCTATAGCAGAAACCATGTCAAAACAGCTGGGTTACGGAGATCAGTTCGGGAAGCAGACCAAGCTGATGGAAAGACAGCTGAGCACGCTTCAATATCTTTTTCCGACTGCGCTTATATTGACCAGCATTGTTTCTGCTTTCCTCAGTTATGCTATGGCAAGGCCGTTTTTAAGGAGGTTTTTCCCTGATCTTCCGAAGATGAAGCCTTTTAGAGAGCTAAGACTCCCGCAAGTCGTTGTTATTTTGTACTTTGTTGTGACGATATTAGGGTTTCTGCATTTAGAAAAAGGGCATATGATGTATTCGGTTTCATTGAATGGGGGATACATTCTCAACTTGCTGATTTGTATTCAAGGGTTAGCGTTTATTTTTTTCTATTGCCATGAGATGGAGATGCCAAAAGCGGTTCCTGTATTAGCGATTGTGCTGGGTGTGCTTTTTCCGCTCATCATGTCCGTGTATCTCCTCTTAGGCATCATTGACATAGGCTTTAACATAAGAAATAAGGTGACGCGAAATTGAGTGTGACTTACAGGTGGGGAGTTGATAGAAATGCCTAGTTTTTATGAAAAGCCGTTGTTTCGGTATCCCATCTATGCATTGATTGCATTGTCAATCATCGTAATCCTCATCAGCATTTACTTTAACTGGCTGATAGGAGCCGTCGGCGTTGTGCTGCTCGCCGTGATCTTGTTTTTCATTAAGCGTGCGGATTCTTTGATCAGAAGAGAAATTGACAATTATATTTCCACGCTATCCTATAGATTGAAAAAAGTAGGCGAAGAGGCATTAATGGAAATGCCTATCGGGATTATGCTGTTTAATGATCAATATTACATTGAGTGGGCGAATCCGTTTTTGTCTTCCTGCTTTAATGAAAGCACGCTCGTCGGGCGCTCGCTGTATGACACATGTGAGGCCGTCGTGCCGCTGATCAAGCAGGAGGTCGATTCGGAAACGATCACCTTGAATGAGCGGAAGTTTAAAGTGGTGATTAAAAGAGATGAGCGCCTGCTTTATTTCTTTGATGTGACGGAACAGATTCAGATTGAAAAGCAGTACGAAAATGAGAGAACCGTGCTGGCATATGTCTTTTTAGATAACTATGATGATGTCACACAGGGGCTGGATGACCAGACGAGAAGCACGATGAACAGCCAGGTCACCTCATTATTAAATGCGTGGGCGCAAGAGTACGGCATTTTCCTGAAGCGGACGTCCTCGGAACGGTTTATCGCGGTGTTAAATGAACACATATTAACGGAGCTTGAAAACGCGAAATTTTCGATTTTGGATGAAATCCGTGAAAAAACATCTGTTCATACGGTATCTTTGACCCTCAGCATCGGGATCGGCGCATCGGTTTCTTCCTTGAAGGAGCTTGGAGATCTGGCGCAGTCCAGCCTCGATTTGGCTCTCGGCCGCGGAGGCGACCAAGTGGCGATCAAAATGCCGAACGGCAAGGTGAAATTTTACGGCGGCAAAACGAATCCGATGGAGAAGCGCACAAGGGTGCGCGCCCGGGTAATTTCCCACGCGCTCAAGGAAATTGTCTCAGAAAGCAGCAATGTCATTATTATGGGTCATAAATTTCCTGATATGGACGCAGTCGGAGCCGCAATCGGAATATTAAAGGTGGCGCAGGCCAACGGCAAGGAAGGCTACATCGTCATTGATCCGAATCAGATCGGATCAAGTGTTCAGCGCCTGATTGAAGAAATTAAAAAATACGAAGAGCTGTGGTCGCGGTTTATCACGCCGGAAGAGGCGATGGAAATTTCAAACGATGACACGCTGCTTGTCGTGGTAGATACACATAAACCGTCCTTTGTGATGGAAGAGCGTCTCGTGAACAAAATCGAGCACATCGTTGTGATTGACCACCACCGAAGAGGCGAGGAATTTATTAAAGACCCGCTGCTCGTTTATATGGAGCCATACGCTTCATCCACCGCAGAACTCGTGACGGAGCTGCTTGAGTACCAGCCGAAGCGGCTCAAAATCAATATGATTGAAGCGACGGCCCTGTTAGCTGGTATAATAGTGGATACGAAGAGCTTTTCCCTTCGCACGGGCTCGCGGACGTTCGACGCCGCTTCTTATTTGAGAGCGAAAGGCGCAGACACGGTTCTGGTGCAGAAAGTCCTCAAAGAATCAGTCGGTTCTTATATCAAGCGGGCGAAGCTGATCCAGCATACAACTCTTTATAAAGAAAATATCGCGATTGCTTCTCTTCCTGAAAATGAAGAGGAGTACTTTGACCAGGTGCTGATTGCGCAGGCTGCTGATTCCCTCTTGTCGATGAGTGAAGTGGAAGCTTCATTTGCCGTAGCCAGACGGGATGAGCATACGGTGTGCATCAGTGCGAGATCGCTTGGCGAGGTCAATGTGCAGATTATTATGGAGGCGCTGGACGGCGGAGGGCATTTAACCAATGCGGCAACCCAGTTATCAGGCATTTCTGTTTCAGAAGCGCTTGTCCGGCTGAAGGAAGCCATTGATGAATATTTTGAGGGAGGCGTTCAGAGATGAAGGTTATTTTCTTACAAGATGTAAAAGGTAAAGGGAAAAAAGGCGAAATGAAAAACGTAGCAGACGGTTATGCACATAACTTTCTCATTAAAAAAGGCCTCGCTGTCGAAGCAAATGCGACAAACATCAGCGCATTGAAAGGACAGAAAGAAAAAGAGAAAAAAGAAGCGATTGCAGAGCTTGAAAGAGCGAAAGATTTAAAAGAAACGCTTGAACAGCTGACTGTTGAGCTGAGTGCCAAATCCGGTGAAGGCGGCCGCCTGTTCGGATCTGTCACAAGCAAGCAGATTGCAGAAGCGCTGCAAAAGTCGCACAAGATTAAAGTGGATAAGCGGAAACTGGAGCTCCAAGACGGTATCCGCACACTGGGATATACAAACGTTCCTGTAAAGCTGCATCCTGAAGTTCAGGCTGTGCTGAAGGTTCACGTAAAAGAAGAAGCGTAATATATAATAATAGAAAAACCCGCCGATCCGGCGGGTTTTTTTATGTCAGCAGCGTAAGAAAATGATGAGAATGTTTCATGTCCGATGCTTATCAGATTGCATATGATATTACAACATAACGAAGGATGTGTCGGTATGATGCGATTTTTTTCTGAAACATATTTTAATGATCCGGAAAATAAAAAGACGCTGGAACACTATCCGCTGATCGGGAACGGAAAAGACGGGGAAGTCTATCGCTTAACACACAACAAATGCTTAAAGTATTTCTTTGAAATAGAGACATGCGAGAAGGAATTGGCAGCTTTGCAAATCGGACAAGGTTCCCCAGTGATTCCAAAACTGTATGAATACGGAGATCGTTATATTGTGATGGAATATGTTCAAGGCACCTCCCTTGCCCGCCATATTAAAACAGAAAAATCCATTTCCGAAAAACTGGCGGCTGATATTTTAAATATGCTGGATGAATTAAAGAAAATCGGTTTTACCAGATGGGACGCTGAAATCAGGCACATTCTGATCAACGAACGCGGTAATCTTAAAGTCATCGATCATAAAAGAGCCTTTTCCGCTATTGCCCGCTTTCCTGTAAAACTATTAAAAGGATTGAACCAATACGGCCTGGCGGATGAGTTTTTGGACACCATAAAAAAATTAAATCCGTCACGTTACCTGGAATGGCAGCTGCACATGTAAGTTTCTGAAAATCCGCACATGTAAGTTTCCTTTTTTTAGGGTCGTCATATGATACTTGTAACAATTGTTTGGTGGAGTGTGGAAAAAATGGAAGAATACATTATGGTTATCGGCGCTCATCCTGATGATGAACTATTGGGATCAGCGGGCACCATAAAACGGCTGATCAATGAAGGATATAAAGTAATTTCCGTTATTACGGCATTAGGAAGAAAAGAAGAAGCTCATCATATTAAACAATTAGGCGAACGTGCGAATCAAGAGCTTGGAATTGAGAAAGTCATCTTTTTGGAGCATACGAATTTAGAATTGGAATGTATCCCTCTTCATAAGCTTGTCAAAGAATTAGAACAGCTCATTCGCGTCTATCAGCCTGATAAAATCTTTACTCATCATTACGGCGATATCAATATGGACCATCAGAAAACATTCCAAGCAGTTTTAACAGCCGCCAGACCTCTTCCGGATCAAAAGCCGATTGAACTGCTTACGTTTGAAACGCTGTCTTCAAGCGAGTGGGAGAGGAATACGGCTGATAAACTCTTCAAGCCCAATTACTTCGTCAATATCACAGACACGATGGATGCCAAACTCGCGGCGCTTCACCACTACGACGTAGAAATGAGGGATTACCCTCATCCCCGTTCATATGAAGGCGTTAAACATTTAGGAAGAGTCAGAGGGATGACAGCGGGTGTGGAATACGCCGAAGCATTTGAAGTGGTGCGGAGGATCTGGAAATGAACAAGACATTTTCCGTCCCCTATCCGTATATGGTCCAGACGCTTGACCGCTACTACGGGGTCAAAACGCGCCCGCAAAAAAAGAAAGCCATAAAGACACAGATGAAACATGCAGATCAAATTCCGCCGGTATACAGGAAAAAGAAGAAGTTATCCATTTTGATTGCCACGTTTTGGGACTACCCGCACACGGGCGGTTTATCAAACTATATTAAAACGCTTAGTGAAGGCTTGAAAAAGAGAGGCCATAAGGTGGATGTCATATCCCCTAATCTGTTTCCTTCCGACAAAGTAAAAGAACTGCGGGATGCTGTTGTTCCGAAATTAAAAGATTTCTTTAAAGACAGATACGGGGATTATAACGATCATATTTTGAGAAATAATCGGCTGATGTTTGTATACGAGCAAATGCTTCAAAAGATTCCTTTGGAAAGATATGATGTGTTCCACGCTCAAGATTTATTTACAGCCAATATGTTAGGCAGGTTCAATCAAATCTATAAGAAACCTTTATTTTTTACACCGCATGGCATGTTTACTTTCAACAGACTTAAATTTCACATATTTAAAAAAGGCTCGGTAGAAGAGATTTATTATAAAACATTAGAGATGAAAGCCATTGAATACGCAGACCGCCTGATTATTATCAGCGATACGTTCCGCAGGCCGCTCATGAAGCTCGGGGCCGAACAGAAAGACATGACAACGGTGGTCACGGGAATTGATTACGATACAAAAACAGGCTGGAAAAAGAAAATCCCGTTACCGAAAAATAAGATTATCATCTCGTGTATTGCAAGATTAGGCCCGAGAAAGGGACATAAGTATTTGCTGGAGGCACTCTCGCGAATTCCGTCTCACGTACTTGATGATGTAGAAGTGCTGATCGCAGGAGACGGAGAGACAAGGAGAGCCCTGGAGGAACAGGCTCGAAAACTGAAACTATCAATGGTCTCCTTTTTAGGAAAAAGAGACGATGTTCCCGCTATTTTGAATATGACGGACATATTCGTACTGCCGACCATTAATGATAGTCTGCCCATTTCGATTATTGAAGCGATGTTCAGCAGCACGGCTATCATCGCGACCGATTGCGGGGGCATCCCGGATCTGATCCGCCATAACAAAACAGGGCTGATTGTCGAGCCGGGAAATGCAGAGGCGCTAGCCCGGGCTTTAACGTTTTTTATCTCTAACAAATCTGCGCGGAAAAAAGCTGCTTTAAATGCAAAGGCCTACGCAGAGAAGCACTTAAGCAGCGAGACAATGATCAGAAATATTGAATCCATTTATCAAAATACCATCAAGCTCGGAGGGAGATTATGAAACACGAACATGCGGCCGTTGTACTTGATTTCAGTGCAAACGGGATCGGGATGATTCGAAGCCTGGCCCGAAGAGGAATAGATGTCTACGCGTTTGACACGGAGGAACCTTATCGTATCGGAAAATCAAGATTGGCAGATTGCGGGGTCTGTCCCAGCCCTTTAACACAAGAGAAAGAACTGCTGACATTTCTGACTGATTTCGGGAAGCGATTTCAAGTAAAACCGGTTCTGTACGCAGGATCTGATGATTATGCGGGATTCATATCCAAATTCCGCGACACATTAGCCGGTTTTTTTTTATTTTTGCTCCCGAGCCGCTCTCTGTTAGAGACGGTTTTAGATAAAAGCAAAGCATATGAATTAGCGATGAAACACAACATTCCCTGCCCGAAAACCTTTTTTCCGAACAATCAGGATGAACTGGAAGAGGCCATCGCCAATATTGACTTCCCGTGTATTTTAAAACCGGTGGCCGGCCATGAATACAGAAAAAAAGTAAACAAAAAAGCAATAGTGATGAAGGATGCCGCACAATTGCGCAGGGAGTTCAGCTCCTACAGAGAAAATGGAGAACTGCTCGTGCAGGAGATCATTCCCGGAGACAATCAATGTTTTTATAAAGTGGCGACTTTTTATGATGACCAAATGAAGTTAATGGGCTTGTTTTCACTGCAAAAAAAACATCAATTTCCCGCTGATTTTGGCGCTGGGGCTCATGTCGTGAGCAAACGGGTTCCTGAATTAATTGAGAAGACCCTGCCGTTTTTTGAAGCGATTCAGCTCAAAGGAGTAGGCATGGCGGAATTTAAAAAGGATCCGCGGGACAATGTTTACAAGTTTATAGAAATAAATCCGCGCTTTTGGCTCAGCCATAGCCTGACGGAATCTGCAGGCGTTCATTTCGTTTACATGTACTATCTGTATTTGACCGGACAAAATGTAAAGCCTCAGCTCGAACAAAAAGAAGGAATCAGTTGGATTTATGAGGTGCGTTACTTCTTAACGTTTTTGAAGAAACGAAAAAGAGGAGACATGACATTCCGGCATTTTTGGAGAGGATTTAAAGGAAAAAAAGAATATGCCCTTTTTGCTTGGAATGACCCGATGCCGTTTATCAGAAACACTTGGTCCCATCTCAAAAACAGCTGGAAACGGAAGCGGAAGGAAGATCGGCATGTATGAAAAGGATCGTTTGTATGCTGCGTTTCAGAAACTGAGAATTGACGAAAAACTATCGTATTCACTTGGCGAAAAGGCGGCTGTGAATCCGGACGGCATCACATGTCTGAAATCAACGGACAGAAGCGCCATTTATAAACTCCTTGTGAAAAAGAAATCCGGGACTGTACCGCTGATTTTGAAGGTGTATAAATCTTCCCGTGAAAAAAACGCGGTCGAGATTAATATATACAGTAAAGCCCGTTCTGTCTTAGGGGATTTGCTGCCGGAAATCTATCTTATCGAAGAAAGCAATCATGAAACATGGATATTTATGGAGTTTGTCAGCCAGATCAGGGGACAGCTTACATTTCATCCTAAGCACTTCAAATATATTATTCCGTCTGTCGCAGAACTGCACAGCCGCACCTTTGAAAACAAGAAAATTTCTGACGGAAAATGGCGCTCATGGCTCCCGGTATATGAATCGGAAACGATGAGGAAGGGGCGTAAAAAGCAGATCAAAAAGACAGCGGAATTATTGGATAGGGCCCTTAAAGATGAACGTACAAAAGATATCGTCAAGCCTCATTATCGGCAGATCTCTCACTGGCTGGAGCAAAAAGGACCGGATTTTTTCCCTGAATTGATACAAAACGGCTCGGCCATTACACATGGCGACCTTCATATGCAGAATATCTGCACCCATGACGCGTCCGGCCATGAACCGTGGAACATTCAATTCATCGATTGGGAATCAGCAAAATACGCGCCGGTATGGTTCGATATGACGGTTCTTGTTGAGATTCTGCTCGGCTTCAGAAAAGATTGGAGCCGCCACGCAGAAGACATTCGGACGTTTTGTGTAAAAGTGTATGCGAAAGAAATGAAAAAGCGGGGCATTCATTTTGAGACGCCCCCTATGACACTTTATAAAATGGCTTATGTGCAGAGAACACTTGAGAAAGGGCTTCATACCCAATTGCGGAGAATATTCGACAATCGGGGAGGAGAGCTGCTGCCCTATCATGCAGACAAAGTGTCACAATGGGGACGGGAATTAGGTTTATAGGTTTGAGAGGGGGAGCGGGTTTGAGAGAAGAGATCGGGAGGCCGTGCAGTTTGGTGCCTCCTGCCTTATTGCGCGTCATGGATCAATTTTATGGCATCGGCCATCAAGATGAACAAGAGCTGCATTCATTTTGTGCGGAAAGAAAAAGCTCCCCCAAACGAAAAAGGCTGTTGCGTATTTTGTACGCAACTTTTCTCAAGTACCCGAATGTCGGAGGATTGGCGAGCTATATCACGTCAGTTAAGACAGGTTTTGAGCGCGCCGGTCATCAGGCGGATGTCATCTCGCCCCTTCAAATGCCGCCATCGTTTTTTCAGGAAGATATTCCGCGTGCGGCTGATGAAGTCAGAGTGTTTCTTCTTGGCAGATACGGCGCCGCAAACGAAAAACTTGTCAAAAATCTCAGCTATTTACATGTCTTTCAACGATTTTTGATGGAAAAGGATTTAGAGCAATACGATCTTTTTCATGCACAGGATTTGTTTGCGGTATTTTTGCTGGGGCACCTTAATCAAACGGTTCGGCGTCCTCTTTTCTTCACGCCGCATGGACATTTTACGAAAAGCCGGATGAAGTTTCATAAAATCCAAAAGGGCTCAATTGAAGAGGCATACTTCTCTGAAATAGAAAGACAGGGCATTCGGGCTTCGGATAAAATCATTACCATCAGCGACTCCTTTCACGCGCCTCTTCTGGAGTACGGTGCAAAAGAAACACAGCTGACGACTGTTTATACCGGCATTGACATCCGGGATGCACCCGAGCCAAAACGTGCTGAGAAGCTCGTGATTGCATGTGTTTCCCGTCTGACAGAGCGAAAAGGACATGACGTGCTGCTGGACGCTCTCGCACAAATCCGGCAGCACTTATCCGGAGTCGAAATATGGATAATCGGAGACGGGAAAATGCGGGGTTTTCTTGAAGAGAAGAGACGGAAACTGGGTCTTTCAAATGTGTTTTTCTTCGGAAAACGGCGTGATGTGCCGGCGCTTTTGGCTGAATCGTCTATTTTTGTTCTGCCTACATTGAATGATAATTTTCCCATAGCGATCATCGAGGCGATGTTCGCAGGGCAGGCCATTGTCGCAACTGACTGCGGGGGGATCCCTGAGATGATCCGGCATGAGAAAACAGGCCTTATCTGTCAGCCCGGCAGTATCCGGGAGCTTGCCGATGCCCTCTTAAGACTGATTACGGATCAAGCTCTCAGAGAACAGTTTGGAAAAGCAGCAAAGACCTATGCCGGCCAGCATCTGCGTCAGGAGAACATGGTTTCACAAATAGCCAGTATTTATCAATCATTTTTTTAAATGAGTGATTAAGAGCAAAGCAAAGAGACTGGGTCTTGATCTCGCCTCGTCCGGCCGCCATTCCTTATTTACCTATAAGAAAAAGAGGCGGAAAGCCATTGCTTCCGCCTCCCGCACATATATATGAGGGAACAGCCTTTATTTTTGATCGTTCTCTTTTTGGACTTCAGCTAATTTGGCAAGCAGAATGTGCTGAGGCATGTGCATGATTCGTTCAAGCGGCATATTCAGTGATTCTGCAAGCTTTTGCGCCGTTTCAGCGGAAATTTGCAGCGGTTTCATGTGATCACTCCTTCCATTTCTTTATTGTACTAAAATCAAAATTCTATCGTAAGAGGATATGACAAAGAAATGGAGGTTTGATAAGCCTGGCTTTATAACAGAATGGGGGAGGTTTTTTATGCAATCGCCATTGATGTTATTACAGCTGAAGCTGGCTGATTATCAGAAAAAAGCCGCAGAACTGCGGACAATTGACGAATTTATCATACTTAAACAGACATTGCAGGAAATGATGAAAGTATTTGCCGCCTGTGAAGAATGGGATCTGTATCAAAAAACGGCTGATCTCATGGCGCAGACAGTGCTGCAGATCCGCTTCATCGAATAAGAAAAGCCCTCGCGCGGGCGAAGGCTTTTCTTAAAAGGAACGTTCCTCTTCAATGTTTTTATGCTGATCATAAATGACAAGCTTAGCCGGGCTGTTCTCTTTCGCCATCTGCTCCGCTTTTTCGATTGCCGCATCCTTTGATGTACAAAGAGCCGTCGGCGCCACATTTTCTGCCTTCACAAACCATCCGTCTGCATCAATACTTGGCGTTACTGCATATGTCTTCATCCTTCTTCCCTCCTGGGTTTGGTTTGTTTATTTGTTTCCCGGCATTCGGAACGGCAAAACACATAACCCTCTCCTGACAAATACAGGGAAAGTGATATTTTTCTATTCTTTTTCATGAGAAATGGTAAAATGGAGTTTGGATATTTTTTAAGGAGAGGACGGTGCTTAGCATGACAGACCTTCTGAATGATCGGCTGCCGCCGCAAAACATAGAAGCTGAGCAGGCCGTGTTAGGTGCTGTTTTTTTACAGCCGTCTGCGTTGACACTGGCTTCTGAAGTGTTGATTCCGGATGATTTCTACAGAATGTCACATCAAAAAATTTACAATGCCATGCTCGTGCTCGGAGACCGCGGCGAACCGGTTGATTTGATCACGGTAACGTCAGAGCTTGCGAATACCGATTTGTTAGAAGAGGTAGGAGGCGTTTCTTACCTGACGGATATCGCGAATTCCGTTCCGACAGCGGCTAATATAGAATATTACGCGAAAATCGTTGAGGAAAAATCAATTCTCCGCCGTTTAATCAGAACGGCGACCTCGATCGCCCAAGACGGGTATACGCGCGAGGATGAAGTTGAAGATTTATTAAGCGATGCGGAAAAAACGATTATGGAGGTTGCGCAGCGAAAAAACTCGGGCGCCTTCCAAAATATTAAAGATGTGCTTGTGCAAACATATGACAATATTGAGCAGCTTCACAACCGGAAAGGCGATATTACCGGGATTCCGACCGGCTTTATTGAGCTTGACCGGATGACGGCGGGTTTCCAGCGAAATGATCTGATCATTGTCGCAGCCCGTCCGTCCGTGGGGAAAACGGCGTTCGCCTTAAATATTGCGCAAAACGTGGCCACCAAAACGGATGAGAGCGTCGCGATTTTCAGTCTTGAGATGGGAGCCGAGCAGCTTGTCATGCGTATGCTCTGCGCCGAAGGGAATATTAACGCCCAAAATCTCAGAACGGGAAATCTGACGGAAGAAGATTGGGGCAAGCTGACGATGGCGATGGGAAGCCTGTCAAACAGCGGTATCTTTATAGATGACACCCCAGGCATCCGCGTCAGCGAAATCCGTTCAAAATGCCGCCGGCTGAAGCAGGAAAACGGATTGGGCATGATTTTAATTGACTACTTGCAGCTCATTCAGGGAAGCGGCCGTTCAAGCGACAACCGCCAGCAAGAGGTATCGGAAATTTCACGGGCGCTAAAATCGCTGGCACGGGAGCTTGAAGTTCCGGTCATCGCCCTGTCTCAGCTCTCCCGGGGTGTTGAGCAGCGGCAGGATAAACGTCCGATGATGTCAGATATCCGTGAGTCAGGAAGTATTGAGCAGGATGCCGACATCGTCGCCTTCCTGTATCGTGATGATTACTATGATAAAGAATCCGAAAACAAAAACATCATCGAAATCATTATTGCCAAACAGCGTAACGGCCCGGTGGGCACCGTCTCACTGGCTTTTGTGAAGGAATACAATAAGTTCGTAAACCTGGAAAGGCGCTTTGATGACGGCGGTGTTCCGGCAGGTGCGTAAAGCCTCAAGCAATGTCTTGAGGCTTTTTTTCATCCGAAAGAATGAGAGAATGCCGTCCGTTCTGCAGTCGATAAAAAGAAAGCGCTTTTATATAATGGCATCAAGGGAGGAATGATGATGACAATTGAATTTCCGCAATTCCAAGCGGCGCAAATCCGGATTGCCCGGCCGACCGGACAGCTCAAAGAAATCATCAGGTTTTATGAAGAGGGCCTCGGACTGAAGAGGGTCGGCAGCTTTTCCGGACATAGAGGCTACAGCGGCGTCATGTTCGGCCTGCCCCATACGCAATATCATTTAGAATTTACCGAAGAAACGGGCGCGTCTCAGCCGGCGCCCGTTCCGCACGGCGACAGCCTGCTTGTCTTTTACATCCCGGATTCTCAGGAGGTCATTCGCATCAGCACGAGGTTAAAGCAGATGGGATATAAAGAGAAAAAATCCGAAAATCCGTACTGGGAAGAAAAAGGCGTGACCATCGAAGATCCCGACGGCTGGCGGATCGTTCTGATGAATACAAGCGGCATATAAATGACTGTCTGAAGAATCCGGGGTACGGGTTCTTTTTCATATTAAAGTATGAAAGTTTCAGGAGTAATAGATAACAAATGAAAGAGAAAACGCTTTTAAACATAGTTAAGGCGAACAAAAATAGAATGATAAGATTTTAATGTTCGGATTTACGATTGACTTTCTGTTTCGGCACTGATACACTTAATTTGTTTGAATGAGATATCGTTTTGAAAGGTTAACGGAGGTGCACGGATATATGTCTTCAGTAGTCGTAGTAGGTACGCAGTGGGGCGATGAAGGAAAAGGTAAAATTACAGATTTCCTATCAGAAAATGCAGAAGTGATCGCACGTTATCAAGGCGGAAACAATGCAGGACATACCATCAAGTTTGATGGCGTCACGTACAAGCTTCATTTAATCCCATCAGGAATTTTTTATAAAGAAAAAGCGTGTGTCATCGGGAACGGAATGGTTGTTGATCCGAAAGCGCTCGTAACGGAGCTTGCGTATCTTCATGAACGCAATGTGAGCACGGATAACTTGAGAATCAGCAACAGAGCCCATGTGATTCTTCCGTATCATCTGAAACTGGATGAAGTAGAGGAAGAACGCAAAGGGGCCAATAAGATCGGCACAACGAAAAAAGGCATCGGACCTGCTTATATGGACAAAGCGGCGCGGATCGGCATTCGGATCGCAGACCTGTTAGATCGCGACGTGTTTGCAGAAAAGCTTGAGCGGAACCTTGAAGAGAAGAATCGTCTTCTTGAAAAAATGTATGAAACGGACGGCTTCAAAATTGAAGATATTCTGGATGAGTATTATGAATACGGCCAGCAGATTAAAAAGTATGTATGCGATACATCCGTCGTCTTAAATGACGCGCTGGATGAAGGCCGCCGCGTCTTATTTGAAGGCGCTCAAGGGGTTATGCTTGATATTGACCAAGGGACATACCCGTTTGTCACTTCATCTAACCCGGTCGCCGGAGGGGTGACGATCGGTTCAGGCGTAGGCCCGACAAAAATTCAGCACGTCGTCGGTGTATCGAAAGCGTACACAACCCGTGTGGGTGACGGTCCTTTCCCGACTGAGCTGAAAGACGAAATCGGAGATCAAATCCGTGAAGTCGGACGCGAATACGGTACAACGACAGGACGCCCTCGCCGAGTCGGCTGGTTTGACAGCGTTGTTGTCCGCCATGCCCGCCGCGTCAGCGGAATCACAGATCTTTCTTTGAACTCAATTGATGTGCTGACTGGCATTGAAACGCTGAAGATCTGTGTCGCTTACCGCTACAAAGGTGAAGTGATTGAAGAATTCCCGGCAAGCCTGAAAGCCCTCGCTGAGTGTGAACCGGTATATGAAGAAATGCCTGGCTGGACGGAAGATATTACAGGCGCAAAAACGTTAAGCGACCTTCCTGAAAATGCGCGCCATTATCTGGAACGCGTGTCTCAGCTGACAGGTATTCCGCTTTCTATTTTCTCTGTCGGTCCTGACCGTTCACAAACGAACGTCATCCGCAGTGTATACCGTGCTAACTAAGGATTTGCAGCAGACAAGCCTCCGTGACCGGAGGCTTGTTTTTTCATGTAGGAAAAAAATAATAGATTTTTTTCAAAAAAGTAGTTGCCACTTTCGAATATTCTATGATATTATAAATCTCGTTGTTACGGAACAGCTTCAATAGAGTACTGCAAGAAAGCTTTTGTCTGAATGCTCTATGATACATAATCCGACACATCAAGAGCCATTAGCTCAGTTGGTAGAGCATCTGACTTTTAATCAGAGGGTCGAAGGTTCGAGTCCTTCATGGCTCACCACTTTTTATGGCCCGTTGGTCAAGCGGTTAAGACACCGCCCTTTCACGGCGGTAACACGGGTTCGAATCCCGTACGGGTCATTGATTTACTTTAGCGTTATTGCTAATTCCTTATTTGTCCTGGGCGGACCGCCACGATACGGTTCCCCGGACAAATTACTGTAAGGTCCGGTAGTTCAGTTGGTTAGAATGCCTGCCTGTCACGCAGGAGGTCGCGGGTTCGAGTCCCGTCCGGACCGCCATTTTACTTTATAGTATAGAAAAGAAACATCTGGCTCGGTAGCTCAGTTGGTAGAGCAACGGACTGAAAATCCGTGTGTCGGCGGTTCGATTCCGTCCCGAGCCACTTACCCAAACGCATCTGCAATAGTAGGTGCGTTTTTTCTTTGTGATAAAAAAAGGGAGAGCCGGCTTTTCAGCCGGCCCAGAAGAAGACGTCAAAAAGTAGACGGCGTTTTTTTTCGTGAGGTTTCAAAAAAATATTATTTTTTAAAAGAAAATAAAAAACATGACAAAAGGATGGCAGTTCAATACGTTTTTGCGCTGTTCTCTTTAATTTTTTTATCTTTTGACCTGAAACCGTTATAATAGACGGGGAACGTTTTTCACGATCCGAATTGTGATCATCATGAAACATCAATAGATGAAATGAAGTCATTCTGGCAGGAGGAAAATCAAGATGATGGATAAGAAGATCCTTGTAGTCGATGATGAAAAACCGATTGCAGATATATTAGAGTTTAATTTAAGAAAAGAAGGCTATGACGTGCACTGTGCGTATGACGGAAACGAAGCCGTGGAAATGGTGGAGGAGCTTCAGCCCGATTTAATTCTATTAGATATTATGCTTCCGAATAAAGACGGAGTTGAAGTGTGCCGGGAAGTCCGGAAAAAATATGATATGCCGATTATTATGCTGACGGCAAAAGACTCGGAGATTGACAAGGTCATCGGACTTGAAATCGGAGCGGATGACTATGTCACTAAACCTTTCAGCACGCGTGAGCTTCTGGCCCGCGTCAAAGCAAACCTGCGCCGCCAGCTTACGGTTGCGCCGGCTGAGGAAGAATCAGCTTCAAATGACATTCATATCGGTTCCCTCGTCATCTTCCCTGACGCTTATGTCGTATCAAAAAGAGAAGAAACGATCGAGCTGACCCATCGTGAATTTGAATTGCTGCATTACTTAGCCAAACATATCGGACAGGTCATGACGCGTGAGCATCTGCTGCAGACTGTGTGGGGCTATGACTATTTCGGTGACGTGAGAACGGTGGATGTAACAGTTCGCCGCCTTCGCGAGAAAATCGAGGATAATCCGAGCCATCCGAACTGGATCGTCACAAGACGGGGTGTCGGTTATTACTTGAGAAACCCTGAACAGGACTAACCGGCGATGAATAAGGTTGGTTTTTTTCGGTCGATTCAATTTAAGATCACGCTGATCTATGTGCTTCTCATTATCATTGCCATGCAGATTATCGGCGTGTACTTTGTGAAACAGGTGGAGAATTCTCTTCTCAAGTCCTATGAATTATCGTTAAATCAGCGGATTGACAACCTTTCCTATTATATTGAGCAGGAATATAAAGGGGACAATGACGGCACCGTCATTAAGGATGACGTCAAGCGTATTTTGAATGATTTTACGAAAAACAATGAAATACGGGAAATTACCTTTGTTGATAAAAGCTATGAGGTCGTCGGTTCTTCAAGGCCTTATGGCGAGGAAATAGCGGGAAAACAGACGACAGACCCGATTTTCAAACGGATTTTCTCTACAAAACAGGCCTATTCAAAAAAATATTATGATCCTAAAAGCAAAAACAGAGTGCTGATTTCGGCAAAACCGGTCATTACAGAGAATCAGGAAGTTGTCGGCGCGATATATGTCGTGGCCAGTATGGAAGATACTTTTAACCAAATGAAAACCGTCAACTCGATTCTTGCTTCAGGAACAGGCTTAGCCCTCGTTCTGACGGCTCTTCTCGGTATCTTTCTCGCCCGGACCATTACCCATCCGCTTTCGGATATGCGTAAGCAGGCGATGGAACTGGCAAAAGGGAATTTCTCCAGAAAGGTTCGAAAATACGGGCATGATGAAATCGGTCAGCTCGCAACAACTTTCAACCATCTGACGAAAGAGCTTGAAGATGCCCAAGCCATGACGGAAGGGGAGAGAAGAAAGCTTTCTTCCGTTATTGCGTATATGACGGACGGCGTCATCGCCACGAATCGCAACGGGGCTATTATTCTGTTAAACAGCCCTGCGCTTGAGCTGCTGAATGTTTCACGTGAAACGGCTTTAGAGATGCCGATTACGTCTTTATTGGGCATAAAAGAGAACTTTACATTTGAGGATTTAGTAGAACAGCAGGACTCCATGCTGCTGGAGATCGAACGTGACGATGAAACGACTGTGCTGCGGGTCAATTTCTCCGTGATTCAGAGAGAGCACGGAAAAATTGATGGTTTAATCGCGGTTCTTTATGATGTCACCGAGCAGGAAAAACTCGATCGCGAGCGCAGAGAATTCGTTGCGAATGTGTCCCATGAACTTCGGACGCCGCTGACGACAATGCGAAGCTATTTAGAGGCGCTTGCTGAAGGCGCGTGGGAAAACAAAGAGATCGCTCCGCGTTTCTTAATGGTGACCCAAAATGAAACTGAGCGCATGATCAGATTGGTAAATGATCTGCTTCAGCTTTCTAAGTTCGACAGCAAAGATTATCAGTTTAATCGAGAGTGGATTCATATGATCCGCTTTATGTCTCTGATTATTGACCGTTTTGAAATGACGAAAGAACAGCATGTCGAATTTATCCGCGAGCTGCCGGACAGAAATCTGTACGTGGAGATTGATCAGGATAAAGTGACGCAGGTTCTCGATAATATCATTTCTAACGCATTGAAATACTCACCGGAAGGCGGACATGTCACCTTCTCAGTTGATGTGAATGAGAAAGAAGAGCTGCTCTACATCAGCGTAAAAGATGAAGGGATCGGCATTCCGAAAAAAGATGTGGAAAAAGTATTTGACCGTTTCTATAGGGTGGATAAGGCGCGCACGAGAAAGCTCGGCGGCACCGGACTCGGCCTTGCGATTGCAAAAGAGATGGTTCAGGCGCACGGCGGTGACATTTGGGCCGACAGTGTAGAAGGCAAAGGCACGAAGATTACATTTACTCTTCCATATAAAGAAGAGCAAGAGGATGATTGGGATGAGGCGTGAAAATATAAAAACAGTCATACTGTCGGTGCTAGTCGTCATTAGTCTTGTTTTAACATGGGGAATTTGGACATTCCAGCCCAATTTCTCAGAAGGCACGGCCTCAACCAAATCGACTGTCCGGGAAAAGCATAAAATTGATAAAACGAGCCAAAAAATGTCGCAAACGGTAAAACCCCGGGATATGTTCATTCATACAAACGGCTCTCATTATAAAGTGGTTGATGAAACGCTCTTTAATGACCTGTGGGCGGATTTGCCGCAATGGGAAGTAAAAGGAATGAAGGATATTTCTGATCAATACGACAAACTCGGTTTTAAAAATTGGCTTTACGGCAGAAATGGGAATTCGGCAAAGCTCGATCTGCAATTCAATGACACCATTCCGATTGATTTCTTCCAATCGATGTTTAAATGGTCGAATCCGTCAATGGAATACAGCTCATTTGACCATATTGTCATTCCGTTTAATGAGAATAAGCCGAATAAGAAGATTTACATGGTCTCTTACAGCAAACAGCTGATTCTGGAAGTGACTGTCGAGTCTGCAAATTACCGCAATCTGATGAATGAGCTGTACAGCAAAAAATCGAGTATGCCGTTATACCACCTCTATTCGGTCGGGAAAAGCAAAGAATTTCTCATGCCGAATGCGCGGTTTAATATGAAGGAAAAAGAATTTATCACTGAAACCATTAAGACGAACTTGTTTAAGCAGACGCTCTTTAACGATCCGAGCACGGTCAGAGAGGACCCGAATTACAATCGGAACGTGCTGACTGACGGAATCAGCCGTCTGGAAATCAATTCGACGCAGCGGCAGATTCAGTTCCAGCATCGGAACCTGGCGCAAAGCGCTTCTTACCAAACGGGAGAACTGATTAAGAAAAGCTATAAATATTTAGAGGATACGGGGAGCTGGACGGATCATTATCAATTTTTCAATGTGAGTGATAACCAGCAGCTGAGTTTCTACATGTTTAAAGATCAAATGCCTGTCATCAACAGCATGTCTAAGCCTTTCGGATCCGGGCCTGTTATGACCCTGCAATGGGCCAATGACGAGGTTCTCAGCTACAAGCGGCCGAACTATGTTCTCGGGCCGAATCCGATTAAAACAAAAGACGTAAAAATGATGAGCGGCAATGAGATTGTGTCTCTGCTGGAGCAGCAGGATAAATACGATGTGAACAAAATCGACCAGATCTTCTTGTCCTATCAAATGGTATCTTCGTCAACGAATGATCTTGTTGAGCTGGAACCCGTCTGGAGTATGAAAATCAACGGGAAGATCGTTCCGATTACGAAAGATCTGCTGGGGAAGGAGGAGGACGATAATGGAGTGGAATAAGACAAAAACGATCTTCATCATTGCCTTCCTCATCCTCGATATTTTTCTCGGCTATCAGTTTTTTGAAAAACGCTCAAGCAGTGAATACGAAGTGATTAAAAATTCAAATGTGGAAAAAGACATGGAGATGGATCATATCACATTCGGCAACCTGTCTTCTGATTCCGCGACGGGCTATCGGCTGACGGCGGGCCAAAAGGTATTCACCGCGGAAGATATTGATGCCTTAAAGGATCAAAAGCCTTTAATGGAGATGCCGGCGGATGATCACAAGGTCACGACGCTGAAAATGAAATTTACCGATCCGGTCGGTTTATCGAAGCAAAAACCGCAGGATGATGCGGAATCGCTCGTGAGCTCTAAAATAACCGGCGGTGAAAAATATAAACTGTGGAAAGTCGACAAGGATCAAAAACAGATCATTTTTTACCAGACGTATGACGGACAGTTTATTTATCAGGATTTTGACTCGTCCACTGATGCGATCGGACAGGTGATTCTGCATCTGAACGATAAAAACGAGGTCGTGTCTTACGAGCAGACCATGCTGGAGTCATTCAAGCGAATCCAGACGGAAAGCCTGATTCCTGAGCTGGATGCGGTCGAATTATTGTATTCTCAAAATTACTTAAAAGCGAATTGCGCCGTCAAAAGCGTCAAGTTCGGCTATATTGCCCAATACCCGCTGACAAGTACGCAGGTGCTGGCGCCGGTATGGAGAATTACAATTGAAGATAAGTCAAAAGGGACGAAGAAAAAGACACAGCAAACGTACACTGTGAATGCATTGGAAAGCACAGTCATTGATAACAATCAAAATAAATAATGGAGTGAGAACAAATGAGCTTGCAATTTAGCGTTCTTGCGAGCGGGAGTACCGGAAACGCGTTTTATCTGGAGACAGAGGAGCACTCTTTTCTGGTGGATGCCGGCCTGAGCGGTAAAGCGATGGACGGGCTGATGGAGAGAATCGGCCGCAAGATAGACGACGTGGACGGCATCTTTGTCACTCATGAGCACAGCGACCATATTAAAGGGCTCGGCGTCATTGCGAGAAAGTACGGTCTTCCCGTCTACGCCAATGAAAAGACGTGGAAAGCGATGGAGAATCAGATCGGCAAGCTGGATACCGGACAAAAGTTTTTGTTCCCGATGGAAAGCGTGAAATCTTTCGGCGGGCTTGATGTTGAATCATTCGGCGTCTCTCATGACGCGGCCGAGCCGATGTTTTATGTTTTCCATTACCAAGGCAGAAAGCTTGCGCTGATGACGGACACCGGATATGTGAGCGACAGAATGAAAGGCATTATCCGTTCGGCCAATGTATTTGTGTTTGAAAGCAACCATGACGTCGGCATGCTGCAAATGGGCAGATACCCTTGGAGCATTAAGCGGCGGATTTTAAGCGATGTCGGCCACGTCTCAAATGAAGACGCGGCGCTCGCCATGACCGATGTCATCGGCGACGGCACATCACGCATTTATTTGGCGCATCTGAGCCAAGACAACAATATGAAGGAACTGGCGAGAATGTCCGTGCAGCAGACATTGGCTGCGAAAGGATTTGTCGCGGGGGAAACGTTTCAATTATTTGATACCGATCCGAAAATCCCGACGCCGCTGTGCGCCGTGTAATTTTTCCAAATGAATCATGATTATTAATCCGCGATATAACCCACACTATAAGCAAATTGAGTTCTCTTGAAAGGATTTGAGATAGGGTGGATTATAATCGCGATGATGAACAGTACGCCCCCGAACAGCCCCGCCGCAGTAAGAGAGGATACTTCCTTTCTAGTCTGATCGGCGTCATCGTCGGGGCCGCGCTCATGGCTTTACTGCTGCCGTACTGGACAGGCGGAGACCATGGTGAAAGCAGCAGAGGCGCCAATCAGCGCATCGGCAGCGAACAAGTGAAAACAGTCAACGTAAATGTCAACGACGCTGTCACGAATATGGTCAGCCGTGTATCTGATTCGGTAGTCGGCGTTCTCAATATCCAAAAGACCGATATTTGGGGAGAGGGCGGCGAAGCGGGAAGCGGGTCCGGTGTCATTTACAAAAAGAACGGAAACACTTCTTATATCGTAACCAATCACCATGTCATTGAAGGTGCGACTGAGATTGAGATCAGTCTGAAAGATGACTCGCGCGTGCCTGCCGAACTGATCGGGAGCGACCGTCTGATGGATCTGGCCGTGCTGAAGGTGAAGTCTGATAAAATCAAATCGGCCGCCCAGTTCGGCAATTCCGATCAAGTCAAAGTCGGAGAACCGGTCGTGGCGATTGGAAATCCGCTCGGGCTTGAATTTGCGGGATCAGTGACACAGGGAATCATTTCCGGCAAGGAAAGAGCGGTGCCCGTTGACTCAAACGGAGACGGACAGCCGGACTGGAATGCGGAAGTGCTGCAGACCGACGCCGCGATTAATCCCGGCAACAGCGGCGGCGCTTTGATGGATATATCGGGTAAGGTGGTCGGCATCAACTCAATGAAGATCGCCGAATCCGCCGTTGAAGGAATCGGCCTGTCCATCCCTTCAAAGCTTGTCATTCCCGTTATTCAGGATTTAGAAAAATACGGAGAAGTCAGACGGCCTTTCCTCGGTATCGAGATGAAATCTTTAACGGATATTGCGAGCTACCATTGGAGCCAGACGCTGAAACTTCCGAAAGGTGTTAAAACCGGGGCGGTCATTATGGGTGTCGACGCGTTTTCACCGGCCGGCAAAGCAGGGCTGAAAAAGCTTGACGTGATCACCGGTTTTGACGGTCATAAGGTCAACGACATTGTGGATCTTCGTGAACGTCTGTATCGCAAAAAGATCGGCGACCGTGTGAACATCACGTTCTACCGTTCAGGAAAGAAAAAAACAGCGGAAGTCAAACTGACAGAAGCGGATCGATTACAGAAATAAAAAAGCAGCCCGGATATCCGGGCTATTTTTTATTGATTTATTTGTTAATATTATACTATTGTGAAGCGGGGAGGTGAAACACATGAAAACGGCTGATGTGATCATCGTATTGAATGAAATCGAGGGTGAATGCGAAGGAAGAATTATTTTAGAATGCAGAATTTAAGAAAATGAAACATGTCATATCAAACGTCCTTTTTCAGGGCGCTTTTTTTATGCCGTTTTTTACTGAAGGCGGGCCGCAACACAATAGGCAGAAACAGACTGATGCTGCAAAATCGAAGCGGCAGGTGAAATTATTGTTATGTGCAGACTGCACCGTTTTGGGCGTTGACTTTAACCAATTCAGCTAAGATTCCGTTTTGTTTCAGATAAAAGCGAATAATAGAAGAAGAAGCGAAAAAAATAAACACAAGCTGATACATCTAAGGAGAGACTGCATCATGAATAAGTTGAAAGGCATCCGGCCGCTGAGTGCAGACGGCGGGTCTGTACTCATTGATTTGATAACGATGGGGCTTCGCCACGGAACGGTTCTCGGGGAAGACAATACCATCGAGGCACATATCCGCTCTTTACGCGAAAAGCTGAAGGACAAAGAGCACAAGGTGCGGGGCGCCGAATGCAGGGCGGACCTGGGATGAAGCGGAGAAAGCTGTTCAGAACCCTGCGATTCCAGCTCCTGTTCAGGTCACTGGCGATTTTGGCCCTGCTGTTATGCTTCATCGGAGGCACTCAGTACATGTTTATGGCACGGACGATGTATGAAAATCAGGCGGCCAGCATCCAGAGCTATATCCATTCAATGGATCAAAGTGTATGGAGGTCAATCAAAACCCTTGCCCGTTCCGAAACACCGGCTCACCCGAATTTGATTTCCCCCGGGCTGACGGTTGCTTTTATCAATCCATCATACAAGATGTCTGTTTTATCAGAAGACCCGCAAGCGGGAGCCGCCCCATCTTTTCCGAAAAACGTGTATCGGGATGCGCTGACAGACCCCATGGCGCTTCACTATCAGGTGGCTCACAATAAAGCGGGTAAGGAAATCATCACCGTGTTTCAGGCGATTTCCGTTGGCGGAAGACCGGCGGGAGTTGTGCAAATGAGCACGCTGACACAGCCTCTGAATGATTCGCTTTTCCGCCAAATCGGCATTTTTGCGGTGCTTTCTTTTGCGGCTCTGGTCATCGGACTGTTTGTTTTCTTACCGATGATCCGGCTCACACTCAAGCCATTATCGCGCATTGGGCGTATGATCGATGACATTAATGCCGCCAGTCTCGATAAACGGCTGCCGATTGATAAAAGGCAGGCAGAAATGGAGTCGCTGGGCATATCCATCAATCAGATGCTGGGACGGATTGAAACCGCGTTTCAGGCGGAAAAAGAAGCGAAGGAGCGCATCCGGCAGTTTGTATCAGACGCGTCACATGAGCTGAGAGCACCGCTTACCTCCATTCACGGCTTTATCGAAATTTTAATGCGCGGAGCGGCGGAGAAGCCGGAGCAGAAAGAAAAAGCGCTTCAAAACCTGTACGCGGAATCCGCCAGAGCGAATAAGCTGATAGAGGACCTTCTGTTTCTAGCGAAGATGGACCGGGACCCGAGCTTTGAAATGAAAAAAGGCGCGCTGGGAGACGTGATTTTGGAAATGGAGGCTCAGCTGAGGCTGCTGGCGGGAAACCGGAAGCTCGAGTTTTTTGTCGATCAAAAGATTGAAGCCGTTTTTGACAAAGACAAAATGAAGCAGGTCATTCTCAATCTTTTTTACAATGCGGTACAGCATACGGATAAAGAAACGGGCGTCATCACCGTCTCCCTGCAGAAAGACGGCGGAATCATGCTCATGATGGCGGACAACGGAGCGGGCGTCGCCCCGGAGCATGTGCCTCATTTGTTTGATCGGTTTTACAGGGCACAAACCTCCCTATCCCGTAAATACGGCGGCGCCGGGCTGGGTCTTGCCATTACAAAAACCATTATCGACAGCCATAACGGAACAATTGAAGTGAAAAGCGAGCAGGGAAAAGGCTCCGTGTTCGTAATCCGGCTGCCGGGGTAAGCCTGTTGATCAAAAAGATCCCGCTCATACAAGAAGATTAATAAAATTCACCCGGACTATTTAGAATAGGAAAAACGGACGGAAGCCGCAGGAAGAACCGATCCGAATCGTGTATGCCGATTATTATCCGAACGCGGGCTGGAGCGGACGTATCTGTCCCCCGCGACAGCCATTTCAATGATTTAAGATTTGAAAACAGTGAACACAAAACGCAGACGGTCGGTGACATCCTAAAGGAAGTCAAGGACTTCTTCAGGCTGAACAAAGCCTTTAAATATCTGGTGCTGTCCCTCTCTGTTTTCTTTGCGATTACATCGGTTTTTTATCTCGGAAGGGCTGTCCGTGCGTCACATATCCGTTATTTTTGCGGGACTGTCCATCTTACAGGCGCTGTGCTCCATCTTTTCTTCAAAGCCGGCGGAAAAATTCACGCCGAGGCGCGTGCTTCTGCTGACATTCTGCATCATCGGGGCAGCCTATCTGTTTATACCTTTGGGCAGCCTGTACGTGACGATAGCCGCTTTTGTCGTCATTAACGCGCTCTATGACGTGATAGAACCCGTCTTCAGTCAGGTGGTGAACAATGAGATTCCGTCAAGAACGAGAGCCGCGCTGCTGTCGATTATCAGTTTGCTGACATCGCTCTTCATGTTCATTGCCTTTCCGTTTATCCGATTCTTAACGACTATTTTGATTCAGCCTTGCTGCTGACCGCAATCGGGGTGTTATCCATCTTATTGTCGCTGTTTATGATGCGTAGCTTTTACAAACTGAAAGCGAGCGTCGCCATCCAGTCGAGAATACGGAACATACATTGGCAGTGAGGGAAAACTTTTGGTTTACCGGGGAGCGGCTCACCAATCAGACATAACCTGACGAAAGGCTGAGGAGCATCTCAGCCTTTTTTCAGTTGGATTCATTTCATCCTGTCCAGACCGAATTTTTTCAGGCGGTATTGCAGGCTTTGTCTGCTGATTCCGAGCTCGTTTGCCGTTTTGGATATGTTATTGCCGTGTTTTCTCAGGGTCTTTTCGATCATATATTTTTCGAAGTTCTCCATTTTATCTTTTAAATCAGTGCCGGGCTGGGTGCTTGCGGCGGCTTTGGCGTCCGTGTCAGCCGGTTTGATTTTCATGCGGTATTGATAAGGAAGGTGGGCCGCCGTAATCGTCGTTTCGTCCGTCATAAAGTTCATGGCGCCTTCAATCATATGTTCAAGCTCGCGAATGTTGCCCGGCCAGTCATATTCCAGGAAGAATTGCTGCACGTCGTCACTGATCGAATCGACATGCATTTGAAACAGGTGATTGTTTTTCTGGATAAAGACTTCGGCCAGAGGCAGAATGTCCTCTTTGCGCTCCCGGAGCGGCGGAATGATCAGCGTGACAACGCTTAATCGGTAGTATAAATCTTTGCGAAGCCGCTCTTCTGAAATGGCGGTGATCGGGTCTTCATTCATCGTGGCGATGATGCGGACGTCAATCGGTTTGTCCTGCGCTGATCCGATGCGCCTGATTTTCTTTTCCTGAAGGGCGCGGAGCAGCTTTGCCTGCAGGCTGAGATTGAGAGAATTGATCTCATCAAGGAGAAGGGTGCCTCCCTGCGCCTGCTCAAATAAGCCCGGCTGGTCGATGGCTCCGGTAAAGGCGCCTTTTTTCGTGCCGAATAAAATGCTTTCGACCAGACTGTCCGGCAGGGCGGCGCAGTTTTGTGATATGAACGGGGCGCCTGAGCGCTGGCTGCCGTTGTGAATGCTTTGGGCGAACAGTTCCTTGCCCGTTCCCGTCTCACCGGCCAAAAGCACGGACGATGACGTGCGGGTTGCCCGTTTCGCGTTTTCGATGACTTCCCGGATAACCGGGCTGCTGCCGAGAATGCTGTCAAACGTGTAGCTGTTCTGTTCTTTTCTGTGCATATTCTCCCTGATCAGCCGTTCGAGCTTAGTGACGTCTTTGGCGATCTCCACGGCGCCTTTGATCTCGCCGTTTTGCACAATCGGAAAGGTGTGGTTGATCGTCGTGATTTCCTGGCCTTTGTTATTGAAATAGCTTTGCTTTACATTTTTAATCGTTTTGCCTTCCTGAAGGGCCTGGACGAGTGTGCTGTCCTGCTGACTGGAAAACATAAATACATCAGTCAGGTTTTTATGCAGGACGTCCCGTTCATCCATATCTTCAATCTGCATCATTTTCTTATTGTAAATGACGGTGCTGCCCTTTTCGTCCACCACATGCAGCCCGACATCAATCTCTTCCAGAATGCTTTGTAACACGAGTGTGAAAAATTCACTGGTTGTGTGCAGGTCAATTCCCCCTCCCAATCGTCGTAACATTCATTATTTTAAAATAAATTGATCAGGAAACGCAAAAAAATTTTGCGCTTGCCTGAAGTTTGCACGCAAACTGCCGGAAAATTTTGCAGGAAGAGAAAGAATGCTGGCGAAATATCCCGTTTTTTCGGATTGGCACGGAACTTGCTTTATAAAAAGGGAAAGCAAGATCTTATGTTGAATGATATACAAAACAAGGGGGAATCAGATTATGTCAGCTTTCACAAAATCTCAAGAGATTATCAGCCAAACTTCACACTACGGTGCGAACAACTACCATCCTCTTCCGATCGTTATTTCTGAAGCGCAGGGTGTTTGGGTAAAAGACCCTGAAGGCAATCAATATATGGATATGCTCAGTGCTTATTCTGCCGTGAACCAGGGACACAGACATCCGAAGATTATTCAGGCGCTGAAGGATCAGGCGGATAAAATCACTTTGACGTCACGCGCGTTCCATAACGATCAGCTCGGCCCGTTTTATGAGAAAACAGCCAAGCTGACGGGAAAAGATATGATTCTGCCGATGAATACGGGGGCGGAAGCTGTTGAATCCGCTGTCAAAGCGGCGAGACGCTGGGCATATGAGGTCAAAGGAGTAGAAGATAATCAGGCGGAAATCATTGCGTGTATCGGCAACTTCCACGGCAGAACGATGCTTGCGGTATCCCTTTCTTCAGAAGATGAGTATAAACGCGGTTTCGGGCCTATGCTTCCGGGTATAAAATTAATTCCATACGGAGACGCGGAAGCGCTGCGCCGGGCGATTACGCCGAACACAGCCGCTTTCTTATTCGAACCGATTCAGGGAGAAGCGGGCATCGTCATTCCGCCTGAAGGATTTTTACAAGAAGCGGCCGCTATTTGTAAGGAAGAAAATGTGCTCCTGATTGCTGATGAAATTCAGACGGGACTCGGCCGGACAGGGAAAACATTCGCGGTTGACTGGGAAAATATCGTACCGGATATGTTTATCTTGGGCAAAGCGCTCGGCGGCGGCGTCTTCCCGATTTCGTGCATCGCGGCGAACCGTGATATTCTCGGCGTGTTTAATCCGGGTTCCCACGGCTCGACATTCGGCGGAAACCCGCTCGCTTGCGCGGTATCGCTCGCATCTCTTGAAGTCCTTGAGGAAGAAGGGCTGGCAGAGCGTTCCCTTCAGCTTGGCCGGTATTTTAAAGAAGAGCTTGAGAAAATCGATAACCCGATCATAAAAGACGTGCGCGGACGCGGCCTGTTTATCGGCGTGGAACTGACTGAAGCGGCCCGCCCGTACTGTGAAAAGCTGAAAGGCGAAGGGCTTTTATGCAAAGAAACACATGATACCGTGATCCGTTTTGCACCGCCGTTAATGATTTCCAAGGAAGACTTGGACTGGGCGGTCCAAAAGATCACAAATGTGCTTCAAAACGCGTAGAAACTTGATATGGAAACGCTTTCCCTCAGCTTGTATGGAATTAACAAATAAAAAATTCAGCACACTCTATTTGCGCGGCGACAGTATTTTAGTATAATGTATCTTTATGTACGAAAATGAATTTCATATAACTTTCATATACAAATAGAGGCTCTTTGGACAGCAAATCGGTTTCAAAGCACCGGCTTGGTTCCAATACAAGTTGCTGAAGGGGTGCAGAATAGTGAATACAAATCAAAAAGAGAATCAGCTTCAGCGCACAATGAAATCGCGCCATTTGTTTATGATTTCACTGGGCGGAGTAATCGGCACCGGGTTTTTCCTGAGTACCGGATATACAATCAACCAGGCGGGACCGCTGGGCGCGGTTCTGTCTTATCTGGTCGGCGGTTTTATTATGTTTTTGACAATGCTCTGCTTAGGCGAGCTTGCGGTTGCCCTTCCCGTATCAGGGTCGTTTCAGACGTACGCCACCAAATTTATCAGCCCCGCTTTCGGTTTCGCATTCGGCTGGCTGTACTGGCTCGGCTGGGCGGTGACATGCGCCATTGAGTTTTTATCTGCGGGACAATTGATGCTCCGCTGGTTTCCGCATGTTCCCGTATGGGTGTGGTGCCTCGTGTTTGTCGGGCTGATGTTTCTTTTGAACGCCATTACCACAAAAGCGTTCGCTGAGTCGGAATTTTGGTTTTCCGGCATTAAAATTTTAGTCATTCTGCTGTTTATTATTTTGGGAGGCGCCGCCATGTTCGGCCTGATCGATCTGAAACACGGCGAGCAGGCACCTTTCTTCTCTCATTTTTATGAGGATGGATTGTTTCCGAACGGCATGAAGGCGATGCTTGTTACGATGATTACCGTAAACTTCGCGTTCCAGGGAACGGAGCTGATCGGGGTTGCCGCGGGAGAAAGTGAAGACCCCGAGAAAACGATTCCGCGCTCTATCCGGCAGACGGTATGGAGAACGCTTGTCTTCTTCGTTCTCTCTATCATCGTCATTGCCGGCATGATTCCGTGGAAGCAGGCGGGAGTGGTCGAAAGCCCGTTTGTCGTGGTGTTTGAACAAATCGGAATCCCGTATGCCGCCGATATCATGAACTTTGTTATCTTAATTGCGCTGCTGTCAGTGGCCAACTCAGGCCTGTTTGCATCGACGCGTATCCTATATGCCATGGCGAACGAAGGACAAGCTTTTAAAGCGCTCGGCAAAACAAATAAACGCGGCGTGCCGATGAACGCGCTGATCGTGACGCTGGCCGTCGCCTGCCTGTCGCTGCTGTCTAAAGTGGCAGCGCCGGAAACCGTTTATATGTTTCTTTTATCATTAGCCGGACTAAGCGCGCAGGTCGGCTGGATTACGATTTCTCTGTCGCAGCTGATGTTCAGACGGAAATACATCCGCGAAGGCGGCAAAGTGAAAGACCTTAAGTTTAAAACACCGCTGTACCCGGTGCTGCCTATTGTCGGGCTGACATTAAATACGGTCGTTCTGATCAGTCTCGCATTTGATTCAGAACAGCGGCTCGCCCTTTATTGCGGCATCCCGTTCATGGCGGTGTGCGTTATCGTCTATCATCTGTATGTAAAAAAGCATAAACAGTCAGAAAAACAGATAGAGCTTTAAATCTTTTCGTGTCCAAGTCATCTTTGAGAAACCCGCACAGGACAACATACAACATGTTGAGGTGGAAAAACGGATGAACAAGAATATCTCAGTTATTGGAATGCCGATGGATTTAGGACAAGCACGACGCGGAGTGGACATGGGCCCGAGCGCCATCCGCTACGCGCATCTCATTGAACGGTTATCTGACATGGGGTATGCGGTGGAAGACTTAGGCGACATCCCCGTCAATCGTGAAAAACTCAAAAATGATGAAGAGCTGAAAAATCTGAACTCTGTGCTTTCGGGGAACGAGCAGCTCGCCCACAAGGTGGACAGCGTCATTGAGAATGAGCGGTTCCCACTCGTCTTGGGCGGCGATCACAGCATCGCGATCGGAACGCTGACAGGAACGGCCAAGCACTATAAACAGCTCGGCGTCATCTGGTACGATGCGCACGGCGATTTAAACACGCTGGAAACATCGCCGTCAGGCAATATTCACGGAATGCCGCTGGCCGTCAGCCTCGGCGTCGGGCACGACACATTGGTGAATCTGGGCGGCTATGCCCCGAAAATCAAGCCGGAAAACGTCGTCATCATCGGCGCGAGATCGCTTGATGAAGGCGAGCGTGAATACATTAAGGAAACAGGCATGAAGGTTTATACGATGCATGAGATTGACCGCCTCGGCATGACGAAGGTCATTGAAGAAACCATTGACTACCTGTCAGACTGTGACGGCGTTCACCTCAGCCTTGATCTCGACGGCCTCGATCCGAGCGACGCGCCCGGCGTAGGGACGCCTGTCGTCGGCGGCATCAGCTACCGTGAAAGCCATTTGGCAATGGAAATGCTGCATGATGCCGACATTATCACCTCAGCTGAATTTGTCGAAGTCAACCCGATCCTCGATCACAAAAACAAAACCGGCAAAACAGCGGTTGAGCTGGTGGAATCTTTGTTGGGAAAAAAACTATTATAAAATATGCGCCTCCGCACCTGCGGAGGTTTTTTTGTTGCCACGAGGAAACTAGCAGGCTGTCACCCTCTTTTTGACCCTGTAAATATGATATATTTATTACACAAAATGGGAAAGGGAGGTGTCCTGACAGATGGCTGAGGTGATGGCCCACGAAACTGTTGCGAAAAAAATCAGTGACTGGTATGAAGAAATCAAAAAGCACAACACCGAATCGGCTGAGGCGTTAAGAGAACAACTGCTTACAGATCTGCAAAATATGACACAAAATCAAACGGTGCTCCTTTATTTTAATTTAATTGATTCCCGCTATAAGCTTTTGATGGAAGAGTATGAGAAAACAGACGGCATTTTAAAAACGATCCAGCTGAACGCCGATAAAGAAAAAACAGACCAGATGATTCAATACTATTATTACTTTTTTTCCGGAATGCACGAGTTTTACCAAAAACGGTTCATGAACGCCATTAATTTTTACCGGATTGCTGAAAGCAGGCTCCGGCACATACCGAATGAGATTGAAAGAGCCGAATTTAATTATCAAGTGGCGATTGCCTATTATGAAATCCGCCAAAACTACTTTGCGATGAACCATGCGGAAAAAGCGTTAGAGATCTACAAAGCGAACGAAATGTACGCGGTCAGAGAAGCACAGTGTTTAATGGTGATCGGCTGTAACAGAATGGACCTGTTTCACTACCAGAAAGCTGAAGAGCTTCTGCAGACGGCAGTCCATCAAGCCGCCAAAGCGGGCGATCCGCACATTGAAGCGCTCGCCCACTTTAACGCAGGCATTTGCTATGAAAGACAGGAGAAATTGGAGGAGGCGCGAGTCGAATTTGAAATGGCTCTCGATCAAAAGGAGCATTTGCGATCAGCGTATTCGGTGCGGAGTCTGTACATGCTGGCCAGAGTATTATTGAAGCAGGAACAGACGGATGAGGGCCGGTTTTGGCTGCATAAAGCGCTGAATGCCGCAGAAGACAAAAACGAGCCCGTATATACCCAAAAGCTGCGCATCTTACAGCATGTATTTATTGACCACAGTGAAGAAACGCTTGAATCAGCTTTCGCCGAGTTAAGAAGGAAAGAGCTGTGGAGTGACGTTTCCGATTTATCGTATCAAGCCGCAGCGCATTTTAAAAAACAGGAGAATTACAAACTGGCGGCGAAGTATTTTCAGGAATCAATTGATGCCAATGACCAAATTTTGAGATTGACGGAGGGGATTCGTAATGAAAACATGTAAATTCATTGTACTCTCAGCAGCTTTGGCAAGTCTCATTTCGATTGGATTATTTGCGCAAACTGGTTCAACGGCACAAGCCGAACAAATCATAAAACCGGCAGAAAACGGAGCCTTCGGATAATACTTCATGAACCGCTTTCAGTCTGTGTTTTGTAAGGAGTGATTCAATGGCTATCACGCTGCAGCCGATGACAGGACAAGAATTTCAATCCTATCTCGCTCATTCAACAAAGCATTACGCTGAAGATAAGGTAAAAGCGGGAACGTGGCTGCCTGATGAAGCGCCGGAATTAGCGGAGCTGGCGTTTGAAGACCTGCTTCCTGACGGCCTGGAAACGGTCGATCACTATTTATGGACGCTGACATTGGACGGTAAGGAAAATGCAGGCTGGCTGTGGCTGCACGCCGATCCGGATCACCCGCAGCACGACGCATTTATTTATGATTTCGGCCTTCATCCGCCCTTCCGCGGCAAAGGCTATGCAAAAGAGGCACTCGCAAGGCTGGAGGACAAAGCCAAAGATCTGGGTGTCCGCAAGATTTCTCTCCATGTATTCGCTCATAACGAAACGGCGCGGAAGCTGTATGAGAAGACGGGATTCCTGGAGACCGATGTGATTATGAGCAAAAAGCTGTCATGAAAAGAGGCCCGCACGATGGGCCTCTTTTGTTATTCATTTCCCGGGCAATGGCGGTAAGTTTTTGGACGGGCTCCGTATTGGCAGCTAAATGAAATCGCGGTGTTTCATCGGCATCAAGCTGATCAGCCTTTACCGAGCTCACGGCAGGGGGACACCTCTGATCAGCCGTCCTCCTTCATGGCGCCGACGGTCTCTTCAATCGTCACCCGCGGATCAACCAACCTATGCAGATCATAAAGGTGCTTTTCCGACAAGCTCTTTATTCGATCCTATCCACATTGATCACCCCGAGATGAACGGCATGACTCACTCTGGCTGCCGTAGTCCTTCCTGCATGCCCATGCACCCTAACCTCAATGAGGAAACCGCAACGACCCGATTGTTATGTATTTGATAAGACGATTATGCATATCTTTTACTATTGTTATAAAATTTTTAAAAATCTGTAAATTTTATATTTTTTTATCGCAATTCCGTCATATAATGCAAATGTGGAAAAATTATACTTTAAGAAAAGAGGCGAAGTAATATGTGTAAAAAGCTGTTCAAAGCCGTTCTCCCGTTTGCCCTGTCGTTCACCATGGTTCTGTCGTTCTCCGGTACGAATGTGAAAGCGAAAGAAACAGAAGCAGCCCGCTACGCAAAAGAAATCGCAGAGCTTCAGCAGGGCACAACCCCGCAAGACGTTCTCCGATCCGCCAAAGAGCTTGCCCAGCAGAAGCACGTTTCAACAGAAGCGATCCTCAAGCAGTTTCATCAAGAAATCACGGCAGACAAGGTGCAAGGAAATGTAATCGCTTCCAAAGACGGGCTTTCTGCAATGGGCGGATCATCAGGCACAAAAAAACTTCCGAAAAGCACAAAAGGCAATATTTATTACACGAACTCATACACGGCTTTTTACAACCACGGGCATGTCGGCATGTATTCATCCGCTGATAAAATTGTCGAATCCGTGCCGGGGGACGGCGTCCGCCAGATCGCTTATAACGGAAGAGAAGTCGAAGACAATTCAATCGTCCAGACCGTGAAAGTCACTGATGCCCAAAAACAAGCCGCCGCTGACTGGGCCGTATCGAGAGTGGGTGATGAATACTCCTTCAACTTCGTCAATAACAGAAATACGGGCCATGAAGGCGCCAAAAACTGCTCAAAACTGCTGTGGTCGGCATTCCTTTTAAAAGCCGGGATTGATATCGACTCTAACGGCGGCTTAGGCGTATATCCGCGCGACATCACAAGCTCGTCTTACACGACCACGATTCTGACCATTCACTAAGGGGAACAACGTGAAAAAAATTATCTGGATACCCTTAGTGTTCATCCTTGCCGCAGCGGTCTTATGCTTCTTCTATTTCCGCACGGAAGAGCCTGCGGAGGTTGATAGGGCAATATTAAATGATCCTGATTTTCTGAAAGATAAAGAAGCGCTGCTGTATTTCTCCACTGCGGCTGATCAAGACACATTCGGCGGCGGAAAAAGCTATGCCCTCTTCGCCGATAAAAAGGGGCGGCTCTCTTCTTATCAAATGAAGGGGCTTGAGCTCGGATCGGCCAAAGTGCATGACGGCAGCGTGCTGCTGGAGGACAAAAAAGGAATCTACACCGTTCAAAATGGTCTTCACACATATAAAAGAACGTATCAGCATACGGGAGACAGCGCCGGGTATATCGAGCGGACGAAAGGCTTTTACACGCTGTATAATTCGGGCTATGGCAAGAGCGGCGGCAGCTATCGCTCAGAGCTGTACCGCCAGATTGACGGCAGGTGGAAGCAAGACGTCATCCCGCACTATATCCGCGCTTCAGGCTTTTTTAAAGATCATCTTTTCGCGCTCACGCCGACAGATGACGAAAAAGGCTATCACATACAAGACATTCAGGCCGATAAAGAAAAGCTCCATACAAAATCAATTGCGACATGGACGTATAAAGAAGGCACGTCAGTCGAATCCCAGCTCGCCGCGGACGACGGCGCCGTCTGCTTTGTCACCAGAGGGGAAAAAGCAGAACACATCTATCAAATGGTGAAAGTTATGAGAAAGAGCGGCGCGATCAAAACATATGACATCGCCACCTATAGAAATGACGAACAGACTATCTATGACTCCATGCCGTTCAGCTTCAAAAAAAGCTTTTTCATGGAGCGGCGCAGCTTCTATTTCGTTGACGGCTTCGGAACTGTCTACCGCATCAACCCTGAGACCGGAAAAAGCAAAAAGGCCTTCACCCTCCCCGCATCACGAATGAAAGCCGACTTCAAAGACCTGACGCATCAAAACGGAAAGCTGTATCTGTTCACGTACAGCTACAAAAAGCCCGCCAAAATCGAATCCTTCGACCTGAAAACGGGCAAAAAACTGAACGACCGCACCATCCCCAGCCTGAAAGACATCGTGACACCGAAAAGCCATCTCAAGCTGTATGATGTTCAGGTAATGGGCGGGTTTTGAAGAGTATGAACATTTGGGAAGAGCTTGCCGCTTTTGGTAAGCTTTTTATAATGAAACGTTACTGCAAGAAAGAAGGTGTTCATTTGAAATCATTCAGTCTCTTCTTATTGCTGTCCGTCATTTGTATAACCATTGTTTTTGTCATAATGAATATGTTGATTGGATACCCTGATGTGAGCAACGGAACATTGATTATGATTGTATATATCATAGTGACCCTCATAATCAGGCTATATAGCAAGAAGAAAGCCGACCGAACATAGAAATAGAGGAATTTGAATCGTAAAAGCAGAAGACAGTCAGATGAAGGAGGGAGCCGATGAAGAAAAAGCTTGCCGCGGTGACCATCACCATTCTCCTGGTTTCCGTGATAACCAACTCTTTTTTAAACGGCGGAAAGCCGGACTGGATTGATGTATGCTGTACGCTGCTGGCGTGTCTATTAGGGATTTTGTTCGTTCTTCGCTTAGAAAAAAGAGAAAACACGTAAAGAGCCGGATGCTGAAAACGCCGGCTCTTTTTGCGCGTGATTTGCCGAATTGTGGATAAAACTCAGCCCGAAGCACTACTAACATGTGTATAAATAGGTTATATTGAAAAGAGAACAATTGCCGCGCGCAAAAGAAAACCGGAGGATGTAACAATGAAAACCGCTTATTATTCTTGTGAAGAACATATCGAAACCGTACTGGACATGTACATAGATGATCATGAGCTTCCGCCCGAAATCAGAAAAATCGAACATACTAACAGTTTATCCACAGCCTGTGAATTATGTGGGGACACTGCAACATATCTAGTAGGGAACGAATGATCCTACACAAAATACAGAAAAGATATCCACAATTGTGGACAATATATATGAATAACTTGTTTCTAAAGTGGGGATGACCTGTGAATATCAATATTGTGACCATCGGAAAACTAAAAGAAAAATACCTCAAGCAAGGCATTGAAGAATACAAAAAACGACTCTCAGCCTACGCAAAAATCGACATTATCGAACTCCCGGACGAAAAAGCTCCGGAAAACCTGAGCGACCAAGACATGAAAATCGTCAAAGACAAAGAAGGCGAACGCATCCTGGCCAAAATCAGCCCGGACAGCCACGTCATCGCTCTCGCCATCGAAGGAAAAATGAAAACTTCCGAAGAACTGGCCGATACAATAGATAAGCTGGCGACTTATGGAAAAAGCAAAATCACCTTCGTCATCGGCGGCTCACTCGGCCTAAGCGACGCCGTCATGAAACGCGCAGATGAAAAGCTGTCATTCTCAAAAATGACATTTCCTCATCAGCTGATGCGGCTCATACTTGTAGAGCAGATTTATCGGGCTTTTCGGATTAATCGTGGGGAGCCTTATCATAAGTAGAGGGAAATATTGTTGTAGATAAGGTAATAACCCATTATTAGAAGAGGTACTAAAGTTTGTTTTCATTATCCGTTTCACGATACAATAAGTGAACAAGTATATTTTTTCAAAATGTTTACAATTAGTAAAATCAAATTCAGGTTCAATATTGAACTTGAGTTTGATTTTTGTTTTAATGTGAATCTTATCAATTAACTACTGAGTAGCTGTTTTATAAAGGCGTCGGGAGCCCGCCAGCAAATGCTTTAGGTCGTTTAGTCAGTATTCCTTTGGATAACAACAGAACTTAAAAAATTTTATCCAAATTTCATAAGAACCAAACTTAGCTTTTATTTCGGCTAATTTACTCCCATAGATGTTGAACTTCGTAGAATTAATATGTGATCAACATTTCAATACCAATGGGTACTCATTGTATGAGAAAGATATTTTAAACATAGCTTTAAATTCAGGATTATGTAAAGGGTGATTAATATTGAAGAAATTCAAACATAGAATTAAAGGAATTAAGCACTCTTTAATAAGAGGAAAAAATTATTTAGATTTAAAGATAAGATTTGTATTATATAATTGGATGATGTTTATATTCAAAATACTAGAAAATATCATCTTAATAACATATGTTGGATTAGTCCTCCAATTAACAAAAATTATAAACTTTGATTTTCTACAGAAAATATTGTCTTACATACCTGTAACTAATTCTGAAATAAATACCAGACTTGTAATAGCCCAAATAAGTATAACTTTTTTAATTCTTTCGCTGTTTTCTCTTATCTCAAATATAAAGAAAGAAAAGATGTTGGGAACTTCAATTTATAGCGTAGCTTTTTCAAATTCGATACTAAGCAATATTCTATTATTAACACCATTCATATTTGTTCTTTTATTTATAAATTTATACCTGATGATGACTAAGCCTGATTCAGAGAGTATTGTCTTCTTATTTCTATCTTCAATGATAGCAATAACAATTTTAATTCTAAAAGTTATTACTTATACTAATTTTCCACAGTTAACGAGAAACAAGATTATCGCACTATATTACTTAGAAAATAGAAAAATTATAAAAAAGTATGCAAAGAAATCTTTTGACCCAACTTATGAACTGTCTAACAATCTATTTGAATTAGTTAACGATACAGTAGAAAGAATCTGGCGTGATGATATAGAATATAAAATGAATTTAAAGGTTTTTGAAAAGATAACAGATCTTTCATTGAAGAATTACGGAAAAGAAATACAGGAAAATCATACGGAGATGATGAACAAATCCGATATCATCTCTTTGTGGTCTAATTGTATTAGTGAATTAGTAAAGAAAACAAAAAAATTTGAAGCTCTGTATCAATATAACAGGATGTTAAGTGTTTTTATTAAAAATGAAACAGTGATTTTTTCATATGAAATTGGAAATCATTTTAAGGAAATTATAGATCTCATAACAATTTCTAAAGATGAAATAACTTCAACACAATACATAGAAATAAAGAGAGCTATGAAATTAAGTATGGAGTATTGTTTTCTTCTTTTAAATAACGATCTATCTTACACACGACTTGGAAAATTGAGGGGTGAATTATTGAGTGTTAGGGGAATTTACGGGAGATTCTTTGTAGATTACTATAAGATCCTAAATAAGAAGAGCGATTTGTCTTCTAGTAAGCATTACTATTCCAATAATATAACTGAGTACTTTGAAGATATAAGGATGATGTTAATCGATCTTCATTCTTCTCACCATTACTTTATTCCTCAAAAAATAAATCCACAATGGAATAGAGTAGCGGGGGATATCAGGGACCAGTACGATGGTGAATTATCAATGTCGGGAATTCCTTTAAGTGCACTACTAATAGAATTGATAAAGGAAGAAAAAAAAGAAAGGTTAATGTATTTCTTAATTGATTTTAACAACAAATCTATTTACTTTGCGTGTCTTATTGTTGCAGGAAAATTAACTGATTTGTTAAAGAGAACTAAAGATATAGATGAATTGCTAAAAGTAAAATACTACTTAAAACTCTTATTAGCTAAGTTGCTTGAATGGAACTATAATAATCTAAAGTACAATGTTCATATAATGAAAGAAACCCTTTTAGGAATAGGTACTTTCCCCTATTCTGACATATGGTTATTTGAAGAGCAGTTTGAATATATAAAAAGAGTTAAAAATGCTGTTGAAATGAAAAGGCATAATGTTGATACCCCTATAATGCAAATAAAAGATTCAGCTATAAGGGAGCTTTTTATTTTGATGAAGGACATAAATGTATCTACCTTAAATAAAGAATTAAGAGAACAGCAGTTAGAAATTACTAAGGAAAAGGGAATACTGAATAGATTGAGATAAAATATTTGATTGCGGATTTAAAGAATATACTTAGTAGTAGTTAGGGTTTCACAGATGCCCAAATTATCAGTAAAAGAAAGTCAAGATGGTGGATGGGGATTAACTCAAGGATTCAAAAAGGGGAGAACTTATCGTGAACTAATAAAACCTCATTTAGATACATTCCTGTGAATCGTATCATAAATAAATGCCTGCCTAAAATTAAAATCGAATAAATATATATAGAGCGTCTAGAATAGACTTTTTATATATTTAAATCTGGTTTCTGCTTATACAATTCATTAAGATATGGATTTATTTTCTACACATGGTAAAAGAAGCAACCTACTGTTGCTTCTCTTTCACCATCTTTATAAAGAGAAAGAAGACAATGAATACAATAAAATAATTCAATGGATTCTTAACGATGCTTATCTCCAGTGAAATCTGTAAGAGTATCCAGAGAATGAAGATGGCTAGTATTGAAGGAATGATGATTTTGTACATGTCGACCACCTTCCATAGTTAGTAAAAGAAAGGGGCGCGGGCCCCTTTTTCTTCATGGTTAAAAGCAAGATGCGGCAGCTCCTGTCATTGCACCGCCAACAGCGCCGGTAATTGCTCCGACGGCACCCGCTCCTACTGTTCCGATGCCGGGTATTGTGACTGTTCCTACAGCAGCTCCTGCGAGACCCAGTGTGCCGCCGCCAGTTACCGCACCGCCGCCAGTACCTAAAATACATTTCCCGACTGATTGGGTGCTGATTGAACCGCTCGTTTTTCCAGCGTCTTTGTTCACGACTTTGACTAAAACGCCATTTTTGATTTTTTCATATTTCAGTGTAACGGGGTCACCATTTTTGTCAGTAGAGCTTTTCGGAAGAGCCTGCTCCTCGCCTGTTATGTTGTCTTTAAGCGTTGCATTGCCTTTAGCGTCAATATGAACATCTGCATGATTGAACGTCATCTTCAGCTCACTGTCGTTGAGGTTTTCAACTTTGTATGTAGCTTGTGATTCTGCGGCAGCCGCAGAATGGGGTAAAACCGGGAGGGCAAAGGCACCTACTAGGAATACCAAGGCTGCCAGTTTCACTGCGGTTAGCTTCATTTTGCTTTGCATAATTGATCCTCCTCCTTTGGTTGCCATACTAACAAAGGCATTCTGCTTCTTAAACCCTTACCATATAAAATGATAAAAAATTCACCCAATTTCATCACATTAACCGACAAGGTTTGTATGTTTCCCTTCGAAAGTCATAGGAGAGTAGAGTTCATATCTGATGCGAAGTTATCAAGGAGGATAGAAACCGTAAAGAAGATCTCAGAGAAGCACCTTATTGCGAACAACAGCTTCTTCCGCATTTTCCACACGTCAGTATAAATCCCTTTCCGTCACGGAAACCTAGTGGAAAAGGTTTCTGAAAGGAGGGGGTGTATGATGAAGAAAAGTAAAAAAAATCAAAACAAAACATCCTTGGTTTGGAAGATGGCGATTGCCTCCGCGGTTTCTTGGGAAGCGGCAAAGCTGGCGGGTTCTAAACATCCGTATTTAGCTCCTCTGTCCGTTATCTTATGTTTGCAATCGACCATAGATCAGTCGGTTCGATTTTCTTTTCATCGGATTGCGGGAACGGTCATCGGAATCATGTTAACCTCTTATCTTGTAAGTTACTTACAAATGAATGGCTGGATGCTGGGGCTGTTACTATTAGGCGGGACGTACGTTGCAAAGTGGTTACGAATAGATGAAACGGTTCTGCATCAGGTAGCCCTCACCATTTTATTGGTATTTACGTTTGAACGACACTCTAAAGATTATGCAATGGATCGGATCATCGATACGGTGATCGGCGTCGTCATCGCGATTCTGGTGCATATGTTTCTTTTTCCGCCGGACTATACAAAAAGGGCAGCGGACTCTTTTCAAACATTGGCTCATCAGCTTTCTGACACACTTTCAGACGTTTCCAAATGGGTGCAATCAGAGTGGGGACAAGGAAAAGGGACGCTCATGGAAGATAGAGTGAATAACCTTCTGCAGGAGCTGCATATGGCAAAAGAGATGCTGCAAACAGCCTCTGAGAGCTTGAAATTCAACCCCATCAGAAAAAAACATAAAATCATTCTTGCAAGATATCAAACAGAGATGCAAAAGATGAATGCTGGATATGAGTATTTATCCAATGTCGTGAAAACGTTAAAAGAATGGGAAAGGGAAGGAGCTTTATCTACGAGTGACAAAAGGGAGCTGGGCAATGATTTACAAGTGTTAAGTGAATTTTTTGCGGGTTTTAAAGGAATACAGCTGGGTGAAACAGACAATTGGAAACAGAAGGAACAGAACGTGTTATTGGAATCTCTCCGTTCCGGCATGCAGTCACACCCGCTGCCCGGTCATAAGGTCTATAAGGACTCTTTTTTTTTAGAAACGAAGAAATTGCTGAAGAGTTTGTAATGTTCTCTGGAAAAAAAGAATATGGATATACAGATGATCAGGTAAAAGCGGGGGAAATCAAATGGATGATATACACCGGATTTTGGAGGTCATCGCGGCTTCTGCGAAAGCTAAGGTACTGGCTACCATCATTAAAACAGAGGGGTCCGCTTATAAGAAGGAAGGGGCCTCCATGTTAATTTTAGGGGATAAAACAAGAGTCGGAATGTTATCCGCCGGTTGTCTGGAGGAAGATCTTGCTGAAAGGTCAGAGCAGATCTGGGCTGGGGGAGAGCCGTTGATTGTCCGCTTTGATATGAGCGCGGAGGACGATTTATCCTGGGGGCAGGGTGTTGGCTGTAATGGTGCTTTGACGGTGTTGCTTGAGCCTGTAAAAGGGGAATTGGAACGAAATCTGATGACAGTCAAGACATGCTTAGATGAAAAAAAGTCTGTGACCCGAGTGAAACGATTCACTGAAATGTTAGAGCCGAAGGAAGATCTGTATATAGCTGAGGACGGCAGAGTGTTTGGAAGCGAGAATGTTATGGAACAAGGCTGTATCCAAAAACTGAGACAGACAGAAAAGGGAATCAAAAGGGATGAACATACATCTGATTTATTGTTTATCCATCAGATGGTTCCAAAACCTTGTCTATATGTCTTCGGAGCAGGAGAAGATGCAAGGCCGCTCGTTTCGTTGGCGGCTTGTGCGGGCTTTCATGTGACAGTGATTGACTGGCGTCCCGCTTTATGTCATCACGGCCATTTTCCTGAAGCCGGCCAATTGATAATAGGAGCACCGGAAGAAGTCATAGAAGGCCTGAGGATGACCCAAAGGGATTTTGTTGTTATTATGACGCACAGCTTTCAAAAAGATCAGATCATTTTACATACATTAAAAAACGAGAATGTGTTTTATAAAGGTGTATTAGGCCCCAGAAGGCGCACCGAGCGGCTATTAGGCGGAGCTGAGATTCCAGAGGATATTCATTCCCCCATTGGGCTTCCCATCGGGGCACAAGGGCCTGAGGAAATTGCTGTAAGCATTGTTGGCGAGATGATTAAAGAAATGCGAAAACAAAGGGCTCGCTTATGAAAACAGCAGGCATTTACCTGGCAGCCGGTACAAGCAGACGCATGGGGACGGATAAGCGCAGTTTATTTCTCAATGGGGTCTCCCTCGGAAGTATGGCGCTTAAACATGCCCTGTTATCTGAATTAGATCATATCTTCGTTGTAACGAGAAAGGGAGATTCACTGCATTGGCTTTCGGATTTTTTCTTTTTAAATCCCATCTCAAATAAGTGGAGTCAGGCAGAATGTGAGCAAGCGGGTAAGGGCCAAGGCCATTCTATACAATGCGGTTTGAAAAAAGCGGCAGCGTACGAGGCTGACGCCGTTATCATTCTCCTTGCAGATCAGCCGTTTGTCACCGCAGATATCATCAATACGTTAATTGATTCCTATCAAAAGGAGCGCCGCTATTCATTTATCGCCGCTGAAAATCAGCATCTTCCTATGCCCCCCATTTTATTCTCAAATCAATGTTTTCCAGTCTTGCATCAGTTAAAGGGAGATCAGGGCGCCCGGCACGTGATCCGTGAAAGTATGGTCAAGACGGGAAAAATGATCAGCTTTCAAGACCCTTTGCTTTTTTATGACGTAGACACGGTTGAAGATTATACTTTCCTGCTGAATAAATTCGGGGAGTGAATGAGTTGGAGTATATCGGGAAAAGTGTCATTCGGAAAGAGGCCCTTGAAAAAGTGACGGGTAAGGCGAAATATACGGATGATTTACATGAAACAGGCACATTACACGCAAAAATGCTGATCAGCCCATATGCTCATGCCGATATTGTGTCTATTGATTTTTCAGAAGCTTGGAAGATTCCCGGAGTGAAAGCGATATTGGGCGATGAACCTTTTCCGCTTGCAGGTGAAGAAATTAAAGACAGGCCGCCAATTGCTTATAAAAGGGTCAGGTACCACGGGGAGCCGGTTGCTGTAGTTGTTGCGGAAAATCCAATCATAGCTAAAAAGGCCGCGGATGCCATTAAAGTGTCCTATAAACCTCTTCCCGTCGTCAATTCCCCCCGTGAGGCTTTTCAAAAGGATGCTCCCCTCGTCCATGAACATGTTGACCGCTATGAGAAGAAGGCAGGTGTATTCCCGGTTCCGAAGACAAATATCGCGAACCTGGATAAAATCAGAAAAGGAAATATTGAAGACGGGTTTAAGGAAAGTGATGTGACAGCAGAATTCCAAATTTCCTTTAACCCTTCTGATCATGCGGCTATGGAGACAAGATGCTCGATTGTTGAAATTCGGGCTGATGAGGAGATTATCATGACTACATCCTCCCAAGCTCCTTTTGCCATTAAAAAATTAATGGAGTGGTACTTTGGTATTGAACCCGGAAAGGTTATCGTCAAAACTCCTTTAGTAGGAGGGGCGTACGGGGGAAAAGCAGCCGTTCAGTTAGAGGTCATTGCCTATTTGGCATCAAAAGCAGTCGGAGGCCGGCCCGTCAAATTATTTAATACGAGAGAAGAGGATATGATCACATCTCCTGGTCACATAGGGCTGGATGCCATTGTCAAATTAGGGGCCACGAAGGATGGAATTTTAAAGGCGGCAGACATTCAGCTTTTATTTGATGGCGGAGCATACTCTGATAAAGGAGTGGACATCAGCCGGGCTGCGGTGGTTGATTGTACGGGTCCGTACGCTATCGATCATATATCGTGTGATTCATATTGTATGTATACGAATCATCCATATCCAAGTGCATTCAGGGGCTACAGCCATGCTGAAGTGTTATTTGCCTTTGAGCGGACGATGGATGTATTGGCGGAAAAGCTGAACATGGACCCGTTAGAACTCCGCTATAAAAATGCCATTCGTCCCGGTGATACTACACCTACTCAAGTTCTTCTCAATTCAAGCACGGTCGGAAATGTGCCGAAATGCATTGAGAGATTGAAGGAATTAATGAATTGGTCCGAGGGACAGAGAATTGAAATCGACGGCCGGAAGATACGGGCGAAGGGGATCAGCTGTATTTGGAAAACCTCAACATTTGATACAAATGCAACATCCGGGGTGATTTTAACCTTTAATCCCGATGGAAGCATTAATTTGATGTCAGGGGTAGTGGAAATTGGAACAGGGACTAAAACAGTGTTAGCCCAAATCTTAGCGGAACGAATGAAAATGGATATAAGCAAAATTCACGTGAAAATGCTTGTAGACACCCAAACAACGCCCGAGCATTGGAAAACCGTCGGGAGCAGAGGGACGTTAATGGCCGGAAGAGCCGTACTGAATGCAGCGGAAGAAGCCATTCGAAAGCTTAAGGAAGTGGCATCATGCGTGTTGCGGGTTCCTGTCGAGGAATTGGAAGTGGCAGACGGAAAAGTTTATTTTATAGATTATCCTGCTGTACATGTTGACATAAAAGACATTGCTTACGGATATACGTTTCCAAATGGAAATACCATTGGCGGCCAAATCATTGCGAGCGGCCATTACACATTAACCCGGATGACGAATTTAGACAGGGAAACGGGAAGAGGAAAGCCGGGACCCGAGTGGGCTGTAGGTGCGCAGGGAATTGAAGTTGAGTTGGATAAGCGGGATTATACGTATCGGATCACAAAAGCCTATTCTGTTGTAGATATAGGAACTGTACTGAATGAAAAAGCTGCAAGGGGTCAAGTGATGGGAGGGATGAGTATGGGAATCGCATTTGGAGGAAGAGAAACCTTTGTATTTGATCCGTATGGCAGAGTATTAAATCCTCAACTCAGAACATACAGACCCCTTCACTATGGAGAGCAGCCTGAATATATTATTGAATTTGTTGAAACCCCGCATGTGATTGCGCCTTATGGAGCGCGCGGCGGCGGGGAACACGGACTGTTGGGGATGCCTGCAGCATTGGGAAATTGCCTTTCCGCCGCTTTAGGAGTCCAATTGAATCAACTTCCTCTCATTCCCGAACAATTATGGAGGACGCAAATGGGGTGGAAAGATGATACCGTTTGATTTCGACTATTTTAAGCCGAAGACCATACAAGAAACAACCCGTCTGTTTCACTCGCTTGCGGCTGAAAAGAAAACTCCAATGTATTTTTCCGGCGGCACGGAAATTATCACGTTAGGAAGGCTGAATATCGTCTATACGGATGCAGTGATAGATATGAACGCACTTCCGGGATTTCACGCCATCCGTTTTTATGAACATGATCTGGTGATCGGAGCGGGCGTGTCATTAACGAAACTGGAGGAAGAAAATCCATTTCCGCTATTAAGTAAAACAGTAAGTGAAATTGCGGATCGGACGTCTCGAAATAAAATCAGCCTGGGCGGAAACATTTGCGGGGGCATCTATTACCGTGAGGCCGTGCTGCCGCTGCTGATTTCTGATAGTTTGCTAGGGATTGCAGGGAGAGCGGGGATTCATTACCGTCCCATAAATAAAGTATTTAACAAGGAAATACAGTTGCGAAAAGGAGATTTTTTATTTCATATCGTTGTCGATCGAGCGTATGTTGACTTGCCGTTTGTCAGTATCAAAAGAAGACAGCAGTGGAATGTCGGATATCCATTGGTGACAGTCTGTGCGCTGAAAAAAGATGATGAGATCAGAATGGCCTTCAGCGGCGTATGTCCATTTCCTTTTCGTTCTGCTGAAATGGAGGCTGTGCTTAACGATAAAAGCGGCACAGCAGAAGATAGAGTCCGCAGGTCTTTACAGTATGTACCTAAACCCGTTCTTGATGATGCAGAAGGCTCAAGTGAATATCGGTTATTTGTCTTGCAGCATACAATCTTAGATGCCTTACAAGAATTAGAAGGAGGTTCTCATGTCTGATCCTATTACGTTGAAAGTAAATGGCGAAGAAAGACAGATGACTGTCAGACCGGCCGATACTTTGTTATTTGCTCTCCGTCTTCGTCTCGGATTAACCGGTTCAAAGCCGGGCTGCTTAAATGGGGATTGCGGCGCCTGTACGGTATTAACGGACGGGATACCGATGAAATCTTGCTTAATGCTTGCGGCAGAAGGGGAAGGAAAAGACATTACGACAATTGAAGGACTTATCAATACACCGATTCAAAAGGCTTTTATTGAAAAATTTGCGTTTCAATGCGGATATTGCACATCTGGTTTTATCATGAATTGTCATGCTTTAGTGAATACTGAGCCGAATGCAAGTGATGAAACGATTAAAAATTGGCTGGAGTCCAATATTTGCAGATGTACGGGTTATAAGGAGATTGAAGAAGCGGTTAAATCGGTTTTACATACAGGGAAAGGGGATCATTAGCCGTTATTACGGGGAATCACAAAAAGAGCCCAGAGAATCATCCCTGAACTCCATATTCCTCAATTCATATACCGATACTCCCGCAGTTTCTCCAAAATCGCGACTTCTTTCATCAGTTCTTCACCGACATTCGTTTCTTTCACTTTCTTCCGCTCCAGCTCTTTGTCAACTAATCGTTTGACCGTTAAGACGTCGGTTCCGGTGCTCAGCACTTCGGCCTTGGAGTTAAAGTGTTTATGGGCGACGAGCTGCATGCCGTAGGAGTTGTATAAGAGCGTGTAGCCGGCGATGCCTGTTGTGGATTGGTAGGCTTTGGAGAAGCCGCCGTCGATAACGATCATTTTTCCGTTTGCCTTGATCGGATCTTCGCCTTCGATTTCTTTTACCGGTGTATGGCCGTTGATGATATGGCCATGATCCGGGTTGAGCCCGAATTCCTTCAGGATGTTTCGGCAGGCTGCCTCGTCTTCACGCAAATAGTAATACGGGTTTTTCTTTTCTTTATGCGTTTCCTTCTCTTTGATGAAATACCGCTCAAAGGTGGTCATGGCGCGTTTTCCGAAGAGGGAGGAATACTCGCCTGTCCATAAGTACCAGACCATGTCTGTCGCAAGGTCATCGGTTTCTTCCGGATGAGCAAACGCTTCCCGTAAGAACCGTTCAAATACATCGAGAAGCTCACGGCCCGCATAAGCTTTATCCTCTATCATCATCGTTTCCATATTGCCGTTTTCGTCAACAGGAATACAGCCGTGAATCAACAGGTTGCCGTTATATTTTAAATACAGGCTGCCTTTTTTCATCATAAAATTCATATGGCGGCCCAGCTTTTCGGAATTCTGGACAGAGAACAGCAGCTTGTCCATGACTTCTGCTTCTTCTTCTAATAGCTGATCGGGCTGTTTGGGATTCACCGTCGCAAAGCAGGTGTTTTCCAGTTGATACGTTTTTCCGTTCAGCGTGATTTCATTGCGGTCATAATCAATCTTTTCCAGTAACAGCCGTTCTTCCATATTAAAATTCGGCCGTCTCTTAATAATCGGGCTCTCAAGCTTGAATTGGATCATCGCGATCGCCTGATGGATTTTTGTGATTTGCTTAATCTCATCTTCCGGTCTGTTTTCGGTTGCTTTTGGGCGGAAAGCCGGGTTATCATCATAATATTTTTCGGCAAGGTTCAATAGCGGTCTCAGATTGATGCCGTAGACGTCTTCAATAATGTCCAGGTTGTCATAGCGGGCACAGATACGGATAATATTGGCCAGACATACTTTGGAACCGGCATAGGCGCCTATCCAGAGAACATCGTGATTCCCCCATTGAATATCCACTGAATGATAGTTGATCAGTTCTTCCATAATCCTGTCCGGCTGCGGTCCCCGGTCATAAATATCGCCGACAACATGCAGATGGTCGACTACCAATCGCTGCACGCTGTAAGCAAGCCCGGTGATCAGCTTATCAGCTTGGCCGAGCGCGATGATCTGTTCTATGATTTCGGAGTAATATTGTTCTTTGTTGGCGGATTGTTCTGTTTTGTACAGCAGCTCTTCGGAAATATAAGCAAATTGGGCAGGCAGCGCTTTGCGCAATTTAGAGCGGGTGTACTTGGAAGAACAATATGAAACGAGCTTAATCATCCGATGAATCGTTTCTTTATACCACTCGTTTAATGCCTCTTTCGTATCAAAGTCATGTTTGATCAGCTTCAGTTTGTCCTCCGGATAATAGACCAAAGCTGCCAGTTCATCAATTTCTCTATCGTAAATGACGCCGCTGAAAATATCGCGGATCTTCTCTTTGACTCTTCCTGAACCGTTCCGCAGCACGTGCTGGAATGCCTGATACTCTCCGTGCAGATCACTGACGAAATGCTCGGTTCCTTTCGGCAGGTTCAGTATCGCTTTCAGATTAATGATCTCTGTGACCACTTTTTCTTCACAATCGTATTTTTGTGCGAGCAGATCTAAATATTTGGTTTCCAATCTCGTCCATCCCCTTTTTATTTACGAGCCATTGCATGATAAGGTGAATTTAAAGTATGACATGATATTTAAATCATTAGACCTTATATGATAGTACCTCATAAGTCCTTTTTGAGACAAACAAAACAGAAAATGCGGCGCTTAAGGCATCAACATATACCTTCCGCAGACAGCTCATCACCCTATTGACAAATGATTAAACTTCCATTAAAATAAAAAGTTAGCTGATAGTTATTTCTATCGGAAACTTAATACGTAGCAGGCTATGATTGCTGTGGGTCGCACTACAGCAGGAGCGGCTTCTGGAGAGACCGCGGGTTTACCGCGGCGCCGAAGGGTTCACAATCTCAGGCAAAAGGACAGAAGAGTACCGAATATGTATTTGGCATGCTGTTGATTGTCAGCGGCGCAAATATAATTTGATATTCTTATGACCATGAGATTGGAGGGCATCCAATCTCTTTTTTTATTGGCTTTATTTTCTCGTCGTTCATCAAAAAGTAAGGAGGAGTCAGGTGTGGAACAGCGAGAGCTAAAGAGGGACTTGTCGAATCGGCACGTGCAGCTGATCGCCATTGGCGGCACGATCGGCACCGGATTGTTTTTAGGGTCCGGTAAGGCGATTCAGCTGGCGGGTCCTTCTATCATCTTTGCGTATTTTATTGTAGGTATTGCGCTTTTTTTCGTCATGAGGGCGCTGGGAGAACTGCTGTTATCTAAAGCGGGGTACCAATCATTAACGGATATTGCCGAGGCGTATTTAGGGCCGCGTGCGGCGTTTGTCACCGGCTGGACTTATTGGTTTTGCTGGATTATGACGGCTATGGCGGATGTGATCGCCGTCGGTGTATATGTGAAATATTGGTTTGACATTCCGCAGTGGGTTCCTGCACTAATCTGTTTGCTCATTTTATTAGGGCTTAATCTGTTAACGGTCAAGATTTTTGGAGAATTGGAGTTTTGGTTCGCCTTAATTAAGGTGATCACGATTCTCGCGTTAATTGTCATCGGTGTGGTTTTGCTGGTGATTGGGTTCAAAACGCATACCGGAACGGTTTCAGCGGCGAATCTGTGGGAGCACGGCGGCTTGTTTCCAAACGGGTTTTCAGGCTTTTTGCTGTCGTTCCAGATGGTGATCTTCGCCTATGTCGGTGTGGAATTAGTGGGTGTGTCGGCAGCGGAGACATCAAATCCGAAAAAAAACATTCCGTCCGCTATCAATAAAATTCCATTGCGTATTTTATTTTTCTACGTGGGGGCATTGATCATTCTTTTATGTATTAACCCTTGGACGCAGCTGAATGCGGCGGAAAGTCCTTTTGTGAAAACCTTCAGCTTAGTCGGCATTCCGGTGGCCGCGGGAATCATTAATTTTGTCGTATTAACGTCGGCCGCTTCTGCTTGTAACAGCGGGATGTTTTCTACAAGCCGGATTTTGTATAATTTAAGCAAAACGAAACAGGCGCCGGCAAGTTTCGCGAAGCTGAATAAAAACCATGTGCCGAGCAGCGCATTATGGGTATCGGTCATTGTGCTGTCAGCGGGCGCTCTTTTAAGCAAATTGATACCGGAAGAAGCGTTTGGCATCGTGACCACTATCAGCGCAATTTGTTTCATTTGGGTGTGGGGCGTGATTCTTGTCTGTCATATCAGATACAGGAAAACCCGTCCGGACTTACACGCAAGCTCGTCTTTCAAGGCGCCGTTCGCGCCGTTTATCAATTACGCCGTGCTGGCGCTGTTTGCCGCCATTCTGGTGATTATGCTGTTTGCGGATGCGACGCGCCCGGCTTTGCTGCTGACGCCGCTGTGGTTTATTGGACTGTTTCTTATCTATCGGGCGAGAGGGAGCAAGACATAAAGGTTATGAATGAAATGGTCATCAGAATTTCACGAAAAAGACAGCATACCGCTTGCAGTATGCTGTCTTTTTCTTTCGTTGACCAGGCGAATATAGGGCCTTAATAGCGAGCAAGCCTTATGTATAAATAGATTAGAGAGTCAACAACTAAAAAAGACTCGAATCATTTTGTTAAAAGAAAAAGTATGCCACCCAAAATAAAAATTAAAAAAAAGAAAATGGATGAGTCAGTAAAAGACTTTCTTTGCAATTCAAATAACCCCTTTCTAATTAAAGGAAAAAGTAATAGATATAAATGGGAATATATTTATTTTAACAAGGGTAATGTTAACATTACCCTTAAAATTCAAATGATATAGAAAGCAGGCGAAAAAGTGGGAGAAGCTGCAAAACGATGAGGAAAAGCATGTGTTGGCGGGGCAAACCCTAACTGATAACATAAAAAGCCGCCATTCGTATGGCGGCTTTTTTACATTAATTCCGGATCAAATAATCAAATGCGCCTAAAGCGGCAGTTGCACCTGATCCCATTGAAATAATGATTTGGTTGTACGGGCCGTCTGTGCAGTCCCCTGCGGCAAATAGGCCGGGAACGCTTGTCGCGCCGCTCTTATCGACGATGATTTCGCCGATGCGGTTGCGTTCGACGGTTTCGTCTAACCATTCTGTATTAGGCACAAGACCGATTTGGACGAATACACCTTGAAGTTCAACGTGTTTTTCTTCGCCAGTTTCACGGTCAACGAACGTAATGCCGTTTACGTTTTGGTCGCCTGTGATTTCTTTCGTTTGTGCATTTTTGTGCACAGTGACGTTTGGCAGGCTGTAAAGACGTTTTTGCAGGACTTCGTCTGCTTTCAGCTCCGGCGCGAACTCCAGCACAGTCACGTGATTGACGATACCTGCAAGGTCAATCGCCGCTTCGATTCCGGAGTTTCCGCCGCCGATAACGGCTACGTCTTTGCCTTCAAACAATGGTCCGTCACAGTGCGGGCAGTATGCAACACCTTTGTTCTTGAACTCTTGCTCACCAGGTACGTTGACATTGCGCCAGCGGGCACCTGTTGACAGGATCACTGTTTTACTTTTCAGTACAGCGCCGTTTTCAAGTTCAAGTTCGAAGAGGTCTTTTTTCTCAAGGCGTTTCGCGCGCTGAAGGTTCATGACGTCAATATCATAATCTTTCACGTGCTCTTCAAGGCTTGCAGCGAGCTTCGGTCCTTCAGTCGCTTTGACGCTGATGAAGTTTTCGATGCTCATGGTGTCGAGTACCTGGCCGCCGAAGCGTTCAGCGACGACACCAGTGCGGATGCCTTTACGCGCCGTGTAGATCGCCGCGCTTGCGCCGGCAGGTCCGCCGCCGACAACAAGAACGTCAAACGGCTCTTTGTCGGCAAACTCAGACGCATCTGCGCCGCTGCCCATTTTCGCGAGAATCTCTTCGATGGTCATACGGCCGCTTCCGAAAGATTCACCGTTTAAGAAAACAGTCGGAACAGCCATAATGTTTTTGCTTTCTACTTCTTCTTTGAATGCCGCGCCGTCAATCATTGTATGAGTGATATTCGGGTTGAGCACGCTCATCATGTTTAATGCTTGGACGACATCAGGGCAGTTGTGGCACGTCAGGCTGATATAAGACTCAAAGCGGTATTCTCCGCTGATGTTCTTAATCTGGTCAATGACCTTTTGATCAGCCTTAGGCGCTCTGCCGCTGACTTGAAGCAATGCCAGCACTAATGATGTGAATTCGTGGCCGAGAGGAACACCGGCGAATGTAACGCCTGTGTCTTCTCCGGTACGATTAACACTGAAGCTCGGTGTTCTGTTTAATTCAGTTTTTTCAACTGAAATTTTAGATGACATGGAAGCCAGTTCGTCAACGAGAGCCAGCATGTCCTTAGAAGTGTCATCATCACCGGCGCTTACTTTGAGAACAATGTCGTTCTCAATTAGCTGCATGTATTGATTTAATTGTGCTTTGATATTTGCATCAAGTACCAATTGAATGCACTCCTTAGATTTTACCTACCAAATCAAGGCTAGGTGTAAGTGTTTCGCCGCCTTCTTCCCATTTAGCCGGGCAGACTTCACCTGGGTTTTGACGAACGTATTGAGCTGCTTTTACTTTGTTTACAAGGTTGCTTGCGTCACGGCCGATACCGCCAGCATTGATTTCAACTGTTTGGATGACGCCATCAGGATCGATGATGAATGTTCCGCGGTCAGCAAGACCAGTTTCTTCGTCAAGAACGTCGAAGTTGCGGGAGATCGTTTGAGATGGGTCACCGATCATTGCGTAAGTGATTTTGCCGATTTTTTCAGAGCTGTCATGCCAGCCTTTGTGTACGAAGTGAGTATCTGTAGAAACAGAGTATACTTCAACGCCTAATTCTTTCAGTGCAGCGTATTGTCCTTGAAGGTCTTCAAGTTCAGTCGGGCAAACGAAAGAGAAATCTGCTGGGTAGAAGCAGAAAACGCTCCATTGACCTTTCAAATCTTCGTTTGTTACATCGATGAATTCACCGTTTTTGAAAGCTTTTGCTTCGAATGGCAGTACTTCTTTTCCGATTAAAGACATAATATCTTCCTCCTGAAATGTGATTTTAAAATATATTAAAAAGACAAAGCATTCACTTTATCTTTCAATAATAATTCTAATTATATATAGATTATTAAATAACATTTATTTTTTGTCAAGCTATATGAGGTATTATTTTCTGCTTTTTTTGCTTTAGACGTTAAAAATCGCTTGGTATAAGCGGTTTGGCGCTGTTTATCATGTTTAGCGCCGGGCGGAAGGGGGATTCTCAATTGGTGAAACGAAATAGTGGGAATCAACCCCTCTATATGGCAGTATAAACCAAAGGGGGTATGATCATGCAAATAAATAACATTACTTTGTACAGTTGTGCTTTAGAGGAGACGAAAGACTTCTACGTCAGGGTGTTGGGTTTTTCTTTAGCGGGTGAGTCCGATGATTCGTTTACAATCAAGGCGGGAGAAAGTGAATTGGAATTCAGGCGCGCCGATTCTCAATCTCATCCGGCGTATCATTTCGCGTTTAACATTCCGAATAATCGTTTTGATGAGGCGAAGGCGTGGATAAAGGATAAAGTCGTTTTTCAAACGGAAGATGGGGAGGATGAGGTGTATTTCTCTCATATACATGCGCGTTCCTTTTATTTCAAAGATCCGTCCAACAATCTGGCGGAATTCATCGCGAGAGACACATCTCCGGCAAGCGCGGAACGTTTTTCGGTTGAGTCCGTCCTGAATATCGGCGAGGTGAATCTGACGGCTGCCGAGGTGGTATCGACGGGGAAGGAGCTGCAGCGTTTCGGTATACCGGTGAGAGACGGCGCGCCTCTTAAGGAGAACGGGTTTCATTTTATGGGTGATTACAATGATGGGGCGTTTTTGCTTTTAGGGCGGAACGGGCGCCGCTGGATTTTTTCTGATCAGCATGCGGAGTTTCATCCGCTGTCTGTCATTGTGAACGGGACGATCCGCATTGAGGCTGACGGAAAAGGCGGCATTGACATCAAGCGGGCGCAGCCGTCATAAAAAAGTCCGGGCTCAAAAGGCCCGGACTTCAGGATATTATTTATAGACAACCCGGGTGCTGCACATGATGTCGTGCAGCGCTTTTTTCTCTCCGAAGGCACCCATAATGAAACCGATATAAAGAATGACCTTAGATATGATATAAGCGAAAGCGCGTCCGAAGGCCTGGCCGATGGAAACGCGTCCGCCATCTTCATTGACGACCTTAAGGCCGAGCAATGCTTTTCCCAGTGTCCCCTGCATCTTTGAGGCTGTGAGCAGGCTGAAATATAAGATGCTGATCACAAAAGAGCTCACAAGAATCGGGATAACGCCGAACACCAGAAAAGAGATGTTAAACTGATTTTCGGTCATGAAGGGGTCAGCCGCCGCAACGCCTGCCGCAAATAAAAAAGTGACTGCAAATTGAATGATAAAAATCGGAATTCCTATGATGATCTGATCAATGACGTAAGCCAGAAACCGAACCCAAAATCCTGCCGGTCTTTCCATGTATCTTTTTCTCTCCCTTGCTTTAATCTGCCATATTATACGTAATCATGCCGGATTTTGCAACGGAGCTTAAGCTTCTGCGAGCGGCCTCTTTCCCCATGCCAAGCGTCCCATGATCAGCCCGAAAGCCAGAAGGGCAAACATGATGCCGCACCACATCAGCTGATGGATTCCCAAATGTGAAATAAACCAGCCTCCCGCCGCCGTTCCGATGGTGATGCCGAGGTTGGAAAAGGAGACAAACAGGCTGTTGCCGAATTCGGGGGCCTCCTTTGCTTCCGCAGTAAGCCATGTCTGACTCACAATGAGACCGCCGGAATGAACGGCGCCCCATACGAAGACAAGGACGGCCATCGGTGCGAAAGACGTCCCAAACCCATATATGAGCAAGTAGGCGGCTGTATAAAGAAGCGGAAACAGGATGACGGTCTTTTTCATATTTTTGTATAACAAAGCGCCGAAGACGAAATTCCCGGCTATCATAATCACCCCGAAGCTCATCAGCATGAAGCTGACCCATGTGCCGTTCATATTGGACACCCGTCCGAGGTACTCCGCAAAATAGCTGTAGACAGAAAACATGGCCGCAAAGAGACAGGTAACGGCAGCGATATTAAGCCACAAGGCCGGTTTGCGAAGGATGCCGAGCTGGCTTCTGAAAGACATTTTTTCTGTGACCGGCATGGATGGCAAAAAGAGAAGAATGCCCATGAACGCGATGAGACTGACGATCGCGCCGAATAGGAAGGCTGATTCAAGGGAGAGACGCTCAGCCAGATAGGATGTGAAAGGGACGCCGAACGCAAAGCCGGCGGTGATGCCTGAAAAGACTTTCGTTACGGCTTTTCCGGATTGGCCGGCGGGAACAAGGCGGGCCGCGGCCGCAAGCGCTACAGAAAAGAACACGGGGTGGCATAAAGCCGGAATGATTCGAAACGCAAGCATGACACTGAAATGCGCCGTATACGCGTAGACCGCATTAGAAACGGCAAACATCAGCACCGCCAAAAGCAGAATGTATTTCCGGTTTATACCTGAGGCAAGCAAGGTCAAAAACGGCCCCGACACAGCGACGATGAATGCGAAAATACTGACAAGCCACCCCGCTTTTGAAGCGGCCATTTGAAATCTGTCCGCCACTTGCGGAAGAACGCCGATAATGCCCATCTCGGTCGTAATAATCCCGAAAACCCCTAGTGCCAAAAATAGAATGAAGATGGAACTGCTTTTTTTCATTGTTATGTATGCCTCCTTTTTACAACTACATATACAGAAAAATAGATATGTTAGAACAAAAAAAGCCCTCCTTTCATGTTTATAGCTGGTGCTGAACATAGTCAGCAAAGGCTTTAATTTGTTTTTCATTCCTTCTGTAATAGGTCCACTTTCCGATTCGTTCAGATTCCAGCAGGCCGGCTTTTTGCATGGTCAGCAGGTAGCTGGAGATGACGGACTGCGCAAGCCCCGACTTTGCCTGAATATCACCGACGCAAATTCCGGTGCGGAAACTGAGGCCCTGCTCAAGATAAGGCCTTTCATCAAAATGGTCCTCCGGGTGTTTAAGCCATGTCATAATATCACTTCGTGTTTTGTTGGATAACGCTTTATGAATCAATATCGGTTCCATAACGTTTATTATATCTATTTTTCTGGATTTGTAAATTCGTTTTTTAACGAAACGCTTCTCAAAATAAGTAAAAACCGTGTTAAAATATAACATATTATCAGATTACCGGTAAAAAATCCGGGTGTTTGTCAGGAGGATATTCACATGAATCAAAAGAAAAAAGGTACGGTCACGGTGACCTTGCTGTCCGCTCTGATGTTTTGTCTGTTGCCGGTCATCGTCTCGCTTTCTCCGCTTGCAGAAACGGGGCCGAACGCGAATCGTTTTAACTCCGCGGGCATGTGGGCCGCCGTCGGTCAGATCCTTGTTATATATGCGGTCCCGTTCATTATGTATGTTCTCGGTGTTCGTGTCATGAAAATCATCATGGCCGTTTTTTGCGGAATCGGGCTTATCATTTGCGCGGCTGTCTTGTTGGTGGCGCTATTGGCCGCCATTTCCTTAGGGCAGGAGCTGTCTCTTTATTACGGTCTTTTCGTTTGGTCAGGCGCGGCTTTTATCGTCAATGTGGTGTGGTATATTGCCGCGTTTCGTTCCTCTCCGAAACATCAGCAGCAGTCTATGTGACATTTGTTCTATAAATCTACTTAAAATACAAATATTTCATAGGATGATTATGGTATGATTATAGCGGTATAGCAGTTTTTAATAGAAACGGGAGGAACTTACATTGAAAAAAAAGACAGCTTCACTTCGAATGAAAACATTGGCAGCCGGCGCTGCGGTTGCTGCGGCTTTATCTTTGGGAGCGGTTTCTGAGCTGCCGGGGGCAAAATGGCTGCATCCGGCGGCTGCTCAAGCTGCGGAAACGGTATTTAAACAAAATCATGCGGCATCCGGTTTCTTGACGGGACGGTATGACGCGCAGGCCATGTCTCCGACGATGTTCAACTGGTCAAGGGAAAGCCGGTTCACAAGCACTGCCGACGGATCGTTAAAATGGGAAAAGAATGTCCCGGCCAACCCTCAAAATGGTGCGGGCGCTGCGGTTGACGGAGACGGCACCGTATTTATTCAATCAAAAGACGGGAAGCTGACGGCATATCATCCGGACGGTTCTGTGAAATGGGTGACGGAAAACCTCGGGACAACTTATACGCTGACTCCGGTGCTCGGAACAAACGGTGTCATTTATCTTCCTTCTCACGATAAAAAACTGTATTTCATCGACAAAGAAACCGGAAACATTTTAACTTCAGTTCCGCTGAGCGGAGCGCCGAGTTCCGATGCGGCTATCGGTTCTGACGGCACGCTGTATGTGTCGACGCTGGATAACTATATCTATGCGATTAAACCGACGTCGCCTTCGACATGGACGCAAAAGTGGAAGTTTAAAACAAACGGCGTGGTCGGCTCCGCTCCCGTGTTAGCATCAAACGGCACGCTGTATACGGCAACGTACAATAATATCTTTTACGCGATCAATTCCGGAACGGGCCAAGTGAAATGGTCAAAAACGACGTCCAACGGGTTTAAAGGTTATCCGGTTATTGATAGAGACGGCACGGTTTACGCCGGAAACCAGGACGGCAGCTTATACGCCTATACATCAACGGGCGCTGTAAAATGGACGTTCCCGTTAAACGGTTTCTCCAGCTCTTCATTAGCGATCGACCATAACGGCAATGTGTATATCGGTTCCGGAAGCGGCGAACTGTTTTCCATCAGCAAAACCGGTAATATGAACTGGTCTTTCTATACGGACGGGCCTGTGAGAACGGCGCCGCTGATTGATGCAGACGGCAATGTGTACTTCGGCTCTGACGATAAAAACGTCTATGCGGTTGACGCTGACGGTAATGAAAAATGGCGCTATCAAACAGACAGCAATGTCATTTCCTCCCCGGTTCTGGCTGAAGACGGCACGCTTTACGTCGGCACTTATACGAAACTGCTCGCATTCGGGGCAAAAAAATAATAAAAAAAGAATCCGCGTCATCTGCGCGGATTCTTTTTTTATTTAGAGGCTTGTATAAATACGCCTTTTTCATGAGAAAATTCTTTAAAGCCGTACACACCGTGATATGAACCGATTCCGCTCGTATTAACGCCGCCGAACGGAAGGTTAACGTCAGTGAAATGAACGACGACATCATTGATAGAAGCGTTGCCGGACGTCGTGTGCTGCAGAACATAATCGATCAGCTCCTGATTACGGCTGAATACATATAAGGCAAGCGGCTTGTCTCGGTCAGTGATGTAATCAACGGCTTTACTGATATCTTCGTAATTCATAATCGGCAGAATCGGTGCGAAAATCTCCTCCTGCATGATCTTCATATCAGGCGTGACGTTTGTCAGCACGGTCGGAGAAATCGTGCGGTCATGCGCATCGAATATGCCGCCGAAGGCCGTTTTCGCCCCTTTTTCAATGGCATCATCATATAGAGCTTTGACACGGTTAAAGTTGCGCTCATTAACAATCTGCGTGAATTTATTGCGGTCAACCGTATGATCATCCTCCATAAAACCTGCATTGACAATGGTTTGCAGGAGATCTGTAAAGGTGTCCTGTACATCTTCCTTCATAAGGAGATAGTCAGGAGCGATACATGTTTGCCCCGCATTGACAAATTTGCCGACGGCGATTTTTTTTGCTGCGTCCATTAAATCATAGCCGCTGTCAATGATCGTCGGGCTTTTTCCGCCAAGCTCAAGCGTGACGGACGACAAGTGCTTCGCCGCTGCCGTCATGACGATTTTGCCGACATTCGTGCTGCCGGTGAAGAAAATGTGGTCAAACGGCTGGTCGAGCAGTTCTGTCGCGACATCAACCTCACCTTCAAAAATGGCGACTTCTTCTTCATGAAATGCTTCACGAATGACGGTCGCGGCAATATGGCTCGTCTCCATCGTAAAATCAGACAGCTTCACAATCGCGCTGTTGCCGGCAGCAATGGCGGCGGCAAGCGGAGCCATCGTCAGCATAAACGGATAATTCCATGGGCCGAGAATTAAGGTGACGCCTTTTGGCTCGTACATTAATACGCCGTCAGCGTCCGGGCTGACGGATGAGCCGACGCGTTTCGGCGCCATCCAGGTGTCGAGATTGTTCATATTATCTTTAATCGCCTTGATCGTTCCCTGCGTTTCCGCTCTTTTCACCTCATGATAAGGCTTGCGGACGTCCCGTCTGATCGCCTCGATGATTTCTTCTTCATGAGCGGTGACGGCATCTAAAAAGCGCTGAAGCTTTTCTTTGCGCTGCTCGGCTGTTGAAGCACGCAGTGTTTTTTGATTTTTTTTCTGAAGCTCAAAGACGCGTTTGATGTCTGCTTTTATATGCTGATCCATCGGTCTTCCTCCTCTGGTTGCTTTTTTGTTTCTTCAGGGCCTATTATAGTGTGATGTGATTTTGCGGCAAAGACAGCGTAAACGCATCTATACGTTACCGTACAAATTGCGGTGATCTGTCTAATGAAAGGAGTGTCTCTTATGCCGGATTCTGTGACAACTGAGATCAAACAAGCGCTCTTGGTTATGCTTGGGGAGCGGGATATCCGCCGTGTGACCATGAAGGATATCGCCGAACGGGCGCACGTGAGCCGGGGGACACTGTACCTTTATTACGAGGATAAATATGCAATTTTAGAAGATATAACGGAAGAAATGAAGGACGGGCTGAGTGAAGCGCTGTATGATTCGCTGAAGCATAAAGATGTGCTTCATTTAAATGGCGGCTGGCAAAAAGTGCATCCGACCCTGTCTTTTGTTGACCGGCATCGGGCGTTTTTCAAAACGATGATGGATCGTCATAAAATGCCGTATTTTCACTTTCATGCTTTTTTTAAAGATGTATTCCGGCATGATGTGCTTTTGTCACCGGTGAATGCAAATTTCTCACCGACCGAACAGGATATGTACATTCATTACCGCTGTTTATACACGTATGCCATTGTATTGTACTGGCTGAATGAGGAGCCCGGGGCATCACCGGAAGCGATCAGCGGGCAGGTGTGGGATTTGATTTCTCAAAAACGGTTTTACTGGCTGTTCGGCCGCGGGGGGCCGGAACAAGAAGAAAAAAAGCCCGCCGACCGGCGGGTGACACGGACGAGGCAGGCCTTGCAAGAGGCAATGATCAGCTTAGCAGCAGAAAAAAAGGATTATGCGGCGATTACGATTTCCGATATTGCCCGTCAAAGCAACCTGCGCCGTGCCACTTTTTATGACCATTACGCCAACAAAGAAGCGTTGCTGAAAACGATCATTCATCAATCATGCCGGGAGCTGATCGGATTATTGACGGTAAAGGGAGATCCTGCTGACTGCTCCATGGAAGAAGCGGAAACTGCGCTCGTCCGGCTCTTTTCCGCACTGTCGGAAGGCATGCCGCTCGTCCATTTTCTGAGAGAGGGTTCCGGAGTGCCTGACGTCATCCCGGAAATGTTCAGAGCGCTGCAATCGTTTTATCTTCATCAGCCTCTGCACATTCAGGCGGGCAAAAAGCTCTATGCATACTATGTCGCATCCATGCTCGTCGGTCTGATTCAATATCGCCTTCATGAAGGAAAAGACCACGCGCCGGACATGCTGGCCCGAGAGTTTCTGCAGTTTTTGGATGTGAAGAAGTATCGGGTGATTTTGCTGTGAAGATGATAAAAAAGAACTCCAAAACAGGCGGAGTTCTTTTTTGCTGTTTTCTTCGAGAAGTGCCGATATGAATTGTCCGGCTAAAAAGAAAACCTGCCATATGACGCCAGATCAGCATTTCTGCTGCCAAACATGACAAATGTCATATCCGGGGCATGATGGCTGCTACTACAAAAGCGTCTGGCGCCCCGTTATACTTGGGATCATAATGAAAAAGAAGGGACGTGACATCCATGATCAATCACGCCGCAACTCAAAAACAAGCGTCTTTAAAAAAGCAGGTTGCCGCATTTTCCGGCGCCGATACAAAGCATAGTGTCATTCAGCTTCTCAACACGTTTGTACCGTTCTTTGCCCTTTGGTTTCTTGCTTACTTCAGCCTCGATGTCTCCTATTTTCTGACCCTCGCCTTTACTGTAATAGCTGCGGGATTTTTGACAAGAATCTTTATTATTTTCCACGACTGCTGCCATCAATCCTTTTTCAAACAAAAGAAGCTGAACCGGCTGTTCGGGTTTATTTCAGGTGTGCTGACACTGTTTCCGTTCTCTCAATGGCAGCGCAGCCACTCCATTCATCATGCGACAAGCAGCAACTTAGATAAACGGGGAACAGGCGATATTTGGATGATGACCGTCAAGGAATACAACGAAGCGTCAGCCTGGACAAAAGTACGCTACAGACTTTATCGCAATCCGTTTATTATGTTTATTCTCGGCCCGATTTACGTATTTCTGATTAAAAACCGTTTCAATGTAAAAGGCGCCCGCCGCAAGGAACGCTGGAACACCTATTTCACGAACGCGGCGATTGTCTTATTGGCTGCTGCGACGTGCCTGCTTGTCGGCTGGGAAAACTTTTTGCTTGTTCAGGGTCCGATTTTCCTTATTTCGGGGTCAATCGGCGTCTGGCTCTTTTATGTCCAGCATACGTTCGAGGATTCTTATTTTGAAGCCGATGAGCATTGGGACTATGTGCAGGCCGCGGTAGAAGGAAGCTCCTTTTACAAGCTTCCGAAGCTTTTGCAATGGCTGACGGGCAATATCGGCTACCATCATGTCCACCACTTAAGCCCGAAAGTGCCGAATTACAAGCTGGAAGCGGCTCACGAGGGGCATGAACCTTTAAAAAACGTACCGACCATTACGCTTAAAACAAGTCTTGAATCCATGAAATTCCGTCTGTGGGATGAGGATGAAAAGCAATTTGTCACCTTTCGGGAGGCGCGGAAAACACCGCCGCCCCAGCAGGTGCCGAAAGAACCTTTAAAGAAAAATGCCTGATATGGCGCGCGGCTCTTTCTGTTATCAGAAAGGGCCTGCTCTTTATGTGTGAGGATGCAATAAAGGCGGCGTTTTGGTAAAGTGATGGTAGACACAAGCGGCAGAAGGTGGAATAAGGATGAAGAAATATTTTAAATTTCAAAAACTGAATGGGATTTCTCCTTATATATGGACGATTTTTTTCATCTTGCCTTTTTATTTTATTTTTAAAAGCTCTTCTACCTTTGTCATCGTGGCCGGCATCATTTTCACGCTTGTTTTCTTTGGCGCATACCGCTTTGCATTTGTTGCAAAAGGCTGGCCGCTTTACTTATGGGCGTTTCTTCTGATCGGCATTTCGACCGGATCAGTCATGCTGTTCAGCTATATTTATTTCGCTTTCTTTATCGCCTACTTCATCGGCCATATCCGGGACAAAGTTCCATTTTACATCTTATATTACATTCATATCATCAGTGCGGCGATTGCCGTCAACTTCAGCCTTGTTCTGAAAAAAGACTGGTTTTTGACGCAAATCCCGTTTATCGTCATCACTCTGATCAGTGCCATCCTGCTCCCGCTCAGCATTCGAAGCAGAAAGGCACGAGAGCGCCTCGAGGAGAAATTAGAATATGCAAATGAACGAATCGCGGATCTTGTGAAGCTGGAAGAAAGGCAGCGCATCGCCCGGGACCTTCACGATACACTTGGACAAAAGCTCTCCTTAATCGGACTGAAAAGCGACCTTGCCCGGAAGTTGATTTACAAGGACCCTGAACAGGCCCGCACTGAGCTGAAAAGTGTTCAACAGACGGCCCGCACCTCCTTAAATGAGGTCAGACAAATTGTCTCGTCGATGAAAGGCATCCGATTGAAGGATGAGCTCGGCAATGTTCGGCAAATTCTTGAAGCGGCAGGAATTGAATTTGTGTATGAAGAAAAAGAAGCGCCAAAACATATCTCTCTGCTGAATGAAAACATCGTCAGCATGTGCATTAAAGAAGCCGTCACCAATGTCGTGAAACACAGCGGCGCCAAAGTATGCCGCATCACCATTCAGCAGCTTTGGAAAGAGGTTGTCATTACGGTAGAAGACGACGGCAGCTTTCAATGCAGAGAAGACCGCTTTTTTTCACAGGGAAACGGCCTGCTTGGAATGAGAGAACGGCTTGAATTCGCGAATGGCAGTTTAGCCATCGATACAGCTGCCGGAACAAAGCTGACCATGAGAATCCCAAATGATTCAAAATCAAAAGAAAAGGATGGTAGCAGATGATCAACATCTTCATTGCCGAGGATCAGCAAATGCTGCTTGGCGCACTCGGTTCGCTGTTGAATTTAGAAGAGGATATGACGGTTGTCGGCCAAGGCACAAGCGGCCAGGATGCCATCGATTTCGTCGAAAAACACGCTCCTGATATCTGTCTGATGGATATTGAAATGCCCGGGGTATCAGGTCTTGAGGCGGCGGAAAAGCTCAAGGACAGGGATGTGAAAATCATCATTTTGACGACCTTTGCCCGCTCCGGCTATTTTCAGCGGGCGCTAAAAGCGGGCGTCAGCGGTTACATGCTCAAGGACAGCCCGAGTGAGGAGCTCGTCAGCGCCATCCGCAGCGTTATGAAAGGAAGACGCGTCTACGCCCCTGAATTAATGGAGGACATCTATGGTGAAGAAAACCCGCTGACTGAACGGGAAAAAGCGGTGCTCGAACTCGTCGCAGACGGGAAAAATACGAAAGAAATCGCAAACGCCCTCAGCATCAAAAGCGGAACAGTCCGTAATTACGTTTCGATGATTCTGGATAAATTAGAAGTGAAAAATCGAATTGAGGCCATTACCCGATCAAAGGAAAAGGGCTGGTTTAAGTAACCAGCCCTCCTTGTTCAGCCAGTGTTTTTGCACTGGCTTATTTTTTTAGCCGTCACTCTGTCTCTTCCTTCCACTTCTTATCAATCAGCATTTTCCCCGGCCATGTGTATGCCATGATGCCGCCGTCTGCCGTGATGTCTTCTCCTGTGACGTATGAGCTGTCATCTGAAGCGAGGAAGAGCGCGACAGCCGCCATTTCTTCCGGTTTTCCGAGCCGGCCGAGCGGTGTGATCCATTTGTTGGCTTCACGGAATGCCTCGCCCATTTTGTCTTCTTTCGTGCCTGCCAGTTTATCAATGAGCGGTGTTTCAATCGTGCCCGGTGATAAGGAATTGACGCGGATTCCGCTTCTGGCGTAATCAATGGCCATTGCTTTAGTCAGGTTCGTGATTCCGCCTTTTGCGGCGTTATAGCCGGAGCGGTCAAGGTCTGCAGCCCGGCCTGACATGGAGGAGGTGTTAATGATAGAGCCTCCTTTTTCGAGCATAAGCGGAATGAGATATTTGCTGCACAGAAATGTGCCGCGCAGATCGACGGCGATGATCCGGTCAAAAAGCTCGACCGGGTATTCATGGACTTTGCCGCCCTCTTGGTCAACACCGGCATTGTTAAAAAGAATATCAATTGTTCCGTACTTTTGCTGAATGCCGTCTGCAAAAGACTTTACGTTTTCTTCGTCTGATACATCAAGATGAAAGGCCTCTGCTTCTCCGCCGTTTTTTCTGATGGCGCTGACGGTTTCATTCAGTTCGCTTTCATTGATGTCACCGCAGATCACGCGGGCGCCTTCATCGGAGAAAATCCGTGCCGTCGCTTGTCCGATGCCTGTCGCGGCCCCTGTGATGATTGCGGTTTTGTCTGTTAATCTTCCCATATTGCGATTCCTCCTTTTTCTATATCTGTTCCCGCTGAATAGGGGGATAAACATATAGAACTCCATTTCTAAATACCTATTAAATATGTTAATATTATGTATATACATCATTGGGAGGCTTACATATTTTGAAGATACATCATAAGAAGGAGATAGCGTTTTATTGTTATACCGTTGTCCCTATATGGTTTGCTATTTCCTTCGTTATTTCGATTTTATTTCATGACATCACATTTCCTCTCACTGTAAGAAATGTTCTGCACGAGTCTTTGCGAAACATGGGATCTCTTCTCTTATTTAGTTTGTTTTTCTACCCGTCATACATATGGATGAAGAAGGAATTCGGCCGCTGGAAAGAAGAAGAAAGGAGAGGATGATCAGCATTCTCTCTTTTTTATTGATAAAATGGGTGAAATGAATCCATTAACATGTTAAATTTACAATATATGCATCTGCTGATCCAGTTGACAATTGTCACCGCATATGATAAATAGATGCTGAAAAGATTTTACATACCATCAAAGCATAATTAAAGGAGAGATCTGAAGTGCGGAAAAAAAAGTTTAAAGCAGAATCCAAGCGTTTGCTGGATATGATGATTAACTCCATTTATACGCAGAAGGAAATTTTCCTCAGAGAGTTAATTTCCAATGCGAGCGATGCGATTGACAAAATCTATTACAAGGCGCTAACCGATGATTCTTTAACGTTTGATCAAGACAATTACTACATAAAAGTAACAGCGGACAAAGAGGCAAGAACGCTCACTGTCACAGATACCGGTATCGGAATGACAAAAGACGAGCTTGAACAGCATCTCGGAACGATTGCGAAAAGCGGTTCACTCGCTTTCAAGCAAGAAAATGACACGAAAGACGGCCATGACATTATCGGCCAGTTCGGCGTCGGGTTTTATGCGGCGTTTATGGTGGCTGATAAAGTCACGGTGAAAAGTAAAGCGCTCGGCAGTGACGAGGCGTATGTATGGGAGTCGGAAGGGGCTGCCGGCTACACGATCGAGCCGTGTGACAAGGAAACCGTCGGTACTGAAATCACCCTGAAAATAAAAGAAAACACAGAAGATGAAAGCTATGATGAGTTTTTAGAAAACTACCGCATCAAAGCGATCGTGAAAAAGTACTCAGACTTTATCCGCTACCCGATCAAAATGGAAGAGACGGTCAACAAGCCGAAAGAGGGCAGCGAGAACGAGTTTGAAGAGGTTCAGGAAGAACAGACGGTCAACAGCATGGTGCCGATCTGGAGAAAAAACAAAAGCGAGCTGACGGATGAGGATTACGAGGCTTTTTATGCTGAGAAGCATTACGGCTTCGATAAACCGCTGACTCACGTGCATATCAGCGTCGATGGAGCGGTGCGCTACAATTCGATTTTGTTTATTCCGGAAAACATGCCGTTTGACTATTATACGAAGGAATTCGAAAAAGGACTGGAGCTGTATTCCAACGGCGTGCTGATCATGAACAAATGCGCCGACCTGCTTCCGGATCATTTCAGCTTTGTAAAAGGCATGGTGGATTCTGAAGATCTGTCGCTGAACATTTCCAGAGAGATGCTGCAGCATGACCGTCAGCTGAAGCTGATTGCGAAAAACATCAATAAAAAAATCAAAGCCGAGCTGAAGAGCCTGCTGAAGAACAAAAGGGAAAAATACGAATCTTTCTATGAATCTTTCGGCAGACAGCTGAAATTCGGCGTCTACAATGATTTCGGCGCGAATAAAGACGTATTAAAAGACCTGCTTCTTTTCTATTCATCTAAGGAGAAAAAGCTCGTCACACTGGATGAATATGTGTCCAGAATGCCTGAGGATCAAAAATATATCTATTACGCGTCCGGCGATTCATATGAGCGGATTGAAAAGCTGCCGCAAACTGAAATGGTGGCGGACAAAGGCTACGAGATTCTATATTTCACGGAAGATATTGATGAATTCGCGATCAAAATGCTGACAAGCTATGAGGAAAAAGAGTTCAAATCCGTATCTAGCGCCGACTTAGGCATCGACAGTGACGAAGATGAAAAGCAGACTGAAGCCGAAGAAAACGAATATAAAGACCTGTTTGAAAGCATGAAAGACATTCTTGCGGATAAAGTCAAGAATGTCAGAGCATCAAAACGCTTAAAATCTCATCCGGTCTGCTTTGCGACAGACGGCGAAGTGACGATCGAAATGGAGAAAGTGTTAAACGCGATGCCTGACAGCCAGCAGGTCAAAGCGGAAAAAGTGCTGGAAATCAACCCGAATCACGAAGTGTTTGAGACGTTAAAGAACGCGCACGGACAAGATCGGGAAAAGCTTGCTTTATACACAAATCTTCTCTACAATCAGGCGCTTCTGATTGAAGGGCTGCCGATCCATGATCCGGTCGAATTTACGAATGATATTTGCAAAGTTATGGTATGACGCCAAAAAAGGAATCGCCCATCGGGGGCGATTCCTTTTTTTATTACAGCGTGCGCTGTTTAAGAATTTGATTTTGTTTGCTGCGCTTCTTTAAGGAGAATCGTTTTTTCAAGTGCGTTTCGATTTCTTCTAAACTTCTGCCCTTCGTTTCAGGAACGATGTAAGCGGCGAAGAAGAAGGATGTGAGGCAGATGACTGAGAAAATTCCGAATACCCAGCCGATGCCCATGGCGCTCAGCATAAGCGGGAATACCAGTGAAACGACCAGGTTTGTTGCCGACAGAATCAATGTCGTAAATCCGGTTGCGGCCCCGCGTGCGTTTGACGGGAACAATTCCGGCATCAGGACCCATACGACGGGACCCCATGTCGCCTGGTAAAAGACGATATAGATTCCGAGAAACAGCACGGTCAGCCAAGCCGTTGAAGCTGACAGGCCGGCCAGAAGGAGAATGGCTGATAATGACGCCAGGCTCAAGGTGATGCCGATGCTTCCCCACATCAGCAGTTTTTTCCGGCCGATCCGGTCAATTAGGATCATGGCGGTGATACACATGATGACGTTTAAGACACCGATTCCCATTGTGCCGAGAACGGACGCCGAGGTGCCGAGTCCGGCCTTTGTAAAGATGGTCGGCGCATAGTAAATCACCGTGTTGATACCGACCGCCTGCTGGAAGATGGCGAGGCCGATCCCGATCAGCAGCATAGGGCGGATCCATTTTGCTTTCAGCAAGCCGAGCGTAGATTCTTTTTTCTCAGCTTCACCTTGTTTCATTTCCGCCAATTCAACGGCGATATCCTCTTTGTCGTGCGTCATTTCCATGACTTGTCTGGCTTCCTGTTCACGGCCGCGTTTGACGAGCCATCTCGGTGATTCCGGCATAAACGCGATTCCGATTAATAACAGCGCCGCCGGTACTGCGGCGAGACCGACCATCCAGCGCCAAGCTTCAAATGGGGTGAATATGTAATTCACAATATATGCAAGTAAAATTCCGGTTACAATCATTAAGTTATTCAATGTGCCAAGCGTTCCGCGTATTTTTGTCGGAGCCATCTCAGAAAGATAAACGGGAACAAGCGCCGTTGAACCGCCGACGGCTAATCCGAGAATGACACGTGAGATGATCAGCATGGTGACGGTTTGCGAAGCTGCGCAGGCAAGCGCGCCAAGAATAAAAATGAGTGAAAGGACGAAAACGACTTTTCTCCGGCCCCATCGGTCAGAGCATGTCCCGCTTAAGGCGGACCCGAAAATCGCACCGAGCAGCAGCATGCTGACGACCAATCCCTCAGTCAGCGTGTTTAAAGGAATATCATTGTTGATAAAAAGCAAAGCCCCTGAAATCACGCCGGTGTCATAACCGTAAAGCAGCCCGCCTAATGCTCCGAAAAAGTAAATCAGATATTTTTTGGTGTTTTTCTTCACAGATGATCCTCCTCATCTTTTAGGAACGCATAATAGTTTATTTAGATAACTATTTCATTCCCCTGTGAAAAAAATATAAACCTTCAAAAAAAAACACGCCCTTTTAAAAGGCGTGTTTCTTTTTTCTTAGGAAAACAGCTGGTCGATAAACGCGATTTCTTCCGCAGAAAGCGTAATGGAGGCTGCTTTCATATTGTCTTTTAATTGATCCGCGCGTTTGGCGCCCGGAATCAGGATGTCGATTTCAGGTCTCGCCAAATACCAGGCAAGCACGATATGCGCCGTGTCGGCATTGTGCTTTTCGGCAATCGGTTTGAGCTGGTTGACTTTTTTGATGTTTTCTTTAAACTGCTCCCCTTGGAAATGCGCCTGATCATTGCGCAAATCGCCTTCAGGGAAGGTGGTGTTCTCGTCGTATTTGCCGGCTAACAGTCCGGATACGAGCGGGAAGTACGGGATGAATGAGATGCTGTGTTCTGTCGTATAAGGGAAGAAAGTCTTTTCCGCCTCGCGGTTCAGCAGGTTGTATTCCCCTTGAATCACATCGACTAAGCCGTCTTTGTTGGCTTCTTTCAGCTGCTCCAGAGAGAAATTGGAGACGCCGATGGAACGGATTTTTCCTTCTTTTTTCATCTCATTCAATGCTTGGACGGCTTCGTCCTTCGGTGTGTGCTCATCCGGGAAATGGATGTAGAATAAATCAATGTAATCAGTCTGCAGACGTTTCAGGCTGTCTTCAACTGATTGTTTCAAAAAGGCCGGTGAGTTGTCGAAAACAAAGTCATCGCCTTCTTTTCTGTGCGCGGCTTTTGTGGCGATGAAGACATCCTCGCGGTTAAACTCTTTCAGCACCTCGCCGATTAATTCTTCAGAACGGCCCACCCCGTAAATATAGGCGGTATCTAACATGGTAACGCCGCTTTTAATCGCTTCCCGGATCAATTCTTTTCCCGTCTCTTCATTCAGATTCGGATAGAGATTGTGTCCGCCGACCGCATTTGTTCCCAAACCGATCGGAAATACTTGTAGGTCAGTTTTGCCGATTGTTACTTTGCTCATGTTTTCGCCCCCTGAAAAAGTAGATTAGGATATCACAGCGCCTGCCGGAAAAATACGGCAGCGCATTCTCTATTAATTGTAACGCTATGCCAAGTGAATGTCGATTTGGTGCTCTTGACAATACTTTGTATATTCCTCATCAAGCTGCTGAGAAGTGACGATGCTGTGAAGCCGGTCGAAAGGCGCGTATGTCAGAAGCGTGGATTTGCCGAATTTGGAATGGTCCGCGAGCAGATACACTTCGTTCGCCTTTTCGGAAATTTTCTTTTTCACCTCGTATTCCAGCAAGTCGGAATTCGTCAGGCCGTGGGTGATCGTTGTCCCGGTAGCGGACATGAACGCCTTGTTAATATTGTATTTATTGAGGGTGCTCGGATCATCAATGCCGACAAATGACCTTGTCTTCCGCTTGTAGTTGCTGCCGATGATGATCAGGTCGACATTTTTCATGGATGAAGCGGCGTTAATAATATCAAGACTGTTCGTCAGCACCGTCACATTCTTATCCGGATCAAGCGTCTCCAGCAACGATTTGGTCGTCGTGCCGGAATCAATAAACACAAGATCGTGATCCTCGATAAACCGTGACGCATAACGGGCGATTTTGATTTTTTCATCCTGATGTTGAATGGTGCGGTTCTCAAAAGGGACGAGCATGGATTTTTCTGCTGACGTCACGCCGCCGTACACCTTTTTGATCACCCCTTTTTCCGCAAGCTTATTAATATCACGTCTGACCGTGTTTTTAGAGACGTTGAAAACCTCGCACAGCTCATCCAGCGAAGTGGCTCCGTGTTTGAGAATGTATTCTTCCATCTCCTGAATCCGCATCAGTTTCATAAAAAAACTCCTTCTAGAATTCTTAAAGTAATTAAAATATATAATAAACACCAAAAGTTAATCAATAGTTACTTAACAAATGATAAAAAAGATGGATCTCCCGTACGATTCGACACCGTTCTTCAAGTTCCTGTTTTCCTGCTCTAAAAAGGTATGATGAAAATAATGAAAAAATTTTGATTTTTTAGATTGACTTGGAGTGGCGTGGGGATTAAAATGTAACCAAGAAATGACCAAAATGTAACCCGTAAAATTAAAAATGATAGATGTAACCGTTTGATTGGGTCGGTACATGACCAACTTTTACATGGAAAGAATGGGAGACACCATCATTTTAGCATTTGTAAGCGTTTAATTCATGTCTTTTGTATGTAAAAGATGAATATATCCATCCGTTATTACCCAGCTGAACAGGATGTTTACTATTTAAGGAGGCAATGAGCATGGCAGAGATCAGAAAACTGAAAAACTACATCAATGGTGAATGGGTTGAAAGTAAGACAGATCAATATGAAGACGTTGTCAATCCGGCTACAAAAGAAGTGATGTGCCAAGTTCCGATTTCTACGCAGGAGGATGTGGAGTATGCCGTCCGCTCAGCGTCAGAAGCGTTTAAAACATGGTCAAAGACGGCAGTGCCGCGCCGTGCGAGAATTCTATTTAACTATCAGCAGCTTCTCCAGCAAAACAAAGAAGAGCTTGCCCGTCTGATTACTTTGGAAAACGGTAAAAACACGACAGAAGCACTCGGTGAAGTGGGACGCGGAATTGAAAATGTCGAATTCGCAGCAGGCGCGCCGTCACTCATGATGGGCGATTCACTTGCCTCTATCGCCACAGATGTAGAAGCGGCGAACTACCGCTATCCGATCGGGGTGGTCGGCGGCATCGCACCGTTCAATTTCCCGATGATGGTCCCGTGCTGGATGTTCCCGATGGCCATTTCGTTAGGAAACACGTTCATTCTGAAGCCGTCTGAGCGCACGCCGCTGTTAACGGAAAAACTGGCAGAGCTGTTTGAACAGGCCGGTCTGCCGAAGGGCGTCTTCAATATCGTGCACGGCGCGCATGACGTCGTAAACGGCATTCTTGAGCATCCGGAGATTAAAGCCATCTCATTCGTCGGTTCAAAACCTGTCGGCGAGTATGTTTTCAAAAAAGGCAGCGAACATTTGAAACGCGTGCAGGCGTTAACGGGGGCGAAAAACCACACGATCGTGCTGAATGACGCCCACCTTGAAGATACAGTCACAAACATTATCGGCGCGGCATTCGGTTCGGCAGGAGAGCGCTGTATGGCTTGCGCGGTTGTGACGGTTGAAGAGGGAATCGCCGATGAGTTTATGGCGAAATTACAGGAAAAGGCCGCGGACATCAAGCTCGGAAACGGACTGGATGACGGCGTGTTCTTAGGCCCGGTCATCCGCGAGGACAACAAGAAGCGTACGCACAGCTATATTGAAAAAGGTATCGAAGAGGGAGCGAGACTGCTTTGTGACGGCCGTGAAAATGTAACGGAAGACGGCTATTTCGTCGGACCGACGATTTTTGACAACGTGACGACAGATATGACGATCTGGAAAGATGAAATCTTTGCGCCCGTTCTGTCGGTCATGCGTGTGAAAAACTTAAAAGAAGCGGTTGATATCGCCAACCAGTCTGAATTTGCGAACGGCGCCTGCCTGTTCACGTCAAATGCGAATGCAATCCGCTACTTCCGTGAAAATATTGACGCGGGAATGCTCGGGATCAACCTTGGCGTCCCGGCGCCGATGGCATTCTTCCCATTCTCGGGCTGGAAGTCTTCTTTCTTCGGCACACTGCACGCAAACGGAAAAGACAGCGTTGACTTTTATACACGTAAAAAAGTTGTGACGGCACGATATCCATCTCCTGATTTCAATTGACAGCCGGCCCGGACGGCTTTGTGATTCCGTCCGGGTTTTCTTTTACCATCAATTAAGGAGGAATACACATGAGTCATTTGCTGCGCAAACCGCAGGCCGATGAGATTTCTCAAGGCGTGAACATCATACATGACGTCACTTCAGCCAATTCAGACCTCAAATACGTCGGATTTAAAGTCGTTGATCTCGCTCCCGGCTCAACATATACAGAAGATTTGAAAAAGACGGAGTGCTGCATCGTGGCGCTCACGGGAAAAATCACCGTCACGGATCATGATCAGACATTTGAAAGCATCGGCACCCGTGAAAGCGTATTTGAAAGAAAGCCGACGGACAGTGTTTATGTGTCCAATGACCGCTCCTTTGACATCACAGCCGTCAGCGGGGCGAGGGTCGCGCTGTGCTACTCTCCGTCCGAACACCAGCTTCCGACAAAGCTGATTAAAGCGGAAGACAACAGTGTGGAACATCGCGGCAAGCTGGCAAACAAACGAACCGTTCATAACATTCTCCCCGATTCAGATCCATCGGCAAACAGCCTTCTCGTTGTTGAAGTTTACACGGACAGCGGCAACTGGTCGAGCTATCCGCCGCATAAACATGACCAAGACAATCTGCCGGCTGAATCCTTTTTAGAAGAAACCTATTACCATGAAACGGACCCGCCGCAGGGGTTTGTCTTCCAGCGTGTGTACACGGACGACCGCTCGATTGACGAGACGATGACCGCAGAAAATGAAAACGTTGTCATCGTGCCGGCGGGCTATCACCCGGTCGGTGTTCCGGACGGGTATACCTCTTACTACCTGAATGTAATGGCGGGACCGACACGAAAATGGAAGTTTCATAATGATCCGGCCCATGAATGGATTCTGGAACGCTGACAAGTGAGGAGTGGCAGATAACGATGAAGTATACGTTTAATGAAGAAAAAGAGTTTGATATTGTCGCAATCGGACGCGCGTGTATTGATTTGAACGCGGCGGAATACAATCGGCCGATGGAAGAAACGATGACGTTTTCTAAATATGTCGGCGGTTCCCCGGCAAATATTGCAATCGGCAGCGCCAAGCTCGGATTAAAAGCCGGTTTTATCGGCAAAATCCCGGACGACCAGCATGGCAGATTCATCGTTTCCTATATGCAGGGAAAGGGCGTTGATACGTCACAAATGGCCGTTGACAAAGAAGGGCGCAAAGCCGGACTCGCTTTTACGGAAATTCTCAGCCCCGAAGAGTGCAGCATTCTGATGTACAGAGATAACGTGGCGGATCTGTATCTTGAGCCGTCGGAAGTCAATGAAGGCTACATCGCAAACGCGAAAATGCTGCTCGTATCAGGCACGGCGCTTGCGAAAAGCCCGTCGCGCGAAGCTGTCCTAAAAGCGGTGCATATCGCAAAAAAACATGACGTAAAAGTCGTTTTTGAGCTCGACTACCGTCCGTATACATGGCAATCGGCAGAAGAAACCGCCGTGTATTACACGCTGGCGGCGGAACAATCCGATATCGTCATCGGAACGCGTGACGAATTTGACGTGATGGAAAACCGCAGCGGCGGAGACAACGATGAAACCGTCCGCCGTTTGTTTGCGCATTCCGCCGATCTTGTCGTTATTAAGCACGGCGTTGACGGATCATACGCATACAGCAGATCGGGAGAAGTTTTCCGGGCGCGCGCCTATAAAACAAAGGTGCTCAAGACATTTGGAGCGGGTGATTCCTATGCGTCTGCCTTCATCTACGGACTTGTCAGCGGCCGGGATATTGAAACGGCCTTAAAATACGGGAGCGCTTCCGCTTCCATCGTCGTCAGCAAACACAGCTCGTCAGAAGCCATGCCGGCTGCCGGTGAAATCCTCGAACTGATTGAAGCACAGCACAGCCTGAATGGTAAATAGAACGTATAAAAGGTGGGATCGTTTGTGGGCAAGACAATTCGCTTAACGACAGCACAAGCGCTGATTAAATTCTTGAACCGGCAGTATATTCATGTTGATGGGAATGAAGAGCCGTTCGTTGAGGGCATTTTCACGATTTTCGGCCATGGAAATGTGTTAGGGATCGGGCAGGCGCTTGAGCAGGACGCCGGGCACCTGAAAGTGTATCAAGGCAAAAATGAACAAGGCATGGCGCATGCCGCAATGGCATACAGCAAGCAGATGCTGAGAAGAAAAATTTACGCGGTATCGACATCGGTCGGTCCGGGTGCCGCAAATTTGACGGCTGCCGCGGGTACAGCGCTGGCCAATAACATTCCGGTGCTGCTGCTTCCGGCTGATACATTTGCGACGAGGCAGCCTGACCCGGTGCTTCAGCAGGTGGAGCAGGAATACAGTGCCGCCGTCACGACAAACGATGCATTAAAGCCTGTGTCCCGCTATTGGGACCGCATCACCCGCCCCGAGCAGCTGATGAGCAGCTTAATCCGGGCCTTTGAAGTGATGACGGATCCGGCAAAAGCGGGCCCGGCGACAATCTGCATTTCTCAGGATGTCGAGGGAGAAGCATTTGATTTTGATGAACGCTTCTTTGAAAAACGCGTTCATTACATGGACCGGATGCAGCCGAGCGAGCGTGAGCTGAGGGGCGCCGCGGAGAGAATCAAGGAGAGCAGCCGTCCCGTCATTTTAGTGGGCGGCGGCGCGAAGTATTCCGGGGCGCGCGAGGAATTGATTGCGCTTTCTGAAACATACGGGATTCCGCTTGTCGAAACGCAGGCCGGCAAGTCAACGGTTGAAGCTGATTTCGCCAACAATCTGGGCGGCATGGGCATCACGGGCACACTCGCCGCGAACAAAGCCGTCCGTCAGGCTGATCTTATCATCGGTGTCGGCACACGGTATACGGACTTTGCGACATCCTCGAAAACGGCGTTTGATTTTGACAAAGCAAAATTCCTGAATATCAATGTCAGCCGTATGCAGGCTTACAAGCTTGACGCATTTCAGGTCGTAGCCGATGCGAAAGTGACGCTCGGCAGGCTGCACGGCTTATTAGACGGATATAAAAGTGCATTCGGCACGGCGATTAAAGACTGGAAAGATGAATGGCTCGCTGAACGGGACCGGCTCGGCAAAGTCGCTTTTACACGTGACGCATTCGAACCGGAAATTAAGAACCATTTCTCACAGGACGTGTTAAACGAGTATGCCGACGCGCTCGAGACTGAGCTGCCGCAAACAACGGCGCTGTTGACCATCAACGACACGATTCCTGAAGACAGCGTCGTCATCAGTTCGGCGGGCTCTCTTCCGGGAGATCTGCAGCGGCTGTGGCATTCCAATGTCCCGAATACGTACCATCTGGAGTACGGCTATTCCTGTATGGGATATGAAGTATCAGGCACGCTCGGCCTCAAGCTGGCCCACCCAGACAAAGAAGTCTATTCACTCGTCGGTGACGGAAGCTTTCTGATGCTGCACTCAGAGCTGATTACCGCGCTTCAATATAACAAAAAAATCAATGTCCTGCTCTTTGATAACTCCGGCTTCGGCTGTATCAGCAACCTGCAGATGGATCACGGCAGCGGCAGTTATTTCTGCGAGTTCCGCACAGAGGACAATCAGATTTTAAACGTTGATTACGCGAAGGTGGCAGAGGGCTACGGCGCTAAAACATACAGAGCCAATACGGTTGAAGAGCTGAAGGCGGCGCTTGAAGATGCGAAAACGCAAGACGTATCCACTTTAATTGAAATGAAGGTTCTGCCGAAAACGATGACGGACGGCTATGACAGCTGGTGGCACGTCGGTGTGGCGGAAGTGTCTGAGCAGGAAAGTGTTCAGCGGGCATTCGAAGCGAAAGAGATGAAGCTGAAGTCTGCGAAGCAGTACTAGAGGGGAGGCATCACGATGAGCAAACAAGATATTCTGTGGGGTATCGCCCCCATTGGATGGCGCAATGACGATATGCCGGAAATCGGAGCCGGGAATACGCTGCAGCATCTGTTGAGCGATATTGTCGTCGCCGGCTTTCAAGGAACGGAAGCGGGAGGATTTTTCCCTGAACCTTCCGTCCTGAATAAGGAGCTGGCTCTCAGGAACTTGCGGATTGCGGGGAAATGGTTCAGCAGTTTTATCATTCAAGACGGTATTGAAAAAACGGCTGAATCATTTACGGAACACTGCGATTATTTGCAGAAAGTCGGAGCGGATGCCGCCATCGTTTCTGAACAGACGTACAGTGTCCAGGGCTTGGACATTGATGTATTTAAGAAAAAACCGCACTTCACAGATGAAGAATGGGATACGCTGTGCAATGGCTTAAACCGTCTCGGGAAAATCGCGAAGGAATACGGGCTGAACCTCACTTTTCATCATCATCTCGGCACAGGCGTCCAGACGGCGGAAGAAGTTGACCGGCTGATGGAAGGAACGGACCCCCGGTATGTCCATTTACTTTATGATACTGGCCATGCCTATATCTCCGACGGAGACTGCATGACGATTCTCAACAAGCATATGGATCGGATCAGACACGTTCATTTCAAAGATGCGCGGATTGACATTATGGAGCGGTGCAGACAAGAAGGCAAGTCATTCAGGCAGTCGTTTTTACAGGGCATTTTCACGGTTCCCGGAGACGGATGCATCGACTTTACCGAAGTGTACCGGACGCTCATCCGTCATGATTATTCAGGCTGGATCGTCATTGAAGCCGAACAAGACCCCGCAATCGCCAATCCGCTTGAGTACGCGCTGATAGCGAGAAAGTATATCGACAGTGAACTGCTTGATCCTGCAAATTAGAGGGGGGCTTATATGAATCGTGCCATGGCGGAATCAGCTTTCAGCAAAAGGACCATCTATGACCGGTATTTTGCTCATATGTGTGACGGCCATCGGGCTTGTCTTCGCACCGAATACGTCCGGCAATCCGCTTGAACAGATTCAGCAGGAACTGTACGGTGCTCCTCAGGACGGCAGCGACAAAAGAAAGACGAGAACCATTATTTGATTATCATAAGGAGTGGCGATCAATGAACTTACGTATAGGTGTTATCGGAACCGGTGCTATCGGAAAGGAGCACATCAACCGCATCACAAATAAGCTGTCCGGAGCGGAAATTACCGCTGTAACAGATGTGAATCAGGAGGCCGCGAAGCAGACCGTTCAGGATTTCGAATTAAACGCCTCCGTTTATCCTGATGACGACAGCCTCCTCGCTGCTGAAAATGTGGACGCCGTCTTAGTGACAAGCTGGGGTCCGGCTCACGAGTCCAGCGTTCTGAAAGCGATTCAGCACGGCAAGTATGTGTTTTGTGAAAAGCCGCTCGCCACAACGGCAGAAGGCTGTATGCGCATCGTCAAAGAAGAAATGAAGACGGGCAAACGTTTAGTCCAGGTAGGCTTCATGCGCAGATATGACAGCGGTTACATTCAACTGAAAGAAGCGATCGACAATCGTGCGGTCGGCGAGCCGCTGATGATTCACTGTGCGCACCGCAACCCGACAGTCGCATCGAATTATTCAACAGACATGGCCGTCGTTGATACGCTCGTTCATGAAATTGATGTCCTCCACTGGCTCGTCAATGACGATTATGAATCCGTACAAGTCATCTATCCGAAGAAATCAAAAAATGCGCTGCCGCATCTCAAAGATCCGCAGATGGTCATCATCGAAACAAAAGGCGGTATCGTCATCAATGCCGAAATCTATGTGAACTGCAAATACGGCTATGACATTCAATGTGAAATCGTCGGGGAAGACGGTGTTATCAAGCTCCCGGAGCCATCAAGCATCAGCTTGAGAAAAGAAGGAAAACTCAGCACCGATATCCTGATGGATTGGCAGCGCCGATTTGTGGCTGCGTATGATGCGGAAATTCAGGACTTCATTGATTCGATCCGGAAAAAGGGCGAAGTCAGCGGTCCGACGGCATGGGACGGTTATATTGCCGCGGTGACAACTGACGCGTGCGTAAAAGCTCAGGAATCCGGACAGAAAGAGCCAGTGGCGCTGCAAGAAAAACCGGCATTCTATCAATCCTTTACGACTGTGAGCAAATAATAGATTTGGAGTGAAAGCAATGAAACTGGCCTTAGATCCATCCATGTACCGTGATGATTTAACGTTAGAGGAAATGGTCTATAAAACGGCGGAGCTCGGATACGAGTATATCGAACTGTCCCCGCGCGAGGATTTCTGTCCTTTCTACAAATATCCGAAAGTCGATTCAGCAAAAATCAAACAATTGAAGCGTCTTTTAAAGGATACAGGCGTGAAGCTGTCCTCTCTTCTGCCGCTTTACCACTGGGCGGGGCCTGATGAAGACCGCCGCCAGGCCGCTGTGCGCAACTGGAAACGGGCGATCGAAATTGCGGTTGAGCTTGAAGTGGATTTGATGAACAGTGAATTCAGCGGTTCAAAATATGATCCGTTGACAAGTGAAGAAAAATTCATCAAATCCATGGATGAGCTTCTGCCCGTCTTTGAAAAAGAAGGCGTTAAACTCAATCTGCAGGCCCACCCGTACGATTTTATCGAGACGCACAAAGGTGCGATGGATATGATCCGCGCGCTTGATAAGGATTGGATCAATCTTGTCTACTCGACGGCACATACGTTCTTTTACGATGACGGCAAAGGCGATATTGCGACTATGTTTGATGAAGCCGGCTGCCGCCTCACACATGTTTTATTTGCAGATACCTTTAATCATAAAGCGGCTCACGGCCTGCGTTACATCGTCAATCCGCCTGACGCGAAAGTAACGGTTCATCAGCATTTGGACATCGGGCAAGGCGAGGTTGATTTTGATACGATTTTCAAAAAAATGAGAGAGATGAAGTTCGACGGAATTGCGACGAATGCCGTTTTCGCTTGGGTCGGCAAAAGAGCGGATGAATCAAGCCGGTTCATGCTTAAGAAATTAAAAGAAGAATTAGGTATGGCATAAGCTTTAGTACGGAGTTCGGCGGGGCGGAAAGGCTCCTCAGCTAAACGCAGATGGGAGAGGCTGACATGAAACTTTGCTTTAATGAAGCGACAACTCTGGAGAATTCAAACCTGAAACAGGATTTAGAGCTGTGCGAAAAGCACGGCTATGATTATATTGAAATCCGCACAATGGATAAACTGCCGGAATACTTAAAAGATCATTCACTGGCTGATCTGGCGGAATATTTTCAAACCCATCACATTAAACCGCTTGCCCTGAACGCACTAGTTTTCTTCAACAACCGTGATGAGCAGGGATATAGGGAGACCATTTCGGAATTCAAAAGCATGATGGAAACGTGCGAAACGCTCGGCGTGAAATATGTGGTGGCCGTGCCGCTTGTGACAGAGCGGAAAATCTTGAAAGAAGAGATCAAAAAGAGCAGCGCAGAGGTGCTGACTGAGCTTTCGGACATCGCGGAGCCGTACGGCGTAAATATCGCCCTTGAATTTGTCGGCCACCCGCAATGCACGGTCAATACATTTGAACAGGCGTATGACATCGTGAACGCTGTCGGCCGCGATAATGTCGGACTGGTGTTTGACAGCTTCCATTTCCACGCGATGGGCTCCAATATTGAAAGCCTGAGGCAGGCGGACGGAAAGAAAATTTTCATCTATCATATCGACGATACAGAAGATTTCCCGATCGGCTTTTTAACGGATGAAGACCGCGTCTGGCCGGGGAAGGGAGCGATTGACTTAGACGCCCACCTGTCAGCGTTAAGGGATATCGGATTCAATGATGTTGTCTCCGTAGAACTGTTCAGGCCTGAATATTATAAGCTGACCGCGGAGGAAACGATCAAAACGGCAAAGGAAACAACGGAAGCCGTCGTATCAAAATACTTCATGAAGGAGGCGTGAACATGGCTTTTGTCACCATGAAACATCTTCTTGCAGAAGCGAAACGGGAGCAGTATGCAGTCGGCCAGTTTAATATAAACGGTCTGCAATGGACGAAGGCGATTCTGCAAGCGGCGCAAAAGGAGCAATCGCCGGTCATCGCCGCGGCTTCCGATCGTCTGGTCGATTATTTAGGCGGCTTTAAAACGATTGCCGCCATGGTCAGCGCGTTAATGGAGGAAATGGCGATTACCGTTCCCGTCGTGCTTCATCTTGATCACGGAAGCAGTGCGGAACGCTGCAGACAGGCCATTGACGCCGGATTCAGCTCAGTGATGATTGACGGCTCCCATCAGCCGATTGACGAGAACATCGCGATGACAAAAGAAGTCACCGATTATGCCGCAAAGCACGGCGTGTCAGTAGAAGCCGAAGTCGGCACGGTCGGCGGCATGGAAGACGGTCTGGTCGGCGGTGTCCGCTATGCCGATATCACGGAATGTGAGCGGATTGTCAAAGAAACCAGCATCGACGCGCTGGCCGCCGCCCTCGGCTCTGTACACGGCAAATATCAGGGTGAGCCGAACCTCGGATTTAAGGAGATGGAAGCGATCTCCCGCATGACTGATATTCCTCTCGTTCTTCACGGGGCATCCGGAATTCCGCAGGATCAGATCCAAAAAGCCATCACGCTCGGCCACGCGAAAATCAATATCAACACGGAATGTATGGTCGCCTGGACAGACGAAACACGCCGCATGTTTCAGAAAACCAGCGATCTGTATGAGCCGCGCGGCTACATGATACCCGGCATTGAAGCCGTGGAAGAGACGGTGCGAAGCAAAATGAGAGCGTTCGGATCAGCCGGAAAAGCCGCTAAACAGCAGGTCGGCTGAATGAAAAAGCACTCACAACCTCGTGAGTGCTTTCAATACTTCCGTTTATTTCCAACAAATCAACCTGTTTTCTGACTGAAAGCGGATTGTACAGGGAGAAGGTATCAAAGTCATTGATGAACACACGGTTATGGTCAGCGGCAAGATTTTTTCTAAATGCTTTCAAATTGTAGTCTGTAATGAGAATATAAGCTGCGGTATACTCTGACATAGCATGCACCCTACGTAAGGTCTCGTTTAGTAAAATTTCTTATTCCATATACCAGGAGAACGATACAGGTACTTACCATAATCGTATAAAATAAGAAATTTGATTGGATCGGTGATTCATCTTCGGGTGACATTGCTAACATAGGCTGTGTCCATGGATATACTTGACCTAATGGTGTACTGGCAATAATGATGGCTGGTAATGTAAAAACAATGCTAACAGCGAGTGGTATGCCGAATGTTTTAGACCTGATTGAAACAATAAGCTGCAGTAAAATCAATGGTAAACAAGCTAGGATCCCTCTAATTCCATATCCTAATATTGTGAATAAAGGAAGGCTTCCGCTTATGCCTAACATATAACCTAATCCGATAAATAAGAGGATTAAAATGAACATGCTAATGAGTATCATACGGACCACTGTTAGAAACTTTCCCAGAAAGATATCTGAGTGTTTGACTGGTAAGGCGAGAAGCTGTTTCCAACCGCCACCTACATGTTCCCCCCTGCAAACAAGAGCGGCGAAAATTCCCACTATAATAGGTAATACAAAAGGGCCCATAAATAAAGCAACTTGTGTCCAAGCCTCTAACCAAGCATTGTCTCCAGGATTCATAAAAAGGTTATAGTTTTTAATAAAGTTAGTGTATGCCAGGGATACACCTAACAAAGGCCCTAATAAATAGATGATCCATAACTTTGATCGCTTAAGCTTTAAACGTTCTACAAATAAAATGTTTTTCAAGTATTTCGCCTCCTTTTTACAAAGCATCCCGTTTAGCAAAATGAATAGAGCCCAGAAATAATATAATTATCCCTAAGAAAAGACTAATGCAAAGGTAAGATGAAAGATCTGGGTTATATCCTATACCTTCATACTGCAGAATGACTGTCGAAGATTGACTAGGATAAGCCAGCGGAAACCATCTCGTTGATTGAGCAGCAGCCAAAAACAAACCCATTATAGATGATACTGATCCTACAAGAATTGAGAATGCTTGGTTGCTAAACACCATAGATAACCATATCTGGAATGCCATTATAGGCAGTACTGTAACTAACATGCTGTAACTATCTCCAAACAAAAGTCCCCAAGGTACACTACCTTCAAATCCCACCAGTTTGCCCAGCAGTACCATGCCGAGCAAAAAGATTGTTGACGAAATAAATAAACTGACTACTAAACAAATAAATTTACTTACATAAATTCGCATTCTAGATACGGGAAAAGAAAGGGTTTGCTTCCATCCGTTTGCTTGATGCTCTATATTTGCTATTATTGACGCAGAAAGTGTGGCGGCTAATGGAAAACCCAGACCAAATAACAAACTATTATCATACAGTAAATACATCCACATTGATCCAGCATGGAACATTTCAGCTTGTTTTTCCACGTATTCAGATCGATAAGTAAGATTTACCAACTCATATGCTATAATGAGTAAGGGAACCAACAAGACGACAATCAATAACGACGAACGTTTCAGTTTTAATTGATCTGCCCATAATAACTTTTTCATAGACTTCCCTCTGTACCAGTTAATTCTAAAAAAATATCTTCAAGCGATCGTGTCTTTTCTTCAAGTCGAAATACAGACAGCCCTGAATGAAGAAGTATGGAATTGATTTCTGAAACAAACTCCGGTTCTGTTTGAGACAGCCACAAATAATTTTTTTGTAAATCAACCTTTAATCCTTTCCTGTTTAATATTGTTTTTGCTTCGATTACGTCACTAACACCGACTTTTAATAGTGGTTTTCGTTTTTGATGTAAACTTGCAATTGAGTCCTGAAAAATCATCCTTCCATTGTTTATAATCCCCACTTGAGTAGCCATTTGATCTATTTCACTCAACAAGTGGCTGGATACAATGACACTCATTCCTGATTTAGGCAATTCTTTGATTAACTCTCTTATTTCTTGAATACCAGATGGATCTAAACCATTTGTCGGTTCATCCAGAATTAATAAATCAGGACTGCTTAACAGGGCAACTGCAATTCCCAAACGTTGTTTCATTCCAAGGGAATACTCCTTAGTCAGTCGATTTGCTACTTTAGATAACCTTACAGTTTCCAATACTTCATTGACCCGTTGTTCCGGAAGTCCTCGTAACCTCCTAACAGCTTCTAAGTTTTCGTAACCGGTTAAATTACCATAATAAGTTGGAGATTCTACCAGTGACCCGATTCTTTGTAATATCTGCAAACGATTCTTGTTTAGGTTTTGGCCAAAAATTTCGATGTTTCCTTTTGTTGGTTTAATTAAACCTAATAACATTCGGATGGTTGTTGTTTTACCAGCACCATTCGGTCCAAGAAAACCATAAATTTCGCCGCGTCTAATCCTTAAGTTTAATCCATCAACTGAAGTATGCTTTTTATACTTTTTAGTTAGATCGTGTGTTACCACTATTTGATCATTCATTTGTCTCTCACCTCACTTTTATCATAAGCGATGTTCTTTAAACACAAACGAAACTCTTCCTAAACATTCACTTAACGACATCCATGGTTTATTGACTGCATATTGTAAACACTATTTGATTGAATATTCTGAAACCTAAACGAAAGCTAAATTCTTCCCTTTTCCAACTCTTATGTATTCGAGTTCATTTAAAATAAGAAAAAAGGGAGGGTAATTTATGACGTTAGAAGAGAACAAAATCCTCATGGTGGATGATGACGAACATATCTTAAACTTATTAATAACTTGCTTTGAAAAGGAAGGTTTCAGCAATATTTCCACAGCTATGACAGGGAGCGAAACCCTTCTGAAAATCGATCAGGAACTTCCGAATATTATTTTATTAGATGTCATGCTTCCGGACACTGATGGCTTCACCTTGTGCAGCAAAATACGCTCCCATACAAATGTGCCGATACTCTTCTTAACGGCAAAAACAACAGATTTAGATAAATTGCAGGGATTTAGTTTTGGGGGAGATGACTATATTACTAAACCATTTAATCCACTGGAAATTGTAGCTCGTGTAAAAGCCCAATTAAAGAGAACGACTCAACTCTCTTCTTCTTATCCTCTAAAACAGGTATACGATTATGAATATTTTAAAATAGATCCCAATACGGGAAGACTTGTTGTTAACGGGACAAGAGTTGATTGCCCTGCTCAGGAAATGAAACTTCTGATTTATTTTTGTGAACATCCCAATCAAATTTTAAGTAAACACCAAATTTATAAAGATGTGTGGGGAGAGTTTTATGGCGGAGATAGTACTGTAATGGTGCATGTAAGACGATTACGTGAAAAATTAGAGGAAGATCCGAGCAGACCAAGATGGATTAAAACAGTTCGGGGGCAGGGTTATATATTTGAAGTAGAGCCTATAAATGAGGATTTATTTTGAAGCTGAGAAATAGGATAGCATTTTACTTCGTATCGCGACTTTTTTTACTCATGTTTATTTGGGGTCTGCTCATTGTGGGGAGTATCATTTTTTTCAGTCTCGTCTTGGGTCAGAATAAAACGGAAACTCCACACTTATCCTTAAAAAAAATTGTTGGCCAAACAATTGTTGCAGATAAACACTTTTCAATTAATACGAAAGCAAAAGAAGATTTATTAGAGAACCGGATGTGGATTCAAATTTTAGATGAACAAGGAGATGAGGTTTTTTCTTTTAATAAACCTAAAAATATACCTAAGCATTATATTCTTGGAGAGTTAATATCAGATTACATGTATCCTGCCAAAAAAGGTTATCAATTATCTACGTGGTACGAAACGAAAAACAATCAGGATTTAACATGGGTATTGGGAAAGCCGATGGAAAAAAATAACCCTTTTTTCTATTGGGTGAATAACTTGTGGATTGTTGCTATTATGATTGCAGGGATTGTAATTGCCATATTTTATGGAAAAAAACTAGGTGCGCCCCTGCTGTTTATTGTATCTTGGATTGAGAATTTGTCTAAAGAAAAATATGAAGAACCTTATGACTGGAAGTTTCATTCAAGCAAACATAGACATAATAGATCTGGATATAAGACCTATCAAGAATTAATGCAGGCTTTGTCTGAACTTACCTCAACGCTTCAAAAGAATAAGACTGAGAGAGAATTATTAGAAAAGACACGAGAAGAGTGGATGGCTGGTGTCTCACATGATTTAAAAACTCCTCTTTCGGTTATTAAGGGGTATACTGTCCTTTTATCTTCAAATGAATATGAGTGGGAAAATCAGCAAGTGCGAGATTTTTCCTTAATAATGGAAGAACGTGTCGAATATATGGAAAAGCTGATTGAAGATTTCAACTTAACTTTTCAATTGAAAAATGAGTCGCTTCCAATCCATCTTGAAGAAAAAAACGTAGTGAAAGTAATGAATAACACTTTAGAAAAAATGAAGTTGTTACCGGAGTCAGAGAATAAGAGATTCGCTTTAGAATCCAGTCACAATAAGATACTTTTTAATATGGATGAAAGGTACCTAAAGCGTGCAGTTGAAAACTTGATTGCTAATTGTATTAAACATAATCCTCCGGGCACTAAAATAAAGGTCATCTTATACCAGGACGTGTTACATGACAATGAAATACAAATTATAATAGAGGACGATGGGATAGGAATGGATGAAGAGACGGTTGAATGTTTATTTGATCGGTATTTCAGAGGTATAAGCGCATCATCTAATAACTCCGGGACTGGATTAGGAATGGCTATTGCTAAACAAATTATTAAGGCACATGGGGGAAATATTGATATATACAGTCAGCCGGGAATGGGCACAAGATTTAAAATTACCTTTCCGGGCTTGGCATCTAATTATAACAATGTCAATTAGGGTGAAGCGGGTCTTTATAAAGGCCCGCTTTCTCTTGTTGCAGGGAACCGCTGAAAGCATTATGATGGGGGCATCAAATAATGATGGCTCCGAAAAGCCGTATCCTTTTGGAGGATGGTTGCATGAATAAAATCATGATAGTAGAAGACAGTGAAGACATTCGCGGACTATTGCGGAATTACCTTGAAAAGTACGGCTATCAAACCGTAGCCGCTGATGATTTTACAGCTGTTCTTGATGTTTTTTTGCGGGAAAAACCTGATGTGGTGCTGCTTGATATCAACCTGCCGTCCTATGACGGCTATTATTGGTGCCGACAGATCCGCCAGCATTCCACAAGCCCGATCATTTTCATCTCAGCCAGAAGCGGGGAAATGGATCAGGTGATGGCGATTGAAAACGGCGGAGACGATTATATCGAAAAGCCGTTTTCCTACGATATTGTGCTCGCGAAAATCAAAAGCCAGATCCGCAGGGCATACGGAGAGTACGCCGCCAAGCAGGGAGAGAAAGTGGTTGAATATGCCGGTGTGCAGCTCTTTGTCGAACGGTTTGAACTGCGCTTTCAAGACGAAAAAAGCGAGCTTTCTAAAAAAGAAAGCAAGCTTTTGGAGGTGCTGCTGGAGCGGGGAGAAAAGGTGACGGGGAGAGACCGGCTCATGGAAAAAACGTGGGACACCGACATTTTCGTCGATGACAATACACTTAACGTGTATATCACGCGGCTCAGAAAAAAACTGCGGGAGCTGAATGCGCCTGTTTCCATTGAATCGGTGCGGGGCGAAGGCTACCAGCTGAGGGCGCTGTCATGAAGCTGTTTCTCCGGTCTCATGCCGTGCTGATTCTGCTTTTTCTTCTTCAAGGGCTGTTTGTCTTCTTTTATTACTGGTTTGCGGGTCTTCATTCTTTTTCCCACCTGTTTTACATATTGGGCGTGCAGCTTCTTATTTTGGCAGGGTACCTGGCCTATCGCTGGTACAAAGACCGCGGCGTGTATCATTGGCTCAGCTCGGACCAGGAAGGGACGGACATCCCGTATCTCGGTTCTTCAGTGTTTTGTTCAGAGCTGTATGAAAAGCAGATGGAGCTGATCCGGCTGCAGCACCAGAAGCTCCATGAGACCGAAGCCAAGCTCGACGCGCGGGTGACGTATATGAATCAATGGGTGCACCAAGTAAAGACGCCGCTGTCGGTCATTAATTTAATCATTCAGGAAGAGGATGAGCCCGTCTTTGAACAAATCAAAAAAGAGGTCCGGCAGATTGAATTCGGGCTGGAGACGCTCCTTTATTCATCACGGCTCGACCTGTTTGAGCGGGATTTTAAAGTCGAAGCGGTTTCCTTATCAGAGCTGCTCCAATCGGTCATTCAAAGCTATAAACGGTTTTTTATTCAATACCGCGTCTATCCGAAAATAGACATTCGCGATGATCATCAGATTTACACCGATGCCAAATGGCTCAAATTTGCGATCGGCCAAGTGGTCACAAATGCGGTCAAGTATTCGGCAGGCAAGAGTGACAGACTGGAGCTGAATGTCTTCCGCGATGAAGACAGGACGGTGCTTGAAGTCAAAGATTACGGTGTCGGCATTCCCTCGCAGGACATCAAGCGGGTGTTTGATCCTTATTTCACCGGCGAAAATGGGCGGCGTTTCCAAGAGTCTACAGGAATCGGTCTCCATCTCGTCAAAGAAATTACGGGCAAGCTCAATCATACGGCGGACATCAGTTCGTCCCCCGGTGAAGGGACATCGGTTCGATTTTCATTTCTTACAAAAATGTAAGACTGCGTTAAGAAAACAACATAGCTCATTCTTTTTCCCCTTGATAACATGGATTCATGTCAAGGGGATTTTTTATGCTGAACGCCCCGGCACTACATGAAAGCAGCCCTGATCAACAAGAATAAAACCATAAGGAGGATTCTCATGGCGAATATGCTTGAAGTCAAACAGATAAATAAAACCTATAAGGGACAAGTATCCTATCAAGCCTTAAAACAAATTTCATTTTCAATAGAAGAAGGCGGGTTCACGGCGGTGATGGGACCGTCCGGCTCCGGAAAGACAACGCTTTTGAATATCATTTCAACGATTGACCGTCCGGATTCAGGCGATATCCTGATTCACGGAGAAAATCCGCACCGTCTGAAGCGGACAAAGCTCGCTCATTTCCGCCGCAAGCAGCTCGGATTTGTATTTCAGGATTTCAACCTTCTGGATACGCTGACGATCGGTGAAAATATCATGCTGCCGTTAACGCTTGAAAAAGAAGCGCCGTCTGTCATGGAAGAAAAACTGCACGGCATCGCGAAAAAGCTCGGAATCGAAGACCTGCTCAACAAACGGACGTTTGAAGTATCCGGCGGACAGCGCCAGCGGGCCGCCATCGCAAGAGCGGTCATTCATAAGCCGTCACTCATTCTCGCCGATGAACCGACGGGAAACCTTGATTCCAAAGCGTCAAAAGACGTCATGGAAACGATGCAGAGCCTGAATCAGGAGGATCATGTTACGGCTTTGATGGTGACCCATGATCCGGTTGCGGCAAGCTACTGCCGCCGCGTCATCTTTATAAAAGACGGCGAACTGTTTAATGAGATTTACCGCGGGGAAAACCGCCAAGTCTTTTATGAGCAGATTCTTGATGTGCTGTCTATGCTGGGGGGAAATGCAAATGACCTTTCTTCAGTTCGCTTATAAAAACGTCACGAGAAACAAAAGGGCCTATCTTGCATTCTTCTTGAGCAGCGCCTTTTCCGTGTTGATTTTCTTTACCTTTGCGATGTTCCTGTTTCATCCGGCATTAAAGGAAGGCTACCTGAATAACATCGCCAGAAAAGGATTAACCGCAGCGGAATGGATGATCTTTGTTTTTTCTTTCTTATTTGTTCTGTATTCGGTTAATGCCTTTTTGAAATCGAGAAATAAAGAATTCGGCATCCTGCTGATGCAGGGCATCACGCCGGGGCAGCTGAGAAAGCTCATTACGGCGGAAAACATGATCATCGGCGTCATGTCGATCGCAGCCGGGATTATCGGAGGCTTCATTTTTTCGAAAACGTTCTTTACGGTCGGCGCTTATATTTTAGAAATGGACGCGCTGCCTCTGTATATGCCTTGGAAAGCGCTCGGCATGACGGCCGGCGGATTTCTGCTCTTATTTTTCCTTTTATCGCAGTTCACGATCCTTTTTGTCAGATCAAATACGGTAATCAAATTAATAAAGGGCACTGACAAGATCAAGCCGGAGCCGAAGCCGTCCGTGCTTCTGTCCTTATTCGGCATCGCCTGCCTGTGCGGCGGGTACGGCATGGTTCTGAAAGGCAATGTCCACGGGACTGAACCGTTCATCATTTTACTGCTCACCGTCATCGGCACGTATTTCTTTTTCAGCCAAAGCAGCATCTGGATTCTGCGCGCGCTGAAGAAGTGGAAAACCTTTTATCTGCGCGGGAAAAATGTCATTTGGGTTTCTGATCTTGTCTATCGTTTAAAAGACAACGCCCGACTGTTCTTTATCGTCAGCATTATTTCCGCGGTAGCCTTTACGGCGACGGGCGTGCTCGCGATGTACAAAGCGACCGTCGGGGCGGAAGAGTCCGCTTATGAGATGGAGTATGTATCTTTCAGCAGCAATCCAAAGGAAAAGACTCATTTGAAAGATATTGACCATGAATTGAAAACACACGGCTTTACGTATAAGAAAGACAAAATAGATGTTTCCTATGTCCGCTATCAGGAAGGGGATACTGTTCCGCCTGTTTACATGATCAGCGAATCGGAGGCGGCGAAGTACTTCCATGTTAAGCTGAATGGCCTGAAACATGGTGAGGCCGTCTATTTCCCGGGCACGTATGACCGCAATTTCAAAAACGAAGCGCCGGATCAGCTGAAGCTGCTGAACCAAAAAGGCAAGCCGTCCGGCCAAAAACTGTCGGTAAAAGAAGTCGAAAAACCGCTGATTTCATTGAATGCCATCATCGCGGTGAACGATCAAACCTTTGATCAGCTGAGATCACTCGGTGATAAAGCGTCATTATACGGCTACAGCTACGATCATTGGAAAGACAGTCTTGGGATCAGCCAATCCTTGAAAAATGAGATTTACGGCAACTATATCGACGTGCATTCTGATTTTATGGCAAAAGCGGGCACCTACTATGATACGGTGCAGCTGCCGAGCTTGAGTTTATTCATCGGCCTGTTTATCGCGATCGTCTTCTTTGTCGCGGCAGCGAGTTTCTTATATTTCAGGCTGTTCACCGATTTAGATGACGATCGGGAGCGCTATCGTTCACTGGCCAAAATCGGTCTGAGTGAGCGTGAAATGTCACAAAGCGTGACGATACAATTGGCGATTCTCTTCTTCTTTCCATTTGTCATTGCCGTCATGCATACGCTGTTTGCCTTGAGAACATTGGCTGTGGAAGGCTATTCCGATGTAGCGGGGCCGCTCAGTCTGACCATCGGAGGATTTTTCATTTTTCAGCTTCTGTTCTTCCTCGCGGTGCGGTCAAGCTATTTGAAAAAACTGAACAAGTAAGGGGAGTATAAAGATGAAAAAAGCATTGGCAATCCTGGCCGTCTTGGCGGCCGCTGCCGTCATATGCGGGCTTCTCTTTTTTCATAACGATGTTACAGACAGATTTAATCCGTTTATTCACCAGCAAGATGTTTATGTACAGATTGACCGAGATGGCAAACATCTTAGCCCGGGCGGTACTGAATATACATTAGACGGATACAACGCATCCGGAAAAAAAGAAGAAGTGACCTTTTTCGCCGGGAAAGACCTCCGGAAGAATGCCTATTTGAAGGTGAAGGCGAAAGGAAAGTATGTCGAGACCTGGGAAGAAGTCAGGTTTAAAGATATGCCGGACTCCGTACAGTCGAAATTAAAGTAATCATACAAAACGGCACAGCGTCAGACTGTGCCGTTTTCTTATTTTTTATTTTCTTCAGCCCGTTTGATCAGCATGTCGGTGATGATATCCATCTGTTTGCTGACGGCAATCGGGTCATACGGATAGAAGGTGTTGAAGTCGTTGATAAAGACACGATTGTTCTTTACGGCGTCGAGATTTTTCCAAACGGATGAATCTTTCAGACGCTCAAATGTTTTGCTTTCTCCATTCGGATTGTAATCAGTGATGAACATATAATCAGCCGCATATTGAGGGATGACCTCTTGGGAAACCTGTTTCATGGCGCCCGTTTTCATGATGTCTTTTTCAATATTGGCCGGCGCTTTTAATCCGAGTGCGTTATAAACGGCTTGGCCGCCGCGGCCGGAATTGTCATTGAAAATCCAGATCTCGCCTTTATCCGTCGTTTCATAAAGGCCGACTGTCTCGTCTTTGCCGATCACACGTTTGAGGCGCTTTTGATCGGCTTCGGCTTTTTTGTTGAAGTCTGCCATAAAGCTTTTGGCTTTATCCTTCGCCCCGGCAATATCGCCGAACAGGCTGACCGTATCTTTCGTATTTTTTGCGGTGTTAAAAGGAATGACAATCGTCGGCGCGATTTTCGAAAGTTTTTCGTATTGGTCATCCTTCATCAGCACGATTAAATCAGGCTTCAGCTGCATCACTTTCTCCACATTGACGGGATTGCCGATGTCCGTGGTGTTTTTCAGCTGTTTTTGGATAAATGGATTTTTGAAAGCCCATGAGCCCGCTCCGACGACATTTGCGTCAACGGACAGCAGCTCACCCGCATAAAAGTCAGTGACGATCCGCTTCGGATGTGCGGGTATGTCAATTTTTCCTTTTGTTGATTGATATGTACGCATGTCTGTTTTTCCTTTGCCTGATGCGGAGCCGCTGTTTTCCTTCGCGCCGCTGCAAGCGCTTAAGGCGAAAACAAGCAGAAGTGCCAGGCCGATCAGCCATGATCTTTTCTTCATCATGATCCCCCTATTTTAGTGATAATGATTATCATTATTAATATAGCAGGAAGACCGTACTCCGTCTATGTTTTTATAGAAATCCTTTCTTGATTATCCATGTTATAGTAGTAAAGGAGGAGGAATGAATGTTGATTACGAAAAGAGGAACTTGGTGGGAAGTGCTGCACAGCTGGTGGCTGCTGCTGACTTTTGCGCCGTTTGCGCTCACCGCTTTCTTGGCCTTTTTCTATATCGGCTACCGGGCCAAGAACAAAAAATGGCTGAAATACGGACTTATCTATTTTATTATTTTAGCAATTGCTTTTGTGCTGCCGAGCACACCCGGCGTGTATATCGTGCTGCCTCTATGGGTCATCGCCATCATCCACGGGCTGAAGGTGCGGGCGGCTTATTTGATACAGCTTGATGTGTTTAAACAAAATGTCGAAGCGAGAGCGTATGAAGCGGTTAGGCACGAGGCGGAGGAAAAATTCGGCGGAAAACCCGCTCATCGCATTGACCTGACAAAACAGAGATAAAGACAAATGACAAAGCCGGTATCCTTGTGCTTTGTCATTTGCGTGATCGGGCTATTGCTGGTATGAATGCTGCTGGAACGGTGTGTGATGCTGGGTTTGCGGGAATGATGAAACGTTAGCGTTTGTCATCGGTGAAGTCATGTGTCCGCTTACTTCCTGCTGCAGCTGGTTGCACACATTCACGATTTGCTGACATTTTTGGATGGCCATTTCATGACCCTGAAGCGCTTGCTGAATGGTATGAACGGCATGCTGCTCATGGTTCAGCATCTGCTGAAGCATTTGAATGTTTTGCTGTTCCTGCTGGAGCATTTGCTTGTACTGCTGGCTGCTTTGCTGTGTCTGCTGAATAAGCTGCTGTGCGGTTTGGCGGCATTGCTGCAGCTGATTTCCGCTGTATTGGTTTTGGTACATCATGAAAACCTCCTGGAGTGATTGATTTTACATATTTATCATGTGAAAGAAAATGTGAGGCATTCATGCGAGAATGGCATTCAAATATTTACCTGTTATGTACAGAGCGGAATACAAGGCTCGGGAATGGCCTGTCGAGCTTTGTATTCCGGCCCTTTTTCTCAGAAGCCGCCTTCTGTAGCGTGAAAAGGGATATTGAGTCTGTTTTCGACTGCACGCAGGCGCTGATTCAAACGGTTTAAGCGGCGGGTATGGATTTCAATGGACTGGCTCAGCCGTCTGATCTGCTCATTCATCCGCGTGATTTCCCGGTTTTGGCGCTGGTCTTCTTGTGAGAGGCGGGTAAGCTCTCTCGTTTGCTCGGCATTTTGTCTTTCAAGCTGGGCAACTCTCCGTTCTAAACCTGTCGGCTGCCGCTCTTCGGACTGGTAGGGCGCATAATAGCTTTCCTGCTGATACGGCTCATACTCAACGCGGTTCACTTCGTATTCCTGCTGCTGAGGGAAATAGGCAGGCGGGGTGTAGTACTGATATGGGTTCATTCATCATTCTCCTTATCTAGTGAAGTCTTTATACACTATGTAGTCAATCGCACAGTGCCACGGCATCCGCCTAACTTACAGGCGTAAAAAAAGCTGCAAAGGAAGGTGATCATGTTGCGGGACATACGGATTTTCATCATGATGGTTCTTGTTTTCGGATGCGTCATGATAACAGGCTGCTCGCAAAAGAAAGCGGACGAGACCCCTTTTTATTACGGGACATGGGATGTGGGGCTGAAGCCGGGCCCGATGGACGGAGTCAGATCTGAAACCGTCACGTTTACGAAAGACAGCGTGCTGACAAAGCAGGTCATTAAAGGCCGCGGCGAGGTTCCTATGCCCTCGGATGCTTACAAGGTGATCTCACAAAACACGGACGGAACGATCGAGATTGAATACCTCGGACATCCGCATCCCGTCAAAAGCACGTTGAAAAGAGGAAAAAACGATACGCTCATTTGGAAGATATACGGAGAAACAAAAACAATGACAAGAATAAAAACAGGCGGGGAGGATGCACATGAGAAATAAGGCTGCCGACAGACTCGTTTTGACGGGTGTCATCGTACATATCATTCAATGGTTTTCACTGGTATGGTTATTTTTTATGCTTTTAGATCAGTTCGGGCGTTTTACCATTTATAATCCCAATGTCGTAAACGGCAGCATGCAGTCTTTTTCATTCTTTGATATGATGCGCGCTCTTCTGTTTTCCGGCACGCTGCGGAATACGCTCCTGCTGTTTCTGTTTGCGGCGCTGCTCATTTACCTATGGGTGAACGCCCTGTTTATTCTGTTAGAAATCGTTTCTTACATCATGATCAGGCGGAACAGCCGTTCATTATGGGCATACTTTCCCGCAGCGATGGGAATAAAGCTTGCCCTTCTGGACATAGCGGCCGTCCCTTTCTTTGCGGCCGGACTGATGCTCTTGAAGCAGAAAACAGATAACGGCGCAGAACAAACCGATAAGAGGACAAGACGGCCCCGTAACCGGAGACAGATCCGGTATAAGCAGAGAAGGCGGAGAAATCCGTCCGTTTAATTTTTCTTTGAAACAAAAAAACGATATGATGAAAGCATAAGACGAAAAGGATACAAAGGAGATGCAGGATGTACAAGTTAATCGCAATAGATATGGACGGAACACTATTAAACGATCATCATGAAGTGACGGCTGAAGTCCGCGGGGCGCTTGATGCCGCTAAAGCGGAAGGGGTCAATATCGTCCTGTGCACGGGCCGGCCGATCGGCGGCGTGCGGCGGTATTTGGAAGAGCTGAACTTACAGGAGGAAGGCGACTTTGTGATTGCTTATAACGGCGCCCTCGTCCAAAATACGTATACAAACGGTATCGTGGCCGAGCAGTCATTAGGTTATGAGGATTTGAAGTCCCTTTACGAGCTGAGCTTACAGCTGGACACTCCGATGCATTACTTTGACACAGCTAATCTGTACACGCCAAACCGGGATATCAGTGAATACACGGTTTACGAATCATATATCACGAAAGTGCCGCTTCATTTCCGCACGATTGATGAGGTGCCGAAGGATATTCTGATTCCGAAAGTCATGTTCATCGACGATCCGGACAAGCTGGAGAAAACGATCGCTTCTATTCCGGAATCATTCACGGAAACATACACAATGGTCAAAAGCGCGCCGTTCTTTCATGAGATTCTTCACCCGAAAGTCAGTAAAGGAAACGCAGTCAAGCTGCTGGCTGAAAAACTCGGAATTGAACAAAAAGACGTCATGGCAATCGGCGATAACGGCAATGACATGTCTATGATTCAGTGGGCCGGCTGCGGTGTCGCTATGGCCAATGCCATCCCGGAAGTAAGGGAAATTGCAAATTTTGAAACAAAATCAAACAACGAACACGGCGTAGCGCATGCGATTCAGGAGCTTGTGCTGAAAAAATAGGCACCCCATCAGAGGGTGCTTTTTTACCGCGTGTTTTGGTGATATGATAAGCGGAGAGGGGAGGCGCTATATGGATCGTGAAAAACAGCAGCTCAGCATAGAAGCGGCAAAATTATATTATCAATCAGATTACAGCCAGCAGCAGATCGCCGAACGGCTTAATCTGTCACGCCCCACCGTTTCGAGGCTGCTTCAGTACGCAAAGGAAAAAGGATATGTCCAAATTCGCGTCATGGACCCGTTTGAGGATCTGGACGAGCTCGGCGCGAAGCTGGAAGAAAAATACGGGCTGCTTGAGGCGCACGTCGTCTTTTCTCCAAGTGACGATTACCAGGCCATTACACATTACTTAAGCCGTTATGGCGCAGACTATATGCATAAAACCGTAAAGGACGGCGATATACTCGGCGTAAGCTGGGGGACGACGATGTACCAGATCGCAAGCCGCATGGAGCCGAAGCAGGTAAAGAGCGTTGAAGTCGTACAGCTCAAAGGCGGCATCAGTCATTCCAATGTCAATACGTATTCATCAGAAACGATTCAGCTGTTCGCCGAAGCATTTCAGACCATGCCGAGGTATTTGCCGCTGCCGGTTATATTTGACAGCGCCGATGTGAAACAGATGGTCGAGCGGGACAGACATATTAAGCGGATCATTGAAATGGGCAGACAAGCCAATATCGCCCTGTTTACAGTCGGAACCGTCCGGGATGAGGCGCTGCTTTTCAGACTCGGCTATTTCCGGGAAGAAGAGAAACAATTGCTGAAAGCGCGCGGAGTCGGCGATATTTGTTCGCGGTTTTTTGACGAGGAAGGCAGGATCTGCAGCAGCAACATTAACGGCCGGACGATCGGAGTCGAGCTCAGCGACTTGAAAATGAAAGAACGTTCGATTTTGGTGGCGGGCGGCAGCAGAAAATGCAAGGCCATTCACGGGGCCCTGACAGGAAAATACGCTAACGTTTTGATTACCGATCAGCACACGGCCAAAAAACTCATTCAAGAATTGTGACAATTCTTGAACATAATTTCAATAACCAATTTACATATGTTCAAAATTCGGTTATTCTAAACGTATCCTAGGAAAAAGGAAGTGCATACAATGTCAATTGCAAGTCAAATAGACCATACTGCTTTGAAACCGCATACACAAAAAGCAGATATTTTACAACTGATAAAAGAAGCAAAAGAGTATAAATTCGCATCCGTTTGTGTGAACCCGACTTGGGTCAAACTCGCAGCGGAGGAGCTGAAGGGCACGGGAGTTGACGTTTGCACCGTTATCGGATTCCCTCTCGGCGCAACGACATCGGAAACAAAAGCATTTGAAACGAAGGATGCTATCTCAAAAGGAGCCACTGAGGTTGACATGGTCATCAATATCGGCGCATTAAAAGACGGTGATGATGAGGCTGTTGAGGCTGATATCCGCGCGGTAGTTGAAGCAGCTGATAAAAAAGCGCTCGTCAAAGTGATCATCGAAACATGTCTTTTGACAGATGAAGAAAAAGAGCGCGCGTGCCGTTTGGCGGTATCCGCAGGCGCCAATTTCGTCAAAACGTCTACCGGTTTTTCGACAGGCGGGGCAACGGCTGAAGACATTGCTCTCATGAGAAAAACAGTCGGACCGGACATCGGGGTCAAAGCATCAGGCGGCATCAGAACAAAAGCTGATGTTGACAGCATGATTGCAGCGGGCGCGAGCCGGATCGGCGCAAGTGCGGGCGTCTCTATCGTGAGCGGCGGAGACAGCGGCAGCAGCGACTATTAATCAGCAGTGCGGAAGCTGAAAGCTTCCGCCATCCTCTTTCTTTGTTGATGCATAAAAAATTGTAAGCGAATACAAATAAAAGGAGAACACATATGAAGTATCTCATCGGAATTATTGGTATCATTGTGTTTTTAGGTCTTGCCTGGCTCGCCAGCAATGGCAAAAAAAGAATCAGAATACGGCCGATCGCCGTCATGCTCGTACTGCAGCTGGTTCTCGGTTATATTCTCCTCAACACCGGTATCGGGAATTTTCTTGTCGGCGGTTTTGCAAAAGGGTTTAACTATTTGCTGGAATATGCATCAGAAGGGATTAACTTTGTATTCGGCGGACTTGTGAATGCGAAACAGACGACGTTCTTCATGAGCGTGCTTCTGCCGATCGTCTTTATATCCGCTTTAATCGGAATTCTGCAGCATTGGAAGGTCCTCCCCCTCATCACGAAGTATATCGGTCTTGCGTTAAGCAAGGTGAACGGAATGGGGAAAATCGAATCTTACAACGCTGTCGCCTCCGCAATTTTAGGGCAATCAGAAGTGTTTATCAGCTTGAAAAAACAGCTCGGCTATCTTACTGAACAGCGCTTATACACGCTTTGCGCATCTGCTATGTCGACGGTCTCAATGTCGATCGTCGGTTCTTACATGATGATGCTGAAGCCGGAATACGTCGTGACGGCGCTTGTGCTGAACTTATTCGGCGGATTTATCATCGCTTCTATCATCAACCCGTACACCGTCAGCAAAGAAGAGGATTTGATCGTCGTTCCTGAAGAAGAAAAGCAATCCTTTTTTGAAGTGCTCGGTGAGTATATAATGGATGGATTCAGAGTCGCCGTTGTCGTAGCGGCGATGCTGATCGGATTTGTCGCACTCATTGCCCTGGTCAACGGCGTTTTTAACGCGGTCTTCGGCATTACATTCCAGGCGCTGCTCGGCTATGTCTTCGCGCCGTTTGCGTTTTTAACCGGTATTCCGTGGAATGAAGCGGTGAGCGCGGGAAGCATTATGGCGACGAAAATGGTATCGAATGAATTTGTGGCGATGCAGACGCTCTCATCCGGCGATTTCCATTTCAGCGCGCATACTCAGGCAGTGGTATCGGTATTCCTTGTCTCATTTGCGAATTTCTCCTCTATCGGTATCATTACGGGTGCGGTGAAAGGACTGCATGAAAAGCAAGGAAACGTCGTCGCGCGGTTCGGGCTGAAGCTGCTGTACGGCGCAACGCTCGTCAGCTTCCTGACAGCGGCGATCGTGGGATTGATTCACTGAACATAATTGAAGGACAGGTGATAGATCATGAGAATGGTAGATCTTATTGTAAAAAAACAAAACGGAAAAGAACTGACAACAGAAGAAATTCAATTTTTCGTAAAAGGATATACGGACGGAAGCATCCCTGATTACCAGGCGAGCGCCCTTGCCATGGCGATTTACTTTCAAGATATGACAGATCGGGAGCGCGCCGATCTGACAATGGCGATGGTCAATTCAGGGGAAACGATTGATCTCTCCGCTATCGAAGGCATCAAGGTCGACAAGCACTCTACGGGCGGGGTCGGCGATACGACGACTCTCGTACTCGCACCGCTCGTCGCGGCGCTCGGCGTTCCCGTTGCTAAAATGTCCGGACGCGGCCTCGGCCATACGGGGGGAACCATTGATAAACTGGAAGCGATCGAAGGCTTCCACGTGGAATTGTCAAAAGATGAATTCATCAAGCTTGTGAACCGCGACAAAGTAGCCGTCATCGGACAAAGCGGCAACTTGACGCCTGCCGATAAAAAGCTGTATGCGCTGCGTGATGTAACGGGTACGGTAAACTCCATCCCGCTGATCGCAAGCTCTATTATGAGTAAAAAAATCGCCGCCGGAGCAGATGCGATCGTGCTTGACGTCAAAACGGGCGCCGGCGCGTTTATGAAAACGGATGAAGACGCTGTGAACCTCGCCAAAGCAATGGTCCGCATCGGAAACAACGTCGGCCGCCAGACGATGGCCGTGATTTCTGACATGTCACAGCCGCTCGGTTTTGCGATCGGGAATGCACTGGAGGTTCAAGAAGCCATTGATACGTTAAGAGGGGAAGGCCCTGAAGACTTAAATGAACTCGTCCTCACGCTCGGCAGCCAAATGGTCGTATTGGCGAAAAAAGCCGAGACATTGGAAGAAGCGAGAACGAAGCTGCAGGAAGTCATGAAAAACGGCAAAGCGCTTGAAAAATTCAAAGAGTTCCTGAGCAATCAGGGAGGAGATGCTTCCGTCGTTGACGAACCGTCCAAACTTCCGCAGGCGGCGTACAAAATTGACGTCCCGGCAAAAGAAGCGGGTGTCGTTTCAGAAATCATCGCTGACGAAATCGGCGTCGCAGCGATGCTGTTAGGCGCGGGACGTGCGACAAAAGAGGACGAAATCGACCTTGCCGTCGGCATCATGCTCCGTAAAAAAGTCGGTGACAAAGTCGAAAAAGGAGAGCCGCTCGTCACCCTTTACGCCAACCGCGAAAACGTTGACGACGTAACCGCCAAAGTCTATAACAACATCCGCATCTCAGAAAAAGCGGAAGCACCGAAGCTGATTCATACGCTGATTACGGAATAAGAAAGAAAGGCACATACCCATCAGTATGTGCCTTTTTTTATGGCATAGTTTTATCCAAATGAATGTCACGAAAGCGATCGAAACGAGAGGATATAACGGCGTACGGAACGTCAGATCCGTGAGGCGACCGCTGTTTTTTACATCATGCTTTCGAAATAACAGCACCACGATGCCGGCAAATCCGGCTGCAGCGCCGTACCGCTGCGCAGGAGAACCGGATACACATATCGGCAGCCGCCGCGGCCGGAACCTGCAAACTCATCCAACACGGAAAAGCCATCACAGCCGCCATCAAAACCCCCAAAACCATCCGGCTTAACTCCAACGGCACCATTTCCGGGGAAATGACCAGAACCTGAACAATAACCGGCAGCAGCAAAGCCCGAATCAACCTGAACGGAACAAATTATGACGCGCCTTCCTGAAAGAGTGGGGTTCAGAGAGGGAGAAGGAAGTCGTGACGTTTAGTGTGCTGAGCAGTGATGGGGAGGGGAGGCTGATTGGGAGTGGAGTGAACCAATTAAAGTTTAATATATGATATAAATCTCTAAGGAACGAATCTCTTCTTTATTATTATCTGAAGAAGAGATTTGTTTTTTATATAGTTAAACCTTTACAGATACGTAATATTCAACTAAATAAAAAAGAAAGTTAGCCGATAAGTTTATTAGACTACAACATAAAATAAATGACACGTTAAAAAATAGGAGGAAATTTATATTGTTAGATGAACCTATTGAGAGGCTAAGTCAATTTACTGAATTTGTAGAAGCGCTACCTAAAGAGTTTATTTTATCAAGAGGGCAGGAAAAAGAATACGAATTGTTACCTGGTGCCCTAAGGTTGGATAATAACAAAAAGAGGAAATATTCGAGAGGATCAATTCAATATTTTTTAAATGAGTTTAAAGTGAATTGTCACAATTATGTGAAGCAACCTATAGATATCAGAGATGACTATGAGTGGATGGTTTATGCACAACATTACGGTATCCCAACTAAATTGTTAGATTTTACTCATTCGCATGTAGTTTCTTTAATGTTTGCTGTTGAAAACTCCTTTCATGAAAATGAAGAATGTGATGCAGAAGTATGGTTTCTAAATCCTTTAGAATTGAATTATAAGTTTGCATCACGTTCAGATATAATTAATATTTCTAATGGTGAAAGAATAAATTTAGATAATTTTGATGGGCCGATAGCATTCAAAGCTAGAAAGTTAAATGAAAGAATTAACGCACAAAATGGGCTTTTTGTATATTTTCAAGATAACTGCCAACCTTTATCAGATTTGAAAGATGAAAATATAATTAGAAGATTGGTGATCAAAGGAGAGTGCAAAAAAGATATACTGTCCTCTCTTTATTCTATGGGAATAGGTTATACAACACTTTATCCAGAATTGGAATCTGTTACAAAAGATATAATAATGAAAAAGAGTATTTTAGAATATGTAAGGGATGGTGAGTAACTTGCTAGCTAAAATAAATTATAAACCTCAGGATATCGCTATAAAAGATATAATATCTATGATTACAAATGGATATAAACTTCAAAAGCTAGATAAAGAGGAAGAGCTAGATGATGAACTCAAACTTGATTATACTGATTCAATTATAATTGCCCCTGACTATCAGAGAGATTACAGAGCATCAGTTGCTGACGAAAGTTCTTTAATTGAGTCAATTCTTCTTGGTATACCAATACCACCTGTTTTTTTAGCTAATGATCGTTATGAGGGAGTTAAAGTTTTAAACGTAGTAGATGGGCAACATCGACTGAGAGCATTTCATAGGTTTAAAGAAAATCAATTTAAACTTTCAGGACTAAATATAATGGTAGAGTTAAATGGAAAAAAATTCAGTGATTGCGAATTTGAAATTAAAGAGAAAATTTTATCGCACAAACTTGCCTCTATCGTTTTTACTGATTTCCCTGGTCTTGAATTAGAATTGGAGATTTTTAGTAGATATAATAAAGGTACTAAGCCATTAACACCACAGGATATACGGCATGCTGTTTATAATTCTAAATTGAATAGTTTTGTAAATAAATTTGCTCAAAAAATGAATGATAAAAAGGTATCCAGTAAGATTCAGAGGGCCTACAATGCAACAACAGATAGGGTGAAAAAGAAGAAAATACAAGAAAATATTTTTGTGATAATGAGTATACTTGAAAATGGACTCAATACAGGATACGCAAAATCATCAGTTTATGCTGAAGAGTATATGAAACATAAATCTAAACTAGAAGTATGTAATCCACAACAATCACAAAAGGAATATGATGAGATCATAAATAGATTTAATACATTTAATGAAATAATTGAAATGATTGGAGAAAGGATTGAGCACCCCTTTTCTAAAGAAATTTATGGTGTCTCAAGCAAAGGGTATAGGTTTCAGATAACTATAGCAATGATACTTTCTGGTGTTATTCACAAAATGATTAAAGAAGGTATCTCACTATCTAGATTAAAACAAAAAGATGGAATAGATAACTTTCTAACTTATATATCTGATACTTTAAAAAATTCGTATTTAGAAGATCCTAAGTTTAACGCTTCTTCTACAAATGCTCGAGCTATGAACGAATTGATTAACGAAATGAACTTTGAATTCTTACAAGTTGTTGAAGACTAAAAGTTTAAATTGCTATGAGTCCGTAGTGATTAGAACAGCTACGGACTATTATTATAAACTGTATTTTCTTTACTACACACTAATTTATGGAAAAACTTAATATTAAATTGTTCTATAAGGATATGGAATAAATTTTTGATTACAATAGAAATAGACAAATTATTTTATAAATAAAGCATTAAATAGTAGTTGGAGCAACATTTAAATGTAAGCGTTGACACCCAATAAATCCAGTGCTAAAGTATACATATCAACCCAATATCATTCACCTAGGATTGTTACTGCAAACCGCAGGCAAAACCTAAATTGCGTCAGACAGGGGAAGACCTCCGTGTGCTGTGCAGTTTAGGTTTTTTTTATACCCTTTTTTGGAGGTGATGCTTATTTCATAATAAAAAAAGCCGGAGAAAGGCGGCCACCTTTCGTCCGGCAGTTCCCCCATTTTTAAGGAGGTATACTCATGGACTATCTTAAAATATCAAAAGAGATATTACAACTTGTCGGCGGGGAGGAGAATGTTCAGAGTGTCGTCCATTGCATGACGCGGCTTCGTTTTAATCTGTATGACAATGCGAAAGCAGATCGGGACGGGCTGGAACAGACGGAAGGCGTGATGGGGACAAATATCAGCGGCGAGCAATTTCAGATCATTATCGGCAATCATGTGCCGAAGGTGTATCAGGCTTTGATGGAGAGCAGCGGGCTCAGCAGTGAAAGCGCAAACAAAACTTCAAAGCAGAAGAAAAACGTGCTGAGCGCCGTGTTTGATGTAATTTCCGGCGTGTTTACACCGATTCTGCCGGCCATTGCCGGGGCGGGCATGATAAAAGGACTTGTCGCGTTAGCGGTGACATTCGGCTGGATGTCGGAGAAGAGCCAGACTCACAGCATTCTTACGGCTGTCGGTGACGGTGCGTTTTATTTCCTGCCGCTTTTGCTAGCGGTAAGCGCGGCGAGAAAATTCAGATGTAATCCGTACGTGGCGGCCGCTGTGGCGGGTGCGATTCTGCATCCGGATTTGACGGCCTTGCTTGGGTCTGGGAAAAGCATCTCCTTTATCGGTCTTCCTGTAACCGCTGCCACGTATTCATCGACAGTCATTCCGATTTTGCTGGCGATCTGGCTGATGTCCTATGTGGAGAAGGGAATCGACCGAATCACTCCTTCTTCTTTGAAATTGATTGCCGTTCCGATGCTTACGCTTGTGATCGTCGTGCCTGTCACACTGATCACAGTCGGCCCGCTCGGCGCGATTCTCGGAAATGATCTGTCTGTCGGCGTCAATTATTTGTTCAGTCATGCGGGGATTGCCGCAATGATTCTGCTGGCCGGCACATTTTCGCTCATCATTATGACGGGGATGCATTATGCGCTTGTGCCGATCATGATCAATAACATCTCTCAAAACGGACATGATTACATTCTGCCAGCGATGTTTTTGGCGAACATGGGGCAGGCCGGCGCGTCATTTGCGGTTTTCTTGAAATCAAAAAACAAAACCTTTAAGTCACTTGCGTTTACGACGAGCATTACGGCTTTGATGGGCATAACCGAACCTGCCATGTACGGCGTCAACATGAGATTGAAAAAACCGTTCGCGGCTGCTTTAATCGGCGGCGCGGCAGGCGGAGCTTTTTACGGTGTAACGGGCGTCGCTTCCTACATTGTCGGCGGAAACGCGGGTCTGCCGAGCATTCCGGTCTTTATCGGGCCGACGTTTCTTTACGCGCTGATCGGACTTTTTATCTCGTTTGCGGCGGGTATGGCGGCGGCACTGCTGATCGGGTTTGAAGATGTACAATCTGAACGGGACGAAGCATCTGAAACGCCGGGTGTGACGGCTGGCGGAGAAATCATTCACAGCCCGATTAAAGGCGAAGTGAAAGCATTAAGCGAAGTGAACGACAGCGTGTTTTCCGGTGGAATGATGGGAAAAGGTTTTGCGATTCTGCCTGAAGAGGGCGCGGCGGTTTCTCCCGTAGAAGGCAGGGTGACAGCCGTATTTAAAACAAAGCACGCCATCGGCATTATGAGTGCCCGGGGAGCCGAAATTCTCATTCATATCGGGCTTGATACGGTACGGCTGGATGGCAGGCATTTTGAAATGCACGTCAAAGAAGGCGATGCCGTCGCGCCGGGAGATCTGCTGATTACTTTTGATATCGAAGAGATAAAGGCTGCCGGCTTTGACATGATGACGCCGGTCATCATTACGAATACGGATCAATATTTATTTACAGACGTGAAAAAACACGGAATGGTCAAACCGAACGAAGCGCTTCTGGCGTTATCCTGAAAAAGAGGTGGAGAAAACATGAAGAGATTTCCGGAAGGTTTTTTATGGGGCGGCGCAACGGCTGCCAATCAGATTGAAGGCGCTTATAAAGAAGGCGGCAAAGGACTTTCTACGGCGGATGTCTCCCCGGACGGCATTATGTCTCCGTTTCATGAGACGGACGATGCGCTGAATCTGTATCACGACGCGATTGATTTTTATCACCGCTATCAAGAGGATATCGCCCTGTTTGCGGAGATGGGCTTTAAAGCGTTCCGCATCTCCATTGCATGGACGAGAATTTTTCCGAACGGCGATGAAACAGAACCGAACGAAGAAGGGCTGCAATTTTACGATCGTCTTTTTGACGAATTGAGAAAACATCAGATCGAACCGGTCGTCACGATTTCTCACTATGAGATGCCGCTCGGTCTGGTGAAAAATTACGGCGGCTGGCGAAACCGCCAAACGGTCGATTTCTATGAACGGTACGCCCGCACGGTTTTCACCCGTTATAAAGACAAAGTGAAATATTGGATGACCTTCAATGAAATCAATGTCGTTCTTCACGCTCCGTTCACAGGCGGCGGTCTTATATTCCGGGAAGGCGAAAATAAACAAAACACGATGTACCAAGCAGCCCACCACCAATTTGTGGCGAGCGCGCTGGCGGTAAAAGCCGGCCATGAGATCATCCCGGGTTCTCAGATCGGCTGCATGATCGCCGCGACGACGACGTATCCGATGACGCCGAAGCCGGAGGATGTATATGCGGCAATGCAAAAAGAGCGGAGCACGCTGTTCTTTTCTGATGTGCAGGCGAGGGGCAGCTATCCGGGCTACATGAAGCGCTTCTTTAAAGAAAACGGAATTACGATCGAGATGAAGGAAGGAGACGAGGCGCTCCTGAAAGAACATACGGTGGATTACATCGGCTTCAGCTACTACATGTCGATGACGGCCAGCACGGCGCCGGAGGATCTGGCGCAAGCTAAGGGAAATCTCCTCGGCGGCGTGCAAAACCCGTACCTGAAATCTTCCGAATGGGGCTGGCAGATTGATCCGAAGGGCTTGCGCATCACTTTAAACACGCTGTACGACCGTTATCAGAAACCGCTCTTTATCGTCGAAAACGGGCTCGGCGCGGTTGATGAGCCGGAGGAAGACGGAAGCATTCAGGATGAATACCGCATCGATTATCTGCGTGATCATTTAATAGAAGCAAGAGAGGCGATTGAAGACGGCGTCGACCTGATCGGCTACACGTCGTGGGGGCCGATTGACCTCGTCAGCGCCTCAACCGCTGAAATGAAAAAGCGCTACGGCTATATTTATGTCGACCGCGGCAATGACGGAAAAGGCACATTTGAAAGAAAGAAAAAGAAAAGCTTTTATTGGTATAAAGACGTCATCGCCACAAACGGAGAAAGTCTGTAAACATAATGTTCAGGAGAAAGCCGGCAAGATTGACATTCAGCAAAGAGAGGAGGACAATAAAAGCAGAAAGGCGGGATTCATATGTTTAAAAAAATTCTTGCAGCAGTAGACGGTTCAGACATGAGCAGCAAAGCTCTGGATGCAGCGATCCATCTGGCGAAAGAACAGCAGGCGGAACTCACCATTCTCTATGCGGGACGTGAAGCCGTTGTCTCCACAACAGCCTTAACCGGCATTGTCTATGTTCCGGAAAACTTCATTGAAGACATCAAACATGAAGTCGAGCAAAAAGGAGCAGCTATTCTGGAAGACGCTAAGCAGAAAGCGGCGGAAAGCGGAGTTAACGCGGAAAGCCTGTACGTTCAAGGCGAACCTGCACATCAAATTTTAAACATAGCGAAAGAACAGCATTTCAATCTGATTGTCGTCGGAAGCCGCGGAATCAGCGGATTTAAAGAAATGATGCTCGGAAGCGTGAGCCACAAAGTCTCACAATTGTCTCCTTGCCCTGTACTGATCGTTCATTAAACAGACGGCCCTGCTGATGCGGGGCTTTTTTCATGAGAAAAGACCTCCGTCTTTCGAAAAATAGGATGAAATCTTCCTCTGAATCAAGTAAAATGGCTGTTAGTATTTGTCTGAATAAACAGTCAATGATATGGGGGAAGCGAATCAATGCAAGCTAAACAAACATCACATGCCGTCATCAAAATGGTCATTTCCATGGTCATTTTCGGATCAATCGGCTTTTTCTCAGAACATACGAATGTGCCTTCAATTGAACTGGTCTTTGTGAGATGTCTGTGCGCCTCATTGTTTCTGGGCGTTTGCTGGTTTGGTTCCGGACGGTACCGCACCGAACAATGGAACCGGCGTGAGGTGCTGCAGACACTGGCCTGCGGATTTTTTCTCGTGCTGAACTGGGTGTTTTTATTTAAATCATTTGAGGAAACATCAGTGACGATAGCGATTTCCGTTTATCATTTGGCACCTGTTCTCGTTCTTCTCCTCGGGAGTCTCCTATACCGGGAAAAACTGCATCTTGTGTCCGTCAGTTCCATCGTGATTTGTTTTCTGGGCACCGCTCTGATTTCCGGCATCAACGGAAATACGTCCTTTTCTCAGCTGATGGGATCGGGTATTATTTGGGCCGTGCTGGCCGCCCTTTTTTACGCCTTTACGACACTGGCAGGGAAAGGTATCAACAGCCTCAGCCCATATGCCGTCACCTGTTTGCAGACCGGATTGGGCGTCATCATTCTTCTCCCGTTCGTCCGTTTCGGCGCTTTTTCTGATTTGTCGCAGGTGAACTGGATCATGATTGTATCGACCGGCATTATTCACACAGGAATTGTGTATTTGCTCTTTTTTGACAGCTTGCGGTTTTTATCCACCCGGTTTATTTCGATCATCGTATTTCTTGATCCGGCTGTGGCGATCGTGCTTGACACCGTGTTTACGGGATTTCGCCCCGACCTTTATCAATCTTTGGGGATTGTGATGATTTTTGCGGGGATGGCGCTGTCCTTGATTCGAAAGCATAAAGCCGTGCCGGCGGAAACTCAGGCAGACGGCACCCGTATATAGGCGGCCGTACCGGCTGCTTTTTTTATTTTGGGGCTTTTCAGCCATAACGAAAAAGCAGACAAACAGATCATGGAAAAAGAGGATAGTAATTGTATAATACTTCTTGTGTTTACAATTTAAGAGATTAAAGGAGTGAAGGGCATGAAAAAGAAGACGCGTCATCTCGCTTTCTTGGCTGCACTCGGATTTGCGCTTTGTCTGGCCATCATATGTTCCGCATCCAAGCAGGCAGAAGCGGCAGCGGCGTATCCGGATGTGATGCAAGGACTTACCGGGTTTGCGGGAAATGCGAAGGATCATAACGGAAAAGCAAAATACGCCGTATCGGGAGGCCAGGGCGGCCCCGTCGTATACGTCAACAATCTCAATGATTTGAAAAACAATGCGGGCGGGACGGACCGCAAAACCATTGTCATCACAAGTGATATTTACTCCCCGGGTAAAGCCGTTGTGACAGTCGGCGCCAATAAAACCATCGTCGGCTCTTATACCAGCCACAGGCTGACCAACATCTATCTGACAACAGGCTCCGGCTCAAACAATGTGATTTTCAAAAACCTCATTATCGGCCATAGTGCAGCCATTACGGGCAACAACGACATTCCGATGTACATAGTGAACGGACAGAATTACTGGATTGACCACGTGTGGTTTGAAGGGCACAGCTACAATCCGAACAGCCACAGCGATTTGGGAAAGCTTCTGTATGTCGGCGCCAAAGCGGATTTTGTGACGCTGTCTAATTCTAAATTCTCCGATCATCTTTACGGCCTGATTCTCGGTTATCCGAATGATGATAACGAAGGACGCAATTATATCAGCTATCCGCACATGACGATCACCAACAACTATTTTAATAACGTCTATGTCCGTTCACCGGGCCTGATGAGATACGGCTATTTTCACGCGAAAAACAACTATGTAACCAATTTCAATTTAGGGTTCACCATTCACACAAACGCGACTGTCTTCTCAGAAGCCAACTACTTCGGCAACGGAAATGAAAAAGGCGGAATGATAGACGACTACGGGACGGCCCAATTTACCGACATCGGTTCATTCCCGTCGCTCATAGCCCCGAAATCACCGCGCACCGGCTGGAATCCGAGATCAAATTACAGCTACGGCACGCTTTCAGCCCAGGACGCCAAAAACTTCGCCCAATCCTACGCGGGAGCACAAAATACAAATCTCCGCTATCCATAATACGAAAAACCGCCGGCAGCCGGTGGTTTTTTTATATGAGTCAAAGGTTAGAAGTTCCTGTACTCCCTAAAATAACCTTTAATGTCTACTTGTATTATGGATTTGTATTACAAGTGGGGTATCTGTAAAATTTAAAAAAAGAACAAGTGAAAAAGCAGTCCCCCGAATGTTCCGGCAAAACGTCAGGGTAAAGCGGCGGCGTTTCGCGTATAATGAGGGGAGCCGGACAGAGAAGGAGTTTAGTTATGAATGAGTTTAATGAATACGCGATCAGCCCCGATATCCAACGGGCGCTGAAAGGATTGCAATACACCGAGCCGACTGAAGTGCAACGGCGCGTCATCCCCGCCGCGCTGCAAAAAAAAGATCTCGTCGTCAAATCGCAGACGGGGAGCGGCAAAACAGCGGCCTTCGGCATTCCGATCTGCGAGCTTGCGGAGTGGGAGGAAAACAAACCGCAGGCCCTGATTTTAACGCCGACCCGCGAGCTTGCGGCGCAGATTAAAGAAGATATCACAAATATCGGCCGTTTTAAACGGATAAAAGCCACGGCGGTTTTTGGAAAAGCTTCTTTTGATAAACAGAAAACCGAACTGAAGCAAAAAAGCCACGTCGTTGCCGGAACGCCGGGGCGAGTGCTTGATCATATAGAAAAAGGGACGCTGCCGCTTGAACGGCTGGCGTATTTAGTGATTGACGAAGCGGACGAAATGCTGAATATGGGATTTATTGAACAGGTGGAAGCCATCATTCAGCATCTGCCGAAAAACAGAGTCACCATGCTCTTTTCAGCGACGCTGCCGGACGACGTCGAGAAGCTGAGCCGCACATATATGAAAGACCCTGAATTGATTGAAGTAAAAGCGGAAGGCCTGACGACAAAAGATATTGAGCATTTTGTCACCGGAACAGCAGAAGAGGACAAATCATCATTGCTGCGTGATATCCTGATCACCGAAAATCCGGACAGCTGCATCATATTCTGCCGGACTAAAGAAAGAGTCATCCAGTTAACCGATGAGCTGGACAGGCTGGGCTATCCTTGCGATAAAATTCACGGCGGCATGGTGCAGGAAGACCGCTTTGACGTCATGAATGAGTTCAAGCGCGGCGAGTTCCGCTATCTCGTTGCGACCGATGTTGCTGCCAGAGGAATTGATATCGAAAACATCAGCCTCGTCATCAATTATGATATTCCGCTAGAAAAAGAAAGCTATGTGCACCGCACCGGCCGGACAGGGCGCGCCGGACACCGCGGCCGGGCCATTACGTTTGTGACGCCGTTTGAAGCGCGGTTTCTGAATGACATTGAGACATATATCGGTTTCCGCATCCAAAAGCGGGAAGCACCGTCAGAAAAAGAAATAGCAGAACGGAAAGCGGCTTTTGCGGAAAAATTGAACGCCCGCCCAGACGTCAAAACAGACAGAAGCGAACAGTTAAACAAAGACATTATGAAGCTGTACTTTAACGGCGGGAAGAAAAAGAAAATCAGAGCGGTTGATTTTGTAGGAACGATCGCCAAAATTGACGGTGTGACAGCTGATGACATCGGCATTATCACAATCATGGACAACGCCTCTTACGTGGAGATTTTAAACGGAAAAGGCCCTCAAGTTCTTAAAGTGATGAAGAACACAACCGTCAAAGGGAAAAAGCTGAAGGTGAATAAAGCGAATAAATGATGAATGACCTGCTCCCAGTTAAAGGGGCAGGTCATTTTGCTGCTGGCTGATATCAGCACTGTTCTCTTCCGGCACAAATGCAAGGATAGCGATGCCGATCACAAATAATAAAATCAGGCTGAACACGGCGGCTGACGAATTCCCGGTCAGCTGGGAGGTCACGGCAATCAAAAGCGGGCCGATAATCGAAGCGAACTTGCCGAAGATATTATAAAAGCCGAAAAACTCATTGGCGTGCTGTTTGGGGACAAGCTTGGCAAAGTAAGAGCGGCTCAGCGCCTGAATACCGCCTTGGGAAGTGGCGACAAGCATAGCCAAAACCCAGAAATCAAAAGCGGAATCCATAAAATAAGCATACGTGCAGACAATCATATACACGCCGATCCCGGCATAAAGCATCGTTTTTCCCTTAAACCGTTCGGCCAGCCGCCCGTACAAAATCGAAAAAGGCGCGGCGATAACCTGTGTGACAAATAAAATAATCAGCAGATTTGCCGCGCTGATTCCGAGGTCTGCCCCGTATGACGTCGACATCGTAATGATGGTGCCGACCCCGTCGATGTAGAAGAAATAGGCGAGCAGAAACAAAAACAGCGCCCGGTACTTCCTGATCTGCTTCAGCGTGCCGGCCAGCCGTTTAAAACTGCTGACGACAAGCCGCGGCTCTCTCTCGATATAATAGCGCTGGCGGACGCGGCGAAGGAGCGGGATCGAAAACAGTCCCCACCAAGCAGCCGTAATCAAAAAGGCAATGCGGCCCGCAGTCTGGGCGGACAGCGGAAGCACCCCCGCTTGTGCTGACAGAATGACGGCAATGCTGAGGAGAAAAGGGATCGTGCTGCCGATATAGCCCAGCCCAAACCCCCTGGCCGACACCATATTCATCCGCTCCTTTGCGGCCACATCAACGAGAAACGCATCATAAAACACATTAGAGCCGGCAAAGCCGATCGTGGAAATCGTATAACAAATTAATAACAGCACCCAAGATTCACCGGGAATCAAAGCCAGCGCGGCGGTGCCCGCCACACCAATCAGAAAAAAGAAGGCAAAAAACCGTTTCTTGCATCCTTTGTAGTCGGCAATCGTTCCTAAGACGGGGCCGAGCATCGCCAAAATAAAAGTCGCGGCGGCAATCGTATACCCTAAATAAGCGGTGGAATCCGCCGCGCTGACGCCGTTTTCCGCCGCGGCTGCTTTAAAAAACAGGGGAAATACCGCCGTCATAATAATGACCGAATAAGCTGAATTGGCCCAATCATACAGCATCCAGCTGCTTTCTTCTTTCGAAAACCGTTTCATCACACACGCTCCTTCTCAAAAACCGGTTCTCTGCATTATATGCGCCTCATCCGCATCGTTGGACAAAGATTTCTGCATCCTGTTTTCTGATTGACCTAGAGATATTGACCTAGTTCAAAAAGGATGTACAATCAAGGTGTGGCAGGTAAATGGTCAGGCGGGAGGGAGACGGAATTGAAGATTGCGAAAGTCATTAATAATAATGTCGTCAGTGTGCTCAAAGAAGGCAATCAGGAATTGGTCATCATGGGCCGGGGCATTGCTTTTCAAAAGAAAACGGGAGACCCTGTAGATGAAGCCCGCATTGAGAAAGTATTCACCCTCGATAACAGAGATGTATCCGAAAAGTTCAAAACCCTTTTGTATGATATCCCGATCGAGTGTATGGAAGTATCCGAAGAGATTATCAGCTATGCGAAATTACGGCTCGGCAAAAAGCTCAACGACAGCATTTATGTGTCGCTGACCGACCATATTAACTTTGCCATCCAGCGCAATAAGAAAGGGCTGGATATCAAAAATGCCTTGCTGTGGGAAACAAAAAGGCTCTACAAAGACGAATTTGCAATCGGAAAAGAATCGCTGATCATGGTAAAAAACAAGACTGGCGTGTCTCTGCCGGAGGATGAAGCAGGCTTTATTGCGCTGCATATTGTAAATGCCGAGCTGAATGAGGAGATGCCCAATATCATCAGCATTACAAAAGTCATGCAAGAAATTTTGAGTATCGTAAAATACCATTTTAAGATTGAATTCAATGAAGAATCGCTTCACTATTATCGGTTTGTCACGCATTTAAAATTTTTCGCACAGCGTCTTTTTAACGGCACGCACATGGAAAGCCGGGACGATTTTTTGCTGGAGACAGTGAAAGAAAAATACCACCGGGCGTATGAATGCACGAAGAAAATCCAAACCTGCATTGAGAGAGAGTATGAGCACAAGCTCACCAGTGACGAGCTGCTGTATTTAACGATTCATATAGAAAGGGTAGTCAAACAAGCATAATGAGAGCGTTATTATTTATTCATTTTACATATGAGCCTAAATTACAATGAGTGCGGATTATCTCTTACTGTGCTAATGTAATTTAGGTTTTTTAAGATTGATTATTATCATTATTCTGACCGATGTTCCCTTTAAAAGAATGATGTATGATCAGAAGAGAAAACGCTTTCGAATAAAGGGAGGGGAATGCCGACATGCCTTATCGTATGAAACGGGTGCTGCTGCTTCTTGTCACTGGATTGTTTTTGAGTTTGTGTGCGGTCACTTCTAGTGCTTCGGCTCAAACAGGCGGATCGTTTTTTGAACCTTTTAACAGCTATAACTCCGGATTATGGCAAAAAGCAAATGGTTACTCGAATGGAGATATGTTTAACTGCACTTGGCGTGCAAATAACGTATCCGTGACGTCATCAGGTGAAATGCGTTTGGCGCTGACAAGTCCGTCTTATAATAAGTTTGACTGCGGGGAAAACCGTTCGGCTCAAACATATGGCTATGGACTTTATGAAGTCAGAATGAAACCGGCTAAAAACACAGGGATTGTTTCATCGTTCTTTACTTATACAGGTCCAACGGATGGGACTCCTTGGGATGAGATTGATATCGAGTTTTTAGGAAAAGACACAACAAAGGTTCAATTTAACTATTATACAAATGGCGCGGGAAACCATGAGAAGCTGGCGGATCTCGGATTTGATGCAGCCAATGCCTATCATACGTATGCGTTCGATTGGCAGCCAAACTCTATTAAATGGTATGTCGATGGGCAATTAAAACATACTGCGACAACCCAAATTCCGTCAGCGCCGGGGAAAATCATGATGAATTTGTGGAATGGTACGGGTGTTGATGACTGGCTCGGTTCCTACAATGGCGTAAATCCGCTATACGCACATTACGACTGGGTGCGTTATACAAAAAAATAATGTATAGAAAAGGATTTCCGTCAGCGGAAATCCTTTTCTGATTAAAACGAAATAATCCCAATCAAAAGCGCCGCAATCGTCATCACAATTGTTGTCCCCACGGCCCATTTAATGGTGAATTTTTGGTGATCGCCAAAGCTGACGCCCGCCATTCCGACCAATAGATAGGTGGAAGGCACAAGCGGGCTGAGCAGATGCACCGGCTGGCCCAGCAAGGAGGCCCTTCCGATTTCAGCGGCGTCTATTCCGTAAGCGGAAGCGGCTTCGGCGATGATGGGAAGGACACCGAAGTAAAAGGCGTCATTCGACATGAAAAAGGTGAACGGCATACTGACGATGGCTGTGATTAGCGGCAGGTGCGGACCCATGGCATCAGGAATGAGTGAAACGAGAGAATGCGCCATCGCATCCACCATTTTTGTGCCGGAGAGAATGCCTGTGAATATGCCGGCCGCAAATACCATGGACACAACGTTTAACGCGTTTCCCGCATGCGCCGAGATCCGTTTCTGCTGCTCTTTGACATTTGGATAGTTGACCATCAAGGCGATGGCGAACGCGGTCATAAAAAGAACAGGAAGCGGGAGCAGGCCGGTGATCAGCGCGGACATCAGTGCGACAGTCAGCAGCAGGTTAAACCATTGGAGAGCGGGACGCTTGAGCGGCGTCGCATCCGGATCGGAGGACGGCGCGTGATCAAGCGAAATGACGCCGAGCCGCTTCCGTTCTTTCTTTCCGAGGAGATAAGCAACGGCGATCACCCAAAGAATGCCGGCAATCATGGCGGGAATCAGCGGAGTGAAGACCTCTGACGTGTCCAATTTCAAGGAAGCCAAAACCCTCGCCGTCGGTCCGCCCCACGGAATAATATTCATGACCCCTGAACCGAGCATCGCAATTCCGGCTAATACCAAACGGTTCATGCCGAGCCGTTTATAAAGAGGCAGCATCGCCGCAATCGTAATCATATAGGTCGTTGTCCCGTCTCCGTCGAGCGAAATGGTCATCGTCAGGACCGCTGTGCCGACGGCGATCTTTAACGGATCTCCTTTGACAAATGATAAAATTTTGGCAATGAGAGGGTCAAACAGACCTGAGTCAATCATAATGCCGAAATAAAGGATGGCGAATAACAGCATGATACCGGTAGGAGCGAGGTCTGTCACGCCCTGAATCATCATCCCGCCGAGATCTTTGCCGAATCCGCTGATCAGGGCAAACACAACAGGAACGACAATCAAGGCAATAAGAGCGGAAAGCCGGTTAGACATAATAAGGTACATAAAGACAATGATCATCACAAAACCGAGTATGGCAAGCACGATAGGACCTCCCTTTTTCAACGGCTGTTTTGGTAAGCGCTTCCATGTTTTCTTTCTGTCACGAAGGCTTATTTCAAATGTGTATGACCGCATATTTATATATAGACCTAAAATCCTATTGAGCCGATCAGCAGTTTATATAGGGAACACCGCGGGTAAATGTGCTGTAGAATGTTTCGTTTTAAAAGGGGGAACTGACATGAGTGATGATCAAAACAAACGAGTAAATGAGCACTCAAAAGACGAGCAGCTTGAGCAGTACAGGTCTGATAACAGCGGGAAGAAAATGACGACCAATCAGGGACTTCGTGTGTCTGAGGATGAGCATTCTTTAAAAGCGGGTGTCCGCGGCCCTACGCTGATGGAGGATTTTCATTTTCGTGAAAAAATGACGCATTTTGACCACGAGCGGATTCCGGAGCGGGTCGTTCATGCCCGCGGATACGGCGTTCATGGGCATTTTCAGGTGTACGAACCGATGACGGAATATACACGGGCGAAATTTTTACAGGATCCGTCTGTCAAAACACCTGTCTTCGTCCGTTTCTCAACAGTCGCGGGCTCCAAAGGGTCAGGCGACACAGTCCGTGACGCCAGAGGATTCGCGACTAAGTTTTATACCGAAGAAGGGAATTACGATCTCGTCGGAAACAATATTCCGGTATTCTTCATTCAGGACGCGATCAAGTTCCCGGATCTCGTCCATGCCTTTAAACCGGAACCGCACAATGAAATGCCGCAGGCAGCGACGGCTCATGATACGTTCTGGGATTTTGTCGCCAACAATCCTGAATCCGCGCACATGGTCATGTGGACGATGTCTGACCGCGGCATCCCGCGAAGCTACCGGATGATGGAGGGCTTCGGCGTGCATACATTCCGTTTCGTCAACGAGAAAGGAAAAGCGCGTTTCGTGAAATTCCACTGGAAGCCGGTTCTCGGCGTGCATTCTCTCGTATGGGATGAGGCGCAGAAAATTGCCGGGAAAGATCCCGATTTCCATCGCCGCGACCTGTGGGAGACCATTGAAAACGGCGGCAAAGTCGAGTATGAGCTCGGTGTTCAGATGATTGACGAAGAAGATGAATTTAAATTTGACTTCGATATCCTTGATCCGACGAAGCTTTGGCCGGAGGAGCTGGTTCCCGTCAAGCTGATCGGAAAAATGACCCTCGACCGCAATCAGGACAATGTCTTTGCGGAAACGGAGCAGGTCGCATTCCACCCGGGAAATGTCGTGCCGGGCATTGATTTCACCAATGACCCGCTCCTGCAGGGACGGCTTTTCTCTTATACGGATACACAGCTCATCCGTCTTGGCGGACCGAATTTTCACGAGATTCCGATCAACCGGCCGGTCTGCCCGTTCCATAACAACCAATACGACGGCTACCACCGGATGACGATTAATAAGGGCCCTGTCGCCTATCATAAAAACTCTCTGCAGAACAATGATCCGTCGCCGGCCTCAGAAGAAGAAGGAGGATACGTTCATTATCAGGAAAAAGTAGAAGGCAGAAAAATCCGCCAGCGCAGTGAGAGCTTCAATGACTATTTTTCTCAGGCGAAGATGTTCTGGAACAGCATGTCTCCCGCCGAGAAAGAACATATCATCTCCGCGTTCAGTTTTGAGGTAGGAAAAGTGAAAAGCAAGGATGTGCAGCAGCAGGTGATTGATGTCTTCAGTCACGTCGACGCTGATCTTGCCGAGCGCGTTGCGAAAGGAATCGGCGTGAACCCGCCGCCAAAGGACCGTGAATCTGATGAAACTTTCACTTCTCCGGCCTTAAGCCAGGAAAATACGGTAAAGACGGCAGCCACAAGGCAGGTCGCGGTTTTAGCCGATCACGGGTTTGCCGATGAGGAAGTCAAACAAGTGCTTGACGCATGCAAACAGGCGGGAGTCAGAGCCGATATCATCAGTCCTGTGCTTGGAACGATCAAGGGAGAAAACGGCACGGAGCTCGAAGCGTCAGCCACTTTCCTGACAGCGGATTCCGTCCTGTATGACGCTGTTTTCATTCCGGGCGGACAACAAAGCACTGACAGCCTCAAAGCCAAAAAATCGGCTAAAGATTTCGTCAGTGAAGCCTTCAGCCATTACAAAGCGATCGGCGCCTCCGGTGAAGGAAAAGAACTTCTCGCCCTCGCCGCCGGAACCGAAAACGGCCCCGGCCTTGTTCCGGACGGAAACTGCGAACAATTTCTGAAAGCCGTGGCAGCGCATCGGCATTGGGACAGGAAAATATAAGAATGAAAAAGCGCCTTTTTATGAGAGGGGCGCTTTTTTTCTTGTGAAAGTGAACGATCGGAACGAAGCATTAATATTGGAAGAAAACGAAAATCGCTTCCGTGCACATCCGCACCTTCCGCTGTGAAATAATATGTTTCACCCTCTTTGGTTTACTTCCGCTCTGTGTTTGTGTATCTTAGGGATAGATTTTCTGGAGGAGCGAATGATAGTGAAGCCGTTTACCGAAAAACAACTCGAAGAATATTACCGGCGTGACGAAAACATGATGATTTTGGTGTTTGCCCAATGGTGCGTCAATCATGATCTTGATCCGATGGCGATTTACAGCAGGGCCTATCCCGGACAGCCTTTAAACGAAGAGCTGCGAAAAATGGCTGAAGAGCTTGTCGTGCCGAAGGAGGAATCAGAACCGATTCCTGATCAAACCGTCATCGGCGTTTTGGAGATGTTCGGCAACTCCGATCTGGCGGAAGCCGTTTATGAAGCCATTGCGCAAAGACCTTCACGGTAAAAGAGGCATGGATGATCCATGTCTCTTTTTTATGGAGAAAATGTGAGGGAAGGCCCAGAAACAATTTCCTGATCTGCGCTGTCTATAGTGTGTAACCCGTTTTCAAAAAGGGAACGGGTAAATGAAAAGGAGGAGTTGTGATGAAAAAGACATTCAAAATGATGGCGGCCGTGCTTTTGGCAGTGCTGACAGCCGCGCCGTTCGGAGGTTTCGCCCCTTCAGCCGAAGCTGCACAAACCGCCAAGCCCGTTGTCAAAAGCCATACGTATAAGCATGTAAAGCAGCTGACATACCCTGAGGTCACAAATACGGGAAACGCATCTTTTGAAAAGAAAATCAATCAGGACTTCAAACGCTATATTGAAAACTCGTACAAAGAATATGTGAAAAACAAACAAGACGGTGAGAAACAAGGCTATAAAGCGGAATACCAAGCAGACTTCAAGGTGAAGTATAATCAAGGCGGCAAGCTCAGCATTCTGACGGAAAACTACATTTACACAGGCGGCGCACACGGGCTGACATCCGTTCAGACCTTTAATTACGACCTGGCCGCAAAAAAACGGGTCACACTCCATGATGTGCTGAATACGAAAACGAAAGGTAACAAAACGAGAGACTATCTTTACGGCTACATCAAGAAACATGACGATCTGTTCGATCAGGACGTCAAAAAACAGGAGATCATCCTGAACAACGAAAGACCTTTCTTCTTTACGAAAAACGGCATTGCCGTTGTGTTCGGACAATACGATCTCGGGCCGTATGCGGCAGGAATCCGGGATGTTTTCGTGCCTGCATCCGTCTATCAATAAAAAAAAAGCGATATCGCTCCAAAACGGAGCGGTATCGCTTTTTTTCTTTTACCAGACAAACAATCCGACAATCGCCGCGCTCAATAAGGAAACGGCAATTCCGCTGACAAGCAGCTTCCAGACATTTTTCCCGATGATGGCTGATTTTTCACCATCAAGCAGAGATTGATAAGATCCGTAGATCATACCGATGGTGCTGAAGTTTGCGAATGATGTCAGGAATGTCGTCGCAACGGCAATCGTGTGCGGCGGAAGTGATTTCAGCTGCCCTTTCAGATCGGCCATTGCCACAAATTCATTCGTCGCGAGCTTGATGCCCATCAGCTGTGCGACATACATCGCGTCATGTACGCCTAATCCGAGAAGGAAGGCAAACGGACTGAAGATGTATGAGAAAATCTTTTGAATGGTCAAACCGTGCACGAACAGTCCGAGCACGCCGTTTAATGCGGCGGTTAACGCCACATATCCGATCACCATTGCTAAGATGACAATGACCATGTTCATGCCGACAAGCATACTGTTAGAAATCGTGGAGAAGAAGTCCTTTTTCTCCGCTTTTGAAGGTACGTAAATGATATCGTCCTCTTTAGAAACGTCCACGGGATTCAGCATATTTGCGATTAAAAGCGCGTTTAAGCAATTCAGCGGGATGGCTGTAAACACATAAGTGGACGGAACCATCGTCAAGTACGATCCGATGATCGAGCCGCTGATGCTGCTCATACTCATCAGCCCGAATGTCAGAAGCCGATTGTTGTTGACGGCGGCAAGCTGCTGGCGGATGACGGCTAGGGCTTCCGTATTTCCTAAAAACATCATCTGAATGGAGAAAAAGCTCTCCAGCTTCGGCAGACGGGATATTTTAGAAATCAGCCAGCCGATTTTATCAATGAGCCACGGCAGAATACCGAAATACGACAGCATATCAAAGAAGGTCACGACGAAGATAATCGGCAGCAATGCGCTGAAGAAAAAATCAACCGTCGGATTGGCCATGACAGACGGAAAAGCGAACGCAATCCCTTGACTGGCGCAGGAAATCAGCCATGTAAAGAACGCGCCGATCTTCCCGATGACAAAGCCGCCGACTTTTGTCCCTAACATAAACCAAGTAATCAGAAACTCAAAGACGAGGAGCATGACAATCGGGCGCCATTTAATCTTCTTCTTGTTGGGAGAGCATAAGAAAACAACAGCCATGACAACAATGAGACCGACAATGTTCAATAAAAAGTACATGTGAGCAACTCCTATAAGGGTATTATGGAAATAAAAAAAGCTCTTATTCGTCACAAATTCCTGAAAGCCAGAAAGTGTGATAAATAAGAGCCAAAAGAAAAGAATAGACTGACAGCATCATATGCTTTTCACTCGTTCAAATTTATGCAAACTTTCTTGTAGTCTAGTCTTTTACGGCACTAGGTAGAAACAATCAGACCATATTACTGATCATATACAAGAATAACGATATTACATGAGATAGCAGTATTTTATCGTTTCAATTTTTGAAAATCAACCTTTTTAGATATTTTCAAAATAATAAATTTATATTATAAATAAAGAAAATAAAGGATGCGCATAAGTAATTGGATAATAAAGGATAAAAAGCCCCCGAAAAACAGTTCCGGTTCATTGTAAAGACGGGATGCAGCTGATAAAATGGATCTGAGGGCACCGCCTTCAAAAGGCGGCAGAAAAGGGGTCATTTTCGTGATCATCCAGTTCATTCGTTACAGATAATGAGAGGTATAGATAAATAGGTTAAACCTTCCAATTTGGCAAGGTTTATTTGTCTATGCCTTTTTCATTTCATCAAAATAACGAATGAATGAGGTGTTTTTTTGGCGTCGATGAAAAGAAAACGCGCTGAATTACTGCAATCATGCCAGTCCGTATTCAGGTGTCCGCTATGCCGCACGGCCATGGCGGTCTCACAAAATCAAAGCTTGATATGCGGAAACGGGCATACATTTGATATATCAAAACAAGGATATGTGAATTTCCTCAATAAAGCGGTCAACACACGCTATGACAGGCATCTGTTCGAAGCGAGACGCGAGCTTTTTGACAGCCGGGAGTTTTTTGCGCCGGTTCAAAAAGAGATCGCCGCCATCATCAGCCGCACTCAATCTCCGCAAAAACAGGCGGCGGTATTGGATGCGGGATGCGGAGAGGGCTCCCATTTAGCCGCAGTATGCCGATTGCTGCAGCCCGCTTTTTCTGTGACGGGAATCGGTATTGATATCTCGAAAGAAGGTGTGCTGCATGCGGCAAAGGCCTTCGGGGAACAAATGGTTTTTGCCGTCGCTGATGTGGCGGGTGCGCCGTTTGCCGACAGCTGTTTTGATGTCGTGATGTCTGTTTTATCGCCTTGGAATTACAAGGAATGCAGCAGGCTTTTACGAAAGGGCGGCACAGTCATTAAAGCGGTGCCGCGGCGTGATTATTTGAAGGAAGTAAGGGAATTCTTTTTCGGAGACAGTCCCCGGCGGAATGACACCGCCGATTCAGCGGCCTGCCGTTTCCAAGCGGGCTTTCAAACCTTTGATCGTAAACGGCTGCGTTACACGAAGACGTTATCGCAGCCTGATCTTGAACGGCTTGTGAAAATGACGCCCCTGACATGGAAATGCACTGAAGAAAGCATTCAGCGGTTTATCGGCCGGAAAGCGGCTGATATCACGATAGATATTGAAATTTTAATCGGGACCGATCCGCTGTAAAACGGAAAAGACACGCGATTAGCGTGTCTTTTTTTTATTTCCAGACTTCACCGGCAATATCGACGACATGGCGCAGTTTTGCCCATTGCTGTTCTTCTGTGATCAGATTTCCTTCCTCAGTGGAAGCGAATCCGCATTGCGGGCTGAGGCAAAGCTGATCCAGGCTGACATATTGTGAAGCTTCTTCAATCCGGCGTTTAATCGCGTCCTTGTCTTCAAGTTCGCCATGTTTTGATGTAATCAATCCGAGCACAAGCTGGAGATCAGAGCGCTTGACATAACGGAGCGGTTCAAAGCCGCCGGAGCGGGAATCATCATATTCCAGGAACAATCCGTCAAGGTCAAGCCCGTCAAAAATCGTTTCAGCCGCTGCATCATAGCCGCCTTCAGCCGTCCATGTGGACTGGAAGTTGCCGCGGCAGATATGCATCGTAACCTTCAAGTCGGCAGGACGATCCTTAATCGCGTCATTAATAGAAGCTGCGAACAGCCTGCGCAGCTCATCCGGCGTCGTTCCGAATGCTTCAATCTGACGAAGCCCCGCTTCAGATAAGAAAACGGCCCATGCGGTGTCATCGAGCTGAAGATAGCGGCACCCGGCGTCATAGAAAGCTTGAATCGCTTTTTTATACGCCTTTGATACATCATGCTGAAATTGTTTGTAATCATTCTGATATGCCGCTTTTTCCAATTTTCCGCGGAAAAACAGCATATTCGGGCTTGGAATCGTCATTTTTGGAACAGCATCGCCAGCAATGCTGTGAAGAAATTTATAATCTTCGAGCATCGGATGCTGAGAAAAATCAATATCTCCCGTTACTTTAATGCCGCGCGCTTTCGTCTGTACATTGTGAAACTGAATGCCGCTATCTGGCGTAAACGCTTCGACGCCGTCTAAGTTTTCGAGAAAATCAAAATGCCACCAGGCCCGGCGGAATTCGCCGTCAGTCACGACATTGAGACCGGTCTCTTTCTGCTTTTTCACGCTGCGGATGATTTCTTGGTTTTCGATTTCGCGCAGCTGTTCTGCCGAAATCTCACCCGCCGCTCTTTGCAGGCGGGCTTGCTTCACAGCCGCCGGCCGGAGCAGGCTTCCGACCTGATCCGCGCGAAACGGCGGGTTTTTTCTAAGAAGAGTGTGCAATGATTGTTCTGTGTTTTGCTGTGACATGAACGATTCCTTCTTTCCTCAATGAAATATAAAAAGCTCTTCCCTTGGATAGGGAAGAGCTTGCGTCCGCAAATCTCAACCTTATCTTCAGGATTTAGCACCATTCTGCTGAACAGCGGTTGCCGGGTATCATAGGGCCAGTCCCTCCACCTCTCTTGATAAGGAAATATGCTATTTTTCAGAATAAACTGTAATACTCTTAATCTTAGTATATTATCTTATATTGTCAATATATTTCGATAAATATTTTTATTTATCACCCTCAAATAGAATCATATCTATCACGATTGCGATCGCAAGACAAAGAACAATATCCTCTTCATTTTCAATCTCCAAATGATAAGAATCGCCCCAGCTCATCCAAGATTTGGTGACGGTCATCCGGTTTGATTTCCCGTCTGTCACTTGAAAATTCCGTCCCCACACATCGCCGGTAATATCCCAGCCGACTCCGGAAATTTCAAATTTCGGTTTGAAAAACGTCATTTTCTTGATGACTTGGCATACAGGCTTGCCGCCGACGGAAATTTCGTAACGGGGAACGAGCGACATCAGTTTCTGACTGACACTGGCGAGCGTGCGGCCGTCCAAATCAGACAGCTTCAGTTCGTCACCGAAAGAAAACAGCTTTCCCTCCACATTGAAGACTTCTTTACCGCTTTCAAGAAACACTTGAAAGCGATTCTTAAACGTAAACATCCGCTCTTTGATATAAAAATGATACATAAAAAAACTCCTTTTTTATGTTGTACGTAAAAAGGAGACGGATGGTTTCATATTGGAGGAGTGCACAAAAAAAGGCTGCCGATTTTGCGGCAGCTGTCGTTTTTATGATAGCGGCATCCGGCGTTTCTGACGGATCGCATTTAAATCAATGATGTTATTCGTGTCGGCAGCTGTCACCAGCGGGCTTGTCTTTGGCGTTTTCCGGCGGTTGTCCTTACTGAAAGAGAAAACCAGGTATCCTGTCAAAGCAGCAAAAATAAGTAGCATCATTTTACATACCTCCCAAAAAAAGTTTTGGTATTATTATTGTACGAAAAAACAAACGAAAAGTATTCAAACAATTGTCACTTTTTTAAAAAATAAAGACATTTTCCGTAAAAATGACTATGATCTGCGGTTGATTTTGCTCTTGTTGTGGTTCTATAGATTGTATCGGCTGCTGAGTGATTATCGTTTATATAACTTTTTCACTATTTTTTGACAGTGCCGAATTAACTAATACATTGTTTTCGTTTGCCTTGTGTTATTCAGTACCCTAAAAAATCCTGCGATATGCAAAATAACTGCTTCTAACGGAAGATTATGATTTGATAGCGCTTTCCTTATTTTTTGTAAGAAAACGAGATGTTATCTTACAAAAAATCGTCTGAACATTTTTCGCAGCTTTTTAAAAGGGTTCGATTTCGTCTCCAGAACGCGGGGGTCTTTTAAGGTTTTTTTCAATTCTCTTGCTACAGTGCCTCTTGCCATAGTCTTCACTCCTTCCTTCCAATTCATACCTTATATACGGAAAGAAAGAAGGAAAGGTTTCATGTGAAAGAAAAAAACCAAAGCAGGGAGCTTTGGTTTTACGCGCGTTCTTCAAACAGCCTGGCGATCTCAACAATGACGTTTACCGCCTTTTCCATATGGTCGACGGAAATGTATTCATATTTTCCGTGGAAGTTTTCGCCGCCCGTGAAGATGTTCGGTGTCGGCAGTCCCATGTAAGAGAGCTGTGATCCGTCAGTTCCGCCCCGGATCGGTTCGATAATCGGTTCGATGCCGAGGTTTTTCATGGCTTGATAGGCGATGTCGACAATTTCTTTGACCGGTTCGATTTTTTCTCTCATGTTGTAATATTGATCATGCAGTTCAAGCTTGATGCTTTCCTTGCCGTATTTAGCCGCAAGCGCGTCGGCGGTTTTCTGCATAAATTCTTTTCGTTCTGTAAAGCGGTCTCTGTCAAAGTCTCTGATGATGTACGACAGGGCGGCTTCAGAAACGTCTCCGTTCATTGAATTTAAGTGATAGAAGCCTTCATACCCTTCCGTATATTCCGGCGCTTCTTCTTTCGGCAGCGCGTGATGAAATTCCATCGCGATTTTTGAAGCGTTGACCATTTTGTTTTTCGCCGTTCCGGGGTGAACGCTTTTTCCGTAACAAGTAAGCTTTGCGGAGGCTGCGTTAAAGCTTTCATATTGCAGTTCGCCGAGGGGGCCTCCGTCTACCGTGTAGGCGAATGCGGCGTTGAAGCGGCCGACATCGAATTTGTGAGGCCCTCTGCCGATTTCTTCATCCGGCGTGAATGCGACCCGGATCGTCCCGTGTTTGATGTCCGGATGTTTGATTAAGTACGCCATTGCCGTCATGATTTCGGCAATGCCCGCTTTGTTGTCGGCTCCGAGCAGCGTCGTGCCGTCGGTTGTAATCAGTGTCTGGCCTTTATAGCGGGAAAGCTCCGGGAATTGCTCAGGCGACAGAATGACGTTGAGTTTGTCATTCAGAACGATATCATGTCCGTCATAGCTTTCAATAATCTGAGGATTCACATTTTTTCCGGTGAAATCAGTCGCTGTATCTACGTGGGCCAGAAAACCGATCGTCGGCACGTCTTTATCCGTATTTGCCGGAAGAGTCGCCATGACGTATCCATTGTCATCGACTGTGATTTCTTTCATGCCGATCGACTTTAATTCATCTGCCAGCATGTTGGCCAATGTCAGCTGTCCGGGGGTAGATGGACAGTTTTCATTGTTTTCGTCAGACTGTGTATCGACTTTTACATAAGAAGTAAAGCGTTCAATGATTTCGTTTTTCATACCGTCATCTCCTTTGTCTTATCTTACCATGTGCGGGGGAGGGATTTCTATTTCACAACCCGTTTGAATTACGCGAATGAAAACAAAATATGAAGAAACGATGACTAAACGATTAAACTTTCTGAAAATGGATGATTGAGGAAGAAAAAATCGATATAATATGGTCAATTCATTCAATAGGGAGGCTTTCTTCATGGCGATTTTAGTGACAGGCGGAGCGGGTTATATCGGAAGCCACACATGTGTCGAGCTGTTAAACAGCGGCTATGACATCGTGGTTCTGGATAATCTGTCAAATAGTTCACCGGAAGCATTGGAGCGTGTGAAAGACATTACCGGAAAAGGGCTTGTGTTTTATGAAGCGGATCTCCTTGACCGTGACGCCGTTCACCGGGTGTTTGCTGCAAATGAGATTGAAGCCGTCATTCATTTTGCGGGTTTAAAAGCGGTCGGTGAGTCCGTGGCTGTTCCGCTCCGTTATTATCATAATAATCTGACGGGGACGTTTATTTTATGTGAAGCCATGCAGGCACACGGTGTGAAAAAAATCGTCTTCAGCTCATCAGCAACGGTTTATGGCGTTCCGGAAACAACGCCGATCACCGAAGATTTTCCGTTAAGCGCGACCAATCCTTACGGGCAGACCAAGCTGATGCTGGAACAGATTTTGCGCGATCTGCATAAGGCGGACCCTGAATGGAGCATTGCGCTGCTCCGCTACTTTAATCCGTTCGGCGCGCATCCGAGCGGCCGGATCGGAGAAGACCCGAACGGCATCCCGAATAATTTAATGCCATACGTCGCCCAAGTTGCTGTCGGTAAGCTTGAGCAATTGCAGGTGTTCGGTAATGATTATCCGACAAAGGACGGCACCGGCGTGCGGGATTACATCCATGTCGTTGATCTTGCCGAGGGCCACGTCAAAGCGCTTGAAAAGGTGCTGGACACAACGGGCGCCGATGCCTATAATCTCGGCACGGGAAGAGGCTACAGCGTTCTTGAGATGGTCAAGGCGTTTGAAAAAGTATCGGGAAAAGCAGTGCCGTACCGTTTTGCCGACCGGCGCCCGGGAGACATTGCCGCATGCTTCGCAGACCCGGCAAAAGCGAAGGCAGAATTAGGCTGGGAAGCAAAGCGCGGCCTTGAAGAAATGTGCGCCGACTCTTGGAAGTGGCAGTCCTCCAATGTGAACGGGTATCAAAAGGTGTAAAAAGAAAGAGACCTTCAAATGATGAAGGTCTCTTTTGCTATGATCATTATTTAACTTTTACTTCAACATCGTTGCTGAATTTTAATTTCCAAGTGCCTTTAGAGTATGCGTTTTTATCAACTTCAAAAGCTTTTACGTCAGTAACTTTAATGTTCGGGTTCAAGTCACTTAAAATTTTACTGTTGTCTACTTTTGTTTCTGTTGCATAGCTTGAAGAAGCATCAATATCTGAATCATAGGATGTTCCTTTAGAATCTACTAATTTCGCTCTTGGTATGGAGAAAGAGCTTAACGGCTTGTCTGACACATTTTTAACTGTGTATTGAACAGCTACGATAACGCCGCCGTCAGACGCTTTTTTCTCGACAAATTGAGAGCCTACTGAATCTCTTTTTTCCACTTTCGTCACAGTAACTTCAGTTTTTTCAGTTTTAACAGTATCACCGATGTTATACAGTTTTTCCTTGGACTCCGCAGCTTTTGAGGACGCAGTTTTAGATGATGAAGATCCGCCTCCGCCGCCGATATTTACGAGAATGATAATAACCACTACTGCCAGAAGCAATGTGATGATTTTATGTCTCATAAAAAAGTTTCTCTGATCTTTACCGCAGTTTGGGCATTTTTTAACGCCTTTAGCGATTTCTTTGCCGCATGCCTTACAAGACACTAAGTTGCCTGCCATAATATTTCCTCCTATGTAAACTATTTCTTAAAAACTACATACTATAATGCCTGTAAAATAACCTATAGTCAATACAATTTTGAGAAAAATAGTATTTTGATGATTTTTTAGTCATATATTTTAAGGGCCTTTATTAGTATCGGCAGGCCGTTCGAATTTTTCATAGGTTTATGGAAAAAAGAGTGGTTGAACATGCTCGTGATTTCCCGTATAATCTTGAAAGAAATATAAAAACTGAACATAAAAAACAGTGGTTTTCTAGGGTTCCGCAATGTGAATTGGTCTGGACCGAGAGAAAACACACAGCAGGTTTTTTGCTGTGACACGGTGGGATAAAAGCCCGGGAGTTTCTGCTCTTTTGATGAAGAGTGCTCTCCCCGGGCTTTTTTGATTTTATAAAAAGGGAGTGTCTGGGATGAAAAAGAGGTTGCTGGATGTGCTGATGCTGATTATTGGGGCTTTTATCTTCGCATTGGCCGTTAATTTATTCGCCATTCCGAATGATCTTGGAGAGGGCGGGGTAACGGGGATCACCCTGATCTTGTATTATGTGTTTGAATGGTCGCCCGGGGTGACGAATATCATTTTGAACGGGATCTTATTGATCATCGGATATAAGTTTTTAGACGGTAAAACAACGCTTTATACGATCATTACCGTTGTCGCCAACTCGCTGTTTCTGCATCTGACGCATGACTGGCACTCGCCGTCACATGAACTCATTATTAATACTATTTTTGCGGGTGTGTTTGCCGGTGTCGGAATCGGAATCATTATCCGAGTCGGAGGCACGACTGCGGGATCTGCCATTTTGGCGAGGATTGCGAACAAATATCTCGATTGGAATATCAGCTATGCGCTTTTGTTCTTTGATCTGATTGTCGTCTTCAGTTCTTATTTCATCATCGGTGCGGAAAAAATGATGTTTACCATTGTGATGCTGTACATTGGAACGAAGGTGATGGACTTTATCATTGAAGGGCTGAATACGAAAAAAGCGGTGACGATCATATCTGAGCATAAGCACGAAATCGCTGAGCAGGTCAACACGCTTATGGACAGAGGGGTGACGCTGCTGTCGGGTAAAGGGAATTACACGGGGCAGTCGAAAGAAATTTTATACATCGTCATCCAGAAACAAGAGCTCTCCATGCTCAAGAAAATTATTAAAAGCTGTGATACAAAGGCGTTTGTCATTGTTCATGATGTGCGTGACGTCTTTGGTGAAGGCTTCGTCGATATCTCTAAATAAAAAAGATCCCTCTGCCGGTGCGGAGGGTTTTTTTATATGCCGGGGAGAAACGGTAATGATCTGTTTCCCGGGAAATAGCCGGAAAGCTGTTTCTAAAATGAAGTAGATACCACCCGCCGGACGTTTTATACTGAAAATATAATAGAGCGATAGAGAGGAGCGCATATGAACCCGTTATTGGCAATTTACCCGAGGGCTGTGCTGTCTGATACGTGCTGTACGGCAGAGGATGTCTTTTGTTTTTATGATGAGAAGAGGCGGGTCTATGTCGCCATTCCGAAGGAGGATATCACCCCGAAGGAGAAACTGCTTCTGGAATCGTTTTTGACACCTGCTGAAGAGAAAGGCGTTTTTTTTGCGGAGACGGCGGAAGCAAAGAGGTGGCGGCGTTTTCTGCTGGAAGAGGGACTGGTTCCTGACGTCAAAGAGTCTCGTGTCCGTTTTATTCATTATGACTTAATGGGGGAACGGAACTGGGGGGCGTTTACGGAAGCGTTGCGTCATTTCTGGCCGATGCCGTATACGGTTGTCCGGACGGGAAGGGGTCAGGGTGTGATTGTAGAGGAAGAAAAGCTTGAAGCCCCTGATCCGGGTGATATCGCATCTTTTGTGAAGGTTTCTGAATGTGATTTTTATTTCAGTGTCCGTTTCTTCATCGGTAGGTATTACGGTGCCGGGGAACGTCTGCGCCTTCATTACCGGAGAGAACAGCAATATTTTCAGATTGGAAGGCGTCATCTCCCGCAGCTGAGCACGCTGACCGCGGAAACGGTATTTCCGGCCATGCTCTCGGAAGAAAGCAGAGAAAAGCTCTCTGCATTGCTTCACGAAGAGGCGGTGTTGCTGTTTCAGAAAGAACCGGAGCTGAAGCATACGATTCAGACTTTTATTGAACATAACTCAAACATGTCGCTCACATCGAAAAAACTGCATTTGCACCGCAACAGTCTTCAATATCGGATTGATAAATTTGCGGAACGCTCAGGTATTGATATTAAGACATATCGGGGCGCCCTGCTGGCTTATTTCATTTGCCTGCAGTATGAAAAATCACATTAAATGGGAAATGTGCACGAAGGCTGCTGGCTTTTTTTATGAACATTGCCTATACACGCCGCCGCCGGACGCTGTTACAATCCTATTTAAGAAAGCGTTTACAAATAAAGGGGGATATACATGGCGGAACTTCGGCTCGAGCATATTTATAAGTATTACGATCAAAAAGAAGCGGCTGTCGATGATTTTAACCTTCATATTAAAGATAAAGAGTTTATCGTGTTTGTCGGTCCGTCGGGATGCGGAAAGTCGACAACATTGCGGATGGTTGCCGGGCTGGAAGACATCTCGAAGGGCGATTTTTATATCGGAGACACGAGGGTGAATGATATCGCTCCTAAAGACAGGGATATCGCCATGGTGTTCCAAAACTATGCGCTGTATCCGCATATGACGGTCTATGATAATATCGCTTTCGGCCTGAAGCTGAGGAAGATGCCGAAACCGGAGATTAAAAAACGGGTCGAAGAAGCAGCGAAAATGCTGGGGCTCACAGAGTATCTGCACCGCAAACCGAAGGCGCTCTCCGGCGGGCAGCGGCAGCGTGTTGCATTAGGACGGGCGATCGTCAGGGACGCCAAAGTGTTTTTAATGGATGAGCCGCTGTCAAATCTGGACGCAAAGCTTCGGGTGCAGATGCGGGCTGAAATTATTAAGCTTCATCAAAGACTGCAAACAACTACGATCTATGTGACGCACGACCAAACAGAGGCGCTGACGATGGCGACACGCATTGTAGTCATGAAGGATGGGAAAATTCAGCAGATCGGCACGCCGAAAGAAGTCTATGAACATCCGGAAAACGTTTTTGTCGGCGGGTTCATCGGCTCCCCCGCGATGAACTTTTTTAAAGGAAAGCTGACAGACGGCGCCATTCAGATCGGTTCAGCCGCTCTCAGCGTGCCGGAAGGGAAAATGAAAATGCTCCGGGAAAAAGGGTATGCCGGCAAAGATGTTATCTTCGGCATCCGCCCGGAAGACATACATGACGAGCTGATTGTGGTAGAATCCTATAAGAATTCATCCATCACAGCTAAAATCAATGTCGCGGAATTGCTCGGGTCAGAAATTATGGTTTATTCCCGGATCGGGGATCAGGATTTTATCGCCCGGATTGATGCCCGCCACGACATTCATGCCGGTGAGGAATTGACTGTCGCTTTCGACATGAATAAAGCTCATTTTTTCGACAGTGAAACAGAAATCAGAATCCGCTCATAACGCAAAGCCGGACAGCTGGATGTCCGGCTTTTTTGATGTAACAATTTTTGCCCGTCGACCGATATAAAAAGTAAATAGCAGACAGAAAGCAGGAAAACCATGAAACGCATAATCACGTGCATGTGCCTTTTGGCTGCTCTGTTAACGCTTGCCGCCTGTTCGGACCATGAGGCAAGTGCCGAAGAGAGCATTCCGAAGGCAGAAGCGCACAACGATAAAAAGTCTGTAAAGCGCCAAATCAAAAAGGAGCCGGATACGTCCGCCTGGGTTAAAACGAAGGGAACGGCGAGACTGCCGATTCTGATGTACCACAGCATTTCTGAGGGAAACAGCCTGCGTGTGCCGAAGGAAGAATTCCAGCAGCATATGAAGTGGCTTCATGATCACGGCTATTATACGATGACTCCGGAAGAAGCCTATCTGATGCTGACGGAGGATAGAGAGCCGCGTGAAAAATGCGTTCTGATCACATTTGATGACGGCTATACCGACAATGTGAAAGCGGCGTATCCCATTTTAAAGAAATATAAGATGAAAGCGACCGTCTTCATGATTGGTAACTTTATCGGACATAAAAATCACCTGACTGAGAAGCAGATGAAGGAGATGGCCGCACACGGCATTTCCATTCAAAGCCATACGATGAACCATCTCGAATTGAACGGGCTCACGCCTCAGCAGCAGCGACGCGAAATGGCGGACTCTAAGCGTTTATTTGATCAAATGTTCGGGCAGCGGACGTCTGTAATCAGTTACCCTGTCGGACGATATAATAAGGAAACATTAAAAGCCGCACCTGCTGCAGGCTACCGTATGGCGGTCACGACGGAGCCGGGAGCGGCAACAAGAGATCAGGGGCTTTATGCGCTTCACCGTGTCCGTGTGTCGCCGGGCATGTCCGGTACGGCATTCGGCTCTTATATCCAAAATGTGATGAAATAACAGAGCCTCCGCATATGGCGGAGGCTTTTTCCCGTTTAATAGAATTGATGAAGCAATAGGAGGGTGACGCTCACGGTAATCGCCCCGCCGATTCTGGTCGATACTTGGGCAAACGGCATAAGCTCAAGCCGTTCAGCGGCGCTTAAGATCGCGACGTCGCCTGTGCCGCCCTGACCGGAATGGCAGGCATTGATGACCGCCGTCTCAATCGGGTACAGGTTCAGCCATTTACCGGTCAGAAAACCGACGGCTATCATTGTAATGACGATGGATAAAATGGTAATGATATTGCTGATATTAAAAGCCGCAATCAGTTTGTCCCACGGTGTCATTGAAACGCCGATCGCGAATAAGAGCGGATAGGTCACGGCTGTCGAGAAAAAACGCGAAACGCCGAAAGCTCCGTTTTCAATCGAGGCCGGCGCCAGCCTGAACAGCTTAATAAGCACGGCAAGGACGAGCATCACGACAGGAGCCGGAAGCTGAAAGAAATCATGCGCCAGCATGCCGACCAAATACAGGGAAACCGCTAAAATCCCCCCCGAAGCGAAAAAAGACAGATTAAACGCATTGTCATTGGCCGGCTGTTCCAATGCAGGAGCGGATTGATCAGACTTATCAACCTTCCCGTTGCCCGTCCATTCCGGCTTGCGTTTCCCGATGACGTTCAGCAAACCCGATAACATAATGGCGCACAGGCTGCCGAGCATGATGGACGGCAGCACAAGCGCAAAGGCGTCTCCCTGGGACATCGGCATAATATCGGAGTAGCCGATGGATAAAGGAATCGCGCCCTCGCCGACACCTCCCGCCATAATCGGGACGACAATATAAAGCAGTGTGTGCTGAAAACCGAGCCCGAGCAGCGTCCCGACGCATAAGCCGACGATGGCGGCCGCGATCGAGCCGGCGATCAGCGGAATGAAAATCTTGACGAAAGCTTTGACGAGAGTCTCTCTTTTCATCCCGAGAATACTGCCGACGACGATACCGGCAATAAATAGATAGAGAAAGTTAGAGTTTTCCGTGAATTCTGTTGTTGATGTAATAATGTCTTTCGGAAGCAGGTGGTAGTAGACGACAGCGGACGGAATAAAGGTTGCGAGGATCGCAGGGCCGCCGATGGAACGCACGATCGGAATGGATTTTCCGATCTGGCCGAAGGTAAATCCGAAAAAACTCATGACGGCAATTGATGTCAGGATGTCGCTTTTTACATCGTGTTTCATGACAAACACCGTAATAAGCAAGAAGAGCAGGATATAGATAGGAAGAGGAATAATGCCGATTCTTATATTCATTGCTCTGGCAAACCAATTATCAGTCCGTTGCTGTTTTGGGATTGAATCCGTTTGCAAATTTGGTTGAAGTTCTCCCATGCTTGTTCCCCCAGTCGTTATGTAGTGAAAAATATCCCCATTTAAAGTATACTAAAAAATTTAAATTGTTCATATATTAAGAATTTACTAGAAAACATACTTTCACCTCATTTTCTTTCTTAAAAAGGCGATTTGGCGGCCTTTCCCGCTGAATAAAGCATTTTGTTCGCCACACGAATAAAAAAGAGGTACGATATGGAAGGGACAAAAATCCTAGATGCCGACATAAAATCTCTACAAATTCGACATTAATCGGTCACAATTTCAGCCTATTTTTAGGTATATCGATCTTTTTTTTTAGGCGGAATCGTTGTAAAGTAATGATATTGAATCATTTCTATGACAGCCGGCTGCCCCCCAGGGAGTGCAGGCTGATAATTCATTAGTTTTGACAAATTTGTGAAACATTGAGCAAATATATCATTTCTTGTGAAATACCGAGCAATGGTTTTGTCGTGTTTGTGAAATGTTGAGCAATTTACCAGATTGGAGGAAAAACATCATGAGTGAGTTGGTTTTAGCCCGCATACAATTTGCATCTACAACATTGTTTCACTTCCTGTTTGTGCCTATGTCTATCGGGCTTGTGTTTATGGTTGCTTTGATGGAGACGCTTTATGCTGTCAAAAAACAAGAGACCTATCTCAAAATGGCTAAATTTTGGGGACATCTCTTTTTAATTAACTTTGCTGTCGGCGTCGTCACAGGGATTCTTCAGGAATTCCAGTTTGGATTGAACTGGTCTGATTATTCCCGTTTTGTCGGAGACGTATTTGGCGCTCCGCTTGCGGTTGAAGCGCTTTTGGCGTTCTTTATGGAATCTATTTTTATCGGATTATGGATTTTCGGCTGGGACCGTTTATCTAAAAAAGTGCATTTGCTTTGCATTTGGCTTGTATCCTTCGGGACGATTATGTCATCTTTCTGGATTTTGACGGCAAACTCATTCATGCAGGAGCCGGTCGGCTTTGCGATTAAAAACGGCCGCGCGGAAATGAATGATTTCGGGGCGCTTTTGACAAACCCTCAGCTTTGGGTTGAATTCCCTCACGTTATTTTCGGGGCGCTTGCAACTGGTGCTTTCTTTATCGCCGGTGTCAGCGCATATAAATTATTGAAGAAAAAAGAAGTGCCTTTCTTCCATAAATCTTTCAAGCTTTCTATGATTGTCGGTCTGATCGCCGGTATCGGGGTTGCGTTCAGCGGGCATATGCAGGCTGAGCATTTAATGGAATCGCAGCCGATGAAAATGGCCGCCAGTGAAGCGCTTTGGGATGACAGCGGTGATCCTGCCGCGTGGACGGCTTTTGCGAACATTGATACGAATAAAGAAAAAAACACATCAGAAATTTCAATTCCTTACGCACTCAGCTACTTGGCTTATCAGAAGTTCAGCGGCAGTGTTAAAGGGATGAAAACTCTTCAAAAAGAATACGAAAAAACGTACGGAAAAGGCGATTATATCCCGCCTGTTAAAACGACGTTCTGGAGCTTCCGCATTATGGCGGGTGCAGGCGCGCTTATGATTTTTGCCGCGATTGCCGGCTTTATTCTGAACCGCCGCAAAAAGCTTCATACGAGCAAGTGGTATTTACGGGGCATGATCGCACTGATCGCATTCCCGTTCATTGCGAACTCTGCCGGATGGATTATGACTGAAATCGGACGCCAGCCGTGGACGGTCATGGGGCAATTGACGACCGCACAATCCGTTTCGCCTAACGTAACGACGGGATCTCTGCTGTTTTCAATTATCAGCTTCGGCGTCATGTACTTGATTTTAGGCGCGCTGCTTGTTTTCCTATTCGTTCGTGAAATTAAAAAAGGTGCGGACCATGATGATCACAAGGATGTCCCTGTATCAACAGATCCGTTCAGTCAGGAGGTCTACCATGGGGTCACTTCATGATCTTTGGTTTATACTCGTTTCGATTTTGTTTGTCGGATTTTTCTTTTTAGAAGGTTTTGATTTCGGTGTCGGCATTTCGACCCGATTTCTTGGCCATAATGAATTAGAACGCAGAGTGCTGGTTAACACCATCGGCCCGTTCTGGGATGCGAATGAGGTGTGGCTGATCACAGGTACGGGAGCGATTTTCGCGGCATTCCCGAACTGGTATGCAACGATGCTCAGCGGATATTACATTCCGTTTATCATCATTCTTCTTGCCTTGATGGGCCGCGGCGTGGCATTTGAATTCCGCGGGCAAGTGAACAATCTGAAATGGGTCAAAACATGGGACTGGGTGATTTTCTTCGGAAGCCTTATCCCGCCGTTTTTATTCGGCCTTATCTTTACAAGCTTGTTCCGCGGTGTGCCGATTGACGGACACATGAACATTCACGCAGGTTTTTCAGATATTGTGAACGTGTATTCCGTTCTTGGCGGAGCAGCCGTCACCCTTCTTTCATTCCTGCACGGTTTAATGTTTATCACCTTGCGCACGATCGGTGATTTACAAGAGCGTGCGAGAAAAATGGCAAAACGCGTAATCGGTGTTATCTTTCTTGTTGTACTTGCTTTCTTTGCGATGTCTGCATACGATACGGATATGTTTACACGCCGGGCAAACATCACGATTCCAATATTCGTGCTGATTGTCATCTGCAACGTTCTTGCCATTGTGTTCATGAGCAAGAAAAAAGACGGCTGGGCATTCGGTATGACCGGCGCGGGTCTCGCTTTGACAGTCGCGATGATTTTTATCTCCCTGTTCCCGCGCGTCATGGTCAGCTCGCTGAAAAGCGCGTATGACTTAACAGTAGCTAACGCGTCTTCCGGTGATTATTCACTTAAAGTCATGACAATTGTTGCACTGACTTTGCTGCCGTTTGTCATCGGCAGTCAGATCTGGAGCTATTATGTCTTCCGGAAACGCGTCAGCCATAAGGAGCCTATGACTTATTAATGGGAAAAGACCTGTTTCTTTATAAAGGAATGAAGCGGATTCTTGCGATCATTACGGGATTAACGATCATACAAACGGCCGCCATTATCTTGCAGGCGGAATGGCTGAGCCAGGCGGTAACCGGATTATTTAACGGGAAGCGGATTGCTTCTCTTTATCCGGTTATCGGCTTTTTCTTGCTTGCGTTTTTCGTCCGGCATGCGGTGACAACGGTCCGGCAGAAAATCGTGTACCAATATGCCGCGCAAACCGGCGCAGACTTAAGAAAAAGATTTCTTGAGCAATTGTTCCGTCTCGGCCCCCGCTTTGCGAAAAAAGAGGGGACAGGCCGGATGGTGACGCTGGCGATGGAAGGCATCAGCCAGTTCCGCCGCTACTTAGAGCTGTTTCTGCCGAAAATGGTCAGCATGGCGATCGTGCCGGCTGCCGTTGTCATTTATGTGTTTTTTCAGGATAAAACATCGGCTTTGATTCTGATTCTTGCGCTTCCGATTTTGATTGTATTTATGATCCTGCTCGGACTTGTCGCACAGAAAAAAGCTGATCGCCAATGGAAGTCCTATCAGACGCTTTCCAATCATTTCGTGGATTCGCTCCGCGGACTGGAGACATTGCGGTTTTTAGGATTAAGCAAATCACACAGCAAAAATATTTTTCATGTCAGTGAGAGATACCGCAAGGCGACGATGAGCACACTCCGGGTCGCGTTTTTATCATCATTCGCCCTTGATTTCTTCACGATGCTGTCGGTGGCGACAGTGGCGGTGTTCCTCGGCTTGCGGCTGATAGACGGACAGATTCTTCTCGCTCCGGCATTGACCGCGCTGATTCTCGCGCCTGAATACTTTCTCCCGGTCCGCGAGGTGGGAAATGATTACCACGCGACATTAAACGGGCAGGAAGCGGGAAAAACCATTCAGGCGATTTTGACGCAGCCCGGTTTTAAAGAAGAAAAGCCGCTCGAGCTTGATACGTGGACTGACGGAGATGAATTACAGCTTACGCGTTTGTCCGTCCGTGAATCGATGTCTGAATTTAATCTGTCCTTTAAAGGGAAGAGAAAAATCGGGATTATCGGGGAAAGCGGCGCGGGAAAATCGACTCTCATTGATGTGCTGGGCGGCTTTTTAGAGCCTGCGTCCGGTGAGATCAAGGTAAACGGTGAATCCCGCTCGCATCTGCAGTCGGACGGCTGGCAGAAGCAGCTGCTCTATATTCCGCAGCATCCGTACATTTTTGATGACACGCTTTTGAATAATATCCGGTTTTATCATCCTGATGCTTCCCGTGAGGAAACGGCGCAGGCCGCTGCTTCGGCGGGTCTTTCCGAACTGATTCGTGATCTGCCCGGCGGTCTTGACGGCCGGATCGGCGAGGGCGGACGGGCGCTCAGCGGAGGGCAGGCTCAGCGTGTCGCGCTGGCCAGAGCCTTTTTAGGAAACCGTCCGATTCTCCTTTTGGATGAGCCGACCGCTCACCTTGATATTGAAACAGAGTATGAAATAAAAGAAACGATGAAAGACCTGTTTGAAAATAAGCTTGTTTTTCTGGCCACTCATCGTCTTCACTGGATGCTTGAAATGGACGAAATTATCGTGCTTGATGACGGCGCGGTGGCGGAAATCGGCACCCACGACGAATTGATGGCGAAACAAGGCGTATACGCCAAACTTGTAGAGGCGCAACTGGGGGAAAGAACATGAGGAAAGAAGAATGGATTCTGCCGTATATTAAGCAAAATGCCCGTTTGTTTGTTCTTGTGATTTTTTTAGGCGCGGTGACGATTTTTTCGGCGGCCTTTCTCATGTTTACTTCCGGTTTTTTGATCTCAAAGTCGGCGACAAGGCCTGAGAATATCCTGCTGGTGTACGTTCCGATTGTGGCCGTGCGCACCTTCGGGATCGCCCGTTCAGTCTCCCGGTATGCCGAGCGTCTGACGGGGCATCACATCATTTTGAAAATCGTGTCCGACATGCGGGTGCGGCTTTACAATCTGCTGGAGCCGGCCTCTCTCATGCTCTCTTCCCGTTTCCGAACGGGCGACATGCTCGGCATTTTGGCTGAGGATATTGAGCATTTGCAGGATGCGTTTTTAAAAACGATTTTCCCCGGGGTTTCCGCTTTGCTGCTCTATGCGGCATCCGTTATCGGGCTCGGCTTTTTTTCCTGGCCGTTTGCCGCTCTTGCGGCGATTTACCTGTTTGTATTGGTTGTCTTATTTCCGGTTGTGTCGCTTCTTGTGACGAGAGCGAAAAACATGAAGCTGAAAAGCGGACGGAATACGCTCTACAGCCGGCTGACCGATGCCGTACTCGGCGTGAGCGACTGGATGTTCTCGGGACGTCAGGCCGCCTTTATTTCCTCTTATGAAGAGAAAGAAAAGGCATGGTTTGACCTTGAGAGCAAACGTCAGCGATTTACAAGGCTGCGCGATCTCGCCGCACAATGCCTTGTCGGCGGCTTCATATTGATCATGCTGTTCTGGACGGCGGGTCAGTATGCGGACGGCAGCATCGCCAACACGATGATCGCGGCCTTTGTGCTTGTTGTATTTCCATTGACGGAGGCGTTTTTGCCCCTTTCGGATGCGCTGACGGAAGTGCCTTCTTATCAGGATTCGATCAGAAGAATGAGTAAGGCTGCTCCGGAGCTGCGGGGGCGTGAGGTGAAGCAGTCAGATGAGAAACTGGATGTCACTGATGTGACACTGATGTTTGATAACGTGTCATTTTCTTATGATCAGCACAGTCATGTGCTTGACCGCTTTTCCTTCACTCTCCGCCAGGGTGAAAAAATGGCGCTGCTCGGCAGGAGCGGCTCCGGTAAGTCGACCTCTCTCGCTTTAATTGAAGGCGCCTTAGTTCCCGATTCAGGCAAAGTGACACTGAACGGGCTGGAAACTGCGGCCGTGCAGGATCAGATTTCCTCAGCGGTAGCCGTTTTGAATCAGAAGCCTCATCTCTTTAATACGAGCATTATGAACAATATCCGGCTCGGAAACGGCAAGGCGAGTGATGAAGATGTTAAGCGTGCGGCGCGGCAAGTGAAGCTGCACGACTATATTGAATCATTGCCTGACGGGTATGAAACGTCCGTGGAGGAGACGGGGATTCGTTTCTCAGGCGGGGAGCGGCAGCGGATCGCGCTTGCCCGCATTCTGCTCCAGGATACGCCGGTCATTATTCTTGATGAACCGACGGTCGGCCTTGATGCGATCACTGAACGCGAATTGCTTGATACGATTTTTGACGTCTTTAAAGAGAAAACGATTCTCTGGATTACACACCATCTAGCAGGTGTGGAAACAGCTGATAAGATTGTCTTTTTAGAAAATGGAAAAGCAGAAATGGAAGGAACCCATCAAGAGCTGCTTGCAGAAAACGAACGGTACCGGAAGCTTTACCGTCTTGATGTTCCGATCAGAACATAAACAGCCGCAAACGTGCGGCTGTTTTTTTGTGCGGTTTAAAATCTCTTCTTGTTTGGAATATAAATAAGAGACAGAAGAGGAGGTACAGAGATGAACATACTGGATTGGACGGAACGGGATGTGAAAGATACATTGCCAAAGCGTGAGGCAGACAGCCATAAGGGGACGTTCGGGACGGCGTTATTGCTGGCCGGAAGCGATGACATGCCGGGAGCCGCCCTTCTTGCTGGTTTGGGCGCGATGAGAAGCGGTGTCGGCAAGCTCGTCATCGGTACATCGGCAGGCGTCATCCCGCTCATTGTCCCGGTGCTGCCGGAAGCGACGTACTGGCGGGACGGGTGGAAAAAAGCCGCGGCGGGTCAGCCGGAAGAAACCATCCGGGCCGCGGCCATCGGGCCGGGGCTTCCCCAAATGGACGAAGTGCAGAAGGCTGCTGACCAGCTGCTTTCTGCCGATTATCCCGTCATACTGGATGCAGGCGCCATAACAAAAAGAACCTATCCGGAAAGGAAAGCCCCGGTGATCTTGACGCCTCACCCCGGCGAATTTTCAAGAATGACAGGCCTTCCGATTCAAGAGATTCAGCAGAACAGAGCGGCATATGCCGCGGAATGGGCGGAGCGGCTTCATGTCACGATTGTCCTGAAAGGAAACGAAACCATTATCGCTTTTCCTGACGGGGAGTGCCGTCGGAATACAACCGGAAACGGCGCGCTTGCAAAAGGCGGGACCGGCGACACGCTGACGGGAATGATTCTCGGTATGCTGTGCTGTCATCAAGACCCGAAACATGCCGTATTGAACGCCGTCCGCCTTCACGGCGAATGTGCGGAGTTATGGACGGAAGAGCGCTCCGCACATACCTTATTGGCGCACGAACTTTCCGGACTGCTGCCGCGTGTATGGAAGAAATATGAATAAAGAAAAGGCGTCTTCATAGGGAAGGCGCCTCTTTTTGTTTTAACCTTGATTTCATCAGAACATAATACAACAGCGACGGAACGGCCAGCCCGACGACCCAGGCAATGTCGCCTCCGCCGAATATTTCTGCGAGCGGTCCGATGTAAAAGGATGTATTGATGAATGGGATTTCTAATATGATCGACAAAACGAAGGCGGCCGCTGTAATCCAGTTGACCCTGCCGTATTGTCCGTTGACGTCAAACATTGATTTGACGTGGTATTTTCCGCGGCGGACAAAATAGTAATCCACGAGGTTGATCGCTGTCCATGGAATTAAGAAATAACTGATGAAAAAGATGAAATTTAAAAACAGTTCCATGAAATTGCTTTGGCCCATGAGACTTAATACAGTACCCGCTGCCGTCACATAAAGGATCATTACCACTCTCGTTTTCGGCGTCACCTTCAGTTTTAAAAACGGCTCCAGGGTAGTCGTGGTTGACATAAAGGCTCCGTATAAATTAAAGACGTTGATCGCCATTTGTCCGAACAGGACGATGATCAGCATAATAAAGGAAAACGGGCCGAACAATCGGACAATTTCATTTCCGGCATTAGCAGTGAATCCCGGGAGCGCCGTCGTCAAAATAGCGCCGAGAAGCATCATCCAGATAGAACTGACTGACGTACCTGCGTAGCTGTACCAAAAGGTATGCGATGCCGGTGTTTTGACCGGAAGATAACGGGAATAATCTGCGACATATGGCGCGTATGCCAGCTGCCATGTGGCCACCGCGCTGACCGCCACTAAGAAAACAGGCAGATCTAATGAGCCGGGCACCCAGCTTCCTGAGGGAATCGGCAGTTGAAAAATAAGAATCGTTGCAGCAAAAAAAACGGCAAAGGAGGTCCAAGAGAGGATTTTCTGCATTTTGTGAATCAGATCATGACCGTAGATCGTGAGTAAAAAACAGATGGCGCTTAAGCCGATAATACACCATGAAGCCGGAATCGGTACAAAGCTGCTCAGTGTACCGGCTGCGAGAATCGTACTGCTCGCAAAGAAGCCCAGGTAGATAAACATGACCAAAAAGAGGGGCAGAATCGCTCCGATCACGCCGAATTGCGCACGGCTTTGAATCATTTGCGGAATTCCGAGCTGAGGTCCTTGTGCGGAATGAGACGCCATAAAGATTGCGCCGATAAAGGTTCCGATCATAATGGCGGCGATACTCCAAAAGAGATCGAGTCCCATTGTAACGGGCAGTGTGCCTGTGACTAACGTCGTTATATGCATATTCGCCCCGAACCAAACGGGGAATAAATCTTTGGCCTTTCCGTGTCTTTCGTGATGCGGAATATGTTCAATCGTTCGCCTTTCTACTTTCAATAGATAATCTCCTCCGTATGTCTTCTTTTAACATAAAGTCATAGCTTAACAGATTGACTTACCGTTTACAAATTCCAGTACACAGGAAAAACATTGTAAAGCCTCGCTGACAGCCGTTCTGAGATTTTTTGTGAAACTGAACAGGCACTGCCGCCAAAACGATTTACCGGGGTTTAAAAGGCATGGAGATGCTTACGGACTAATATGTATGAAGGAGAAATGTGTCAATCTTTTGACGAATGGAGCTATTATTCGCTAAGCTTTAAGAATAGTTTACTTTGTGTAAATTTCATAAACGAAAAGGGGATTGATGATATGTGTACAAGTCTTACATTGAAAACGGCAGATGGTAATCACCTATTGGCGCGAACGATGGATTTTGCTTTTCAGCTCGACACCGACGTTATGCTGTACCCTCGTCAGTACAGCTGGAAAAGCGAAGCTGACGGCAGGCTGCATAAGACGAAATACGCATTTATCGGCATGGGGAGAAATCTCGGCAATATTCTGTTTGCCGACGGCGTGAATGAAAAAGGGCTGTCTTGTGCGACGCTGTATTTTCCGGGCTTTGCGGGATACGAGAAAGCGGAACGGGAGGGCACGTGCCACATCGCTCCTCATGAGTTCGTCACATGGACCTTATCAAACTGTGAATCTCTTGAAGACGTAAAGGAAAAGCTCGCTTCACTGACAATTGTAGAGAAGAAGTTAATGTTATTGGATACGGTGCTGCCCCTTCATTGGATTTTATCAGACCGCACGGGGGGCTGCATTGTGATCGAGCCGACGCCGAAAGGTATGAAAGTCTATGACAACAAACCCGGAGTGATGACCAACAGTCCTGAATTTCCTTGGCATGTGACCAATCTGCGCCATTATATCGGAATCAGGCCGCAGCAGTCAGAAAGCAAAACATTGGGCGGAATGACATTAACCGCATTCGGCCAAGGGTCAGGAACGATCGGGCTTCCCGGTGACTACACGCCGCCATCCCGATTCATCAGGGCCGCTTATCTGAAAGAGCATTTAGAGCCTGCCGCTCATGAAACAGATGGCGTTACGGCCGCTTTTCACGTGCTGTCCAATATGAATATTCCAAAAGGCGCCGTGATCACCGAGGAGAATGAAATTGATTATACGCAGTATACGTCCGTCATGTGCTGTGACACGGGGAGCTATTACTTTCATCTGTACGACAACCGGCAGATCCATAAAGTAAGTTTATTCCATGAAGATCTTGACCGTCCGGAGCCGAAAGTATTTGCGGCTGTGGCGGAGCAGAATATACAGGAGCTTAATTAGCTCAAAAAAAAACAGGACGCGATTGTCCTGTTTTTTTGTTTAATACGGATCTGACGGATGGCTTTCCCGTTCAGCCTGCTTTGCCGCCTGTGCCGCATCCGTAGTGCCGATCGGTCCGCCGCTGTTGCTTTCGGAGGCTTTTTTCAGCCCTTCAGCCACGCGTTTTCCGTAGTCCGGATCTGCTTTTGTGAAATTCTCAATCATTTGGTCCTGAATGTCTTTCCGGCAGGAAGAGAGCGTATTGACCAAGTTTGTGATCAATTCGTTCCGTTCAAATTCCGAAAAACGGCGATACGTTTCTCCGGCTTGACCGAAGTTATTCGACCGGTCGATCGCTTCCCGCTTCACATCGCCTTCGACATAAGGCGTATGGTCTTTCCCATCCTGCTTCGCTTCTTTCAGTCCGCCCATAATAGACGGCTCATAGTTGACGTGCGGGTTTTGCCCTTCTGCCCGATCGACCCGATACTGCATTTGCCCGCCTTCCTGGTTGGTGGCGACATGCTTTTTCGGCGAGTTGATCGGAAGCTGCAGGTAATTTGCGCCGACGCGGTACCGCTGGGTATCTGAATAGGCGAATGTCCGCCCTTGAAGCAATTTATCATCTGAAAAATCAAGCCCGTCCACAAGCACGCCCGTTCCGAATGAAGCTTGTTCCACTTCCGCATGGTAGTTTTCCGGGTTTTTGTTCAGAACCAATTTGCCGATCGGCTTCCAAGGAAAATCGTCTTTATACCACAGCTTTGTCGGGTCAAGCGGATCAAAATCCAGTTCAGGATGCTCGTCATCAGTCATAATTTGCGCATACACTTCCCATTCAGGAAAATCGCCATTTTCAATCGCGTCATACAAATCCTGTGTCGCATGGTTAAAGTTTTTCCCCTGAATCTCTTCCGCTTCCTTCTGTGTCAGGTTGCGGATGCCCTGTTTCGGTTCAAAGTGATATTTGACGAGCACGGCTTTTCCTTCTTCATTGACCCATTTGTACGCATGGACGCCTGAGCCCTGCATCTGCCGGTAGTTGGCCGGGATGCCCCACGGCGAAAACAAGAAAGTGATCATATGAGTCGCTTCCGGTGATTGGGAGATGAAGTCGAAAATACGCTCACCGTCCTGTATGTTCGTAACCGGATCAGGCTGAAATGCGTGAACAAGATCCGGAAACTTCAGCGGATCACGGATAAAAAAGATTTTCAAGTTATTGCCGACCAGATCCCAGTTGCCGTCTTCCGTATAAAGCTTAACGGCAAAACCCCGGGGATCACGCAGTGTTTCCGGCGAGTGCTTTCCGTGATTGACGGTTGAGAAGCGAACAAACGCCGGTGTTTTCGTTCCTTTCTTTTGGAACACCTTCGCCCTTGTGTATTTTGAAATCTCCTCGTCTCCAAAACTTCCGTACGCCTCAAAGTATCCGTGTGCACCGGCGCCGCGCGCGTGAACGACGCGCTCCGGAATCCGTTCACGGTCAAAGTGGCTGATTTTCTCCAAAAAATCATAATTCTCCAATGTCGTCGGCCCTCTATTGCCGACTGTCCTGACATTCTGGTTGTCAGTGACCGGATGGCCCTGCCGGTTTGTCAGCGTGTCTTCTGACTCGCCTTTACCGGTCGTCTTACTGGAAAGCGCTTCTTCGCTGTCTTTGTTATTTTCCATTGCTGAACCCTCCTTTTTGAACGGTATCAATATGCCCAGCAGAGCCATTTTTTAAAACCGGTTTTCAAAAGAAGAGGTTATTCCGCAATCGGCGTTAAAGATCCGCCGTTCTATAATCAGGCCAGCCATAACAGCCATAAATAAAGCCCGATCAGGGTGATGAATAACGTCGGAACGGTTAATATCAGACCTGTTTTGAAATACATTCCCCAGGAAATTTTCACGTTTTTCCGGCTCAGCACATGGAGCCATAACAATGTCGCCAGCGACCCGATCGGCGTGATTTTCGGCCCGAGGTCCGAACCGATAACATTCGCGTAAATCAATGCTTCTCTCATCAGCCCGTGAGCGTCTGTTCCGCTGATGGCTATGGCGTCAATCATCACCGTCGGCAGGTTATTCATAACGGAGGACAGAACCGCAGCGATAAAACCCATTCCGAGTGTCCCCGCAAACAGTCCGTGATCCGCCGCTCTCTGAATAAGCTGAGAAAGAAGATCCGTCAGTCCGGCATTCCGCAAGCCGTACACGACAACATACATACCGACAGAAAAAAACACGATGGCCCACGGGGCGTCCTTGATGACTTGTTTTGCAGGGACGGCGGGGCTTCGCTGCGCCAGAATGAGAAAAACAACCGCGATGGAGCCGGCAACGAAGGACACAGGGATCGACAGCAGCGCGCTGACGAAATACCCGATCAATAAAACGGCCAGGACACCCCATGATAACCGGAAAAGGCGCTCATCCTTAATGGCGGATGCAGGATGTTTCACAAGGCCGGTGTCAAACCGTTTCGGAATGTTTTTTCTGAAATAGAGATACAGCACCAAAATGCTTGCTGCCAAAGAAAAGAGATTGGGCACCAGCATACGTGATGCATATTCAATGTATCCGATATGAAAGTAATCCGCGGATACGATATTGACCAAATTGCTGACCACGAGCGGGAGCGAGGTAGTGTCGGCGATGAACCCTCCGGCGATAATAAACGGTAAAATCAGCTTTTCAGGTAAATCTAAAGCCCGCACCATCGCCAGTACGATCGGCGTCAAAATGAGCGCCGCTCCGTCATTGGCAAACAGGGCGGAGACCACAGCCCCTAAGACGGAAACATAGAGAAACATCCGCAGCCCGCTGCCTTTGGCCGCCATGGCCATATGCAGCGCGGCCCATTCAAAAAATCCGATGCTGTCAAGAATCAATGAAATGATAATAATGGCGATAAAGGCAAGTGTCGCATTCCAGACGATTCCCGTCACTTCCGCGATATCATGCAGGCTGACTGCCCCCGCAATCAAAGCGAGGACCGCTCCGCCGCAGGCAGACCAGCCGATTGATATGTGTTTCGGCTGCCAAATGACAAATACAAGTGTCAGCACAAAAATCAGTGCTGATAAAACCGCAATTCCCAAGAATATATCCTCCTTATCGGCATGAAACAGTGGCTTCTTTTTGCCGCAATGTCTGTAAAACGCCGTCTTTTTCATCTATCTGCTGCAGAATGGAGCGGACCAGCGCGTATTCCGGACCGGACGGATGAATGGCATAGTACCGCCACTGGCCTTCCCGCCTTTCCCGCACAAGCCCGGCGTTCTTTAATTTCCGCAAGTGCTGGCTGATGCCGGGCTGACTCATGCCAAAAATGGCCGTCAGCTCACAGACACAGTATTCTTTCTCCTTCAGAAACTTCAGCATCAAAAGCCTTGTCGTGTCGCTGAGAAGTTTGAGGCATTGGCTGACCGCTTCGGAACTTAAGGCGTTATGCTGCCGTTGCATGCTCTCACTCCTTTTTTACATCATTATATAAGCATCTGTTTATATAAGTAAATAACAATATAAAAAAGCCGGCTTTGCACGTTTTGCAAAACCGGCTCATGTTTATTTTTGGAACAGCTTTTTCGCTTCATCCATTGCTAATTTATTTCCCAGTGCCGAATAATCAAGCCAAGGCTGATCGGCAATCTTATAGACGTGGTTTGCTTTCACGGCCTTCAGCCCTTTCCATACAGCGCTTTTTTGCAATTCTTTAAAAGCTTGCTGTGACTTGTCGTCTCTGTTAACGACCACGAAAATCGCATCTGCGTTGTAATCCGGCAGCACTTCTTGAGAAATGACCTCATAAGGGCGGGAGGTGTTCATGTCTTTAATGCCGTCAGCAGGCTTCAGTTTCAGGTCATCAAACAGAATCGGACCCATCGGGCGGCGTGTGCTGAAGACGCGAAGTTCTTTTGCATTCACGCGGATCGCCATGACTTTGGCGTTTTTCCCTAATTCCTTATCGATCATAGATTTGACTTGTTTTGTTTCATCTTCGTAATCTTGAATAAAGGTTTTCGCTTCTTTTTCACGATTGACGATTTTTCCGATGTCTTTTAAATGATCGCGCCAAGTGCCTTTATCAAGGTCGAAAACGTGTGTGTTTCCGATTTTCTTGTATTTTGACACATCTTTTCCTGCAAATTCTTTATCAAGATAAATGTTGTCAGGGTTCAGTTCGAGTAACGCTTCCATATCCGGATCTGAGGCAGGGCCGAGTTTTTTCGTGTCTTTCAGCTGATTTTTTACATGAGGGAGAAAATCTTTTAATTCTCCGCCCACGACGGAACCGGCCGGTGTAATGCCGAGAGCCAGCAGGTCATTTGTCAGGTGAATGGACATCGAAGCGATTTTATGATCACCGGATGCCTTTTTTGTCTCCGGCTGTGTTGAATCGGATTGGCAGGCAGCCAATAAGAAAATACACATGAAACTGACGAGGGCAATTATTTTTTTCATGAGAAGACTCCTTGTTTTATGTTTTGATTTTCATAACCAGATAGAGAAAATACGGCGCGCCGATGGCTGCCGCAACCACCCCGGCCGGAATGGCGTTCGGCTGAAACAGGGAGCGGCCGATGGTATCTGCCGCGACAAGAATGACAAGGCCGATTAACCCCGCAATCGGGATGATATGCTGATGCATGGTGCCGACGAGCCGTCTCGCCAAGTGAGGGGCGGCAAAGCCGATAAAGCCGATTCCGCCGGCCATCGCCACACTCGCGCAAGACAGGCCGACCGCTATGGCGATCAGCATGATCCTTTTTCTCTGCACGTGTGCGCCAAGTCCTGCGGCGGCCTGGTCACCGAGCATTAAAATGTTCAAAGACCGGGCGTTAAGCCATGCAAGCGGTGCGAGAATGCCGATCCAGGGCAATAGCGACCACACGTGAATCCAGTCCCTGCCCCAAACGTTCCCCACCAGCCAGCGGGAAGCGAAGGTATAGGTTTCTTCATTCAGACGCAGCGACATAAACAATGTAACGGCGCTGAAGCCCGCGGAAACGGCGATCCCGACTAACAGCATGCGGATCGTTAAAAAGCCTTTCAGCCTGTCGTACGTGAGCACTACGATCAGCAGAGCGGCGAGGGTTCCGCCCGCAAACGTAAATAACGGGATGAACATTGACGCCTGCGCCTCGAGTGAATGAAAGAACGTGATATACATCATCAGACCGAACGAAGCCCCGGCATGAAGCCCAAGGATTCCCGGATCGGCAAGCGGATTCCGGGATACGCCCTGCAAAATAGCGCCCGACACGCCTAAACCGATACCGGCCAGCATCGTCACCAGTATCCGGGGGAGCCGGTAATCGAATAAAACGGTTGTGCTTTGAAACGTGCCGTATCCGAACAGCGTTTTTCCCACCGTAAAGGGAGAAAGCCGGAATGAGCCCGTATGCAGCCCGATCAGAATAATGCAAACGGCGATGATCAGCAGAATGAGGCCTGCCGCCGCCGCTTTTTTGGTTTCCTTCTGCACCTTCATTTATAATTCTCTCCCTTCCTTGCGGGCAATATAAAGAAAGAAAGGGACACCGACAAGTGCGACCATGATGCCTATTGCCAATTCTCTCGGGGGACTGACCGTGCGCGAGGCCAAGTCGGCCAAAATCAAAAGAATCGCCCCAAGCAACGCGGACATCGGAATAATCAGCCTGTACGTAACGCCGACGATCTTTCGGGCGATATGGGGGATGACCAGCCCGACGAAGCCGATTGCACCGGCAGCGGAAACAGACACACCGGCAAGAACGACGGCGATCATTAATCCCGCGGCACGCGTCAGAGCAGTGTTCACCCCTAAATTCGCCGCAACGTCATTTCCCATTGAGAGAAGGGTGACGGACCGGCCCATGAATGTCGCGAGAATGATGAAGACCGCAATCACGGGAGCAAGGACTTGTAAATGAGCCCACTTGATTCCTGAGACCCCGCCGGCGTACCAGAAGGCCAAATCCTGGCTTAAATCGTAATAAATCGCCACACCTGTGCTGAGTGAATGTAATAGAGCGGCTACAACCGCCCCGGCAAGCGTCACTTTTAAAGGTGTCATGCTGCTTTTTCCCGCCGCGCTGATAAAGAAAATCAAGCCTGTAGCTGCCAGTGCGCCCAAAAACGACATTACCATCAGCAGGGCGTATGACAAATGAGGGAAAAAAGCAAAACTGAGCGCAACAACAAACATGGCTCCTGCATTTACGCCTAAGACACCCGAATCGGCAAGCGGGTTTCTCGTGACACCTTGCATGAGGGCGCCGGCTGCTGCAAAGGCGGCGCCTGTAACGGCCGCGCCGAGCACTCTCGGAAGGCGCAATTCATGAATGATCTGCTGGCCCGTCATGTTTGGATTGTAATCAGCAATCGCCGACCACACTGTATGTAAAGTAATGTCTTTCGCGCCGAAAGAGACGGCGAAAAAAATAGACACAAGCAGTCCGATTACCGCGATCAGGAAGAAAACCCCGTTTTTTAAGATGCTGATCAGACGGCTTGCGGACGTGACAGAATCGCTCAAAAATCAATTCACCTACTTTTATGATCATTGTCCGGTATTTATTGAACATGAGAATCATTTTCATTTGAACCATCATATTATAACCAGCCGATTTTCAAAACGCAATAGAGTGTTCAACAATGATGCCCTTTTTTCTTTCATGTTTATATTGTAAAAAAGAAGTGAAAAACGTGAAAGAGGGAATTGAATATAATCAGAAAGGGGGTAGACAAATGGCGGGAGAACGAAAGCCTTTGCCGATTGAATTTTACCAAAGGCCGTCAGTAGAGCTTGCTCCTTTATTGCTCGGCTGTCTCTTAGTAAAAGAGACGGATGAGGGAACGGCTTCAGCCTTTATCGTGGAAACGGAAGCTTATATGGGAGCGGATGACCGGGCGGCGCACAGCTTCGGCAACCGGCGCACGAAACGGACGGAAATTATGTTCCACGAGGCGGGCCGCATTTATACATACGTCATGCACACCCATACATTAATGAACGTCGTCGCCGCTGACATCGGCATTCCGCAGGCCGTGTTAATCAGGGCGGCAGAGCCCCATGAAGGTCAGTTCCTGATGGAGCGCAGGAGACCGGACAGACCCCCGAGAGAGTGGACAAATGGCCCGGGGAAGCTGACGAAGGCGATGGGCATTTCAATGAACGACTACGGCGGCATGATCACGGAACAGCCGCTGTATATTACGGAAGGCTTTACACCGGAGCATATATCAACAGGCCCGAGAATCGGGATTGACAACAGCGGAGAAGCTCGGGATTATCCGTGGCGCTATTGGGTGACGGGGAACCGGTATGTCTCACGCTGACCATGTTTACAGCCGCTGATAACAGGGGAAAGACAAGGTAAAAGAAAGGGGATTCAAACATTGAAAAAACTTTTCAAAACAATTATCAAATGGGCGCCCGTCATCTATCCGATCATCAGAAAAATCGTAAAAGAACGGAAGTCATCTAAGCGAAACCGCATGTCCGCATCCCGAACAGCCGGCTGATCCGGCTGTTTTTTTATGGGCTTTGCCTCAGGCAGCCGCATTGACTTGAAAACCTCCCCATTATAGAATTTACATACATTTACCCCTTTTTCATCCTTTTTGCCTATTTTTTACGTCTGCATCTGATCTGATAGGAGGTTTTTCTCATGCTTCATGGGCGGCTTCGTGAACTTCTGCGCTTGCTTTTAGCTGCTGAAACACCGGTTACAAGCTCAGTCATCGCTGCAAAAGTAAAGGTAACGACGCGGACGGTCCGCAATGACATAAAGGAACTGCAAACCATTGTCGAAAAACACGGCGCTTCCATTCAATCTGTCAGAGGGAGCGGCTATAAGCTGCTGATCCGGGATGAGCAGCCGTTTAAAAACTGGCTTCACGACAATTTCCAACAGAACAGCACCGTGCCGATTTTTCCCGATGAACGGATAGATTACCTTATGAAAAGAATGCTTCTGACCGACGGCTACCTCAAGCTGGATGACTTGGCAGAAGAATTGTTCATCAGTAAATCCACGCTTCAATCCGATCTGAAAGAAGTAAAAAAACGGCTCCGCCCCTATGACATCATTTTGGAAACAAGGCCGAACTACGGCTTTAAGCTGCGCGGCGAAGAGCTCCGCCTCCGTTATTGTATGGCGGAATACTTAGTGGACGACCGCGAGCCTGAGCCTGATCTCCTGAGTGAGAAGGCCGGTATTCTGCCGAAAGACGACATTCAAGTGATCCGAGCAGCCATTATGAAGCAGGTTCGAAACCATAAGATCCCGCTTTCTTTCTTCGGCCTGAACAATCTCATCATCCATATCGCCATTGCCTGCAAACGAATCCGGACAGAAAACTATGTATCTCTCATTCCGGAGGATCTTCATGATATTAAGCTTGAAACAGAATATCAGTCAGCGGAAGCCATCGTCAAAGAGCTTGAATCGGCGCTATCCGTCACCTTTCCCGAACAGGAAACCGCCTATATCGCCATTCACCTGCTCGGGACAAAACGCATGACCCAGTCACAAATCGAAGGAAAAGAGCTTACAAGGCTGATAGACGGGGAGACCAGCCGTTTGACAGAGGCGATGATTGAAGCCATTGAGCGGGAGCTGAAGCTCGGAATCACGGACGACAATGAGCTGAAAGCGGGTCTTGCGCTCCATATCAAGCCGGCGATTAACCGAAACCGGTACGGAATGAACCTGAGAAACCCGATGCTTTCCGCCATAAAGGAAAATTACCCGCTAGCATTTGAAGCGGGAGTGATTGCGGGAATCGTGATTAAGGAGCAAACCGGTATTGATATTCATGAAAATGAGATCGGGTATTTGGCGCTTCATTTCGGAGCCGCCATCGAAAGGAGAAAGACAGAACGGCCGCCTAAGCGCTGCTTGATTGTCTGTGCGTCCGGCGCCGGCAGTGCACAGCTTTTAAGAGAAAAGCTGCGTTCACGGTTCGCAAAGCGCCTTGAAATCGTCGGAACGGCTGATTACTGCAGCCTTGACCAGCTTTCTTTTGAGTCGATTGATTTTGTGGTCAGCACAGTGCCGATCAAAAAAGACCTGCCCGTTCCCGTATTAAAGGTTCATACACTGTTGGGCGGCGGGGATTTTACAAAAATTGACGCCATGCTGGAAGAAAAGCGGGAACAATTGAACTTTCTGAAACCGGAGCTGGTATTTTTGCAGCAGGATCTGGAGACGAAGGAGGACGTCATCCGTTTTCTCGGACATCAGGTTGCAAAAGCCGGCCTCGCTTCTGATACTCTGACCGATTCTATTTTTGAAAGGGAAGCGATTTCTCCCACGAGTTTCGGCAATCTCACGGCGATTCCGCATCCGCTCGTTCCGCAGACAGACACGACGTTTTGGGCGGTGTGCACGCTGAAGAAACCGATTGACTGGGCGGATAAGCGTGTCCAATTTGTCTGCCTGCTCTGCGTCGAGAAAGAAAGCAAAGCCGACCTCCAGCATATGTACAAATGGCTAGGGGGCATGCTAGATGATCCGGCTGCGGTAAGCCGTCTCTTAAAATGCACAGCCTATCACGAGGTTTTACAAGTATTCAGAGACAAACGATCAGAGAAAGACCGGGATACACCTTTTTTCCGTTAGCAGCGGAAAAAGCCTGAGTAGTTATGAAAGCGATTTCATAATATGATGGTACTAACACCGAGACATACAAAATATCAAACTTTCAGGAGGTCTTTTACATGAATATATTACTCGTTTGTGCAGCAGGGATGTCAACAAGCTTACTCGTCACAAAGATGGAAAAAAGCGCGCAGGAACAAGGAAAAGAATATAAAATCTGGGCTGTGTCAGGCGATTCAGTCAACCAGCATATAGATAAAGCGGACGTATTGCTGCTTGGGCCTCAAGTCCGTTATTTGCTTCCGCAGCTGAAAAAATTGGGTGAATCAAAAGGAGTGCCGGTTGAAGTCATTAATACTGTCCATTACGGCACATGCAACGGAGCGGAGGTTCTGAAATCAGCAGAACAGCTCGGAAACGCATCGTAGAAAGGGGCGGGCCGTGTGAATAAGGTGAATCAGTTTTTAGAAGAGAAAGTCATGCCCATTGCCGGGAAAATTGCTTCCCAGCGGCATCTGCAAGCATTGCGTGACGGGATCATCCTCACCATGCCGCTTATCATCATCGGTTCGTTTTTTCTGATCATCGGCAACCTGCCGATTCCGGGATACGCGGATTTCATGGCAAAGACGTTCGGAAGCGCGTGGTCTCAAAAACTGCAATATCCGGTTGATGCGACCTTTGAAATCATGGGCCTTGTCGCCGCTTTTGGAATCGCCTACCGTCTGGCCGAAAAATACGGGGTGGACGCTTTATCGGCCGGTGCGATATCTCTGGCGGCGTTTCTCTTGGCAACGCCGTACAAAGTTCCGTTTCTGCCGTCCGGCGCAAAAGAGGAAATCATGGTGGGCGGCGGCATTCCGCTTTCTCTCATGGGAAGCAAAGGGCTGTTTGTCGCAATGATCATCGCCATGCTGTCGACGGAAATCTATCGCTTGATCATCCAGCGGAATTTCGTCTTCAAAATGCCGGACGGCGTGCCTCCGGCGGTCAGCAAATCGTTTGTCGCTTTAATTCCCGGTTTTGCCGTCGTCTTTCTCATCTGGGGTGCGCGTTTAATCGTCGAAGCGACGCCGTTTGAAAGCCTTCATAATATTGTAAGCGTTGTACTGGGGACACCGCTTTCGATTCTTGGCGGAAGTCTCGGCGGAAGCCTGGTAGCCGAAGCGGTTCAAATGCTCTTGTGGGCGTGCGGATTACACGGGGCGAACATTGTCGGCGGCGTCATGGCGCCGATCTGGTTCGGAGCGATGGATGCCAACCGGATTGCATTTCAGGCGGGCGATGCGCTGCCGAATATTTTCACCCAGCAGTTCTTTGAAATCTGGATCAACATCGGCGGAAGCGGCGCGACACTGGCGCTCGTGGTTACCATGTTTCTCCGTGCGCGAAGCAAGCAGATGAAGCAGCTTGGGAAACTCGCCATCGGGCCGGCCGTCTTTAATATTAATGAGCCGATTATTTTCGGAATGCCGATCGTCATGAACCCGATGCTTCTCATCCCGTTTATCATCACACCGCTTGTCACACTGACTCTTACCTATATCGGCATGAGCACAGGCCTCGTCGCCAAACCTGCCGGCATTGCCGTCCCGTGGACGATGCCGCCGATTTTCTCCGGCTATCTGGCCACAGGCGGAAAAATATCAGGGGCTGTCATGCAGGCGATTAATATCATCGCAGCCTTTATCGTGTACTATCCGTTCTTCAGAATGTGGGATTCGCAAAAGCTGAAAGAAGAAAACGAACTTGAACAATCGCAGGCGCCAGCCGTACAGGGAGACGAAAAAGCCGTGCTTTAGAGAAAGGGAGTGAAAGACATGAATGAGAAAATGGAACAGACCATTTTTCAGATCATCCTGCATGGCGGCAATGGCAGAAGCGCATCAATGGAGGCCATTGCCGCCGCAAAGCGGGGAGACAGAGCCCTGGCGGAAGAAAAGCTTCAGGAAGCCGCAAGGGAACTGACTGAAGCCCATCATTATCAGACCGAACTGATCCAAAATGAAGCCGGCGGAGAAAAAACAGACATGACGCTTTTGATGGTACATGCGCAAGATCATTTAATGAATGCCATGACCGTGAAAGACTTGGCCGCAGAGTTAGTCGAGATTTATGAAAAAGTGAGTCTGCAAGGGGGAGCAAAAATATGACAAAAGGAATTAAAATTGTAACGATCGGCGGAGGTTCAAGCTATACACCGGAGCTTGTGGAAGGCATCATTAAGCGCTATGATGAACTGCCTGTCAGAGAATTATGGCTCGTCGACATTCCCGAAGGCGAGAAAAAGCTCAATATCGTCGGCACGCTTGCAAAACGCATGGTCGAAAAAGCGGGGGTTCCGATAGAGGTTCACCTGACGCTTGACCGGAGAGAAGCCTTGAAGGATGCAGATTTCGTAACAACTCAATTCCGCGTCGGTCTTCTTGAGGCCCGCGCCAAAGATGAACGGATTCCGTTAAAATACGGCGTGATCGGACAGGAGACAAACGGTCCGGGCGGTTTATTCAAAGGGCTGCGCACCATTCCGGTTATTCTGGAAATCGCGAAAGACATCGAAGAGCTTTGTCCGAATGCATGGCTCGTGAATTTCACAAACCCTGCCGGCATGGTTACCGAGGCCTTGCTCCGCTACTCGAATCTTACAAAAGTCGTCGGCCTCTGCAATGTGCCGATCGGCATTAAAATGGGCGTCGCAAAAGCATTGGATGTCGATGTCAGCCGGATCGAGGTGCAATTTGCCGGGCTGAATCACATGGTCTTCGGATTAGATGTTTTCTTAGACGGCGTCAGCGTGAAGGATAAAGTCATCGAAGCCATGGGAGACCCGGAAAACGCCATGACGATGAAGAACATTTCCGGAGCGGAATGGGAGCCTGAATTCCTGAAGGCGCTCGATCTGATTCCTTGCGGCTACCACCGCTATTATTTCAAAACGAAAGAAATGCTCGAGCATGAAATAGAAGCGTCACAGACGGAGGGCACACGCGCCGAAGTCGTGCAGAAGGTTGAGAAAGAACTGTTCGAACTGTATAAAGACCCGAATCTCGCTATCAAACCGCCGCAGCTTGAGAAACGGGGCGGAGCGTACTACAGTGACGCGGCCTGCAACCTGATCAGCTCCATCTATAACGACAAACATGATATCCAGCCCGTCAATACGATAAACAACAGCGCGATCGCCAGCATCCCGAATGACTCAGCGGTCGAAGTGAACTGTGTCATAACGAAAGACGGACCGAAACCGATCGCCGTCGGTGATCTGCCGGTATCCGTCCGCGGGCTCGTCCAGCAAATCAAATCATTTGAACGCGTGGCCGCTGAAGCAGCCGTCACGGGAGATTATCAAACGGCGCTCCTTGCGATGACGATCAATCCTCTCGTCCCGTCAGACTCCGTGGCAAAGGCTATTCTGGATGAAATGCTTGAAGCGCACAAGGAACATCTGCCTCATTTCTTTAAGTCAATTGAAGCATAAAAGCACCAAAAAAACCCGGAAGCGATTCCGGGTTTTTTGTTTATTTTGATTCGCTTAATGAGGCGACTTCCGTCGTCCAGCCGAACACGTCGGCTTCCGCGCCTTTTTGAATGCCTGTAATGGTATCATACAATTTCTTCGAGATCTCTCCGGTTTCACCGCTGCCGATGACAAGACTTTCATCATTCCAGATCAGTTCGCCGACCGGAGAAATGACCGCCGCCGTACCGGTTCCGAACGTTTCTTCCAATCGGCCGTCACGATGCGCCTGAATGACTTCATCGATCGAAATTTTCCGCTCAGACACAGTCAATCCCCAATGTTTGAGCAGGGTGATGACGGAATTTCTCGTAATTCCCTCAAGAATGCTTCCGTTCAGCTCCGGCGTCACAATTTCGCCGTTGATTTTGAAAAAGATGTTCATGCTGCCGACTTCTTCGATGTATTTTTTCTCAATGCCGTCAAGCCATAGCACCTGGGAAAAGCCCTTCTCCTCCGCAACCTGCTGCGCCTTCAGGCTTGAAGCGTAGTTGCCGGCCGTTTTCGCGTTTCCCGTACCGCCTTTGACAGCGCGCACGAACTCGTTTTCCACGGCGATTTTCACCGGTTTAATGCCTTCTTTGTAATAAGAGCCGACCGGCGACAGAATGATAAAAAGCTTGTACGTATGGGATGCCGCTACACCGAGGAAAGGCTCGGTCGCAATGATAAACGGACGGATATAAAGGGAAGTGCCTTCCGCTTTCGGAATCCAGTCTTTGTCGATGGCTACGAGCTGTTTCAGGCCTTCAAGAACAAGCTCTTCATCAATGAGCGGGATGCAAAGACGGTCATTTGACTGATTCAGGCGCTCCATATTTTTCTCCGGTCTGAACAGAAGCACCTCCTGATCCTTCGTTACATACGCTTTAAGCCCTTCAAAAACGGTTTGGCCGTAATGATAGACCATAGCCGCAGGATCCATTGAGAAGGGCTGATAAGGGATAATTCTCGGATCGTACCAGCCTTGATCCGCATCGTAATCCATAACAAACATATGGTCGGTGAAAATTCTGCCGAACGCAAGGTTATGGGGGTCCGGTTTAGGTTTTTTGGCTGAAGTCAATTCAACACGAATGTCTTGTTTCATAATGTTCTGTCTCCCTATTGGTGTTATTGTCAAACTTATTTGAAAATAATTTATATTCTATTGTATACCTTCAACAAATATTCGCAATAGTTTTCCTCAAATTTGTGAAAAAATCAAATCACACAAAAAGCAGGGGAAAGAATCCCCCTGCGTGTTCGTTTTTGCTGTATTCGGTCATCACCGTGCTCAGTGAACCGTCACTTTGCCGGTTTTGTAAAACTGCTCCATCGCTTTATCGACGTACACCCAGCCCTTCCAGGCGATATGGATGGTGTCTTTCATAAAGTACGGATCATATTCGTGCCCGGATAAGTCGGCAACCTGAAAGCCCTTCGCTTTAATCTGCTTTGTGACTTTTTTGTAGTAATCAGTCCGGCCTTTTTTCGGGAAGCCGGTGTAGTCATACCATTTTCCGTTGACCGGAATAACCACGAACATCGGTTCAGCGCCGGCATCTTTCAGAATGTCCAGCATATCCTCAAAGTCGTGATATTCGACTGATTTGGCGTATGTTCTTCCTTTGTTGATTCCTTTCACTCTCTTTAACTTCGGCTTAATTTTTTTATAAGAAGTGTCATCGATATAGAAAGGATTGGACTTGGAACTCCGTTTTCCTAATTGCGCGGCGGCTGTTTTTAACTCTGACCACGATTTTCCTTTTAGGTTTTCAGAGATCGTCCGCTCAGGACCCTTGGTTTCTCCCATTGAATAATAAAGATCTTTTTTCTCAAGCAGAGAATAGTAAGCCTTGGCGGCCGGCATGACCGTTTTCACTTTCCATGATTGGCCGTTGACCATTCCTTTGTACAATTCAGAAAGGACGGCATCATGCTGAACGACTTTAAAACGAAGCATGCGTTTCATCATGTTCTTTTTGACCGCGGGATCAATCTGGTCATTAAATGCTAAATCCAATGCCTGAAGTGATGAAAAATTCGGTGCAAAGTGCTGTTCATCAGAACCTTTTTTAATAAACCATTGAGGAGAAACAATAAATACCAGTTTTTTGCCTTTCAGCTGCTGGTAATGCGCCGCAAAGTTTACGGCGTGTATCAGGGATTGATCCCCGCCTTTTCCGACAAGATAAGGCGTAAAGCCTTGGTTGTTCACTTGAAAATAGTTGGACGGGTGAAACTCATCTAATCTTGAAAGCTCGGAAGAACCGAAAATCGGCAGATACTTCGAGTCTTCGAACATTTTGTTTTGCAGATAGAGCCCTTGGAACATATTCGGGTTTAAGGCCGCTGCCGACTCTTCGACACGTTTTTCAGGAATGAAGCGCGTAAGCCATGAAGCCGGAACTGCGATAGCTCCGACAAACAGGACAAACGCTAAAATAATTGGTCCAAAGAAACGCTTTTTCATTTACTTCAACTCAGTCAGTTTGTTTACAATGTTGTTTGGCGTATTCCACTCGTCACGGTCAAACTCAGTGATCGGCACTGTAATGCCGAAGCGGTTTTCGATGGCAACAAGCAGTTCTACAGTTCCGAAAGAATCAAGCAGTCCTTCTTCAAAGATTTCAATATCAGGATTTTCTTTCACAGCGTCCTCCTGACAAACTTCAGCTAATACGTCTAATACTTCCTGTTTAAATTCCATGTGTTTTCAATCTCCTTTAGTGATGAAATGGTTTTCCTGAGAAAATATAAAATCCGAAACATACGAAATGGAATGTGATGACGATGGCTACAAAGGCCGTAAAACGATTGGCGGGCAGCCACTTGTATTTCTTATTCCATTTCTCAAAAAAGTTATACCCCGTCATTAACACGGCATGGTACAGGCCGTACACAATATATTGCAGGGCGAGCCCGTGCCAGACGCCCATCAGCATGAACAGCAGGAAATACCCGATGTTCGAGACGGCCATCCGGTTCTTTATCCATTTTTTCTTTGTCATCCAGAAAACAAAGCGCATAAATACGTAGTCTCTGAACCAAAAGGATAAGGACATGTGCCAGCGGTTCCAGAAGTCTTTAATGTTTCTGCTGATAAACGGCTTATTAAAGTTTTCCGGAGATTTGATACCCATAATGTAGCTGACACCGACGGCAAACATCGTGTAGCCCGCAAAGTCGAAAAACAGGTACAAGCTGTATCCGTACATGTACAGCACATTGCTCCACAGTTTGCTGTGGGTGATATGAGACAGATTCATAATGAAATACGTGTTAATCGCATATCCGATAATGAATTTGTACAAGAAACCGATAAAAATTTTATGAATGCCGGTATACAGTAAATCAGCATATTCTCCCTTTGTCCATACTTTCTGTTCGTCCTTGGCAAATCTGCGGTATCTGTCGATCGGACCGGAAGAAATGGTCGGGAAAAACATAATAAAGTACAAAAGGCGGTGAAGCGGCATTTTTTCTTTAATCAGCCCGTCTCTCGTTTCCATGATCAGCTGGACGCCTTTAAATGTCAAATAAGAAATTCCTAAGAAACTGATCAGGTTATGAACCGGATGATGAGGCACCGGCGGAAAGAAAAACGGCCATAATTTAGATAAAAACAGGGGTAAAATGGACGCGATCACGGCCATGCTGAAGACAAAGCCGCTGTTGGCTTTCAGTCTGTAAGCGAGATACCCCCTGATTAACAGCACCTGCCACAGCGTAAAGATACATAATGCAATGACGCCGTGCAGATCATGCGAGAAAATCAAAGCCAATACGATGATGGATATAAACATGTTGTATCCTTGGAATCTCTTGCCGTTCAGCCCTAAAATAATCGTCGGCAAGAGAAGGATTCCAAGTAAGATAAAGAAGAAAAACGAGCTGTAAGGCGTCATACAAGAACCTCTTCGCCAATGCGTTTACGGTCGATTTTTCCGTTCGCAGTCATTTGAATGTGATCCTGATAAATGAATTTTCTCGGAATCATGTAAGCCGGAAGCGAAGCGGCCAGCTCTTTCTTAATAGCGCTTGTCAGCTGGAATTCTTTTTCGAAATCATGTTTTTCAGGCACGATGGCGGCAATTAGATATTCGACAGGTCCGTTAGGCTGATACGGGATGACAACCGCTGAGCGTACATATTGAGACTGCCTTACATGCACTTCGATTTCCTCAAGCTCCATTCGGTAGCCGTGAAGCTTTATCTGGAAATCCAGGCGTCCTTGGCAGAAAATCTGACCTTCTTGAGCATAACCGGCATCACCCGTATGATATGCCCACTGTCCGTCAACAGAGAAAAACGCTTTTTCCGTCAGAGACGGCTCGCCGAGATACCCTTTGCTTACGCTCGGGCCGGCAATGATGATTTCCCCTTTTTCTCCGTCCGGAAGCCTATTCCCGTTTTCATCCATGATGAAGATATTCATATCGGGTTTTGCAAATCCGACGGGCAGAGATTCATTTTCATCGATGACCTGCTGCGTAATTTCCACGGAGGTGACGGCAACCGTTGTTTCGGTCGGGCCGTATGTATTGAATACGCGGGCCTTCGGAAAACGGTTTAACAGTTCCTGTGCCACGGCAGCCGGAAGCGCTTCTCCGCAAAACATAAATACTTCTGCGTCAGGCAGGAGCTCCTGCGTAAAGCCGGGGTCCATCAGACACATTTGGACGAAAGACGGCGTCGATGTCCAGACGTTCAATTTAGATTTCTCCAGCTCTTCAAATAGTACTTTCGGTTTATTGATTTTGTCTTTCGTTACACAGTGCAGCGTACCTCCCGTTTGAAGCGACGGGAAAATGTCCATGACAGATAAATCAAAAGAAAACGGAGCTTGATTTAAGAATGTCTTGCCTTCGCCCACAGGAAAATCCCTGCAGATCCAGTCTGTGAAGCTTTGCAGGTTATCAGCTGATATCTGCACGCCCTTCGGATTTCCCGTGCTGCCGGACGTGTAAATAATGTAAAACGTGTCCTGATCTTTTACCCAGTTCTCACGGCTGAGGTCTGCATCTCCGTCAGCTGCAAGCTCTTCGGGTGTAACAGTTTTAATCAGATTGCTCCCCGTATCGACTGCATCGCCCGTTACGCTGATGAGCAGCTCTGCGCCTGAGCTTTCAATGATTTTGACGATCCGCTCTGCCGGAATGGACACATCGACAGGAATGTAAGGGCGGCCCGCTTTGACGCTTCCTAAGAAAGAAACGATCATATTCGGCTCCATATGTCCGTAAACCAGGACAGGTGTTTTCGAACCGTCAGCCGTATGTTGTTGAATGCCGGACGCAACCCGCTCCGACAAATCCCATAATTCCCCGTAAGTGAGGGAATGATCTAAGGAACGAAACGCTTCGGCCTGAGGCTTGGCGTCTGCATATGTTTTTATAGCATCAAGTAGTTTCATAGTTATCCTCCCCGATTAGAAATCGTTGTAAATATAAGTGCCGGTATTGGCTGTATGAAATCCATACATCCAAAAGAGCAATACTAATATCAGAAAATAAAAGCCCGTATGAAACGTCCATTTAACCAATGTATTTTCATAAGCACGTTTTAATTTTTGCATCATGTTAAAATTCCTTCCCCGCGTATTCAATAATTACACCAGTATATGACGATTAGATTAACAAAAAGTTTCAAAATATGTCTAATATCCTAAGCTTAAAATTTCCTTAAAAATGAATGAGAAACAAAAGGATGGAAAATACGCATGTATAAATTGGCAAATGATCATACTAAAAAAGCGCATGTTCAGGCGGGATTTTTAACTTATCGTAAATATAAATGAGGTAAAAAAATTTCGGCGGCTTTTTCTTACGCAGGCTTGTGCCGAACCCCAATGGGGAAGGGCGGAAAGCCGTTTTCGGCAGCAAAGCTGACGGAGCGCCGCATCTTGTGAAATGGGGAAGAAATTATTATGATAGATAAGGTAGCAGAAAACATAAAAACCCCAATTCAACACTACTGTTATCGGCTGACTGTGAAAGCCTTTTAATAGAAAGGAAGAGGAAAATGAATCAAAACAATATGGGAGGCAGCCAAAAGACGCCTGAAAAAGAAAGCATGGGCCGCATTTTATGGCAGTTAACCCGCCCTCATACATTGACGGCATCGTTTGTGCCCGTACTTCTCGGCACTGTATTGGCGATGTTTTACGTAAAGGTTGATTTCCTGCTGTTTTTGGCCATGCTGTTTTCCTGCCTTTGGATCCAGATCGCCACGAACTTATTCAATGAATATTACGATTTTAAACGCGGTTTAGATACGGAGGATTCTGTCGGTATCGGCGGAGCGATCGTCCGCCACGGCATGAAGCCGAAAACGATTCTGCAGCTGGCGCTCGGCTCTTATGCGATTGCCCTCGTGCTCGGTGTTTATATCTGCATGAGCAGCAGCTGGTGGCTTGCGGCAATCGGCCTTGCCGGCATGCTGATCGGCTACCTGTATACGGGCGGCCCGCTGCCGATTGCGTATACACCGTTCGGTGAACTATTCTCCGGTATTTGCATGGGCTCTGTGTTTGTCCTTATTTCTTTCTTCATTCAGACTGGCGGAATTAATGAACAGAGCATTTTGATTTCCATCCCGATCGCCATCTTGGTCGGCGCGATTAACCTGTCCAATAATATCCGTGATATTGAAGAAGATAAAAAGGGCGGACGTAAAACGCTGGCGATTTTGATGGGGCATAGGGGAGCCGTCATGATACTGGCCGCGTCCTTTGCTATCGCCTACATCTGGATCGTCGGTCTTGTTATCATGGGATATACAAGCCCGTGGCTGTTCCTGGTCTTTTTGAGCGTGCCGAAACCCGTTCAGGCCGTGAAAGGCTTCGTGAAAAACGAAATGCCGATGAACATGATTATTGCGATGAAATCAACGGCGCAAACCAATACATTCTTCGGATTCCTGCTTTCCATCGGACTCCTGATCAATTATTTCCTGATCAAATGACAAGGCAAATGCCATAACGGCATTTGCTTTTTTTATGACATAATCTTCACGATTTTGTAAAGAACCTGACCGCCGACCGAACCGTCTGATATGTGGACAGCAAAGCAAGGAGATGAAAAAAATGGACTTGTCAACAGCCCATATGGATGATTTAAAAACGGTCATGGAAGATTGGAAAAATGAATTATTAGTTTATAAATTCGCTTTAGATGAGCTGGATACGAAGTTTTCTATCATCAGTCAGGAATATAATCTGATTCACGGGCATAACCCGATCGAGCATACAAAATCACGCGTTAAAAGTTTCGAGAGTATCGTCAATAAACTGATGCGCAAAGGCTGCGATGTGACGACGCAAGAAATGAAAGAGCATATTCATGATATCGCAGGTGTCAGGATTATCTGTTCTTTTATATCAGATATTTATAATGTCGCTGAGGTTTTGAAACAGCATAAGGACCTGAAGATCGTGAAGGTGAAGGATTATATTAAACATCCGAAGCCGAACGGCTACCGCAGCCTGCATTTGATTATTGAAATTCCCGTCTATTTGACGAATCGGGTGGAATATGTGAAGGCGGAAATCCAAATCCGCACCATCGCCATGGATTTTTGGGCGAGCCTTGAGCATAAAATTTATTACAAATTAAATAACGAAGTCCCGAAGCATCTGACTGACGAGCTGAAGGAAGCGGCGGACATCGCCCATTATTTAGACGAAAAGATGCTTGGGATTAAGAAAGAAGTCGATTAACCGATTGGCGCATTACAAACAGCCGGACTGCAAATAAAAGCGGTCCGGCTGTTTGTTTATCCAATGACGCTCACCGTTTTTCGCTGTCGGCCTTGATGGGCTTGCCGCCGTTCACATAGACCTCGCCGCTAAGATCATTTTCTTTCCTCACTCCAAACAAAGAAGAAAGATATCAACTCGTCAACAGCACATTCCCGCAGAAAAAATGTGTAAGATCGGGGTTTACTTTTGAAAAAAAGGGAAAGAAAATGATACAACAAAAAGGGAGATGAATATCAGTGGGAAAGAATGAAACAATGCATATCGTATCATGTGCCGATGATAATTATGCTCGTCATTTGGGTGGGATGTTCGCTTCTTTATTGATGAATATGGATAAAACAAGGAATGCCAAATTATATGTGATCGACGGCGGAATTACTGCCGAAAACAAGGACAAGCTTGAACAGACTGCGATGTCATTCGGAACGCCGCTTGAATTTTTAGAAGTGGATGCTGATCAATACAAACATGCGGTCGAAAGCAGCCACATTACAAAAGCGGCTTATTACCGCATTTCCATACCTGATTTAATTAAGGATGAGTCCGTAAAGCGGATGATTTACATTGATTGCGATGCAATTGTGATGGAAGATATTTCGGTTTTATGGGATTTGGATATTTCCCCGGCAATAGTTGCGGCAGTAGAAGATGCCGGACAGCATGAAAGACTGAAAAAAATGAATATCAGCGACACGGCCAAGTATTTCAATTCCGGCATTATGATTATAGATTTTGAACCTTGGAGAAAACAGAATATTTCCAAAAAAGTGATTGATTTTATCAATGAAAACAGTTCGGAGGATTTTCTCGTGTTTCATGATCAGGACGCGCTTAACGCGGTCTTATATGATCAATGGCATGAACTGCATCCGCGCTGGAACGCGCAGACGCATATTATCATGAATGAGAAAACGCCTCCTGAACTGATCGACCGTATACGTTACAGAGAAACACGGGCCGAACCGGCCATCGTCCATTTCTGCGGCGGAGACAAGCCTTGGAATACAGGCACCGCGCACCCGTACCGTGATCATTATTTCCGATATATGTCCTTTACGAAATGGAACACGATCGATCGCCCGGCCATGAACCAATAGGCAGATGGGAGAAAAACGCTTATGAAGCCATGATGCGGCTCATAAGCGTTTTTTTAATGTTTCACCCGAATTGCGCGCACGCGTTTTTGCAGGCTGGTCTTTTCGGCAGACGGCTTCAGCCGGCTGACCGCCGTTTGGGCCGCTGATTTTGCCTTTTTCGTTTTGGTTTTTTCGGCCGTTTTCACTTTGTCCCTTGCCTGCTTCCGGTTGAGTTTCTCTTTTATCCGGTCAAGCCGTTTTTCCAGAGCGGTTTTTTCTTTTCCCGGCTGAAGCTCGCTCACTGCTTTTTTGGCTTTTGCGGCGTTGGCCTCAGAGGTCTTTTTTTCGGCCTGTCTGACGCTGGCCCCAGCCGTTTTCAAAAGGCCTGAATTGACAGCGTCAAGCCGCTTTTGCAGTCCTTTTTTCTCTGATCCGGCCGGTAATTTCCGGATGGCGCTTTGTGCCGCATTAACGGCGGTTTTTTTCTTTTGTTTTTCGGCAGTCCGGACTTTGTCTTTGGCGTCCGTCACATTTCTTGCTGTCTGAACTTTATTGATTCGGGACTCGAGGGCGGTTTTTCCCTTTGACTTTGAAAGCTTGCTGACAGCCGTTTTTGCTTGATTGATATCTGCCTGCTTTTTCGTTTTTTCCGCTTTTATTACGGCCAGTTCGGCAAAGCTCTTTTGCTTTGCGTGATATTGCACCAGGCCGTACCCGAATCGGCTGTCACGCCCGGGAGCGCCCAGATCTTTGATGTTTTGCTGCATCTGCTGCCGGAGCTGTGTATTTGTTTCTTCCGGATATTTTTGCTTGAGCAGCGCGAACATTCCGGTGACGTGCGGCGCGGCTTGAGATGTGCCGTCAGCCACGGCGTACATTTGATTCAGGTACGTGCTCGTAATATTGGTGCCGGGTGCGGCAAATTCAATTTGTTTTCCAGTCGTAGAAAAAGCCGCAAGACCGTTTTTTTCGGTTGACGCTGAGACTGCCGTTACGCTGCTGTAGGCGCCCGGATAATTGACGGGTTTTTTGTTGCCGTCGTTTCCTGCGGCGGCTACGATCACAATGCCTTTTTTGTATGCTTTGTCGACGGCGTCGTGAAGAATTTTGCTGTCTGCGTTAGTTCCGAGACTCATATTGATGATGTCCATTTTGTTGGCGATGGACCAGTCGATCGCTTTAAGAAGGCTTTTGAGATCTCCCGCGCCTTTTTTGTCCAATGCTTTAACCGCATATAACCGGACATCCGGCGCGATGCCGTCAATGCCGTATCTGTCATGTTTGGCGGCAATGATGCCGGCGACATGCGTACCGTGCCCGTTGTCATCTTTGTATGAAGATGTATAGCTGACTGCGGAATAGCCTCCCGCAACGGAAAGGTCATCGTGAGGGTAAATGCCGCTGTCAATGACAGCCACTTTCACCTTTTTTCCCGTCAAGCCTTCTTTCCAGGCCTGCTTGACCTGAGTGGGCTCTATATCCCATTGCGGCAGCGTGTAACTGCTGCTTGATGCCGCTGTTAACGGGTGGATATCAGAACCGCCTGCTGCCTGAAAGGATACATTGTCTTCAACATATAAAATGTCAGGATCATGTTTCAGGTCTTTCACCGTTTCCGAATCAGCCGACACGGCGACTGCGGGAAGATGCTGATAGGTCTGTTCTACATCCGCTCCGCTGTCTATGGCGGACTCCTTGCCGTTATTATTTTTGTAGACCACGATAACGTCCCGGTCCTGCATCTCGGCGTGAGCGGGTGCCGCGGCTGCGAACAGGGTGACGCACAAGGCCGCGGCCATGATCGGTTTCAGGGTGTGATACATTGTGATTCCCCCTTTTTCTTTATATATCGGCAGTGCGGAATTCTTTTTTTCCTAAGGGATAAGGAAAATTTCTGTATGCAAATGTAAGCGTTTCCAAAATATGATGGAGAAAATGCTTTAAGACATCTGCGCAATGAACTCAAAAAGGGGGTTTTTTGATAAATGAGTACGTTTAATCGGGTAATGGAAGAAAAAATCATGCCTGTCGCCGGAAAAGTCGCCGGCCAAAGGCACTTAAGAGCTTTGCGGGACGGCATTATTTTGACTATGCCGCTTATTATCATCGGATCGGTTTTTCTGATTCTGACGAGTCTTCCGATTCCCGGTTATGCCGATTTTATGGCTGGTCTTTTCGGTGAAAATTGGGTTGAAAAGCTCGGGTATCCCGTGAATGCGTCCTTTGACATTATGGCGCTTGTCGCCGCCTTCGGGATTGCTTACCGGCTTGCGGAAAGCTATGAGGTCGATGCCCTGTCGTCGGGAGCCATTGCCCTTGCCGCCTTTTTATTGGCGACACCGTATCAGATTCCTTTTATTCCTGACGGCTCGTCAACAGAGATTATGGTGGGGGGCGGCATTCCGATTTCGCTGCTCGGAAGCAAAGGTCTGTTTGTCGCGATGATCATAGCAATGCTGTCTACGGAAGTGTACCGGTTTATCGTACAAAGAAATATCGTCATTAAGATGCCTGACGGAGTGCCGCCTGCGGTCAGCAAATCGTTTGTTGCGCTCATCCCCGGTTTCATTATTATTACGCTCGTATGGCTGGCCCGTCTGTTTATTGAAATAACTCCTTTTAAAAGCCTCCACAATGTCGTAGGCGATCTGCTGGGCACCCCGCTGTCTATTTTGGGCGGGAGTCTCGGCGGAAGTCTTATCGCCGAATTCGTGCAAATGCTGCTTTGGTCGTGCGGCATACACGGCGCGTCCATTATCGGCGGCGTCATGTCGCCGATCTGGTACGGGGCGATGGACGCCAACCGTTTGGCTTTTCAGGCGGGAGAAGCGCTGCCGAGCATTTTTACGACACAGTTCTTTCAAATATGGATCAATGTCGGCGGAAGCGGCGCAACGCTTGCCCTTGTGCTGACCATGCTTGTGCGCTCCAGAAGCAAACAGATGAAACAGCTCGGCCGACTCGGCATCGGACCCGCGATCTTTAACATTAACGAGCCGATTATTTTCGGGATGCCGCTCGTCATGAATCCGCTGTTAATCGTGCCTTTTATCATCGCACCGCTCTTGACCATTACGGCGACGTACATCGGGATGAGCACGGGAATGGTGGCAAAACCGGCGGGAATCGCCGTGCCGTGGACGATGCCGCCGCTGATTTCCGGTTATCTGGCGACGGGCGGGAAGATCTCCGGTTCGGTCATGCAGCTGATCAACCTCCTGATTACATTTATCATTTATTATCCGTTTTTCAGAATGTGGGATCTTCAAAAATGGAGAGAGGAACGGGCAGCGGAACAAAACGTCACAGAAGAAATATAAAAAAACGGGCGCTTCTGCCCGTTTTTTTTAACGCTGGAAAAATTCGATCCATTCGCCGTCAGGTCCTTCAATGTAAAAGTAGCGGTACCCGTTCGGAAGCGTCGTGATTTCTTCATCGATAAATACGGCGCCCTGACGCTTCGCATGCGTGAATTCCGCCGCGATATCTTCAGTTAATAAAGCGATATGATGCACTTTTCCTTCTGCGGGAAGCTCGCTGCTGTAGCCTTGAATCAGCTCAATCTCCGTCTCAGGCCCTTCCTGAAAGCCGAGAAAGGCAAGTTCAATAATGCCGTTCGTATGAGTGATACGATCCTTTAACTGCATACCGAGAACGTCTTGGTAAAAAGCAATGGATGTTTCAATATCTTTGACCATAATGCCTGTATGGTCGATTCTTTTGGCTGTCATGGTTTTCCCCCTGTTTTGAATTTTTCGGGACAATGCATGTTTTATGGTACGATAAGAGAAAGCAAAACGAAAGAGGAATGCACAATGAAGCTACTTACAGTGAAAGATACATTTGCCGGAAAGCTGAAAAAAGGATTCCCCCTGATTGAAAAAGACGCTCTGTCCGGAAGCTCGGCTCACTTAACAGAGGGCGATCTTTTTGATGTAACATCCGAGAAGGGCGAATTTATCGGGAAAGGCTATTACGGTTTGCAGAATAAAGGAGTCGGCTGGGTGCTGTCCCGTGCGAGAGACGAACAAATCGACGGACGTTTCTTTCTGGACAAGCTGAAAAAAGCGGCTGAAGGAAGAGCCCATCTTTTTAAGGCGCCCGATACGACGGCGTTCCGTCTGTTCAACGGTGAGGGCGACGGCATCGGCGGCGTCACGATTGATGTCTATGACGGTTATCTGCTGATTCAGTGGTACAGCAAAGGCATTTACGCATATAAGGACAGTTTGATTGAGGCGATTGACGGCCTGGAGCTTTCTTATAAGGCGATCTACGAAAAGAAACGGTTTGATACCGCCGGACAGTACGTGGAAGACGACGACTTTGTCAAAGGTGAAAGAGGAGACTTTCCGGTCATTGTTCAAGAAAACGGCATACAGTATGCGGTGGATTTAAACGACGGGGCGATGACGGGCATTTTCTTAGATCAGCGTCATGTACGCAAAGCGATTCGGGACAAGTATGCAAACGGCAGACGGGTGCTGAATACGTTCTCTTATACGGGGGCATTTTCGGTTGCGGCGGCGCTTGGAGGAGCTGAAAAAACGACCAGTGTCGATGTCGCCAACCGCAGTCTTGCAAAAACGATTGAACAGTTCAGCGCCAACGGAATTGATTACGAAGCACATGATATTAAAGTCATGGATGTTTTCAAATACTTCGGCTATGCGGAGAAAAAAGGGCTGGCGTTTGACCTCATCATCCTTGACCCGCCTTCTTTCGCCCGTACAAAAAAACGGACGTTCAGCGCGGCGAAAGATTATAAAAACCTGCTGAAGGAAACGATCGCCATCACCGCAAAAAACGGCATCATCGTTGCATCGACAAACAGCAGCGCCTTCAATATGAAGAAATTTAAAGGCTTTATAGAGACCGCCTTTAAAGAAACAAACGAGCGTTACGACATTTTGGAAGAATATACGCTTCCGGAAGATTTCAAAACGATTCCCGCGTTTAAAGAAGGGAACTATTTAAAGGTTGTTTTCTTACGGAAAAAATAGGATTATCGTTTAAAGCGATGAAAGAGGGGGAAAGAAAACCTTCCTTCATCGCTTTAAATTGGTTGAAAATAAAACAGGTTGTTAAAGAAACAGTCCGCTATTATGCAGTATCTCATCTGTATTAAGTAAAGTGGCCTCTCTAATTCCCACATTGTTGGCCTTCATGAAGGATTGCACTGCTTGGTAGCCAACCGCATAGCCTGCAAACGGTGATAAGCCGACAGGCTGATAACCTTGTTGGACTGCAAAGATGTCACCAAACATGTAACTGCTGACCTCAGCAAATCCTTTCATATTTAATGAGTCTTTGATGATTTCTTTTGAGTATTCTAAGTCTTCCTTTTCAAAAGAAGTAACCCAAGGACCTAACAGAGCTTCTCCGTAAAGTTCTTTGGCAAACGATTCTGCCAACCCCTCTATAATTAAGTAATCACCAACCGTTACGTTCCCATAATCCCAATTGAAATACGAAAAACGAATATTATGATGAAATTCATGTGCGATTACAGCAGGCAGTCTCGGTATATTATAAGTATTGGGAAAAATACTAACTTGAATAAATCCCGGAATTCCTCCAAATCCGCAATATCCTTTATGTAATTCAAGTTTTTTTGGATTAGCCAGATACATTCCGAATCTTATTTCATCAGCGTTTATTTTTAAGTTGCTTTCTTTGAGGAATTCAACACAATGAGTTAAGGCATCATATGCAATTTTAGGAGCATGAATTTCTTTCAGGCTCTCTAATGCTTTTTTTCCGGTTTCCGTGTCCGATATGCTCAGGTAGCCCAGCATATTTGCAGCCATTATTACATCATATCCGTTAGGGTGTTTTGACTTTAAGGGGACATTAATCTTCTTCCACATGTCTTCGAAGGGTTTCATCATTGAGTATCGATAATAATCTTCTCTATTTTCAATCATTGAAAATAACTTTTCGTATTGCCCGATTGTATCCTCTATAATGATTTTAATTGGTATCACCCTTTTTTGATTATCTATATAGATTTTAATTGCGTCACTCATGAGCTTCGCCAATCCTTCACCATACTGATCGATGTTCTTAGTAAAGCGTTTATCTTCAACATAGAGTTGACCTAATCCATAAAAGGCATCAAAAGAATATTCGCCAAAATTATCATTTAAAAAATCAAACCATTCTTTTACAGCTATTTGTACTTTCGGAGAGTTGGGGGATTGGTTAATGAGCAATGCAAATTTATTGAACATTGCAGTCCACTTATCAGATAAATCTTTTTGTTTACCATCAGTCATGCTTTTCAATCTTATATTCACCTTATCGACAGGTTCATCCCCCCACCGTTTGCGAGCTTCTTGTTCATAAAGGTTATGTTTAAAGTGAATTCCCTCAAATCTCTCTTTGTTTGTCATGCAGATTTCTCCCATCATATGTTTGATTGATTTATCGATGGTATCAATCATCTTGTCGACTCTATTTCGTTTCTCCATCAACATTTTCTTTTGTAAGATTAAAGCCTCTCTTCGGTTAAATGAAGGACTGTTAATGATTTTTTTAATTTCTTTCAGGGAGAAATCGAGTTCCTTGAAAAATAATATCTGTTGCAGCTGTTCAAGGTGTTCTTCTGAATAAAGCCGATAACCGGAATCGGTAGTTTTAGGAGTCAATAATCCAATCTGATCGTAATGATGGAGAGTACGGATGCTTACTCCAATCAGTTCAGCTACTTCTTTTACTTTCATATCCATCACTTTTTCCGCCTCCTCAATTGCTACTCTAAAGTATTACGCGGCGTAAGAGTCAATAGTTAGTTATGGATTTTTCGATTTAGCTATCACAACAAAAAAAGCCGGGCATGCAGCCCCGGCTTTTTTTCTATTCAATAATCTGCTGAACCCGGCCGATTCGCCCGTCCTCCAGGCGAACCTTAATGCCGCGCGGGTGGAAGCTTGAGTTCGTCAAAATATCTTTCACGATTCCTCTTGTCAGTTTTCCTGAACGCTGATCGGCTTTCAAGACGATATCGACTTCAAGCCCTTTTCTGATGCTGTTTCGCTGCTGGCCGTTCATATGACACATCCGTTCTTCAATCTTTTCATTTCATGTCTTATCATATCGTGTTTTCGTCTTTTTATGAAGGACAGACTGATTGATCTCTGGCAAATAAAAAAGACCGCTCTGTCAGGAGCAGTCTTTTATGACATAAACGAAAGCAAAATCGGGGCCGCGCACAGCGTCATAATCGCGGCGAGAATCATGGACACGCTTGAGATCGTACCTGAAACGGAGCTGAGCTCAAATGCTTTAGATGTTCCCGCTCCGTGTGCGCTTGTTCCGAGCAGCACGCCCCGGGCAATTTCGTTATCAATGCGGAAATAGCGGATGACCATCGGCCCGATGATCGTTCCCAATAAAGCCGTTAAAATGACGAAAACCGCTGTAACGGCCGGCATCCCGCCGATCATTTCTGATACGTTCATGGCAATCGGCGTCGTCACTGATCGCGGCACGAGACTGTCGACTAAGCTGCTGCCAAGATGGAACCATTTTGCGATAAAGGCCGTTGACAGAATGGCGATACATGAACCGACCGCTACGTTCAAAATAATTTCCACGGCGTATTTCTTTAAAATCGGGAAATATTTATAAAGCGGGATGGCGAACGCCACTGTTGCCGGCTGAAGCATATCGGTCAGCAGTCCGCCGCCGAGATTGTATGTCTGATATGGGACATTAACAAGAAGCAGCAGTACGACCAAAACAGCGGGCGTAATCAGAAGCGGCGACGTATACACCCGCGGAAAACGAATGTAGAGTTTTTTCGCGCCCAAATACACTAAGACAGTTAAGAATAAACTTATGATTCCGATGAACACGTTTGTTTTTTCTCCTTTCTTTTTGCTATCAGCTGTGTAAGCGTACCTGTTGAAACCATCACGACAAATGTGCTGATGATGACGACAAGTAAAATGCTTACACCGAATTTAGACATAATATCTCCGTATTCAATCACTCCGACGGCAGACGGGATGAAAAACAACAGCAGCTCACCGAGGAGCCATGCTGCGCCAAGCTCGATCCATTCAAGCTTGATAATCTTGAAATGCAACAATGTGAAAAGAATCACAATCCCGATTATACTGCCGGGAATATTTATATGAAGAGCCGCCGTGACCCAATTGATCAGACGCGCAAATATAAACAGCAGAGCGATTTGAATAACGGTAAGCAACAATTTTTTCATAATGATGCCTCCCTTATATTTATATTGTACATAAGGTTTTGCTATAGGTAAAATATATATAAAGAATAATATGTATTCCTTTTGTCTATAGAAAGGATGAGATGAAATGGACATCCGGCACTTAACATACTTCTTGGAAGTGGCCCGTTTGAAAAGTTTTACGAAGGCTTCGCAGTCACTGTATGTTTCACAGCCGACAATTTCAAAAATGATTAAAAATCTGGAGACGGAGCTCGGCATCAAGCTGTTTTACCGCAATGGCCGGCAGGTTGAACTGACTGACGCCGGACAGAGCATGTATGTGCAGGCGCAGGAGATCACAAAGTCATTCCAAAATCTGACATCAGAGCTGAATGATATTATGGAGGTAAAGAAAGGGCACGTCCGCATCGGATTGCCGCCGATGATCGGGTCGGGCTTTTTCCCGAGAGTGCTCGGTGACTTCCGCGTCACATATCCCGATGTGACGTTTCAGCTCGTAGAGGACGGCTCAATTAAAGTGCAGCAAGGTGTGGAGGACGGCTCGCTTGATATCGGGGTCGTCGTGCTTCCCGCGAATGAAGAGATTTTTCATACGTTTACAATCGTAAAGGAAACCCTCATGCTCGTCGTCCATCCGTTACATCGGCTCGCGGACGAGAAAGAATGCAGTCTTCACGAATTGAAAGAAGAGCCGTTCATCTTTTTCAGGGAGGATTTTGTCCTTCACAATCGAATTATGACGGAATGTGTGAAAGCCGGGTTCAGGCCGCACGTCATTTATGAAACGTCACAGTGGGACTTTATCAGCGAAATGGTATCGGCCAATCTCGGCATCGGCCTGCTGCCGGAAAGAATCTGCCGCGGCCTTGATCCTGAGAAAGTCAAAACCATTCCGCTCGTTCACCCGGTCATTCCGTGGCATTTAGCCATCATTTGGCGGAAGGACCGCTACATGTCCTTTGCCGCCAGAGCCTGGCTGGAACATACAAAATCGTACTTGTGGAATCCGAAAAAGAGAAAAAAGGATGATTAAGCATGGATGCACAAACCGCAGCTCAACACTTGAGTAAAGTGCGGGAGCAATGCCCGCTCGTTCACAGTATTACCAATAACGTCGTCACGAACTTCACCGCTAACGGCCTGCTTGCGCTCGGCGCATCACCCGTTATGGCTTATGCAATTGAGGAGGCCGCCGACATGGCGAAAATCGCCGGAGCGCTCGTCCTGAATATAGGCACCCTAAGTCCGGCATCGGTTGAAGCTATGATCGCCGCGGGAAAATCAGCCAACGAAAACGGCGTTCCGGTCATTTTTGATCCGGTAGGCGCCGGCGCCACGCCGTTTCGGACGGCATCAGCCCGCAAAATCATACAGGAGGTCCGCTTGTCCGTCATTCGCGGAAATGCCGCGGAAATCGCCAATATTGCCGGCGTATCCGATTGGAAGATAAGAGGCGTGGATGCTGGGGAAGGCGGAGGAGATACGCTTCAGCTCGCCAAGACGGCTGCAAGCGGGCTGAAAACTGTCATTGCGATTACCGGAAAAACTGACATCATCTCTGACGGCACCGACACATACGCCGTTCATAACGGTGATAAACTGCTGACGAAGGTGACGGGGGCGGGATGCCTGCTGACGTCTGTAATCGGAGCCTTCTGCGCAGCGGGCCAGGATGCTCTGCAAGCGGCGGTTTCAGCCGTTTCTGTATACGGAAGCGCCGCTCAGCTTGCCGCTTTGGACACGTCTCACAAGGGCCCGGGCAGCTTCCAGATTGAGCTTTTAAACAAGCTGGCAAGCATTTCAGAACAAGAAGCGGCCGAGCTTGCTGCAATTGAAAGGGTGACAGAAAAATGACGCGTATTTCTCGGGAAATGATGAAGGATATGTTATCGGTTTATTTTATTATGGGATCAAATAATACTGACGCAGACCCCGTGTCTGTGGTGAAAAAAGCCATAGAGGGCGGCGCTACGCTTTTTCAATTTCGGGAAAAGGGGAGCGGTTCTTTAACAGGGGAGGAACGTGTCCAGTTTGCAAAGCAGGTGCAGGATGTCTGCAGACAGGCCGGCATTCCTTTCATCATTAATGATGATGTTGAATTGGCCTTGCGCCTTATGGCGGACGGAGTGCATATCGGCCAGGATGACGCAGACGCTGCAGAAACGAGAGCGGCAATCGGTGATATGATTCTCGGTGTATCTGCACATAATGTCTCCGAGGTGAAGCGGGCGGAAGCTGCCGGAGCCGATTACGTCGGAATGGGACCGGTCTATCCGACCGAAACGAAAAAAGATGCTGAAGCTGTGCAGGGCGTTACATTGATTGAAGAAGTGCGGCGTCAGGATATCACCATTCCGATTGTGGGAATCGGCGGCATTACAGCGGCGAATGCGGCGCCCGTCATTAAAGCGGGAGCAGACGGCGTCAGCATGATCAGCGCCATCAGCCAAGCCGATGATCCAAAAGAGGCGGCGCGCAGATTTTTTGAAGAAATTCAGCGTTCCAAAGCAAAAAGCTGACATGTTTCTGTCAGGAGGGCTGTCCGGGGAGGACGGCCCTTTTTTTGTATGCGCAACTTTTTATTGACAAAGGCCGAGATCGGACTATGATTATGATATATAATGATAATCATTTTCAACTACAGGAGGTGCATGATGGCACGGAAGCTTGCTTTCATGTTATTCAGCCTGCTCGTCATAGCCAGTTCTTCTGCCGTGGCGAAAGGCGCTGATCCCATCGCTTCACTTATCAGCCTGAATCAGCAAATGATTCAATCTGCAAAGGACGGAAACCTGCAATCCGCCGAAAAAACATTTTCACAATTAAAAATAGTATGGAAAAAGGAAGAGCCTGCTATTAAAAAAGAAAATCTATCTTCCTATTCAAAAATGAACTCCAATATCGCAATGATTTCACTTTCTTTGCTTAATAAAGACACCAAAAAGGTACAGGCGGAGCTTTCTGAGCTTGGGTCCCATTTAGAAACCTACCGGCAGGCCGTCACATTAAAAGGTGCAGCCGTCGGGAGCTCAAGGCTTACACTCTCAGCCTATATTCAAAGCTTAAAAGAGACGAAACAGCTGATCAAAAGCAGCCAAAGTGCTGAAGCCCAAGCAAAAATCGATCAGCTTGTCACGAATTGGCTGGCTGTCGAAGGAGACGTCGTATCCCAATCCAAAACGGCCTACACGACCTCAGAAGAGAATCTGGCACTCATGAAGGCGGAAGCCGAAAACCGCCCGGATCAGGCCGTTAAACATATTGACGAAATGATTCAGCTCCTTGAGCCGATTGCGTCAAGCAGCTACAGCTGGCTGGACGCCGCTCTTATCCCGATAAGAGAGGGAATGGAGGCGCTTCTTGTGATCGGCGCGCTGTTGACGATGACGAAAAAAGCCCGGGTCACCCGTTCATCCGCTTGGATCTGGGGCGGAGCGTCACTCGGCATGCTCGTCTCTCTCGGGGCGGGAGTCGGCGTCACCCTGCTGTTTTCCTCAAACATTTTCGGAGAAAACAATTTTCTGCTCGGCGGCGTGACCGGCATTCTGTCTGCCGTGATGCTCCTGTTTGTCGGCGTCTGGCTCCACCGCAACGCTTCAATGGATAAATGGCGGGAAAAAATCAACACACAAAAATCGCAGGCGCTTAAAAAAGGAAGTCTGCTGTCCTTCGCGCTGATCGCCTTTTTGGCAGTCGTCAGAGAAGGGCTTGAAACGGTAATCTTTTTTATCGGCCTCGTCGGCAAGCTGCCGCTTACCGAATTAATAGGAGGAACCGCAGCGGGATTGCTGATCCTTGCGGCAGCGGGTTTTCTCATGATTAAGCTCGGAATGCGGATTCCGTTAAAGCCGTTCTTTCTGCTGTCCATGGCCGTCGTTTTGTATATGTGCGTGAAATTTCTCGGTACGGGCATCCACAGCTTGCAGCTGGCGGATATTCTCCCGTCTGACGCTGAAAGCTGGCTTCCGTCGGTATCGTTTCTCGGCATCTATCCGTCGGTTTTCAGCACCATTCCGCAGCTGTTCATCATTGGCTTTTTAGCCGCAGCACTCATCATGGAAGCCGTAAAATTAAAATCGAATAGAAGGGAAGTTGCAAAATGAAACAGATCCGGAAAGCGGCTTTATCAGCCGGCTTACTCCTCGCTCTGTGCTCGGGCTGCGGCGCTCAGCAGTCAGCGTCTGACAAAGGAGCCGAAAAAAACAGTGTAAATCAGGACATCAAAGCATCAGTGGACAAAATGGAGGATATTCTGACCAAACTGAATGAATCCGTTAAAAAACAAGACCGGAAAGGCATTCAGCAAAAAGGAAAAGAACTGAACAGCTACTGGCTCTCATTTGAAAATAAAATCCGCGGAGATTATCCGTTTGAATACACGGATATCGAAAAGCACCTGCAGCCGATTTATACAGAAGCACAAAAAGATAAGCCTGATACAGAGAAGATTAAATCGGAATCTATATCGCTGACAGCCTCGCTGGAGGAGCTGACGGGCGCTGGAAAAAGCAGCAAAAAGGCCAGTGACCAGCTCAAGAAAGCGGCGGGTGACTATAAAACATATGTCAAAGAACAGAGCGATCAGCTTGTAAAATCGACCGAAGCGTTCACAGACGCCGTCAAGGCGGGTGACATCGATCAAGCGAAACAACTTTATCCGAAGGCGCGCGTCTATTATGAGCGAATTGAACCGATTGCCGAAAGCCTCGGCACGCTTGATCCGAAAATCGATGCCAGAGAAAATGATGTGGAAGAAGGCGGCAAATGGACGGGCTTCCACAAGCTTGAAAAAGCGCTCTGGAAGGACAATCAGATTTCTGGCGAAAAAGAAACGGCCTCCGTCCTGTTAAAGGATGTGAAGAAGCTTGACGGTTCTATCGATTCTCTCAAACTGACACCTGAACAAATCGTCGCCGGCGCCATGGAGCTTCTGAATGAAGCGGGCATCTCAAAAATCACGGGTGAAGAAGAACGTTACTCCCGCATTGATTTAACAGATCTGGCCGCCAACGTCGAAGGCTCAAAAGCCGTCTATGAAACAGTGAAAAGCGCACTTGTGAAAGATCATTCCGGCGTCACGGAAAAACTTGATACGGAATTCAGCGAATTTGAAGTTTTGATGTCGAAATACAAAACAGGCGATCATTCGTATACGCCTTATGATAAATTAAGTAAAGATCAAATCAGAGAGATAAGCACGAAGCTGACGGCCCTTTCTGAAACCATGTCGAAGATTGCCGATGTGCTTTAAAAGGAGTTATGACACAGCATGAGCGATGAACAAAACAAGGAAAAACAGATCCACAGACGGGATGTCCTGAAGTGGGGCGCCGTAGCGGGCGCCGCCGTCGCTGTGGGAGCGAGCGGCCTCGGAGGACTCGCTCCGCTCTTCAAACCGGCGGCCACCGCTTCAAAGAAGAGTGAAGGAAAAAGTGATAATGATCAAATCGTTCCTTTTTACGGGAAGCACCAAGCGGGAATCACAACGGCTCATCAGACGTATGTGTATTTTGCGGCGCTTGATGTCAAGTCAAGCGACAAAGCTGATGTCATCTCCCTCTTCAGAAATTGGACCAGTCTGACGCAGCTGCTGACCTCAGGCGCCGCTTTGTCAGGCGAGCAAAAAAATAAATATATGCCTCCGCAGGATACCGGGGAGTCGCAGGATCTGGCACCGGCGAATTTAACCGTTACCTTCGGCTTCGGCGCCGGATTTTTTGAAAAAGACGGGAAGGACCGCTTTGGGCTGAAGGATAAAAAACCGAAGCACCTCGCTGACATTCCGCCGATGCCTAACGACAAGCTCGATCAGAAACAAGGCGGCGGTGATATCGTCATTCAGGTCTGTGCGGATAATGAACAAACGGCGTTCCACGCGGTGCGCAATCTGATTAAACAGGCTGTCGGCGTGTGTGAAGTCCGTTTTCTCAATAAAGGTTTCTTAAGCGGCGGGAAAAACGGCGAAACCCCGCGCAATCTTTTCGGATTCAAAGACGGCACCGGCAACCAAAGCACAAAGGATGAAAATCTGATGAATTCAATCGTTTGGGTTCAATCAGGGGAGCCGGACTGGATGACGGGCGGCACGTACATGGCGTTTAGGAAAATTAAAATGTTTTTAGAAATATGGGACCGTTCATCCTTGAAGGAACAAGAGGACACGTTTGGGCGAGTGAAAAGCTCGGGCGCTCCTTTCGGACAAAAGAAGGAGACTGATCCCGTCAAGCTGAATCAAATTCCCGCCGACTCTCATGTCAGCGTGGCGAAATCAACCGGCAGACAGATTCTGCGGCGGGCGTTTTCTTATACGGACGGAATCGACCCGAAGACGGGCTATGTTGACGCAGGCCTGCTGTTTATCAGCTTTCAAAAAGACCCGGACCGCCAATTTGTCCCGATGCTGAAAGCTTTGGCGGCAAAGGATGCGCTGAATGAATACACACAAACGATCGGCTCTTCTTTATTCGCCTGTCCCGGAGGCTGTAAAAAAGGAGAATATATCGCCCAGAAGCTGCTGGAATCGTGACACCTTCCATATGGAAGGTGTTTTTAAAAAACTCTTGTAACTATTTTTGTTACAACATAAAATAAAAAGGAAAGGAGACATACAATGACACTGCAGATTAAAGTATATACTGATTATGTATGTCCGTTTTGCTTTGTCGGCAAAGCGGCGTTTGAAGAAGCAATCAAGGGCAAGGACATACAGGTGGAATGGATGCCGTTTGAATTGCGTCCGAGTCCCTCACCGAAACTTGATCCGGTAAATGATCCCGCAAAGCGGCAGATGTGGAAAAATTCAATTGAACCGATGGCACAGTCTTTAGGCGTTGAGATGACATTCCCCCGCGTATCACCGCATCCCTATACGGATTTGGCGTTTGAAGGTTTTCATTTTGCGAAGGAACATGGGAAAGAAAGCGAATACCATACACGCGTTTTTCAGGCATTCTTTCAGGAAGAACAAAATATCGGTGACATAGACGTGCTGACAAAGCTCGCGGAAGAATCCGGACTTGACGGCGTCGCGTTCAAAGAGGCGCTTGAGACAAGAGCGTACAGGGACGTGCAGCGGGAAGCGCTCCGCCATGCCTATGAGGAAGCCGGCATTACGGCAGTGCCGACGTTTATCATCGGCGATGAAAGAATCCCGGGCGTTGCGGGAAAGGAAACTTTTGAACAAATTATTGAACGGGAATTGAATAAACGTTAATCCGTAAAAAGCCCTCTTTGCATCAGCAAGAGGGCTTTCCTATATAGTGTTGGACAAATATTTGTCTGTCCGCTTCATACGCCGCGGCGTCAAAGGAGTCACCGCAAAAATGAAGGCACCAAGGGTCTTTCTGGCAGGCGACGCCGACTTGATAGCCGTGTTTTTGAAATTCGAGCGACTGTGATGTGTCGTAAAAATGAAAGCTCCGAAACAAATCCTCCCGCCACTCCACGTCATATTGAGCGGCCATTAACAATCCGTCAATGGCGTCAGCGGGCATAAACAGGCCGTCTTCATCACCGTTCTCGAATTCAAGTGTTTGGTAAGCATTCCCGCGCTTTCCCCATCCGCTGCCCGCTTTCCCGCCAAATGCCGTTCGGCGGAAGCGTTTTGCAGCCCGCGACACCGAGAAGACCGAGCTCACGATGAATTGAAAGATATGAAGCATGTCTCGCAGGAAATGCTGATGAATGATAAATGTATCCCGATGCAGATAAATTTTATATTTTGGAAGGGTGTTACAGCGCTTTGTTGTAGGAGGAGGCCATGCTTTCTGAATCGTATATCGGCATGATATCAACGGAATGTGAGAGGGGAACGGTAAGCTTCAGAATATGGTTTTTGCATCGGGAGTAGAGCGACTCGTCATTCACGCAAATGACAAACAGAAATGAATGTGCATCCATTACATGCTCCTCTCGGCCTCAATCACGTATTGATAGGCCGATGCTTCTGTCAGAAAATCATGTCTTATGCCAAGCTGTACGCATACTTCGTGCAATGAGGCGATGGCCCGGTGATAAGAGGGATGATCAACGCGGATCGCCTCAATGCGTTTCACCTCGTAGCCTGCCGCTTTAAATAATAAAAGAGTTTCTTCCCGGGTAAAAAAACGCAGGTGGGTCTGATCCATTAACCCGGCGTCCCTGTAAGTCCATTTGCCGGCTAAAAGCTCCAGCACCACTGAGATGTGGCCGACATTCGGTATGCATGCAAGCACCGTGCCGTCTTTTTTGACATACGGGCGAAGCTTTTTCAGCACTGACCACGGGTCGACAAGATGCTCCAGAACGTCTCCGAACAGCATACAATCGAATTGTTCTGATTCGTACGGAAGAATGGCGGATTCAATGTCGCCGCAAAGCACATGGCTCAATTTACTTTCCGCCTTTTTTGCTGCTTCGGGAAACGCTTCAATGCCGTAAACCGTTATTCCGCGGTCTTCAATCGCCGCGCCTAAATTGCCCGTGCCGCAGCCGACATCGAGCACTGTCCGCCAGTTTTTGTCTATTTTGTTTAATAAATAAGGATTCAGGCCTTCGTAGTAGCTTTGTTGTTTTTCATCATAATAGGGATTCGTATCCATCCGTGTATCACCTCATAAATGGGCATAATACACAAGATATGCAGCGGGGGGATCTCATATCACCATGTTTGGCTGGTTCAGGTAGCGGAATGGGGCGGGAATGGTTGTCCGTTCACGGTTTTGTACTCTGATTCCCCTCTTAAGATGGCAGTGTTCCTTTGAAAACTCGGGTGAAAGGATCCGCCTGTAAATCTTACTGCTGGCGGATGGTGTTTTTCATTGGTGTTTTTTTCTTCACCGCTTTTTCAGTATTTAAGAATCGCCTTACATCGTCAATGTGCAAACCCATGATTCTAGCCTCTTGAATTAACAATTGCCAATCTTGATCTATATTCTTCATTACATGAGTTTTCATAAGAACCTCCAATTGAAAAAATGATTTGCCCAGCTACAGCAGCCAATGTGTAACAAATATCACACATAGTTGGCCGGTAATCCCAAATTGAAGATGAATTCACCTACCTATTCCCTAAAAAAATGACTGAAATAACCAAAATCCTTCAAGAATTCTTACGTATAATAATAAACAAATAAATACTGACTGGATAGTATGTAAATAAAAATAAATCATATGACCTATTAACATTTACCCTTTGATCGTCGACTAGCATATTCTTTTTGTATAAAAAATACCGCAAAAGAATGATTCGGTGTAAGATAAAGTGAATGATCAAACAGCTGGGGTAAAAAATGAAAAAAAACAAATTTCAAATTAAGAGAGAAGAAACATTTGAAAGTTTTATTGACGCAGGTCTTCATCTTCTGATTGACAGAGCTTACGATTCAGTCTCAATCGATGACATCAGTAAAGCGGCGGGTTTCAGCAAAGGCGCGTTTTACGTTCATTTTGAAAGCAAGGAAGATTTTCTGAAGCATTTGTTAGACAGGCGTCAGATTAAAAAAAGGATCATCACGGGCTATCTCGACGAATTAGAAAAGCAAACAGCGCGGCCGTTGACGCTTTGTGAAGCCGCGGCAAGCGCAGCAAGCCTGTTGATGCGGTTTGTAAACAGCAAGCCTGCCTGGAATGTGGTGTCTTTTGCCGTTCATATGCCTACTTACAAAGTCGTCAGTGAATATGAGGCGTATATCCGCCTGTATAAGTTATGGATAGAAGAAAGCACCATGTACATAAATTGGCTCAAATCGAGAAATTTAATAGAAGACCATATAGATACCGAGCATACCGCTAACATGATGTGCGCGCTCATCGACGGGATGATTAAGCAATCCAATGTGCTGGGAAGGCCGGTTACTTTCCGCAGCATGTTTGACGCGTTCTATGTTTTTGTCAGCGGCAGAAAATCAGGGTAACGTTCTTCTTGATTTGACAAAAGGTTTAGAAAAGTTTTTCAGAAAGCGAGGAACTGCCATGCGTTACAGAGAAATTATGATGTATATCATTATGGGTGTGTTCACGACGATCGTGAACATCGTCAGTTTTTACATTCTGACGGCGGTATTTGAGATGGATTACAAGGCGGCGACCGTCGCCGCTTGGGTTCTGTCCGTTCTATTTGCATATGTCACGAATAAACTGTATGTATTTCAGCAAAAAACCGCGGGGATGCGGAGTCTGATGAAAGAATTGACTGCCTTTTTCAGCGTGCGGGTTTTGTCTCTCGGCATAGATCTCGCGATGATGATTCTTTTGGTCAGTCAATTTCACATGAATGAAACGTTGGCGAAAATCGCCGATAACGTCATCATCGTAGTCGTCAACTATGCTGCCAGCAAGTGGATTGTTTTCAGAAAAGCGAAAGAAGGGGGCGTGTCATAACGGTTTCTTTCCGTGTCCGGGGGGAAAGAGTAACGGTGAAAGGGGATGCGTATGAAACACAAAATAAAGAAAGCGTTTGCGGATGTATTCGGGGAATCGGAGGGCCTGCGTCTTTTCTTTGCGCCCGGCAGAGTGAATCTTATCGGGGAGCATACGGATTATAACGGGGGCTGCGTCTTTCCGTGCGCGCTGACGATCGGTACATATGCAGCAGTCAGAGAAAGAGGGGACAGGCTCGTCAGAATGTACTCTCACAATTTTAAGGAAGCAGGCATAAAAGAATGCAGTCTCGATGATATCCGCTATCAGAAAGAGGACGGGTGGGCCAATTATCCGAAAGGGGTCATGGCGGAATGCCTCCGCAGCGGTTTTTCCCTTCCGCACGGCTTCGATATTGTATTCTGGGGAAATATCCCGAACGGCGCAGGCCTGTCATCATCAGCTTCTATTGAACTTGTCACGGCGGTCGCTCTCAAGGAATGTCATGAGCTTGATGCGGATATGCCCGATTTGGTGAAACTGGCTCAAGCGGCGGAAAATTCCTTTATCGGCGTCAGCTGCGGCATTATGGATCAATTCGCCGTCGGGATGGGAAAGAAAGATCATGCGATCCTGCTGAATTGCGGAACGCTCGCCTTTGAATATATTAGACTCGGGATGTCGGGACTGTCGATCGTGGTTGCGAATACCAATAAAAAACGGACGCTTGCAGACTCAGGCTATAATACGAGGCTCAAGGAGTGCAGGGAAGCGCTTTATGATCTGCAGAAGCACCTTTCCATTCAGTCGCTGGGGGAGCTGTCTCCCTCCGCTTTTGATTCGCATGCGGAGCTGATTCAGAATGAAGTGAACAGACGCCGGGCGAAACACGCCGTCTATGAAAATCACCGCACCAAAAAGGCGGCCGCCATGTTCAGTAACAATCAGCTTCATCATATCGGTGAATTAATGAGGGATTCGCATCTCTCGTTACGCGATGATTACGAGGTGACAAGTTTTGAGCTGGACACACTGGCTGAAGCGGCCTGGCGCCACGAGGGGGTTGTCGGGTCAAGGATGACGGGAGCCGGTTTCGGAGGCTGTACGGTCAGTATCGTCAAGGCTGATGCGGTTTCAGATTTTATTGAAACGGCAGGAGCCTGCTATGAGGAACAGACCGGGGGAAAGGCCGATTTTTATACGGCGGACATCGGAGCCGGAGCGAGAGAACTAAGGGGGGATGACGATGGCGATTGAGCGGCATGTGGAACGTTTAATCCGGTACGGACTGCAAAAAGAGCTGATTTCCTTTCTTGATATTGAATATACAAGAAACCGTTTATATGAAACTTTGCATATCACCCATCCGGCGCCATCAGCACGGACGGAAAATGAATCGGAGGCATCTCTGCCGGACATACTGGCCCCGATTTACGAATGGGCGGCAGCAACAGGCCGGATTGCAGCCGATACAGACACATATCGCGATCTGCTGAGTGCGAAGATCATGGGCTGCTTTGCCCCGCAGCCGTCTGAGATTGTCCGGCGCTTTGAAGAAACAAAGGCGGTGCACGGGCCGGAGCAGGCGACAAAGGCATTTTACCGATTTTCAGAGGATGTGTATTATATCCGTTCGGACAGAATTCAGCGGAATATCGGGTGGACGGCTGAGACAGCTTACGGAAAGCTGGATATCACGATCAACCTTTCAAAACCTGAAAAAGATCCGAAAGCAATTGCCGCTGCCAAAGAGCAGCCTCAATCCGAGTATCCGAGATGTGTTCTCTGTAAAGAAAACGTCGGGTACGAAGGGAGGCCGGATCACCCCGCCCGTCAAAACCTTCGCGTCATTCCGGTGATTCTCGGCGAGGAGCAGTGGTTTCTGCAATTTTCTCCGTATGTGTATTACCGGGAGCATTGCATCGTATTGAAAGACCGGCACGAACCGATGAAGATCAGCAAAAAAACGTTTGACAGGCTGCTGGCGTTCGTCAGCCAGTACCCTCACTATTTTCTCGGTTCCAATGCTGATTTGCCGATTGTCGGCGGCAGTATTTTAAGCCACGATCATTTTCAGGGCGGCGATCATGAATTTCCCATGGCGCAGGCGGAGACAGAAAGCCGTTACAGGCTGCCTGATTATCCGAAGACGAAGATGGGCATTGTGAAGTGGCCGATGTCGGTCATCCGTCTGCAAAGCGAGAGCGCATCTGAGCTATCTGACGCGGCGGACACCATCCTGCGGGCATGGCGCGGCTATACCGATGAAGCGGCGGATATCCTCGCTTATTCAGGAGAAACACCGCACAATACAATTACGCCGATAGCCCGGCGGAGAAACGGTTTATTCGAATTAGATCTCGTCCTCAGAAATAATCGCACCTCTGATGAACATCCGCTGGGAATTTTTCATCCCCATCAGGAAGTTCATCATCTGAAAAAAGAAAATATCGGACTGATTGAGGTGATGGGGCTGGCGATTCTGCCGGGGCGTCTTGAACAAGAGTTGAAACGCACGGCTGAAGCGCTGTGCTCACCGGACCCGGATGCGGCCTTAACGGCCGATCCTTTTGCGGCCAAGCATAAAGATTGGGCGCTCGGCGTGCTGCATAAGCGGAAGGTAACGGAAGAAAACGCGGAACAGATTCTAAAAGAAGAAATCGGCCATGTCTTTGCGCGGATATTGGAGCATGCCGGCGTCTTTAAACAGACAGAAGAAGGCAGAGCGGCTTTCCGGCGGTTTATCGGCCATTTGCACGCTCTGCCTGAAAAAAGCCTCATCCCTTAAGGGACGAGGCTTTTTTTTATCCTCTGCTTCTGGCGATCAGACTGAATAAGAATACCACGATCGCCGCTCCGATGATTGCCGGAATGATGGCAAAGCCGGCAAGGTGCGGGCCCCATGTGCCGAGCAGGCCGTGCCCGATCCATGCGCCGATCAGACCTGCGATCATTGACCCGATAATCCCCCCGGGCATACTTCCTTTTACAAATAAACTTCCGATCCAGCCGATAATAATGGCAACAATCAGAGATACGATAAAACTCATAAATATCACTTCCTATTTTTTATTATTTATGCCTATATGATTCCTTCGTTTTGTCTATATTAAACATAGGAATGTGTTTTTTATAATGAACATATCAAGGCGCGTTCCGGTCTTTTTTTTCCCTATGCGTTGCGTTAAAATGGTAACCGTGTGAAAAGGTGAGAGCAAAGGGAAAATATTTTCTTTATGGAATGGTTAACAAAATGAAACTTTTTGTTGACCCGCGTTTTTTATTGTGGTAAACCTTTATTTGGTATTATTCATTCTCACTATCTTTTTTCTCTATATATGCTAAATGATCTAAAACTTTTTATGTTTGATTTACGCAAGTGAAAAAAGTTCATGCATTTTTTGACGATTTTGTGACATTAGGGCGAAAAAAAGATGAACTTTAGAAAAAAATAAAGCTAATAAGAGCAGATTTTGATAGCATAACAAGGTAGATAGAGAAAAGATTTTGAGAAAGTACATTTCAGATTCACTACATCAATAGGAAGGATGGTGATCTTCTTGTTCAGAGCATTTAAACCGTTACTTTTATTAGCGATGTTGGCTGTTGTTTTCGTACTGGGCGGATGCAGCGACATTTCCGTGTTAGATCCGAAAGGACCTGTAGCAGACCAGCAAAAAGATCTGATTCTCTTGTCAATCGGATTTATGCTGTTCATTGTCGGCGTCGTATTCGTACTATTTACAATCATTTTAGTGAAATACCGCGACCGCAAAGGCAAAGACAGCGGAAATTACAAGCCTGAGATGCACGGCAACACGTTCTTAGAAGTAGTCTGGACAGTGATCCCAATTTTAATTGTCATTGCACTTTCTGTGCCTACCGTACAGACGATATATTCGTTAGAAAAAGCGCCTGAAGCGACTAAGGATAAAGAACCGCTTGTCGTTTATGCTACTTCGGTAGACTGGAAATGGGTATTCAGCTACCCTGAGCAGGATATTGAGACGGTAAATTACCTGAACATTCCTGTAGACCGTCCGGTATTATTTAAAATTTCTTCAGCAGATTCAATGGCGTCGCTATGGATTCCTCAGCTTGGGGGACAAAAATACGCGATGGCGGGAATGCTGATGGATCAATACTTACAGGCTGACAAAGTGGGAACATATGAAGGCCGCAACGCGAACTTCACCGGCGAACACTTTGCCGACCAGAAATTCAACGTAAAAGCCGTTACGCAAAAAGACTTTAACAGCTGGGTGAAAAAGGCCCAGAGCAATTCTCCAAAGCTGACGAAAGAGAAGTATGACGAACTGATGCTTCCGGAGAATGTCGGTAAATTAACGTTCTCTTCTACACACTTAAAATACGTTGACCACGGCCAAGATGCCGAATATGCGATGGAGGCGCGCAAACGCCTTGGCTACAAAGCCGTATCACCGCACTCTAAAACAGATCCGTGGGAAAATGTAAAGAAAAACGAATTTAAAGTATCCGACGATAAACAAGATTGAAATTGAACAAGAAAGGAGGAAGCCCGAATGAAATTGAGATGGGATGAATTTTTTGTAACAGGTGACCCATTAATTCTGGGCGCACAAGTTTCCATTGCGCTTTCCACTATTGCTATCATCGTTGTACTCACATACTTCAAAAAGTGGAAGTGGCTCTGGTCTGAATGGCTTACGTCCGTAGACCATAAGAAGCTTGGAATCATGTACATTATCTCTGCTGTTATCATGCTGTTCCGCGGCGGGGTAGACGGCTTGATGATGCGTGCCCAGTTAGCGCTTCCTAATAACAATTTTTTAGACTCAAACCACTATAATGAGATCTTTACGACTCACGGTACGATCATGATTATCTTCATGGCGATGCCGTTTTTAATCGGTCTGATCAACGTTGTCGTACCTTTGCAGATCGGTGCGCGCGACGTAGCATTCCCGTACTTGAACAACCTGAGTTTCTGGACGTTCTTCGTAGGTGCGATGCTATTCAATATTTCTTTCGTTATCGGGGGTTCTCCGAACGCAGGCTGGACGAGTTACATGCCGCTGGCAAGCAACGACATGAGCCCTGGGCCTGGTGAGAACTTCTACCTGCTCGGTCTTCAGATTGCCGGTATCGGTACGCTGATGACGGGTATCAACTTTATGGTGACAATCCTGAAAATGCGTACGAAAGGCATGACGCTGATGCGTATGCCGATGTTCACATGGACGACGCTGATTACAATGGTTATTATCGTATTCGCCTTCCCTGTTCTGACAGTGGCATTGGCGCTCTTATCATTTGACCGTTTGTTCGGCGCTCACTTCTTCACGCTGGAAGCCGGCGGTATGCCGATGCTTTGGGCTAACTTATTCTGGATTTGGGGACACCCTGAAGTTTATATCGTTATCTTACCGGCATTCGGTATTTTCTCTGAAATTATTTCAGCTTTTGCAAGAAAGCAGTTATTCGGTTACAAAGCGATGGTCGGCTCTATTATCGCTATTTCCGTCCTGAGTTTCCTTGTATGGACTCACCACTTCTTCACAATGGGGAACAGTGCGTCTGTTAACTCTTTCTTCTCGATTACAACGATGGCGATTTCGGTTCCGACCGGGGTTAAAATCTTTAACTGGCTCTTTACGATGTATAAAGGCCGAATCAGTTTTACAACACCGATGCTGTGGGCGCTTGCGTTCATCCCGAACTTCGTTGTCGGCGGGGTAACAGGGGTTATGCTCGCGATGGCTGCAGCAGATTATCAATACCATAATACGTACTTCCTTGTATCTCACTTCCACTATGTGCTGATCGCGGGTACGGTATTTGCTTGTTTCGCAGGATTTATTTTCTGGTATCCGAAAATGTTCGGCCACAAGCTGAACGAAAGAATCGGAAAATGGTTCTTCTGGATCTTTATGATCGGATTTAATGTATGTTTCTTCCCTCAATACTTCCTGGGGCTGCAAGGTATGCCTCGCCGTATTTATACTTACGGACCGAATGACGGATGGACTACATTAAACTTTATTTCAACTGTCGGAGCCTTCATGATGGGTGTCGGATTCTTAATCCTTTGCTACAACATCTACTACAGCTTCCGCTACTCTACTCGCGAGATCAGCGGAGATTCATGGGGCGTGGGACGTACGCTTGAGTGGGCGACTTCATCTGCGATTCCGCCGCACTACAACTTTGCAGTGCTTCCTGAAGTGAAATCTCAAGATGCGTACCTGCAATTGAAAGAAGACAAAACGGATATTCATCCGGAAAGCAAATTCAAGAAAATCCATATGCCGCACAACTCCGGCAGACCGCTTATTATGTCAGTCGCGTTCGGTTTTGCAGGCTTCGGACTTGTATTTGAATGGTTCTGGATGGGCATTGTCGGCTTGATCGGCATTCTGCTTTGCATGGTGCTTCGTTCATTTGAATATGACAACGGCTACTATATACCTGTTGAGGAAATAAAAGAGACGGAAAGAAAGATTTCCGAATAAAGGAGGCGTGATTTATGGAACATGCAGAACACGGCAATTCTAACGCGCCTATGGAATATCAATCTGAAACCGGCAGACTCAATATTCTCGGGTTTTGGATCTTTTTAGGGGCAGAGATTGTGTTGTTCTCAACACTATTTGCAACCTTCTTCGTTCTTCAAAGAAGAACAGCAGGAGGGGTCTTACCGGCTGAATTATTTGAAGTGAAGCTTGTCATGATCATGACATTCCTGCTTCTGATCAGCAGTTTCACCTGCGGGATCGCTGTTCATGAAATGCGTCGCGGAAGTTTAAAAGGCGTCGTCATTTGGACGATCATTACGCTTCTTCTCGGCGCGGGCTTCGTCGGATGTGAGCTTAACGAGTTCATCCACTATGTACATGAAGGAGCATCTCTCGGTACAAGTGCTTTCTGGTCTGGATTCTTCGTCCTTCTGGGAACGCACGGAACGCACGTAACGATCGGTATCTTCTGGATTGCCGGCATCTTACTGCAATTGAAGAAACGCGGATTAACGCCGCAGACGTCTTCAAAAATCTTTATCTCAAGTTTATATTGGCACTTCTTAGACGTTGTTTGGATTTTCATCTTTACAGGCGTCTATCTCATCGGATTGGGGGGACTATAATATGGCAAACAAATCTGCTGAACACAGCCACTTTCCGTGGAAGCATATCGTAGGTTTTGCGTTGTCTATTATTCTGACCCTGCTGGCCCTTTGGGTTGCGGTATATACAGATTTAAGCTCATCAGCAAAACTTTGGATCATTTTCGGATTCGCATTTATTCAAGCCGGCCTGCAGCTTCTCATGTTCATGCACATGACAGAAAGCGAAAACGGCGGAATCCAAGTCGGAAACACGCTCTTCGGATTTTTCGGAGCGATTGTCATCATCCTTGGTTCCATCTGGATCTTTGCGGCGCACTACCAACACGGTGACCATATGGATGGAAACCCTCCAGGCGGTGCGAAACAACATTCCGAACATCAGGAATAAAAAGAAACCCTCTTCGTTCAGGCGAAGAGGGTTTTTTGTGCCTTTATCGGCTTCTTCTCCGGCGCAGGTGCGGAAGACCATAAATGATAAAGGCGGCGATATGGGCAACGATGACGTTGACGGCAAACAGGATAATCATGAGTGTGTGGCCGAGAGGGGATAGACTGCTGGTTGCGTAAAAGTAGAAGAAAACCCACATTAAAATGATTGGCGGTATGGCCGAGAGGGCCACTTTTTTGTTATCCAGCCAGATAAAGAGGGGTGTTGCGCTTGCGACCAGTAAATAAGCAAAAAACATGTCCATCTTACATGTCTCCTTTCATTTTATGGCAACGTTTCCAAAATGAAATACAGAGAATAAAATGTGTCTGTTTTGTGGTCGTTTTTTGAACATTTTGTTACAATTATTATACCATGTTTTCCAATTTTTGATACCGCTTTTTCGAGAAATGTATTGCAACTATTGCCTCATTTTTGGATAGGTACAAGAAACCGGAAAGGTCAAACACCTGTCACATTTCCGTACAATGGAGTGGCGCAGGCTGTGAACCTTTGCTATGGTCAAAGAAAATATGCACAGCAAGGGTGGTTGAAGTGCACGTAAGGAAAGAAGATGTAACAGCGCCGGATGTCATTGCGCATTTGCAGGCGCATCTGAAGAGCATGACCCTGCATTCTCCCCCGGAGAGTATACACGCGCTCAATGCGGACCGCCTGCGCCAGCCTGACGTTACGTTTTGGAGTGCGAGGGAAGACGGCGTCCTGCTTGGCTGCGGCGCCTTAAAGGAGCTGAACAGCCGGCACGGTGAGGTGAAATCAATGAAAACCTCTCCACAGCATGTCAGAAAAGGCGCGGCCAAACGAATCCTTCACCATATAATTGAAGAAGCAAAACGGAGAGGCTATCAGCGGATCAGCTTGGAAACCGGTTCGATGGATGCTTTTCTCCCCGCCAGACGCCTGTATGAAAAAACCGGGTTTCAATATTGCGGACCGTTTGCGGACTACAATGAGGATCCGAACAGTTTGTTTATGACATTAAACATGAGATGAAACCCCTTTTCTGACGAGAAGGGGTTTTTTATCGGAAAAGTTTCACCATGACCGAAACATTTCCTTTTCTGACACGTCATATGTCGTGTAGTCCCCAAACCGTAAAAAGAAACAACCTCATCATGTTTTCTTGAACGGTGTTCATGTATAATAAACAATAGTGACTTCCGATGAAAATGTAAGGCGGGATAGAATGAGTCGATATAAGAAACAGCAAAATCCCTATTATCAGGGGGATTTGATTTTTATATTTGGTGTGTTTTTAATAATTAGTGTTGCGGCGATTTATGCGGCCGGACAGTTCGGGCAGTATGGAAGTGATGCCTGGATGAGACAGATCGTCTTTTATGTCATCGGAGCCGGTCTCATGGTCGGTATTATGTATTTTGATTTAGAGCAGCTTGAAAAACTGAGTCTGTACGTATTAATTGCCGGCGTGCTGTCACTGCTTCTTTTGCGTGTCGCACCGGAATCCATCGCCCCGATTAAGAACGGGGCAAAAAGCTGGTTTAAAATCGGAAGCTTTACCCTCCAGCCATCTGAGTTTACGAAAATAGGAATTATGATGATGGTCGCGTCCATTATATCGAAGGCAAGCCCGAAAGATCAAAGATCACTTCGGGAAGATGTGAATCTGCTTTTGAAAATTGCGGCATGGACAGTGATTCCGATCGGACTGATCGTTTTGCAGGATGCCGGAACGGGAGCGATCTGTCTGTTTATCGTTATGGTGATGGTGTTTATGTCGGGTGTGAACTGGAAGCTGATCACCATTATCGGCGGATCAGCCGCCCTTGTTGTCGCCCTTTTCTTAGCGCTCGTAATTGAATTTCCCCATGTGGCGAATTCAATCGGCATTGCGGACTATCAAATTAACCGGATTACATCGTGGATGTCTGATTCAAGCGCGGCTACGACACAGGCAGAGAGTGACAAAAGCTGGCAGGTGGATCAGGCCGTTATGGCGATCGGATCGGGCGGTATTACCGGAAACGGCGTTCATAATCTGAAAGTGTACGTGCCTGAAGGACAGACCGACTTTATCTTTGCGATTTTGGGTGAAAGTTTTGGGTTTTTAGGCTGTGCCATTGCGGTTGTCATGTTTTTCTTTTTAATTTACAGGCTTGTGGTGCTGATTGACCGTCTGCATGCCTTTAACCGATTCGGCGCATTCTTTTGCGTAGGATTTACTGCACTTATCGTGATTCATACCTTCCAGAACATCGGGATGAATATCGGCATTATGCCGGTTACCGGAATTCCGCTTCTGTTTGTCAGCTATGGAGGGAGCTCGGTGCTATCTACATTGATCAGCTTCGGGATTGTATATAATGCAAGTGTGCAGCTGACGAAATATAAAAGTTATTTGTTCAATTCATAATGTCAGACGGCTCGTTTTTCGGGCTGTCTTTTTTTGTTCAGAGCATTTTGCTTTTGACATGATTCCCTTTGGGATATGATATATAGAGAAGGAGGCTTTTATATGAACAATACCATCGAAACTATACTTAATCATCGGTCGATCCGATCATTTACTGACGAGCTGCTGACAGCAGAAGAGATAGATACATTAGTGAAAAGCGCCCAGGCGGCGTCAACATCCAGTTACGTACAGGCTTACTCCATCATCGGCGTAACCGATCCGGAGAAAAAGCAAAAGCTGGCGGCGCTGGCCGGAAATCAGCCTTACGTCGAGAATAACGGGCACTTGTTTGTGTTTTGCGCTGATTTGTACCGTCATAAAAAACTTGCTGAAGAAAAAGGCGAAAACATTACTGAGCTTCTTGAGAATACGGAAATGTTTATGGTCAGCGTCATTGATGCCGCACTTGCCGCACAAAACGTAAGTGTTGCCGCAGAATCAATGGGCCTTGGCATTTGTTACATCGGAGGCATTCGGAATGAACTTGATCAGGTGACGGAAGTGCTCGGTACACCTGACCATGTGCTGCCGCTGTTCGGTCTGGTAGTCGGCCACCCGGCTCATCCGTCAGGTCAAAAGCCGCGTTTGCCGAAACAAGCCGTATATCATGAAAACACGTACGATACGAATGAAGAAAACTTCCGCAGTTATATGAAGGAATATGATGAAACCATCTCCGACTATTATGATAAACGGACAAACGGCAAGCGGATTGAAACATGGTCTGATCAAATTCTGCAGTTCATGAAACAAAAACCGAGAACGTATTTAAATCAATATGTAAAAGATAAAGGCTTTCAAAAAAATTAAGAAAAAACCTCTCCTGTCAGGAGAGGTTTTTTTCATGTTTCACGTGTAACATATTTCGACAAGAACATCTGCGATTATGTACAGTTCCAAAATTTGATGAGTTGCCGTTCCGGGTTTTGAACTTTCGTCTTTTTGATACGTCTCGGAAGCATACTTTCAGGAACGGCATATTTCATAAATAATCGAGACTACATTCAATACACAACAGAGCTGCTCTGTTTGCCTTAGCACATCTTTGATCCGAAGTTCTAAAACAGAGAATAACATGAATACGGCTGATCTCTGTATATAAGTAAAGTTACTTAATTGGCAGTCATTCCTCATCGTCTTATTATAATTCATAGCAAACGGACGCCTGCGTCTCCAGAACCGTGCTAATAAACTTAGCGATGTCTTGATGAACCGGGTGTGTAAGGTACTCTTCCATATCCCCCAAGGAAGCAAACTTAGTGATCAGAATCAAATCATATCCTGAAGGGGCAGGGCGAATGTTAGCTTCAACCTGAACATCGAGAAGAACGTCTATTTTTCCCTTCATGCCCAGCAGAATGGTTTGAACTTGCTTGATATGCTCTGGGCTCATGTCCTTCAGCTTCAGCAGCACGTTATTTACTATCATTTTTATGTTCCTCCTGGTTTCTTACCTGGATTAGCGTTTCTGTTTGTTTGGGTCCTTTAGAAAGTTGGATCGCAAGCTGCTTAATCTTGTGGTTATGAATCTGAAAATAAAAATCTAAATAGAGAGGGTTCGGCAGGCTGGTTTTGTCAAAATCGCCGTCAACCTTAAAAACCGCCGTGATTTCCGCCTTATCCTGTCTATGCCTTTGTAAGTCAAGCGTTACTTTTGCATCAAAATGATGTTCGTCACTCCATTTTCTTATAGCGGATTTGCCTGCCCACACTTTGCCTTCATCAAAGATCATAGCATCCTCCGAAAAACAGTTGATATAGGCATCCGGATCGGGTTTATTGGAAGCGGCTATAAAATCTTGTATAACTTGCGGAAGAGCACTAGGCTCCATAAAATCAACTCCTTTGTCATTTCGTTAAACGGTGCGGATGGTTCCGCCGTCAATAACATATTCACAACCCGTTACATAAGAGGCTCTGCTTGACGCAAGGAATGCGGCAAGCTCGGCAACCTCCTCAGGTTGAGCCGGACGGCCGAGGGGAATGCCGCCAAGCTCGTCCATTAACTGCTGACGGGCGGCTAGATAGTCGGTTCCGGCTTGTTTAGCCATTCTCTCAATTAATTGTTCAGCTGCTTCTGTTTCGGTAAACCCCGGTGCTAGTGCGTTGATTCTTATCCCCTCAGGACCGAATTGGGTCGCCAGGTTTTTACTGTAGTTAACTAGAGCAGCTTTGGCAGCCGAATAAGGCATGGTCATGTTGCCCGGCAGCTTTCGTTGTATAGATGATATATGGACAATCACTCCGCTTTGCTGCTTGACCATGTAAGGCAGAAATCCGCGATCGAGGCGGACAGAAGAAAACAGGTTTGCGTTAAACGCTGTTTGCCAATCCCCGTCTGTTAAAGCTAAAGCCCCTGCCGTGCTACTGGAGGAACCTCCGACATTATTAATCAAAATATCCAGACCGCCGAATTTATGAATTGTTTCCTTAATGATATGATCTGCGCCTTCCGGAAGGCAGACATCGGCCTGAATAAACCCTGCGCCTTCAGGCAATGCCTCGGGTAATGATCTTGCCGTAGCTATAACTTCAGCTCCTGCCGCATGCAGACGTTTGACGATGGCTCTGCCGATTCCACGTGTTCCGCCGGTCACTAGGACCCGTTTACCTGCAAATTCTTTGCTCATATTTAATAAGTACGGACTGTTTTCCATCGTTCTGCTGAATCCTCCTTCAAATGTTGAGTACAAGGCTAGTTTAATCAACAGAACCTGACAGCATCGTGTCCAGTTACCTCAAATATTTTTCGGCCATTCTGGCAGTGCGGTTTTTCATTTCAAGTCTGACAGATGCCGGCTCAATGACTTCCAGTAAATCTCCAAAGGAAAGTAGATAGTGATAAAGCCATTCACCGGGAGGAATCTCTGAAGTGACCCGGAAAGACCCGTCTTCCAGTTTTAAAATGTCCTCTTCTTTAAACTCATCCACGATTCGATAGGCTCCCGCTTGGTCTATTTTTAATACCAGAGGGATTCTCTGCGGTTTTTTAACCGATTCTTCTGCAGAAGAAGTCACGGAAGGCTCCGACCAGCCATGCTGAAGGTGAAGTCCCATCTCCTCTCCGTTTAAAAGTCGAACATTCGACATTCTGTTAATTTTAAAGGTTCTTAAAGCGTTTTTTTCGAAACTGAAGGCTTCAATGTACCACGCTCTATCTTTAAAAAGCAGTTTCATTGGCGCGGCTCTCCGGCTTTTTTGTTCTCCGGCAGCACTCAAATAGGTAAATGAAATCAATTTCTGCTCCAAGATTGCCTGTTTCAGAAGTACAAACAGCTCTTTTTGTTTTTGCCCGCTTCCCCATGAGGAAAAATCCACTTCAATCCAGTTGATGCTGTTTTTCCTGAAAAGGCTGCTCAATTTCTCAAAAATCGCATTGGAATCAGGGTATTGGGCAGCGGCTAAGCTTTGGAGAGCAAAAAGGATCTCATCCTGCTCCTTGTCGGTAAGCATAGATTTGTTCAGAACAAACCTGTCGGAAAGGGAAATGCCGCCCCCTTTCCCTTGTACGGTATAAATCGGAATTCCAGCTTGGCTTAAAGCCTCAACATCCCTATAGATCGTTCTGACAGACACCTCAAATCGCTCAGCCAGCTCTGGTGCCGTAACGGTTCCATTTTCCAATAAAATATAAATCACTTGAAATAATCTGCTGATTTGCATCCACTCACCTCTGGGTTTTTAGTATATCCATTAAAACTTGACAACAAGATGTCAGGTTAAGATAATTTCTTAAAATCTCCCTCTTTGTAAATGTTAACATGGCTGAAGTTCCGGGCCACTCGTCTACGGACACACAGCCAGCATGCCGATATCGCTTGTAATGGAAACAAAAGAAGCAATCAGGTGGTATTGCAGTATTCCTAGAGGTTAAAGATAAAGGCAGTCCGTTTGGCATTTGTGAGGTCGCGAGGAAGCTAAATCATCGTAATAACAAACCAAGATGACGAAGAAAGTCGCCAGACTTCATATGATCGGCTTAGCAGTGGTACGATGTTGAGGAGGTGACAGTGATGATTTCATTAAGTATATTAGACCAATCTCCTGTATCAGAAGGGAGTACTGCAGAGAGTGCACTGCGGGATACAGTGAGGCTCGCGCAGGAGGCGGAGAAACTCGGATATAAGAGGTTTTGGGTGTCAGAGCATCATTTTTCAGAGCGGTTGGCGGGTTCAAGCCCTGAAGTGCTGATCAGTCATATTGCGGCGAAAACGAACAGAATCCGTGTAGGCTCGGGCGGTGTCATGCTTCCGCATTACAGCGCATATAAGGTGGCGGAGAATTTCCGCGTGCTTGAAGGTTTGACGCCGGACAGAATCGATCTCGGATTGGGACGGGCGCCGGGCGGAATGCCGATCGCGTCATGGGCGCTGAATGACGGCGGGAAGCGGAATGCTGATCAATACCCGCAGCAGATTCGTGAGCTGGCGATGTATTTGCATGATGCTGCCGACGAAAATCACCGTTTTCCGAATCTGACGGCATCACCACTCATTAAGACGGCGCCGGAAGTCTGGCTTCTCGGTTCTTCGGGGGAAAGCGCGCTTCTGAGCGCAGAAACGGGAGCGGGCTATATGTTTGCCCATTTTATTAATGGAGAAGGCGGAGAAAGTACGACGGCACAATATAAGCGCCGATTTAAACCTTCTGTATTAGGAAAAGAACCAAAAACGGCCGTGGCGGTATTTGTACTGTGCGCGGACACTGAAGAGAAAGCGGAGGAACTCGCGGCCGTCATGGATTATACGCTTCTTGCGGGTGAACAGGGGATTCCGCTTCACGGCGTACCGTCTTACGAAACCATCTGCGGCAATACGTATACACCGTATGAACAAAGACGAATTGCCGATAATCGGAATCGAATGATCATCGGAACAAAGCAGCAAGTGAAAGAACAGATTCTGGCTCTCAGTAAAGCATACGGAACGGAAGAAGTGATGGCTGTGACCATTACTCATCATTTTGAAGATAGACTTCAGTCGTACCGGCTGCTTCGCGAAGCCTTCGCCGAATGATCAGAAAGAAACCCTGCTGATGCTTCAGCAGGGTTGTTTGGTTATTCAATGATAAAAGGTTTTTCAGTCAGCACCTGGCTTGATTTCCCTTTGTTCGCGGCATAGGCCAGCATGTAATATTCTCCTGCCGGCAGTGCGGTGTCACCATTAACTTTGCCGTTCCAGTCGAAATATTGATAGCCTTTATCCTGTTTTTTGTAAATGCCGGCTTGGCCGACAAAGTCAAGATTGCTGTCATATACAAGGAAGGCAAGCTCTTCGGCTCCCGCCGGAAGATAGGTTTCAATTTGGTAGGTTCCCTGTGTTGTGCCGTCCTGCACGTCGATTGATGTCACGCGAGGGTAGTCCGGCTCTTTTACAATCAGCAGCGTCGGCACTTTCGCGACTGTTTTTCCGCCTTCACGCACTGTGACTGTTCCCTCATAGGTGCCTGCCTTTACTTTTTTGGCATTGACCTTTACCTTCGCATTGACTTTTCCGGTTTGATGAGCAGGGATCACGACCCGGTCTGTGCCCGAAACTGTAATGCCCGTGCCGTTGAAAGAGTACTCGAGCTGATATGATTTTCTGATGGACGATTGGTTTTCAATCGTAAAGGTTTCTTTTTTCGTTTCGTTGCCTTTGTCTTTCATAAACGTTCCGTAAGAATAACTTCCCGGGGCGACAAGGGAGTCTGCTTTAATTGCCTTCATGATTCTGATGCTTCCGGCACCTTGCGCATTATGCGGGTATACATCACCGTCCGCGTCCGTTAAGGTTTCTGCCGTATTCATGAGAGCGGCTTTTATTTGTTCCGGACTCCATTTCGGTTTGGCCTGCTTGATGACGGCAGCTGCGCCGGCTACGTGTGGGGAGGCCATGCTCGTTCCCTGCTTCGATCCGTAGCCGTACGGGTTGGCCGGATCATGCGTCGGAATGGTGCTGACGATGTTTACGCCGGGAGCCGAGACATCCGGTTTAATCATCCATGTGTCCATAACAGGACCGCGAGACGAGAAGTCTGCCATTTGTTCAGTGAGCGATTTAGCCACCGATAAATGGAATGTCGCTTTTGTGCTGCCCGCTTTTAATTGGCTGACGAGCTTTTCGCCGTCTTCTGATGAAAGCTTAATGGTCGGCACGGACATGCCCGGTACGTTGGCTTCAATTTCTCCCGGGGCATTGTTATACACAACCATACCGATCGCGCCCGCTTTTTTGGCGTTGTCAGCTTTATCCACAAAGGCGATGCTGCCCCGTTTGACGACTGCGACTTTTCCTTTCAGATCTTTGCCTTCAAAATCCTTTTGCTCGCCGATACCCGCTTCTATGAGCTCTGTTTCTTTTTTATTCAGTGCTTTTATGTCATCTTCTTTGTTATAGCCCATCACTTTCGCTGAGGAATAAGAACCGAAGGAGACGGCGTATTCATTCAGCGGCAGCTGTGTCGCTCCGACGGAGATGGCTTCTCTGGACGTTCCCGGAGAGCCGACGGTCCAATTGTTCGGCCCGCTGTTTCCGTTTGATGTAACGGCCGTGACGCCTTCTGACATCGCCCAGTCAAGCGCCGTGCTTGTCGCCCAGTCCGGGTTATTCACAGAATTGCCGAGTGAGAGGTTCATGACATTCGCTCCGTCCTGTACGGCGCGTTCGATACCGGCGATGACGTTCTCAGTTGTTCCGCTTCCGCCGGGACCGAGCACACGGTAGGCAAGGAGCGTTGCATCAGGCGCGACGCCTTTAATCGTTCCGTTTGCGGCTACTGTGCCAGCGACGTGAGTTCCGTGGTCAGTCGCCGCGCCTCTTGGATCACCGGACGGCGTTTCTTCAGGATCGTAATCGTTATCCACAAAATCATATCCTTTATATTGTCCGAAATTTTTCTTTAAGTCAGGGTGTTTATATTCGACGCCCGTATCAATAATGGCAACTTTGACGCCTTTACCCGTATAGCCGAGCTTCCACGCGTCATTTGCCCCGATATAAGGCGCGCTGTCATCCATCTGCGGAGACACGGCATCTTTAGCAAGGGGGATGTCTTTATCTGTCAGCTGATCAGTATGATAGGTGACATTCGGATAAACCGCTTTGACATCCTGATCACTCAGCAGTTTCGGGATTTCATTGGCCGGGAGTTTCATGGAGAAACCGGAAAACACTTGCTCATATTCCCTGTTGATCTTTCCGTGTTTAATGGTTTTGAGCGCTTTGTTTTTTACTTTTGCGCGTTCGCTTTTCAGCTTGCTTTTTGATTGTGTTTTACCGAGTTCCTTTGCTTCCGCCAGTGACTTTTCCTTCAGCTCCACGATGACCGTCGTTTGTTTGCCGGTGGTCATATCAATGTTACCGAACACCTCTGCCTTCTCAAGATCAGGTGCCTGAGATTTTGAAGCCGGCGCCGCCTGTGAACTTGTGGATAAGGTAAAGGATAAGACAAAAGCCGGAAGAAGATAACGGATGATTCCTTTTTTCAATCGTGTTGCCCCCTTTTTCTTTATCTAAATTAGAAATCTAGTATATATTTCTCGAAAATTCAAAATATTCCTTGTGACATAGGACTCATTTCTGGAAATTGGTCTGTGAATAAGGAGGGAGTTATACACAGAATCCTGTGCATAACTGAATAAATTTGTGTATATATATTGTTGGGAACGAATGTTCCTATACAAAATATAGATCGTGTTTGTGGATATGTGGATATCACTTGTGTTTAAGCTGTGCTTAACCAAGGGATAAAGTGTGTATAACTTTTTTAATCGCTTCTCCATTTTTCAGGTCATTTCCATCAGCTTTCAACAAAACTTCTGAAAACTAGTTTGTTTTTTCACTCATATTGTGACAAACAATTCGCCCGGCCGCGTCTATCATAGAGTCATAGGGTTGCTAGACCCGCTAGTTTTTAGCGGAGAAGGATCGGCCGCCTTTTCCGTTAAAGCGGAGAGAAAACAGGCCTGCGAACAAGCTGTCTGTCAAAAAGAAGCGGAGGGATGATTTGCAATGAAACGTTTGCTGGTATCTTTACGGGTGTGGATGGTCTTTCTGATGAACTGGATGGCGCCGGATAACGGAAGATATCAATTAGCCGCTGTGTACGGGAACCAAGCTGTCTATCATAAGAAAGCGATACGGACGGCTGGGGCATTTTCGTTTGTGAGCCGAGTCCGATCGGCGGATCTGATCGATGAGACGAAATCGGCCTGCGGCAGGCTGGATAAAAACCGGTGGGTGCCGATCCGCAAAGAATTGCCGAAACGGGAGCGCGCAGGTCCGGTGCCTTTACATCATATGAAAAAGAGGGTACAATCCCACTAAACATATGAACGGGAGCGAACCTCTTGAGAATAGACAAAGTATTAAATAACAATGCGGCGTTAATAAAAGAAGACGGACGGGAAAAGATCGTAATGGGTCCCGGAATCGCTTTTCAAAAGAGAAAAAATGATGTGATTCAAAAGCATAAAATTGAAAAAATATTTGTCGTGCACGACGAAAATGAAAAGTTCAAACAAGTGTTAGAAACGCTTCCCGAAGAGCATATAGAAGCGGCTGAGGATATCATCAGCCATGCGGAGGGAGAGCTTGCGGCGCCTTTGAGCGATCATATCCACATTGCGCTGGCGGACCATTTATCCTTTGCGATCGAAAGGATTCAAAACGGCTTTCAGGTGCATAACCGATTGCTTCATGAAATTAAGGCGCTCTATAAAAAAGAATATGAAATCGGCCGTTGGGCGGTCGAACACGTGAAACGAACCCTCGGTATATCATTGCCTGACGATGAGGCGGGGTATATCGCGCTTCATATCCACACTGCCAAGGCGGATGCCAAAAGCATGTATTCGGCGATGAAGCATACAACCATGATCAAAGAAATGATCGAAAAGATCGAATCCTTTTTTGAACAGAAGGTTGATGAAGACAGTATTTCCTATCAGCGCCTCGTCACGCACTTGCGGTATGCGGTCAGCCGGTTGGATTCAAATGAAGCTCTTCACTCCATGGACGAGGAGATGCTTTATTTCATCCAAAAAAAGTATCCGTTTGCTTATCGGTGTGCGCTTGAACTGGCGGCGTTTTTAAAAAATGAATATGATTTGGAACTGCCGGAATCCGAGGCCGGCTATATTACGCTGCATGTCCAGCGTCTTCAAAAAACCCCGGAATAACGTGTCTGTTTGGAGAAACAGACTTTTTTTTGAAAATATATTGACGAAAGCGCTGTCATGAAATAAAATGATAGCGCATTATAAAACTGAATCAGGCGGGATTGTGACTGGTTATGCAGGCAAGACCTAAAATTTGCGTACATGAAAAAGGGATCATGCTTACCTTTTTCGTTGGCGAATTTTAGGTCTTTTTTGATTTTGGAAAGGGGGAAACGTATTGGATTATCAAAAAACGGCAAAACAGCTTATCAACCATATCGGAGGGGAATCAAACGTCATCAGCGCGACACATTGCGCGACGCGGCTCAGGCTTGTCATTCAGGATGAACAGAAGATCAGCCGGGCCGGCATTGAAGAAATAGAAGGCGTAAAAGGAGCTTTCAGCAGCTCGGGACAATATCAGATTATATTCGGCACCGGCCTCGTGAATAAAGTGTATGACGCTTTTTCAAAAGAAGCCGATTTGGAGCGGGAAGATCGCGAGACCCATCAGGACGCAGCGAAAAAAAAGCTGAACCCGGCCGCAAGATTGGCGAAAACACTGTCTAACATATTCGTTCCCATCATTCCGGCTATCGTGGCAAGCGGTCTGTTAATGGGACTGCTCGGCATGATGAAGGCCTTTCATTGGGTGTCTGAACAATCTCCGCTGTTTATTCTTCTCAACATGTTTTCAAGCGCGGCTTTTCTCTTTCTGCCTATATTCATCGGGTTCAGCGCTGCAAAGGAATTTGGCGGAAATCCCTATCTCGGGGCGGTGCTCGGCGGAATTATGATTCATCCGGCGCTTTTGAATCCGTGGGGGCTTGCGGATTCAGCGCCTGATTTTATGGAACTCTTCGGCTTCCACATTGCGCTTCTCGGCTACCAAGGAACGGTCATCCCCGTACTGTTAGCCGTTTATATTATGAGCAAGGTGGAAAAAGGCACGAGGAAAATCGTGCCTCACGCTTTAGATTTATTGATCACGCCGTTTGTCACGGTGATGGTGACCGGATTTATCACCTTTATCGCAATCGGTCCGCTTGGCAGGGCGATCGGATCAGGCATTACCGTCTCGCTGATGTATGTGTATGATCATGCGGGCATTGTTGCAGGACTTCTTTTCGGAGGGGCTTACCCGCTTATTGTGCTTACCGGTGTGCATCACAGCTTTCATGCGATTGAGGCCGGCCTCATCGCTGATTTGGGCAGAAACTATATCCTTCCGATCTGGTCAATGGCGAATGTCGCCCAGGGCGCGGCGGGACTGGCAGTATTTTTCCTGACGAAAAAAGTGAAAATGAAAGAAATCGCTCTGCCTGCCGCGTTTTCCGCTTTTCTCGGCGTAACCGAGCCCGTCATTTTCGGAGTGAACCTAAGATACCGCAAGCCGTTTATCGCGGGAATGATCGGCGGAGCGCTGGGAGGCGCCTATGTCGTGGTGACCGGTGTCGCCGCCAATGCCTACGGTCTGAGCGGAATTCCGATGATTGCCATCACAGCACCGCTCGGTTTAGGAAATCTCATAAACTATCTGATTGGAATGGGCATCGCCTCTGTGACGGCGTTTATTGCCGCTTACATTATGGGAGCTAAAGAAAAGGAGGCCGCCAAATGAGTACACTGGATCAAGAGCTGCGCATGCAGGCTGAGGAAGCAAAAAAGAAGCGCCGAGAAACCGCTGCATCAGATCCGTATCGCCAGAACTATCATATTATGCCGCCGGTCGGGCTTTTAAATGATCCGAACGGCGTGATTCAATGGCACGGCGAGTATCACTTGTTTTTTCAATGGCAGCCATTTCATACGGGGCATGGCGCGAAATTTTGGGCGCATGTGACGACGAAGGATTTTGTTGAGTGGAAAGAGGAAGAAATCGCGCTTGCGCCGGGCGAATGGTATGACAAGAACGGCTGTTATTCCGGAAGCGCCATTGAAAAAGACGGCCGGCTCTGCCTGTTGTACACAGGCAATGTCCGTGACGGAGAAGGCAATCGTGAAACATATCAATGCCTCGCTGTATCCGAAGACGGAAAAATGTTTGAAAAAAAAGGAGTCGTTGCGCGTCTCCCGGAAGGCTATACCGCTCATTTCCGTGATCCGAAGGTTTGGAAGAAGGACGGGACGTATTACATGGTGCTCGGCGCGCAGACAGAAAATCTCACCGGAAGCGCTGTGCTGTTCACATCAGAGAACTTGACGGATTGGACGTTTCTCGGTGCGATTGCGGGGGCGGATTTCGGCGGTCTCGGGTCATTCGGCTATATGTGGGAATGCCCGGACTTGTTTTCTTTGGACGGAACCGACGTGCTGCTCGTATGTCCGCAGGGGCTTGAAGCTGACGGGATAAAATATCATAACAGCCATCAGGCGGGCTATTTCCTCGGCAGACTGGATACAGAGCCGCTTGAGTTTAAGCACGGTGAATTCACGGAGCTTGACAGGGGATTTGATTTTTACGCGGCGCAGACGCTGGAAGACGATAAGGGACGGAGGATTCTGTTCGCGTGGATGGGTGTCCCCGATCAGCAGGAGGACAAACATCCGACACATGCGTATCACTGGGTTCACTGCTTGACGATGCCGAGAGAGCTTTCACTGTCAAACGGCAGAATCATACAGCGTCCGCTTCAGGAAATGAAATTACGCCGCACGGATGAGCAAAAGCGCCGTCTTCAATTGAATCGTTCTTCAGAAACCCTAACGGTGAAAGAGGCGTCCCGGGCTGAAGTGCTGCTGGAAGACATGACTCATGAATCGGGTTTTGAAATCTCTATTCGGGGCGCGGCCCGGTTTATATTTCATCAGGAAGAGGGGCTTGCCGTGCTGGAGCGCACTGCTTTCAGCGGAGAAGAAAAAGAAACGAGAAGCTGTGCCATCAGTGAAGTGCGTTCCGTCCAGCTCTTTTTGGATGCATCCTCCATCGAATTGTTTTTAAATGACGGAGAAGAGGTATTCAGCGCCAGATATTTTCCTTTCCCGGGAAATGATGAGGTAACGGTTACATCGAGAGGAAGAACGGAAATAACTGCCTCTATTTGGACACTTTTGTAGAAAATCGTTCTTTTTTCTTATGTGAAACCTATGCCATCTGTGCTAATCTTCAAACGAAAGACTACTATTTTCAGGAATAAAAGGAGTTGTTTTCTCAGTTTTGAAAAATCAGAAGATGACGCCGAAATGTTTACTTATCAAAGCCGCAGAGCAAGTGGAAGATAAGCGGGAAGAATATAAAGAAGTATTGCTTCAGCTGAAACGCATGCTCAAGAGAGCCGAGCCGCACAACGAATGGAGTGATCGGCTGAGCCATACATATGAACAGATGAAGGAATATGCGCTGTTTGTGCAATCGATTGAGATGTTTTTACGTTCATCCGCGAAAAAAATGAAATAATCCCCCTCGGTGATGAGGGGGATATTTATTTTATTTTCCGCTAAGACGCATCGCCGAATGTTTAGTCGGACCGATGTATTGGTTCAGCGGGAAGGACTCTTTGATGGCAGCGGTGATAAATTCTTTTGCCGCGTAGATGGCTTCCTTCACTTCAGCGCCTTTGGCCAATTCTGCCGTAACGGCGGCGGAGAATGTGCATCCGGCTCCGTGCGTGTAAGGTGTATCAATCATTTCGCTTTCTAATACTTCCGCGGTTTCCCCGTCATACAGCACGTCGACCGCTTTTTCATGTTTCAGCTTGCCTCCGCCTGTAATTAATACATATTTCGCGCCGAGTTCGTGAATTTTCTTGGCCGCTTCTTTCATGTCTTCCACCGTTTTTAATTCATCCATGCCGCTCAGCTGGCTTGCTTCGAACAGGTTTGGCGTGATGACGGTTGCCAGCGGGGCCAATTGGGTGCGCAGCGCTTCGGCGTGCTCCGGATACAGCACTTCGTTCGCTCCTTTGCAGACCATGACCGGATCGATAACGACATTTTTCAGCTGTTTTTCTTTAATCGTTTTCGCCGCAAGCTCAATGATCTCCACGGTAGGAAGCATGCCTGTTTTCATGGCGTCTACGCCGATTCCGTCAACGATCGTCGCAAGCTGTGCGCGGATCGTGCCGGCATCGATCGGAAATACTTGATGATCCCAGCTGTTTTCCGGGTCCATCGCTACGATAACGGTCAAAGCCGTCATTCCGTATACGTTTTTTTCTTGAAATGTTTTTAAATCGGCCTGAATTCCCGCGCCGCCGCTGGAATCAGAACCGGCAATAGTAAGTGCTTTGTGCATTGACATATCAATGGCCTCCATCAGTGTTTTATACCTCATTATAGTTAGATTTTCTCCCGATCACAATACGAAAGGCTTAGAGGAATGATTTGACAGCAGCAGGGGATGTGCGTACAATACCTACATAAGATTACTAGGTAAGGGTGAAAAAATAAATGTTCAACAGGGAGCTTGTAAAGGGAAGCACGGTCATCCTCGTGCTGACGCTGCTGAATGAACGGCCGATGTACGGGTATGAACTTGTGAAAGAAATGGAGAGAAGGAGCGGGAATGAACTGCAATTGAAGGAAGGTACGCTGTATCCTTCGCTTCATAAGCTTGAACGCCAAAGCTATATCTCTTCTTATTGGGAAAAGCAGACTAAAGGACCGGACCGGAAATATTACCGGATCACCGATGAAGGAAGAAATATTCTTGCCGAACGGACGAAGGAATGGAGTCTGTTTTCTGCTCTGATGGACCGTATGCTGAAGCGGGGCGGGCAGAATGGATAAAGACCTTTATGTACAGGAAATCAAAAAAGGGCTTGAAGGCCAGACCGGGAGCCGTGAATTGTTAAAAGAACTTGAGAGCCATATTCATCATAGCTTTTGTGATCACCTGGAAAAAGGCAAAACCGAAAGCGAAGCGATGGAGCTTATTTTGCGGGAAGTAGGGACTCCGTCTGAAATTATCTCTGCTTTTCAAAAAGCTTCAGCAGTACCCGCTCGGACTTTCATGCTTTTTCATCTGTTCTGCAACTGCGGTCTTTTTGTGATGGGAGCAGTGATTACAATGCTGCACGCGTGGAGGCTTCATCCGGCTGTTGACGCGCTTTGGAAAGGGATTTCCGTGTCAGTATGGCTGATCATGATCGGTTATGTGCTGTATTGGTTCCAAATCGGCTACCAGGCTGGTAAAGAGTTCGGGCTCGGCGGCAAAAAGCTCACTGAACGGACGGTATGGGCATCAATGGTGCCGAATTTATGTTTTATGTTCATCTTTTTATTCAACCTCGTTCCGGCGGAGCTGTTTCCTTCGGCGGTCACACCGGGCTTTGCGGCAGTATGCGCTATTGTGACGGTCTGTTTTCCGTTTTGCGGAAAATTGGGTTTTTACGCAGGCAGGCAGAGACTTGCCTGATTTTTTTCACTATATACATAGAATTTCTATATAGGAGTGATGAAATGAGACTGGGTTCGTGGATATACGGCGCGTGTGCACAAATAGCCGTTACCGTATTTACCGTTTTCAGCTTGCTTCTCGTATTGCCTGTTGTGAGTCTTTTTATTATGGTAATGAACACGCTGCAAGACGCTTTTTTTGCTGTTTTCGGGATTTTGTTCCTTCTCTTATTTTATGCGCTGGGGTGGCTTTGGGCTGTTTCATTTGCACGGGAGTGGAAAGTGAAACTTTTTGAGCTGCAGATCAGTTCTCTCATTCCGCTGGCTGGGGTATTATACTTGTACATTGACAGCGGGGTGAGTATACCGGAACTGATTCATGACTGGCAGGAGGAGGGATGCGCGCTTGTCCCGCCGGCTTTTGTCTGTTTGTGCACGTGCTATGCGATGGTGTTGGTGCCTGTTTATCAATCAAAACTTTGGAATGTCATGGAGGCGGGCAGACTTAATGCCAAGGCGGTTTGCGCTGTTTGGGGAGATCTTCTGATCATTCTGGTTTTGCTGGCGGGCATGACCATGATTTGTTTCTGAATGGGCTGAAATCAAAAATCCCCCCTGATCTCTCCGCCGCTTTATGTTTTAATAGAACATGAGAAAAAGCAGAAGGAGCGGATCATGAATATATCAATTGTCATAGTCACGTATAATCGGATTCCGGCTTTATGTGAGCTGCTGGAGTCGATTTCCAGGCAGACCGTAAAGCCTTATGAAGTAATCATCGTAAATGATGCCGGGGAATCAGTCGAGGAGGCGAAGAAGCTGTACAGCGATCTGCCGATTCAGATTATTGATTTAGAACAGAATGCCGGACATGTGGAAGCGCGGAACGCCGGTGTGAAAAAAGCGTCAGGTGATTGTATCATGCTGTGCGATGATGATGATTTCATTACGCCTGGCCATTTGGAAAGAATGGCGGCTGAGCTCGCTGATGCTGACTTGGTTCATTCTGATGCAGAAATTGTGTCATTTGAAGAACGGGACAACACGAGATTTCCGGTTTCACGAAAGCCATTCGCCTATACGGCCGATTATGAGGATATGCGGGTGTTTTCCACGTATGTCCCGTCAGGCAGCATGTACAGGCGTTCTCTGCATGACACGTTAGGATATTTTGATCCGGATGTCCATAATTACTGGGACTGGGATTTTTATTTACGCGCTGCGAAACAGCACCGTGTGAAGCGTGTTCCTTGCGCGAGCGTCATATATGCGTTTTTTGAGGGAGGCGGCAATCAGTCTGCGGACCTCGGCGCAAAACGGAAGCAGTACTTAGACCGGCTAAGCGAAAAGCACGGGCTTGGGGAGCTCCCGACGAAAAATTTCGCGGTTCTTCTTGAAGAGCCGGACATGAAGAGGCGGGAGGCGCCGACGGACATTGTGTGGGACGGAAAGCCCGTCTATTCAAGACTGCACACTTCATAAGGGGGACGGACAGTTTGAAACAGCTTTTAAAGGACAGCTGGTGGAATCAGCTGAAAGATGAATTCGACAAACCGTATTATCAAGAGCTGAGAGAGATGCTGAAACAAGAATACCGCAGCCAAACGGTGTATCCTGACAGCCATGATATTTTTAATGCCTTGCATTATACGTCCTATGAGGATGTAAAAGCGGTCATTCTCGGGCAGGATCCGTATCACGGGCCCGGACAGGCGCACGGGCTTAGTTTTTCCGTTCAGCCCGGCGTCAGACAGCCGCCGTCTTTGAAAAATATTTTCATAGAGCTTCAGGATGATATCGGCTGCCCCGTACCGAATCACGGATCACTTGTCAGCTGGGCGGAGCAGGGAGTGCTTTTGTTAAACACAGTGCTTACGGTTCGCCGCGGTCAGGCCAATTCCCACAAAGGCAAGGGGTGGGAGCGGCTCACTGACCGCATCATTGATGTGGTGAATGAAAGAGAAAAGCCGATCGTCTTTATCCTGTGGGGGCGTCACGCACAGATGAAAAAAGAGCGCATTGACACATCGAAACACATTATTATCGAATCGACTCATCCGAGCCCGTTTTCGGCAAGGAACGGTTTTTTCGGGAGCAGACCGTTTTCCCGGACAAACGCCGCCCTTGAAAAAATGGGGGAACAGCCGATCGACTGGTGCATTCCCGACTTGCCGCAATAAATGGTGTTTTGAGGCGCTTCCGCCCGGCGGAAGCGTCTTTTTTGACGTTCCGGGCGGTATGTTGTCAGAAAAAATAACAAACTCAATTCTGCGATTGGTTCAGAAATTTGATAAAATGCAGGAAGAAGACAAATTACTGTTGGAGGATTTACTCATGAACATACATATCTCTGCTTTGATTCAGAAGATGGAAGAAGAACTGAGGCAGGCGAAAACGGCATCCCGCGCCGAGGATGTCAAAATGCACGCGGCCGCCATCCGCTCTTTGTGTGACGTCGTGCTCGGCACCCAGACGGATACCGCTCAGGCGCCTGTGCAGAATCCGATTCCGAAAGCGGTGCCGAAGCCTTCCGCGTCACCTTCGACAGACCCGCTTCTGCTTGAAAAAATGATGGGCAGCGCCGGGCTGAGCCAATATCAGAAAAAAGCGAAAGACGAACGTGAGGAAGACGGAAACGGAGATTCCATTTTCGATTTTTAACAGGAGAGGTTGATTGATTTGAAACTGATACTCGGGGGGTTGCAATGGACGGCATTCATGATTGCGGCTGCAATTGTGGTTCCTGTCGCCATCGCACAATCATTTCACTTGAACCATGCTGATTCTGCCGTATTGATTCAGAGCACATTTTTTGTGCTTGGCGTCGCTGCGGTCATCCAATGTCTTCAAGGCCATCGTCTGCCGATTAATGAAAGTCCGGCAGGCTTATGGTGGGGCGTATACACGATTTACGGCGGATTGACGGGCACGGTGTTTGCGACATTCGGCGAGACGCTGCGGGCGCTGCAGGGGGCGCTGTTATTAAGCGCTGTCTTTTTCTTTTTGTTCAGCCTTTTTAAAGTGATCGAACGGCTGGCCGTATTGTTTACACCGGTAGTGACGGGCGTGTATCTGCTGCTTTTGGTCATGCAGCTGAGTCAGCCGATTGTGAAAGGCCTTTTGGGCATCGGCTATTTAAAAAACAGCGTCGACGGTCTTGTCTTCGGGCTCGCCATGGTTGTGACGGCTGCGATGTTCATCATGTCCCGATCAAATGTTACTTTTTTAAGGCAGTATGCGATTCTTCTTTCGCTTGCCGGCGGATGGATCTTGTTTGCCGTCTTCGGCGCTGCCAGACCGATTCAAATACCGGACCGCATGATTCAGCTTCCGACACTCTTTCCGTTTGGAAAACCTGCGTTCGACAGCGGTCTGATCATTACGTCACTCTTCATTACAGTGCTTTTGATTGTCAATATGCTCGCGAGCATCAGAGTTGTTGAATCGGCTGTGAAAAAATTCGGCGGCACCGTGGGGAAGCGGCGTGAGCGGCCGGCCGGGTTTGCGGCCTCGATCAGCCACCTTCTAAGCGGACTTTCGGGAGGCATTGCGCCTGTGCCGATCTCAGGGGCGGCCGGTTTTATTGAGACGACGAAGCTTCCTTCGAAAAAGCCGTTTCTTTTGGGCAGTGTATTTGTCATCATCATCAGTATGATCCCATTATTTATGAATGCGTTTGCGAGTCTGCCCTCACCGGTCGGCTTTGCGGTAAACTTCGTCGTTTTCTCAACAATGGCGGGTCTTGCCTTTACAGAGTTTGATTCTTATGAGAAAGCGGAGCAAAAACGAATCCGTTCCATCATCGGTCTGGCGCTTCTGACGGGAGTCGGGGTGATGTTTGTTCCGGAGAGCGCATTATCAGGGATGCACCCGATCCTGATTTCGCTCTTAAGCAACGGCCTTGTGCTGGGGACGCTGCTGGCGATCGCGATTGACCGAACCCAGCTTATCAAAAGGAAAAAATCCGACAATCTCGTGTCATCGGAGGACGGACGTTGAATTTTGCCGATGTTGGGTTATGATTGAAATGGAAACTTTAACGAAAAGGCGGGAGAAAATAGATGAAAGTGTTTATTATTCTGGGCGCGATTAACGCCTTATTGGCAGTGGCGCTGGGCGCTTTCGGCGCACACGGGCTTGAAGGGAAAATCCCCGATAAATATCTGCAGGTATGGCACACAGGCGTGCAATATCATATGTATCACGCGCTCGGCCTTCTGGCTGTCGCCTTTTTGGCCGAGAAGCTCTCCGGCGCAGGCAGCGTGTCGGTTGCAGGCTGGCTGATGTTCGCGGGCATCGTTCTGTTTTCAGGAAGCCTGTACGTATTGAGCGTGACTCAGATTTCCATTCTCGGAGCGATTACACCGCTCGGCGGCGTGGCGTTTATTATTTCATGGATTATGATTATCGTCGCAGCCGTCAAATATTTATAAAGAAAAAAAGCCAATCCTCTGCCAAGTGAGCGATTGGCTTTTTGCTTTATCTCGGAGAATAGGAAGACATGGAGAACGGATAAGTATAAGCAATTTCTTCATCAAACGTGATGTAATCAAGGTAAATGGTCAAAAGCAGATAGCGGGTGCCCGTTTTCGGGTCGCTGATAATGATATGGTCACGCCCCGCCGCCTCAATCACACCGCGGAAAATCTTTGAATTCCATTCTTTGCTGTTTTCAAATGTCATATAAATCGTCGCTGTTTTGCCCCGGTTCAACCGCAGAATATTTTCAATGTATGATTCTTCAATCGGCAGCATGCCGGGAACGCTTTGTGATGATGATGGACCCGACGGGATTTGAAACCCGCCGCCCTGCTGCTGCGGCTGGCCGGAGAACCCTCCGCCGAAGCCCTGCTGGCTTTGCTGCATCGGCATTGGCATTTGCTGCTGCATCGGCATCATCTGTGATCCTTGGCCCTGAGGCTGCGGATAAGGATTAGGCCCGAGCTGCGGCTGGTATCCCTGCATATCCATTCCCATCCCCATCCCCTGCATTTGCTGATATTGATTCTTTTTCGGTTTCATATTGTTCCTCCTTTGATGAAAACCTCTTGGTGCTGGAACCTCCTGACAAGTATCAGACAGCCTTAAATCGGCTGCCGTTTTTATCTATTCCACCATATGAGCCCATAGAAAGATTTATGCAAAAAAAGAAACACGCTTCCTTTAGTCCGGCCATCAAAGCCGGCTTTTTTGTGTGAAGAAAAGCTGACTTTTCACACAATAGTCTGTAATCCTAGCGCATCTTTGACATAAGAAACATATGATAGCGGTAGTTTCAGGTACGTAAAGGGGGTGACGAGTTGCCTAAAGTGTCAGTGATCATGACGAGCTATAACAAAAGTGACTATGTGGCCCGCTCTATTAAAAGTATTCTGTCCCAGACGTTTACAGACTTTGAGCTTTTTATTATGGATGACAACTCAAACGAAGCGACATTGGCGGAAATACGCCCTTTTCTCACCGATCGCCGCGTCCGGTTTTATCAAAGCGATGTATCGGACGTCAAAGAAAGGACGGAAAAAACACGCTACGCCGCCTTGATTAATCAGGCAATAGAAATGGCGGAGGGCGAGTACGTGACGTATGCGACCGATGACAACACATATGTGCCGGACCGGCTTGAGAAAATGGTGAAAGAGCTTGATGCCGACCCGGAAAAAGCCGTTGTGTATTCAAGTTCCAAAACCTATCATCTGAATCAGCAGAAGGAGACGGTGAAGGAAACGGCCAGGCCCGCCGACCGGATCGTATGGAATGCGCCGTGTGCCATTGACCATTGCTCAGTCATGCATCGGTTTTCCGTGTTGGAACAGGTCAAATCGGCATTCGGTTCCTATTGGGATGAAAGCCCCGCGTTTTACCGCATCGGTGATGCCCGTTTCTTCTGGAGGGTGAATCATTTTTATCCGTTTCACCCGATTTCTGAGGAGCTTGATATCAATTATATTACCGATCAATCCATTCATTATCAGCTTTTCGCGGCGGAAAAAAATGAGTTTGTGAGCAGCCTTCCGCAGCAGGCCACGTGCCGGGAGCTGAGGGAATCATTAAAAAAGCTTGGAAAGGGGTGAGGGCTTGTCGGCATACTTAGCGAACTATTGGGTGCTGTACCGGCAGTATATTGACCTTTTTCAGTCACTTCGCTACAAAGACATTCCGCTCGCGTTGATCAGTAATTTTTATCAATATATCAGCCCGGCGCTTCGTGAGAGCATGGAACAGAACCCAGAGCTTTTCGGTTCCGCCGACCGGCATATTCCTGAAGCCGATATTCAGTCTTATTTTGATCAAAAGAAGCAATCCATTAAGAAAACAGGTGAGAAACCGGTAAATGGAAAACTCATTCTGCATTTCGACCATCTTCGGTTCACCGAGGAAAATTACCGGCAGTTTGATCCGGCAAAAACAGCGGTACTGGCCAGATGGAGTCTGCCTGACCATCACGGGCTTCCCGTTATCTGCAAATTGGAATTGGCAGGAATGGGCCAAAAAGGGAACCCCGTCCCCTATATTGAAAAAGCCCATGCCATTCTGAAAGAGCTGCACAGCCATCCCGCTTTCGGAAACAGAGAATTTCAGGAGCGATTATATAAAGATATTCCTTTATTTATTGAAGCGATTGATGCGCTTGATATTTTGTTTACGGCTGAGCCCATTTCCGCCGTTGTGGTCGGCACAACAGAGGATATTTACAGCCGTGTGCTGGCGCTGATGTGTGCGAAAAAAAACGCCGTCAGCATCTGTCTTCAGCACGGAGCGCTCATGGGAGATGAAGCGTTTCTGCCCGTGTTTACGGACTATCAGGCTGTATTCGGGGCTTATGAAGCGGAGTGGTATAAAGCGAAGGGCTGCAGGGATGAACAAATCATCATCACGGGGCATCCCCGCTTCGATGAGATCTTCTCAAGAGAACCGATAGATAAAGACACGTTTTACCGCAAGCTTTCCTTTCTCCCGTCGCAGCGGACGGTGCTGATCGCCACGCAGCCGTTCTCTGATGACTTTTACACGAGGGTGCTTGATGAACTTGTCAAGCATAAGAACATGCAGCTCATTATTAAACCGCATCCGTGGGAAATCGGCAAAAACAAGCTGGATGCTTACAATCAGGTGCTGCGGAAATACAAAGCCGGCAAAATCATCAAGAAAGAAATGGGGCTTTACGATATTCTCCCGTATGTTGACGCCGCGGTGACACAGACATCAACGGTCGGTCTTGAAGCAATGCTGTTTCAAAAACCCGTGCTGATCGGAAAATCAGCGGGAACCCGCCAATACCCTTATTATCATTCACTCGGGGAATTTGCCTTTGAGGACCCGCAGGCACTGGCTCAGGAATTAATCCGGGTATGCGAAAGCCCCGCAGCATATCAAAAGGCGGAACAGGCGCGCCGGGCTTTTATCGCGGCGAACTACCCGGTTCAGGATTCGCTTGCGGCTTTATGTCAGGTGCTTCAGGAAAAAACCGGAGTTGGCTTCAAAAAGGCTGACTCGTCATAAAAACGATAGGAGCGCAAAGAAAATGGTGCAAAAAAGATCAGCTTTTCTTCCCTATTCATTGCCCATGATCGGGAAGGACGAAATTCAGGAGGTTATTGATACGCTAGAAACGGGCTGGCTTTCAAAGGGACCGAAAGTGGAGGCGTTTGAAAAAGCTTTTGCCGCCTGGACGGGAGCAAAGCACGCGATCGCGCTGAACTCATGTACCGCCGCTTTGTTTTTGGCCTTGAAAGCGAAAGGAATCGGTCCCGGCGACGAGGTCATCACGTCTGCCGTGACGTTCAGTTCAACAGCCAATACCATCGTGCATACAGGCGCCGTTCCGGTGTTTGTTGATATTGACCCGCTTACGCTGAATGCGGACCCTGAGAACATTGAGGCGGCCGTCACTCCGCGGACAAAGGCGATTGTGCCCGTTCATTTCGCCGGCCAGTCGTGTGATATGGATCGGATTCTGGCCATCGCTAAAAAGCATCAGCTGTTTGTCTTAGAGGATGCCGCACATGCCGTGTACACCACGTATAAACAGAAAATGGTCGGATCAATCGGGGACGCGACGGCATTCAGTTTCTACGCGACAAAGAACCTGGCAACCGGTGAAGGCGGCATGCTGACGACCGATGATGACGGGCTTGCCGATCAGATCAGGGTGCTCAGCCTTCACGGGATGAGCAAAGGCGCGTGGAACCGCTATTCTTCAAACGGAAGCTGGTATTACGAGGTCGAAGCGCCCGGCTATAAAATGAATATGTTTGACCTTCAGGCAGCGCTTGGGCTTCACCAGCTGAAACGGATTGACAGCATGCAGCAAAGAAGGGCTGAAATTGCAAGCCGCTACCAGGACGCTTTCAGAGACATGAAAGGGCTGACCGTCCCATATGTCAGTGATGACGGGCGGCATGCATGGCATTTGTATGTTCTTCAAATAGAGGAGCAGGAAACCGGGATCAGCCGGAACGATCTGATTTCCGCTTTAAAAGATCAATATAACATCGGCACAAGCGTTCATTTTATTCCGGTTCCGTTTCATCCGTATTATCAAAAAACGTACGGATATAAGGAAACTGATTTTCCGGCCGCGGCCGCGTATTATCACCGCACCGTATCACTCCCTCTTTATCCGTCAATGACAGATGATGACGTTGAATACGTCATTGCGGCCGTTACGGATATCATCAAAGGGGCTGATTAGGTGTACAGACTGAAGAGAAATCTTGCACAGGATGTGATTCAAGCTTTTCTGCAACAGAAGGGCATTCAGCCGGAGGCCTATGAGTCGTCACTCTGTTTATTGGAAGAAAACAGCCTTCAAGGCGTGATTTTATATGAGAGCTCTTCGTGGGAAAGTCAATTGTTCCAAAAAAAAATCATCAATGTGAAGCTTGCAGCCGCAAACAGCACCGGTCAGCTCAAAAGGCTGTTTCAGGAATTTTACGCGTCAAGGCGGGCGGACGGCACTGATTTTATATTTATTAAAATACCGGCTGAGGATGTCGGCGCGATGCAGGTCGTGCAGCAGCTTCCAAATGCTTGTTTTGTCGGGAGTCTGTTCAAACTCGTCAGCCCGGTGCGTGTATTTAACAGCACGCCGCCATTTGAGATTGCAGAAGCCGGTCCCGGCGACGCGGAAGCGATCAGCCGGCTGGCCCGAGATGCCTTTACAAAAAGCAGGTATTATCAGGACCCCCATCTCAGCTATGAAAGTGCAAACCGCCTGTTTGAAGAGTGGGCGCGGAATAACGCGGAAGGCAGGGCTTCGTTACAATTCGCCGCCAAATATAAGGGAGAGACCGTGGGCTTTGTGCAGGGGCTTTCTAAAGGCGATGAATTCGTCCTTGATCTGATGGCGGTAAAGCCGGGATTTGAAGGAAAAGGAGCGGGATACCATTTAGCGGCGCGCATTATTGAACAATCACTGCGCTTTCAGCATAAGACTGTATCAGCGGGCACGCAGCTCCACAATGTAAGAGCCATCCGTTTGTATGAACGAATGGGCTTTAAAGCGGATGCATCTTATTATTACTATCATGTGTGGCCCGGGAAGGGGGCGGACTGATGGCATCATGCAAAATCGGATCGAAGTCAATCGGCGGAGATTCGCCCGTTTTCATTATCGCCGAAGCCGGGATTAATCATGACGGAAAACTGAACCAGGCGTTTGAATTGATAGATGCGGCCAGTGAGGCCGGCGCGGATGCGGTCAAGTTCCAAATGTTTCAGGCTGACAAAATGTATCAGAAAGACCCCGGTCTATACAAAACCGCTGCGGGAAAAGACGTCTCTATTTTTTCACTCGTGCAATCAATGGAAATGCCCGCTGAATGGATCGAACCGCTGCTTGAATATTGTAAGAAAAAAGGCGTGCTGTTTTTAAGCACGGTATGTGACGAAGGCTCTGCCGACTTACTCTATGCGACTTCCCCGCCCGCCTTTAAAATCGCCTCCTACGAGCTGAATCATCTGCCGTTATTGAAATATGTGGCGGGGCTGAAGACCCCGATTATCTTTTCAACCGCGGGTGCTGATATTTCAGATATTCAGGAGGCTTATCAAACCATTACCGGCGAGGGGAACAAAGAAATTGCAATCATGCACTGTGTGGCGAAATATCCCGCTCCGCCTGAACACAGCAATCTGAGCGTCATTCCCATGCTTGCCGCCGCTTTCCCTGATGCTGTGATCGGTTTTTCTGACCACAGCGCGCATCCGTATGATGTGCCGTGCGCGGCTGTCAGGCTCGGAGCGAAACTGATTGAAAAGCATTTTACGATCGACAAAAATCTGCCCGGCGCTGATCACTCCTTCGCCCTCAACCCGGATGAATTAAAAGAAATGGTTGCGGCGATCCGGTCAGTTGAACAAGAGCTGCGGCAGGGGCATCACGCTCCGGTGCCGGAAATGCTGTCGGGAAGCTCCCATAAGACCACGACACCGATTGAAGGGGATATCAGAAAATTCGCTTACAGAGGCATTTTTTCAACAGCGCCGATTCAAAAAGGCGAATGTTTTACGGCGGATAATCTTGCCGTCCTTCGTCCCGGCCAAAAACCGCAGGGGCTTCACCCGAGGTATTTTGAGCTTTTAATTGACGGGGCGCGTGCGGTCAGGGATATCCCTGCCGACACGGGTATCACTTGGGATGACCTTTTGACGAAAGGCAGCTCTTATGATGACTGACATTTTGTTCATCATTCAGGCGCGGATGGGGAGCGGGCGTCTTCCCGGCAAAGTGCTGAAACCGATCGGCGGGTATACCATCCTCGATATGATTGTCAAAAGGGTTCGGCAAAGCGCGTATTACGATCAAGCGCGGGATAATCTGATCGTGGCCACGTCCGACAGCAAGACCGACGACATTCTGTACGCGCACTGCCTCAGCAAGCACTACCGGGTGCACCGGGGCAGCGAACAGCGCGTGCTTGACCGGTTTGCGCAAGTCATTGAACAAGTAAAACCGGCCATCGCAGTCAGACTGACTGGAGATAACCCGTTTGTCGACCCTTCGCTGCTCGATGTCCTGATTCAATCGCATTCAGACCAGCATGCAGACTACACGTATATCAGCGGTACGCCGCTCGGCATCGGCGGCGAGGCGGTTAACGCGCGCCTTCTAACGGAGATCAATGCCGACAAAACGCTGGCAAACAAATATCAGGAGCATGTCACGCTTTTAATTAGAGAATCTCCTGAGAGGTACCGGCTGCTCTTTCCCGAACCCCCGCAGGAACTCCGGGCTCCTCATTTGCGGCTGACCCTCGATACCGAAGAGGACTACAGGCTGGCACGCGAGCTATACGAAAAAGCAGGCTCGCACCCTGATATTCCGGCAAAAGAATTGATTCATCTGCTGAATAGCGATCCTGAGCTCAGGGCGATTAATCAAATGATCCGGCAAAAAGAGGCTGATTAGGATGCGGGTTTTGATATTCGCAGATGGGGGCCGTGAAATCGGTATGGGGCACGCCGTCAGGATGAAGCTGCTTGCCGGCGCCATTTTGAATAAATGCTCAATCACGTTTTACACCAATAAGGAGGCTTCTTCATACCTGTCTGCTGATCAATGGGAAGTGATCATCAAGCCTGACAAGGGACAGAAGGAATTTATTGTCCGGGAAATAAACAGGCAGGCTCCTGACATGCTCATATTCGACGTGCTTGATATGCCTTCTGACTGGCTTGAAGAAATCAGACGGCATTCATCGGCACGCATCGTCTTATTTGAAGAAAAGCGGGAGCATGTCATTCATTTATGTGATGCCGTCATAAACGGCATATATGGCGGGCTGAAAAGCCGGACAATGAAAATGGGCAGAGCCGTTATATATGAAGGCCCGGAATATATCATTCTTCATCCGGAATTTGAAAAAGCCAAACAGCACTATCAGCTGAGAAAAGAATGCCGGACCATTTTGGTTTCTTTAGGAGGAAGCGATCCGAAGAAGCTTGTCTTTAAAGTGATAGAAGCATGCCGCCGGATTCCGGATATTCATCGAAAACAAGTGATTATTGTCATGGGCGGAGCCGCGGCTCACGCTGATGACGTGCGCACGCTTATCGCGCAAATGCCTTATGCCGAGATGGTAAGGCAGACAAATGACATGGCCGCACTTCTTACGAGGGCTGATATGGCCGTCGTGTCCGGCGGCATCACTTTATATGAAACCATTTGTACGGGTGTGCCCTGCATCGTTCTTTCTCAAGTGGCGCATCAAACCGTGACGGCTGAAAAATTCGCCGCACGGGGCGCCGCCGTTCATCTCGGCCTGGGAGAACACACTCCGGCAGACGTGCTCGCTCGGCATATGTCTGAGCTGGCTGCGGATTATCCGAGACGGCTCGGGCTTCATCAGAACGGAACGCCGCTGGTTGACGGGAGAGGCATCAAACGGGCGGCGGCGATTCTTTATGATTTGTGATAAAACCACACGTAAGGAAGTGTTCATGTGAAAGGTGTTATCTTAGCCGGAGGCACCGGCTCGCGCCTTATGCCGCTGACGAAAGCGGTTAATAAGCATTTACTCCCTGTCGGTCCGTACCCGATGATTTACTGGTCGATCATGAAGCTGGAAGAAGCGGGAATTACGGATATATTGCTGATTACGCAAAAAGAGTATATTCCGCAATTTCATAAGCTTCTTGAAACCGGAGAAGAGCTCGGCGTGTCGATCACATACCAGGTTCAGCCCGCCGCATCAGGGATTTCGGACGGTTTATCGTACGCAAAGCGGTTCACCGGACGCGACCCCTTCGTCCTGCTTTTAGGAGATAATATTTTCGAAGATTCATTAAAACCTTATACGGAACGTTTCGCACAGCAGGGAAAAGGGGCAAAAGTGCTGCTGAAAGAAGTTGACGATCCGGAGCGCTTCGGCATCGCCGAGATTGATGAAGAAAACAAACGGATCAAGTCGATCATTGAAAAGCCGGAGCATCCGCCGACCAGCTTATGTGTCACAGGGATTTACATGTATGACGCAGAAGTGTTTTCTTATATTGAACAAATTTCTCCATCAAAACGCGGCGAACTGGAAATTACCGATGTCAATAATTTATACATTGAACACAGCGAGCTGACGTATGATGTGTTAACGGGCTGGTGGGTGGATGCGGGCACGCATGAATCGCTCTATCTTGCCGGAAGCCTGGCGCAGCAGGCAATACAGAAAGGACAGGAACATTAATCATGCCAAAATCATATTTAATTACAGGCGGCGCAGGATTTATCGGCCTTACCTTTACAAACATGATGCTGAAAGAAACGGACGCGCAGATTACCGTTCTGGATAATCTCACGTATGCAAGCAGGCCGCTTGAAATAGAAGCCTTAAAAAAGCACGGCCGTTTCCGTTTTATCAAAGGTGACATCTCCAAAAAAGAAGACATTGATAAAGCCTTTTCCCAAATGTATGACGCTGTCATTCATTTTGCGGCTGAATCCCATGTGGACAGAAGCATTAATCAGGCAGAGCCGTTTATCACAACAAATGTGATGGGCACATACAGACTGGCGGACGCGGTGTTACAGGGCAAAGCCGGCAGGCTGATTCACATTTCCACAGACGAGGTGTACGGAGATTTGGGGCCGGACGATCCCGCTTTCACAGAGACGACGCCGCTTTCTCCGAATAATCCGTATTCCGCAAGCAAGGCGGGCTCAGACCTGCTCGTCATGTCTTATGTGAAAACCCATAAGCTCCCTGCCATCATCACGAGATGCAGCAACAATTACGGGCCTTACCAGCATCACGAGAAAATGATTCCGACCATTATCAGGCACGCCGTAAACGGTACGCCGGTTCCGCTGTACGGCGACGGGATGCAGATCAGAGACTGGCTGTTTGCCGAGGATCATTGCCGCGCCATTAAGCTCGTGCTGGAAAATGGAACGCTCGGTGACATTTACAATATCGGCGGCGGAAATGAACGGACGAATAAAGATCTGGCGGGATTTATCATGAAGGAGCTCGGAGTGGAGGAGCGGTTTGTTCATGTCGAAGACAGAAAAGGGCATGACCGCCGTTACGCCATCAATGCCTCAAAGCTGAAAAATGAACTGGGCTGGCGGCAGCAGGTCACATTTGAAGAAGGAATGAGAAGAACCATTCGCTGGTATACAGACAGCCAAGACTGATCGGAAAGAAGGGGATCCGATTGACGAAGGTATTAGTAACCGGAGCTGCCGGCCAGCTGGGGCGGGAATTATGCCGCCTGCTGAAGCGGGAAGGGTATGAGGTGATCGCCCTGACAAAAGCGATGATGAATATATCCGACCAGCGTTCGGTGCGGCACTCATTCAGCCATTACAAGCCGGATATCGTCGTCAATACGGCGGCATACACCTCCGTTGACAAATGTGAAACGGAGCTCGACAAAGCGTATTTAATAAACGGAATCGGCGCTTATTATGCCGCGCTTGAGGCTGAAAACACCGGAGCGAGATTCATTCACATCAGCACCGATTACGTTTTCAGCGGCAAAGGAACACGGCCTTATCAGACGGATGATCCCGCAGACCCCGGCACGATTTACGGAAAAAGCAAAAAACTCGGTGAAGAACTGATCCGGTTAACAGGAAAAAATCATACCATTATCAGAACATCGTGGGTGTACGGCAGCGGCGGGCACAACTTTGTCAATACGATGCTCAGGCTTGCGGATACACATGATCAGGTTCGTGTCGTTAACGATCAAGTCGGCGCACCGACGTACACAAAGGATTTAGCCGAAACGGTGATTGGTCTGTTTGACAAGCCGCCGGGCTTGTACCACGCCGCAAACAGCGGAGTGTGCAGCTGGTATGAATTCGCCAAGGCTATTTTTGAAGAAAGCGGCAGAACCACCGCCGTGCTGCCCGTCACGACGGAGGAATACGGAAATGAGACGCCGCGCCCCGCTTACTCGGTGTTGAGCCTTGAGTCGATTGAACGGCAGGGGCTCGGCATGAGGCACTGGCGGGATGCGCTGCGTGATTATTTACAAAGGGAGGGGCAATGCAAGTGATCGAAGGCGTAAAAATCAAAAAGCTGACCAAACACAGTGACGACCGGGGGTTCTTTTCAGAACTCGTCCGCGACGATGAACATCTCTTGGAGCGATTCGGGCAGGCTTCCTGGTCCAAAAGCTATCCCGGCGTCATTAAAGCATTTCACTATCACGAGAAACAGGATGACCTGTGGTTTTTCCCGACGGGCCACGCCCAGGTCGTGCTGCATGACCTTCGCGAAGAGTCAGCAACCAAGGGAGAAACGGATGTCTACTACATGGGAGAAGACAATCCGATGCTCCTTCTCATTCCCAAAGGTGTCGCGCACGGGTACAGAGTGCTGGGAGAAACGCCGCTGACCATTATTTATTTCACGACAATGTCCTACAATCCGGATCAGCCGGATGAAAAAAGAATCCCGTGGAATGATGACACCATCGGATTTGACTGGCAGACGGCTCACCGGTAGCGCAGAAGACGAAGACAGCGGATGTCTTCGTTTTTGTGTTTGCCGGTGAATAAGATATGACCGCCCACTATATCATGATTGCTGGCCTGAAGAACAATTTCATCAAAAATGTCTTGGAGATGGCGGTCAGTTAGGGACCTGAAATTTAAGAGATCCTCCCTTTCTTCTCCTATGGACATCATGCATCCTAAAAAAACAAAAAATGATTTATAGAATGGAGATAGGATTTAATTAGAAAAATCTTAAGAAAAAAGTAATATTTGCTTAAGAGAAAAGAGAACTTTCCTTTATATAGTAGGAGTATATAGGGAAAGGGGAAAGCGAATGACATACATCTTAAAAACGAGTCAGCTTACAAAATCATTTAAAGGAAAAGAAGTTGTTTCCGGAGTTAATATGCACGTGAAAAAAGGGGAGATTTATGGATTCTTGGGTCCCAATGGGGCAGGTAAAACAACCATTATGAAAATGATTACAAATTTAATCAAGCCTACAAGCGGTGAAATCGAAATTTTCGGTGAGAAATTAACAGATACATCATTTGAAGTTTTAAAAAGAATGGGCACCATTATTGAATATCCCATTTTCTATGACAACCTCACTGCTAAAGAAAATTTAGATTTCCATTGTGAATATATGGGCTATTACGATAAAAAATCCATCGACCACGCTATCGAGCTTGTAAAGTTACATAATATTGATAATAAAAAAGTGAAAGAGTTTTCTTTAGGAATGAAACAAAGGTTAGGAATAGCCAGAGCTATTTCTACAAGACCAGAACTTCTCATTTTAGACGAGCCAATTAATGGCCTGGATCCAATAGGTATAAAAGAGTTGAGGGATCTCTTTAAGTTACTTTGCAGAGAATATGGAATTACATTATTAGTCTCCAGTCACATTTTAGCCGAAATGGAACAAATGTCAGATACTATTGGTATCATACAGAATGGCAAGTTAATAAAAGAAGTTTCTATGAAGAGTATAAACGGAAAACAAACAGAGTATATAGAGGTAAAAGTCCAAAATATAAAAAAAGCGTTATATATTTTAGAGCAAAATCTGGGGATAAGAAATTTTAAAATGATTGATCAACAATTAATTCGGATCTATGAAACAGCAGTTACACAACAAGAAATCTCTAAAGCACTTATTCTGAATGACATTGGTATAGAAAGTATAAATAAAAAACACAGTTCTTTAGAAGAATACTTCTTAAATTCTATGAATGGAGAGGGAATACACACTAGATAGAATGCCCGTCTGTGTTATGCACTTTATTTGCATTGTCTTAAATTCTTCTGCTGGAGGCTATTAGCATGTTAAAACTTATGAAATTAGAGTACAAAAAACATCACTTATCACAGTATTTTAAATGGGTGGCACTTTGGATATTAATCATCTTTGCCTTAGCGGCTCTTATGGGATGGGAATCTAAAAATGAAAATGAACTTATGTTTCGTGATTATGCAGATTTTATATCTCTAACTAATATTCTTATTAGAATTGTGTTTATTAGTTTTTCTGCTGTGATTTTATCCCGTTTAGTTATTGATGAATATAAAAATAAAACAATACAATTGCTGTTTACTTATCCTTTACAAAGAAAAAAATTAATGCAAGCTAAACTATCTATTGTCTTCCTATTCTGCTTTGTAAGTATTGTTATTGCTACTTTTGTTATTAACTTGTTAATTCTCTTCGTGAGTCCGCACTTATATTTATTCGAGAAGCCTGTTGAAATGAGTGAAGTTATTTCCGCTATGCCATCGACTCTTCTCACCGCTTTTATGATGGGAGGAGTGAGTCTGATTCCTTTATTTTTCGGCATGAGAAAAAAATCAACTGCTGCTGCAATCACTTGGGCTGTCATAATCGGGTTCTTTATTAATGCAACAGTTTCCGACGGAGGAGAAACAGTCAGTTTAAGTCAATTTATTATCATTCCAATTATACTTTGTTTATTTGGTCTTTCAGTGGGTTATCTTTCTTACCGTAAAATAGAACAAAAAGATTTAATATAAGTGAGGAGAAATTACATATTGAAGAAAATTATGGCGATGTCAAGGATTTACTTTTGGAAAACAGGGCGGCACAATCTATATTAATGTTCCCGATTCAGGTATGAACAATATTGAAATAACCCAGTAGTTCTAATGTAAAGGTTTCTTCTATAGATGGGACGGTTTCAATCAAGGACATAACAGAAGGAAAATCTTTATCAGTAAATACGAAATCAGGAGATATAGGTGTATCTTATAAAAAAGCGCCAACTTCACTTGCTGTTTTTGCTCAGAGTAATTCTGATGTAACGCTTGATCTAGATGATGGCGTAAAACTGAAAAAAGGTGAAATTGGCGCGGGAAGTAATAAAGTAAGTCTATTTAGGGTTCGATAAAGGTTAGATAAAAAGAGAAAAACACAAGACAACAATTCCCGCTATTGAAGAATGGTTGTCTTATTTGTTTGTATTAAAAATGTTTTGGAGTATTTATCTCTTTTTGGATAAAAAAGAATTATAATGAGATTAATTATCTGTATAATGATTGAAATAAACAGTGAGTTAAGAATATCAGTTTTATATTTAAGGAGCGGAAAGCTTGGGTTACAAAATATTAATTGTAGAAGACGACCAATTCATAAGCGATATGGTAAGCGAAAGTTTAACAAAAGAAGGGTTTGAAGTAACAGCAGCTTTTGACGGTGAAGAAGCTTTAGACATATTGAACACACAAAAGTTTGAGGTTATATTATTGGATTTAATGCTTCCGAAGATAGATGGTATGGAATGTTTAAGAATGATTCGTTCTAAAAGCATGATTCCAGTTCTTATCATGTCTGCAAAAGATGAAGATGTAGATAAGGCACTTGGTCTCGGCCTCGGAGCTGATGATTATATTTCTAAACCTTTTTCTATGCTGGAAGTATTAGCCAGAATTAAAGCAACCATTAGAAGAGAAAGACACTATAAGAGCTCCCTGTCTCCAAAGGAAGAAAAAATCATTAAAATAGGTGATTTGAGTGTTGACCTGCATGGCTTTTCTGTTAAAAAATTCAATGAAAAGATTAATCTCACGGCAAAAGAATTTAATATTTTAAAACTCTTTATTTCTAATCCTTCACAAGTATATACTAAGGCTCAACTTTATAAATCCGTATGGGAAGATGAGTATCATGGAGATGAGAATGTAATTAATGTTCATATTAGACGGCTTAGAGAGAAAATTGAGGACGATCCGTCTCATCCAATGTACATAAAAACTTTGTGGGGAATCGGTTATAAGTTGGGAGATTTTTAAATTGTTTTATATGTTGGTTATTTTATTCATATCCTCTGCAGCAGTAAATATATTTCTTTTCCGAAGCCGATTACATCTAAGGACTGAGATTAAATATATTAGAAATAAACTTCGAAAAGTTGTTAATGAAGAGACAGGAGAAAGATTATTGCTTAACACGGATGATAAATATATAAAATCCTTGTTAATTCAAATAAACCGTCTTTTAGACCATAATCAAAAGATCAAAGGGAACTACAATAGTATTGAACTGTCCATGCGAAAAATGTTATCAAATATTTCACACGATTTAAAGACGCCTTTAACAGTTATACTAGGTTATATTGAAATTATAAATAACGATAAAAGTCTGACTTCGGAAAAGATTATGAGTTTACTAAAAACAGTTAATTTAAAAACGGTCGAGGTATTAGCGTTAATAAACCGTTTTTTTGAACTTGTAAAATTAGAGTCAGGAGATAAAAAATTAAATTCTTCACGAATTGATATATGTGAAGTCAGCCGAAAAATAATTTTGGATTACTACGAAATTTTAATAAGCAAAGAATTTGAAGTAGTGATTGATATACCCGATGATCCTGTATTTGTTAGCGGAGATGAAGATGCAATTGAGAGGGTTCTAAATAATTTAATTACGAATGCAATTCAATATGGTTCTGATGGTAAGATGGTGGGTTTAAAGATCAGAATAACTGATCATGATGTTTTTGTAGAAATATCAGATAAAGGAAAAGGGATAAATGAAATGCATAAAGACCGTGTCTTTGAACGAATGTACACATTAGAGGACTCGAGAAACACCAATTATCAGGGAAGCGGATTGGGGCTGACAATTACTAAGAGATTAGTAGAGCAAATGGAAGGAAGTATATCTCTAAATAGTGTTCCCTTCAAAGAAACAACGTTTTCTGTACGTTTAAGACGTATTAGATTTTAATAAAAGCAATAATGTTTCTTCTGTATACGTCTTCAAATCTTCCTTTCTCTTTAATCTGAGAGGCTGACAACAGTCTCTTTTTTTATGCACAAAAGGCTGGCATGAATCTTGCATATAAAAAGGGACGTAACGACTATGTGAAAGGGACTGATGGGTCTTGGTGTAAAAACGCTTACAATTTGTTCTGCCGGTAATTGAAGCTTACACGTAAAATACGATGAGGTGATAAAACATGTCAGCCAACCCGCTTTCTAAAAGCAATCAGAAAGACGAAGAAAAAGAAGTTCTTGATTTGTTCCTGTCAACACAATCGATCATAAAAGAGGCCCTGCGCAAACTGGGCTATCCTGACAATATGTATGACCTGATGAAAGAGCCGATGCGGCTTTTGACCGTCCGCATCCCTGTCAAAATGGACAATGGATCAGTACAGGTTTTCACGGGCTACCGCTCGCAGCACAATGACGCTGTCGGCCCGACAAAAGGGGGCGTGCGGTTTCACCCGGAAGTCAGTGAGGAAGAGGTCAAGGCGCTTTCCATCTGGATGACCTTAAAATGCGGCATCACAAACCTTCCTTACGGGGGCGGAAAAGGCGGCATCATCTGTGATCCGCGGACAATGTCTTTCGGTGAACTGGAACGGCTGAGCCGCGGATATGTGCGGGCGATCAGCCAGATTGTCGGTCCGACAAAGGATATTCCGGCTCCCGACGTATATACCAACTCGCAGATTATGGCTTGGATGATGGACGAATACAGCCGCCTGAGAGAATTTGATTCACCGGGATTCATTACGGGCAAACCGATCGTTCTCGGCGGTTCACAAGGGCGGGAAACAGCGACCGCGCAAGGCGTCACGATTTGTATTGAGGAAGCCGTTAAGAAAAAAGGGATTCCATTGGAAAATGCGCGCATCATCATTCAGGGGTTCGGAAATGCGGGGAGCTTTCTCGCTAAATTTATGCATGACGCCGGCGCCAAGGTGATCGGCATCTCAGACGCTCATGGCGCTTTGTATGATCCTGACGGCCTTGACGTTAATTACTTGTTGGATAAGCGGGACAGCTTCGGCACGGTGACGAATCTCTTCTCAGATATCATAACGAACCGGGAGCTGCTGGAGAAAGACTGTGATATTCTCGTGCCTGCCGCAATCTCCAATCAGATTACAGCTGAAAACGCCCATCACATTAAAGCCTCAATCATTGTGGAAGCGGCGAACGGGCCGACAACGATAGACGCCACGAAAATTCTGAATGAAAGAGGCGTGCTTCTCGTGCCGGATATTTTGGCAAGCGCCGGCGGCGTGACGGTATCTTATTTTGAATGGGTGCAAAATAATCAAGGCTTTTACTGGTCTGAGGAGGAAGTCGCCGGAAAACTGCGCAGCGTCATGGTGAATTCGTTTGAATCCATTTATCAGACAGCGCATACCCACAAAGTCGATATGCGCTTGGCCGCCTATATGACGGGCATCAGAAAGTCGGCTGAAGCGGCCCGATTCCGCGGCTGGGTATAAGGGTGATCTGCAAAAATATTTTACGTCTTTTATATAGGAGATCGCAAAATTTCTTTGCATTACTGAATGCAGCCGACAGATTCAGACAAGCTTCGTCTGCTTTCGGCTAATTGTTATGCTGGTATGCTTCTTGCATCTTCATAAAGCGTGAGCACACATTACAAAATACAGGGAGGAATTCTAATGACAGTTTCATACGCACACGAACCATTTACAAATTTTCAGGAAGAGACAAATAAACAATCGTTTCAAGAAGCGCTGGCTTATGTGAATTCACAGCTCGGCAAGCATTATCCGCTTATCATCAACGGTGAAGCGATTGAGACGGATAAAAAGATCATTTCCGTCAATCCGGCTGATAAAAAAGAAGTGATCGGCTCTGTATCGGCGGCCGGAAAAGAACATGCGGAAAAGGCCATGCAGGCTGCGCTGCAGACATTTCAAACATGGAAAAAAGTACGGCCGGAACACCGTGCGAATGTGCTGTTTAAAGCGGCGGCGATCATCCGCAGAAGAAAGCATGAATTCTCCGCGTATCTAGTGAAAGAAGCCGGAAAACCGTGGAAGGAAGCGGATGCGGATACGGCGGAAGCGATCGACTTTTTAGAGTATTATGCCCGTCAGATGCTGAAGCTGAAAGACGGTTCCCCTGTAAAGAGCTGTGACGGAGAATATAATCAGTATCATTATGAGCCGCTTGGGGTGGGGATCGTCATTTCTCCATTCAACTTCCCGCTTGCGATCATGGCGGGAACGGCGGCGGCAGCCATCGTAACAGGCAATACGATACTGCTGAAACCGGCGGATGCGGCGCCTGTCGTGGCGGCGAAATTCGTTGAAGTGATGAAGGAAGCGGGCCTGCCGGACGGCGTGCTCCAATTCATACCGGGCGACGGAGGAGAAATCGGCGACTACCTGGTTGAGCATCCGAAAACGAGATTTGTGTCGTTTACAGGCTCCCGCGCGGTCGGATGCCGCATTTATGAACGAGCCGCAAAAGTGCAGCCGGGCCAAAAATGGCTGAAACGGGTAATCGCCGAAATGGGCGGAAAAGATACGGTGCTCGTAGACAGAGATGCTGATCTTGATCTTGCCGCTTCCTCAATCGTGTATTCCGCCTTCGGATTTTCAGGCCAAAAATGTTCAGCCGGTTCCCGTGCGGTGATTCATCAGGACGTTTATGATGAAGTTGTCGAAAAAGCCGTCGCTTTAACGAAGTCACTCACTGTCGGAAGTCCGGAAGATTTTGATACATACATGGGGCCTGTCATCCATGAAGCGTCTTATAATAAAGTCATGAAGTATATCGAAATCGGCAAAACAGAAGGAAAGCTTCTGACGGGAGGCGAAGGTGATGATTCGAAAGGATACTTTATTCAGCCGACCATTTTTGCGGATGTTGATGAAAACGCCCGCCTGATGCAGGAGGAAATTTTCGGGCCGGTCGTCGCGATCTCAAAAGCCCGGGATTTCGACCATATGCTTGAGATCGCCAATAATACGGATTACGGACTGACAGGTGCACTGTTATCGAAAACCCGCGCGCACATTGAACGCGCCCGCGAAGATTTTCACGTCGGAAATCTATACTTCAACCGCGGCTGTACCGGAGCGATTGTCGGATACCAGCCGTTCGGCGGCTTCAATATGTCAGGAACGGATTCAAAAGCCGGAGGACCTGACTATCTGATTCTTCATATGCAGGCGAAAACAACGTCTGAAGCCTATTAATCTTTCGGAAATAGCGCGATGAAAAAAGAGTCGCGCTATTTTCTCTATATGAGGGTAAGGGGGATGGAACATGTATCAGCAGCTCAGCAAGATGCTTCCGGAGGAGAAAATAGAAGCCATTACGAAATCACTGGTGGCGTTAAACAGCATCAACGGCACATTGGGAGAAGGAAAAAAAGCCGACTATATCAAAGATATGATCAAGAGCTTTCCCTACTTTCAGGAAAACCCGTCACATGTGTGGGAGCAGGCGATTCCTGAGGACCCTTACGGCCGCAAGAATATCTTCGCTTTTATTGAAGGAAACGGTGACAGTCTGAATACGGTCATTTATCACGCTCATCTTGATACGGTCGGCATAGAAGACTTCGGCCCTTTAAAAGATATCGCTTTTGATTCCGACCGTCTCGCGGAATATTTCTCAAGCTATGAATTTGATCGGGATGTGCAGCGGGACGCCCGCTCAGGCGAGTGGATGTTCGGAAGGGGCTCGGTTGATATGCAGAGCGGTATTGCCGTTCATCTCACCAATCTGCTTCACTTTTCTGAACGGCGCGATCAGCTGCCGGGCCATATTCTGTTCATGGCAAACCCGGATGAAGAAAGCCAGCACTCCGGCATTTTAACGAGCATTTCTGAATTAAAACGGCTGAAACGAGAAAAGCAGCTTCGATATTTAGCAGCGATTAATAACGACTTCATCACCCCGCTGTATGAAGGTGACACGACAAGGTACATCTACACGGGCGCGGCAGGGAAGCTTTTGCCTTGCTTTGCGATTTACGGGCGGGAGGTGCATGTCGGTGATACGCTGTCCGGCATCGATCCGAATTTGATCGCCTCAGAAATCACCAGAAGAATCCACAACAATATTCATATGGCGGAAAACATTGAAGGGGAGCTTGTGCTGCCGCCGACCTGCCTCTACCAGCGTGACAACAAGGAAGCGTATAACGTGCAGACCGCCGTCAGCAGCCATGTCTATTTTAATTATTTTATTTACGAAAAAACCGCCAAAGAAGTCATGAATCAGCTGACTGCCGTGGCTGAGGAAGCATGCAAAGAGACAGAACAAAAATTATCTGATTATTACGACGAATACTGCGAGAGAACGAGCCTCCCGAAAAAAGACATCACATGGAACGTTCAAGTGTACAGTCTGGAAGATTACTTGAAAAGGCTGAGAAGCCGCGGCATCGACCCGGCTCAGTGTATAGAGCAGGCATTTAAAACATATGAACATCTTGAACTGCGGATGAGATGCTTTAAAGCCGTCGAGGAACTGCAAAAACTGGATCCTGAGCAGGGCGCCAAGGTTATTATTTTTTATGCGCCGCCGTACCTTCCGCACAATTATCTGAAGAAAGAGAGCACGCGGGACCGGCTTTTGCAGCATGTCATTCAAGAAGCCGTCGATAAAACAGCGGCGTCAACGGGGGAAACATTCATCTTTAAAAAGTTTTTTCCTTATTTAGCGGACGGAAGCTTTTTATCGCTGCATGAAACAGACGCGGAGGTCGCCGCCTTTACCGATAATTTTCCGGGCTGGGATGTCATCGGGACGATTCCTTTTAAAGAAATAAGGGAATTAAATATTCCGTCAGTCAATATGGGGGTATACGGCAAGGATGGCCATAAATGGACGGAACGGGTGTATAAACCGTACACATTCCATGTTCTGCCGAAACTCATTCAGCAGACGACGCTGCACCTTTTGCACAGCTATCGATTAGACATCGCACAAAAGGCTGACATAACGGAATAAGGGGGATGTATATGCAGGGAGATACCAATCAAAATGAATTGCAGCGCACGATGAAGGGCCGGCATTTGTTTATGATCGCACTCGGCGGCGTGATCGGGACGGGGCTGTTTATGGGCTCCGGTTTTACGATCAGTGAAGCTGGACCGATCGGCGCGATATTGGCTTATGTGATCGGCGGATTCTTAATGTATCTGGTGATGCTTTGTTTGGGGGAGCTTGCAGTCGCCATGCCGGTCGCAGGATCATTTCAGGCGTATGCGGCAAAGTTTCTCGGGCCGTCTACTGGTTTTACGATCGGGTGGATGTACGCATTCAGCTGGGCCAATACAGTGGGGCTTGAGCTGACGTCGGCGGGGATTTTAATGCAGCGGTGGTTTCCGGCCGTTCCGATTTGGGTGTGGTGCCTTGTATTCGGCGTCGTCATTTTCTCCATTAATGCGCTGTCGGCACGGAGTTTTGCGGAAATGGAATTTTGGTTTTCCAGCGTTAAGGTTATGGCTATTGTATTATTTATTATTCTCGGCTGCGCTGCCGTATTCGGCTTTGTCGGTTTTAATGGCGGGCAGACGGCGCCGTATCTGTCAAACTTTACGACGGACAAAGGGCTTTTCCCGAACGGGGCTCAGGCCGTGCTGTTTACGCTTGTCATGGTGAATTTTTCATTCCAAGGAACCGAACTGGTCGGAATCGCCTCGGGAGAAAGCGAAAATCCGGAAAAGACGCTTCCCCGCTCAATCCGAAACGTCATATGGCGCACGCTGTTTTTCTTCGTGCTGGCGATGTTTGTTCTCGTGTCCATTTTGCCGTACCAAACGGCAGGGGTCATCGAAAGCCCGTTTGTCGCTGTGCTGGATAAAATCGGCGTACCCTATGCGGCTGACATCATGAACTTTGTCATTTTGACCGCCATGCTGTCGGTGGCGAACTCCGGGCTGTACGCTTCGTCCAGAATGATGTGGTCTCTATCAAAAAGTAAAATGGGCCCCGCTTCCTTAACAAAACTGACGAAAAAAGGCGTGCCTCTGAAAGCCTTGTTCATCACCATCGCCATCTCAGGTTTATCGCTGCTGACAAGTGTAGTCGCGGCTGAAACGGTGTACGTGTGGCTCATTTCCATCTCGGGTATGATTACCGTCGTCGCGTGGATGTCAATCTGCGCTTCACAATTCGTTTTCCGGAGACGCTTTCTGGCTGAGGGAGGAAATCTGAAAGACCTGGCATTTAAAACGCCTCTTTATCCGATCGTGCCTATCCTCGGATTTTCAGTTTACGGTCTTATCTTAATCAGTCTCATTTTTATTCCGGACCAGCGTATCGGCCTGTACTGCGGCGTCCCGTTGATGATCATCTGTTACGCGTATTACCACTTCGGTATCAAAAAACGCCTGAAACGTGAGCCGGCTTCTTCGGAAAAAGGCGCAGCAGGATAAGAAAAAAAGCCCTCCGTAAAAAGCGGCGGGCTTTACTTTGTTTTTCGTTTTGCCGACAGCACGTAGGAAAGAACGGCAAAGAGCTGAAAACCGAAAATGCTGACAGCCATCGGCCAGGCGTTTTCTTCTCCGGCAATACCGACCAGGGGAGCGGCAAGCGCGCCGCCGATAAAGGGCAGGAGTCCGAGAAGAGCCGCTGCGCTTCCCGCGCCTTTCTCCTGTTTCTGCATAGCCAAAGAAAACCCTGTCGTCGTGACGATCCCGACAGAAGAAACAATAATAAATAAAGAAATGCAGACCGCCGTCAGACTCAAACCGAAAGCAAGCGATAAAAGCAAAGCGACGCTCCCGATGACGGCAATGACCAATCCGGAGACAAACAGCTTCCGTTCATCATGTGTTTTGGCCATCCGTCCCGTCATTTGGGTGGCGCATATGATTCCCGCGCCGTTTACGGCAAACAGCAGGCTGAACATTTGCGCCGATACGCCGTAGATATTTTGCAGCACAAACGGCGACCCGGCAATATATGCGAACATGCCGGTCATCACAAATGCCTGGCTGAGCGCAAATCCCATAAACATCCTGTCACCGAGCAGGCCGCGAAACGTCATCAGCGTCTCCCGGAGTCCGCCGCTTGTCCGCCTTTCCGGCGGGAGTGATTCAGGCAATGCCGTAAGCACTGCTGCAAAGATGATACAGCCGATCACCGCCAGCACGATAAATACGATTTTCCAGCCGGCAAACTGAAGGATAAATCCCCCTGTAATCGGCGCTAAAATCGGCGCCGCCCCATTGACGAGCATCAGCAATGAGAAAAAAGCCGTCAATTCTTTTCCGGAATACATATCGCGCGCGGAAGCCCGTGCAATGACGATTCCGGCCGCTCCTGTGAATCCTTGAATAAACCTCATGACAATTAAAAACGAAACAGAAGGGCTGAAGGCGCATAATAAAGATGCCAGCGTATAAAGCAGCAATGACAGAATCAGCGGTTTCCGGCGCCCGATCATATCACTGAGCGGCCCGACAACGATTTGGCCGACCGCCAGCCCCAAAAGACAAAACGTCAGGCTCAGCTGCGCAAGGGACGCTGTCGTATGGAGATCGGCCGCCACTTCAGGCAAAGCGGGCAGATACATATCGAGCGAAAGCGGCCCGAATGAAGCGAGCGTCCCGAGAATCAATACCATGCCGAAGCTTGCGCGGGCGGCCTTTGAACCAGCATTATTCATTTCATGACCCACCTTAACGAATGATTCTATCACTATAGCATAACCGGAAGGTATATTTTATATCATTTATCGAATATAAAATAAATGGATTATTTAAAATCTGAATGCAAATAAAAAAAACAGAATTTTTTTTCGAATGAAATGTAAAATGGAAAATAAGGATGCTAAACTATGAAATAACAAATGTTAAAAAGTTTTACGGAGGAAGTGTTCAAAGAGCATGAACAGCAAACAAATCGATCACATCGAAATGAAACGCCGATTTCCGCTCTGTCTCGCGCTTGCTTTGACATTAGGCGTATTTGCCGCGGGTTCTGAAGAGCTGGTGATTTCCCCGCTGCTTCCGGATTTAGCACGGGCTTTCAGCTCGGATGTCAGTGTGCTGGCGCTTTCCATCAGTATTTACGGAGTGATGATTTTTATCGGCGCGCCGCTTCTGGTTCCTCTGGGAGATAAATATTCCCGGGAACTCAGCTTGATGGCAGGGCTGCTTATATTTACGGCCGGCACGGTGATCTGCGCGCTGGCGCACAATCTCTTTTTCTTCTTTCTGGGCAGAGCGCTTTCCGGACTTGCGGCGGGGGCGTTTGTTCCGACAGCATATGCAGTCGTCGGCGACCGTGTGCCTTATGCGTACCGCGGCAAGGTGATGGGACTGATCGTTTCAAGCTGGTCGCTCGCTTTGATTTTCGGCGTCCCCATCGGTTCTTTTATCGGCGGTGTTTTGAATTGGCGGTGGACATTTTGGATTTTCGCCCTGATGTCTGTTCTCGTTGCTTCGCTCATTTTCATTGAGGCGCGCCGCAGCACGGCAGACGGGAACAAAACAGAAGAGGAAAGCGTACGGCAGGCAGGCACCTTCAGGGATGCGCTGAAGGTGCCCCGCGTCCCTGTATACCTCACGATCACCTTCTGCAACATGATCGGTTTTTACGGCATGTATTCCTTTCTCGGCACATATCTTCACCGCGTGCTGCCGGGGGGAAATACAGCTTCCGGGCTGCTGATCATGGTGTACGGAATCGGTTTTTCCATGAGCGTGTTCACGGGGAAAATCGCAGACAAGGCGGGGAAAATGCGCTCTTTGATCGCGGCATTGGCCGTGATCAGCATATGGCTTGCCTGCCTCGCCTATGCGCCGTCATCAATGCCGATTTTGGTCATCGGGTTATTCATCTGGGGCTTGATGCAAAGCCTGACGGTGACCTTGCTCAGCACCATTTTAAGCGATTGCTCACATAGCCGCCGCGGCAAAATCATGGCATTTTACAGTCTGGCGTCCAATTTGGCCGTGACCTTGGGCTCGGCTGTCATGGGTCCGGTCTATGTCGGATACGGATATGCAGCTGTCGGGTTTATCTGTGCGGCCGTCACCCTCATCGGCTTTGTCCTCAGCGTTTTTGCTTACAGAAGATATGGCAGTTATGAGCATAAGGCCGACCAATCATTGTATCGGTAAATAAAGTTTATAAAAAACACCCCGCTGACAGCGGGATGTTTTTTTATATGCTTTTCATGCTTCCGCCGTCGGCCGACACTTGCTGTCCCGTAATATAAGAAGCTTCTTCCGAGGCGAGAAAGGCAGCCAGCGCCGCGGTTTCTTCGGCGGTTCCGACACGCTTCATCGGAACGTCCGAGGCAATCCGTGCTTCCGCTTCCGCTTCGGAAATTCCGTTTTTCTTCATCATGTTCTGCACAAATTTTTGATAACGATCCGTGGCGATAAATCCGGGATTCAGACAGTTGACAGTGATGTGAAAAGGCGCAAGCTGAGTGGCGATATTTTTGCTGGCATTAATTAAAGCGGCGTTCATCATGCTGTTGGTGAACATGTCGGCGCCGGGTTCTTTCCATAGGTTTCCGACGATATTAATGATTCTGCCGGATTCGTGCTGCTTCATGATCGCTGCGGCCGTTTTCATAGAGTCGATATAGGCGATTGTTTTATTCGTAAAAGTATTGGTCATATTCTCTATATCACAGTTTTCAAAGGTATCCGGCGCACCGCCGGGAATGTTGTTGATCAATACATCAAGCCGTCCGCATTTTGATCTGATGTCCTCAAAAATGCCGGTTCTCGTCTTCTGGTCCGACATATCCCCGGCCAGAACGGTGACGCCCGCATCCGGATGCTTGGCGAGGATCTCCTCTTTTACCGATTCAATATTTTCGGGAACCCGTGAATTAATGACGGTATGAAAGCCATTGTCCGCCAGTTTCAAAGCAATCGCTTTGCCGATCCCCTGACTGGCGCCCATAATAAATGCGGTTCGTTTTGACAACTGTCTGCACCCCTTTACAAAATGGAATCTCCTTAACATCGTAAAAAAAAAATGATTAAAACAGCAAATCTTATTTAAATTCTGACAAATGAAAAAACCCGCCGGATAGGCGGGTGGGTGTTACACGTGCAAAAACTTCGGAAGCGTGTCGAGAGACAATCGGTTTCCGACAAAGAATGAGCCGAATTCGCCGTAGCGCGCGCTGACCTCGTCAAAACGCATTTCATAGACAAGCTTTTTGAACTGAAGCACATCATCACTGAAGAGCGTGACGCCCCATTCATAATCGTCAAAACCGACAGATCCCGTGATAATCTGTTTGACTTTGCCTGCGTAGCTCCGTCCGATTAAGCCGTGGCTTCTCATCAGGTTTCTGCGTTCATCCATAGAAAGCATGTACCAGTTGTCATTTCCGCTTCTTCTCTTATCCATCGGGTAGAAGCAGACATATTTCGCTTCCGGCAGCTCAGGATACAGGCGGGCGCGGACATGCGGATTTTCATACGGATCGCCTTCTCCGCTTGCCAGATAGTTGCTCAGCTCAACCACGGACACGTAAGAATAAGCCGGGATTGTAAATTCAGCAAGCTTTGATTTATTAAATTCAAGCTCGATTTCGTTCAGCTCTTCCATTGTCGGGCGAAGAATCATCAGCATAAAATCAGCTTTCTGTCCGACGATGCTGTAGATGGTTTGCGAGCCTTTGCCTTCTTTTTGGGCGACGCCCCATTTTTCAAGCAGTCCCGTAAATTCGTGTATAATCGACAGGCGCTCATCGCTGGATAACTGCTTCCATGACGTCCAGTCCATTGTGCGGAAATCGTGAAGCGCATACCAGCCGTCAAGCGTTTGTGCGGCCTCGTTCGTTTTTTGCTGCTCACTCATGTATCTTCACTCCTATATCTTTTCATTGATGCCTTCACTATATCACAGTTTAACCGTTTCGGCTGTGGAGAAACCTTGAATAATCCCACCCCTTGTATCAGAAACTAAGCCGTAAACTACCCGTCAGTTAAATTAGTTAGAAAAATAAGATTTCTTATTGAAAGCGCTATAATAGAAGTTGGTTATTTGAATTTAGCTGGAAGAAGAGTATGCTGTAAAAGTAAGCGTTTTTTGTCAACATAGAGGAGGGTATATCGTGGCAGATTTATTTACAAAAGTACAAGAAAAAGTAGCAGGAAAAGATGTGAAAATCGTATTTCCTGAGGGGTTGGACGAACGTATCCTGGTTGCGGTCAACAATTTGGCGGGCAACAAGGTATTAAAGCCGATCGTAGTCGGCAATAAAGAAGACATTCAAGCAAAAGCGAAAGAATTAAATCTTACACTTGACGGCGTTGACATTTTTGACCCGCATACATATGAAGGCATGGAAGAACTCGTTCAGGCTTTCGTAGAACGCCGCAAAGGCAAAGCGACGGAAGAACAGGCCCGCAAAGCTTTGTTAGACGAGAACTATTTCGGCACGATGCTTGTGTACAAAGGTCTCGCGGACGGACTTGTCAGCGGAGCTGCACATTCTACTGCCGATACGGTGCGCCCTGCACTGCAAATTATCAAAACAAAAGAAGGCGTGAAAAAAACATCAGGCGTCTTCATCATGGCCCGCGGTGACGAGCAATATGTGTTCGCTGATTGCGCGATCAACATTGCCCCTGACAGCCAGGACCTTGCTGAAATCGCCATTGAAAGCGCCAATACGGCTCAAATGTTTGATATTGACCCGCGCGTTGCCATGCTCAGCTTCTCTACAAAAGGATCGGCAAAATCTGATGAGACGGAAAAAGTGTCAGAAGCGGTGAAAATCGCGAAGGAAAAAGCGCCTGAGCTTACGCTTGACGGCGAATTCCAATTTGACGCTGCATTTGTGCCGTCTGTTGCGGAGAAGAAAGCGCCGGACTCCGATATTAAAGGAGACGCGAATGTATTTGTATTCCCAAGCCTTGAAGCAGGAAACATCGGCTACAAAATCGCTCAGCGTTTAGGCGGCTTTGAAGCGGTCGGACCGATTCTGCAAGGATTAAATATGCCTGTAAACGATCTTTCCAGAGGATGTAATGCGGAAGACGTCTACAATCTTGCGTTAATTACGGCTGCTCAAGCGCTGTAATCCGGAAAAAGCCGGCCTTTTAAGAAGGCCGGCTTTTTTTATAGAAAGAAAGCCACTGCGGCCCAGCCGAACAGCGATAAACAGAGAGAGCCGATCAAGCCAGCCGCGAGCGCCCGCCAGCCATTATGACGAAACGCCGATATATGAACGTTCAAACCGAGACCCGCCATTGCCATGCCGATTAAAACATAGGACACTTGAACAAGAAACGCGGAATGCGCGGCGGAAATGATGCCTGATGTGTGGATGGCGCTCATTCCGAGAAATCCGAAGATAAACCAAGGGATCGGCAGTGAAGCAGCAGAGACCGTCTCTGATTTCCCGCTGCGGCGCGCCCGCATTCCAAGCATGAATGCGGCCGGGACGAGCAGCGCGACCCGAGTCAGCTTGACGATCACCGCCATCTCGACGGCTGCTTTTCCTCCGGCGCTTCCGGCCGCCGCCGCATGCGCCACCTCATGAAGCGTTGCCCCGCAAAAGGCGCCGTAAGCAGCAGGAGAAAAGCCCAATACATGATAAGAAAGAGAATATACAACAGTAAAAACGGTTCCTAATAACGAAACGGCGGCTGCACTGATGGCTGTCGCATTTTCGTTTGACCTGATCTGCGGCGCGATCGCGGCAATGGCAGCCGCCCCGCAGATCGCTGTGCCGCAGGCTGTTAACATGCTGAGTGTCTGATCAATGCGAAACAGCCGGGACAGTCCGTATACGACCGCACCCGCAACCATCATACAGCAGACGGCAATTGCAAATACGTGCCAGCCGGCATGATAGATATCCGTCAAGTTCAGTCTCATGCCAAGCAGGATAATACCGGCTTTAAGCAAGTATTTGCTTGAGAATCGAATCCCCGGCTCCAATGCCGCCTGCTGTCCGAAAACGGCGCGCCAGACCATTCCGATCAGCATCGCGAGGACAAGCATTCCGAGCAAATTTAAAAACGGCAGGCGGCTGGCATAGAAAGCCGCAAACGCAATTCCTGCGGTAACTGAAACACCCTTTACCATCTTCATCTCCGTCACTTCCCGTTAGGTTGATAACTCCACTTTACTGCGGTCTTAATCATTAGTAAAATATATTTATATGATCTAAACAATTAGGAAAAATAATGATAAGGGGCGATGCTTTTTGTATTATGGGGAACTGAAAACATTCATTGCCGTCGTGGAAGAAAAAAACTTTACAAAAGCGGCGCAGAAGCTGATGATTTCTCAGCCGAGCGTCAGCCTTCACATTAAAAATCTGGAGAAAGAATTCCAAACCGCCTTGCTGAACCGCTCCCCGAAGCACTTTACGACTACGCCGACGGGGGACATTCTCTATCAGCGCGCCAAGCAAATGGTCTTCTTGTACGAGCAGGCGAAAACCGAAATTTACGCCCATCATCATTATGTCAAAGGGAAGCTCAAAATCGCCGCGAGCTTTACCATCGGCGAATATATTCTGCCGCCGCTTCTTGCAAAGCTTCATGACGAGTATCCCGAACTGAACCTTGACGTCATGATCGGGAACACGGAGGAGGTCAGCGAAGCAGTTCGGATGCTTCAAGCCGATATCGGATTAATAGAAGGACATACGGGGAAAAACGAGCTCGACATTCAGCCGTTCATGGAGGATGAATTATGCATTGCTGCTCCGAACGGGCACCCGCTCGCCGGCAGAAAAAACATCCCGGTCACCGACTTGCAAAATCAAGCGTGGGTGACGAGGGAGAAGGGTTCGGGGACGAGGGAATATTTGGACCATGTCCTGCATTCAAACGGACTGCGGCCGAAATCCATGATGACGATCAGCAGCAACCAGGGCGTCAAGGAAGCTGTGATCAGTGGAATGGGTCTTTCCGTTCTGTCAAAAAGCGTACTGCAAAAGGATCTGCTTCACGGCAGCATTTCCGTGCTTCAGATCAAAGGATTTTCCTTAAAGCGGAAACTGTCTATCATTCAATCTTCCATTATGGAGAACACAAAAAACAAAGAAATCTTCATCGCTCTTTTGAAAAGTCAATTTCAATCATCTTAAGCGGAATGATATAATAAATGCATGGAGAGCCTATGACGAAAGGGATTTAATATAGATGGGAAAGCAACCGATTGATTTATTGATGCAGCCGAGCTGGAGAATCATTGACCAATCCAGCCTCGGTCCTTATTTTGATGCGAAGCAGTCATTCGCAATGGATGATACGCTGTGCGCCTCCGTAGGCAAAGGGGAATCGCCTGCGACAGCACGCTCGTGGGTGCACCACCGGACGATCGTGCTCGGCATTCAGGACACACGCCTGCCGTTTTTAGAGGACGGCGTGAAATTGCTGGAGGACGAAGGCTATCGTGTAATTGTCCGCAATTCAGGAGGCCTCGCGGTCGTTCTTGATGAAGGCGTATTGAATATCTCGCTTATTTTTGAAGACGAGAAAAAAGGCATCGACATCGACAGAGGCTACGAGGCGATGACGGAGCTGGTGCGGCGGATGCTGCGTTCGTACAATGCTGAAATTGAAGCATATGAAATTAAAGGATCGTATTGTCCGGGCAGCTATGATCTCAGCATCGGCGGGCGGAAATTCGCGGGAATCTCACAAAGGCGCCTGCGGGGCGGAACCGCAGTTCAGATTTACCTCTGCGCTGATAAAAGCGGAAGCGAACGCGCCGATCTGATCAGACGTTTCTATCAAGCCGCTTTAAAAGACAAAAGCAATGACACAAAAGGCGTGTACCCCGACATCCGGCCTGAAACGATGGCTTCCTTAAGCGAATTGCTGCAAACGGACATTACCGTGCAGGACTTAATGCTGTCACTTTTAACCGAACTGAAGGAACGCAGCGGCCGCCTGTATGCAGCCGGATTATCGCCGGAAGAAGAAATGGTATTTGAAAAAAATCTGACCCGAATGCTGGAACGGAATGAGAAGGTGTTCGGTACGCAGGAAAGCTTGGACTAGGTCCGGGCTTTTTTATTTTTAGTAATTATATACTAATTAGTTATAGTGAAAAAAGAATCGTTATTCTAAAACTAGTTTACAATTTATCCCTTATTTGATTAATATATTGTTGTAGGTTCCAAATAATTCTATAAACTAGAGGAGATGGAGATATGAATTTTAAAAAAATAAAAGAGGAAAAAAGAATCACGATCCCGACACATTTGTTAGCCGGAGATGCGGAGCAATCAGGCAATAGCTTTGCTTGGAGCGGCTGGGTGCTTGTAGTACCGAGCCAAGAAGACAATCAAAACCCGAATTTGAATTTCAATGATTTAGCCGTTCAGAATTAGATTCATCCGTTTGGAACCTACGCATCTTAGAAAAGGCGGTGAGAGTTTGACACAGGAGTATATAAGAGAAATTAAGCGGGGAGCACTGTCATGGATTGTTGAGAATATCCATTATTTTGATATGAATCATAAAGTAGCGAACGATTTCAGATGGCGGCTTAAAACATTTATAGAGCTTATTTTTCTTACCAATTACCTGATCAGAAATCAGGCAGATGATAAGGAAGTTGCTGTTTTAACGGAATTTATTACAGAAAGGCTCCGTAATGATCAGCTTGAAGAATTTATTCATTTTGATCCGGACGGCCTTGCCGGATTGGCTATTGCAGGTGAATTTCTTGTCTTAACTGATCACCCGACACGGGCTTCAGTGATATGGGAGCTGGAAAAATTCACGGCGTCTCGTTTTGATGAAAGCCTTGCTAAAATTCCCTTTCGAAAAATGGATCTGAAGTACAGTCTGCAAAGAGCAGGCGTAAATTTAGAAATGCCGGATTTTTCTGATTTATACTGCTACACGGCAGCCGGTCAAAATATCCCAAATACATATATGACTGACCATGATGCGTACAGTATCACTCATACGATTTTTTATATAACAGATATGGGATGTTCTTCGCTTACAGATAAAGAGTATCATCTGCCCTCCTTAAAAGAAAAGGTTCTGAAATTTCTCGGGATTTATATATGTCTTGAGAATTTAGATATTACCAGTGAATTATTGATGTGCAGCTCTTTTTTACATATCGACATGGAAAAAGAAAATCATAAACCGCTCTATGAGGCAGCCTGGAATAAAATATTTCAGGGCCGAATGAAAGAAGGGAATATCCCGGGCATCACCTATCAACATAAACCTGGTTTGAAAGGTGAGCAGCAAAGAGAAGATGTGTTTAAACACTGCTACCATACAACACTTGTCGCCGCGGGTGCCGCGCATGCTTGTCTTAGAGCAGAAAGGAACGATTAACTTGAATAGATTAGCTGAAGAGACAGAACAATTTTTATTATCTTTTGCTGAACAATCGCTTCCGGATATGAAGAGCATTCAGCTGTTTGCCGGCTTCTGCAAATACTACAGGAAGACGAGCCATTCTTCCGTTCTAAAAGAACATATTGAAAGGATTGCGGCAGCCTTCGTTGATAAGTCATGCTGGGAGGATCTGTTTCACTGCAATACGGCCATAGTCAATGAATTGATTCATATCTATTTAACATCAAAAACTTATAAAAAGAAGCAGGGATTGCAAGCGGATGATCAGATCATACGTCATGGATTGCAAAACGGATATCTTACAAAAAAAGAATGGCCTTATTTTAAATACGCCGAATTAGTCGGTTTGCTGAACGAACTGGAAATGCCATTTGATCAGGAAAAAGTCCGTTTTTACAAAAATTCGATGTTTCAGCCTTTGCTCCGCGACGCATGGAAAAGAACAGCTGAAAACGAGCTTGAGTTTATTGAGTACTGTCTTCTTCATTTGAATAAGGGGGAGCATCAGCTTCATCCCGGCTTGAAGGCTTCCATTCAAAAATGGCTTGTGTTTTGTCTCAGCAGCCGAAAAATGAAACAGCTTTGCACTATGTTATTGATCCAATCGTGTATCGATCCTTTTTTTTATGGCTGTCAAGCAGCCCTTCATTACATAAATAACGAGAATCCATCCATTCAATGTGCTCCGGCTCTTCTGCCGGCGATTGAGATTCTGAATCTGGAGTGTCGAACATGCAGATAGTAAAGGGACATTTTAATATAAAAAAAACAGAAGAATGGCTGCTGGGTTTTTGGAAGAACCTTCAGCTGCAGCCGGAAGAGATGGAAGCTGATGACCTTATGCACCTGTTTTGCGGTTTAGCGGCATGTCATCATTTTGAAAGCAGAAAGGATACAGAAGAAGTTATTCTATTCCTAGACCGTTATTTCGGAGAAAAAACGCATGAATGCCACCCGGTCCTGTTCGCGTATGCGTATCATGTTTACCGCAGGATGGATGCCGCAAAAAGCATTTTTTTTCATAACGGACTGGAACAAATGGTCCGCGGTTTACAAGAGGAACTGAAATCAGAGCCCGCCTCTATGATCCTCATGGTGTTAGCAGCTTATTTTGGGGCAGTGACCCCGGAAGAGCTGATCATTTTCTTAGAAACCGCAATGAAACGGGAGGCCGATTTGCTCACGGCACCGGGCGGCATGCAGGAAGAACAGGCAGATGCCCTTTATGCCGTCTCTTATTTGCAAATGAAAGAATTACAGCCTTTTCTCACAAAATGGTACAAAACATCGGACTTTGCTTTCTCAGGTTTAATGTTAGCCGAGTGCAGAAAGTATCACATTGATGCCGTTGCGAAATACACAGCCATTATGAAATTTCTTCGATTCGATGACGCTCTTTTTATACAGGAAGGGCGGGAATTTCTACGCTTTCAGCAGCGAAGCAGCGGGAGCTTCGGTTATTTGAATCCATTAGCGATGGATCAAGGGAAGGCCAGCGGCAAATTGCTGGACCGTCAGTATTTTCTGCCGTCCGCTCATTATGCCGCCGCCTCTCTGTCTATGCTGTAATGTCTCTCTTTTGAAAGACGGAAAAAGAAATCAATAAACAAATAAGAAAGTAGATCGCTATAACCGTCACGGAATAGGGAATGTTTAACGTTGAAATTGCATCACCCGCGCTTTTATTTACATAAGCAACGAGATTTAAATGCGGAAATAGTGTGAATTTATACCACGTAAATTGAGCAAGCAAATCTGTTCCGCCCAATATACTGCCGGCAAACAGCAGTAAAACGGATAAGCAAAGGGAGAGAGCCTGACTTTTGAACAATACTGACAAAGTGAACGCGATGGTGACAATACTTATAATTGAAATGAAACGCAAAAGAAGAATGATCCCTGATGCTTTTATGGAACTGATGGTATACAGACTGTCATTTAAATGAGTATAGACGAGCGGATATGAAGCATTGGAAAAACCGAATAACACGCCGCCGATCAGCAAACAGCTCACACAGTAAAACAAATAAACCATACCGGTAAACAGAAGGGACGCGAGAAATTTTGATGCTAAAATCCGCCATCTTCGGTTCGGGCTTGTGGCGATAAACTTAATCGTCCCAAGGGCAAACTCTTTAGAAACAACCCCGCAGACGGTTAAAATCGCGGTTAAGCATACGAAAATCTCAAGCCCGTTTGAAGTAACCGTGCCGAAAAACCTCCAGCCGTTCCATTCATAGGGGTTGATGTTATGCTCCAAGTAATAGTCTTTATTCTTAACATCAGCAGAATAATAAACGCCTGTCGTTTCAGCCGGTTTATCAATTTCTTCCTGTTTTTTTTCGGCGAGAAGCCGTTCCTTCCAATTGTTATCCGAGGAAGCATCTAACTCATGATTCATAATAAGGCCGGCCAGCAAAACGATGAGAAACAGGAAAAAAAGAGATAAAAGCGTGCTTTTTTTTCGGGTTATTTTTATGAATTCGTTCTGCGCCAGATGAAATATGCTCATACCGCGTCCTCCTGATCTGTAATCATCATGTATTTTTCTTCCAATGACAAAGTTCTTGCAGAAACGCGGGAAATCAGAATCTCTTTCTCTGCCAAAGATTTAATGACATACGGGATGGTATCTTCTTCCGCTTCCAATTCAATAATGCGGCTGTCTTTTTGCTGTACTTGAAGAATACCTTCCTGTTCCAAAATTTCTTTCGCCCTTTCAGAGTGATTGACCGTGATGGTAAACAGCTTTTTCTGGGCAGGGTCATTTCTTTTCTTCATTTCTTCAATTCCTAAAATCCGGCCCTTTTTGATATAGGCAACTCTGTCGCAAATTTCCTCCATTTCAGATAATAAATGGCTTGATAATAAAATAGAAACCCCTTGCTTCGTTAAATCAGAAAGAATGGTGCGCAATTCTCTCATTCCTTTAGGATCAAGGCCGTTCATCGGTTCATCCAGAATTAATAACCCGGGATTGTGAAGAAGAGAATAAGCGAGCCCCAAGCGCTGTTTCATACCTAATGAGAAATGTTTCACTTTTTTACGGGCAGCCTGCTCTAATCCGACTTTTGCAAGGATATTCATGAGGTCATCCGTTTTCATCGAGGTGCTCCGCAGTCTGGTGAAATATTTCAGGTTTTGCAAAGCGGTCATATTCGGATACATGTCCGGGCCTTCGATGATAACCCCGATATGATTCATAAAATATTCAAAGTCGCTGTCCGGTCTGCCCCTGAACGAAATGGTTCCTTCCGTTTTTTTAATAAGCTGTACGATCATTCTGAAAATAGTGGTTTTTCCCGAGCCGTTCGGTCCGAGAAGGCCGAAAATCTCACCTTTTCTCACATCGAAAGAAATTGACTGTACAATCGGAGTATGATTGATGGTTTTAGAAACATTTTTCAATATCAGGGCCGGTTCAGTCATAATATTTGCACACCTTCCTTATGAATTAGGATAAAAGCCGTCAAAACCGAAGAACATGCTTCCGATCAGACCGGCTGCGATTAAAATGAGAGCAATGCTATACCACATTTTCCGTTTCAATGTTTTCCCTCCTTACAACGCTGACATTCCATTTGAAATAGCGCAAAAAGATGCGGAATATCAGTTTCGAAAGATCAAATCCGGCCATAAACACTGCCATACCGGCTCCGAGGACAATACATCCGTTAAAGATGGCTGTTACAATCGGCACTTTTACGAGGAGAAAGAATGATCCGGTCATCAGCATAAGGCCGATCGCCATCAAACTTAACACCGTAACAGAGGCAAAAAGAAACGGTGTCAGCATAAACATGAAGTTGAACATGCCCATACCCAGCAGCAGGCCGAATGCCTTGAAAAAGGAGCGCCATGTCTTCTGCTCCTGGGCATTATTGATGAAAATATCCGCTTTTAGAGTGCGCGCAAGTGTTTTTGGATTACCTAAATTGCCGGCGATTTGTTCATCGCTTTTTCCTTCAGCCCCGCCCATGTCAAATATTTCGCTGATATCCGCGAGTATCTCTTTTTGTTCAAATTCCGGCAGATCTTTTATTTCCCGCCGGAGATGTTTTAAATATTGGTCTTTACACATTCATTTTCCCTCCTTAATGATGCTGTTCACTTTTTCGGACAGGTCAAGCCATTCCGATTTTAATGTGTGATGATAAAAGGCGCCTTCTTCTGTTACTTTGTAATATTTGCGTGACGGGCCTTGATCTGAAGCTGCTGTATACGTTTTTAAATAGTTATTTTTTGTGAGTCTTCGTAATATGGGGTAGATGGTGCCCTCCGATACAGGGAACGTTTCACTTATGATCTTGATTAATTCATAACCATATAAATCTTCATAAAGAAGCAGGGATAACACACAAAGTTCCAACGCTCCTTTTCGTAATTGGCTACTCATTTACTATCATTCCCATCATATCTAATAATTGTATTATTTATACAGTGTATTGCACAGTAGTAAATCAAGCAATAATTCCCAAGAACCATTTGGGGTGAGGAATTGAATCTTTATGCTTATGTGCGGGCGGGAACCGAGATATGCAGGCCTTGCGGGAAGAAGACCTCATGAACAATGTTTACATTAATATAGATCAGGTTGTACGTCATTGACAAATGGCAAAAACCCCTTTTTCCATGACAAGGAAAGGGGGTTTTTCCGTTATTCGGCCATTTTTTCTAAATTGCCGTTCCGGTCCATTTTGAAGGACGGGGAGGCGTGTTCGTCTTCTTCAAATAAAACTAGTTTTCTGGCTCTGTTCATAATTTTAACCAAGGTTTCGTAGTCTTCCTGAATGGTTTTTTGGTCTTTTTCAAGCTTTTCGACGGCCGCTTCCAGCTGCTCGGTTTTAGACTGCAATTCTTTGTTTTCCCGTTTTAAACGGTCATTTTCCATTTGCAGGGCGGAAGTTTGCTTTCCGCTGCCTTCATAGCTCTGCAGAAATTGAATGACGTCTGCCATTGTGAGCTCCGCCTTTTGGCTCGGCTGCTGAGGCGCCAGCAAATGTGATAAACTAGCTAACTCTTCCTTGAAGCTTTCATCGACATAAGGCATATGTTCGCCGGACATGACGGCTTGCCGGTCTTCTTTAGGCGCTTCTGCTTGAACCGTCTCTTCGGCTGCGGTTTCCTGCATGATATCCGCTTCCGGAGCAGGCGGCTGATATAATAGTTTCTTCTTGGCCGGCTGTCCGTTTCCGAGCGCGCGCATCCGCTGTTTCCGCTGTTTTTTGGCGAGCTGAAGCGCTTTTTCGTATTGATGGCGGACGACGGCATTCCATCTGAATCCGCACGCTGCCGACGTTCTGTTTAACTTATCGCCTACCTCTTCAAAGGCGTTCAGCTGCGTGCTTCCTTCCCGAACGTGACGGAGCACGGTTTCCGCAAGCAGCAGGTCGTTTTCTTCTGACCAGGCGTCCTGTCTTTGTTTTGTCAATGTTCTCAACCCCCAATATCTTTGATGGTATTAGAATGTCCAGATTGGAAAATATTTATACAAATTGGCTGAAAGAATGAGAGATACGCAGAGCCTTGCAGGATAAGATGAATCCTTGTACAATGAGATGTGGTGTGATTTTTTTCGTTTTTAAAATTAAGATTTAACATAGAGGAACATTGAATGAAGGGAAGCGTACATCATGGCTAATGAATTCCGAGTGTGTGATGATTGCCAAGCCACCAATATTAAGACATTGCTGCCGCGTTTAAAAGAAGCTGACCCGGATGCAAAAGTGGAGGTCGGCTGTCAGTCATATTGCGGGCCCGGACGCAAAAAATCGTTTGCTTTCGTAAACAACCGCCCGCTGTCGGCGCCGACTGAGGACGAGCTGATTGAGAAAGTGAAAAAGAAGATCAAAAAGTAAATGTGTGTTTCGACAGCCTCGCCCGATGGGTCAGGCTTTTTTGCTTCAAAAAAATCAGTTTCGGAAAAAGTGGAACAAAACGCCGGACAAATTCAAGGATGTTTTCAAAAGACTGAGCCGATATAATAGAATCACGGCTAAAAAAAAGAGGGAATGACGATGGCGTATCCAAATGGAAAATTATCAGAAGAAAAAGTGTTTAAAGATCCCGTTCACCGCTATGTACATGTGCGGGACAAGCTGATCTGGGATTTGATCGGCACCCGTGAATTTCAGCGGCTGCGCCGGATCAAACAGCTCGGTACGACGTATTTGACGTTTCACGGCGCGGAACACAGCCGTTTTAACCATTCTCTCGGCGTCTATGAGATTGTCAGAAGAATGGTTGACGATGTTTTTAAAGGGCGCCCTGAATGGGATGACAATGAACGCGAACTCTGTCTCAGCGCCGCGCTTTTGCACGATTTGGGACATGGGCCGTTTTCGCATTCCTTTGAAAAGGTTTTTCATCTGGATCATGAAGACTTTACGAGAGAAATTATTCTCGGCGATACCGAGGTGAATCAGGTTCTCAGAAAGGCGGGTCCCGGATTTCCGCAGGATGTTGCAGAAGTCATTGCTAAAACATACAGAAACAAACAGGTGGTCAGCCTGATTTCGAGCCAGATTGACGCCGACCGGATGGATTATCTTCAGCGGGACGCGTACTATACGGGCGTCAGCTACGGACATTTTGATATGGAACGGATTTTAAGGGTGATGCGTCCGCGTGAGGACCAGATCGTCATTAAGCAAAGCGGCATGCACGCCGTCGAAGACTATATTATGAGCCGCTATCAAATGTATTGGCAGGTGTATTTTCATCCCGTGACGAGAAGCGCTGAAGTCATTTTGACGAAAATCCTCCACCGTGCGAAGCAGCTCCATGAAGAAGGGTATATCTTCACGCATGCTCCCGTTCATTTTTATTCCATCTTTGAAGGGAAGCTGACGCTTGAGGATTATCTGAAGTTAGATGAAGCTATCATTTTATATTATTTCCAGGCTTGGGAGGATGAAGAGGATCAGATTCTGTCCGACTTGTGCCGCCGCTTTATTAACCGCCAGCTGTTTCAGTATGCCGAATTTAACCCGAATGAGGAAATGTCGGCTTATTTTGAACTGACTGCTCTGTTTAAAGAGGCGGGAATTGATCCCAATTATTATTTGGTGGTCGATTCTTCATCGGATCTGCCGTATGATTTTTACCGACCGGGTGAAGAGGAGGAGCGTCTGCCGATTCATCTGTTAACGCAGAACGGCCAGATCAAAGAGCTGTCCAGGCAGTCCGCCATTGTCGAATCCATTTCGGGGAAACTGCGGACGGATCATAAGCTGTACTATCCGATGGACCTCATTTTTGACGATTCAGAAAACCCTGAAGCGAAATTAAAAATCCGGCAGCTGCTGGGACTGACATAAAAGGATTTTGGTAAAGAAGGAAAAGGAGATGTCGGGAATTTGTTGAAAGAACATGCAAAACTGATGAAGGTGTTCTCGGATTCTGGAGAAATCATCGGGCGGAAAAAGCTGCAGAAAATCATTTATATCGCGAAGAAAATGCAGTATCCTTTCTACGAAAAATATGATTTTCATTTTTACGGCCCGTATTCCGAAGAACTGACGCTTCGAATTGAAGAGCTGTGCAATCTTGGGTTTCTGGATGAGGTGAAGGAAAAAAAGGGCGGCTACTTTCAATACCGGTATTCGCTGACGGAGACGGGCGCTGAGTTTTTACATCACGCGGAGCTGACGATGCCGGATATGAAGAAGTACATCGACAGCGTCAACAGCCGTTCATCCCGGTTTCTGGAGCTGGTGTCTACGATTTTGTATTTTGACGGCCTTGAAGCTGAGGAAAAGAAAGAGAAAGTGTTTACGATAAAGAGCAAGCAGAAATATACAGATGAAGAATATGATGAGGCGCTTCACTACATAGAAGAGCTGAAACACATTTGTTAAAGGCGATGGCTTTCGTCTTTTTTTATGTAAAAACCAGGCCGCAACATGCGGGCCTGGTTTTGTTTATTGTCTCAATTTGCTGTGCTTGTACGAATATAAAAAGTAAACGATCACGCCGATGATCAGCCAGGCGGCAAAATAAAGCCACGTTTTCAGCGGCAGATTGACCATTAAAAACAAACAGCAGATAATGGCCAAAATCGGCAGTACGGGAACGAAAGGCACTTTAAATCCCCGAGGCAGATCCTTATGAGTGCGGCGCAGAATCAGCACGGACAGACTGACCATGGCGAATGTCAGCAATGCGCCGATGTTTGAGAGATCCGACAGTTCTTTCAGATCAACAAAACCCGCAATGCATGCACTGATCAGTCCGATCAGCCACGTATTAAAGATCGGCGCTCCCGATTTCTTTCCGACAATGGTAAAGACTTTCGGCAGCATTCCGTCTCTTGCCATCGCCAAGGATATGCGGGTCGCTGCATACGTATGCGCGAGAATGACGGCCATCAGCCCGATCACCGCTCCTGCAGCGATCACGCCCGCCACCGCATTTTGTCCGACAGTCTGCAATACATAAGACATGGCTTCCGGCACATTTAGCTGTGTATACGGAACCATCCCCGTCATGACGAGACAGACAATGACGTATACTAATGTACAGATCACCAGTGAACCGATAATGCCGATCGGCAGGTTGCGCTGCGGTTTTTTGACCTCTTCAGCCGAAGCGGAAATCGCGTCAAACCCGAGAAACGCAAAAAAGACGGCAGAAGCCCCTGTGATGACGCCTTTCATTCCAAAAGGCATAAAAGGATGCCAATTGCCCGGCTTTACAAAAAAGCTGCCTGTGATGATAAACAGCAAAACAATTCCGATTTTTACGAGAACCATTATATTATTAAATGTTTTGCTCTCTTTGGAGCCGCGTGACAGAACGACCGCAATTAATAGAGTAATGATGATGGCAGGAAGGTTGACGATGCCTCCCTGGCTCGGCACGTGCAGCAGACTGTCCGGCAAAGGCATGCCGATTTCGGCTAACAGATTATTGAAATAGCTTGACCAGCCGCTTGCGACCGCGGATGCCGTCACCATATAAACGGATAAGAGCGTCCAGCCCATTAAATGGCCGATAATTTCTCCCATCGTCGTGTAAGAGTAAATATAAGCACTTCCGTAAACCGGGAGAACAGAAGCGATTTCGGCGTAACATAATGCTGCAAGGCTGCAGACAACGGCTGCAATGATAAAAGAAAAGATAACGGAAGGCCCGGCGTTTTTCGCGGCCGTAATGCCTGTAAGGACCATGACACCCGTCCCGATGACGGCGCCGATGCCCAGTAATGTTAAATCAAATCCACCCATCGTTTTGGCAGTCTGCCTGTTTCTGCTTTGTTCAAGCAGCTGGGTGATGTCTTTTTTTTGTAGGATATTCCGCAACACGCATCCCTCCATCCGAAAGCAAAAACCAAGAGGAGCTCTTTGGCTTTTACCCGTGTCACATCTTCTGTGTAATCAACAATCCTGTGTTCTGTTTCCCTGTCTGTTTCGTTTCTTTTCCAATCATATTGTCTGCCGCATCCGATCAGATCAGCCACCTTTATGATTTTACCTGAATCGTGTCTATAAAACCAGCATTGCATAAAAGGATATGGTAAAAAAGAGGGAGACAAAAGTCTGTACGAGGCAGGATAAAAGTTGCGGGCATTCCGGCCGGAATTTTGACTTTCTCCGTAAGGTATCAGTAAAATGTAATAAAAAACTAACAAATGATGATGGATGCATCTTGAAATGGGGAGTTTCTGCATGAAGCACGATAACTTACAAGCAAATGTACTGGATTACGCTCTTACAAAGTATTTAAAGAGCACGAAAAAGCTTGATGAGGCGACAATTCCGAAGAGTATCAATAATATCAGAGGATTTATTCTGAGGATTATTTACCGGCACGGCACGTGTACGATTAAAGATATATTGCAGGAGGTTACATTATCACCTTCCGCCACGACAACCGCTCTCAATCATTTAGAAAAAGAAGGGTTCGTAGAAAGGTCGAGAAACAACGAAGACCGCCGCACGGTATGGATGACGCTTTCCGAATCGGGAAAAATGGCGGCCATGCAAATGATTGAAAACCGGCAGCTGCTGATTGACGAACTGTTCGAAGCATTGACAGAGGAAGAAAAGAAAATCTTTTTCAGCCTGGTTGAAAAGATTGTGAAATAAGCCGGCCTGCGTACAGCATTGCCGGCCTTTATCAAGGATTACTCCGTATCGCTGATCCGTTTGCCGGCGACGGCGTAATGATCCTTTCTCATTTCTTCAATCATGACAATGATCTTTTCTTCGGCTGCGCCTGTCGTTTCTTTGACGGCTTCTGTTACTTTTTCAACCAGATTCCGTTTTTGTTCATCTGTGCGGCCTTCAAGCATTTTAACGGTTACGAGCGGCATGGTGCTGATCCTCCTTTATCGTTTCCTCTCTTTGGAAGAGAGATCACTTATAGTATACTGAATGAAGGACAATCTTGCATTTTTTAAAAAAGGGGATTTTTACATTTGGACAGATTTTTATATTATCCGTTGGAGCTTATGCCCTATGTCGTCATTACGCTGATCGTGGCATTTACGATGCATGAACTGGCGCACGCGTATGTCGCGTATCGGTTCGGTGATGATACAGCGGCGAGACAGGGAAGATTAACGCTCAATCCGATTAAACATCTTGATGTTTTCGGAACCATTCTTATTTTGGTCGCGGGTTTCGGCTGGGCCCGTCCGGTGCCGGTGAACCGCCGCGCCTTTAAAAGACCGCGGCTGGCCGGGGTGCTGGTTTCCGTCGCCGGGCCTGTAAGCAACCTGCTTCTTGCCTTTATCGGTTTCTTTTTGCTAGTGTTGATGCATGCTTACGGAATGGAGCTGCTTTCGGCATTCAGCATGGGGCTTGACCGCTTTTTCTCTATATGGATTCAGCTGAATCTCGCGCTTTGTTTATTCAACCTGCTGCCGCTTCCTCCGCTTGACGGCTACCGGATTATTGAGGATCTCGTGCCGCCGCGGGTGCGCGCGAAAATGACTCAATTTGAGAGCTACGGGATCATCGTGTTTCTCGTTTTGTTTGTGACACCGGTCGGCTCCTATGTCGTGTGGCCGCTGTTAAGCGAGGGTAGAGACTGGATTCTCAAGGTTTTTGCCATTATATTTCAACCGCTTTTGTAGGAGGGTATTTTCATGGAAGAAAAAAAGAAAAAAACAATCGGATTTAATATCATTAAAAGTGATCCGACCGACGGACATGGCGGTTTCGGCGCCGGATCGCTGAGCCTTGACAATATTTCTCCGGTATTTGTCGATGTGGAAGAGAAGGAAGCCTTCGTCGATATCGGCGCCATGCACGCCCGCAGTGTCGTAGAAAAAGGGATCAAATTCCTGCCGAACAAGGATGAAGTGCCGAACGGAAAACCGTACTGGCTCGTGTGGGTCACCATTGACAGAAAAGAAGAAGGCCCTTATTACGCGGGTGTGACGGCTTGTGAAATGACCGTGGACAGAAGTATCCGCAGAGGTTATAAGTCATTGCCGGAGCATGTGAATTTAATGGATAAATCAATGAAGCGCCGCATTATCGTGGATAAAATGGATGACAGCTCAAAGCAGGTGCTTGCTGAATTTCTTCAGAAGCATGACCAAGGGCTCTGGGACCGTTCATCTGATGAATTGAAGACGGGTCTGCTTCCGGAAGAAAAATAATTTGTGAACTTTTTGTGAACTTTATAAATATTTGCACTATTTTACATTTTTACTGAGTAAACTGTTGATACAGAATCAGGACATGGAAAGTCCCGAGCCGAACCAAGACTCGGGGTTTTTCATGTTTAGCGGAGGTTTCATCATGTTCACCGTATTTGAAATCGGGCCTTGGGTCATTGAAGCAGATGCGGCGGAAACGAGAAAACAATATGAAAAATCATGGGCTGAACCTTGCGATTGCGGGAGCTGCCGGAACTTTTCCGAGGCGATGAATCTCCTTCCCGCTGAGAAAACAAGGCTGTTTACACAGTTTGGGATTCGTCCGGCTGTCTGTCACGACTTGGGGGAGCATGGAAAGGAAAACGGCCTGCATCATTATGCGGGCAGTTATCCGATTGTCGGCAGGCTTAGGGAAGGCTGTCCGGAGTATCATATTGAGAGAGCGGGAGATATCCGCTTTTCATTTTCTTTGCCGAGTACAACATTTTTTATACCGAAGGATTTTCCCGATCCTATTATCCATCTCGACTTTTCACTCTTGCTCCCGTGGGTGCTTGAGGAAGAAGCGGAGTAAAGCCCGGCGCACGATGCACCGGGCTTAGTCTTTTTTGCCGAGCCACTTATCCCACCACTTTCTGCGCGGAGGTTCCTTGCGGGCGGGAGCGTGTTCCTTTTCTTTTTTAGACGGTTCCGGTCCATAGCACACATCCGCGGGCTCAGTGCCTGCGATGAAATACGTATAATGCTTTGCGGCGCATCCGGGTCCGGAAGTGTAGCCGGATGCGGGATCGATATAGACGCCCGTGACGCCCTTCGGCGGTTTAAGCGCTATTTCCGGTTCTCCTTCGAGCGCCTTCTCCATAAAGTCCGCCCAAATCGTCTTTGCATAGCTTTTTTCCTCTACGGAATCAATCGTGCTGCTTTTGTCATAGCCTGTCCAAACACCGGCGGCAAGAGCGGGATTAAAGCCGATCATCCAGCTGTCTGCGCTTGTGGTGCCTGATTTCCCGCCGTACGTCCGGGTCAGCCTGTCTGAAATGGTGCGCCCTGTGACGGAAGTATAGCCGTTTAAATCCTGATCAAACATGCCCGTCATCATGCTCGCCGTCACAAATGCGGCTTTTTTATCGAGCGCCTGCTGATGTCTGCGCGGCTGTTCATACAAGATATTGCCGGCAGTATCCGTTACTTTTGTGATAAAGGAAGGGGTGATTTGTTTCCCCCCGTTTGCGAGCATCGCGTAGGCATTGACCATTTCAATCGGGCGCACGGGTTCAGTTCCGAGCGCCAGAGACGGAAGGGGCTTTAAATGTTCGCTGATGCCGAATTCCTTTGCCGCCGACACGAGCTTATTCATGCCGAGAAAGAGGTGGGTCTTCACGGCATAGATGTTGTCTGATAACGCAAGCGCCTGAAGCAGCGTAATCGGTTTATTGGCGTAGTAGCCGTTGTAATTGCTTGGAGAATAAGTATCTCCATTATCGTCAATCTGAAACTCTGTTTCTTCGCTTTTCATCAGCGTGACCGGAGTAAAGCCGCTTTGAATCGCTTTGTAGTATAAAAGCGGCTTGATCGTGGAAGCCGGCTGGCGTTTCGCCTGTGTCGCCCGGTCAAACGGGCTTTTTTCGTAATCACGTCCGCCGATCAGCGCAAGTACGCGCCCTGTTGCCGGATCAATCGCGGAAAAGCCGACCTGAATGTCAGAGCCGGTACGGATCGTATGTGCCACAGTGTTTTCTGCGATCCGCTGCATGCGCTTATCAAGCGTTGTATAAACACGCAGCCCGCTCGTTGTCAGCTGTTCGCGCGTCATCCCGAGCTTTTTCTCGAGTTCTTTCATCGCATCATCGTAAAAATAAGGCGCTGTTTTTGCCGCGGTTCTGTTTTTCAGCGGCTGATAGGCAAGCGGTGTTTTCTTGAGTTTTTCCGCCTTTTCTTTTGAGATCATTTTCTGTTCGGTCATCAATCGGAGAATCGTTTCCTGGCGCTGTTTGGCCTTCTTTTCACTGACATAAGGCGAATAGCCGGACGGGCCTTTCGGTATGCCTGCCAAAAGCACGGCTTCCGCATCGTTCAGATCTTTGGCGTGTTTGCCGAAATACAGGCGGGAGGCGGCTTCAATTCCGTATGCGCCGTGGCCGTAATATATCGTATTTACATAACCTTCTAAAATCTCGTTTTTAGAATAGTTCTGTTCAAGGCGGATCGTATAAAATGCTTCATTCCATTTTCGTTTCCATGTCTTATCATGCTCAAGATAGAGGTTTCTTGCGTATTGCTGGGTGATGGTGCTGGCGCCCTGAACCTTGGCCATTGCTTTTATGTCAGCAAGCGCGGCAGCGGCCATCCGCCGGTAATCAAATCCGTGGTGGCTGTAAAAGTTTTGATCCTCTACCGCAATGGCGGCCTGCACCGCCACCGGATTAATATCTTTTAACCGGACCCAATAGCGTTTTTCACCGAAATCGGTCTCTCCCAGCTTTGAGCCGTCATTTGCATAAAGAATCGTAGACTGAGGGACCCGGACGGAGGGGGCGCCCTGCCATTTCGCTGCAAGAAGAACGGATGTGAAGCAGACACCGGCCAGCATTCCGCCGATCAGTGTCAGAAAGATGCAGGCGCGGATGATTTTGAGCGTGATTCTGAGCTGTTTTCCAGATACTTTATCCACTTTTGGGAACCCCCTTTTTCATGATTCTATTATTATGTGAAAAAAGGGGGTTTTTTAAACATATCAAACCGGACACTTCTTTACTTTTTCCCCTCCATCCTCTATACTTTTTCCTTAGGTGAAAATGAGATTTTAACCGGAATAAAAGCGAAACAGACGCTTACAATAAATGAAATAAGCCTTGAAAGGGAGATGACAATTGAGCGAGCTTTGGTATACGGAGAAGCAGACGAAGAATTTCGGCATTACATTAAAGGTGAAGCAAACATTACATACTGAACAGACTGAATTTCAGCATCTGGAAATGGTAGAGACAGAAGAATTCGGAAACATGCTGTTCTTAGACGGAATGGTCATGACTTCTGAAAAAGACGAATTCGTTTATCATGAAATGGTTGCGCACGTACCCTTATTTACGCACCCGAATCCGGAAAACGTCCTCGTTGTGGGCGGCGGAGACGGCGGTGTCATCAGAGAGATTTTGAAGCACCCGGGCGTAAAAAAAGCGACGCTTGTCGACATTGACGGCAAGGTCATTGAATACTCTAAAAAATTTCTTCCGTCCATTGCGGGCAAACTTGATGACCCGCGCGTCGACGTAAGAGTCGATGACGGCTTCATGCACATCGCAAAATCAGAAAATGAGTATGACGTCATCATGGTTGATTCAACAGAGCCGGTCGGACCGGCCGTCAATCTGTTCTCAAAAGGCTTCTATGCCGGAATTTCCAAGGCGTTAAAAGAAGACGGCATCTTCGTCGCGCAGACGGACAACCCGTGGTTTACGCCGGAACTGATTACAAACGTACAGCGTGACGTGAAAGAAATCTTCCCGATCACCCGCCTGTATACGGCAAATATCCCGACGTACCCAAGCGGTCTGTGGACATTTACAATCGGTTCTAAAAAGTACGATCCGCTTGAAGTGGAGGACAGCCGTTTCTTCGACATCGATACGAAGTATTACACGAAAGAGCTTCACAAAGCGGCATTTGTTCTTCCGAAATTTGTGAGCGACTTAATCAAATAAAAATGTATGGCGCAGGAGCGAATCTTGCGCTTTTTTACAGGAAAGCGAGGGTTTTATCATGAGATTTGATGAAGCTTATTCAGGAAAAGTATTTATCGCAAGCCGTCCCGACTGGAAAGAGGCGGACGCCATCCTTTACGGCATGCCGATGGATTGGACGGTCAGTTATCGCCCGGGCTCACGCTTTGGCCCAAACAGAATTCGCGAGGTGTCTATCGGACTTGAAGAATACAGTCCGTATCTCGACCGTGATCTCGCTGATTTGAATTTCTTTGACGCCGGCGACATTCCGCTTCCGTTCGGGAATCCGCAAAGAAGTCTTGATATGATTGAGGAATATGTGGACAGCATCTTAGAAAAAGGAAAGTTCCCGCTCGGCATGGGAGGGGAGCACCTTGTGTCATGGCCTGTCATAAAAGCTATGTATAAGAAGTTTCCGGACCTTGCCATCATTCATTTTGACGCGCACACCGACTTGCGCACGGATTATGAAGGCGAACCGCTTTCCCACTCTACTCCGATCCGCAAAGCGGCCGAGCTCATCGGGCCGCAGAACGTATTTTCATTCGGCATCCGTTCCGGAATGAAGGAAGAATTTGAATGGGCGAAGGAAAACGGCATGCACATTTCTAAGTTTGAAGTGCTTGAGCCGCTGAAAAAAGTGCTGCCGCAGCTCGCGGGCCGTCCTGTTTACGTCACCATTGATATTGACGTTCTTGACCCCGCTCATGCGCCGGGAACGGGCACGGTTGACGCAGGAGGCATCACGTCTAAGGAATTGCTCGCCTCCATTCATGAAATCGCGCGCTCAGAAGTCAACGTAAAAGGCGCTGACCTCGTAGAAGTCGCACCGGTCTATGACCACTCAGAACAAACCGCAAACACGGCAAGCAAGATGATTCGTGAAATGCTGCTTGGGTTTGTGAAATAGAAAGAAAAAAACCCGGAATAATAGGGCAGAAGAAGCCTTTGTTCCGGGTTTTTGTAATAGAATCTATCTCTTGAATAAAAAAACTCAAGGGAATTGTCACCGCAAACCTAAAGTGAAATCTTTCATTATAAATTCAGATCATTGCACGTTCAGATATATAATAATGAGGAGTTAAACTATTCGTTATTCCTGCTGATACTAATAGCGTACTCACAGCAAAACAGACTATAAGTAATTTATACTTCAATTTCATATAAATTCACTCCTCCTTCGATCTGCTGTCTGGCTTCTTCAACTTTTAAAAAGTATACAGAAGCTTTTTTATATTCTTCTTTTGTGTAATAATATTTAGCTACATCAAGGGCTAATTCCTCAATATCAGCATACATCAATTTACTTTCAAGAAAATGCAGACAATCGTTTATTAACGTATCTCTTGGATCCGGCATATACAAACATTCCAAAAATTTAAACTTTTCCTCGTAAATTATATCTTCTATTTCCTTACATATTGAGATACCTTTTTTATGATAATCGTACGCGTTATCTATATTTTCTAACTTAAAATAAATCTGTGTAAGTAAGAAGTAGGGCTGCGGAAGTGAATGACTCATTTGAGCTTTTTCAAAAACAGCTATGGCTTCTTTTAAATGAGGAATGGCTTCATCTTTATTGTTTTGATTATTGTAGCATAAAGCGATGTTAAAAAGTGTTCTCCCCATTAATTGAGGCTGCTGATCCAGTTCAGCCATCGTATATGCTTTTTGAAAGTGGGATATTGCATGATCATATTGCTTTACATCAAGATAATTAGCGCCAAACAAAGAATGGCACTGAGTCAACCTAATGCTATAATTATCCCCATTTTTATAAATTAAATAAGCTTGCCGCGCATAGTCCATTGAAACATAAGTTTGTTTCATATAGTAATAGACTTCTGACATCTTAAAGTAAAATTCCGCTTTTTCTATCTGATCTGTAACGTACGTCAATTTGCTTTCAGCTTTCTTAAAAAACTGAATGGCTGAAAGATACTCACGGCATTCCAGCTCATACATCCCCCGGAAAAAATTAAAATAATAATCAAGGCGTCCGGTCAGCCGGGCCTGCTTTTTATCAATATCCGCGAGCAGATCCGATAGTCTCGGCTGTTCTTCTATCCGCTGCGATTCCAGCGGTTCGAGGTATTCGAGCATCAGATTGTGGCGGAATTCCATGAGAGAATAGTACAGATGAAGATCCTGGTCATCTTCCAGGCTTGCAAGCTCTTCTTTGATTTCTCTCCGCAAGTACTCGGCGTCCGGGATGCTGAACCTTCGAATATACATATACCATTCGTTGATTTTTTCTCCAACCGCTGAAGACGATACAACACTCGCCACTATTCCGAATCCCTCCCTTCCACGTTATGTATATGACATATTTTATCATTTTCATTCGGAAGGATAGCGCAAAAAAACCGCAATATTTTCTTTCGTTAAAACCGCATGTCTGCGGATATCATTTCAAAAATCCGCTATGATCCCCGACAATTTGTACAAGCAAACAAATACACCTTCCCATATTCTGTTGTATCTGCGCGAGCAGTGTATGTCTGAAAAGGAAGTGAAGATATGAGAAATAACAAGCTTTCCTTTAAAGAAAAAGCAGGAGCCGCACAGGAAGAATGTTTATGTTTTTGCGAGGAAGAAGCAAGCCGTGAAGCGATGTTTCAAGCGCCGATTGAATTGCCTGAGGGGTTTGTCGTTGATCCGGCTGAAGCTGTTGCAAACGTGACGTGGAATGCAGACAGCCTTTCTTGTGTCATTGAACGCTGTTTCATTGAGACGGGGCCTGAGCCTGATGAAATCGGTGTTCAATTCGCAGTGCGCCTGCAGGGAACTGTTACGCTTCTCGTCAGTGTCTCACCAGTGCGAAATCAATATGGACAAGGGAACGGGTCTGTTTCTGTCATCCGCAATGCAGAGATTGACCAAGTCGTCTATTATTCTGATGAACCCGATGATTGCCCGGATGTCAGTGACATTACGATCGAGAACCTTGTTGTCGTTCCGCCATTCTATGGCAGTCCTTTATCGGTGACGGGCACGATTGTGCTTGTTCCTGAGCCGGAACCCGTTTATGCGTTTACAGCGAATCCAAATGATCAATCAGTTTCTGTGATTGATACAAACACTCATACTGTTGTGACAACGATTGCTCTTCCGTACCGGCCGACAGGTATTGAAATAACTCCGGATAAAAGCGCTGTGTTTGTTTTGCACTTCGACAATAATGTGATTTCTGTCATCGATTATGACACTTTAACAGTGACAGCATCCATACTGCTGGATCAGCCGCCTAGATCGATAAAATGTATCCCAAATCATGAGTTTGCTTATGTTCTCGGCGATACTGCGATTTATGTGATTGGAATTGATACGTTAACTGTGGATAGGTCGATTCCTGTGGAAGGGTTTGATTTTGCAATTGATCCCAATGGGTTATTCGCCTATGTTCTTGATTTTGGTTCAGTGCAAAAAGTGGACCTATTCACCGGTGAAGTCACAGGAACGATTGAACGAGAGCTTATCGTATCATCCATAGAAACAAATTGGCCGGAGCGGTATGCGTATGTCTTAGAACAAGAATTCTTATTCAATTATTTGACGGTTATTGACTTAAATACGTTTACGGTAAGCATTACCCAAGAGCTGGAGCCTGATGGCCAATATGTAATGTTTACGAGTGGATCAGGGGTGTATTTACATGACAGCTTCACTGGCAATTTATATGCTGTCAGTCCGAATGGTGCAGGCGTTATAGGAAATGTTCCGCAATCGGCAAGAAACTTTGCGTTTACTCCGAATGGCGAATTTCTGTATGCTGCTCATTTTTTAGAGCAGAACATCACTGTTTACAACACGGATGATTATTCTGTGGAAACTGTGATATCTCTTGGGGTTTCACCGGGAGATATTGTGATTTAACCAACTGCATGCTGTACATTTCTAAAAGGACGTGAATTCATGAAAAAGAATGATCTTTCTGCTTTACAGGAAAATTGTTTCTGTTTTTGTGATGAGGAAATTAGCAGAGAAGCGCCGTTTCAAGTGCCGATTGACATTCCCGAGGGGTTCACTATTGATTCTGCCGAAGCAGCTGCGGCGGTTACATGGAGTACTGCTCATTTATTATGTATCAGTGAGCCTTGCTTAATCCAGACTGGGCCGGAACCAGAAGATATCGGTGTTCGATATGCCGTGAGAGTAAAAGGTACCGTTACGCTTCTTGTCAGTGTGTCGCCTGTACGAAATCAATATGGACAAGGGGACGGGTCTGTTTCTGTGATTCATACTGAAGAGATTGATCAAGTCGTTTATTATGCAGCGCAGTCTGGCCGCTGTCCTGATTTCAGTCAAATAACAGTGGAAGATCTTTTCATTGTACCGCCTTTCTACGGCAGTCCGCTTACGGTGACCGGGACACTTGTTTTACCGCCATCGCCAGACCCTCAATCGTATGTGTTTACAGCCAATTCAGGAGACAGCACGGTTTCGGTTATTGATGCAGATTTAAACACTGTTGTAAAAACAATCCCTTTTTCTGACGTGCCAACTCATCTAGGCGTTACTTTTGATAAAGCTTTCACTTATGTCCTCCATGGGAATACCAACCTTGTCTCAGTGCTAGATAATAAAACATTAACCATCATAAATACCATTACTGTTGGAGAAGGGCCGAGAAAGGTTGAATTTGATTCAACAGATGAGTTCGCGTACGTGATGGCCGCCGGATCTATATATATGATCAACATGGCCTCTCAATCGGTCATTGATGTCATTCCGATACCCGGCGCTTTAGACTTTGCTCTTGATCCGAATGGACAGTATGTCTATACCGCTAATGGAAGCAGTTGGTCGGTTGATAAATATGATGTAAATACTGGGCAGTTGGTAGAAAGTATCATAGATACATTTGAATTTCCCAGTTTAATTGCCACTCCTTACGCTGGAAATTTTGCGTATGTGTTGAATGGTGAGCTGCTGCCGAAAGGTGTAACGGAGATCAGTTTGTCACCATTAAGCAGGGGAGGCGACTTCAACCGTTTATTTGAAACTCTGAGGACGATTGTATTTTCTCGCGATAGCACTAGGGCTTATTTTTTAGAGCCATATAGTGAACCGTTCCTCATTAATAACTTATACGTAGTTAATACGGCTAGACAGAGGATCATTGCAAACGTGTCTCTCCCCGGCGCTTCTGATCTCGCCGTAACACCTGATAATCAGTACATTTATGCAGCGCAGCCCGACGACAATACCGTGACCGTGTACCGCACGAGCGATTATACAGCTGTGACGGTGATCCCGGTTGGCGCGGGTCCATCTGCGATTGCAATGTAGCTTATTTCATAGGTTGAGAGAAGCAGAGCTGCGATAAGACAATCGTTTATAAATAAATGAGCCGAATCAGTAACACCGCGAGTCCCATTAATACGGCAAGGGGCGTGTGAAAGCGGAAAGGGACGGCTTTGACGATTTCGAACACGCAGCGCTTTGACATCGTTGGCATAGCTGCTGCACAATCTATGTTGCCGGAAGTCGCAGCAGCTTCGATGAGACTGTGTGAGTTTCTGAAAAGCTGCTGTCATGTTTTTCACGGATTGGGTGACATAGTGATATGATTTTCTCTTCTTATAAGGAACTGCTTTTTATGAGGTTTATCTTCAAATCTAATGAGCAATGATGGTAAGATAGAAGCAGTTGAAGTTTACAAGCTGAATGATTATACTATTCAAGTCAAAGTGGAATGATGAAAAGGACGTGTCAAAATGAAGCAAGAGACACCGATAACACTCCATGTGAAGTCTGTGATCGAGGATGACGGAAATGAGGAAGTCATCGAATTCCGTACTACCGGATTTTACTATGTAAAACAACAAAAAGTGTATCTATCTTATTATGAAGAACACGACCTAGGCAAAGTAAAAACGATTGTGAAGGTGAGCGAAGGCGAAGTCCTGATCATGAGGTCAGGTGCTGTTAAAATGAATCAGCGTTTCATAACGGGAGCTTCCACAATTGCGAAATATAAAATGTCATTTGGTGAGCTTGAGCTGGAAACAAGCACAAAATCGATTCAATCTGATCTCGGTGAAGAAAAAGGCCGAATCAGCATCGCATATGACATGCATGTCGGAGACGAGCAGCAGCATTTACATAATATGACGATCACGTATGAGGGAGGAACTCACGCATGAACATTGCGGAACAAATGAAGGACGTGCTGAAGGAAGAAATCAAAGCGGCCGTTCTGAAAGCGGGCCTGGCGGAAGAAAGCCAGATTCCAAGCGTACTGTTAGAAACACCGAAAGACAAAACACACGGTGATTATTCCACAAACATGGCGATGCAGCTGGCGAGAATCGCAAAAAAAGCGCCGCGCCAAATCGCCGAGGAGATCGTGGCGTCATTTGATAAAGGAAAGGCTTCCATTGAAAAAATGGATATTGCGGGACCGGGCTTTATCAACTTTTACATGAACAACAGCTACTTAACAAAACTGATCCCGTCCGTGCTTGAAGCGGGTGAACATTACGGTGAGACAAACGTCGGACAGGGCGAAAAGATTCAGGTTGAATTCGTGTCCGCCAACCCGACGGGAGATCTTCACTTAGGCCATGCGCGCGGCGCGGCGGTAGGTGACGCGCTGTGCAGCGTGCTTTCTAAAGCGGGCTATGATGTGAGCCGCGAATACTATATTAATGATGCGGGCAACCAGATTAACAATCTGGCGCTTTCCGTTGAAGTCCGTTATTTTGAAGCGCTCGGTCTCGAAAAACCGATGCCGGAAGACGGCTACCGCGGGGAAGATATTATCGCTATCGGGAAAAAGCTTGCCGAAGATTTCGGCGACCGCTTCGTCCATGAAGAGGAGAGCGAACGCCGGGCATTTTTCCGTGAATACGGCTTAAAGTACGAGCTTGATAAACTCCGCTCCGACCTGGAGAATTTCCGCGTGCCGTTTGACGTATGGTATTCTGAAACGTCACTGTACGAAAACGGAAAAATTGATCAGGCGCTCGAGGCGCTTCGCGAAAAGGGCCATGTATACGAAGAGGACGGCGCGACATGGTTCCGCTCCACAACGTTCGGCGACGACAAAGACCGCGTGCTGATCAAAAAAGACGGCTCATACACTTATCTGCTGCCGGATATCGCATACCATAAAGACAAACTTGACCGCGGATTCGACAAGCTCATCAATGTATGGGGCGCGGATCACCACGGCTATATTCCGCGTATGAAAGCGGCAATTGAAGCGCTCGGTTACGAAAAAGGCACATTGGAAGTTGAAATCATTCAGCTCGTTCATTTATATAAAGACGGCGAAAAAATGAAGATGAGCAAACGTACGGGGAAAGCCGTCACGATGCGTGATCTGATTGAAGAGGTCGGCCTTGACGCAGTCCGTTATTTCTTCGCGATGCGCAGCGCTGATACGCATATGGATTTTGACTTGGACCTTGCCGTATCGACATCTAACGAAAACCCTGTGTATTACGCGCAATACGCACATGCCCGTATTTGCAGCATGCTTCGCCAAGGGGAGGAGCAGGGGCTTAAACCGGCGGCGGATCTTGATTTCAGCCATATTCAATCAGAAAAAGAATATGACTTGCTGAAAACGATCGGCGGCTTCCCTGAGGCAGTGGCGGAAGCGGCGGAAAAGCGAATCCCGCACCGTGTCACAAATTATATTTATGATCTGGCTTCCGCTCTGCACAGTTTCTACAATGCGGAGAAAGTCATCGATCCGGAAAATGAAGAGAAGAGCCGCGCGCGCCTTTCTTTAATGAAGGCGACGCAAATTACGCTGAACAACGCGCTTCAGCTGATCGGCGTATCGGCTCCGGAAAAAATGTAATCATTATGATAGGACAAAGTCTTCGGGCTTTGTCTTTTTTTTGTATATAAAACGTGTGATGTACTTCACAATCCCGCACACCGAGTTTTTGTATGATAAGACTGATATTGAATCAGTGAAAGGGGCAAGCCGAATGATCAATCGTCAACATATTCAATTATCGTTGCAGTCATTAAGCTTAGTGGCGGGGTTTATGGTGTGGGTGCTGATTTCATCGCTCATTTCCCAAATGACATCAGATATTCATTTAACCAAAGGCGAGATTTCATTGGTGACGGCGATTCCCGTTATTCTAGGATCGCTTCTCCGCATTCCTTTAGGGTATTTAACGAACAGGTACGGCGCGAGGCTGATGTTCATGATCAGCTTCATCCTGCTTTTGTTTCCCGTGTTTTGGATCAGTATGGCGGATTCTCTGTTTGATTTAATCGCGGGCGGCTTTTTCTTAGGGATCGGAGGGGCGGTATTCTCCATCGGAGTGACGTCGCTTCCGAAATATTATCCGAAAGAAAAGCACGGTGCCGTCAATGGGATTTACGGTGCCGGAAACATCGGAACCGCCATTACCACTTTTGCGGCGCCGGTTATCGCTCAGGCCGCGGGATGGAGAGCAGCCGTTCAGATGTATCTCGTTTTGCTGGCTGTTTTCGCATTACTGCACGTTTTGTTCGGCGACCGGCATGAGAAGAAGGCCAAAGTTTCCGTGAAAACCCAAATCAAAGCCGTTTACCGAAATCATGTGCTGTGGTTTTTGAGCATGTTTTATTTTATTACGTTTGGCGCTTTTGTCGCCTTTACCATCTATCTGCCGAACTTTTTGGTTGAGCATTTCAGGCTGAGCCCCGCGGATGCAGGGCTGCGGACGGCCGGCTTTATTGCGGTCTCTACGCTGCTCAGGCCAGCGGGAGGATTTCTTGCCGATAAAATGAACCCGCTCCGCATTTTGATGTTCGTTTTCGCAGGGCTTACGCTGTCAGGCGTTATGCTGTCTTTCTCGCCGGCGATCGGCCTCTATGCGTTCGGATCACTGACGGTGGCAGTCTGCTCAGGGATTGGAAACGGGACGGTATTTAAACTGGTGCCTTTCTATTTTTCGAAGCAGGCGGGGATTGCCAACGGTATTGTGTCTGCTATGGGAGGGCTGGGCGGTTTTTTCCCTCCGCTGATTCTGGCAAGTGTATTTCAGGCAACGGGCCAATACGCGATCGGGTTCATGGCGCTTTCAGAGGTTGCGTTAGCCAGCTTTGTTCTTGTGATCTGGCTGTATTGGCAGGAAAGAATGAAAACACATACGGAGAGAAACAGTCGGAGCCTCAATTCATAATGATCCATTCACAAGATTGTTAGTTTTTTCTGGGTGAGTGCAAATCAAGTCACGTTACAATATATATACGCAACGTGACTTTCTTCGAGGTGAGCTCATGAATATTCTCTCTGTCCGAAAATCTGATAAAGAACTTCTTTCCCGTGAACTGCATGAATTGCTGGAATCAATCAGCACGAAAAAGAAAATGAAAAAACACACCTATTTGTTTCAAGAAGGAATGGATGCAGAAGAGCTTTATCTGATTCAATCGGGGCTCATTGAAATCGGCAAGCTGACGTCTGACGGAAAAGACCTGACACTTAGAATCTGCCAGAAACACGATATCGTCGGGGAACTGACACTGTTCACAGAAGAGCCGAGGTATATGCTCAGTGCAAAAGTGTTAGAGGACGGCGAGGTGCTCGTCATTAATAAAAACAAGCTGGAAAAGGAATTGATTCAAAACGGTAATTTGACGTTTGAATTTATGAAATGGATGAGCACCCATCTGAGAAAAATCCAGTCTAAGATCAGGGATCTGCTTCTTCACGGCAAAAAAGGGGCGCTCTATTCCACCCTTATCCGTCTGTCAAACAGCTACGGGGTGGAACGAAGCGACGGGATTCTGATTAACATTGTGCTGACAAATCAGGATTTGGCAAAGTTTTGTGCGGCGGCACGGGAAAGTGTCAACCGCATGCTGGGAGATCTGCGCAAACAAGGGGTTATTTCGATAGACGAAACCGGAAAAATTATTTTGCACAAGCGGGACTATTTACGGTGTGAGATTGAATGTGAAAACTGTCCGCTGGAAATCTGTAATATTGACTGAAAAAACAAGGACAGCCGGTGTCCTTGTTTTTCAATTTGTGATACATATACACATGACGGCGAAAAAGAAGCCGGCATTTGAGATTTCCAGAATGCCGATCGTTTTCGCGGGCCAATTTCTCCCGTGAAAAAACCACGCCCGCAAACTGCTGGGGATAAAAGCGAGAAATGCCCAGCCTGCTCCGAGAAGACACGATAAAAAGGGGAGCAGCAAATGATATCCCCATGAACAGTACGCAAATGTTCTGTTTTTTCTCTCCCGGATGACCGACTTCACATAAAAGGAACTTCCGATAAAAAATAAAGCAGATTGAGAGAGAATAAACCAAGCCCAGCCGTCAAGGGTTCCCGTCCCCAGCCAGCAGCTCGCAAGCCCGCCTGAACAAAAGAACAGAACACCTGCCATATCATTCACGAGCGCCCGTTCGTTTTTTTGGCGGGCATAATGCATATGGATAAGAAACAGCGGCAATAAAGAAAGGCCGACCCAGACGAGCTGCGGTTTATGATAGATAGAAATGATCAAAAAGCAGCATGCCGGAAAACCGTAAATAGATATCCACTTTTGATAGGGGTTGAGCCGTTTCTTTTTCAAGGCGAGCGAAACGGGATAAACCGCCAAGTAAAGGAAAAGCCAGCCCAGAAAGAGCGGAATATGCCAAAAAACCGGGCCTCCTTTGACCATGCCGAGTAAAAACGGAATCAGCAGCATCGCCCATGCGCCGTGCTGATTCGGAATCATCACCTTCATCGAAATCCTCCTTTTATATGTCATTATAAATGCAGGCATCCTCCTGATAAGTGATATTCATCATACAAGCTGTGAAATACATCACTGCCGCGCGGGCTCAATCGGGCTACACTAAAGCTATCAATAGCACAGGAGGCTTTCCTATGAATCAGTGTCACTATTTATTATTTCTGAAACAACTTCCTATGTTTAACGAAGTGCCCCTGTCCATTGTCGAAACTTTGCTGAAAAACGGGACGTTTATCAGCGGCTCATCTGATCAGTCCCCATCCTTTCTTCATTCACAATCCGTTTATATTGTATTAAAAGGCAGTATCCGTTTTAAGGACAGCAGGCTGCCTGAAGGATCGCAAACTGTTGCGCTGTGGGAAAAAGGCGATGTGTTTCCGATTGATGAAAAAGGCGGGCATTCTTTATCGCCTTTTATCTCAGTCAATGCCTCACCGGACATTCTGGCACTACATATTCCATATTCCATTTTTAAGCAGATGATGTCTTACCATCCGCGGCTGCAAATGAATTTTTTGGCGATGCTTCAGCAAAATGTCTTTTGTTCCTATCAGTTGTTTTTGAGGTATCTGCATACATCACGCGATGAAAACGCTGAACCCGGTTCTTAAAGAGGACCGGTTTTTTTCTTTGAAAGAAAACGTCCTGCCATGAACGCCGCCGTCTTTCCTGCTCCTTTGTGTGAATGTTTTGTGAAAAAAGCAGAGTGTGTGACATAGTTCACAAGGAAATGCGCTCTCTCTGTTTATAGTGTACGTAGCATCACCTGACTCGGAAGGAGTGAACGATCATGAAGAAAAAGAAAATGAGTCCGCTGTTCAGGAGATTAAACTATTTTTCTCCTATCGAACATCATTCAAATAAACATAGCCAAACCACTAGCGAAGATCGTGATTGGGAGAATGTATACAGAAACAGATGGCAGTACGACAAAGTCGTTCGCTCCACCCACGGCGTCAACTGCACGGGTTCTTGCAGCTGGAATATTTACGTGAAAAACGGAATTGTCACGTGGGAAGGACAAAACTTGAATTATCCATCAACAGGCCCGGATATGCCTGATTTCGAACCGAGAGGCTGTCCGCGGGGCGCCAGTTTTTCGTGGTACATCTACAGCCCGCTCCGTGTGAAATATCCGTACGTGCGCGGTGTGCTGGTCAATTTGTGGCGGGAAGCACTGCAGGCGCATCAAAATCCGCTTGATGCCTGGAAATCAATTGTTGAAAATCCTGAAAAAGCGAAGTCTTATAAACAGGCAAGAGGGAAAGGCGGATTTGTGCGCGCTGAATGGTCTGAGGTGCTGAAGCTGATTTCAGCCTCTCTGCTGTATACAGTCATGAAATACGGGCCTGACCGGAATGTCGGCTTTTCTCCGATTCCGGCGATGTCCATGATCAGCCACGCATCAGGTTCGCGATTCATGTCTTTAATCGGCGGCCCTATGCTCAGTTTCTATGACTGGTATGCGGATCTTCCGCCGGCGTCCCCGCAAATTTGGGGCGACCAGACGGACGTTCCGGAAAGCAGTGATTGGTACAATTCAGGCTATATCATCACATGGGGTTCCAACGTTCCGTTAACGAGAACGCCTGACGCACATTTTTTGGCGGAAGCCCGCTATAAAGGCGCTAAGGTCATTTCGATCAGTCCGGATTTTGCGGAATCCTCAAAGTTCGCCGATGACTGGCTCAGTATCCGCCAAGGGACTGACGGGGCGCTTGCGATGGCAATGGGGCATGTCATTTTGCAGGAATTTTACGTGAATCAAGAGACGGAGCGGTTTATCAAGTATGCGAAGCAATACACGGATTTTCCATTCCTCGTCACTCTGTCAAAAGAAAACGGTGTATACACAGCGGGCCGGTTTCTGCATGCGAAGGACATCGGGCGGCAGACAAAGCATGATCAATGGAAGCCTGCGGTCTGGAATGATCAGACAGGCGCTCTTGCCATACCGCAAGGAACAATGGGTTCCCGCTGGGACGGACGGCAGAAATGGAACCTGCATATGATCGATGAAGACACCGGGGAACCGATTGAACCCCGACTCTCTGTGCTTGGAATGGAGGACGAAATCGGCTCGGTGCGCATTCCGTATTTTTCAAATGACGGAAACAAAGTGCTCAAGCGGGATCTTCCTATTAAAAAATTGGACCTGAACGGCGAAGAGGTGTGTGTCACGACCGTGTTTGACTTGATATTGGCCAATTACGGCGTGAACCGGAGTATCGGCGGACAATCAGCTGTATCCTATGATGATCCTCGTCCGTTTACACCTGCCTGGCAGGAACAGATCACAGGAATTAAAAGAGAAGCCGTTATACAGATTGCCAGGGAGTTTGCTCAAAATGCGATTGATACAGACGGCCGGTCCATGATTATCGTCGGAGCGGGGATTAACCACTGGTTCAATTCCGACACAATCTACCGCGCGGTGTTAAATCTTGTTTTATTGGTAGGCGCACAAGGCGTAAACGGCGGAGGCTGGGCTCATTATGTCGGTCAGGAAAAGCTCCGTCCTGCTGAAGGGTGGCAAACGATCGCAAATGCAAAGGACTGGGAAGGCGTGCCTAAGCTGCAAAACGGCACCTCATTTTTCTACTTTGCGACAGACCAGTGGCGTTACGAAGACCAGCCGATCAGTGACTTGGCTTCACCGATCGCTTCTTCATCCCGCTACAAGCATCACGCCGATTACAATGTGCTGGCGGCGCGATTAGGGTGGCTGCCGTCCTACCCGACTTTCGATAAAAACGGCATTGACCTGTACAAAGAAGCTGAAAAAGCGGGGGCGGAGACACCTGAAGACGTTGGTGTGTATATAGCCTCACAGCTTCAAAACAAAAAGCTGAAATTTGCGATTGAAGATCCTGACAATGAAGCCAATTTCCCAAGGAATCTCTTCGTATGGCGGGCCAATCTGATCTCAAGCTCAGGAAAAGGGCATGAATATTTTCTCAAGCATCTGCTGGGGACGACGAACGGTTTGATGAATGACGACAGCGACAGCATCCGCCCTGAAGAAATTAAATGGCGGGAGCAGGCGCCGGAAGGGAAGCTCGACTTATTAATCAATCTCGATTTTCGAATGGCGGGTACGGCGCTGTATTCCGATATCGTGCTGCCGGCGGCGACATGGTATGAAAAACACGATCTCAGCAGCACGGATATGCATCCGTTCATCCATCCTTTTGCTCCGGCGATCTCGGCACCGTGGGAATCGAAGTCAGACTGGGATATTTTCAAGGCACTGTCAAAAGCCGTTTCCGATCTGGCGGAAGAAGTCGAGATGGAGCCGGTGAAAGAAGTGGTTGCAACGCCGCTCCTCCACGACACGATGCAGGAATTGGCCCAGCCGTTCGGCAAAGTCAATGACTGGAGCAAAGGCGAATGTGAAGCCATTCCGGGAAAAACAATGCCGAACATCCATGTTGTTGAACGGGATTACAAGCACATCTTTCATAAAATGACCGCGCTCGGGCCTTACACCGGTTTAAAACCGAGCGGAACGAAAGGCATGAGCTGGTCGATAGCCGATGAATATGAATCACTCAAAAAGAGACTTGGAGAAATCACCTCGGACAGCGTCGCAAAGGGGTGTCCGAATATAAGTGAAGCGAAGCAGGCGGCGGAAGCGATTTTAACCCTGTCGTCCACCTCCAATGGAAAAGTCGCCGTAAAAGCATGGGAATCACTTGAAAACGTCACCAATCTGGAGCTGAAAGACCTGGCGGAAGAACGGGAGGAAGAATGCTTTACGTTCGAACAAATTACAGCCCAGCCGAAAACGGTCATCACCTCTCCGGCCTTTACCGGCTCAGAAAAAGGGGGACGCAGGTACTCGCCGTTTACGACGAATGTAGAAAAATTAATTCCGTGGCGGACACTGACCGGCAGACAATCTTATTATGTCGATCATGAACTGATGATGGAATTCGGTGAAACGATGGCGACATTTAAACCGATCCTCCAGCATCGCCCGTTTCTAAGCAAACGGCCTGACCAAGAGGGCAAAGAAATCGTCCTTAATTACTTGACGCCGCATAATAAATGGTCCGTCCACAGCATGTATTTTGATTCCCTGCCGATGCTGACGCTGTTCCGCGGCGGGCCGACCGTGTGGATGAATAAAGATGACGCCGCGGATACGGATATCAAAGACAACGATTGGATTGAATGCTTTAACCGAAACGGCGTTGTCGTGGCGAGGGCGGTTTTGTCTCACCGGATTCCTAAAGGAATGGCGTTTATGCACCATGCCCAAGACCGCCATATCAACGTGCCCGGCACAAAACTGACAAATAACCGCGGCGGCACCCATAACAGCCCGACAAGGATTCACGTCAAGCCGACACAGATGATCGGGGGCTACGCCCAGCTCAGCTACGGCTTTAACTATTACGGCCCGACGGGGAACCAGCGCGACCTGAATGTCGTCATCCGCAAGCTAAAGGAGGTCGATTGGCTTGAAGATTAAAGCGCAAATCGGGATGGTCATGAACTTGGATAAATGTATCGGCTGCCACACATGCAGCGTCACCTGCAAAAACACGTGGACAAACCGTTCCGGTGCGGAATATATGTACTTCAATAATGTAGAAACAAAGCCGGGCATCGGCTACCCGAAGCAATGGGAGGACCAGGGCAAATATAAAGGCGGCTGGACATTGAAAAAAGGGAAGCTTGAACTGAAATCCGGCCCGAAAACAAACCGGCTTGCAGGCCTTTTTTATAATCCGAATCAGCCGACGATTGATGATTACTATGAACCTTGGAACTATGATTATGAAACATTAACAAACAGTCCGCAGAAAAAACACCAGCCTGTGGCACGGCCGAAATCGTCACTGACGGGGGATTTCATGAATATCGAATGGGGCCCGAACTGGGAGGATGATCTCGCGGGCGGCCACATTACAGGGCTTGAAGATCCAAACGTTCAAAAAATGGAGGAATCGATCAAAACGGAGTTCGATGAGGTCTTTATGATGTACCTGCCGCGTATTTGCGAACACTGCATCAATCCGGCATGCGTGTCATCCTGTCCGTCCGGCGCCATGTACAAACGCGAAGAAGATGGCATTGTGCTCGTGGATCAAAACGCGTGCCGTTCATGGAGATATTGCGTGTCATCGTGTCCTTATAAAAAAGTCTATTTTAACTGGCAAACGAACAAAGCGGAAAAATGCACACTCTGCTTCCCGCGCTTAGAGGCGGGGCTGCCGACCATCTGCTCCGAGACATGTGTCGGCAGAATCCGCTATCTCGGTGTCATGCTGTATGACGCGGACAAAGTCGAGGAAGCGGCATCTGTTGAAAATGAAAAGGATCTCTACCATTCCCAATTGGACGTTTTTCTTGATCCGAATGATCCTGAGGTTGCCAAACTGGCAAAAGAACAAGGCATCCCGGCTGAATGGATAGAGGCCGCGCAGCAATCGCCAATCTATAAAATGATCATCGATTGGAAGATTGCGCTGCCGCTTCATCCAGAGTACCGCACACTGCCGATGGTTTGGTACATTCCGCCGCTGAGCCCGATTATGAATCTCTTTGAAGGAAAAGGCAGCCAGCAAACAGCGGAAGATATTTTCCCGGCTATCGACCAAATGAGAATTCCGATTGACTATTTGGCGCAGCTATTAACAGCTGGTGATACGGATCATATTCGGTCAACGTTAAAGAAAATGTCTGTCATGCGCCAGTATATGAGAGCAGTCCAGACGAATAAAATCATCGACCCGGCACTGATCTCCAGTGTCGGCTTAACAGAAAAGAAAATTGAAGACATGTACCGGCTACTTGCGATCGCCAAATATGATGACCGCTTTGTGATCCCGAGCAGCCATCGGGAAGAAGTGTCTGATTTATACGCTGAACAAGGGAGCTGCGGCTTATCATTTTCAGGCGGCCCCGGCTCTTGTTTCTAACTTTTGATAAATGAGGTGGAACAAGATGAACACCATGGACCGGCAAATTACGTTTTCTGCTCTTTCCTGTCTTCTCTCTTATCCTGATGAAGAATGGAGAGCCGAGCTTCCTGATTGGAAGTCTCTTATTGTTGAAATCAGCAACCGGAAAATCAGGGAGAAGCTGCTGCACTTTTTAGAGGCGGCAGCCGGATTTTCTCCGGAAGCGCTGATTGAACACTATGTCTATACGTTCGATTTCGGGAAAAAAACGAATATGTACGTCACCTACTTTAACTCAGGCGAGCAAAGGGAGCGCGGGATTGAACTGCTGCAGCTGAAGAACGCATACCAGCAATCCGGTTTCCTGCCGACAGAGAAAGAACTGCCTGATTACCTGCCGCTGATGCTGGAATTTGCGGCTGCTGCGGAGACTGAAGCGGCGAGAAGCGTGTTTGAGAAATATCTGTTCAATGTGAGGGAGCTGGCATCCCGCCTCGAAAAAAATGACAGCATATACGCCGTGCTCCTGCATGCCCTGCTGGCCGCGCTGGACATTCTCGGCGTGCGTGAATGCATTGAAGAAGGGGCTGTTCAGGCATGAGCGAGCGGATCCTGTGGGGGATTATGCCGTACATTGTATTGACGATTTTTATCGGCGGGCATATTTACCGCTATCAGCATGACCAGTTTGGCTGGACGGCGAAATCAAGCGAGCTGTTAGAAAAGAAAAAACTCGCGGCGGGCAGCACACTTTTTCATTGGGGACTGCTGTTCGTTGTCGGCGGACATGTCATGGGAATTCTGATTCCGGAAGGCGTGTATACTGCACTTGGCATTTCAGAGCATATGTATCACAAAATAGCGATTGGCGCGGGACTGCCGGCAGGGATTGCGGCATGTACCGGACTAGTGATCCTGACGTACAGAAGGCTGTTTGACAAAAGAATCCGCAAAACCAGCTCGCCATCGGATATCCTTACGCTCATCCTGCTTCTGTTCATGATGCTGTCAGGCGTTGCGGCCACGTTTCTCAACATTGATTCGAAAGGCTTTGATTACAGGGCGACAGTCGGGCCGTGGTTCAGGGAAATCGTTTTGTTCCGGCCTGACGCTTCTTTGATGGAGAGTGTCCCGCTATGGTTTAAGTTTCATATCATCATTGGGTATGTTGTTTTTATCCTCTGGCCGTTTACAAGATTGGTTCATGTGTTCAGCCTGCCGCTCAAGTATTTGACCCGCAGCTATGTTGTTTATCGGAAACGCTCATGAAAATCCCCCTTGCAAGAGGGGGATTTTTATGATGAAAAAAATAAAAATATAAGATATTTTCTGCCAATGTAATGGCTGGGCGGCCGGGATTCCTGTTATGTTTGATGTGAAATAACATGCAAAAAAGGAGAGTGAAGAATGAAGCGGGTTTTCTTCATTGTAGCTGCTTGTCTCATGACAAGCGCCGGCATCCTGACACTCAGACATTCTCATATATTAACCGGCGGCACGGCCGGACTGTCACTAAGCTTGTCATATTTGTTTCAACCCTCGTTTGCCGTTATCTTCTTTCTGATTAATATCCCGTTTTATGTATTTTCCCTCATCAGAATGGGCATTAAATTCACTCTATCTACCGTTTTTGCCGTCACAGTGCTGACTATGTTTACAGGCGCAGATCACTGGCTGCCGCCGTTCTCTGTTTCACCGCTTGCCGGGGCGATTTGCGGCGGATCGCTGATCGGGTTCGGCCTGTCGCTCATGTTTTACCATCAGGCATCGCTCGGCGGGGCCAATATCCTCGCTTTATTTCTGCAAAAGCGCTGCGGATGGAATCCGGGTGCGGTTAATTTCCTCTTCGATTTTGGCGTAGTGCTGGCCGGCATTTTCTCTGTCGGATTGCTGAGAGGGATCTTCTCCTTAGTGTCGATTGCGGTCACGGGCCTGATCATCGGCATTTTTAAAAATAAAATCAAAAACAGCAGCTCCCTCAAGCCGGTTTTGCTTCATAACCTCACGACGGGGCAATCACAGGAAGCCTCATCGTAAGCCTTTCCGCTCGTTCGGAGAGGCTTTTCATATGTTTACAGGCCGGAAAACAGAGGGTATACAGAGATATCGGATCAGATGGGGGAGAGTCGGGATGCTGAAAAGGAGACTGGAATTTTGCTTTTTATATATGATGCTTATCGGAGCATATGTCATATGGTTTTTTCCGGTTTCCAGGCTTGAGTTTTACGGCGGATTGCTTTGCTATGCAAGCATTATTTTGTTCAGCATTTATTCGTTAATCCTAGAAAACCGCACCTCGCAGCACACGCTGTTATGGATTCACATTCTTGTCTTTTTTCCGATCGCCGGGTACTTATTTTACCTTTTTTCCGGCCAGCTTTATGAAAAAGGCAAGCTGTTCAGGTCGAAACGGACATATAACCGGGAAAAGCTGAGGACGATATTTGATATGGAGCAAACTCCCGACTTGTCCGGATTGAAAGGAAATCAAAAACGTTTCTTTCAGTATTCAATCAAAGCGGCCCATATGAATATCAATACAAAAAGCAGGCTGACGGTGCTCAAAAACGGGGATGAAACATTCCCTGAGCTGTTTGAGGCGCTTCGGGCGGCAACGTCATTTATACATATTGAGTATTACATGTTCAAATCAGACATGCTCGGGCACAAGATGATGGAGATTATGATGGAAAAAGCCCGTGAAGGTGTGGAAGTGCGGTTTTTGTTCGACGCGGCCGGCAGCTTGAAGCTGGCCGGAAAAGACATTAAAAAACTGAAACATGCGGGTGTGAATATCGTCCCGTTTCTGCCGCTGAAATACGGCTTTTTCAACCAGAAATTCAATTTCCGAAATCACCGTAAGATCGTGATCGTTGACGGGAAAACCGGTTTTGTCGGCGGTCTGAATGTCGGCAAGGAATATATCAGCAAAGACCGAAATGTCGGTTTTTGGCGTGACACCCATATGAAAGTCGAAGGAGAAATTGTTCAGACGCTCCACAGCATTTTTATGCTTGATTGGGAATACGTTTCGGATGAGGTGCTTATTGATCAGAAAGCATACAGCCGCCCGGTCCCTGCAGAAAGCGGCGGCATCTATCAAGTCGTTCCGACAGGCCCTGATATGAAGGAGCGGATGAGCGACCTGTATTATGCCATGATTGCGGCAGCCGAATCGTCTGTATGGATTGCGACGCCTTATTTCGTACCGAATGAGCCGATCCGCACAGCGTTAAAGGAGGCAGCTGCCAGAGGCGTCCAGGTGCGTGTTATGGTGCCGGAAACCAATGACGGGTTTTTAACCCAGTACGCGACGAGATCGTATTTCCCCGAGCTTCTTCGCGAAGGAATCGAAGTCTACTCCTATCAAAAAGGCTTTATGCATCAAAAGGTGCTCATCACTGACGGAAACCTCGCTTCTGTCGGGACGGCGAATATGGATATGAGAAGCTTTCAGCTGAACTTTGAGGTCAATGTCTTTTTTACAGATCAAAAGGCGATCAAAGATCTTGAAGCGCATTATCTGGAGGATATGAGAGAGTCTGAGAAAATCAGCCCCGTCCGTTTCTATAAGCGCACATTATGGGAAAGAACGAAGGAATCCTTCGCGCGGTTATTTTCCGGCGTTTTATAAAAAACGCTTTTAAAACTCCTTGTGTATAGTATAATTGAGAAATATTATCATTAGGAACGAGGCACAAGGAGGACGGAATCGTGCTGCGACAATTTTTTTCTTATTATAAACCGTACAAAAAGCTGTTTTTTCTCGACTTCTTTTCTGCCATTGCCGGCGGATTGATGGAGCTGAGTTTTCCTCTGATTGTCAATTACTTTATCGATACATTGCTCCCGGGCCGGGATTGGAGTCTGATTATTTTGACTTCCGCTGCTTTATTTGGGGTCTACGCCCTCAGCTCGGCACTTCAGTATGTTGTAACGTATTGGGGCCATATGCTCGGCATTAACATTGAAACCGATATGCGGAAAAAGCTTTTTGACCATCTGCAAAAGCTTTCCTTCAAATTTTACGATAACAACAAAACGGGCAGTTTAATGTCCAAGCTCACCAATGATTTGATGTATATCGGAGAAACCGCCCACCACGGGCCCGAAGATCTGTTTATCGCCATCATGACGATTTTGGGCGCGTTCGGCGTCATGCTGTTCATTAATTGGCAGCTCGCGCTGTTGACGTTTATCATCATGCCGGTCGTCATTTGGCTCGCTTTATATTTCAATAAAAAAATGACCTCTGCATTTACAAAACTGAACAAAGACGTCGGGGATTTCAGCGCGAGGGTCGAAAACAATATCGGCGGCATCCGCCTTGTCCAGGCTTTCAGTAATGAAGCGTTTGAAAATCAGCGGTTTGACGTGAACAATCAGCGGTTCCGCAAAACAAAACTGACGTCATATAAAATCATGGCGAAAAACGGCTCGATCAGTTACATGCTGACAAGATTCGTCACGCTGTTCGTCCTGTTGTGCGGCACATGGTTTGTCATCCGCGGATCATTATCCTACGGGGAATTCGTCGCTTTCGTGCTGTTGACAAACGTTCTCTTCCGTCCGATTGATAAAATCAACGCGATTATTGAGATGTACCCGCGAGGCATTGCCGGTTTTAAAAGCTTTATGGAAATTCTGGAAACGGAGCCTGACATCAAGGATGCCCCGAATGCGAAACATGTGTCGGGTTTAAAAGGGAATATCCGCTATGATCATGTGTCATTCGGCTATGAAGAAAACAATCCGGTGCTGTCCGGTATTAATTTGTCCATTCAAGCGGGGGAGACGGTCGCATTTGTCGGGCCTTCGGGAGCGGGGAAATCAACGCTGACAAGTCTGCTGCCGCGTTTTTATGAACCGTCTGAAGGCGCGATTTCCATAGACGGAATTGATATTAAAGACATGACGCTGTCATCTCTGCGCGGACAAATCGGCGTCGTCCAGCAGGATGTCTTTCTGTTTTCCGGCACATTGCGGGAAAACATTGCTTACGGACGGCTGGACGCGTCCGAGGAAGAAATCTGGCAGGCCGTCCGCCAGGCGCATTTAGAGGATTTGGTAAACGGGTATCCTGCCGGTTTAGACACGGTGATCGGCGAACGCGGAGTGAAGCTGTCAGGCGGACAGAAGCAGCGGCTTTCCATCGCCAGAATGTTTTTGAAAAACCCGCCGATCTTAATTTTGGATGAGGCTACATCGGCCCTCGATACAGAAACGGAAGCCGCCATTCAAAAGTCTCTGCAGGAACTTTCTGAAGGCCGCACGACACTTGTGATCGCCCATCGGCTGGCTACGGTTAAGGATGCGGACCGGATCGTCGTCGTCACGAAAGAAGGCATCGCCGAACAAGGGCACCACAAGGAACTTCTGGCATCCGGCGGCATGTACCAAAGACTCCATCAGGCGCAATTCGGCGAACTGATTCATTAATATAGAAAAAGGATAGACGAACGGGGGCCGAGGCGCCTCCTGTCTATCCTTTTTTATGTAGTCCGTATTTAATGGGCTTCTTTATGCGCAGGTTCGATGATATGTTTGAAACGGTCAATGAGCTGCACCGCTTTCTTTCCTTCCACTACAATTAAATATTCTTGTTCTTTATGCGCCATTCTGAACGTTTCCAGTTCGATGATGTCTTTGATTTTGCACATCGTTTTTTTAGAGTAGATATACAGCTCGTGGCCTCCCGTGTGGCAAAGCTGATAAAGCTGAAGCATATTTCGTAAAGTGAACTTCTTAGCGGCTATTTTCAAAGATGTAATGTTTTTCATGTGTTTTCTCCTCCGTCTGATGGTCTGTTATTTCGGAAATTCCCCATATAAACCGGTGATAAACCTGGTTATGCTTTCCACCTCAGCACGCCTCCCGCCAGGCGTTTGACTCCGCGGATAGCGCTTAATTCTTCGACGAGCCGAAGCAGCGCCCGGTCTTTCTCTTTCGCTTCAATCATAAAGTCGATGTCCGTCTCCCATTGTCTGAACCGCTCCAGCACCGGCAGAATAAAATTCGCATCCACATAGTCCGCATGACTGCGCACGGCTGCTTCTGATTTTGGCGAGGAGAGGTGGACCTTCGGCTTTAAGCCGATCCGCTGCCATGTTTTCATCATCCGCGGGAGAATGTCATCTAAATCAGCGTCATCGGCCGGATTGGCGTAAAAATGATGATAATCAAACACAAACGGAATGCCCTCTTGTTCACATACACTGAGTGTTTCTTCAGATGTATACGTTTTATCATCGTTTTCCAAAGTCATCCGCTGTTTGATGATATCGGGGAGTTCTTTCAGATTCATGCTGAAACGGTCAAGCGCGCTTTGTTTGTCGCCATAAGCGCCTCCGATATGAATGTTAATGACGGAGCGGTCCGCGATGCCCATGGCGTCCAGCATGTCATAATGATAGGCCATATCCTTGACCGCATTAGCGGTAATCTCCCGTTTCGGGCTTGTGAAAAGGGTGAATTGGTTCGGGTGAAAGCTCGTTCTGAGATCATATTTTCTGACCAGCCCGCCGATCTCACGGAACTCCTGGCGAAACGGCGTGACAAAATCCCACAGTACATCCGGGTGCGTGGCGAGCGGCACAATCGAGCTTGAGAACCTGTACAAAGGGATGCCGTGTCCGACCGCATAGTGGAGGGTGCGCAGCGTGTTGGTAAGATTTGCTTTCGTCACAGAAAGCAGGGCCTCTTTCCGCTCGCCGGGTGAAAGTTTTGTATAGCGCGCATATGTTAAGGTTTTGGCGGGGGATGCGTCCCAAAGGCACATGGCGTTTGAAACGAAACCGAATCTGAACAGCATATGGTTTCTCCTTTATAAAAAATAAGATATGGCTTTTCCCAGCCATTCTGCAGGAAGCTGTCTGAAGGAGCGCTGTTTCACTTTTTCTAATGTGAGAAGCTCGGATTTTTCGATGTCCTGCTTTATGGTTGAGAGCACTTCTTCCGTAAAGGCCTCATCGTTAATGATGACATTCACTTCTTCATTCAAGAACAGGCTCCGTTTATCAAAGTTCGGCGTACCGATAATGCTGATGCGGTCGTCTATAATGAAGGCTTTGACGTGATAAAAGCCTTGATAATACCGGTAGATGAGACAGCCGGCTTTCAAAAGCTCGGGATAATAGGTAAACGCTGTTTCCCGAACGAGCGGATGGTCTGACTTCATCGGCACGATCAAGGTGACTTTGACGCCTTTTCGGCAGGCTGCAATAAGCGCTGCTTGAAGCCTTTTGCTCGGTACATAATAAGGCGTGCCGATTATGATTTTTTTCTCCGCCTTAAGGATGCAGTTTTCATAATGCGATTCAAGCGAAAAACCGTCCGACGCATATGTCCTATGAGAGATATTCCCTTCCGGCAACGGCGGATAAACCTCGGGTGACTCGGGTGTTTTTCCGGTGTTTCGTTTCAGGTCGCTTAAAAAAAGAGTCTGGAGATCCGCCGTGCCTTCGCCGGTCATCCGCAGATGATAATCCTCCCAGTTTCCGAACTTCGCCTTTTTGCCGAGATACTCTTCCGCGATGTTGAATCCGCCTACATAGCCGATTTTGCCGTCAATGACGGTTACTTTCCGGTGATTCCGTTTTTGCAGCTTGAAAAAAAGAAACGGAAATCCGGGTTTGTTCAGAAAATGAACGTGAACGCCGGCTTTTTTCATCGTTTGAATAGAAGGCTTTTTCACTTGGCGGCTGCCCGCCCAATCAAGCAGCAGATATACGGAGACGCCGGCCTGCGCCTTTTCTTTCAATAAATGAAACATATCAAGGCAGACTTGGTCGTTCTTCATAATAAAAAACATCATATGAATAGAAGAGACGGCTTGGCGGATATCGGCCGTCATTTGCTGGACCAGCTCGCCGCCGCAGTGAATGAGTCTGATATCACTCTTTTTCGGGTCAAAAACGGGCTCATACGCCTGTTTTTTGTACGCCGCCCGGCCAAGCAGCATATCAAGCAGCATAAGTGCGATTAAAATGATGAAAATGATAAGCAACACAACAAAGACCTTCATACCGACGCTCCTTTCCGAAGTATCCGTAGTGTGCCCTGAGAATGCGAATTTAATTATTGACTGAACACTCATTCATTATTTATGATAAAGTAAAGATATGACAATGCAGAGGGGAATCAGAACAAAGGGGGAGACAAGATGAACGCTTTTCTCATGGTAAACGCGTTGCTGTTCTTAGCTGTAACCGCTTACGCCGTTTATTTATTCGTTTACCTGATCAGAACGAGGATCGCTTATATTAAGCTCGGCCAAAGGGAAGAATTTGATAAACGCCTGAAAGAACGTCTGCAAATGATATGGGTGAATGTGTTCGGACAGAAAAAATTGCTGAAAGATAAAAAAAGCGGAATCATCCACGTTCTGTTTTTTTACGGATTTATACTCGTTCAGTTCGGCGCAATTGATTTTATTCTGAAAGGGCTGCTTCCCGACCGGCATTTGCCGTTCGGCCCGCTTTATCCGGCGTTTGCGTTTTTTCAGGAAATCGTCACGTTTCTTATTTTAATCGCTGTGGTTTGGGCGTTTTACCGGCGCTACATTGAAAAACTCGTCAGACTGAAACGCGGGTTTAAAGCGGGGCTTGTCCTGCTGTTCATCGGCGGACTGATGGTGACGGTGCTTCTTGGGAACGCCATGAACCTTTTATGGCACGATCATTCTTTGTCCTGGACGGAGCCGATCGCTTCCTCCATTGCGTTTGTGCTCGGCGGTCTTTCAGCACCGGCCGCAGCCGCCGTGTTTTATGTTTCATGGTGGCTTCATCTGTTGTTTTTGCTCAGCTTTTTAGTGTACGTGCCGCAGTCAAAGCATGCACACTTAATTGCGGGTCCGGCGAATGTGTTCCTCAGCAGGCTGGATTCAAAAGGGAAACTGGAAAAAATTGATTTCACCGATGAAACGAAAGAAAGCTACGGTGTCGGAAAGATTGAAGACTTCCGCCGCTCCCAGCTTGTCGATCTTTATGCCTGCGTCGAATGCGGCCGCTGTACAAATATGTGTCCTGCTTCCGGTACGGGCAAAATGCTTTCACCGATGGATCTCATCTTAAAGCTGAGAGACCACCTGACGGAAAAGGGCGCTGCCGTGACATCAAAATCTCCGTGGGTGCCCGCGCCCGTTTTTCAGCATACGAAGGCGAATCAGCTCGCGGCGGCTTCCTCAGGGGGAGGGTCGCGTGAAGCGGCGGCAGCCATTGACTACAACCCGAGCTTAATCGGCGAGGTCATTACGGAAGAGGAAATCTGGGCGTGCACCACATGCCGCAACTGTGAAGATCAATGTCCGGTCATGAATGAACACGTTGATAAAATTATCGATCTGCGCCGCTATCTTGTGCTTACGGAAGGGAAGATGGACAGCGACGCGCAGCGGGCCATGACAAGCATTGAAAGACAGGGAAACCCGTGGGGCTTAAACCGGAAAGAGCGGGAAAACTGGCGGGAGCAGACGGATACAGAGATTCCGACAGTGAAAGAAATGAAAAAACAAGAGAAAGAGTTTGATTATTTGTTTTGGGTCGGTTCAATGGGTTCTTATGACAACAGAAGCCAAAAGATCGCCGTCTCATTTGCAAAACTGCTCAATGAAGCGGGCGTATCCTTTGCGATACTCGGCAATAAAGAAAAAAACTCAGGCGATACGCCGCGCCGTTTAGGTAACGAGTTTCTGTTCCAAGAGCTGGCGGAACACAACATCGGCGAATTTGAAAAACACGGGATCAAAAAAATCGTCACGATTGACCCGCACGCCTATAATATGTTCAAAAATGAATATCCGGATTTCGGATTCCAGGCTGAAGTCTATCATCATACTGAATTATTAGCCGAGCTGGTGTCGCAGGGGAAACTAAAACCGCTTCATCCGGTGAATGAAACGATCACCTTCCATGACTCATGCTATTTAGGCAGATACAATGAAGTGTATGAGCCGCCGAGAGCGATCTTAAAAGCCATCCCGGGCGTTCAATTGAAGGAAATGGAGCGCAGCCGCGAAAATGGAATGTGCTGCGGCGCCGGGGGAGGCCTCATGTGGATGGAAGAAGAAACGGGAGTGAGAATCAACACGGCCCGGACTGAGCAGGCGCTTTCTGTCAGCCCGACGGTCATCAGCTCCGGCTGCCCTTACTGCCTGACCATGCTCGGTGACGGTACAAAAGCGAAAGAAGCCGAAGACGCGATCGGCACTTATGATGTCAGTGAATTGCTCGCCATGTCTGTATTCGGTACGGAAAAACAAGAGTCTTCATAGAGAGAAGCAGGCCGCCCGCGCATATGCCGGCGGCTTTGTTTTCGCACATCGGCCGAATTATGAAGGGACGCCTCTAAAATTTCTTAAATTACACTGTTAAGGGTAGCATATTCTGTTTTAATTTGTTTATAATGAGAGGTATGGTTTATGAACAAAACAATACAAAATCGTTCTTATTATAGGATAGAAACAGATACATATAAGTAATAGAAAGGGAGTGTCCGACCTTGAGTATCAAACAATATTCTCAGGAACAGCTGAAGCAGATGGCTTTAGTTGAAATCGCTCACGAAATTTTCTCAGAACATAAAAAACCGGTTCCGTTCCAGGAGCTGCTGAATGAAATTACTTCCTTGCTCGGTGTTACGAAAGAGGAACTGGGTGACCGCATCGCCCAATTTTATACCGACCTCAACATTGACGGCCGCTTTATTGCTCTGTCAGATCAGACTTGGGGGCTTCGCAGCTGGTATCCGTACGATCAGCTGGACGAAGAAACACAGCCGACTGTAAAAGCGAAAAAGAAAAAAGCGAAAAAAGCCGTTGAGGAAGATCTTGATCTTGACGAATTCGAGGAAGTTGATGAAGATGACATCGATCTCGATGAATTGGAAGAAGATATTGATCTTGAAGCAGACAGCTTTGACGACGAAGATATCGACGATGAAGAAGATGACGACGATCTTGAGATCGAAGAGGATATGCTTGAAGAAGATGAGGAAGATGATGAGGATGAAGACGAGGATCAAAAACGCTGATTTCATAGCAGCAAAACGATCTTGACTTTCATTGTCGAACTATGTAGTATGTATTTTGGGCTCTTCAAAAAGAAGAGAATTCATAAGAGTGCTACGCTCCCTTTCAAGAAATTGAAAGGGAGCTTTCTTATTTTCATCTCCCAAATTCTTTTATACATCATTTGTTTTTAGTGAAATGATTTTCTATAAAACGGCACATTTTAAAGAATGTAGCGCAGACCGAAGAGAGGAGCAAACGAAATGACGAAATATATTTTTGTAACCGGGGGAGTTGTATCTTCACTCGGAAAAGGAATTGTGGCAGCATCACTGGGCCGCCTGTTGAAAAACAGAGGCATGAGCGTCACCATCCAAAAATTTGACCCTTATATCAACGTTGACCCGGGAACGATGAGCCCGTACCAGCACGGTGAGGTGTTCGTAACCGATGACGGCGCTGAGACTGACCTTGACTTAGGGCACTACGAGCGTTTCATTGACATTAATCTGAACAGATTCAGCAATGTGACGACCGGTAAAATCTACTCTGCTGTATTGAAGAAAGAACGCCGCGGGGACTACCTCGGTGGAACGGTTCAGGTCATTCCGCATATCACAAATGAACTGAAAGACCGCGTTTATCGCGCCGGCAAAGAAACAAATGCAGATGTAGTCATTACTGAGATCGGCGGAACCGTGGGAGATATCGAATCCCTTCCGTTCCTTGAAGCCATCCGTCAAATGAAAAGCGACATCGGCCATGAAAACGTAATGTACATTCACTGTACGCTTGTTCCGTACATCAAAGCGGCGGGCGAGCTGAAAACAAAACCGACGCAGCACAGCGTAAAAGAGCTGAGAAGCCTCGGCATTCAGCCTAATATCATCGTCGTGCGCACAGAAATGCCGATTTCTCAAGATATGAAAGATAAAATCGCGCTCTTCTGCGATATTGACACGAAAGCCGTTATTGAATGTGAAGATGCGGACAACCTTTACTCCATCCCGCTTAACCTTCAGGAGCAGGGACTCGATAAGCTTGTCTGCGATCATATGAAATTAGAGTGCAAAGATCCGGATATGACGGAATGGAAAGACCTTGTCACAAGAGTGAAAAACTTGTCTAAAACCATTACAATCAGCCTCGTCGGAAAATACGTCGAGCTTCAGGACGCTTACATTTCAGTCGTTGAATCACTGCGCCACGCGGGCTATGCGTTTGACGCTGATGTGAAGATCAAATGGATTAACGCCGAAGAAGTGACGGAAAGCAATATTCAAGAGCTGACTGACGGCACAGACGGAATCATCGTGCCCGGCGGTTTCGGAGACCGCGGTGTAGAAGGGAAAATCATCGCCGCCAAGTACGCGCGTGAAAATAAAATTACGTTCTTCGGCATTTGCCTCGGTATGCAGATTGCATCCATTGAATATGCACGAAACGTATTAGGTCTGGAAGGGGCTCACTCTGCGGAGATCGATCCGTCCACTCCTTATCCGATCATTGACCTTCTTCCTGAACAAAAAGATGTCGAGGATCTCGGAGGAACGCTTCGTCTCGGACTGTACCCTTGTAAGCTTCAGGAAGACACGAAAGCTTTCGAAGCGTATGCGGATGAAGTGGTATACGAACGCCACCGCCACCGTTATGAATTCAACAATGAATACAGACAGCAAATGGAAGAGAACGGTTTTGTGTTCTCAGGCACAAGCCCTGACGGCCGCCTTGTGGAAATTATCGAGCTGAAAGACCATCCTTGGTATGTCGCTTGCCAATTCCACCCTGAGTTCAAATCAAGACCGACAAGACCTCAGCCTTTATTCAAAGACTTTATCGGCGCTTCCGTACAAGCTGCCGAACAGAAGTAATAAAAAAAGACTTGCCTCCGTTAAAAGCGGCAAGTCTTTTTTCTTCATCAGTTATATTCCTGCACCATTTCCTTTAATGTAAAGGACAGTGCGTGATAGACATACAGGCCTGTCATTAATGAAGGAAAGCCGTATCTTGTTCCGTCTTCATCGGGCAGAAGCGGCATTTTTAATTTGCTGTCAATATGAACATCACAAAATGCCTCAATCCCGGTTTGATCCTTGATGACGGGAGACACGCACACAAGGCCGATCCCTTTTTCATAAAGTTTTTTTGCCAGCGCCTGTTCTTCAGCCGTACCCGGGCCTGAACAGAACATCAGCACCCTGTCGCTTTCTGTAATCGAATCAGCTGTATCCGGAAACGCCTTGACCGAAGGCATCGGTTCAGAGCCGAGTTCCGCCTCGCACAAAATGCCCTGCATCTCATTTGCGCCGTATAAATAGATGGAATGGCCGCTGACGGCAGCCTGAGCCAGCAGCCGTGCGCCGTCTTCTATTGCTTCGGATTCCTTATCCTGAATGCGGGAAAAAATGCCTGCAAGCTGCGTCGTAAAGATCTTTAACATGAGTGAAACCTCCTTTACACTAACAAGAACAGTATACAACAAAAGAGAAAATGCTCAGAAAATGTCGGAAAGTAGACTATTATAATTAAAGGAAATGTGAAAATCAAACAGAATACATTAACAACTGCTTCCTTTTGACGAAAATGATAATATTGGGGTGTAAAATGATGAATGAAAAGATTTTAATCGTAGATGACCAATATGGTATACGTATATTGCTCAATGAAGTGTTTCATAAAGAAGGGTACCAGACGTTTCAGGCCGCCAACGGCATACAGGCGCTGGACATCGTAACGAAAGAACGGCCGGATCTTGTGCTTTTAGATATGAAAATCCCCGGCATGGACGGAATCGAAATTCTCAAACGCATGAAAATGATCGACGGCTCCATCCGCGTCATTATTATGACCGCTTACGGAGAACTCGATATGATTAAGGAATCAAAAGAGCTCGGAGCGCTGACTCATTTTGCAAAACCTTTCGACATTGACGAGATCAGAGACGCGGTGAAAAAGTATTTACCTCTAAAATCGAATTAATAAAATTAGAAACAATTATGTCATTGTGTTGCCGATTTGTCGAAAAGTTGGTATCCTAGAGATGGAGAAAAAGCGATCTGTTGTTTTACATATGACAGGTTTTTATGGTCATGCTATAGGGTGGAAAGCTTTTTTCGAGAAGAAGCAAATCAGGCTACATAAGGAGGACTTTCGACATGCCTTTAGTTTCAATGACGGAAATGTTGAATACAGCTAAAGAAAAAGGATATGCTGTTGGACAATTTAACCTAAATAACCTTGAGTTCACTCAAGCTATTTTACAAGCAGCAGAAGAGGAAAAATCCCCGGTTATTCTAGGTGTTTCAGAAGGCGCGGGACGCTACATGGGCGGCTTCAAAACAGTCGTTGCCATGGTTAAAGCTCTTATGGAAGAATACAAAGTGACAGTACCTGTTGCCATTCACTTAGACCACGGTTCAAGCTTTGAATCTTGTGCGAAAGCGATTCATGCAGGCTTCACTTCTGTAATGATCGACGCATCTCACCATCCGTTTGAGGAAAACGTAGCAACTACATCTAAAGTGGTTGAGCTTGCTCATTTCCACGGCGTTTCAGTTGAAGCTGAGCTCGGAACTGTCGGCGGACAGGAAGATGACGTTATCGCTGAAGGCGTAATCTATGCTGACCCTAAAGAGTGTCAAGAACTTGTAGAGCGCACTGGCATCGACTGCCTTGCACCTGCATTAGGTTCTGTTCACGGCCCTTACAAAGGCGAACCGAACCTCGGTTTCAAAGAAATGGAAGACATCGGCAAATCAACCGGCCTTCCGTTAGTACTTCACGGCGGTACAGGAATTCCGACTGCCGACATTAAAAAATCAATCTCACTTGGTACGGCTAAAATCAACGTAAACACTGAAAACCAAATTTCTTCTGCAAAAGCTGTCCGCGAAACATTGGCAGCTAAGCCGGACGAATACGATCCTCGTAAATATCTTGGACCTGCTCGTGAAGCGATCAAAGAAACGGTTATCGGTAAAATGCGTGAGTTCGGTTCTTCAAACCAAGCTTAATCCGGTGTAACATCCATAAACCGCCTGACAGCATTGACAGGCGGTTTTATGTCTTACCTTTAGAAAGCGCAATCATGTTTTACAGTTCTGAAAACTTATTACTGGGGAGGCTTTCCTTATGTTATTTTTCATTGATACAGCAAACATTGACGAGATTAAAGAAGCTTACGAACTTGGCGTTCTTGCCGGAGTGACGACAAACCCTAGTTTAGTAGCAAAAGAAGCTGACGTGACTTTCCATGACAGACTTCGTGAAATTACGGAAGTCGTGAGCGGATCAGTAAGCGCAGAAGTCATTTCCCTGAATGCTGAAGAAATGATTGAAGAAGGTAAAGAACTGGCGAAAATCGCGCCGAATATCACGGTGAAAATCCCAATGACGTCTGAAGGGTTAAAAGCCGTAAAAGCGCTGAGCGACCTGAACATAAAAACAAACGTAACGCTCATCTTCAGCGCCAACCAGGCGCTTTTAGCCGCAAGAGCCGGAGCGACTTATGTATCTCCGTTCTTAGGCCGCCTGGATGATATCGGCCATAACGGCCTTGACCTGATTTCAGAAGTAAGACAGATTTTTGACCTTCATGACATTGATACACAAATCATCGCAGCTTCCATCCGTCATGCGCAGCACGTGACTGAAGCGGCTTTGCGCGGTGCACATATCGGTACGATGCCGCTGAAAGTCATTCACCAGCTGACAAAACATCCGTTAACGGATAAAGGCATTGAGCAATTTTTGGCAGACTGGAATAAATAAGGGTGTAATGGGCGGCAAACCGGTTGCATCCGTTTGCCGCACCCTATTTCCTGTTTGACGGCGGGCCTTCATATCAAAGTTCCCCGGAATGTGAACCCGGCGGGTCTCTGTGCATCCTGTGTAAAAAATGCCCCGTAAAGCTTCGCTATTTTCTTCCTGTTATTTTATAATGTCCTTGTATTCTTTCTCTTCGAATTGGCTACATTTTGGACAAGAGCTTTATTTGCAGAGACAGAATAAAATGCCATTTTATTTATGCTCCGCAGCTATCTTCTTATGGAAGGAGACTATCATGGAAAAGTTGAATATTGCCGGCGGCGATCCGTTAAACGGAACCGTACATATCAGCGGTGCGAAAAACAGCGCCGTCGCATTGATACCCGCAACCATTCTGGCAAATTCCGAAGTAACGATCGAAGGGCTTCCGGAGATCTCAGATATTGAAACGCTGCGTGACCTGCTGAAAGAAATCGGCGGAAACGTCCATTTTGAAAAAGGAGAAATGGTCGTGGACCCTTCACCGATGATCAGCATGCCGCTTCCCAACGGCAAAGTGAAAAAACTCCGCGCTTCTTATTATTTAATGGGCGCGATGCTCGGCCGCTTCAAACAGGCGGTCATCGGACTGCCGGGCGGGTGCCATCTCGGGCCTCGGCCGATTGACCAGCATATAAAAGGGTTTGAGGCGCTTGGGGCTGAAGTCACCAATGAACAAGGCGCGATTTATCTGCGCGCCGAAAGGCTGAGAGGCGCACGGATTTATTTAGACGTCGTCAGCGTCGGGGCGACGATCAATATCATGCTTGCCGCTGTGCTCGCTGAAGGAAAAACCGTGATAGAAAACGCCGCCAAGGAACCTGAGATTATTGATGTTGCCACACTGCTCACCAGCATGGGCGCAAAGATAAAAGGCGCGGGAACCAATGTGATCAGAATCGACGGCGTGAAAGAGCTGCACGGGTGCAGACATACCATCATCCCGGACAGAATTGAGGCGGGCACCTTTATGATCGCCGGCGCGGCGATGGGGAAAGAAGTCATTATTGATAATGTCATACCGACCCATCTGGAGTCTTTGACGGCGAAGCTCAGGGAAATGGGTTTTCACATCGAGACGAGTGACGACCAGCTTCTTATGCTCGGCGGGCAGAAGCAGATAAAACCGGTCGACGTAAAAACGCTTGTTTACCCGGGATTCCCGACTGACCTTCAGCAGCCGATGACATCTTTGTTAACGAGAGCGGGAGGCACGAGTGTCGTGACTGACACCATCTACTCGGCCAGATTTAAGCATATTGATGAGCTGAGACGGATGGGGGCCAACATGAAAGTGGAAGGCAGGTCGGCGATTATCACCGGTCCGGCAGAGCTGCAGGGCGCAAAAGTAAAGGCGAGCGATCTGCGTGCAGGCGCTTGTCTGGTCGTAGCAGGGCTGATGGCCGACGGCGTAACGGAAATTACCGGTCTTGAGCATTTGGACCGCGGCTACAGCAATCTTGAGAAAAAACTCGAAGGTCTGGGCGCCACAATCTGGCGGCAGAGGCTGACGGACGAAGAGATAGAACAGCTCCAAAATTCATAGAAATGCGGACTTTTGAGAGGAGATCGTGTTGAAATGGAAAGAAGCTTATCAATGGAATTGGTTCGGGTTACTGAAGCGGCGGCTTTAGCATCTGCCAGATGGATGGGCCGCGGGAAAAAGGATGAAGCCGATGATGCGGCGACAAGCGCCATGCGTGACGTGTTTGACACGGTGCCGATGAAAGGCACGGTCGTTATCGGGGAAGGCGAGATGGACGAAGCCCCGATGCTTTACATCGGCGAAAAGCTCGGAAACGGATACGGCCCCCGCGTCGATGTCGCCGTCGATCCTCTTGAAGGCACTAACATCGTAGCCAGCGGCGGCTGGAATGCGCTGACGGTGATCGCGGTCGCTGACCATGGAACACTGCTGAACGCTCCTGATATGTATATGGAAAAAATTGCGGTCGGACCTGAAGCGGTAGGCTGCATCGACATCGAAGCTCCTGTCATTGATAACTTAAAAGCTGTTGCGAAAGCGAAAAACAAAGACATTGAAGATGTCGTGGCAACCATTTTATATCGCGACAGACATGAAAGAATCATCTCTGAATTGCGTGAGGCCGGCGCCAGAATCAAACTGATCAACGACGGTGATGTCGCGGGCGCCATCAATACGGCCTTTGACCATACGGGCGTAGACATTCTCTTCGGCTCAGGCGGGGCACCAGAAGGCGTGCTGTCTGCCGTTGCGTTAAAAGCGCTCGGCGGTGAAATCATCGGCAGGCTTCTGCCGCAAAGTGCGGAAGAGCAAGCCCGCTGTGAGCGGATGGGCCTTGATGTATCCAAAGTGCTCCGGATGGAGGACCTTGTGAGGGGAGACGACGCCATTTTTGCGGCAACGGGCGTAACGGACGGAGAGCTTTTGAAAGGCGTTCAGTTCAAAGGCACAGTCGGCACGACCGAAAGTCTGGTTATCCGGGCGAAATCAGGAACAGTCCGATTCGTTGACGGAAGACACAGCCTGAAGAAAAAACCAAATCTTGTGATCCGGCCATAAATAGAGAAAAAAGCGGGACTTTCCGTCCCGCTTTTCTTTTGCAAAAAAGAGTCAACCCTATCATTTATATGTCAAAGCATTATTTAAGTTGAATAATTTTTTAAAATGAGGTAAAAATAAAGAGTGCTGCGATTTTTCTGTGTCATTCCTTCTTTTGAGTACTGGGAAATTTTCAAATTCTACCGCATACAGACGATATAAATATTGATCTTCTCAAGTTTTTGTCCTCGCTTCCTTCAAAACTCATTAAGACAATCCTTTTTAAAAAAAGCGCCGATCATGGGTGGAAGTGTTACCGATAGAAGTTCCTGAATGTTTTATAAAAGAATGTGCTTTGGCGGAATCATGCAAAGCAGCCGATTTGAATGAAAACAGCAATACATTGACTATGAAAAGCGTGGTGTTTTTTATGAAAGACGTATCTATTTCCTCTTTGGAAAATATGAAATTAAAAGAACTGTACGAACTGGCAAGACATTATAAAATCTCCTATTACAGCAAACTGACCAAAAAAGAATTAATCTTTGCCATACTGAAAGCCAACGCCGAGCAGGAGGATCTTCTGTTTATGGAAGGCGTGCTCGAAATCATCCAATCGGAAGGGTTCGGCTTCCTCAGACCGATTAATTACTCGCCAAGCTCAGAAGATATCTACATTTCTGCTTCCCAGATCCGCCGCTTTGATTTAAGAAACGGTGACAAAGTTTCCGGCAAGGTGCGCCCGCCGAAAGAGAACGAACGCTATTACGGACTTTTGCACGTTGAAGCGGTAAATGGCGATGATCCGGAATCCGCGAAGGAGCGCGTTCATTTTCCTGCGCTGACTCCGCTTTATCCCGACCGCCAAATGGTGCTTGAGACGAAACCGAATTATCTCTCAACACGGATTCTCGATATGATGGCTCCTGTCGGTTTCGGCCAGCGCGGTCTGATCGTTGCGCCGCCGAAAGCCGGTAAAACCATGCTGTTAAAAGAAATCGCTAACAGCATTACGACAAATCAGCCTGACGCTGAATTGATCGTGCTCTTAATTGATGAAAGACCGGAAGAAGTAACGGATATCGAACGTTCCGTAGCGGGCGATGTCGTCAGCTCCACGTTTGATGAAGTGCCGGAAAATCACATCAAGGTAGCGGAGCTTGTGCTTGAACGGGCGATGCGTCTCGTTGAACACAAAAAAGACGTTATCATCCTGATGGACAGCATTACCCGCCTGGCACGCGCCTACAACCTCGTTATCCCGCCAAGCGGACGTACGCTTTCCGGCGGTATTGACCCGGCTGCATTCCATCGTCCGAAGCGCTTTTTCGGTGCCGCGAGAAACATTGAAGAGGGCGGCAGCCTGACCATTTTAGCGACGGCACTCGTAGACACGGGCTCCCGGATGGATGACGTCATCTATGAAGAATTTAAAGGAACGGGCAACATGGAGCTCCACCTTGACCGTTCTCTTGCGGAAAGACGGATTTTCCCGGCGATCGATATCCGCCGCTCCGGCACACGGAAAGAAGAGCTGCTCGTGCCGAAAGAGCATCTTGACCGTTTATGGGCGATCCGCAAGTCGATGTCTGATTCTCCGGACTTCGCAGAGAAGTTTATGAGAAAAATGAAAAAAACGAAAACGAATCAGGAATTCTTCGATCTGATCAACCAAGAATGGAAGCAGGCGAACCTGTCATCATCAGCCCGCCGCTGATAAAAAATGTATTTGCAAATGCAGTAAATGACTGATATAATTCTCTCATATGCGTTCCGGATTCGCTCCGGAATAATAACTCTGTTTCCACATGGGATTCAGGGCGGAAGGAGATGGATACAATGAAAGCAGGAATTCATCCTAATTTCAAAAAAGCAACAGTTAAATGCGCTTGCGGAAATGAATTTGAAACAGGCTCAGTAAAAGAAGAGGTACGCGTTGAGATTTGCTCTGAATGCCACCCATTCTACACTGGACGTCAAAAATTCGCTTCTGCTGATGGTCGTGTTGATCGCTTTAACAAAAAATACGGTCTTAAGTAATAATAGATTTTACAGGCAGGCAAGAATTGCTTCTTGCCTGTTTTTTATGTCTATAAACAGGAAAAAAGGGGAGCGGATAGCCTATGTACATAATGAAGCAAAGCGGATGGCTTGAGCTGATATGCGGCAGCATGTTCTCTGGGAAATCAGAAGAGCTGATCCGCAGAGTGAAAAGAGCGACATATGCGAAGCAGGAGGTTAAGGTATTCAAACCTGCCATTGATAATCGCTACAGTGAGGAAGCTGTCGTTTCTCACAATGGCACATCCATGACAAGCCACGTCATCTCGTCTTCGGCTGAAATATGGGATCATATCAGTGAAAGCACGGACGTCATCGCGGTAGATGAAGTGCAGTTTTTCGGCGAATCGATCATTGACGACTTATCCCGGCTTGCCGATAAAGGCTATCGTGTCATCGCGGCCGGACTTGATATGGATTTCCGCGGAGAGCCGTTCGGCGTTGTGCCGAATCTGATGGCGGTTGCCGAATCGGTAACGAAGCTGCAGGCGGTATGCTCTGTCTGCGGGTCGCCGGCAAGCCGTACGCAGCGTTTAATTGACGGGAAGCCCGCTTCCTATGATGACCCGGTCATTTTAGTCGGCGCATCAGAGTCATACGAAGCGAGATGCAGGCATCATCACGAAGTGCCGAAAAAACAGACTGATAAATAACCCTTTTCATGAAAACATCGGTAAAACTTCCGGTGTTTTTTTGACGTTTTTTCAAATATTGTAGTTAAATAACTTAAAAAAGAGTATGAAAAAATTAAGTAATTTTCATCTCTTGAATTTTCATTTTTACAGGCATAAAATGACTAAGTAATGTAAATAGTTATGAGACATTGTTCGAATAATTGTCAAAAAAAGATATAGCAGATCGCGATCACATTAACCAAATTGGGTAATTACTTAACTTTGTTAACTATTTGAAGAAAGAAGGAGATTTTCTTGAATAATATTAAAGTAACGAAGGAAGGCAACTTAGAAACTACTTTAAGAGGAAAAGAAGTTCTATCTATCCCTACTTTAAATAAAGGCGTTGCGTTTTCAGCAGAGGAAAGAAAAAGCCTTGGATTAGACGGGCTGCTTCCTCCGACAATTCTGTCTCTTGATGAACAGGCTAAACGCGCATACGAGCAGTTTCAGGCTCAGCCGGACCGCCTTCGCCAAAACGTATATTTGAATGATTTGCAAAACCGTAACGAAGTTCTTTTCTTTAAATTGCTTCAAAACCATCTTCGCGAAATGCTGCCGGTTGTTTACACACCGACTGTAGGTGAAGCGATTCAAGAATACAGCCATGAGTACAGAAGACCTCAAGGGATTTACCTTTCTATCGACAATGTGGAAGGCATTGAAGAAGCATTTGAAAACCTTCATGCCACTGCCGGCGATATTGATCTGATCGTTGCGACAGACTCAGAAAGCATCCTCGGAATCGGTGACTGGGGTGTAGGCGGAATTAACATCGCCATCGGTAAATTAGCTGTATACACAGCCGCTGCCGGTATTGATCCAAGCCGTGTTATTCCTGTCGTTCTTGACGTCGGTACGAACAATGAAAAACTTCTGAACGATCCTTTATACATCGGTAACCGCCATGAACGTATCCAAGGCGAACGTTACGAAGCTTTCATTGACGCTTATGTAAAAGCTGCGCTTAAATATTTCCCTAAAGCTCTTCTTCACTGGGAAGACCTTGGAAACAAAAACGCGCGCAATATCATGAAGAAATACAATCATGAAATTCTTACTTTCAACGATGATATTCAAGGTACTGGTGCGATTACGCTTGCAGGTGTGCTTGCAGCTATGAAGAAAACAGGTGCTTCTATTAAAGATCAGCGTGTGGTTGTCTTCGGTGCGGGATCTGCCGGAATCGGAATCGCTGACCAAATCCGCGACACTATGGTGCTTGCCGGTCTTTCTGAAGAAGAAGCCAACAAAGCATTCTACACAATGGACTACAGAGGCCTGTTAGTTGAAGGTATGGAAAACATTCTTGATTTCCAAGAGCCGTACCTGCGCACAGCTGAAGAAATTAAAGATTGGAAACGCGATGAAAATGGACAAATTCCTTTCATTGAAGTGATCCGTCAAGCAAAACCGACGATCTTAATCGGTACTTCAGGCCAAAGCGGCGCATTCAGTGAAGAAATCGTAAAAGAAATGGCAAAACATGTTGAGCGTCCGGTCATCATGCCGATGTCTAACCCGACACCGCTTGCTGAAGCCGTTCCTAGCGATCTTTTCAAATGGACTGACGGTAAAGTTCTTGTGGCAACAGGAAGCCCGTTTGACAATGTTGAGTACAATGGCGTTTCTCATGAAATCGGACAATCTAACAACGCATTCGCGTTCCCTGGACTTGGCCTCGGTTCAATCGTTGTAGAAGCGAAAGTGATTACTCCTGCAATGTTTGCGGCAACTGCTGACGCAATCGCAGAAAGCGTTGATTTTGAAACACCGGGTGCAGGTCTTCTGCCGAGCATGAGCGACTTACAAGAAGTTTCAATTAAAGTTGCGATCGCCGTAGCAGAAACTGCAATTAAAGAAGGCGTGGCAAACCGCATTCCTGAAAATGTAGAACAAGCCGTTCTTGATGCAATGTGGAAACCGCAATACAAACAAGTTGTAGCTAAATAATTTTACGATTAATTTTACAGTCCGAGGGAAAGCTTTTATATAAAGGCTAAAGTATACGGACATTAAGGATTTGGAGGAGAATATTTTGAGCTTCTTAGATATTTTAATCCTCCTGGCACCGATCTTTTTCGTGATCGTGCTGGGTTGGTTCGCAGGTCGCTTCGGAAGTTATGACGCGAAGTCAGCAAAAGGGGTAAGTACCTTAGTTACGAAGTACGCGCTTCCGGCGCATTTTATCGCCAGTATTTTAACCACTTCAAGAAGTGCGTTTTTAACACAGGTTCCTTTAATGATCGCTTTGATCATCGGGATCGTCGGATTCTATATCGTCATTCTGCTGGTTTGTAAATTCATCTTTAAGTATGATTTAACGAACTCATCTGTATTTTCTTTAAACTCAGCACAGCCGACATTTGCATTTATGGGTATTCCTGTACTCGGAAGCTTATTCGGCGCAAACGAAGTAGCGATTCCTATTGCCGTAACGGGTATCGTGGTTAACGCTATGCTTGATCCGATTGCGATCATTATCGCTACTGTCGGTGAGTCATCTAAGAAGCAAGACAGTGAAAATGAGAATTTCTGGAAAATGACTGGTAAGTCTATTCTTCACGGTCTTTCCGAACCGCTTGCGGCTGCACCGCTCATCAGTATCATCCTTGTGCTGTTCGGTGTAAGTCTTCCTGAGCTCGGCGATAAAATGCTTGAGCAGCTCGGAAGCACAACATCAGGTGTTGCGCTCTTCGCCGTCGGTGTAACTGTCGGTATCCGCAACATCAAGCTCAGTGTGCCGGCTTTCGGTATCGCTTTGTTAAAAGTTGCCGTTCAGCCTGCACTGATGTACTTGATCGCTCTTGCAGTCGGACTTCCGGCTGACCAGATCACAAAAGCGGTATTGCTTGTTGCATTCCCTGGATCTGCGGTAGCGGCGATGATTGCCACACGTTTCGAAAAACAAGAGGAAGAAACTGCGTCTGCGTTCGTGATCAGTGCGATTTTATCTCTAATCTCACTGCCGATCATCATTGCGCTGACTGCATAATGAAAAGCTCCCTGCTTCAGGGAGCTTTTTTAATTAGAATTGAAATTTAAAAGGCGAAAATCTCGTTTTTTTTCTGGGTTTCTTATGTTCTGAAGAAGCGGCTGTTTCTGAGAGGGGAGCTGTCTGGGCAAGTTCCTGGATGCGGGAGGCCAATGTCTGCAATTCGGCATTGAGGTCGTCGATTTCCCGTCTGTGCTGTAGAAGCTGATAAGACACACCTTCATCCGCCTTTTGTTTGAGCTGGCGTTCCAGCTCAGCTATTCTTGATAGCAGTTGGTTCCCGTCCTGTTTCTCTTTCGTGAGAATATCCAGTTTACGTTCCAGCTCTGCCAACCTTTGTTCGGCGCCGCCGCTGGTTTTCGGCCGCTGCAAAATAAAGCCCGTCCGTTTTTTCGGCTGCCGGGGCACTTGCACGTCCAGCAGAGCAGTGCCTTCAGAAATTTGCCGTTTGACCGATTTCAGTACATCAAGGTCCTCAGGCGTAAAGGAATAATGCCCGAGCTCATTTCGTTCAGCCGGAAGATTCAGCTGCTTGACCCACCTTTGCACCGTTTTTGCGGAGACACCGAGTTCTTTCGCGGCCATGTTTGTATTCATGATCACATACCTCCTTTTTAGCTAGGTATTCGACCATGAGGCGGCGTTCCCTTCATGTTAGACAAAACAAGAAGGAATTCGCCAAAGAAAGCAACATTTCTTCAAAAAACGTTACGCTTCATACAATTCCAGCGGAAGCTTGTCGGGATCGAAGAAAAAGGTAAAGCGTTTCCCCGTCAGCGGATCGGTTCTGACCGGTTCTGTGTCGATGCCCTTTTCCTTTAACTCCCTGACAGCCGCTTCAAGATCGTTTACAGTGAAGGCGAGGTGCCGGAGACCTGCTGCTTCAGGACGGGTCGGCCGCTCGGGCGGATCGGGAAAGGAAAACAATTCAATCACATATGTGCCGTCCAGCGCCAGATCGAGTTTATAAGACCCGCGCTCCTTTCGATAGGTTTCTTTTATAATGCCGAAACCGAGCGTTTCGGTGTAAAAAGCTTTCGACTTTTCATAATCAGAGCATATGATTGCTATATGGTGGATGGATTTCAGCATATCCGCTCCTCCTTTTTTGTTTCAGTATAGCAGAGGCCGATTGCTTTTGACTGGTGATAAGCCCTATACTATAATGAGAATGTTACGCACAGGAAAACAGAGGTGAAGACCGTGTTAGACCGTTTACAGTCAATTGAACAACGATACGAAAAATTAAATGAGCTTTTAAGTGATCCGGAAGTGGTCAACGATCCGAAAAAGCTTAGAGAATATTCGAAAGAGCAATCTGATATACAGGAAACTGTTGAAGTCTATAGACAATACAGAGACGCATCAGAACAGCTTGCCGATGCGAAAGCAATGCTTGAGGATAAGCTTGATGCCGATATGAGAGAAATGGTGAAGGAAGAAATCTCCGAGCTGCAGGGAGAGACCGAAACCTTATCAGAGCGTTTGAAAGTGCTCCTCATCCCGAAAGACCCGAACGATGACAAAAACGTAATCATGGAGATCCGCGGCGCAGCGGGCGGAGAAGAAGCCGCGCTGTTTGCGGGAAATCTCTACAGAATGTACTCCCGCTATGCCGAAATCCAAGGCTGGAAGACCGAAGTCATGGAAGCAAACGTGACCGGAACGGGCGGTTACAAGGAAATCATCTTTATGATTACGGGAAAAGGCGCGTACTCCAAGCTGAAGTATGAGAATGGGGCGCACCGCGTGCAGCGGGTGCCGGAAACGGAATCAGGCGGCCGCATTCATACGTCTACGGCGACGGTGGCGTGTCTTCCGGAAGCGGAAGAAGTAGAAGTGGACATCCATGAAAAGGATATCCGCGTCGATACATTCGCATCAAGCGGACCGGGCGGACAGAGCGTAAACACGACAATGTCGGCCGTACGCCTGACGCATTTGCCGACGGGTGTCGTCGTATCCTGTCAGGATGAAAAATCTCAGATTAAAAACAAAGAAAAAGCGATGAAGGTGCTCCGCGCCAGAATCTATGACAAATTCCAGCAGGAAGCCCAGGCTGAATATGATCAGACACGCAAATCAGCCGTCGGTTCAGGCGACCGTTCTGAACGTATCCGCACATACAATTTCCCGCAAAACCGTGTGACGGATCACCGCATCGGACTGACGATTCAAAAGCTGGACCAAATCCTTGAAGGGAAGCTTGATGAAGTGGTTGAAGCGTTAATCGTAGAAGACCAGTCAAGCAAGCTCCAGCAGGCGGAAAATTAAGATGAAGACCATTTTTGAAGCCCTAAGCTGGGCTTCTTCTTATTTAACCGAAGCGGGAAGAGAAAAAAACGCGGCCGAGCTGCTGCTGTTAAATGATACGGGAATGGATCGGAGCAAGCTTCTCGCAAGTCTGCAGGAGCCTGTCGGCGAGGATGAGCTATACCGTTTCAGACGGCATGTGGAAATGCATAAAGAAGGCATTCCGATTCAATATATTATCGGGAAAGAACAGTTTTACGGCAGGGAATTCTTTGTGAATGACGATGTTCTCATTCCGCGTCCGGAAACGGAAGAAGTCGTCTTTCATCTGCTGGACAGACAGAAGCGGGTGTTTTCTGAGGGAGAACGCCTGAATGTAATTGATATCGGAACGGGGAGCGGAGCCATTGCAGTGACGCTTGCGCTTGAATGCGGACATTTTTCAGTATCGGCTTCGGACATTTCAAAAGAAGCGCTTCAGGTGGCGGAAAGAAATGCGCAAAACCTCGGAGCGGACGTCCGCTTTTTGCAGGGAGATCTGTTGACTCCTTTTATTTCATCAGGAATAAAATCGGATATTATTGTGTCCAACCCGCCGTATATTTCTGAAGAAGAGATGGCGGAGTTATCCGATATCGTCCGTTTTCATGAGCCGCTTCATGCTCTTACGGACGGCGGAGACGGTTTAAAATTCTACAAGCGGTTTATGGAGGAGCTGCCTCTTGTCATGAAAGATAAAGCGCTTGTCGTCTTTGAAATCGGATATAATCAGGGAAAAGCCGTGAAAGACCTGTTCCGTCATTCCTTTCCGAATGCGGAAGTGGAAGTCATAAAGGACATCAATGGAAAAGACAGAACCGTATCCGCGGTCATCACATCATGAAAAAAGCCTGCCGGTGACGCACACGGCAGGCTTTTGTTACAATGGAAAGAAAATGAAAGGGGTATCCGCCTTGAAAAAAGCATTTGCTTTCGGATGTATACTGGCCGCCGCAGCTTATGCGGCGGGGTTTGTTCTGCCGTTTGGCTTTGACGGCATTTTCGGTGCCGTTACGGCCGTTCTTATCATCACAGCGATCATCGTTTCCGGGTTGGCCGTAAGCGGAGCAGAACAGCGGGCCAATTATCATTCTGAAACAAAAGAAGGCCGGCACGCCCGTTTAAAGATGGCAGCCGTTTTCTTTTGCGCCGCTCTGCCTTCAGCCGTCTGTCTGCTGATTACGCTTCTGTAGCCGGACTTTGTCTTTGCAGCAATACGGAATCCCACACCCAATAGACGGCGGCTGTTAAAACCGCAAAAATATAAAAGGCCGAATTAGAAAACAGAGATTGGCCTGACGGCTGCAACAGACCGAAGATGATCCCGTTTGCGACAAATGACGTTCCTAAATAATAAAGGAAATAAAGCGGATGGAATCTCTTCGGCTTTTTATTCAAAAAGTATTGAAGCGGCAGCGCAAAAATCAAATAGGGAAACAAAAAATAAAATGCCATCGAAATGAAAGCCGCGAAAATAAATTGATGAACATACAAAATAGAATAAATGACAGACATACATGCCGCCGACAGCAGCACGGTGTAATTATATTTCATCTAAAACCCTCCTATCAAAATAATATCGTACCATATTCTGAGTCTGTCAATGCAGATTATCAGCTTGCTAGATTTTTTTCTTCCCGCCGGTTTAAACCTTTTCGGTCATGTCCATAATGAGACTAGATAAAAAAGCACGGAGAGGAACGGTGGGGACCGATGAAACAGACAATGATGATCTGCATATATATTTTTCTTTTATTATCAGGAGCGCTTGCGGGCTTGACGAAAGAAGAAACGGCACGGGCGTCAGCCAATGAGCCCGTTGTCATACCGGATGAAGCGATACGGCTTCGGATCTTAGCCAACAGTGATAAAGATGAGGATCAAAAGCTCAAGCGCCAGATCAGAGATGCTGTAAACAAGGAAATCACAGGCTGGGTGAAAGATATCACTTCTATTGAAGAAGCGCGGCGGCTCATCCGTTCAAAGCTTCCTGAAATTAAAGAAATCGCCAAACAAACAATGAAAGAAAAAGGTGCGCATCAATCCGTTTCAGTTGAATTCAATAAAATTTCGTTTCCGACAAAGCTTTACGGCAATATGGTCTATCCGGCCGGAAAATATGAAGCGATTTTAATTACCCTCGGCAATGGCGAGGGCGCCAACTGGTGGTGCGTCTTGTTTCCGCCGCTGTGCTTCCTTGATTTCTCAAACGGTGAAGCGGTGAAAGATCAGGAAGACGGCGGACAGAAGCAGGAAGAAACGAAAAAACAGACAGAAAAAGTGATGGATGACGTCAAAGCGAAAGCTGATAAAGCGAAGAAAGAAAATAAAGATGACGATGATACAGAAGTGAAGTTTTTCCTCGTCGATTGGATTTCAGATCTGTTTTCCTGAAGCAAAAAGGCATAAATCCGGATTCGATTCATAGATTGGAAGAAAGAGTTGATCGAAACGGAGGGGAAAGATATGTTTTATCAGCTGAGAGTGGCAAGAGATCAAGATACGGAGGCGCTGGAGGCCTTTTTGAAAAAGGCTGATACGGCACATGCGGAAATCGATCAGCAGATCAGCCGGTTTATCATGCTGGAGGACAGTGAGAAAGAGATTGCCGCCTGTCTCGGGATCGAAAAATTCAGCGGCGGAAAAGGGCTTCTCCGTTCACTCGTTATGTCGGACAGGCTGAACCAAAGCCATATCGTTACGCTGTTTCAAAGTATGGATGTGCTGTGCAAAAAACATGAAATTCAAGATGTCTACTTAGTCGCCAATCAGCCCTCATCTGCTGAATTTCTGAGTGTGATGGGATTTGAAGAATGCGCCGATGTGCCTGATGAACTGTATACGTCCGAGCATTTCCGCAATTCGTTATGCACAGAAGGTTCGTTTTTGATGGTGAAAACCTCTGCATAACCTCACTTATGCACAAAGTTATCCACTTATCGAAAAGTGTTGTCCACAGTTTGTGGATAACACTTGTTTTATTAAAGGACATCTTTTATACTTTCAAAAGGAATACATGAGAGAAAATAAAGTTTTACCGCTTTAAAATAAGGAGTTTGGTTATACATGAAAACAAGAAGATGGTTTGTGGATTCTTCCGCAAAATTATCCACAACCGATCCCCAGATTACACAAGCCGCGGAATTGCTCCGGCAGAATGAAGTTGTGGCTTTTCCGACAGAAACCGTTTACGGACTGGGCGCTAACGCTGAAAATACGGAAGCCGTAACGAAAATTTATGAGGCGAAAGGAAGGCCGAGCGATAATCCGCTGATTGTGCATATATCTGACATCAGCCAGCTTGATCGTTTTATCAGCCATATTCCTGAAACGGCGAAAAAGCTCATGACGCTTTTTTGGCCGGGCGCGCTGACTCTGGTCTTGCCGTGTAAGCCCGGCGTGCTGTCCCCCCGTGTCACCGCGGGACTTGAGACGGTAGCGGTCAGAATGCCTGATCATCCGGTGGCGTTAGCCCTCATCAGTTCGGCCGGACTGCCGATCGCAGCGCCGAGCGCCAATTTATCAGGAAAACCGAGCCCGACGAAGGCCGAGCATGTGGCTCATGATTTAAACGGCCGCATTGCCGGCATTGTGGACGGCGGAGCGACCGGAATCGGAGTGGAATCAACTGTTCTGTCCTGTACGGGGAAACAGCCCGTGCTGCTTCGTCCGGGCGGCGTGACAAAAGAACAGATTGAATCCGCAGCCGGTCCGGTTCTTGTGGATAAAGGGCTGACCGAAGAAGATCAGGTTCCTATTTCTCCCGGTATGAAATATACACACTATGCGCCTTCTGCGCCGATGGCTATTGCCGACGGCGGCGCTCTGAGAATTCAAGAGCTGGCTGACGAATATAAAAGCCGGGGAAAACGGATCGGCATTCTGACAACAGAGGAGAATGCCGATAGGTACGAGGCTGATTTTATTAAGGTATGCGGCCGGCGCGCCGACCTTGAAACAGTGGCGTCCGCCTTGTACGATGCGCTCCGCAGCTTTGATGATGCAAAAGTGGATATGATTATTTCTGAATCCTTTCCGGACACCGGAGTGGGACTCGCCATTATGAACAGGCTGATGAAGGCTGCGGGCGGCACCGTTATCCATTAACTTGTTCTACCCCTTTTCGGACATGCATAAGCTAAACAAGCGGGCACGTCCAAGGGGGTTTTTTATTTCATGTCGAATCTATTCATCGGGGAGCTTGTCTCCTTAAGCATCATGGCATTTGCTTTGGGGACGGATGCTTTTTCCGTCGGGCTCGGAATGGGAATGATTCAGCTGAAGAAAAAACAAATCTTTCATATAGGAATTGTCATCGGGCTGTTTCATGTCATCATGCCGCTGGCAGGAATGGCGGCCGGGCATCTGCTGTCCGGTTTTCTGGGGATGCTTGCCGTTTACATCGGCGGGTCTCTTCTTTTCATTTTAGGAGTGCAAATGATCATCGCTTCGTTTAAACAATCGGACGGGCCGCTCATATCTCCGGCAGGCTCGGGACTGTTCTTATTCGCGGTCGGTGTCAGTCTTGACAGTTTTTCTGTCGGGCTCAGCCTCGGGATGAACGGCTCCAACCCGATGCTGGCCGTTGCGCTGTTCGGAATCTTCAGCACCGTTTTAACATGGGCGGGGCTCTTGGCCGGAAGAAAGGTGCAATCATGGCTCGGCTCCTACAGCGAAGCCCTCGGCGGAGCCATTTTGATCGGATTCGGGCTGAAACTGCTTTTACCGATATAGGGCTGAGTAAAAAAGAAACGAAGATGCCGTTTCTTTTTTCTTCATTTATAATAGGCAGTAAGAGGTGACGGATATGAAAATAATCTTTGTTTGTACAGGCAATACGTGCCGCAGTCCCATGGCTGAGGCTCTTTTCAAATCCATTGCAGTAACGAAAGGGCTGGACGTCAGCGCAAGCTCTGCCGGAGTATTCGCGTCCCCGAACGGAAAAGCGTCGGCTCATGCCGTGGAAGCGCTGTTTGAAAAACGGATCGCTCTCAATCACAGTTCATCTCCCTTAACGGAAGAACATATCGAGACGGCCGATCTGGTGCTGACGATGACCGAACAGCATAAACAGCTGATCGAAAGCCGATATCGAAACAGTCATGGTAAAGTATTTACCATTAAAGAATACGTAACGGGAAAAAGCGGCGATATTTCTGACCCGTTCGGCGGTCCGCTTGATGTTTATAAAAGGACGCGGGACGAACTGGAGGAACTGCTGACCCTTTTGGCTGACCAATTGCTTGACGGAAAAAGCAAGTAATCTGTCAGAAAATCTGCAAACAGGTCATTTGCAAAACGAATATGAAAGAGTAGAATAAAATCAACGGATTTCGTAAAAAAGGACAAGCACACTGGGCTGTCTTCGCCCAGCCACACCTAGGAGGTAAATGAATGAAAGTAGCTATTGCGTCAGATCACGGCGGCGTCCATATCCGCGAAGAAATCAAAAGTCTGCTGGATGAATTGCAGATTGAATACATTGATATGGGCTGTGAATGCGGCAGCGGTTCTGTTGATTATTCTGACTACGCTTTTCCGGTAGCGGAAAAAGTGGTGAACGGTGAAGTTGACAGGGGAATTTTAATTTGCGGCACAGGCATCGGCATGAGCATTTCCGCAAACAAGGTAAAAGGAATACGCTGTGCGCTTGCGCATGACACCTTCAGCGCAAAAGCGACGCGGGAACACAATGATACGAATGTTCTTGCGATGGGGGAACGCGTCATCGGCCCGGGTCTGGCGCGCGAAATCGCAAAAATCTGGCTGACGACTGAATTTACGGGCGGCCGCCACGAACGGCGGATCGGCAAAATCGCAGATTACGAAGAAAAAAATCTGTAAGAGGTGCTGGACAATGGAAGAGATGAAGCGAAAATGGACGGACATGCTGACTGAATTTCAAGAACAGGCCGAACTTAAGGGCGGCAGTCTGCTGGTCATCGGGTGCAGTACGAGTGAAGCCGCCGGAAGCCGGATCGGCACCGCGGGGAGCGGCGATTGGGCTGAATTGATTTACGGCGGACTTGCCCGGTTCAAGGAAAAAACGGGTGTTCATCTTGCTTTTCAATGCTGCGAGCATTTAAACAGGGCGCTTGTCATTGAGGCGGAAACGGCCGAGCGGTTCAGGCTCCCCATCGTTTCAGCCGTCCCCGTCCCGAAAGCGGGCGGAGCGATGGCTTCATATGCATACCGGCAGATGCAATCTCCCGTGCTCGCTGAATCGATTCAGGCTGACGCCGGAATTGACATCGGTGATACGTTCATCGGCATGCATTTAAAACCCGTTGCCGTCCCTGTCCGGATATCAAGCCGTGAGCTCGGAGAAGCGCATGTGACGATGGCCCGGACAAGGCCGAAGCTGATCGGCGGAATTCGCGCCGTTTATGAATGCGAATGATGAAAATGCTTTTCCTATATAATGTTCGTGTTTTCCAATTAAATATTGTGTTTTTTTTAAATAAGCTGTTACATTCACCTGAAAAACCATGTACAATAAGGGTGGTAAAAATAAAGAACAGGAAACGGATAGGAGAGGATTTCGCTGATGAAACATTTACCTGCACAAGATCAACAAGTGTTTAACGCCATTAAAAATGAGCGTAAGCGTCAACAGACTAATATCGAATTAATTGCTTCTGAAAACTTCGTGACGGAAGCGGTAATGGAAGCGCAAGGCTCTGTTTTAACAAACAAATATGCTGAAGGCTACCCCGGCAAACGCTACTACGGCGGCTGTGAGCACGTTGATGTCGTCGAGGACATCGCCCGCGACCGCGCGAAAGAGATTTTCGGAGCTGAGCATGTAAACGTTCAGCCGCACTCAGGCGCTCAGGCGAACATGGCTGTTTACTTCACGATTTTAGAGCACGGCGACACGGTGCTCGGGATGAACCTCTCCCACGGCGGCCACTTAACACACGGAAGCCCGGTTAATTTCAGCGGCGTTCAATACAACTTTGTTGAATACGGTGTCGATAAAGACACGCAATATATAGATTATGAAGATGTGCGTGAAAAAGCGCTGGCGCATAAGCCGAAACTGATCGTTGCCGGAGCGAGCGCGTATCCCCGCACGATCGACTTTAAAAAATTCCGCGAAATCGCTGATGAAGTCGGCGCTTACTTCATGGTCGACATGGCGCACATCGCGGGTCTTGTCGCGGCCGGCCTTCATCCGAATCCGGTTCCTTACGCTGACTTTGTAACGACAACGACTCACAAAACACTTCGCGGACCGCGCGGAGGAATGATCCTTTGCCGTGAAGAGTTCGGCAAAAAGATTGATAAATCCATTTTTCCGGGCATCCAAGGCGGACCGCTTATGCATGTCATCGCGGCCAAAGCCGTTTCTTTCGGGGAAGTGCTTGAAGATGATTTCAAAACATATGCGCAAAACGTCATCTCGAACGCGAAGCGTCTTGCTGAATCTCTGACCAAAGAGGGCATTCAGCTCGTATCAGGCGGAACGGATAACCACCTCGTGCTTGTCGACCTCCGTTCTCTCGGTCTGACCGGAAAAGTCGCTGAACATGTTCTTGATGAAATCGGCATTACATCTAATAAAAACGCGATCCCTTATGATCCGGAAAAACCGTTTGTCACAAGCGGAATCCGTCTCGGTACGGCAGCTGTGACAAGCCGCGGATTTGACGGTGACGCACTTGAAGAAGTCGGCGCCATCATCGGCCTTGCGCTGAAAAATCATGAAGACAAAGCAAAGCTTGAAGAAGCAAGACAGCGCGTATCTGCCTTGACTGAAAAGTTTCCTTTATATAAAGAACTGGACTATTAATAAGGAAGAAATCCGCCGGAAGCCTAATCCGGCGGGTTTTTTTTATGATTTTCTTGAAACTGTTTGTCTTTTTCTGTAGAATCAATAGAAGTGTGAAAAAGTTACTCGGACAACAAAAAAGGAGCTGAACACAGTATGGGAAAGGTTTACGTATTTGATCATCCTTTAATCCAGCATAAGCTGACATATATTCGGAATGAAAATACAGGCACAAAGGATTTCAGAGACCTTGTGGACGAAGTTGCATCACTGATGGCGTTTGAAATTACACGTGATCTTCCTCTTAAAGAAGTGGAAGTGAAAACACCTGTTCAAACAGCGACATCCAAAGTGATTTCAGGGAAGAAACTCGGTATCGTGCCGATCCTGAGAGCGGGTCTCGGAATGGTTGACGGCATGCTGAAATTAATCCCTGCGGCCAAAGTGGGACATGTCGGATTATACCGTGATCCGGAAACCTTAAAACCGGTGGAATACTATGTTAAGCTTCCTTCTGATGTGGAAGAACGTGATTTTATTGTCGTGGACCCGATGCTTGCAACGGGAGGCTCTGCGGTTGAAGCAATAAACAGCCTGAAAAAACGCGGGGCGAGAAACATTCGTTTCATGTGTCTCGTAGCGGCTCCTGAAGGCGTGGAAGAGCTGCAGAAACACCATTCAGACGTTGATATTTACATCGCGGCCCTGGATGAAAAGCTGAATGAAAAAGGCTATATCGTTCCGGGTCTCGGTGACGCGGGTGACAGACTGTACGGAACAAAATAAATCGGAAAACCTCATTCAGAGGTTTTCTTTTTTTATCCAAATTTTTGCTGAAAGGGGAGAGTTCATACATTTATAGGTGAATTTGTGAACATTCTGTGTATGCTTCCGGTATAAAAAGTTTTTTAACTTTAAACAGATTGACACATGTTAGGGGCTATTGTATGCTAAACGAGGGTATTATGAGAAGGTTTTCATTCCTTTCATTTCTAGTATCCATCCTCATTTTAAATCCTCCAAAAAAACCCGTTATATGAGGATTTATCTAAGCGAATGAAACAGCATCCCGCATCAGGAGGATGAGTGGTTTTTTCGAACAGGCCGTTTTTTTGCGGGACAAAAAAGGCCTTCTGCAAAGGGTTAACCGCATGTATGCCGTATCCAGGAATTATATTACTTTTTCATCAGGAGACAGATAGTTGATGGACGATCCCAATCTTACATTCAGCAGACAACGGAGATATGTATTTGTGATCTTGGCAATCTATTTGCTGGGATATGGTCTTACGGCGTATAAAACTGTTTTTCTAGGCCTCTTTTTGGGAACTGTTTTCAGTTTGTTTAATCTGTGGCTCTTGACCAGAAGAATGAATGCTTTTGACAAGGCCGTAGCGAAAGGAAAGTCCATACGATCACTCGGGAGCGCAGCGCGTTGGTGCAATGCGATACTTGCGATGGCTATCGCCTTTAAATATCCCGACAAAGTCAGTGTGGCAAGTGTGATTATTGGATTAATGACAATTTATCCCGTCATTATGATAGATTCCATTATTCAGCTCAAACGTTCATCAATGGAAGAGAGGTGAAAACCCATTGAATCACGATTACAGAACTATTGATTTGTATGGTCTTACTTTTAATCTGACAAACATTCTGATGATTACTGTGGCAAGTGTGATTGTGCTGCTGATTGCGATTCTTACTACGAGAACGCTGTCCATCCGTCCGGGAAAAGCCCAGAACTTCATGGAATGGATTGTTGATTTTGTCCGCAATATTATAGGCAGTACAATGGATTTAAAGACAGGGGCTAACTTCTTGGCGCTTGGTGTAACCTTGCTGATGTACATATTTGTATCAAATATGCTGGGGCTGCCGTTTTCTGTAACGGTCGGACACGAGCTTTGGTGGAAATCACCGACGGCTGATCCGGCTATTACTCTGACTCTAGCCGTTATGGTCGTGTCATTAACACACTATTACGGCGTGAAGATGAAAGGTTTGAAGGAATATTCTAAGGATTACCTCAGACCGGTTCCGCTTATGTTCCCGATGAAGATCATTGAGGAGTTTGCGAATACGCTGACACTCGGACTTCGTCTTTACGGTAACATTTTCGCCGGGGAAATTCTTCTTGGCCTTCTTGCAAATCTGGCGACGAATTTCTACTCAAACAGTTTCTTTCTCGGTTTGGTCGGCACAGTCGGAGCCATTATTCCGATGCTTGCATGGCAGGCGTTCAGCTTGTTCATCGGTACCATCCAGGCATTTATCTTTACGATGCTGACGATGGTGTACATGTCACACAAAATCAGTCATGATCATTAAAATCATATATCCAATTCGGATAACATTTTAAAGGAGGAACTTTTTCATGAATTTAATAGCAGCTGCGATTGCAATCGGTTTAGGTGCACTTGGTGCAGGTATTGGTAACGGTTTGATTGTTTCACGTACGGTAGAGGGAATTGCCCGTCAGCCGGAAGCAGGAAAAGAACTTAGAACTCTTATGTTCATGGGTATCGCATTGGTTGAGGCCCTTCCAATTATCGCTGTCGTTATCGCGTTCTTAGCGTTCTTTGGCTAAGCATAAAAGCCTTATATGAACTAAAAATGGCGAAGATCACTCTAAGAGAACCTTCGCCATTGCTTTATGTCTGATAAGCAGGCCGTCTTGAAACGGCTTTTATCAGCAGAGAAAACCTGCAGAAGGGAGTTGCCGTAGTAGATGTCTCAATTACCTCTTGAATTAGGACTGTCGTTTAACGGCGGAGATATCCTATTCCAATTGTTAGCTATGTTAGTTTTATTAGCGCTTCTCAAGAAATTCGCTCTTGGACCGCTATTAAATATAATGAAACAGCGTGAAGATCATATCACCGGCGAAATTACGTCCGCTGAAGAAAGAAATAAAGAAGCGCAGAAGCTGATTGAAGAGCAGCGCGTTCTTTTAAAAGAAGCGAAACAGGAATCACAATCACTCATTGAAAATGCGAAAAAACTGGGTGAAAAGCAGAAGGAAGACATTATCCAGGCTGCGCGCGCCGAGTCTGAAAGATTAAAAGAAGCGGCGAGAACCGAAATTGTCAAAGAAAAAGAACAAGCGGTTTCCGCACTTCGCGAGCAAGTCGCATCACTTTCTGTCTTAATCGCATCGAAAGTGATCGAAAAAGAGCTTGATGAACAAGCCCAGGAGAAACTGATTCAGGACTATCTTAAAGAGGTAGGAGAGAGCCGATGAGTGGATCTGCTGTCTCTAAACGATACGCGTCAGCGCTTTTCGACATTGCCGTTGAGACTTCTCAAATCAATGAAATCGAAGAAGAGCTTACCGTACTAAAAGAAGTTTTCCGGAACGAAGCCGGATTACAGGAAGTGCTAAGCCATCCGAAGGTATCGGCTGCTAAGAAAAAAGAGCTGATTCAGCAATCGTTCGGCGCACTGTCTGAGTCTGTGCTGCATACGATTTTTCTTCTGATTGACCGCCGCCGGTCTTCGATTGTGCCTGATCTCACAGACGAGTTTATCAAACTTGCCAATCAGGCCCGCCAGACGGAGGATGCGGTTGTTTATTCAGTAAAACCGCTGTCAGAAGCGGAAATGTTATCATTATCTCAAGTGTTTGCAAAAAAAGCCGGAATCGCTTCGCTCAGAATCAGAAATGAAGTGCAGACGGATTTAATAGGCGGCATTAAAGTCCGCATTGGAAACCGGATTTATGACGGAAGCGTGAGCGGAAAGCTTGAGCGCATGGAACGTCAACTTGCCGGAGGAAATCGATAGAAGGGGTGAAACCTAAGTGAGCATCAAAGCTGAAGAGATTAGCACGCTGATAAAGCAGCAAATTCAAAATTACCAATCTGAAATTGAAGTTCATGACGTAGGTACAGTCATCCAAGTCGGAGACGGTATTGCGCGTGTGCACGGCCTTGACAATTGTATGGCCGGTGAACTTGTTGAGTTTTCAAACGGCGTTTTGGGTATGGCTCAAAACCTTGAAGAATCCAACGTAGGTATCGTTATCTTAGGACCTTACAGAGATATCCGTGAAGGTGATGAGGTCAAAAGAACGGGCCGCATCATGGAAGTTCCTGTAGGTGAAGAATTAATCGGACGTATCGTCAACCCGCTCGGACAGCCGGTAGACGGAATGGGCCCGATTCTGACAAGCAAAACCCGCCCGATCGAAAGCCAGGCACCAGGCGTAATGGACCGTAAATCGGTACATGAGCCGCTGCAAACGGGTATCAAAGCGATCGACGCGTTAATTCCGATCGGCCGCGGACAGCGTGAGCTGATTATCGGGGACCGTCAGACAGGTAAAACATCTGTTGCGATTGATACAATCTTAAACCAAAAAGACCAAGACATGATCTGTGTGTATGTAGCGATCGGTCAAAAAGAATCTACAGTACGCGGCGTGGTGGAAACACTTCGTAAGCATGGCGCGCTTGATTACACGATTGTCGTGACGGCGTCTGCTTCACAGCCGGCTCCGCTTCTTTACCTTGCACCGTATGCAGGGGTGACAATGGGTGAAGAATTCATGTACAACGGCAAGCACGTTCTCGTCGTATATGATGATTTATCCAAACAAGCGGCCGCTTACCGTGAGCTGTCATTGCTTCTTCGCCGTCCGCCGGGCCGTGAAGCATTCCCTGGGGATGTATTCTATCTTCACTCCCGTCTGCTTGAGCGCGCAGCCAAGCTGAGTGACGCTAAAGGCGCAGGATCAATTACGGCGCTGCCGTTCGTCGAAACACAAGCAGGAGATATCTCCGCTTATATCCCGACAAACGTCATTTCCATTACTGACGGACAGATTTTCCTTCAATCCGACTTATTCTTCTCAGGCGTGCGTCCTGCGATCAATGCCGGATTATCCGTATCCCGCGTCGGCGGATCAGCCCAAATCAAAGCGATGAAGAAGGTAGCGGGAACATTGCGTCTTGACCTTGCTTCATACCGTGAACTTGAAGCATTCGCCCAATTCGGATCTGATCTTGACCAGGCGACTCAGGCGAAACTGAACCGCGGTGCGCGTACAGTTGAAGTGCTGAAACAAGACTTGAATAAGCCGCTTCCGGTTGAAAAACAGGTAGCCATTCTTTATGCGCTGACAAAAGGATATCTTGATGATATTCCGGTTGCGGATATCAGACGTTTTGAAGAAGAGTACTACATGTACCTTGATCAAAACCATAAAGATCTGCTTGACGGCATTGCGAAAACAGGAAACCTTCCTGCTGATGAAGACTTCAAAGCTGCAATCGAAGGCTTCAAACGCACATTTGCACCAAGCAACTAACCCTTAGAAGATGAGAGAAAAAGGTTCTCTTTTTCTCTCTTTTTACGCAAATGAAGAATAAAGGTGGTGAAATCTTTGGCCTCATTACGCGATATTAAGTCAAGGATCACGTCAACGAAAAAAACAAGCCAGATTACAAAAGCCATGCAGATGGTATCCGCTGCGAAGCTGAACCGTGCGGAAACCAACGCGAAGTCATTTGCTCCGTATATGGATAAGATCCAGGAGGTTGTGTTTAACGTCGGAAAAGGCGCGAAAAACGCGAAACACCCGATGCTTGTCTCAAGAGAAGTGAAAAAGACGGCGTATCTCGTCATTACGTCTGACCGCGGGCTTGCGGGTGCGTTTAACAGTTCGGTTTTGCGAAACGCTTACCGCACCATTCAAGAACGCCATCAGTCTAAAGATGAATACACGGTGATTGCAATCGGCAGAGTCGGCCGCGATTTCTTTAAAAAACGGGAAATGCCGATTTTGTCTGAGTTAGTAGGGCTTGGCGACGAGGTCACTTTTGCTCAGATTAAGGATTTGACCCGTCAGACGGTTCAAATGTTTATCGACGGCGCTTTTGATGAACTGCATTTGGTGTATAACCATTTCGTCAGTGCGATTTCACAGGAAGTGACGGAGAAAAAAGTGCTGCCTTTAACGGATTTCGGAACGAGCGGCGGGAAGCGCACGGCTTCTTACGAGTTCGAACCGGATGAAGAAGAGGTGCTCGAAGTGCTGCTTCCTCAATATGCGGAAAGCTTAATTTACGGCGCGCTTCTTGACAGTAAAGCAAGTGAACACGCTGCGAGAATGACAGCGATGAAAAATGCGACTGATAATGCGAAAGAACTCATTGATTCACTTTCGCTTTCATATAACCGCGCGCGTCAAGCGGCGATTACACAAGAAATTACCGAAATTGTCGGCGGTGCAGCCGCTTTAGAATAGAAAGATTTTGTCAGGAGGGATAGCGATGAAGAAAGGACGCGTAAGTCAGGTGCTTGGACCGGTTGTCGACGTACGTTTCGAGGACGGCCACTTGCCTGCGATTTATAATGCGATTAAAGTTTCACAGCCAGCTACAGGCGAAAATGAAGTAGGCATCGATCTAACGCTAGAGGTTGCTCTTCATTTAGGCGATGATACAGTCCGTACAATTGCCATGGCATCTACGGACGGAATTCAGCGCGGAATGGAAGCAGTTGATACAGGTGCTCCGATTTCCGTTCCTGTCGGTGATGTGACTCTCGGACGCGTATTTAACGTACTGGGAGATAAAATTGATTTAAATGAACCGCTGCCTGCGGATGCTCAAAAGGACCCGATCCACAGATCAGCTCCTTCATTCGATCAGCTTTCAACTGAGGTTGAAATTCTTGAAACGGGAATTAAGGTCGTTGACCTGCTCGCTCCTTACATCAAGGGCGGTAAAATCGGATTGTTCGGCGGTGCCGGTGTAGGTAAAACCGTATTAATCCAGGAATTAATCAACAACATCGCGCAAGAGCACGGCGGTATTTCCGTATTCGCCGGTGTAGGAGAGCGTACTCGTGAAGGGAACGACCTTTTCTACGAAATGAGCGATTCAGGCGTTATCAAGAAAACAGCCATGGTCTTCGGACAAATGAACGAGCCGCCGGGCGCACGTATGCGTGTAGCACTGACTGGTCTTACAATGGCTGAGCATTTCCGTGATAAACAAGGACAGGACGTACTGTTCTTTATCGATAACATTTTCCGTTTCACACAAGCGGGTTCAGAGGTTTCCGCGCTTCTCGGCCGTATGCCTTCTGCGGTTGGTTATCAGCCGACGCTTGCGACAGAAATGGGTCAGCTTCAAGAGCGTATTACGTCTACAAACGTTGGTTCAGTTACATCTATCCAGGCGATCTACGTGCCTGCCGATGACTATACTGATCCGGCTCCGGCGACGACGTTCGCTCACTTGGACGCAACGACTAACCTTGAGCGTAAATTAACTGAAATGGGTATCTACCCTGCGGTTGATCCGCTGGCTTCCACTTCCCGCGCGCTTGCTCCGGAAATTGTCGGAGAAGAGCATTATGCGGTGGCGCGTGAAGTTCAGTCAACGCTTCAGCGTTACAAAGAACTGCAGGATATTATCGCAATTCTCGGTATGGATGAATTGGGTGAAGAAGACAAGCTTGTCGTTCACCGCGCACGCCGTATCCAGTTCTTCCTTTCTCAAAACTTCCACGTAGCTGAGCAGTTTACGGGACAAAAGGGTTCTTACGTGCCTGTTAAAGAAACAGTTAAAGGCTTTAAAGAAATCCTTTCCGGTAAATATGACCATCTTCCGGAAGATGCATTCCGTCTTGTGGGACGCATTGAAGAAGTCATTGAGAATGCAAAAGAGATGGGTGTAGAAGTTTAATCTGGTCCTAGGAGGGTAAAAGCATGAAGACCGTTAAAGTCAATATCGTTACTCCCGACGGCCCAGTATATGATGCTGATATTGAAATGGTAAGCGTAAGAGCCGAGAGCGGTGATCTCGGTATCTTGCCGGGCCATATTCCGACCGTGGCTCCGCTTAAAATCGGCGCTGTCCGCCTTAAAAAAGACGGACAGACCGACTTGGCGGCTGTCAGCGGCGGATTTTTAGAAGTCCGTCCTGATCAGGTCACTATCCTTGCACAAGCCGCTGAAACTGCGGACAGCATTGATAAAGAGCGCGCCCTTGCTGCGAAAAAGCGGGCGGAAGACCGTTTGAACAAACGATCAGATGATACTGACATTCGTCGGGCTGAGCTTGCGTTACAGCGGGCTGTAAACAGATTGGATGTTGCAGGAAACTAAAAAAGAATCCTTCTCGGCTGTCTGAGAAGGATTCTTTTTCTATATTAACGCATAAGAGATTCATAGACGCCGATAAGCGGATGATCCTCTTCTTTTTGCAGATATAAATGTTCACAGCAGTTGTCGGTGTGCCACGTTTTGTTTCCTCTTCGCACGCCCGTCGTATAGGCGCCGTCCGTATACGGATAAGGTTTAACGATCCATTCGGCATCGTCATGGTGTCTAATGGCGCAATCAATGACATACACACTGAGCATTTTCTCAAATTCGTCAATCGGCAGATTCCAGTCCGCCAATAGCAGCTCTTTTATGCTGCGGAAGTAGAGAGCTTCTAATTTCTTCAGGCTTCCGTGTGAATAATCAAGAGAAATGTTGAAAAACTGACATAATTCTTTCAGTTCCTCTGTTTGAGACTGTCTATAATCATAGTAGAATGCTATCGCTTCCCACTCGTGGTCAAATACGGGCAGTGATTCTCCATACTGCTTTTCCGGATGAAAAAAGGAATGATTCATATTCCCATCTCCTTTCCAAAAAAGTATACCATGCGGGAGAACGGACATTTAAGCGGGGATTGCCCCTAATTTTGGATAAAAATTCTGCTGTGAAAATGATCATCTTTCTCTTTTCTTCTTATATAATAAGAGAGGATATGAGGGGCGGAAAAAATGAAAGGAGATGGAATGTGTGAATGTATTGGGGCAGCAGGCCGCAATCAGCATTCTGGTTCATCTGGTATGCATTGCGGTGACATGGTGGGCGCTACAGGCCGTCAACTTTGATCCGCTGATCCGAAAAGGAAAAATAGTGCAGGCAAGGCTGCTGATTATTCTTCTTACCATTGCGATCGGAACGGCAGTCGCTGACTTCTTTTTAGATTATCTTACCTATTCGAAGCAGCTTCCATACTTGTTTTAAGGTGTTTCGTCAGTTGAAATGAAGGGAATCGCTGGGGGAGAAACCAATTTTTCTTCACCCGTTTGGCGAGTTTTGACGAAGTTTTCCATGTATCGCTTTCCCCGGCTCCGGCAAAAATGGGAGTAAGGGGGAGAGATCGATATGAAGAAAAAAAGAGCAGGCCGTATCATCTTGATTTTTGTTTTTTTAAGCGCCTTAATTGCGGTATTTCATTCCATTCATGCAAGTGAGCTGTCTCCGCTTGCCCAGATTGCCGAAGGAATGGAGCGGCAGCATGTCACTGTAGATGAGTGGACGCTTCATGCGAAAGAAAATCTGAACCTGTCACTGAGTGAATTTGATGACAAGGTGAAAGAACTGAAGACGCAGAATCCGCAATATCAGTGGGAAACCGCTCAAGAAGATAAAATTGTAAAGGCTGTCGGCACGTATTCTGACAAAAAAAATCATACAACTTTTAAACTGCAGCTCGTCACTACCCTCAAAAACCAGAACCCAACTTCGTATTTATTATATGAGCAAATGAGCCCGGAGCAACCGGAAAACTGGAATGATACATATGAACAGTTTGAACGGCAGGCACATGACATATTTCAAAATAAAGTATTTATTTTTACTTGTCTAAAGGGTCATTTAAATGATAATATGAGTATTGTTTTGCAAAAAAAAGCAGAACAGCTCATGAAAGAATTTGAAGCAAGTCCAGTTGAACATGTAGTTGAGCCTCATTTCGTTTCTGTTTCTGCATTTACATATAAGTGGACAGATTACATCATGACATCTAAACATAAGATGAATGTGCAAATTGCGCTTAGAAGTGCGGGAATGGGCGAAAAACATACCGTTACGGTTGGCACACCAATCGTGACAACTGAATATTAATATAGAGAATATAGGGACGCGGAGGGGAATACCTTGGAAAAAATCATCGTCCGCGGCGGTCAGAAGTTAAACGGCACAGTGAAAGTTGAAGGAGCAAAAAATGCCGTTTTACCTGTTATCGCTGCATCTTTATTAGCAAGTGAAGAAAAAAGCGTAATATGTGATGTACCTACGCTCTCCGATGTATATACAATTAATGAAGTGTTGCGTCATTTAGGAGCAGATGTGCATTTTGAGAATAATGAAGTTACGGTAAACGCTTCTTACGCTTTAGAAACAGAAGCACCTTTTGAATATGTGCGTAAAATGCGCGCGTCAGTGCTTGTAATGGGCCCTCTATTAGCCCGTACGGGTCATTCAAGAGTAGCGCTTCCGGGCGGCTGCGCTATCGGTTCAAGACCGATTGACCAGCATTTAAAAGGCTTTGAAGCAATGGGTGCAAAAATCAAAGTAGGCAACGGCTTTATTGAAGCGGAAGTGGAAGGCCGTCTGCAGGGCGCAAAAATCTATTTAGATTTCCCAAGTGTGGGTGCGACAGAAAACTTGATTATGGCAGCTGCATTAGCTGAAGGAACAACAACGCTTGAAAACGTGGCAAAAGAGCCTGAAATCGTTGACTTAGCGAACTATATCAATGCAATGGGCGGAAAAATCCGCGGAGCCGGCACAGGCACCATTAAAATTGAAGGTGTCGAGAAGCTTCGCGGCGTAAGACACAATATCATTCCTGACCGTATTGAAGCGGGTACTTTCATGGTGGCTGCGGCTATTACGGAAGGAAATGTATTAGTAAAAGGTGCCGTTCCTGAGCATCTTACGTCTTTAATTGCGAAGATGGAAGAAATGGGAGTCAAAATTACGGATGAAGGAGAAGGCCTTCGTGTCATCGGCCCTGCCCAGCTGAAGCCGATCGACATCAAAACGATGCCTCACCCCGGATTCCCGACTGATATGCAGTCGCAAATGATGGCGCTCCTTCTCCGTGCGAGCGGAACAAGCATGATTACTGAAACTGTGTTTGAAAACCGTTTTATGCATGCTGAAGAATTCCGCCGGATGAATGGCGACATTAAAATTGAAGGACGTTCTGTGATCATTAACGGTCCTGTACAGCTGCAAGGCGCAGAAGTTGCCGCTACGGACCTGCGTGCGGGCGCGGCGCTGATTCTTGCGGGATTAGTGGCTGAAGGTCATACACGCGTTACGGAACTGAAGCACTTGGATCGCGGTTATGTGGATTTCCATAAAAAACTTGCGGCTCTCGGCGCTGACATCGAGCGTGTCGTTGATGAAACGGCCGCTGAACAAGAAAGCAAAGAAGCCGTTACTGACTTAAACGCATAAAGGTTATAAAAACAGTATGTCAATCTGGCATACTGTTTTTTTTATAGGGTTTATCATCATTATTATGCTCTGATTTTCAAAAAAGAATACGTTTTTGGCGTGAAAAATCGAATAAAGATTCTGTCCAAAAGGAAGTCATATTAGCTTGTCCCTGCCCATAAGATGAAGTAGAGTCGAATCCCAAGCAGGAGGCAGCTGATATATGAAACCCATTGTATTTCTACTATCCGGGCTATGTGTACTTATTCTTCTTGTTCCCACCATTCTCGTTCTTCCGTTTCAGGCAGAAAAAGGAGCGGCTGCGAACAAAGAGCCCGGACACAAAACAGCACACACCATACGAGAGACAAAAGGAGCAGAAACATTGAAAGAATCACCTGTATCCATTCCGGTTTATCGGACATCCAAACATTCTGTAGAGAACATTCCGCTTGAAGAGTACGTGACCGGAGTTGTAGCTTCCGAAATGCCCGTTGACTTTAAACCGGAGGCCTTAAAAGCCCAGGCGCTCGCTGCCCGGACATTCATTGTCAGACTGATGGTCGCTGACTCAGCCGTTCAGGCGCCTAAAGGATCGCTGGTGGATGACACACAGATGTTCCAAGTCTATCAAAGCAAGAGCCAGCTGAAAAAAGAATGGGGTTCTGAGTACGCACAAAACCTTAAGAAAATCACAAACGCGGTGGCCGGCACCCAAGGAAAGATTTTAACGTATGACAACAAACCGATTGAGGCATCTTTTTTCTCTACAAGCAACGGCTATACGGAAAATGCGGAAGCCTATTGGACAAGCGCCATTCCTTATTTAAAGAGTGTGAAAAGCCCTTGGGATAAGAAATCGCCTAAATATCTCGCCACCCAGACCTTCAGTGTGTCTGAGTTTCAGCAGAAGCTCGGCGTGCAGCTTTCAGGACAAAGCACGGTGGGGCAGATTACGGCCAGAACACCGGGGCATCAAGTGGCGACGGCCGTCATAAACGGCAAGAAGCTGAAGGGCAGAGACATCCGGGAAAAACTCGGACTCCGCTCTGCCGACTTTGAATGGAAACGAAACGGGAGCAGCATCACCATTACGACAAAGGGGTTCGGCCATGGCGTGGGTATGAGCCAGTACGGAGCCAATTACATGGCGGAGCAGGGAAAATCCGTGGCGGACATCGTCAAGCATTACTATCAGGGAGTGAACATTTCCGAGGCCGCTTCATTTTTAAACAAATATATGGCGAAAAAGTAGACGCTGTCATCAGCGTCTTTTTTTCGGAAAACTATTCCATAAACGGTAAAACAACCAACGGACTCATATAACGAAAGGCTAAAGGCTGACAATTGCGGATAGATGGCTGCGCACCGGGTGAAAATCACTGATAAAAATGCCGCTTCTATGTGAATGTACGCAAAAATAATGAGGAAGCCTGTCCTATTTATTTCCCTTTTCATCTCATTTACGATAAATATTGTTCAGCGTTGAACGTAAATCTATTGAAAAGGGGAAAAAGCAATGAAAAAAACATTTTCACTCATACTTATGCTCGGATTGATGCTGACTGCTGCATCTCCTGCTTTTGCTGCTGAGAAAGCAGACGAGAACACTCTTTTATTCAGAAACAATACCGCCATTTTACTTGATGCGAGCGGCAGTATGGCGAAACGGATAGACGGCGTATCTAAATACAATATGGCAAAAGATGAAATCATCCGTTTTGCGGATCAAATTAAGTCTACATCACAAGTCAGAATGACGGTTTTCGGTTCGGAAGGCAATAATAAAAATTCCGGAAAAGTTCAATCATGTGAAGCCATTCGAGGTGTGTACGGGTTCCAAAAGTTTGACAGACAAAGCTTCCTCAACTCTCTGAACGGAATCGGGCCTACAGGCTGGACACCGATTGCAAAAGCATTAGAAGATGCGAAGGCTTCTTTTAACGGTGTTCATAAATTCGGCTTTAAATCCGTTTACCTGTTGACAGACGGTGAGGAGACATGCGGCGGAGATCCTATTAAGACGGCGAAAGAACTTCGCAAACATCATATTAAAGTCAACGTGATCGGTTTTGACTTTAAGGAAGGCTTCAACGGCCAGCTGCACGCGATTGCCGGAGCGGGCGGAGGAAAATATTACGAAGCTCACAGCCAAAAGGATATGAACCGTATCTTTACAATGGAAGCGAGATCATTAGCGGAATAAGAAAAAGGTGCCGTTTATCGGCCCTTTTTTTATGTTTGATTTAACAAAATTTTCATGAAGAGATGAAGAGAAAACTGTAAAAAGAATCAGATCCCGGACTTATATTACAAAAAGGGCGAAAAAGGCATTAAAACTGTCATCATTTAGCCAATCTTTTTAGGATGATGCGCATAATTCTGTTCATTTTTGGTCATATATCGCCGTTCTTACAAAAGGCATCACGCCCTATATCTTTTTCCAAATAGCTAAACTAGCATAGAGAAGAGCCGGGGCCCATCGGCAAAAACAAATGGAGAGGAATGAAGGAAATGAAAAAAATGTTTACTGCGGGGATTGTCGGACTTTTGACGCTCTCACTCGGATCACCTGTTTTTGCGGCTGAGAAAAAGCAAGAGGAAACCAACGTCGCTGTGCTGTTTGATGCAAGCGGAAGCATGATACAAAAAACGGGGGGAGAACGTAAAATAGATGTTGCGAAAGATGCTGTCACCTCTTTTGCGAAAGTTCTTCCTGAAGACACGAATCTGATGCTTCGGGTATTCGGCCATAAGGGCAATAATAAAAACTCCGGCAAAGCCGTATCATGTAATGCGACAGAAACGTTATACGGACTTCAGCCGTACGCCGTGACTCCGTTTGAGCAATCACTCAGCAAAATTAAACCGACAGGCTGGACACCGATAGCAAAAGCGCTTTCTGATACGCGCGAAGAATTTGAGCGGGCCGGCGCTAAAGGGAAAAACGTCGTATACCTGATTACAGACGGTGAAGAAACATGCGGCGGTAATCCTCAGGCTGAAATTCAAAAGCTCCGTAAAGCGAACGTCAACACAATCGTCAATATCATCGGCTTCAACTTCGGCATGAAAGGAAGCGAAAGCCTTGAAAAAGCGGCGGAAGCAGGAGGCGGGACGTATGTCTCAGCTGACAGCGCGGACGAGTTCAAACAGGCTTGGGAAGACGCTGCAAAGGATTTAGCAAAAGAATAGGCTGAAAAAGGACGCCCGCGCGGCGTCTTTTTTGTTTAGAAAACGGAACCGCGGGAATGATACGACTAAAAGGAGATGAACGCTGTTGTTAAAAGGAGCAGGCATTATATTAGTGCTGGCGGCAGTCGTTTTTGTACTGATGGGAATTTTTCTGAAGCTTGCCGCCTTCATATTTGTCAGTATATTGGCCATTATCGCCGCAGTTATTTTATTCACCATTTTGAGCAGACATCATCGCAACGAAACATAGAGTCCGAAGAGGGCTCTTTTTTTAAACCGCAAATTCGACAAAATACAGGGATTATGGAAGAATAAAAGAGAAGGATACTGCGGAGGGGAAAACAGTGGATGAAAAAACAACGGCGGTAAGAGAAATATACCGCTATGAAAAAGGGGTATTAACAAAAACGGCAGATCGGATGGTATCAGAGTATCCATTGACTGTCATGGTGAACGGGCAGGAATTTGTTACGCTCGTCTGCACGCCCGACCACTTAGAGGAACTCGTTATCGGATTTCTCGCGTCAGAAGGCGTCATTCGTTTTGAAAAAGAGATCAAAAGTTTTACGATAGATGAAAGTCTCGGATTTGCATATGTGGAGCTGACGAATCCCGAAATGCTTGAGCAAAAAGACTATACGAAGAGAGTGATCGGTTCATGCTGCGGGAAAGGCCGCCATTTTTACTTTCAGCAGGATGTGAAAACAGCCAAAACCGCCGTCAGCCGCATCACCATAACTCCTGAAACGTGTCTTCGCCTCATGAAGGAGATGCAAAGCGAAAGCGGCACATTCCAGGAAACGGGCGGCGTCCATAATGCGGCGCTGTGCGATACGGAAAAGATGCTCTTCATGAGGACGGATATCGGGCGCCACAATGCGCTGGATAAGCTGTACGGCAACTGTCTGAAAAACGGAATGCCGGTCCGTGACAAGCTGATTGTCTTCAGCGGACGGATTTCCTCAGAGGTTTTATTGAAAGCCGCAAAAATCGGCGTGTCGATTGTCATTTCAAAATCGGCACCGACGGAGCTTGCGCTGCAAATGGCGGAAGAGCTGAACATGACGGCGATAGGCTTTGTCAGAAACGGATCGTTTAACGTATACACACATCCTGAACGGGTTGAACAATAGAAAGGGGTCTTGGGCTTATGAATACAGAAACGCGCCGCTTGTCAGACAAAAGGGAAAGGCCGCTCAGGGATCTCCGTATCTCTGTAACCGACCGCTGCAATTTCAGATGCACGTACTGTATGCCAGCCGAACTGTTCGGACCGGATTATCCATTTCTGCAAAAGACGGAACTGCTCTCATTTGAGGAGCTTGAACGGCTTGCCAAACTGTTTGTCGGCCGCTTCGGCGTTGAAAAAATCAGGCTGACGGGCGGGGAGCCGCTGATGAGAAAAGATATGCCTGAATTGATCAAAAAGCTTGCGCGCATCCCGGGGCTTAACGATATTGCGATGACAACGAACGGCTCTCTGCTTCCCGTGTATGCGGAAAAGCTGAAGCAGGCGGGGCTGCATCGCGTGACCGTCAGTCTTGATTCTTTAGAGGATGAGCGGTTTAAGGCCATTAACGGCCGCGGCGTCTCGGTGAACAAGGTGCTCGAGGGCATTGAAGCGGCAAAAGCGGCCGGACTCGGTGTGAAAATCAATATGGTTGTTCAAAAGGGCGTCAATGAAAAAGACATCCTGCCGATGGCCCGCTATTTTAAAGAAAAGGGTCATATTCTTCGGTTTATTGAATTTATGGATGTCGGCAATACAAATCAATGGAATAAAAAAGACGTCATCACGAAGGCAGAGATCATTGATCTGATCAATCAGCACATGCCGGCGGAGCCGATAGAAGCGAATTATAAAGGAGAGGTCGCTTCCAGATTCCGCTATCTCGACGGTTCCGGCGAAATCGGGGTGATTTCCTCCGTCTCGGATGCATTCTGCGCCTCCTGCAACAGAGCGCGTCTGTCGGCAAGGGGCGAGCTTTTTACGTGCCTGTTCGCTTCAAGCGGCTTCGATGTGCGGAAGCTTGTGCGCGGCGGCCTGACTGATGACGAATTGACGGAATCCATCGCCTCTGTCTGGAGAAATCGCACGGATCAGTATTCAATTGACCGCGCGCTTTCTAAAACAGATGGGAAAAAGAAAGTGGAAATGTCGTATATAGGCGGATGAATAAAGGCTTGCCCGAACAAGGGCAGGCTTTTTTATTCAAATGAAGCTCCGGCCTGTTCAAAAAAAACCGATGCCGGCCGAAATATATGATAGGAATTTGGATGCAGGACGATCAAGTTATTCAATTCCAAAGCCATACAATATGTTAAAATATAACCAATAGAAATTAGAAAAGGTTGTGAAAGGGGCATGACCGCATACGAGATTCCGTCATCTCAAGTTGGAGTCAAGATCAACAAATGGTACAAGCACATTTTAGCGTTTCAAGCGGCTGATGCCATAAAGCTGAAAGAGGAAATTGATGAGGATATACAACGTATGGAGGAAGACCAGCTGCTGCTGTTATATTACCAGCTGATCAGCTACCGCCATCATATTATGCTTGATTACGTCAAGCCGGATTTCACCGAACAATCTCAAATTCAGTACAGCGAGCTGCAAAAGACGATCGAAAGCACGGACAGCATATCGGGACTGTCCGAGTATTATTTCCATTTGTTCAGAGGAATGTATGAGTTCGATCAGAATAACTATGTTGCGGCTATTTCTTTTTACCGGAAAGCGGAAAAACTCCTTTCATTTGTCGAGGATGATATAGAGAGGGCGGAATTCCATTTCAAGATGTCTGAAGTGTTTTACGTCATGAAGCAGACTCATTTCTCCATGAATCACGGGATTCAGGCGCTGGATACATATATGAAACACGATTTTTACAGAGTGCGGAGAATACAGTGCCATTTCGTCATCTCAGGAAACTATATCGACTGCAAAAACTACGACAAAGCGCTTGAGCATTTAGACGAAGCGCTCCGCCTTTCTTTGCTTGAAGGACAGCCCCGCCTGATCGGGTCTTCGCTTTACAATCTGGGGAATTGTTATTCTGAAAAGCGTGATCTGGCTGAAGCGGCCCGTTATTTTAGAAAAGCGGTGCCCGTTTTTGAAGAACATCAGCTTGAACAGCTTCCGAAGGCGCTGTTCAGCTTAACACACACCCTTTTCAGGCTGCGTGATGACGAAGCGGCCCTTACTTATTATGAAAAAGGGGTCACGATCGCGAAGGAACGCGGCGACCGATTCAGTTTAGAGAAATATAAGTTTTTACAAGCGCTTTACCTGGAATCCCTCAATATGGACTTAATCCATGAAGTGTTTGACTATATGAATGAAAAATCGCTGTATGTGTATATTGAAGATTTCGCCTTGGAGGCTGCCATATACACAAGCGCCCATGAGCAATATAAAGAAGCGGCGTATTTTTATGAAAAAGTGATTCACATGAGAGAAAACATTCAAAAAGAACAATGTTTATACGATATATAAATTTTCTAACCATCTGATCGGCAGATGGTTATTTTTTTATGCACATTATGAGGTTTGATCATTGAAGAAATCGGAAAAATCGCAAAAGAGGGAAAAACGGACGATTGAAAGGAGGGATTTGTTGTTCGGATTTAATGATATGATAAAGTTTTTCGTATCCTTTCTCATCATTTTACCGATGGTGTCTGTCATCCATGTGTCAGGCCACAGCTTTATGGCGATGCTGTTCGGAGGCAAAGCGTCATTGGATATCGGTATGGGGAAACGTTTTTTAAAAGTGGGGCCGATTCAGGTGCGGCGTATCTACTTTATAGATTCTTTTTGCCAATTCGGCGAATTGCGGATAGATAACCGTCTGACGAGCGCGCTCGTCTATTCCGGAGGCTGTCTGTTTAATCTCGCTTCTATTTTTATAATAAATCTGCTGATCATGAAAGATGTTCTCGAGCCAAACTTATTTTTTTACCAATTTGTCTATTTTTCAACGTATTATGTATTCTTTGCCCTTCTGCCGGTCAAACACGGGGATAATAAGCTGTCAGACGGATTGGCCGTTTACAAAGTGCTCCGCTACGGGGAGCGCTGTGAAATCAATAATTGAGAGTTTACATGTTTGCGATAATGCTGAAAGGGAAGAAAACAAGTACACAGAACAAAAAAGGAGCTGAAGAGATATGAGTCAAGATAACGGGTTAAAAGACAAAGTAAAAGGCGGCATGAACAAAATGAAAGGGGAAGCGAAGGACAAAGCAGGTGACATGGCAAACAAGTCCGACTTAAAAGCGGAAGGGAAGAAGGACAAAGCGAAAGGCAGCCTGCAAAAGGGTGTCGGCGAAACGAAAGATAAACTCAGTGACGATTAATTTGATATCGAAACAAAGCAAAAGCCCAAAATATTTTGGGCTTTTTGTTATGAGAAATGACAAAAATTCCAGTTCGTTTGGTTAATATTCACTAACTTTTTAAATATTCTATAAATTTTACGATAATTTCTTTATAATATTCACAAAGAATGTGATCTCTCTTCACATTTGATTAAACGTTTGTTTTAAAAAAATAAGAAATCTGGAATTTCTGCAAAAGGAATCAGGCCGTTCACCGTCGAATACTTTTTATCACTTAACATTTCATGAGGTGAAGGGGGTGGTAACCGCCTGCATCGTCTCGGTATGACCATGTGGATTGCGTTTGACTATCACTAAGGGGGAATACAGATGAAACTGACACCGGTTGAACAAGAAAAATTGCTTATTTTCACAGCGGGAGAGCTCGCAAAACAGCGGAAAGAGCGCGGCGTTCTGCTGAATTATCCTGAAGCTGCCGCATATTTGACCTGTTACCTGATGGAAGGAGCCAGAGACGGAAAAAGTGTTGCTGAGCTGATGGAATCCGGCCGCAGCGTATTGACGGAAAAAGACGTTATGGAAGGCGTTCCGGAAATGCTGGACAGCATTCAGGTGGAAGCGACGTTTCCGGACGGGGTCAAGCTTGTCACCGTTCATCAGCCGATCAAAGCGGAGGTGAAGTCATGAAGCCGGGAGCCATTCAAGTCGCAAAGGGGACCATCACCATTAACGAAGGCCGAAAGACGCTGGAGGTATCAGTCACCAATCATGGAACGCGGTCAGTGCAGGTAGGGTCGCATTTTCATTTTGCGGAAGCCAACGGCGCCCTGTCCTTCAATCGGGAGAAAGCAATCGGCATGCGTCTTGACATCCCGTCAGGCACCTCAGTCCGTTTTGAACCGGGAGAAGAGAAAACCGTCACACTCGTGGAAATCGGAGGACGAAAAACGGTCAGAGGCCTGAACGGCATGGCCGATACGTATATGGATGAGCGGGGAAAAGAAAAGACTCTGTCGAATCTTAAAAAAGCCGGATGGATGGAGGAAGCGATCCGATGAAAATGTCACGTGAGCAATACGCAGAACTGTTCGGACCGACAACGGGAGACAAAGTCAGACTCGGAGATACGGATTTATGGATTGAAGTCGAAAAAGACTTCACGAATTACGGAGAAGAAATGATTTTCGGCGGAGGAAAAACAATCCGGGACGGCATGGGGCAAAACGGGCGTATCACCGGGAAAGACGGGGCGCTTGACCTGGTCATTACAAATGCCGTCGTTCTGGATTACACAGGGATCGTCAAGGCGGATATCGGGGTGAAGGACGGCCGGATTGTCGGCGTCGGGAAAAGCGGAAACCCGGATATTATGGATGGGGTGGACCCGCACATGGTCATCGGCGCCGGAACAGAAGTCATTTCCGGCGAAGGAAAAATCGTAACGGCCGGCGGCGTTGATACGCACATCCACTTCATCTGCCCGCAGCAGATGGAAGTCGCGCTTTCTTCAGGCGTGACCACGCTTTTGGGCGGCGGAACGGGCCCTGCGACGGGAAGTAAAGCGACGACCTGTACATCCGGCGCATGGTACATGGCGAGAATGCTGGAGGCGGCTGAGCAGTTTCCGATCAATGTCGGCTTTTTAGGGAAAGGGAATGCCTCTGATAAAGCGCCTCTCATTGAACAGACAGAAGCCGGCGCGATCGGCCTGAAGCTGCATGAAGATTGGGGATCAACGCCAAGCGCCATTAAAGCATGCATGGAAGTCGCGGATGAGGCGGATATTCAGGTGGCAATCCACACAGACACGATTAATGAAGCGGGCTTTTTAGAAAATACGCTTGATGCGATCGGCGACCGGGTAATCCATACATATCACATAGAGGGAGCCGGCGGAGGCCATGCACCTGATATTATGAAACTCGCTTCTTACGCCAATATTCTGCCGTCCTCTACGACGCCGACGATTCCGTATACGGTCAACACAATGGACGAGCATCTTGATATGATGATGGTCTGCCATCATTTAGATTCAAAAGTCCCTGAAGACGTGGCGTTCAGTCATTCACGCATCAGAGCGGCCACCATCGCGGCGGAGGATATTCTGCACGATATCGGCGCGATCAGCATGACATCATCTGACTCGCAGGCGATGGGCAGGGTGGGAGAAGTGATTATCCGGACATGGCAGGTTGCCGATAAAATGAAGAAGCAGCGGGGCGCTCTTTCAGGAGAAAGCGGCAATGATAATGTGCGCGCCAAACGCTATGTTGCCAAATACACGATCAATCCTGCCGTCACTCACGGCCTGAGTCATGAAGTCGGTTCCGTTGAAAAAGGAAAGCTCGCTGACCTCGTATTGTGGGATCCGGTTTTCTTCGGCGTCAAACCTGAACTTGTGCTCAAAGGGGGCATGATCGCCCGCGCCCAGATGGGAGACCCGAATGCTTCCATTCCGACGCCTGAGCCTGTGTTTATGCGCCAGATGTACGCATCCTACGGGAAAGCAAACCGCAATACGTCTATTACATTTATGTCCCAGGCCGGTATCGCAAACGGCGTACCGGAAAAGCTCGGGCTTGAAAAAATGATTTCCCCCGTACGGAATATCCGCAAGCTGAGTAAGCTCGACATGAAGCTGAATGACGCGATGCCGAATATACAAGTCGATCCGAAAACCTATCAGGTGTTCGCCGACGGTGAAGAACTGGCATGCCAGCCTGTCAGCTATGTTCCGCTCGGACAGCGTTATTTCTTATTTTAATCCCTCTCCGGCCGGTTTCCGCCGGCCTATTTACACCTCTATTGTCAACTTGATTTCATCCTGCCGCGTATTTTAGTGTATATTAATAATTGAAAAACAAATGAAATGTAACCATTGTGGTTACACCGGTGGTGAAAAACATGATTAACAGCCGTCTTGCTGTGGCCATTCACATTCTTTCGCTGATCTCAACGGATGAACGGGCATCGTCAGATATGATTGCGGACAGCGTAAACACCAATCCCGTCGTAGTGCGGAGAACGATCAGCCAGCTGAAAAAAGCAGGTCTTCTGACATCCCGGGCAGGTGTTGCGGGAGCCAGCCTGAAAAAAGATCCGTCGGAGATTACCCTCTTAGAGGTTTACAGGGCGGTACAAAATAAGGAAGAGCTTTTTGCGATTCACGACAATCCGAATCCGGACTGTCCGGTCGGCAAAAATATTCAGCACGCGCTTGATGAGACGTTCGGAAGCGTACAGCGGGCAATGGAGAATGAACTGGCGAACAAATCTCTTTATGATGTAATGAATCATCTCTTTTGTTAAAAAGAGATGGGTTCATGCCGTCACAAGTGTAATGAAAATGGTTACAGATAATAAGGAGGAAAAGCGGGAAGAGCCGTTATGATAGAAGCGAAGGAACGCAGGCATGAAATGACAGCCATCGGAGACATGTATCAAACGTAAAAGATCAAGAGGCTGCGGTTTTGGCTCCATATTTGAAGTCCAACTAAAAGACCGTCGCCTCTTAGCACTCACAATCATATTGATTTTAAAATTTCTCAAGGAACGATCAGCAGCCCGTTAGCTGCCCCTGATTAAAGATAATGTGTTACCACACTGTTACGTTAGAACTCCCGCTGCTTTGGTATCCCTCTGTCGCTAAGACTTGGTAAGACCAATTACTGCCCAGATTCATACCATGACTCTTCCATGCGTTAACATGATTGCTGAAAGTGATTGTAGCGTTGCTTCCAGTTGGTCTCTTTGTCTGACGGACACTCCAGTACTGCGTAAAAGTAGTGTTATCGCCATCAATGGAAGGTGCGTTATAACGTGTCGTTGTATAGATGTCATATGTACCTCCATCACTTTTTACAGTACCTTTATACGCTCCGGTAGGTCTGTAAGTACCCCATGAATCCACTACATAATATTCGATGAGAGGTGATCTCGTCCAGCCATATAAAGTCAAATATCCATTGCCATTCGGCGCCCAAACTCCGGCATTATAGTTTATGGTCCTGAATGGGGAACCTGTCGTCCAGCCTTTACCAACAACGAAATTTCCGGTATTGGACCAATTAACACTGTAATTCCCGCCAGACCCATTGACAGCGTTTACGATTCCGCCTCCATCAGTCCAATTTTGCCAGTAGTCTGTGCCGGCTGCAGACGCGGTTGACGAAAACAAGCTAATACCCATTAAAGCTGTCGTTAATCCAACTAAAAACTTCTTTTTAAATTTAAACATATGTGACCTCCTATAATATTTTTTCTGACTTTGACGTGAGGCAGCACCCGTATAGATTAAAAACCTTCTTAATGACTAACGCCAAAGCTTTTGACCGCTCCCTTCAATATCATATCACGAATGCATAAGTGAAGATTATGAGTATTTGTAATTTAATTACAAAGGCCCAAAAAATACATTATGGGCGGTCCTGTTCCGCCATAGCCTTATTCTTTTTTCGCAGAATCTCAATTCTTGTTTCTGAATCTGACGGAGTCATCTGTCATGTTTTACTTTGTATTCGATGTAAGAGGGGATTTAATCGCCGATACCTGCAGAGGAATGGCCAGCCTCCTCAAAAGGCAATAGTGGAGCTGTAAGCCGAATAAGAAAAAATCCCGGGCTCACGCGCCGGGATTTTTAATATGTATTTGCATCAATGTTATCAAACATACCGTCAACAATGCCGAACGTCATGAGGACAATGAAGAGAATGATGCCGAGAACGGACAGGCCGATCGTTACAATGAGGTAGATCCCCTGCATTTTCACGAATTTTGCGTAATTCTCCAGCATATGTTCCTCTGTCAGTTCATTGAACTGTTCCGCCATCTGTCCCGCTTCTTTTGCCGAGCGCATCAGAAAAATGCCGGCAATAATCTGCAAAACGCCGGGAATGGCTCCGATTAAGAAGAAAAACGCACCCCCCAGCGCCGCAAATGCGCCCATAATAATGAATAAAATACCTGTCGCTTTTCCCCATTTCGAAATAGAAATAAGCGAACGATTCACTGATTCAGGTTTCAAAACATGGCACTCCTTTACAAAAAAATACTCACTTTTCATTTATACACTATTCGGTCATTCTTTTGAATATAAAATGTGTTTTTTTCCTGCCGTGCATCTGTCTTTTGAAAAGGGTGCTGTTAAACAAATAGAAACTGCTAACGTACGCCACTAACAACTGATAAAGTTATTACTAACGGCGGTAAATTACTTTAAGTTAAGATCTGAAAAATATCTGTTCCATAAGGGTATTTGAGATACTACCAGTTAACAGTTATAGTGTGTGATTGTACTTCATAAGATCCTATATTAAGTGTAACTGCAACTCGATTTTTGCTGAAGTGCTCTTTCCTTAATTTATTGATAGAGAATGATTTTGTAGGCGTTCTTTTTGAGAATGAGCCTTTTAATTGGTATTGTGAAGCTCCCTCTGAGACACTAAGATAAGCAGTATAATTTAATGTTCCGCATTTACCGTTAGTCTCTCCATACCAATCGATTGTAGATGCTTTTTTAGAATATGTATAGGCGTCAACCCAAACTCTGACCTTACAGCCTTTCTTTCCAACTTCGGTCCAAGGGCCTGTAGCTGCTTGAGCTTTACCAACTGGAATACTCAGAAGACCTAGTGAAAGAGCAATAACAGATAATAAAATTGAAATTTTTCTCATGAAAATCCCCTCCTTTTGTGAGATATTTTACTATAAAATATAAATTAATCAATACTTTTTCTAATTTTAAACAGTGTAATTTAAAATTAGAAAATAATAAGTGAGAATTTGGTTGTTTATTCTAATAAAAAACCTTTAAATGAGTGTATAACCACAATTGTGATGGTTATACACATCTATTTAAAGGAGAAAGAAAGCAAATGTCTACATTTCATAAAATTGGCGACAGAAGCCTTGAAACCGATTCTTTAATGCGGATCCACAGCGAACGCTCCTGATATTCTTCATACGTATATTTTCTGGAGACGAGCAGATCTTCTTTAAATGAGGAAATGAGCTTTTTCGCGATGGTGACGTCATAAATAAAGGCGTTGACTTCAAAATTAAGCCTGAAGCTTCTGACGTCGATATTCGCGGTACCGACAGAAGCCGTCTCATCATCGACGACAATCGTTTTCGCATGAATAAAGCCGTTATCGTAAATGTAGACCGAGGCCCCGGCTTTCAAAAGATCGCCTATGTAAGATAAAGTCGCCCAGTAAACGAAAGCGTGATCCGGTTTGTTCGGGATCATGATTTTGACGTCGATGCCTGACAGACAGGCGATCCTGAGGGCGTCTAGAAGACTGGAGTCAGGAATAAAGTAAGGCGTCTGAATCAGGATCGACCGTTTCGCCGTTGAGATCATCTTAATATAGCCGTTTTTTATTTGTTCCCATTCTGAATCCGGTCCGCTTGTTACAATCTGCATCCCGACATTGCCCTTCGGCTCGCATTCCGGAAAATGATTCGGAACGTAAGTGAGCGTATGGTGATGGGAGGCTTGGTTCCAATCGAGGATAAACCGTGTCTGAATGGCATGTACCGCCGTACCTTGAAGCCTGAGGTGCGTATCCCGCCAATAGCCGAATTTCGGATTCAGGCCGAGATATTCATCTCCGACGTTAAAGCCGCCGACATAGCCGGTTTCGCCGTCAATAATCACGAGCTTGCGGTGATTTCGATAATTGAGCCGCAAATTAATCGGCCGAAGCCTGGAAGGAAAGAAGACTTCCACATGGCCGCCGGCGTCCCGAAGCGGCTTGAAGAATTTTTTTCTGAGTGATCGTGAACCGAGTTCATCATATAACACTCTGACCTTTACGCCTTCCTGTGCTTTTTTTACTAAGGCGTCACGCAATTTTTTTCCCAGCTCATCACCTTTATAAATATAGTATTGAAGGTGAATGTGATCTTTTGCGTTTGAAATGTCCTGCATTAAACGTTTGAACTTATCGCGCCCGTCCGTTAAAATCTCAACCGAATTATCCTCTGTAAAAACCGCGTGGTTGTTCATGACAAGCATATAGATGAGATCTTTATTATCCACGGTCGCCCTGTTGTTAAATTGGAATTGCCTCGACTTCAGATCTTTCAGCTGAGACTTCAGCAGCTTTTCAATTCCGATCTTTTTACGGTCTTCCCATTGAAACAGGTGCTTGCGTCTCAGGTTATGGCCGAATAACAGGTATAAAATAAACCCTAAAATGGGAATAAAAAAAAGAACCAAGAGCCAGGCCCATGAAGCGCTGGCGTCGCGTCTTTCTTTGAAAATCATGATGACGGCCAAAAGTATATTTAAAACGAAAAAAAATCCGAATAAAATAAATGAAATGCTCACTTTGCAACCCCGCTATATCATATTTATCAAGACTGTGCCCATTAGTATTCCGACAAGTGCAGCAATCTGATTCCCATTTCAAATTATAACATTGACAATTTAAAAGAATAAAGAGCCGGAATCAAAGATGGATGCAGTTTTCTTTCAAAGAAAGTTCCGGGTGCGGTAGAATAAGCATATATGAAAAAGAAGACAAAAATGACAGCAAAGGGGAGAGGGTATGAAGCTGGAACATGCGGAACAATTGCCGGGATTCATAAAAAAAGAAATTCAGAAAATACAAATCGCCATCGCACCGCTGATGAAAAAAAGCATCATTTACCGTTTTCTCGCTTTCCCGCTCGCCGCTTTTAGTCTGTTTCATCTGGCATCGCTTTTGATTCAGGCTCCTTCCGGGAGAGGAGCTCTCGTGTCGGCCGGCATTTTTGCACTCCTTGCGGCTCTGGGTCTTGCGTTTTTTAAAGAAGCCGGCTACCAGCGGAAACAGGTGCAAAAAACGATCCGCCTGTATATGCTGAACAGAATCAGAAAAAGCAATATTCTGTCCGAGGAACGGAAAAGCGCCTATACCCGATTGGTAGCGGAGGAGCCGTCTGCGATGAAAAGCTTTATTGAATTCTTAACAGAAGAAGATCGAAAAAAAGAGATGCTGTATTAAAAAAGAGCTGACGCGCGATCAGCTCTTTTGTCATTCAAACACAGGGTCGTTCTCATAGTAATATGAATCAGGCGCGTCATACGTATTAGTGCTGTGGTAAGCCACAATTCCGATGACAGCGAAAATGACGAATAAAATAAAAGCGATAATGCCCAATGCCACACTCGATACTGCGTAAAAAAACTGCATTTTGATAAAGGATGCGTAATGTTCGAGCATATTTTCTTCCGCGTTTTCTTCTGATTCTCCCTGAAGGGCGGCTGCGGCTTTTGCCGAGCGCATCAGCATGACGCCGGAAATGATGAGCAAAACACCCGGTATGGCTCCGAGCAGCGTCACAATGGCTGACAGGGCGGAAAGAGAGCCCGTAATGATAAGAAACACGGCGGTGATTTTTCCCCACTTGGCGATGTCAGCAAGGGAACGGGCTTTTTTATTGAGCGGCTGGTTACCGTCTTTTTCTTCTTTATCGATGCTGATCATGACAGTTCTCTCCCTAAAATGTTCAAGTCATATCGTTTTCCGTCCATTTCGGCGATACCCGGGAATACGCCCCATTCGGTAAAACCGAATTTTTCAAACAGCTTAATGCTCGGCACATTATGGCCGAAGATAAAAGCCATCAGATTACGGATGCCGATTTTCGGAGCGAGTGCCAGGGCTTCTTTCAGCAGAAAGCTTCCCGCTCCTTTGCCCCGGCAATCCTGATGCAGATAAATACTGATCTCCGCCGTTTTGTCATAGGCCGGACGGCCGTAAAACGTTTCGAAGCTGATCCAGGCCGCCACTTTTCCGTTTTCATCTTCCGCGACCATCAGCGGGCGCCTGTCCGTGTGCCGCAAAAACCAATCCATCCGGTCTTCGGGCGTCACTTCTTCCGTATCAGCCGTGACCATCCGTGAGGCGATCGTCGAGTTGTATATAGCCACAACCGCATCTAAATCTTCCAATACGGCTTTGCGCAGGGTCAAATTCATATTCCGGGATCTCCCTTCACATTTCATTACATAATTATGAGCAATCTGCACATACTACTTCCAAAAAAGTTTTTTATGATGTGTATATATTTTCAGAAAAGTGTTCAGAATGTTGCTGAGGTGATGAACAAATGAGAGAGGAAGAAAAGAAAACTTCTCAAGTCAAAAAACTTCAGCGGTTCTTTCGCAAACGCTGGATATTCCCTGCAATTTACTTAGTCAGTGCGGCCGTCATTTTAACAGCTGTCCTTTGGTATCAATCCGTTTCAAATGATGTGAAGGACAATCTGACGAATAACGGCGGAAACTCAGCGTATGACAGCGGCAAAGACGATGCCGTCGAAGTAGGAAAGTCAATGGAAAACGTCGCAATGCCGGCTGCTCATTCTGAAAATGTTTCTGTTGTGAAAAAGTTTTATGAAACGAATGCCGCAAAAAAAGAGAAAGAAGCAGCACTTGTTAACTATAATAACACGTACAGCCTAAGTAAAGGAATTGACTTAGCTGAGAAAGACGGAAAATCATTTGACGTTTCCGCTTCTCTGAGCGGTACGGTTGTGAAAGCTGCTAAAGATCCGGTACTGGGATATGTGGTTGAAATTGAACACTCAGACGGCCTGTCTACTGTCTATCAGTCTCTATCTGAAGTCAGCGTCGATCAGGGCGACAAAGTGAAGCAGAATCAGGTTATCGGAAAATCAGGAAAAAACCTTTACAGTGAAGAAAGCGGAAATCACGTACACTTTGAAATCCGCAAAGACGGCGTAGCAATGAATCCGCTGAACTTTATGGACAAACCGGTAACATCTATTGAAAAAGCGGCAGCTGAAGAGAAAAACGCTGTAACAGAAGAAACGGAAGGGTCCATTCAGCAGTCTTCCGAGAAAAAAGATGTGACGCCTAAACAAGAAACCGAGGAAAAACCCGGCGATAAAGAAGACGGCACAAAAGACAAGACAGATGGTAAAGATGACGGTTCAATGAAAGATTCAGGCAAGTAACTGTGATCCTTAAGCGCCTATCAGCTCTGATAGGCGCTTTTCATTTTGCCTTATGTGCCTTTATACTAATAGAAAACGAGGGAGATGCTGAATGAATAAATGTCTGGCGGCAGGATGGCTCGTCTTTATTTTCATTTCTGCTTTGACTGAAAGCTTTCACGATATGATTGTGACGCAGACGATGGCCTTCCGTTTCACGCCCCATCCGGATGCATCCGGTTTCTTTGTGTTCGATATGGCGGAGCTCACCGTACCTGAAGCGGCGATTCAAAAGCTCGGGCACGCGTTTTCCTTTTTTGTGCTCACTTGTTTGTTTTTCAGGGAGCGCAGACGCATGAAGAGGGCGGTGCTCTATGCATTGGCCGCCGCCTTCCTGACAGAAATCGTCCAGCTCTTTTTCGGCAGAAACGGCTGTCTCCGTGATGTGCTGATTGACAGTCTCGGCATTGCTGTATTCTGTGTTTTACAAAGGAAAAAACATACCGCCAAACATACAAAAACCGGCAGTCTGTGAAAGACGCCGGCTTTTTTTATATATGATGGTTTGTCGATTTGTTTTTATGAACGATACTTTCGTAGATTCGCACGATCAGGTCGACAATCGGACGAAGCACATTTGAAAATCTGAACAGCAGGAATCCGACAACGAGGGAAACGATAATGCTTCCGAGTACATCAATCGGATAATGGTGGCCGACCCAAATTCTTGAGAAGCCGGTCAAAAGGCCGAAAATTACTAGCGGCCAGCCGAGTTTTTTGTTGCGGAACAGAATCGCAATTGAAATGGCCAAAGCGCCTGTCGTATGGTCACTCGGAAAAGAAGCATCCGCGGCATGAGGGATCAGCGTATGAACCGTATGATCGACAAAGGGGCGCGGCTCGATATAGATTTTTGTGATGATGTAGTTGACGATAAGCGCTGCAATACCGGTAAAGCCTGCGTACAGAGCGTTTTGTCTGCCTTTTGTGTTTCCAAACAGCCACATGGCAAGCAGGAAAAGGGCGTAGGCGTAAAGGGCGTATTCCGTTATAAATACCATGATAGAGTCGAGAATGGCACTATGGTGCGACAAACCATTGATCGCTTTAAACAGTTCGTAATTCACAAATATCACCTTTTATCTTTATTTTATATGAACAGTGTAATGCTTTTTTCTATGAGACACAATTGGTATTAAAAATAATTATAAAAAAGTAAACAGAATGAAACGTGACTGTATTACTGTGCGTCAAGTATGAGGGAAAAGAATAGCCGAAGGAGTTTTGTCCGTTGCTGAAACGTTTGAAAAACGCTGATCTGCCGCTTGTGTTTGTCATCATGCTGCTTTGCGGATTCGGTTTGTTAATGGTGTACAGCGCCAGTGATGTGATGGGGTCTCAGCGATACGGAGATCCATCCTATTTCTTCCATAAACAGAGAACCTCTTTGCTGATCGGAATATGCTTATTTTTATTTGCAGCCTGTCTGCCGTATAAGCGCTATGCCCGGCTTGTACCGCTGTTTGTGGTCGGATCACTGGTGTTGCTGCTGCTCGTATTGATACCGGGAATCGGGCTGGAGCGGAATTTTTCCCGCAGATGGCTGGGAGCGGGGCCGCTTGTCATACAGCCGTCTGAATTGGCGAAGATTGCGATGATTTTGTATTTCGCTGCGATTTACACGAAAAAGCAGCCGTACATTCATCAATTTGTAAAGGGGGTTCTGCCGCCTTTAGTCATTTTGGGAACCGCTTTTCTGCTGACATTGGCGGAGCCTGATTTAGGAACGGCTTCCTTAATTCTGGCGGCGTGCGGGTCAATTTTATTATGTGCCGGCTTGAAAAAGCGCCATTTGCTCGTGCTCGGCGCGACGGCGGTGTCGGGAGTCATTTATCTCGCATTTTCCGCTTCCTATCGTGTGAAGCGCCTTGTTTCTTTTACCAATCCGTTTGGTGACGCGAACGGGGACGGCTATCAGCTGATTCAATCTTATTTCGCCATTTCCGGAGGCGGATTTTTCGGAAGAGGCCTTGGGAACAGTGTTGAAAAAATGAATTACCTGCCTGAGGCGCATACTGACTTCATTATGGCTGTGATCAGCGAAGAACTGGGGATATTCGGTGTTCTGATCGTGTTGGGATTATATTTCGCGTTAATGCTTCTCGGCGTAAAAACAGCCATGCGTGCTGATGACCCGTTCGGGAAGCTTCTCGCCATCGGAATTACGTTCCAATTGATGTTTCAGGTTGTATTGAATTTGGGAGCGATGAGCGGACTCCTCCCGGTTACGGGTGTGCCGCTTCCGTTTATCAGCTACGGCGGTTCTTCATTGATTATGACGCTGTTTTTGTGCGGCATACTGGTCAATATCAGTACATATTCAAAAAAACAAACCGTACGGCATAAGCGGCCTGTCCCGCAAGAAAAAAAGGCTTCTTCTTTTTAATGAAGCCCGAAAAAAAACGCCCGGGACATGCTGTCTCCGGGCGTTCTGTATGTTTATAAAGCTCCTGGTCCTTCTTCTCCGGTGCGGATATTAATCGTGTTTCCGATTTCATAGACAAATATTTTGCCGTCGCCGGGCTCTCCCGTTTTCAGCACTTTTTTCGCCGTTTCCACCACTTGATCAACGGGGACTTTGCTGACAACGATTTCCACTTTCAGCCGTTCATACACATTGCTTTCAATTTTGACTCCGCGGTACAGTTCGGTGTGGGCTTTTTGAAGGCCGCAGCCGTGTACGTTGGAGAAAGTCAGCGATGTGACTCCGATTTTACCGAGTTCCTGCTTCAATGTTTCAAACTTAGCCGGACGCGTAACGATTTCTACCTTGAACATTTGACCGCTCATCTAAGTCACTCCTCACTTTATAAGTCCTGATATGCCTTTTCCCCATGCATCGTTAAATCAAGCCCGAGTGATTCTTCTTCTTCACTGGCGCGGAGGGGGATGAACAGACCTACAATTTTAATGATAACGAAAGTGACAATAAATACAAATACATAGGTTGCCGCAATGGCCGCAATCTGTTTCCAAAGCAGTCCCGGATCGCCGTAAAACAGCCCGTTTGCCCCGCCGTCATTGACGGAAGTGGTGGCGAATAAACCGGTCGCGATGCCGCCCCATGTCCCGCCGATTCCGTGCAGGCCGAAAGCGTCAAGCGCATCATCGTATCCGAAAGTCTTTTTGAGCCAATACACGCCCCAAAAGCAGACAAGCCCGCCGATAAAACCGATCACGATGGAAGAAAACGGCGTAACGAACCCGGCAGCCGGCGTAATGGCGACAAGTCCGGCGATAGCGCCTGATACAGCGCCCAGCATAGTCGGTTTCTTGTTCAGCATCCATTCGATTAAAATCCAGCCGATAATCCCGGCCGCAGCTGCGGTGTTTGTATTAATGAAAGCAAACATCGCGATACTGTCAAGCGTCAGGGCGCTGCCGACATTGAAGCCGAACCATCCGAACCAAATGAGCGCCCCGCCCAAGAACGTATAAATTAAGTTGTGAGGAGAAGCCGCCGTGCCGTCCTTGCGTTTCCCGAGGACAATCGCCAGAACGAGTCCGGCAACTCCGGAAGAGATGTGAACAACATTTCCGCCTGCGAAATCAAGGGCGCCCATTTGGCCGATCCAGCCGCCGCCCCATACCCAGTGCGCAACAGGTGTATATACGAGGGAAACCCACAAAAAGGAAAATAAAAGAAAAGCACTGAATCTCATGCGTTCAGCGAATGCTCCGGAAATAATCGCCGTCGTCAGGACTGCAAATGTCATTTGGAACATCATGAACAATGAATGCGGGATCGTATCACTGTAGCTTCCGGGGTCAAAACCGATTCCCTTCAGCCCCGCCCATTCAATGCCGCCAAGCCATGTATTGCCGGGAGCAAAAGCAAGTGAATATCCGTACAAAACCCAAACGACGGATACGATGGCAATGGAAGAAAAACTGTGCATCGCCGTGCTGAGCACATTTTTGCTTTTTACCATTCCGCCGTAAAATAAAGCCAGCCCGGGGGTCATCAGCCACACGAGTAAAGCGCAAAAGAACATAAATACTGTATCGCCCATCTGCATGTTGTATTCCTCCGTCTCATTCAGAATGTAATTGTGATTAATTCATTATTATAGAGAAAAAAGAATGATAAAACATTTTCGTGTAAGGTTATCTGACATGGTTTTTTGCATTCATCATGTCGCTTTTCAAATGAATGGCATGTGACTTTGTATCCATAAAAAGAGCATCGGAGCACGGAAGAAGAAATCCTGTCCGGGAAAGAGTAAAATAATCGGGGTGAGAAACACTAACTGCATCAGGAGGAATTGAATATGACAACATCATTGAATCTGCAATTTGAAAAAACGGCTTTGGTCCTTATTGATTTACAAAAAGGCATTGTGCCGATGGATAAAAGCGGGGCCGTTGTGCCAAACGCGAAAAAATTAATTGATGTGTTTCGGGAAAAAGGCGGTTTTATCAGCTTTGTGAACGTTGATTTTCATGACGGGGCTGATGCGCTGAAGCCGCTGACGGATGAAGGGGCGGCGGGCCATTCGGCTCCGGCGGCGGATTGGGCTGAATTTGTGCCTGAAATCGGAGTGAAAGAAGATGATTATACGGTGACAAAACGGCAGTGGGGCGCGTTTTTCGGCACGGATCTGGATCTTCAGCTCAGAAGACGGGGAATCGACACGATTGTATTATGCGGGATTGCGACAAATATCGGTGTGGAAAGCACGGCGCGGGAAGCTTTTCAGCTCGGGTATCAGCAAGTTTTCGTGACTGACGCGATGGCGACGTTCAGCGATGAACAGCACGAAGCGACACTCAAGTTTATCTTCCCGAGAATCGGCAGAAGCCGGACGACGGAAGAGTTCATCGAAGAGACCAAATGACAATCTCCAAAAAAAGCCGCGTTCTGTTTTTAACGGCCGTGGCTTCGGGGACAATGCTGAACCCATTGAACTCGTCGATGATTTCTCTTGCGCTTCACAGTATTCAGCATGAATTTCACCTGTCGTTTACAACGGTGTCCTGGCTGATATCGTCCTTTTATCTGGCCAGTGCGGTGGCGCAGCCTGTTACCGGAAAGCTCGGTGATATGCTCGGCAGGAAGAAGCTGTTTTTGATCGGGCTTCTGCTTGTTGCCGTCTCGGCCGTCGGCGCGCCGTTTGCGCCGACTTTCATGACGTTGTTAATGATGAGACTGTTTCAATCGATCGGAAGCAGCGCGATATATCCGTCCGGCGTCGGGTTGATCCGTTCGAATATACAGGAGAAGCAGGCGTCGGCGCTTGCCGTCCTGTCGATCTTTGCATCAGCTATGACGGCGCTCGGTCCGACACTCGGCGGTTTTCTGATCGTTTGGGGAGGGTGGCCCGCGATCTTTTTCGTCAATCTGCCGTTTATCATTCTCAGCTTTTTTCTCGGGATGTATATGTTTCCGAAAGATGAAAAGCGCGAGATCGGCGGCTTGAAAGCCGTGCTCCGCCAGCTTGATACGATCGGGATACTCCTGTTTGCCGGGGCGATTATTCTGCTTTTGTCATTTTTGTTGTCCTTCAGTACGAAGCCTCACTATACAGAAGGCGTATTCGGGCTTTTGTTTGTCGGGCTGTTTATCTGGCGCGAGCTGAAAACGGAGAAGCCGTTTATTGATGTCAGGCTGTTTAAAACGCATCGGAAACTATCGTCGGTGTATATTCAATTTATTCTGCTGAATATATTCTTTTACTGCATCTTTTTCGGACTTCCGAGCTATTTTCAGGATGAAATGCATTTGTCCGTCCAGACAAGCGGAATGATTATGCTGTTTATGTCAGGCATGAGCATCCTGGTGTCGCCTTTGACCGGAAAATGGATAGATAAGAAAGGGGTTCTTCAGCCGATTGTTGCCGGAACCTGCCTGACTGCGATCGGGGCGGTGCTGTTAACGTTCTTTTTCCTTCAGGCGCCTATGATAGGTAAGGGGCTGATTCTGTCCGTGCTGGGTGTCGGTTACGGCTTCGGCAATGTGACGTTTCAGGCGGCCATGCTGAAAACAAGTCCAGCCGACATGGTCGGAACAACGTCCGGCCTGTTTCAGACCTGCCGGTATCTCGGTTCGATTTTATCTTCCGTCATTTTGGGCATTCTTTTCGGGAAAGAAATAACCGCCGGCCATTTTCATATGCTCGGCACGATTCTTATCATTGTCGGCGCCGTAAGCCTTTTGATGGCGTTCCGGTTTTCGGTTCTTCTCAAAAAGGCCTCTTAACAGCCGCATCAAAAAGAGACGGGTACTTCCCGTCTCTTTTTTTATGTGCAATGTGCTCAAAAATCAAAACGAAAATTGTCGATAGCGCCCAATGTTATTTACGGAATTTTCAGTTATATTCTTTAACATGATATGTGAGGAAACCGTACATACAGGAGGGTGAAGATGAAAAAACCAACGAATGATCGGCTCAGCAACAAAGATTTACTGCCTTTAGAAGAAGGAGAACGGACGTGGAAAGCGGTGAATTTTGCATCTATCTGGATGGGCTGCATTCATAACATCCCGACCTATGCGACTGTAGGCGGGCTCATTGCGATCGGCCTTTCTCCGTGGCAGGTGCTCGCCATTATCGTGACAGCATCACTCATTTTATTCGCCGCTCTCGCCTTAAACGGACATGCCGGAACGAAATACGGGCTTCCCTTTCCGGTCATCATCAGGGCTTCTTACGGAATATACGGCGCAAACATTCCGGCGCTTCTCCGGGCGTTTACGGCCATTATGTGGCTCGGAATTCAAACATTTGCCGGAAGCACGGCTTTAAACATTCTGCTGCTGAACATATGGCCGGGCTGGGGAAGCCTCGGCGGAGATTGGAATATATTCGGGCTTCATCTGTCGGGCTTTCTGTCGTTTATTTTCTTTTGGGGCATTCATCTGCTTGTGCTGCGGCATGGCATGGAATCGATCAAAAAATTTGAAGTGTGGGCGGGTCCGCTTGTTTATCTCGTATTCGGCGGCATGGTCTGGTGGGCGATAGATATTGCCGGCGGGCTCGGTCCGATTTACTCGCAGCCGGGAAAATTTCATACCTTTTCTGAAACGTTTTGGCCGTTTGCGGCGGGAGTAACGGGCATTATCGGAATATGGGCGACATTGATTCTGAATATTCCTGACTTCACCCGGTTCGCCGCGTCGCAAAAAGAACAGATTCGCGGCCAGTTTTACGGCCTGCCGGGAACGTTTGCCCTGTTTGCGTTTGCAAGCATTACAGTGACATCCGGATCACAGGTTGCATTCGGGAAACCGATTTGGGATGTGGTGGAGATTTTGGCCCGGTTTGATAATCCTTTCGTTATCGCTCTTTCGGTCATCACACTCTGCATCGCCGCCGTCTCGGTCAATGTGGCGGCAAACATCGTGTCACCGGCCTATGACTTGGCGAATGCCCTGCCGAAATATATTACGTTCAGAAGGGGAGGGTATTTGACCGCCGTTCTGGCCCTGTTCACAATACCGTGGAAGCTGATGGAGAGCGCCACGAATGTATATGCGTTTCTCGGACTCATCGGCGGGATGCTCGGACCGGTGGCCGGGGTGATGATGGCTGATTATTTTCTCATCAGAAAAAGACAGCTTTCAGTTGAAGACCTTTATTCGGAAAACGGACAGTACACTTATTACAAAGGCTATAATTACCGGGCTTTTGCCGCGACCTTTCTCGGCGCGTTTATTTCCTTAATCGGGATGTACGTCCCGGCGTTCGCCGGCATCTACGATATTTCCTGGTTCGCGGGTGTGATTGTGTCATGTCTCGGTTATACAGCGCTTATGTATTTCCATCCGCCTTATGCGAAAGCGGCGGGACAAATGGTGCGGGAAAGAGCGGCAGAATAAAAAAAGCCGGGGGCTGCCCCCGGCTTTTTGTCATATCAGTCTGCGATTGAAACGTTTCCGTCCGCTTCAAGCGGCGTTCTTTTTTTCTGGCTCCAGCCATACAGAAGTAAAGCGATCAGGACGAACAGCCCCGCTGCCAGATAAATCGAATGGAATCCGGCCGAAGCGACGAAGAGGCCGAAAACATAGGACCCGCCGGCAATCCCGCTGTCAAAGAAAGTGAAGAAGGTAGCCGTTGCGAAGCCTGAACGGTGTCCGGGCGAGTTCTGAATCGCCAAAGTCTGCATACACGGTACGATAGAGCCGTAGCCGAGACCGATGACGGCGCCGGATAAGAGAAGCATGAGGGCGCTGTTTGTCATCGCCAGCATGCAAAGCCCTGCGGAAAACACGATAATCGACGGGTAGATGACGATTCCCGGCCCGATTTTGTCAAACAGCTTTCCTGTGAAAGGACGGGCTGCCATCATCGTCACGGCGAAACAGACGAAGAAATAGCCGCTGACATCCAACAGATGGATCGTCTTTGCATAAACAGATAAATATGAAGTCACACTTGAATAACAGAAAGAAATGGACAACCCGACAATCGCGATTTTAAGCGCGCCTTTTTCAAACATGTCGGAGAAAGAAAAACGGAAGACAGTCGTTCCGCTGTTGTTTTGATCCGGCACGCGAATCATGAAAGCAATTAACAAGCCTAAAGAAACAAACACGGCGAAAATCGTAAAGAAAACCGGGAATGAAATGACTTTCACAAGGCTCAGCCCGAGAAACGGACCGATCGCCATGGCAAGGTTCATAGACATCGCGAAATAACCGAGTCCCTCGCCGCGCCGCTTGGCGGGAATAAGGTCAGCGGCAATTGCACCCGTGACCGTCGTTAAAATGCTGAACCAGATGCCTTGGAAAAAACGCAGTCCGAGCAGCAGATAGAAATTGTGTATCGGCAAATACAGATAAGAAGACAGGGCGAACAGCGCCAGAGATACAATCGTCATTCTTTTCTTGCCGAACCGTTCAATAATCGACCCTGAAAAAGGACGGGTAATAATAGCAGATAACAGGAACAGGCTGATCAAAAGCCCTCCTTGCGATTCACTGCCGCCAAGCTCCTGAATCATATAAATAGGCAGCACGGCCAAAAATGTATAAAAGAACACAAAGACAAATAAATTCACGAGTACGACCATAATAAAATCTTTGGTCCAGATCGAGTCAGATTTACTCAAAAGTACAGCACTTCCCTTTCTTTTTTATTTCGTTAAAAACACATTCAGAAACTCAGAAAAAGCTTCCTTATCTCCATCTTGGAAATCCGCAAGCATGTCTTCCTCGAACTTCAGCATCTCTTGATTGATGCAGTCGTATTTCAATTCAGCTTCCTTCGTCAAGACGACGAGCTTTTCCCGCTTGTCTTCTCCCTGTTCCCGCTGAATCCAGCCGTTTTCTTCAAGGCGTTTGATCGTTCTGGTAACGGTCGGCGCCTCCACATTCAGATAGGACCAGATTTCTTTTTGGGTCATCGGTCCGATCGTTTTCAAGCAATATAGGATTGACCATTGAGAGGAGTACAGGCCGAATGGTTCCAGCCGCTCATTGGCTTTCTTCGTAATCAGGCGGGCGCATTGATTGATTTGATGAATGAGGCGTCTGTTGACGGGGATCATTTCCGTTCTCCTTTTCAAAAAACTTACCTAAGTAACTAATTGCGCTGTTTCATTCTACAGCAGGATCGCGCGGATGTAAAGCCCCCCGTTCAAAAAGCAGAAAATTGCGATCCGTCCCTTGTCCTTATTGAGTTTTTAGCATATTCCCAATTCATTGCTAATACACTGTTACAAACCTATCAAAGAGAGTGTTTGAGGTGAGGGATCGTGGGCATATTTCAAAAACCTTCTTATATAATCGGACAACAAAGAAGCTGCATCATCAGTGAATCTGTTACAGAATACGGATCTCATTTCACACTTCTCACATCCAACTGGGGAGGTCGAGTGGTGTGCACGATTACATCAAAGAGCGAACAATCAAGATTGGTAAGTATATCGTGGAGACGAAAAAAACCGTTCGTGTCATTGCGAAAGAGTTTGGTGTTTCCAAAAGTACCGTACACAAAGATCTGACAGAGCGCCTGCCTGAAATCAATCCTGACTTGGCGAATGAAGTAAAAGAAATACTCGATTATCATAAATCCATCAGACATTTAAGAGGGGGAGAGGCGACGAAATTAAAGTACAAAAAAGATGAAATTCTAGAAGGGGAGCCCGTTCAGCAGCCGTAGCGTCTGACGTCTGCCGGCTCCCTTTTTTTCCTCCTGGCGGTTTCGCGAATATCCGCAAAATTTTGTCAAGAACTTATCTCGTTCAGCAGCTTTTTTTTGATAAATTATGATAATATATATAATTAGGGCACAATGTGGATATTTTACTGTGAAACAGATATCAAGGAGGATATAAATAGATGTTTGCAAGGGATATTGGAATTGACCTCGGTACTGCAAATGTACTGATCCATGTAAAAGGAAAAGGAATTGTTCTGAATGAGCCGTCCGTTGTGGCGCTTGATAAAAACAGCGGCAAAGTGCTGGCGGTCGGCGAAGAAGCCAGACGAATGGTTGGACGTACACCTGGGAACATTGTTGCGATCCGTCCGCTGAAAGACGGCGTAATCGCAGACTTCGAAGTAACAGAAGCCATGCTGAAACACTTCATTAATAAACTGAATGTAAAAGGACTTTTCTCAAAACCGCGTATGCTGATCTGCTGCCCGACGAATATTACGTCCGTTGAGCAAAAAGCGATTAAAGAAGCCGCAGAAAAAAGCGGCGGAAAGCATGTGTACCTTGAAGAAGAACCGAAAGTTGCCGCTATCGGCGCAGGTATGGAAATCTTCCAGCCGAGCGGTAACATGGTTGTTGACATCGGAGGCGGTACGACGGATATCGCAGTTATTTCTATGGGCGATATTGTCACCTCCTCTTCTATTAAGATGGCTGGGGACAAGTTTGACATGGAAATCTTAAATTATATCAAACGCGAGTACAAGCTGCTGATCGGTGAGCGTACCGCTGAAGATATTAAGGTGAAGGTCGCAACGGTTTTCCCAGACGCACGTCATGAAGAAATCACCATTCGCGGCCGTGACATGGTTTCCGGTCTGCCGAGAACGATTACAGTAAACAGCAAAGAAGTGGAAGAAGCCCTTCGTGAATCAGTTGCCGTCATTGTGCAGGCTGCCAAGCAGGTTCTTGAAAGAACACCGCCTGAATTGTCTGCTGATATCATCGACCGCGGCGTCATCATTACCGGCGGGGGAGCGCTGTTAAACGGACTTGACCAGCTTCTTGCCGAAGAACTGAAGGTGCCTGTTCTTGTCGCTGAGAATCCGATGGATTGTGTTGCGGTCGGAACCGGCGTCATGCTTGATAACATGGACAAGCTTCCAAAACGCAAACTGAGCTGATCATAAAACCTCATTCTTGAAAAAGAATGAGGTTTTTTCTGTAAAACCCTTCACGAAAGGGAATGTAAATCCGATAATAAGAAAAAATGCTGATCTTCATTATGGAACAAATGTTCCGGTTGAGCAACTGGAAATCATGCTATTTCAGAGGTGGAAGACTTGTTAAAAGGATTATATACCGCAACGTCCGCAATGATTACACAGCAGAGAAGAACGGAAATGCTGTCAAATAATATCGCAAACGCGAATACATCAGGGTACAAAGAGGATCAAGGTTCAATCCGCGCCTTTCCCGAAATGCTTTTGAGCCGAATAGAAGGCGACAAAAAAACGAAAATCGGTTCCGTCAACACAGGCGTGTACATGCAGGAGCTGAAACCATTGTTCACGCAGGGAAGCCTGAAAACGACCGATCGGCCGACTGATATCGCGCTTATGGAGAATCAGGTTCCCAAGAATGCCAAAACGAATGAAAACGCCGAGCTGTTTTATCCGGTTCAGACTGCGGGCGGCGTCCGCTATTCAAAAAGCAGCACTTTCTCATTGAATGAAAACAATCAGCTTACGATAAACGGAAATCTTGTTTTATCAACAAACCGACAGCCGATTACAGTCGACAATGAAAAATTCACCGTATCAGAAAACGGCACGGTCACAACAAACGGCCGGCCGGCGGGGCAGATTGATATCAGAATGGAAGAAGACGTGCGCAATCTGAAACGGGACGGCAATGACCTATACAGCACGGCCGACGGCTCTGAACTGCCGAGTGCGACGGCGAATCCCCAAGTCTCGTATACCTTAAAACAAGGCGTCTCGGAGCTTTCAAACGTGGACGTGACAAGCACGTATACAGAAATGACGGAAGCATACAGATCATTTGAAGCCAATCAGAAAGTCATTCAGGCTTACGATAAAAGCATGGATAAAGCCGCAAATGAAATCGGCAAAGTGTAATAAAATGGGGGACGTTCAATTATGATGCTCAGATCAATGCTGACGGCTTCAACAGCCTTAAACCAGCTTCAGCAGCAGATGGATACAGTCAGCAGCAACCTTTCAAACAGTGATACGACAGGCTATAAAGCGAGGGACTCCCGCTTTTCCGAGCTGATCAGGCAGCAGTATAATCAAATAGATGATAAAAAGGAAAATTCGCCGAACATCCGGAAAACACCGCCCGGCCTGCGTCTCGGCGCCGGAGCGATGATGACGCCGCAGCTGGATTCAGGGCAGGGAAGCATCAAAAAAACCGACCGTGACCTTGATATCGCGTTCACATCACCATATCAATATCTCCAGGCAGAAGCGGACGGACGGCGGGTGTATACAAGGGACGGCTCACTCACCCTCAAGCCGGCCGGCGGAAATAACCGGGTTCTGCAGCTGATGACGGCGGGAGGCAATCCCATACTCGATGAGAACGGTCAGCCCATCCAAATTGACAGCTCACTGACTAAGCTGAAAATCAGCAAAGCCGGAACCCTGACAGCTTCAGACCAGGCAGGGACCCGTTCTCAGACGTTTAATCTCGGCATCGTCAATGTCAATAACCCTCAGGCGCTTCATGCGGAAGGGGATAATCTGTTTTCCGTAAACGGTGCGGGAGCTTCAGCGATTGAAGAGCTGACCGGCGCAAACCGGCAGGGGATCGGCATGGAGCAGGGGGCGCTTGAAAATTCAAATGTCGATATGTCTAAGGAAATGACCGACTTAATCGTGTCGCAGCGTTCTTACCAGCTGAACAGCCGCACAATTACATTGGGAGACCAAATGCTGGGCTTAATCAACTCAGTCAGATAATAAAAGAAGGGGGCGTTTTGATCAGCCGCGCATGATGAAAAATGCGGCTTTCTCAAAATCGCCCTTTTTTTTGTAGTAATCCGTAATATCCTGAAGCAGCACTTCCAAATCCACCCACGCTTCAATTTTCTGCAGCTCCAGCACGAGCTTCTGCAATCGGTCGTACGGATCTTCCTGAGAGGTATACAGTGTTTTGAGCGCGGCCAGCTTCAGTTTCATGATGTTGTTCTGCACTTTGTCAGCTATGTATAATCCTTTCTGCAGCACGGTTTGTCCTTCGGCGGAGCATCCGGTTTTAAAAAGTGCTCTGACCGCTTCGTATACACAATGAAGGTAGGAAACGGGAGACTCCTTTTCAAAACGCTGATTGCCCAATACCTTTTTGTAAAAAGGAAGCGCCTCTTTATCTTTTTTCTGAGCGGTCTTTAAAAAACCAAAATTGTAATAAGCGTGGCACAGCAGGTTATTGTCATTGATGCGGTCTGTTATTTTTATGGATTCATTGAAGAGCTGTTCAGCGTCTTCATAGCGTGCCTCGTCTATGTAATTTACGGCGAGAAGCAGCTGGCAGCTGAGCGTTTTTTTGATGTAGCCGAATTCATTTTGATAGATCTTCAGCGCTTTGTTGACATATTGAATGGAAAGCGGAGGCGACTTCATCATGTAATAAGCACCCGCTGTTTTATAATAAAATTCAGCGGCTTCAATACGGTTCTGGATGGCCGGCAGGTACTGTTCGGCTTCTTTAAAGCGGCAGACAGCCCGGTTCGGAGTGCCGTTCACCATATGGAATAATCCTTTAAAAAAATGGAAATAATAAGTTAATTCATGATCCATCTCATCTTTGCGCCGCTTCAGCTCACAGAACAGTTTAACCAGCCCGTCTTTTTTCTCAAACAGCAGCTGAAACCGTGCAAAAAACAGCTGATATCTGAGATTGAGCTTTGCATTCTTTTGTAATTTGGGGAGATGCTGATTGATTTGTTCGTGAAGGGAACGGGCTAGATCGAATTGGCGTTTTCCCATGGCGTCATACCACTCATTCAGCATCACCAGCGTGCGTTTTTCAGTAAACTTAGCAATCATCTTCCAACCTCTTTGCTTAGGGTAAAAATCTTTATTCATCATAACACATTAATGGACGAGGCTCATTGCCAGCTGGTTACAGTTTATAGCGCGGTTGAAAAAGAAATTGATTCATAATATACTTCCAAATGTACAGATTGGTTACCACTTATACCTTCTATACATACTATTGTCGATGAAGGAGATGTCAAGAGAATGCTTGATACTCAGCAAATTAAAGAAATTATTCCCCATCGCTATCCGTTTCTTCTGGTAGACAGAATTACGGAAGTCGAAGAAGGAAAACGGGCGGCGGGATATAAAAATGTGACGGCGAATGAAGATTTTTTTAACGGCCATTTTCCTGAATACCCTGTTATGCCGGGCGTATTAATCGTAGAGGCTTTGGCGCAGGTCGGAGCTGTGGCGATGCTGATTAAAGAAGAAAACAGGGGCAGACTCGCGTTTTTTGCGGGGATTGATAACTGCCGTTTCAAAAAGCAGGTAAAACCGGGTGACAAGCTGGAGCTTGAAGTGGACATTACACGTGCACGCGGTACGATCGGACGCGGCAAAGGCGTTGCCAAAGTTGACGGCGAGCTCGTGTGTGAAGCCGAATTAACCTTTGCACTCGGAGAATAAAAATAAACAAATGGGCTTATAAAAAAGCCCATTTCGTGTAGAAAGGGGTGAATGTAATGTGGTCAGAATTTAAAAGCTTTGCGATGAAGGGCAATATTATGGATCTGGCAATCGGTGTTGTCATCGGCGGCGCTTTCGGGAAAATCGTGACGTCACTCGTTGAAGATATCATTATGCCGCTTGTCGGTCTTCTTCTTGGCGGCCTTGATTTTTCAGGACTGGCAGTGACATTCGGCGACGCCCATATCAAGTACGGAAGCTTTATACAAACGATTGTGAACTTCTTCATTATTTCATTTTCTATTTTTATCGTGATTCGCACAATAGGCAAGCTGAGACGTAAAAAAGAAGCTGAAGAAGAGGCGGAAGAAGCCGAAGAAACAGATCAGCAGACAGAACTGCTGACTGAAATCAGAGATCTGCTGAAACAGCGGGCGCATCACAATGACTAGGGCATAAAAAAAGGCTGGATGATTAACGTCCGGCCTTTTTCATGATTATAATTTTTGTTTGAATGCTTCAATCAGCCGGCTGCCTGAGTATCCTTCTTTCACGAGCGACTCCAGAATGCTTTCTGATCCGGGGTGATTTCTTGACACCATTTGACCGTAAATTAAAACTTGTATACTCTTTTCCAGCTCGACGATATTTTTGATGCTTCCCGTCAGCTGGGCGGGACGGTTGCTTTTTTTCGTAATCGTTACAAACACCTTCGCTTCTTTCTGGCTTTTCATCAGCATGTCAAAAAAAGAAAAGTGTTCGGCCGGGACCAGAGCTTCAATTAACCAATGGTTTTCACCGTCTTCTTTATTGATAATCAATCCGTCTAAAAGGGGAAACTGTTCAATCGGCCGATCGTCTTTATCTAAACGTTCCACATTCAGATCAACCAGTTTAAAGGTCTTCATCTCTATTTTCACCCCTGTTGTCCATGTTTTTTCGTTCATTTATTATAACACATATCACTTTTTCCGGGAAAATGCTGTAAGACATGCTTCATCATTTTTGTAGGCGGTCAACATTTAATCATTTCTATTTTTTCATTATAATGTAAAAGAATATAGTCATGGAGAGATGCTTATGAATCAATTGCGCCTGAAGGAAATTTATATAGAAGACGGCTTAAGGCGGGAAGACGATCATTCCTACTTAGTATCCAAAAAGGAAGAGTGCGAGGTGCATCTTAACAGAAGAGGGAATGTCGTCTTTTTGTATGAAACAAAAGACCGCATGGAACAGTATAAAATTCAGCTTTCATTGGCTGATAAAAAGCTGAGTTTTTACTGGTTCGCATGGGACGGCGGAAAGTTTGTCAGGATGTTTGAGAAAAACTGGCTTAAAACGAAACTTTTTTCGCGGCTGCTCAAAAATACATATTACATAAGCGGTCAAAAGAAAAAGTTTTTTTTATCTGAAAGAAAAGCGAAATCATAAGAGAGGCATAAACGGATAACGGTTTTTTCCGCTTTTTGCTTTCAGGAGCTCTTGTACTACAATGAAGCCACCCTCGAAAAGAGAGGAGGATACGGCTTGTTTAACCACGTGATGCTTGTCGGCCGGCTGACGAAAGACCCGGAGCTCCGTTTTACATCAGCGGGCATTGCCGTGGCTCATGTTACCTTGGCTGTCAGCCGCAATTTTAAAAGCGCGTCAGGTGAAACCGGAACTGACTTTGTCAACTGCACCATTTGGAGAAAAAGCGCTGAAAACACAGCATTGTACTGCCAAAAAGGGTCATTGGTCGGTGTGAGCGGCAGAATCCAGACGAGAAGCTATGAAAAGACAGACGGCGTAAAAGTTTATGTGACCGAGGTCATGGCTGATACCGTTCGGTTTATGGATCAAAAACGGAAAGAGCCGCTGGCTGAATAACATGCTTTTTTTTCCTCTTTTTCCCGCCTTTTGGCGGGCCCCGCAATACCCCCTTCCTATACGCCAGTCGAAAGACTGGTTTTTTTGGTTCGGGGTCTAAAAAATGGTTAAAAAGAAGTGATTTTGCTTATAAACACTTAAAATAATTGAATGTTTTAAGATAAAAACTTATAATTACTTACAGATAAGTGACGAAAAAAGGAATGAGGACGTGTATCAAGAAGAAAGACTGATTGCGATAATGGAATATTTGAAACGGCATCGGCGGATCACCGCTGAACAGATATGTTCGCTGCTTCATATTTCAAGAGACACCGCAAGACGGGACCTTGTCAAGCTGAAAGAGCGCGGGGCCATTATCAGAACACGGGGCGGCGCGATTCTGCCGTCTGTGCATCAGGAAGTGCCTGGCTATTCCGGCCGGCTGAAAACCGTTTCTGAAGAGAAAAATAAAATCGGCAGACTGGCCGCCTCCCTGATCCATAAAGGAGACCGGATCATCCTGGATACCTCCACAACCGTTCAGGCCTGCGCCGAGCATTTAAATGTCACCGGCTGCACTGTTATTACAAATTCGATCAATCAGGCCGATATCCTCTCTGCAAAAGAGGGAATTGACATTCATCTGCTCGGCGGAAAGCTGCAAAAGGAACACCGGTTTTTATACGGCGCTTCTGTGGTGGAAAAACTGGGGGATTATCACGCCGATAAGGTGCTGATCGGCGTTGTCGGCATCTCGGAAAACGGTCTGACGATACCGCATGAAGAAGACGGCATGGTCAAGCGTAAAATGATCCGGCAGGCGGAACAGGTTATTGCGCTGAGCGATCATTCCAAGCTTGGCCGTACGAGTTTTTATCAATATGCAGACCTGCACGAGGTTGACCTGCTGATCACCGATCGGCTGCCTGATCAGGATTTTTGCGATCTGCTCGACCGGCACGGCGTAGAATTGCTTGTAACTGATTCTGAAGAAGAGGATGAGGACATGTGAAACTGATTGCCATAGATCTGGACGGCACACTGCTGAACAGCAGTCATCAAGTAAGCGATGAAAACGAGCGGGCTTTAAGAGAAGCCCGGCAAGCGGGAATTGAAATCGTGGTGTCCACGGGACGCGCGCATTTTGACGTGCACTCCATATTCGAACCGCTCGGCATAAAAACTTGGATTATCAGCGCAAACGGAGCCGCCATTCATGCTCCTGACGGCAGCCTGTACCATTGTGATGCGATTGAAAAAACAAGGGCCCGGGGGATTTTGTCTTGGCTTGAAGAGAACCAATATTACTATGAGGTGTTTACAAACAAAGCCATCTATACGCCTGAAACCGGCAGGGAGCTGCTCGATATCGAAATGGATCGCGTAAAAAGCGCCAATCCGGAAACCGACCTTTCTATTTTGGAGCAGGCGGCTTCTGTGCAATACAGCCAGTCGGGCTTTGCTTACATTCAATCATACCGTGAGCTCTTTGAGAAAGATGAACGTCTGGATTTTTACAACATTCTCGGGTTTTCGTTTGATGAGCGGAAGCTGAAAGCGGGCTGGGACCGATTCAGCGATCAGAAAGACCTCACCCTTGTCAGCTCTGCCGATCACAATTTTGAACTGTCGTCGCGCCATGCTTCTAAAGGGCAGGCGCTTAAACGGCTGGCGCAAAAGCTCGGCATTCCGATGGCTGAAACCGCAGCGGTCGGTGACAGCTTAAATGATTACTCAATGCTTCAGGCGGCCGGAAAAGGCATAGCGATGGGAAATGCGAGAGAAGACATTAAAGAGATCGCTGACGCCGTTACATTGACAAATGATCAAAACGGCGTTGCGCATATGATCAGGAATTTACTTTAAAAGGTTTGGCGATACTGTTCACGACTGGCGTGACGCATTCATGGCAAATGCGGCGTAACAGTAAGGACGGCATTTTAAAAGACCGGCTCTTCCGAGAGAGCCGGCCTTTTTGCGTTTAATGTGATTGCGCCGATGCGCTGAGGGTGAATAATTCTTCAAGCTCATCGGACGACAGCTCGGTAATCCAATTTTCACTTTGGATAATCTGATCGTTCAGCGTTTGTTTCGTTTCGAGCATGGCATCAATTTTTTCTTCAATCGTTCCTGTCGTAATTAATTTGTGCACGTGGACGAACCGCTCCTGGCCGATTCGGTAGGCGCGGTCGGTCGCCTGGTTTTCCACCGCCGGATTCCACCATCTGTCATAGTGAATGACGTGATTGGCAGCCGTCAGGTTCAGACCGGTTCCGCCCGCTTTCAGTGACAAAATCAGCGTCGGGTATTCTTTCTTCTGGAACCGTTCCACAAGGGAATCGCGTTCCTGCTTGGACAGGCTTCCGTTTAAAAACTGAACAGGCTCTCCGAATGTTTTTTCCAAGAGGCGCTTCATCATGTTGCCCATCTGAATGTATTGGGTAAAAATGAGGCAGCTTTCCCCTTGTCCGCGGATCGCCGCCATTAAGTCAAGCAGCTTTTCCAGTTTGACGGATCTCCCGTTTAACAGCTCTGTCTGTTCTTCCTTCAAATAGAGCGCAGGATGGTCGCATATTTGCTTCAAGCGGCCGAGCATGCTCAAAATCAGCGCTTTCCGCTGCATGCCGGTCAGAGAAGCCATATGTTCAAATGTATCTTTGACAAGCTGCTCATAAAGGGAGGCCTGTTCGGCCGAGAGCGGGATAAACTCTTTTTGTTCCAGCTTGTCAGGGAGATTAAGCGCCACTTCTTCATCCCGTTTTGTCCGGCGCAGTAAAAACGGCCGGATTAACTGCTGAAGCTGGTTGATTCTTTTTTCGTCACGGTCTTTTTCAATCGGCAGCACATAGCGTTTATGAAAGCCGGTCAGGCTGCCGAGATAGCCTTTGTTCATAAAATCAAAGATCGACCAAAGTTCTGTCAGGCGGTTTTCCATCGGTGTTCCGCTCAGCGCGATATGATGGACGCCTCTCAGCTTTCTGATCGCGCGGGACTGCTTCGTATGCGCGTTTTTAATATTTTGCGCTTCATCAAGGCAGATGGTGCTCCATGTCACGGAAGAAAGCTCTTCCTGATCGGCGTGCGAGAGGCCGTAAGAAGTAAGAACGACATCCGCGTCTTGATAGGCCGGGATAAATGCTTCCTCCTTCGGTCGGCGGGGTCCGTAATGAAGCACGGCCTTCAGCTGCGGCGCGAAGGTCTGGAGCTCACGCTGCCAGTTGCCGAGCACCGATGTCGGCGCAATGATTAAGGCAGGCGCTTTTTGCCGGCCGCTTTCCTTCACATGAAGAAAATAGGCGATCATCTGAATCGTCTTTCCCAGTCCCATATCATCTGCGAGACAGGCGCCGAAGCCGTTTTCCCGCAGGAAGAGAAGCCAGTTCATGCCGTACACCTGATAAGGGCGGAGCTGTCCCTGAAACGCGGCGCTGACTTCATGCTCCGGCAGATCCCGGGCATCCGTCAGTTTGCGGATCAGGCTTCTGAGCTGCTTTGATAATTCGATCTTGATCCCGGCAAATGCCGATGAGTCAATGATGTCCGTGTCCTCGGCTCCGTTTTCCCCGTGATCCATCAGTTCGCGCGCCAGCACGTCGGACATGTGGAGACCCTCAGATTCCGCTTTTTCCATCAGTTTTTTCATCTGTTTAATAAATTGCGGATCAATTTTCACCCATTGGCCGCGGATGTTGACGAGACGTCTGTTGTTTGCGACAAGCTCATTGAATTCATCCTCTGTCAGCTCAATTCCGTTTGTGGCGAATCTCCAGTTGAAATCAAGCAGGGCATTCATGCCGACGAAGGACTCGCCCCGCGGCGAGGATGACACTTTTGCTTTGAGCATCATATTGCTTTCCCGGACAATCTGCCACCACGATGGAAGAAGAATCTCCACGCCCATATCGACAAGCGTTTCACTCGCTTCCGATAAGAAGATCCAAGCTTCTTCTTCAGAAATGAGCGTCGTTCCCGAATCAAATGAAAGCCAGGGAACCGTTCGGCGGAAGCGGTCCTGTTCACGCGCGATTTTTCCGCTGTATGCCTGCCACGCTTTTTTCAGCCCCTTCAGTCCGTCGAAAAAGGTGATGGCTCCGGTTTTTTTCTCGCGTAAAAACATTTCGATTTTCCAGTCGTCACCGTCAAAATCAGGCTCGTTTAATCGCAGCCCGACGGTAAACGGCGTCAGATCATCATTCCAGCCGATTCCCTCAAGAAAATCATCTTCGTCCAAAAAGGAGCCTTTAAACGTATGAACGGCCGGCGAACGGGTTTCGATCTGCTGCCATTTTTCCCGCAGGTCATCATTGTACTGAATGTAGTCCTGAACCGCGGCCGAGAACCAGTCTGCCGTAAAGCCTTCCAGCAAAAGCTCGCGGTCTTTGAAGCGCAGGACGCCCTTTTGCCAAGCCTCATAATCCGGAAGAAAATCGCCGTCGGCTATAAATTCGTATATCGTCGAAGCCGCTTCGATTAATGGTTCCGTTTCCTTTGTCAGCTGAACGGTGCTGAATGAATTGAACGAGTTTTTTCCGAGCAGCTCGACGGTCATCCACGGGCTGAGCAGAACAGCCGGAGTGCCGATGAAGCTGACGTCTTCAAGAAACGTTCCGTAAAAGGTGGACTCATGCCATTGGAACAGATGAGTCTTCATCTGACTGAGCGTAAGCGGCTGTTCTTTCTCATCATGGCTTGACAGCGTAAATGTCCAATCTTCCATTTGTTCTACATGAATGAAAATTTCCTTAAGACTCGCCATCAATCAACTTTCCTTTCTGCAATTCTTCTTGAAGGGCGCGCAGCCTCTTGTAGCTTGCGCTCAGCTGGCTGATATACCGCTCCCAAACCTGCTGTTTTTTTGCCTTTTTATAAAGCGTCCGCAGTTTTTTCAGATGGCGCGCAGCCTCTTTATAGGCGCTGCGGTTTTTTTGGTCGATAAAAAAGGCCGCCGCCCGGTGATAGGAGGGGATGAGCGCTTCCGGATCACTGGCGGCAATTTCCTTCAGGATGTCCTTTTCGATTTCCCATACGGAAAAACCGACGAGGCTGTGAATCTCCACCCACTCCGCATACCGCCGTTTTTCGTACAGATACTGGCTGTATTCTGTAAAGGTATAGGGAAGGCAGCCGGAGGCAAACCGTTCAAACAGCTGATCATCCCGTGAGTGCCGCGCATAATCCGCCAGCAGCACAAACAGCTCTCCGATAATATCGCGCATTTCTTTAAACGGCTTATCAAGCTTCGTGTAGTTCACGGCAAGAGGTTCGATCTGACCGTACCATGTTTTCAGCCGTTTCCAGTCTTTTTTGGCGGTGAGCTCACTGAGCCATTGAAAGGTATAAGGCAGCGCTTCGGAAGGGAAGCGAGACATATCTTCAAAGACCGCTGCATCATCTTTTTGCAAAAAGGCCAAATGAAGCCGTCCGAACCGTACTTCCGGCGAAAAACGGCGGCCGCTTTCCTGTGCGAGAATCTCCTGTTCACGCGCGACCCATTTCGGCCGGTTCAAAAGCGAGCTCCAAACTTCACCGAATACCCGGAGGCGTTCGTATTGAAAAAGCTCCTCTTTCAGCAGAAGCCTGCGGATCACCGGAGGCGTCCGGTCCAAAAAGGGATCAAGCGAGAAAGACAAGGCATACGTTTTCAGTCTGTCAATGGAGGAGTAAATCGTATCCATCAGCTGTTCGACGTATGGATTGATGCTGTAATAATCTTTTTCGGCATCCAGTCTGCCTGACTCAATCAAAGTAAACATGTGAAGCCAGACGGCAAGCGCCGAGTGAATCTGATATAAGCTTTTGAGCTCGGGTTTTTTCGGGGCATGTTTTTTGAGCGCTGACAAATAGCCGTAATAAAGCCCCTGCATCGTCTGGCTTCCGGCCGGTGTCCGCGCCTCCCACAGCGAGAATTCCGAATCAAAAAAAGCGAGCCAGCTTGACAGCGACTCTTCATTCGGCAGCACTTTTTCCTGAAACTGCCGGCGGACAAGCTCCTTGCTTTCCTCAAGCTTTTCTCTTTCCAGCCAATGCTCGGTAAAGGAACCGACCCGTTCAAATTGGGCATATACGTAAAGAAAAACGGCCAGCACGTGGCGGCAGATCGCCTCAGACGGGCATGCGCAGCCGCTTTTCACCATGAAAAATAAGTTCAGCGTGACCCTTACAGGCACAACATCCTGCACATACGCGGAAACCTCTGTCGGGGTTTGAACCTGTATACGATAGACGGAATCCTGCCGATATAAAATGAGTGCTTTCTTCATCAGCTGAACATTGTCTTCATTGTAAGGAAGAAGTTCTTTAAGCTGTTCAGCCGCTGCGAGCACATCTTCTTTAGCAATCATATCCTGAAGCATGATTATCGCTCCTAACGAGTCACAAAATAAAAAGATTCCAATTCCTCTATTATATCGCAACACATGGTCCGGAAAAAGTTTTTCCTAAAAAAGGACATAAAAACCCGAGTGTGTCGAATGATGTATTAGAGATTGCAAAACAGCACCCGACAGCATATAATAATCTTGTTTTCAATTTAATGGAAGCCGAAAGGAAACGAATGATGAAGAAAACGAAGTTAGATCAAGAGGAGTTTCTGAAGATTTTAATGCATGCGCACGACATCGGTGAGCAGTCCTCTGAGATGACCACTAAAGAAATGCTTGAGAATTTGATTTCTCATATTAAAAATGGATATGCAACATAAAGTCCCGCGGGCTCTTGACCGCGGGATTTTTTATTGTTCCTGTGATAACAGCGTCTAAAGCGCTTACAAAAATAAACCGAATAGAAGTGTTTATGTATTTTTGTCGAATATTGTCATTTGAAAAGGTTAGAAATGACAGTTCAAATCTGTATAATCGTAATTGGAAAAGTTCATTGGAGGGAATAGGAATACACGGAAAGTGATATGGAGGTTATATGGGAGAATCCGCAAGCATAAAAGAAATATTCGCAATACTGAGAAAGCGTCTGCTGTTTATACTTATTATCACCGCGGCGGCATCTGCCGCAGGCGGACTCATCAGTTTCTTCGCTCTTACGCCGGTCTATGAAAATTCAACGCAAATTTTGGTCAGTCAATCCAAAAACAATCAAAAAGAAGTCCAATTCAATGACGTTCAAACCAACCTCCAATTAATCAACACGTATAATGTCATCATCAAAAGCCCGGTCATCCTCGATGAGGTGATTAAAGAGCTGAATCTGTCCATGACTTCGAAAGAGCTGGAATCGAAAATCACGGTATCCAGCGAGCAGGATTCACAAGTCGTGACGATCGCCGTGCGGGATACGGATGCAAAGCGGGCGGCCGTTATGGCAAATACGGTTGCAGCCGTTTTTCAGGACAAGATCACGGCCATCATGAATGTGGATAATGTCAGCATTCTTTCAAAGGCCGAAGCGGCGGACAGCCAGTCACCGGCAGAGCCTAACCGTAAGCTGAACATCGCGATTGCGTTTGCAGCCGGACTTTTGGGCGGAATCGGTCTCGCCTTTTTGCTGGAACATCTGGATAATACGATCAAATCGGAGGAACAGCTGGAATCGCTGCTCGGCATCCCGGTCTTGGGAACGGTTACTTCAATCAGCTCAAAAGACAGCGTTGCCAAAAATTTGAGGATGGCAGAAACCAAACAAGCGGGAGGCGGACAAGTTGACGCGTAAAAAAGACAAGCCGGCAAAACGAAGCGTGATTACGATGTCAGAGCCGAAGTCCATCAACTCAGAACAATATCGGACGATCCGTACAAACATTGAATTTTCTTCCGTCGATACGGAGGTGAAGTCCCTTTTAATCACATCCGCAGGTCCGGAAGAAGGAAAGTCGACTACCGCGGCCAATCTTGCCGTCGTATTTGCCCAGCAGGGGAAAAAAGTGCTTTTAATTGATGCGGATCTGCGCAAACCGACGGTTCATTTCACCTTCAAATTGGATAACGGAACCGGCTTAACGTCGCTGCTGTTACAACAGATTCCGTTTCAGAAAGCCGTCCTGCGGGCTGAGGAAGCCAATCTCGATATTTTAACGAGCGGGCCGATCCCGCCCAATCCGGCGGAGCTTTTATCGACGGGGGCCATGAGAGATCTTCTGTCAGAAGCATCCGCAGTTTATGATAAGGTGATTTTGGACACGCCTCCCGTTTTGGCCGTAGCCGATACGAAAATATTAGGCAGCTATACTGACGGGGCCATTATGGTGATCTCAAGCGGGAAAACGGACAAGGAAAAAGCGGCCAAGGCGAAAGAAGCGCTCGATTATTGCCCGTGCAAGCTCCTCGGAGCCGTGATGAACGGAAAAAAACAAACGAAACACTCGGACTACGCCTATTATGGACAGTAATGTCATAATGGGCGCGGTCCATTCTTTTTAAGAAGGAGGGATTAAAATATGATAGATATCCATTGCCACATCCTTCCTTCCATAGACGACGGCGCGGCGGATGATACAGAAAGCCTCGAGATGGCGAGAGAAGCGGTCAGACAGGGAATTGATACGATCATTGCGACGCCGCATCACGTGAAATACCGCTATGACACGGACCGGCATACGGTCAAAGAAGCGGTCAGACTGTTAAACAAACGTTTGAATAAGGAAGGCATTCCGCTCACCGTTCTTCCCGGCCAGGAAATCAGAACAGACGGAGATCTGCTGGCAGGTCTTCAAAGCGGCCTGCTTATCCCGCTCCATCATACAAAGTATGTGCTGGCGGAGTTTCCGGCGGATCATGTTCCGGCCTATGCCGAACGGCTATTTTATGAATTGCAGCTGAGGGGATATGTCCCTGTCATCGCCCACCCGGAGCGGAACAGAGAAATCCGCGAAAATCCGTCCGTCCTTTACAGTCTTGTAAAGAAAGGCGCTGCTGCCCAAGTGACGGCCGGCTGCCTTGCCGGAGCATTCGGTCGGAAAGCGAAGAGCTTTTCACTGCAGCTTATTGAAGCGAATTTGATCCACTTTCTCGCATCTGACGCTCATAATCTCGGGTCGAGAAATTTTTATTATCAGGAGGCGCTCGGTGTTCTGAAAAAAGAAGCCGGGGCGGAGCTGGTTTACATGCTTACGGAAAACGCTGCGCTTCTCGTTGAAAACAAAGCCGTTTATAAGGAACCTCCGCTGCCTGTGGCCCGCCGTAAGCGCTGGGGTCTTTTTTAACCATCTTCCCTACCCCGTTTAAATGAAGCATAAGCGGCTGTTTTGCAAGATGATCTTTTTATGCTTATGCTATAATCAGCGGCCGGCACCGTTTTTTCTATCATGACCGCAGGCTACCGGCATTCTGCCGGCGCCGGGATCATATGCTAATAACGGTAAGCTGCCCAGCAGCAATTTCTAAACGGTTGGGGGAACACGATGAAAATAACAGTGATCGGAACAGGCTACGTCGGTCTTGTGACAGGAGTGTCTCTTTCAGAAATCGGCCATGACGTAACATGTATAGATATTGACGAACGTAAGGTTGAGCAGATGAGAAAGGGAATATCCCCTATCTTTGAACCGGGCCTTGAAGATATGATGAAACGAAATATTGGCCGGCATCGGCTGGCCTTTGAAACGAGCTACGAAAAAGGGCTTGCGGAAGCAGAGGTTATTTTTATAGCGGTCGGAACGCCGCAAAAAGAAGACGGGCACGCAAACCTTACCTATATTGAAAATGTCGCCGAACGGATTGCCGAATCTATTTCTAAAGATGCGATCGTCGTGACAAAAAGCACAGTTCCCGTGGGAACGAATGACAGGATCAGCGAAGTTATTCATTCACGGCTGAAATCGGACGTAACTATTTCAATCGCCTCAAATCCGGAATTTCTCCGTGAAGGTTCGGCGATTCACGATACCTTTCACGGCGACCGCATCGTAATCGGAACTGAGGACCGGCAGACGGGAGAAACGCTTGACCGGGTTTTCGCGCCGTTTGCCATTCCGGTTTATCATACGGATATCAGAAGCGCCGAGATGATCAAATATGCATCGAACGCTTTTTTAGCGGCAAAGATCAGTTTTATTAATGAAATTTCTAATATATGTGAAAAAGTCGGTGCGGATGTGGAATCAGTCGCACACGGAATGGGATTGGATAAACGGATCGGCAATCAATTCTTAAGAGCCGGCATCGGCTACGGGGGTTCCTGCTTTCCGAAGGATACAAACGCCCTCGTGCAGATCGCGGGACATGTGGAGCATGATTTTGAATTGCTGAAGTCCGTCATTAAAGTCAACAATAACCAGCAGTCCATGCTGGTTGATAAAGTGCTGAACAGGCTCGGCGGAGTTACGGGAAAAACCATAGCGTTATTAGGGCTGTCTTTTAAGCCGAATACCGATGATATGCGGGATGCGCCGTCCATTGTCATCGCGGATCGTCTGGCGGCTCTTGACGCCCGGATGACAGCGTACGATCCGATCGCTTCATTCCGGGCTTCCGAGCTGCTCCCGGCCGGGGTTTCCTATCGGGAGTCTATAGAAGAAGCGGTCAGGGGAGCTGATGCCGTGTTGATTTTGACAGACTGGGAAGATATTAAGCATTTTCCGCTTGAAGCCTACAAAGAGCTGATGGAAACTCCGGTTATTTTCGACGGGAGAAACTGCCACTCGCTTAAAGAAGCGGAGCAGGCGGGCGTGGAATATATCTCAATCGGAAGAAAAGCCGTCCTGCCTCAGACTGATTCTGTCACTTGAAAGGCCGGCCTCCGCGCCGGCCTTTATTATATTTATAATGATGATACACGGCAAAGGAGACGGTTATTGATAACCGGCTCCTTTTTTTAGGGAATTTATCATGGATATATAGAGGAGGTCTGTGAATGAACGTGCCGATTGCATGAGTCTTTTGGCGTTAATAAAGAGCACCTCGGCTGCTGAAAATAAGCCGTTTAACCTATTTAAGCTGCTTTCTGTCTATTTTAAAATATAATATATGGAAATATAGTATGGAAAAGTCTGTGCTTTTTGTACGACTTTTTGCGTAAGACGAGGTGAAAACAGATGAGCCATTCAAGCACATTAAGCCATATTAACAGCACAATCAGCCATAAACTGGGCGAGATCGAACACCAAATTGATAAATTAAAAGAAGCGAAGAGAGATATAGAATCTCTGCAGGAAGAGGGCGTGTCTGAAATCAAAGACATCCTCAGACCGCACTTGGATCATCATTGGACCGGCACTTTCGCTGAGGAATTTGATGAGCGGCGCGATCAGGCCCATACAGAGGCATACAGAATCGTTACAGACAAATACGACGGGTATATTTATCGGATCGGCTTAAAGATGACACAGCTTGAAATTGAAAAAGGAGGGCTCCTTGCCGCCAGAAGCATCGCGAGAGAAGCAGAGCACCTGCTGACGCTTGGTGAAGAAGCCCTTGACGCCGTGGGAGACAAAATACAATCAATCAAAAGAAGCTGGAGTTGGTTTTAATGACAGAAATAAAACTCAAATACGGAGCCGTCATGAAACAGCTTGAATCCGTCAGCAGCGCGCTGGAGGCCGTTTCGATCGGGAATGCGGGTTCAAACGGTAAAAACAAGCTTGACTATACCTCCAAGTACCACTCCCGCGAGGCAAAGCTTGTATCCATGATCAGCGAATATAAGCAAGCCGTTCATAAGAACATCGCGGACGTAAAAGACAACGTAGATTCCCTGAAAGAACAGGACGAGGCGATCGCCGTAAAATAACGAAAGAAAGGACTTGCCGATGAGCAAAGTGTTTGAATCACAATCGTTAACGGATGAAGCAGACAAGAGAAAGAAACAATACGAAGCTCTTGAAGAACAGCTGAATGCGCTCAAAAAAGCCTTTCAAGGCATGGCTGATCTGGGTGATGCTTTGAAAGGGAAAGGCGCAGACAATATAAAGGATTTCTTTCAGGGACAAGCGGAAATCGCCGAAAGCTGGCTGACGCTTGTTTCTGCTCAAATTGCGTTTTTAAACGGCATTTCAGGTGATATTAAAGATCAAGAACTCAGCGATTCATATGTGGAGACTTCGTTTTTGGAGCATGAGCTGCCCAACGCGGACTTGAAGGCTTCAGAAATTGTCTCCGCCCATAAAGCCGAAATCGACTCCATCTTGTCAGGCATCAGCGATATTATTCATCTCGACACGTATACGCTTGATGATTACGCAGATAAAATGGGCGATGCCCAGAAAACCAGACGTGACACGATCACGGCAGTCGATAAGCTTGATGAATCCCTGACCACTGAATATCAAAATTTAGAATCTCTGGACAACGCGGTTCTCAGCAAATATTCCGTTCTCATGCAAGCCACCAGCAACGGGAAAAGCGCATCCCCTATGTACTATGACAAAAAAGCCTTCCACAGCAATGAAATCTACAAAAGCGTCATTGAAGCAGAAAAGCAGGGAACGAACTATATTGATGCAAAAGCCCAGCAGGCCGAAGCAAGACGGCTTCAGGAAAAGGCTGAAAAAGAAGCCAATAAACCATGGTACGAGAAAACATGGGACGGTATCTGCAACTTTACCGGAGAAGTCACTGGCTATTATGATTATAAAAGAGCAGCCGAAGGCGTCGATCCGGTGACCGGAGAAAAACTCTCCACCGCAGAACGCGTCACAGCGGGAGCAATGGCCGCCGCCGGATTCATACCGGTCGTCGGGTGGGCGGGCCGCGCTTTCAAAGGCGGAAAAGCCATCTACAAAACCGGAAAAACCGTCATGGCCGCAGAACACGCTTTAGACGTCTATAAAACCGGAAAATCCTTAGACATTCTCAAAATGACAGAAATGGGCGCATACGGCCTCGTCGCCTCAAACGGTTTCTCAGAAGCCGTCACAGGCAGAGATATGTTCGGAAACAAAGTGTCTGAGGAGAAGCGGAAAACGGGTGCGCTGGAAGCGGCGTTGAGTTTGGTTGGTGCTGGTGTATTGGCGAAGCATGTAAACAAAGGCATCCCGCTTGCAACCCATTCAAAAGTTCAAACAGCTAACAAGACACTAGAAAAAGTAAAACAATTCAAAGTCCCAACAAACGTCCGCGTGTACGCAGAACGCCCTGTAACTCCTGATGGCTTCACATTCGGAATCCCGACAGTACGTGTAGATGTGGAAAAGACGGCTGTTAAGGATCTTGGGATTGTGAAGATGGCGGGTAAATGGAATAATGACGGAAAATACGATCGAATTAGAGGATATAAAGGCAGAGAACTATCAAACTACGATAATAAGTATTTAATTGATCCTAGGCTTGTAGTAGAGATGAATTTTAAGGGGAAGGGGAAATCTGGGACAAATGCTGCTGGCTGGGAGAGAAATGCGAAAAAGTTTTTTAACACGCTGCTAAAAAGTAATCCTGAGTTTTGGAGTGTTGAAAATACTGCTAAGATTAAAAGAGGAAGAGTCCCAGTTGTTGATGAACAATTTATAAAACATTTTCCACAGTATGCAGATTACTTAAAAGACCCAATGAGACATCATCATATTGGAGAAGGAGGCCAGGCCGCGGCTTTACCTAAAAGTCTTCACCCTGGGTATGGTGGTATTCATAATGTTGAGAAAGAATGGGGAATTACTGGGGTAGACGATCAAATTGCGAATAGACTAGAAACATTCAGAAAAGAATCAGGAAGGTGACACGATGTTATTACCCGAAGAATTTAATCGAAGTTGGGATGTTAATAAAAATGGTCCGATATTAAAGTTTCCATATGATGACTTAGTAGAGACTCCTTTTTCGGAGGAATTTAAAAAATTTATTTCTTTAGGAGGTTTACCTGAAACCCCTCCGCCATATTTGGATTTCACTTCTTTTCAAACATCATTTAAACCAATTACAAGTATCTTTGATGTGTCGGAAGCGTTTCGAAAATATTGGTTGTTAGGTTCTACTGGTTCCGGAGATCCAATTTGTATTATAGAAAATAACGAGAGAATTGTTTATTTAGATAATGGTAATGAATATAAAGAAGTATTTATTAACTCTTCAATAAATCAATTTGCAGAAAGTATACTGCTTTTCTCAGAAATGATTGACAAAGCTATTCAAATTAATGGAGAAGATGCTTTTATCGACAATGATATTCCTGAATATGTAATTGAATGGTTGAAAGAAGAACTGAAAAGAGTAGACTCAAATTGTATAAATGAAGGGAGCTTCTGGGGTATTGAAATAGAAAGTTTATATGAATAATGAATTTTCATTTTGATGCGTTGAGACCTGATCAGAGAAAGATGTCTTAACAAAGGATATTATTTCATCTCATATAGTTAAAGTAGATGATTGCTTCTGGATTTAGCGTATGAGTTTACTGATAGTCCTTTAACTTATGCAATTTATGTAATGGATAATAATTGGAGCGTCATTTGAAATAAAAATTTCCTGAGCATAAATTTGTTGTAAAAAGCAGGTATTATACTGTACCTGCTTTTTAGTTTTTGCTTTTTATGAAAACTGGAGAGAAACCTTAACCTTGGAGTTACTAAAAAACTATAGAACTCCTACTTGGAGTGGTTTTACGCTTTTCAGGTTTTTTATAGGTATGAAACTAAAGAGGGGAGGGTAAAACAAAAAGCCTTCTTTTTTGCAAAGAGGAGGGGGCTACAGAGGAATTATGGGAAAGGTGGTTAAATAAATGAGTAGTTACGGTAAATATAGCGATTTAGTGGAAGAGGTAATTGACTTTATTAAGCACGGAGAATTATTTAAGAATAATAATCGGAATTTGTCTGATATTACACTTATAGAAGATTTTGAGATAGCGCAACAATTAGCATGGTCTCAAGATACTGATGAAGTTGAAGTAGTTTGGCAAGATGTAAAATCAAATGAAAGCGGACAGTTATTGGGTATAATTTTAAGTGATGATCACTTAAAAACATTAGATGAAGAATTGTCGAATATTTTCAATTCTGATGATAACTATTCTGAAGATTTCATTCCTATGGATTTTTGGGATATTGCTGAAGAAGTAGAGTCAGATCTGTATAAATGTGCAATCAATCGTCTGGTAAACGGTAATAAAGACAATCTTTTTGAGAAAATGTTTCAAGTGTATAAAACAGGCGGATGGCCTTGTGGGTGGAAAGGTATATATCCTGAAGGTCAATTAGTCGCTTTTATACCCCCTAAAGATATGAATGATTAGTTTATTTGGGGTGTACCCAGAAGGAGATTGAACCGGAAGTTATAGCATTGAACCTTATAAAAAATAAAGCTTAGGAAATTAATAGTTACTAAACAGAGGTTCTCATGGAAAGAAAACATATTAAATTAGATGTTCCAAAAGCTAATATACATCCCTTAAGAATAACACAAGGTTGGAAAGTGAATTATAATCATTTTGTTGAAATAGATCCAAGAACTTTAGAACCGAATGATGATTCCTGGTTTTTGTTCACAGACAGTTTGTTGCAGCTTTATCATGAACAATCCTCAATAACGCTTGATTTAGGCTGGGTTCCTGACATTTCTCCTGAAGGTAACTATCTGGTTTTGCTAGTCAAAGATAATGATTGGGAAGATCCTATTAAAGAATTTTCATCAGATGATTATAAAAAAGTGATTTTATATATTGAATATCATTTAAAACAAGTAACAGCTACTTGGTGGAAGTAGTTAAATAATAATGGATGAAATAGTTACAAATGAAACATGGAATCAGATTTATTAATGAATACCCTGAAATCGGTGAATTGCTTCATCGTCTATTTGTGAATAGGGAGTTAGACGAATGGTACAAGAGCAAATGCGCAGAGAAAATAAAAGTACCTGATGAATTTACTCAAATAAAAGGTTTGAAAAAAATTGAAGTTAGGGATTTAAACAATCCTTCTGGAGAAATTGATATTCATTTGCAAGATCTTTCTGGGGAAAATGGTTTTCATTTAGAACAGCAAATTAATATGAAAGTATCTAAATTGGTTCCTGTTTATGTACTAGATTATAGTTATTCCCTTAGACATGAATTAATCGATGGGGCTTATGAGGTTGTTGGGACCGCTGAATCTTTAGAATTGATTCAGGGGACCAACTATATTAATAAAATAATGCATGAGAAAGGATTTATTGAACTCAGTTATTTGTATGATTACTATGATACTGTGTATGAGTGGAGTGAATTGCCACATATCCAGCCTTTCAACAGAAGATTAACATTAGGAGATGCCTTGTTTACTGATGTATTAGAATTGCTGTAGTTAAAACTTGCCGTGTTGTCATCGGCAAGTTTTTTTATAGATAGTATAACAATGTGGAGTACAAGGAGAAACTGGATGGACAGAGACCATATTTCTCAATTGTTGCCATTAAAAATCTGTAATGGCTGGTCTGTAGTACTGAACAATTTAAGTTCAGAAAGAAGGATGCAAGAAAAATGTGAATTACTAATACTGCAAAATGAAAAACGAAAGGCCTTTATTAAGGTAATTTATGAAAATGATCAATACCATGTCATAGTAACGGGCTTAAAAACAGATAAGATTTATGAAGATGAATCTTTTGATGAGATAGAACAATTATTAGAAGAGTTAGAATATCAAATCTGGACTGTGGGAAGCGGGGTTTTAGAGGGTTTGCAGCCGCTAAGCCAACATGTTCCCAATTTCTTAAGGCTTAAGATACCGGCGGGTTGGACTGTTGATTATATTACATTAAAAGATACTGATCCTAAAACTTTAGAGGAAAATGATGATGCTTGGTTATTTGACTTTAATCAAGATCTCCTGCAGATTTCTCATAAGACAAAAAATTTGCTGCTTGACGTAGGGTGGTACCCAGAAGGGGATCCCACTGGAAGTTATGGCGTTGAACTGATAAAAAATGGAGATTGGGAAAATCCTTTAGAGGATATTATGTGTACTGAACTTAAAGAATTACTTAAACAATTGGATCTTATTTTTATGAAAGAAATGAAAAATGAGTATTAATAAAAAAGCAGATGATACTATCTGCTTTTTTTCAATGAAGCATAATTTGCTGAAGGAGTCTTCGCAAGATCGAAACACAGGAAGATTGAGCGCGAAGACTATTTTAAGAGAGGAAAACCAATGAAATGAAAATACATCAAATTCACGATTTTCATCTAAATGATGAAACGGATTTTATTCAAATACAACAATCCCTTATACATAAAATCAACCTATCCCCGCCATCCCTCCAAACTCCGTCAACACCTGCGCAGGCGTCGACCTCGCCTATTGGGAGCAGGACGGGGAACCGTACGGGGTGTGCAGTATCATCGTGATTGACGCTGATACAAAAGAAGTCATTGAAAAGGTGCACAGTATGGGGAAAATCAGCGTACCGTATGTGTCCGGTTTTCTTGCGTTTCGCGAGCTGCCTTTGATTATCGAGGCGGCGAAAAAGCTGGAGGCGGAGCCGGATGTCTTCTTGTTTGATGGCAACGGGTATCTGCATTACAATCATATGGGCGTTGCCACCCATGCGGCTTTTTTTCTGGGGAAGCCGACGATCGGGATTGCGAAAACCTATCTCAAAATCAAAGGCTGCGATTTCGAGATGCCTAAAAATGAAGTCGGCGCATACACCGATATTATCATTGACGGCAAGGTATATGGCCGGGCGCTGCGAACGAGGCGGGACGTGAAGCCTATCTTTTTGTCTTGCGGACATGACATTGATTTAGAAAGCAGCTATCACATCACAATGAGTTTGATCAATCATGAAAGCAGACTGCCGATCCCTGTCCGTCTGGCTGACCTTGAAACACATGTCTTGCGAACGTTTTATCAGGAAAATCACGTGTAACACTTGGGGCTCTAAGCCGCCAAGTGTTTTTTTTGTATGCCTGGTGTCTGCTTTATTAAAAACCTTGTCGTCCTTGCGGATAAGGTTTTTATTTGAATGTTTTTCGCGTCAAATCGATAAAAGCCTTTAATGGTGCAGACATCCACTTGTCCTTATGCCATGCCAGTTGAGTAAAAACAGGGCATTCATTCTGCCAGTTGAGCTCTTTCATCCGTCCTTCGGCAATATCGTCTTTTACTGTCATTTCAGGCAATAGTCCAATTCCAAGTCCTGCCATCACGCATTGTTTGATGGCTTCTATGCTGACAAATTCTAATTTATTAGGGTAGACTCCGGCGTCTTGTAAAGTGTCCTCAAAGAGCGTGCGGTATGAGCAGCCGTCCTCTGTCAGCAGAAGGGTTTCGTTTTGAAGATCCTTCAATGTTACTGGTAAGTCTGCTGGAAAAGGATGGTCATTGGCGGCTACCATTTTGATCTCATCCTGAATCAAAGATTCAACGTGCAGTGCGTCTTCCGTTCGGTTCACATCTAAAATGAAGGTGATATCAAGCTGGCCCTGTAAGAGCTGTTCTTTCGCTTGTTCGTTGGAAATATACGGTTTGAATATGAGCTTTACTTGAGGAAAAGCTTGTTTGAATTCTTTTATGATAGGCGGAAGGCGATATGTGCACTGGCTTTCCGTCGCCCCGATTTTCAAGGTTCCGGTTGTTTCTCTTACCTGATTTGCGGCCATTTTTGCTTCTTCTGTTAACGCAATAATCTTCTCCGCATAGGATTTGAATGTTTTGCCGGCTTCTGTCAGGATAAGCCGCTTGCCGAGCCGTTCAAATAAAGGAGTCCCGATTTCTTCTTCAAGTGATTTGATCTGAGAGGTAACGCTTGATTGTGCATAGTTAAGCATCTTGGCGGTTAGGGTGAAGTTTACATGTTCTGCTGCGGTAATAAAGGTGATCAGCTGCTTCAATTCCATTTGATCTCGCCCTTTCTAAATCGGTTTTATCGATTGGAATAATCGAAATAATCATCTGTATTGATTGATGAATCCATTATATGATGAAGAAAATCATTCGTAAACAAAGGAGCAGATGCATCATGAAAATTGCGGTTATTAATGGCGGAACTCGGTCTGGCGGAAATACGGATATTCTTGCGGATAAAGCTGTTCAAGGATTCGATGCGGAGCACATTCATTTGCGGAAATATCAGATCCGGCCAATTGAAGATCTGCGCCACGCCCAAGGCGGCTTTCGTCCTGTTCAAGATGACTGCGATTCTATTATTGAACGGATATTGCAGTGTGATATTCTCGTCTTTGCCACCCCAATTTATTGGTTTGGCATGTCAGGGACATTAAAGCTGTTTATTGATCGCTGGTCACAGACGTTGAGAGATCCGAGATTTCCTGATTTTAAACAGCAAATGTCAGCGAAGCAGGCCTATGTAACAGCAGTGGGAGGAGACAATCCTAAACTAAAAGGGCTGCCGCTGATTCAGCAATTTGAACATATTTTTCATTTTATGGGGATGCCCTTTAAAGGCTATGTGCTGGGAGAAGGCAATCGTCCCGGTGATATTCTTCATGATTATCAGGCGCTGTCCGCTGCGAGCCGCTTACTGAAAAGAAGCGATGCGATATGAAGTTTTTGCTGTCGGTCATTGCTGGCATGCTGATTCTTGCATTGTTTTTATTTTGGAAGGTCCAGTCTCCTGTTTGGATACAGGTTGAAACCGATTCGCCTCAGTTGAAGCAATCTGTGAGAATGGCAGGAACCACGCTGCAAGTCAAGCACATCATCAAGAGTGATGCAGGAGAAGAAACAGCTGTCATATCAAACGGCATTTCCGGGCCAAAATAAAAAAGCACCTGTCCAGGTGCTTTTTTCTACAAATGGGGAACCACAAGGCCTCCATACAAAAACGCTGCGATAATCAGAAAGGCCGGATGCAGCTTGAATTTTGTCAGGGCAAGGAGGGAAATCCCCGCAATTACTAGTGATTGAATCCAGCCGATCGCTTTGATGCCGTCTGCGCCGATTTGCCACGTAAGAATGAGCATCATGACGGCGATGACGGGCTGGACGGACAGCGTCATGCCTTTGATGACGGGTGATTGGCGGAAGCGCTGAATGATGCGAAGAAGCACGATCAATGCGAGCGCCGACGGTACGACGGTTGCGATCAGCGCAATCAGGAAGCCGGGCCATCCGCCTGCGCTGTAGCCTACATACGCGGCGATTTTTGTGGCGATCGGGCCGGGTAATGCGTTCGCAAGGGCGAGCATGTTTGAGAATTGGTCGTTTGAGAGCCAGCTGTATCTGTTGACGACTTCTTCAAACATGAGCGGAATAGATGCAGGGCCGCCGCCATATCCGAGTACATTTGCAATAAAAAACGCCATAAATAAATAGATCATCATCATGAAGCCGACATTCCTTTATCTTTAGAACGTTTATTTGTGATTTTGTCTTTTAATTTAAAATGAAACGCGCCGTATGCTAAGAAAATAATAATGACAAAGCCGGGATTGATCTGCAGCGTTTGCAGGCCGATAAAAGCGATGATAAAAAACAGGATGCCGGTGACCCAGCCGAAACCTTTTAGCGCTTTTTGGCCAAACTCGTACGCCATGATGCCGAGCATGACGGCGATAACCGGCGTGACGGCGCCAATCATGCCGGCAACAACTGCTGAGTGGCTTAACACATTTACAGCGGCAAACAAGCCTACCATCGCAAGGCATGTAGGCAGAATGTGGGCGAGGGTTGCCAAGATTGCGCCTAACGTGCCTTTCAGCTTGAAGCCCAGATACGCGGCCATTTTCGTGGCAATCGGTCCGGGAAGCGCATTTGCGATCGCTAATATTTCTCCGAATTCATCATCATCTATCCACTTGTATTTATTGACGGCTTCATGGCGGATGAGCGGAATCACGGACGGGCCGCCCCCGAATCCGAGAATGCCTGTTCGCACCATTGCCGCGGTAATGTCCCAATAGGGGTTTTTCATTGCCGTGTCCTCCTTACAGCTTCATGCCCATTCTGCTTTTATACCGTTTAATCAGCATTTGGCAATCGACGCTGACGACGCCTTTTTGCGTATAAAGCCGTTTTGTCAAAAACTCTTCCATCTCCTGATCATTTGCGAAAATGCCGTGCATATGCAGCTTGCTCGGTCCGGTCATGTGATAAAGGCTTGTCACGGCCGGCTCCTTTTCAAGCTTTAACGCTGTTTCCTCCAAATACTGCGGCTCCACTTCCACATTAAAAAACACGGACACATGGCGGCCGATTTTCGCCGGGTTGATGACAGCGGTGAATTTTTCAATTACGCCGGCATCCATTAAATGCTGGATGCGGTGCTGAACCGCCACACGCGACAGATTAACCCGCTTTCCTAAGTCTGTATAGGAAATCCTCCCTTCCTCGTGCAAAATCGAGAGAATATGTTTATCCGTTTCATCAAGTACAAGGTTCGGAATGCTGTACTCATGTTCCAATCGGCTTCACCTTCCTTCATCTGGCAGACATTATTGTATCATGAAATCTTACGGTATGAAGGATAAATTTTTTAATTGTTTTCGTTACGTAATAAATATTGATTTTTTATTATCGGAAAGAAAATAGTGTGTGAGATTTTCTCTCAGAAAAGTGGATGCCGTCGGTGCCGCTTTTTATACTTGAGAAAATTTGTAAAGGGGCTTGCCATGAATACTTCTACCATCGGAACGAAACAAATGGTCGTCAGTCCGCATTATCTTGCTTCCCAGGCGGGGGCCGGCATTCTTGAAAAGGGGGGAAACGCGTTTGATGCAGCGGTGGCGGTCAGCGCATGCCTGGCAGTCGTGTATCCGCATATGACGGGGCTTGGCGGAGATTCATTTTGGCTTACATACCATCAAGAAACGGGGCGAATCAAAGCTTACAACGGGAGCGGCCGCTCAGGAAAACATGTGACGAGAGACTTGTATCGAGGCAGAGAAGCGATACCGATGCGAGGGACAGAAAGCGCCATTACCGTTCCGGGAATGGCGGACAGCTGGGATGCCGTGCTTTCGGCGTACGGGCGTCTTTCGCTCGCTGAGGTGCTGAAGCCCGCCCTTGATTATGCGGCAGACGGATTCCCGGTGTCCGCCGACCAGTGCGCCCACACAGAACGAAATCTCGCTCTTTTAGCCTCAACACCTTATACCTCAGCCATTTTTACGAGAAACAAAAAAGCGCCCATGCCTGGCGAGCGGTTTGTCCAGAAGGATCTGGCGGTCAGCTTGGAGCAGCTTGCCGAAAAAGGCAGGAGCGCTTTTTACGAAGGGGATATCGCCCAAAGCATCACATCATTTTTGCAAAACAACGGCGGCCGTCTGACACTTGATGACTTTAAAGCCCATCGCGGCGAGTGGTCGGACCCGGTATCCTCTGATTACCGCGGGTACCGCATTTATCAGGCTCCCCCGAATTCACAGGGGTTTACAGGCTTAATGACGCTTAATATATTGGAAAACTATGATTTTTCCAAGATCGAACACGGCTCCTTTGAATATTATCATTTGCTGATCGAGGCGCTGAAAAAGAGTTTTCAGCATCGGAATGAAGTGCTGACTGATCCGGCATTTTCTCATATTCCGCTGGATCGGTTACTTGATAAACGGTATGCAAAGCAGCTGGCGGAAGACATCGGTTACACGGCTGCGCCGGCGGTAAGCCGTCCGGTCGGAAGCGACACTGCTTATGCCGCCGTCAGAGATGCGGAAGGAAATGCCGTTTCCTTTATACAGAGCCTTTATTTTGAGTTCGGGTCAGCCGTTACGGCGGGGGAGACGGGCATTCTGCTGCAAAACCGCGGGTCATTTTTTTCGCTGGATGAATCTCATGTCAATACGCTCGAACCCGGCAAACGGACCTTCCACACCCTCATGCCGGCGATGGCCTGTAAAGAAGGGAAGCCGCACATCCTGTACGGCACCCAGGGAGGAGAAGGCCAGCCGCAAACTCAGACGGCGCTGATTACACGAATCATTGATTACAACATGGACCCGCAGCAGGCGGTCAGTGAGCCGCGCTGGGTGTGGGGGCGGACATGGGGAGAGGCGTATGAAGGGCTGAGGGTCGAAAGCCGGATCAGCCGTGAAACGAGAGAAGCATTAAAGCAAAGCGGCCACCGCGTCGAGACGGTTAGCGATTTTGACCGGATCATGGGACATGCTGCAGCGATCGTCATTGATGACGAAGGTTTTCTCCAAGGCGGGGCCGACCCGCGCGGCGACGGTGCGGCCGCAGGGGTATAGAGCATGATCCGTTAACGGATGAAAAAAATAAGTACGCCGAGTGCGGCAGATAGCCCCGCGTAAAACGAATCGTACACATATTGCTTTTTCTCCCGCCGGTGCCGCCGCTCCATTAAGCCGCTGCAGCAGAAAAGCATGGAAACAACTCCCGCAAATACGTACATTTCATTGATTAATGACACCGCTGCGATGCCTGAAATAAGCAGTATGATTTCGATTAATCGATGTGTGCCGTTTATCGGCTTCTGCTTTTTAACAGGCTTGGCAAATGGAGAACTTTGACGGAAAATACTTGAAACATAAAGCTGAGCAAAATAAATACGGCTGAAAAAATCAGTAACTGAATGAAATCCATCGTTTGCCCCCTAAACACTTGTCATTCGTTTAGGACCTTGTAAGTTTCAATCTTTTATAAGACATTAGACTGAGTTAAACAGTCAACAGATAAAAAAAGACCCCTTTTAAAAGGGGTCTTTTTGACTAGTTTCTTCTATTATATTGGCTCCTGTTTCAGGTCGGGCGGACAAGTGTAAATGTCTTCCCGATTCTGGCGTATTCATTCCCCGCGAGCCTCGCCGCAGGCTGCAGTTCATCTGTCCGTATGTAGCCCTTATCGGCATCATATACTTGATCATTCAAATGAAAACAAACGACTCTGCCGATGATGAGATCTGTCGTCGTTTCCCCTCCGTCATTCTGGAACGGAAGGTGGCGTTCGAGTATACATTCAAACCTGACCTTCGCTTCTTTTATACCGGGAACGCTGATGCAGGTGCTGTCTGTCACGGAAAGGTCTGTCATGTCAAGCTCACTGACATCAGGGCCAAGCCTTGCCGCCGTTTTGTTAATGTCTTCAATGATGGACTCATCACTGACATGCACGACGAATTCCTGATGAGCGATTATGTTTCTCGCAGTGTCTTTCTGCTGTCCCTCCGCGCGGTTTACAGAAATGGCAAGAAGCGGCGGATCTGCGGAGATAACGTTATAAAAACTGAAGGGCGCCGCGTTTACGGCGCCGTTGATAGATGAACGCGTAGTGACAAATGCAATCGGCCGGGGAACTACTGTGCCCGAAAGCAATTTGTAGGTATCTTTCGCGTTCAATTCGTCTGCTCGTAAGATATGCATCATGTCAGCCGCCTTTCTTTTTCGTATGACCTGATTATACCGAAAGAAAATTCGGAAGCACAACAAAAGAAACCCGGATGCATATCTTATTTCGTGGCATATATCTGTTTGAGGAAAAAGGCTTCCGTTTAGCCGGCAGCCTATTTACAAGTGATATTAGGTTGTTGGGGGATTACTTCTTATAGTTTTTCTTTACAACCCAGACATTTCCATCTTTCCAGTACTCTGTTTTGGTGCAGTAATCGTCTTTTTTATGGCTTTGTTTTTTATGAGAACGGTAAGGTTTTTTCTGAGTGCGTTTTTTCTTGCGGCGGCACGATTTTTTCTGACTGCGTGATTTTTTGTGAGAACGGCACGATTTTTTACGGCTGCGGGATTTTTTGTGAGAACGTGATTTTTTATGGCTGCGAGATTTTTTGTGGGAACGCGATTTTTTATGGCTGCGAGATTTTTTGTGGGAACGCGATTTTTTATGGCTGCGAGATTTTTTGTGAGAACGTGATTTTTTATGGCTGCGGGATTTTTTGTGAGAACGTGATTTTTTATGGCTGCGAGATTTTTTGTGAGAGCGGCATGATTTTTTATGGCTGCGAGATTTTTTGTGAGAACGTGATTTCTTGTGGCTGCGAGATTTTTTATTTTTGCGGGACTTTCTTTTCTTACTGCTCTTTGGTTCTTGGTACAAATAATCTTTTAATCCCTCGGTGCTTGCGGACTTTACTGCTTCTTCGATATCAGAATGGGAATAGTGGCCCATTTTGAAACCTCCTCTTGATATATGTTTTAAGGATGCGATCCTTACTACCACATAGTACGCATGGATAAAAAAAGTGTATGTGTGTTCCGCTGAGTTTTATCGAAAAAGCACAGCCTAAATTAATACAAGGAGGTTTTCAGGTGAAAGACCAATCAGCATTGCCTTTATATCAGCTGTTTATTCACCCGAAGGACTTGTTGGAGCTGAAAAAAGACATTTGGGATGATGATCCGGTGCCCGCGGTGCTGAGAGTGAATCAAAAACGCCTTGACATTGATCTGGCGTACCGCGGCTCTCATATAAGAGACTTTAAGAAAAAATCGTATCACGTCACTTTTTATTCGCCGAAAACATTTCGCAGGGCTAAAGAAATACATTTAAACGCCGAGTACAAAGATCCGTCGATGATGCGGAATAAGCTGTCTCTCGATTTCTTCGCGGAGCTTGGAACGCTGTCGCCAAAGGCGAATTTCGTATCCTTGCAGATCAACGGCAAATATGAGGGTGTGTACCTTGAGCTGGAGTCAGTAGATGAATATTTTCTGGCGAAACGGAACCTGGCTGACGGCGCTGTTTTTTACGCGGTGGATGATGATGCAAATTTCTCCCTCGTCAGTGATTTGGAGCGGGACACGAAAACATCGCTCGAACTTGGCTATGAAAAGAAAACGGGAACGAAAGAAGACGATTTTCATCTGCAGGATATGATTTATAAAATTAATACCGTGCCGAAGTCAGAGTTCAAGGGGGAGATTGTCAAACACTTGGACGCGGATAAGTATTTGCGGTGGCTTGCGGGCATCGTGTTTACCTCAAACTACGATGGGTTTGTTCATAATTACGCCTTGTACCGCAGCCATGAAACGGGACTTTTTGAAGTCATTCCGTGGGATTACGATGCGACGTGGGGAAGAGATATTCACGGTGACCGGATGGAGGCTGATTATGTCAGAATACAAGGATTTAATACCTTGACCGCAAGACTTCTGGATGAACCGTATTTCCGCAAAGCGTATAAACAGCTTTTGGAAGAGACGCTTCAGACCCTGTTTACTATTGAACATATGAAGCCGAAGGTCATGTCGCTGTATGAGCAGATCAGGCCGCATGTCGCGAAGGATCCTTATAAAAAAGATGAGCTTGATCGCTTTGACCGGGAGCCTGATGTGATTTGCGAATACATTAAGGAACGGTCTGCTTTCATCAGCAGCGAGTTAGAGCAGTGGAATATCTGATTTGGGGAGGAAGAAAGATTTTTTACAAATAGGCTGGTGAACCAGTTCCCGAAAAGAATCGTGATACGTATATATGCATTATGTTTGACATTAATGAGAAATATGACTAGGAGGACAATAGATGAAACGCAATACGAATCGGCATCGGTCTGATGACAACTTTCTGCATGCGATGGAAGGAAAAGTGATTACAGTCTATCGGGGAGGCCCGGAGTCCAAGACAGGAAGATTGGCAGACATTCAATCGGATTATATCGCTCTTCAGGTTGATAATAAAATCGTTTACTATCAATGGAAGCACGTGAAAAGCGTTACGGAAAATACGAGTGAGACCTTATCGCCGGTTGAGCCGGCAGAATGCGAGAGAGCTGATGATTTTCAAGACCTGATCAGCAGGATGACCAATCGCACGGTGCAATTGAATCAGGGAGGTCCGGAATCGAAAAGAGGAAAGCTTCACGAAACAGGGGATGATTTTCTCGTGCTGGAAACGGAAGATGACGGAATCGTCTATTTTAATGCCGACCATGTCAAAAGCATCAGCGCCGAACAAGAAGAGGACGGCCAAGAGGAGGAGCGCCCGGAATTTGAAATGGCTGATGATTTTCACGGCATATTTAAACGCCTGATCCACAAATGGGTTTCCATCAACCGCGGAGGTCCTGAAGCCGTTGAAGGTATACTTGTGGATAATTCTGACGGCCACTATACTCTTGTGAAAGATAAAGAAGTGCTGCGGATCTATCCTTTTCATATCAAGAGCATCAGCGCAGGGGCAAAAGGAGCGGCTAAAAAAGAGGAGAATAAAGACGACGAGAATAAAGGTGAGAAAGAGTCCGCTGAAGAAGAATCACGCGAAGAGCAGCGTACTTCCTCTAAAAAGTCGAAAAGATCATCAAGATCCGTTCGATCCTCAAAACGGGAGGAAGAGAACTCTTATAGCTACGCCACTGTATTAAGGACAATAGATTACCGGTGGAAACGCGGCCGTAAATGACCGGAAAGATTGTCCGTAAACGCGGGAGAGGGGGGAATGAAATGGCTGGGTTAAGCAGATTTCTGGATAAACAAGTCGATATTGAGATATCGGGAAATACTACATTTTCAGGAACTCTTTTGGATATCGGTCATGATATCATTGTGATCCATGACGGCCGGACTTTTCTTTATATCCCGCTGCTGCATCTGCAGCGGATGACTTTGACTGTGCCGGACGATGAGAGTAAAGGGCCGCACACAAGAGAAGAAAGTCCGCATCCTGAAAAACAGGAACATTCATTTTCTTACCGGAATACCCTCCAGCATATAAAAGGCAGATTTACAGAAATATTCGTTACGGGAGACCGGTCCATTCATGGGTATGTAACAAGTGTTTTAAACGATTATTTTGTTTTCTTCTCTCCGGTTTATAAGACGCTTTTCATCTCAATGCATCATTTAAAATGGCTGACACCATATTCCGATGAGCAGACGCCGTATACATTAAACAGCTCAGAACTGCCGGTCGTTCCTGCCAGTGTGCCCCTTGTCCGGAATTTTGAGGAGCAATTAAAAAAATATACCGGCAAATTGATTATTCTGGATTTAGGAGATATACCGAATAAAGTGGGGCTGTTACAGGACGTCTCAGATAACATTCTTGAATTGACCAATGCGGACGGAGATACGGTCTTTTGGAAATTGAATCATTTAAAAACCATGCACCTCCCATAAATAATAAAACTGCCTCTCTTATACAGCAGGCAGTTTTTTTCATCGGAGCTAAAGATAGATCCAGCTGATCCAAACATATAAAACGGTAATGGTAAATACAACGGTGAGAGGGACAACGACAATGGTCGTTTTGATATATTCTGACCAAGAGACTTTTTCGCCGTGCTGTCTGATGATATGCATCCAGATCAGCGTGGCTAATGTCCCGATCGGCAGAAGCAATGATCCGATATCACTGCCGATAATATTAGCTAAATAAATGATTTTTACGGTTAATGGGTCAATTGACATTTCAGTTAATGTCAAGGTGCTGATCATTAGGGCAGGATGGTTATTAAACAAATTAGAGAGGACGGATGTAGCAATACCCATAATAGAAGCCGCGTGGGCAATGCTCTGTGAGACATAAGGCTCAATATACTGAACAAGCCATGCGGTCAGTCCGATATTATGCAGTCCGTAGATGATAATGTACATCGTGAAGGCAAAAACAAAGATATGCCAGGGCGCTTTCCTTAATAAGTCTGCCGGGCCGATTTTTAAATGAAACCATCTCCAGGCAAGCAGGATGACTGAACTGATGACTGCCACAAGTGAAACGGATATGCCGCTGTATGAAGCGGCAAACAGACTGACCCGCACTAACAATACAAACGCTAAAACACAAAACATGATTTTCGTACGGCTGTTTTGGGCCTGATCTGGCGGAGGCTGAAGCGGATGATATCTTTTGTGTTCCAGTGAATCAAAATGAACCGGAATATCGGGGAGCTGTTTCGGCAAGCGGCGGTAAAAAACAGCAAACAGCAGAAAGGCCATAAAGACGAGCCCCAGCGTGCCGGGGATAAACATCATATTGGTGTACAAATAAAGGTCCATGCCTATCATTTTGAGAGAAATTAAATTGACGATATTACTGACGCCGATAGGAGTGCTTGCCGCCGTCGCAATTAAGACGCCGCTGATTAAATAGGGCGTTTTATGATGTTTTTTAAGTCCGAGATACTTTAATACCAACAGTAAAATAGGAGTGGTGATTAAGACGCTGCCGTCATTATTCAGAAAGAGCGTCATTGAAAAACAAAGCAGGTTGGTCAGCCAAAACAGCCGGATGCCTGATCCTCTGGCGCGATGGAGCAGCTTGGCTGCCGCCCAATTAAAAAAACCGAAGCTTTCGAGCGCGATCGCCATAATCATTGTGGAAATAATGGTGATCGATGCTCCGGTGACTTTAGACCCTATATCTCCTAAATCATGAAAGGAAACGGTTCCGCATAACAAAACGAAAATGGCGCCCAGCGATGCCGGAACGGCTTCATTTAATCCCCGGGGTCTCCAAAAAATAAGAATAATGGTCACAAAGAAAGAAATCAGGGTCAATATGACGCTAATATGTGTAATATGTTCTGCCTCCTTTTTGGATGGGTCATTGCCGCCCCGTTATTTTTATCCCTCCTGATCAGTTGTACTGTATGTATACGAGTACAGGCCGAAAGGTGTACTGAGCGTTTCTACTAATTTAGTAAAATTCCATTAAAGCACACAAAAAAAGAGGCTGCTTCTCGGCGTCCTCTTTTTTATACTTTTTCCTTATCCGCCTGCAATAAAGCCTGGCGTTTATTGATAATCTCCAAGAAATGTTTCAGGATCGGGTTTTGGTTGTCCTTGCGGTAGGCGATGACCCAATCGGCGGTAAGCTGAACCTGATTGATGTCGCGATAGGCGACTTCGAGATTAAACAGTTTTTTAGCTGAAGAAGGCACGAAGGTTACACCGATTCCGGCGCTTACCAATCCGATCACCATTTGATACTCCGTCGCTTCCTGAACAATTTTCGGTTTAAAGCCCGCCTGCTCGCAATAGTTTACAAATTCCAGGTATAAAGTAGGCCATGTTTCTTTCGCCAGTGTGATAATCGGTTCATTTTCTAAATCCTGAATGTCGATTGTCTCTTTGGCGGTAAGCGGGTGCTGCTTCGGCAAGGCCAGAATGCAAGGACTGCTCTGCACCTTTTCCATATGTAAAGCCGAATGCTGTAAAGGCGGATGAAGGATGCCGATATCAATGTTGCCTTTCAGAAGCTCTTCCTGCTGTCTGAAAGAAGAGATTTCACGCAGATCAAGCTTGACGGAGGGGAATTTTTCGCGGAATTCCCGAATGATCGGCGGCAGAAATTCATATGTGGCTGAGCCGACAAAACCGACGACAAGCCGGCCGAGCTCTCCCCGCGCTGTCCTCTGCGCCATTTCAATCGCTTTTTCTATTTGTTCGATCGCGTTTCTGCTGTGTTTCAAAAAACTTTCTCCGGCAGCAGAAAGCTCTACAACCCGTTTCGTGCGCTTTAATAAAGTCACGCCGACTTCTTTCTCAAGCTGTTTGATCTGCTGGCTGAGAGGCGGCTGTGTCATATTTAACCGAAGCGCGGCTTTGCCGAAATGAAGTTCTTCAGCAACGGCAATAAAGTATTGAAGATGGCGAAGCTCCATCCTTATCCATTCCTTTCCCTTTGTTAATTATTCGTGAAACATATTAATCATACGGCGAATTGATATTGGAGGTCAATTTCCAAAGGGTGTATAGTGAATAATATCACAAATTACTTAAAATTTTATATTTAATATGCATAATAAGGAGTGAGGGTGTTGGCAAAAGCAACAAATGAACTGAGAACCTCTGGAAAAAATCGCGGGGCGGAGCTTGTTGTTGATTGCTTAGTGGAGCAAGGTGTCACACATGTTTTTGGCATTCCGGGTGCAAAAATTGATGCAGTATTTGATGCGTTAAAAGATAAAGGACCTGAACTGGTTTTATGCCGTCACGAACAGAACGCTGCGTTTATGGCAGCGGCTGTCGGAAGACTGACAGGAAAACCTGGCGTTTGTCTCGTTACTTCAGGCCCGGGGGCATCCAACTTAGCGACCGGCTTGTTAACGGCTAATACAGAAGGTGATCCGGTAGTGGCACTGGCGGGAAACGTGATTCGCGCGGACCGGTTAAAACGGACACACCAATCATTAGACAATGCGGCACTATTTCAGCCGATCACAAAATACAGTGTAGAAGTACAGGAAACAGGGAATATACCAGAAGCGGTAACAAACGCCTTCAGGGCAGCGTCAGCAGGTCAGGCAGGCGCGGCTTTTGTGAGCTTTCCGCAGGATGTTGTGAATGAAATCACAAATGTTAAAAACGTACGCAGCGTGCCGACGCCGAAACAAGGCCCTGCACCGGAATCAGCGGTCAGCGCGGCTATCGCCAAAATCCAGACGGCGAAACTTCCCGTTCTGTTAGTCGGCATGAAAGGCGGAAGACCGGAAGCGGTAAAACAAATCCGCAAACTGCTTGCCAAAACAAAACTGCCTTTCGTTGAAACGTACCAAGGGGCCGGCACATTGTCCAGAGAGCTTGAAGACCAATATTTCGGCCGGATCGGACTGTTCCGCAACCAGCCTGGCGATCTTCTGCTTGAACAGGCGGATGTCGTATTAACGATCGGTTATGATCCGATTGAATACGATCCGAAGTTCTGGAACGTAAACGGCGACCGTGCTATTATCCATCTTGACGAAATTCAGGCCGATATCGATCATGCCTATCAGCCGGAATTAGAGTTATTAGGGGATATCGCCGCAACGGTTAAACAAATCGAGCACGATGCGGTGACATTCGATATGGGCAGCCGTGAACAAGAAGTGCTGAGCGAATTAAAACAAATGCTGACAGACAGCGAGAAGGCGCCAAGCGATCATAAATCCGACAGAGTGCATCCTCTGCAAATCGTCCAAGAACTTCGCAGCGCAATTGCTGACGATGTGACCGTTACTTGTGACATCGGTTCTCACGCGATCTGGATGTCCCGCTACTTCCGCGCTTATGAGCCGCTGAAGCTGATGATCAGCAACGGCATGCAGACATTGGGCGTAGCGCTTCCTTGGGCGATTGCCGCCACATTGGTGAATCCGGGTGAAAAAGTCGTATCCGTTTCAGGAGACGGAGGATTCCTGTTCTCCGCAATGGAACTGGAAACGGCAGTCCGCTTAAAAGCGCCGATCGTTCACCTTGTATGGAATGACAGCACATATGATATGGTCGCATTCCAGCAAATGAAAAAATACAACCGTACATCATGCGTAGATTTCGGAAACATTGACATCGTAAAATATGCAGAAAGCTTCGGCGCCACCGGCTTGCGTGTCGAGTCACCGGAACAGCTGGCAGACGTGCTGCAAAAAGGCTTGAACACAGAAGGCCCTGTCATCATCGACATTCCTGTCGATTACAGTGACAACGTTCATTTATCAAGTGACATGCTTCCGAAGCAATTCAAAGAAAGAATGAAAGCAAAAGCTCTCTAGCACTCTGCGCACCATGACCTGTTTTCTAAAACAGCCTAATTTAAAAGGAGTGAAGAGAATGAAAAATGCAAACGACATCCAAGTGATGAGCCGCGGAGAAAAAGGCTCACCTGAGGATCAGATCTATCAAGTATCAACAATGACATCTCTGCTGGACGGAGTATATGACGGAGATTTTGATATGGCTGACATTCCGAAGTTCGGTGATTTCGGAATCGGCACTTTCAACAAACTGGACGGCGAATTAATCGGATTTGACGGACAATTTTACCGTCTGCGCGGCGACGGAACGGCTACGCCTGTGAAAGGCGGGGACCTTTCACCATTCTGTTCATTCACATTTTTTACACCGGATATGACGCATACGATCGACGGCGAAATGACCCGTGAAGAATTCGAACAGGAAATGGCAAGCCTTCTCCCTAGTAAAAACTTATTTTATGCGATCCGTTTAGACGGTGTATTTAAAAAGGTGCAGACGAGAACGGTAGAACGTCAGGAGAAACCGTACGTTCCGATGATCGAAGCGGTGAAAACACAGCCTGTGTTCAACTTTGACGACATTCAGGGAACGATCGCCGGCTTCTGGACGCCAGGCTACGCAAACGGCATCGCTGTTTCCGGGTATCACCTGCACTTCATTGATGAAGGCCGCAATTCCGGCGGACATGTGTTTGACTATATCATTAAAGATTGCAAAGTGACCATTTCTCAAAAAATGAACATGAATCTCAAGCTTCCGAATACGGCGGACTTTTTCAACGCGAATTTAGATAATCCGAATTTCGCGAAGGATATTGAAACAACCGAAGGAAGCCCTGAATAAATGAAAAAAGAAAGCCCGTTTTTCTCCCGGGCTTTCTTTTTATTTGGCTGAACCGGCAATGATTAGGTAAAATACAGTCAAAAGGGAAAGGTGTGGTAGCTGTGAAAGTTTTGGTATTGGCGGTTCACCCTGACATGGAAAACTCAGTGGTCAATAAGGCGTGGACAGAAGAGTTAAAAAATCACGATGACATTACGGTCCGTGAGCTTTATAAAGAATATCCGGACGGGAAAATCAATGCGGAAAAGGAACGCCAGCTGTGTGAACAGTATGACCGGATCGTATTTCAATTTCCGCTGTACTGGTATAGTGCGCCTCCGCTTTTAAAAACATGGATGGATCATGTGCTGTCGTACGGCTGGGCTTACGGCTCCAAAGGCAAGGCGCTGCACGGCAAAGAATTACTGCTGGCTGTTTCCGTAGGTGCCGGGGAGGATGCATATCAGGCAGGCGGTTCCAACCACTTTACATTGAGCGAGCTTTTAAGGCCGTTTCAGGCAATGGCTAATTTTACGGGTATGACCTATTTGCCGGCTTTTGCGCTGTACGGTGTAAATGGGGCGGGTGCGGCAGATATTCGTGACAATGCGAGAAGTCTGGCGGATTACATAAAGAAATCATTTTAAAATGATCCGCTGATGCAGGATGCATTCGTCTTTATGTGACAATATTTCCTGAGAAATATTTCGAATTCCCGACAATTTTGACTGTCAGAAAGAAAAAAACGGATTTCGCGGTGAATGTGCGAAATCCGTTTTTGAAATTATGTCAGTTTTTGCAGATCTTTTGTGCTGATGTATCCAGTTGCGCCGCCGTAATCGACAAGCGCCCAGCCAAAATCAATGCCGCCGCCGGCAGTTTTTTTCCATCCTAAGAAAGAAACGCTCGTATTTTTAGCAAGGGAAGCTTTGACTGCTCGGTTTTCTGTAAATACTTTAGTTTTTGCGGTCGTTTTTACGGTTGTTGCTGCTTTAACAATATAATGAGTAGATACAAATCCTGTTTTTCCGTTTTTATAATGAACTTTTGCCCAGTCTGCGTTCTGGAATAAAACGATTTTTAAGCTGTCGCCTAAATGAAGGACATCAGCTTTCGGGCTGACAGCCGATGCTTTTGTTCTGACGTTCAATGCTTCCGCGGAAACGAGATAAGAGTCAAGCGGATAGCTGTACAGATCGTCAATCTTGACCGCTTCTTGCGCGTGTGTCTCAGGAAGAGGCGTTATTCCGGCAGCTGAAGCCGCTGATATTCCCGCTGCAAGGGTCAGGATGGATACCGCTTTGGCTGTTTTCTTCATCTCTATCTCTCCTTTTACATCTTCTTTTCACGTTTTTCCGGAAGTCTAAACATCGGACGGCTACTTTTGCGTTTGAAGTTTCAATGGAGCGGAAATGGTGTTTTTGATTTTTTCTCCTTTCAGCACCTGTTCCGCCGCTTCCGCCGCCAGTTTTCCGATCAGCTCCGGCTGCTGGGCGACCGTGGCTGTCAGCTTCCCGTTTTTAATGGAGGAAATCGCATCCTTATTTCCGTCAAAACCGACAACCAGAATGTGTTTGCCTGAGCTGTTGATCGCTTCGAGCGCACCGAGCGCCATTTCATCATTATGGGCGAACACGGCTTTGATGTCAGGGTGGCCTTGGAGCAGGTTTTCCATGACGGTCAATCCTTTTGTACGGTCAAAATCGGCCGCTTGCTTCGTTACGACATTCAGCTTTTTGTCGGCGATATGATGAAAGCCCGTACCGCGTTCCCGGGTTGCGGATGCGCCCGGAACTCCCTGCAATTCCGCGACTTTGGCGCCTTTTCCGAGCTGATCGGCGAGGTAGCCGGCTGCCATTTCTCCTCCTTTGATATTGTCAGAAGCGACAAGCGTTTCGACTTTGCCGTGTTCGGCTGAACGATCAAGCGCAATGACGGGAATGCCGAGGGAATTTGCAGATTCGACGGCGGTTGAAATCGCTGATGAATCGGTCGGATTGATCAGCAGCGCATCGACTCCCTGCTGGATCAGGTCTTCTACGTCATTCGACTGTTTTGATGAATCGTTTTGGGCATCGACAACGATGACCTTCATGCCCCGTTTTTTGGCTTCTTTTACCACGCCGTCTTTTAATGAAACGAAGAACGGGTTGTTCAAAGTGGAGACGGAAAGTCCGAGTGTGAATTCTTTTTTATGTTTGGTATTTGACGGTTTTGCCCATTGGGGCGGTTCAAGTGAACAGGCGGACAGTAAAAACAGTGATAATGCCGCAATCGCGATGATGGCCTTCTTCATAATGCTCCTCCTACTATGCCGATTTTTTGCGGTCCAGCAGCACCGCGATTAAAATGACGATTCCTTTGACGACGAGCTGATAAAAAGACGATACGCCGAGAAGGTTCAAGCCGTTGTTCAGCGTACCGATAATCAAAACCCCGATCAGCGTACCGATGATACGTCCCCGTCCGCCGGACAGGCTCGTTCCGCCGAGTACAACCGCTGCGATGGCGTCCAGCTCGTATGATTCCCCGGCCGTCGGCTGTGCGGAATTTAAGCGTGATGTTAGAATCGCTCCGGCCAGAGCCGATAATAAACCTGTCAGAGAATAGATCATGATCTTGATGCGGGGCACTTTGATACCGGAAATCAGCGCCGCTTTCTCATTGCCGCCGATGGCGTATGTCCGGCGGCCGAACGGTGTTTTGTGCAGAAGAACCCATAGGGCCGCAAATGCAATCAGCATTGTAATGGCGGGTACGGGGATGCCGAGAAAATAACCGCGCCCGAATAATTGAAACGCGTAATTTGTACCGAGTCCCGTAATCGGATTTCCGTCTGTATAGACGAGGGTCAGTCCGCGAAAGACCGTCATTGTCGCCAAAGTGGCGATAAACGGAGCCATTTTTCCTTTTGTGATTAATAAACCGTTCATCATGCCTAGTACGGCGCCGATCGCGCAGCCGATGATAACGGCTAAGATCGGGTCGCTGCCTGATACCATCATACCGGCGACCAATGCGCTCGATAAGGCGAGGATGGCTCCGACAGAGAGATCAATGCCTCCCGTTAAAATGACAAACGTCATTCCGAAAGCGATCAGCGCGTTAATCGCAACCTGCCGAAGAAGATTGAGAATATTGAGCGGTTCAAGAAAACTCGGGTTTAAAACGGAAACGATCAGCACAAGAATTAGTAAGCCGAGAAACGGACCGAGTTTTTGCGTAAAGGTATGAATGGAAAAACGCTGTTGTTCAGTTGATGTCATTGGTTCAGTTTTCATTCTGCTGCCCTCCCGTGGCAAGTGTCATGATGTGTTCTTGTGTTGCGCCGGCCGCATTGATTTCTCCATTGATGCGTCCTTCATGGACGACGATGATTCTGTCACTCATGCCGAGAATTTCCGGCAGCTCGGAAGAAACCATGATGATGGCGACTCCGCGGTCGGTCAGCTCATTCATTAATGAATAGATCTCCCGTTTCGCACCTACGTCGACGCCCCTTGTCGGTTCATCGAGGATGAGAACTTTTGGGCCGATTCCGATCCATTTGGCGATGACGACTTTCTGCTGATTTCCTCCGGATAAATGACGCGCGGCGATTTCCGGAGACGCGGTCTTAATGGTCAGCCGCTTGATCAGCAGCTCGACGAACTCCGCCTCGCGTTTTCGGTCAATGATGCCTTTCGGAGAGAAACTGGTCAGGTTCGGCAATGAGATGTTTTCACGAATGGACGTATCCAGAAGCAGTCCTTCATCTTTCCGGTTTTCTGTAATCAGGCCGAGTCCCTTGCGGATGGCATCAGCCGGACCCCGGATGCCGATTTTTCGGCCGGAAATCCAGATCTCTCCGGAATCGAGCCGGTCAATTCCAAACAGCGCCCTCATGATTTCTGTCCGTCCGGCACCCATTAAGCCGGAAACACCAAGGATTTCTCCGGCGCGCACATGGAAACTGACCTGTGAAAAGCTTCCTTTTTTTGAGGCGTTTTTCACTTCGAGCACCTTATCGCCGAGTGACGGCGTGCGTGTCGGATACCGATCAGTCAGCTCCCGGCCGACCATTTTTTTGACCACTTCATCAAAATTAGTATCTTTCAAATGTGCCGTATCGACAGTGAGACCGTCCCGCATAATGGTGATCCGGTCGCAAATTGAAAATATCTCTTCCATTCGGTGCGATATATAGACGATTGAAACGCCGTCTTGCTTTAACGCCGTCATTACGTCAAACAGCTTGCTGATTTCCCGTTCGGTCAGCGCCGCGGTCGGTTCGTCCATAATGATGACTTCGGCGTTTGTCATCAGCGCTTTAGCAATCTCAATCATCTGCTGCTGGCCGACGGAACATTGTCCGGCTTTCCGGTCAAGAGGCAGAGAGACTCCCAGTTTTTCAAGCTGTGATTTTGCTAGCGCTTTCATTTTCTTCGTTTCCAAAACACCGAACGCCGTCGTCAGCTCTTTGCCGATAAACAGGTTTTCAAGCACCGTCATGTCCGGCCATATATTCAGTTCCTGATGGATAAAGGCGATTCCGTGCTTTTCGGCTTCTTTTGGATTTGAGAAGGTCATATTTGTTCCGTTTATCGTAATGTTTCCCTTGTCGAGGCGGTGCAGTCCGGTGAGCAGATTCATTAAAGTCGATTTACCCGCTCCGTTTTCTCCCATTAAAGCGTGGATTTCTCCCGGCAGGAGCTCAAATGTGACGCCGGAGAGCACTTGATTTTTCCCGAATGCTTTATGAATGTCTGTCATGCCGATGTGCATGCTGGATCCCTTCCTTCTAGAAAATCACTCCCGCCTGCAGGATGCAGTTGGCGTATGGTGTCATTTCACCCGTTCGGATGACGGCTTTTGCTTTCTGTGTGAGCCGTTTGAATTCTTCGTGGGGCATGTACTCGATTGTCCGCTCTGAGAAATGGCTCTCTAGAAAACTTGCATTCTCAGGATTGGCGTCTTTGATTTCGGAGGCAGCCATCACCTTTTCGACTTCCATCTCCCCGGCCACCAGGCTGGTCACGTCCCGAAAGGCGGGAACGCCCGCCGTTAAGGACAAATCAATTTTAGGGACACCGTCTGGGACGGGGAGACCCGCATCGGCGATCGCGATGAGGTCTGTATGCCCGAGATCGGCTAATACTTTGTCAATGTGGCTGTTTAACATTCCGTGTTTCTTCATGACAGCAACTCCTCGACTGCTTTTCTGTCCGGCATGCCGCCCTGGGCGCCGAAATGCTGCACGGATAGGGAGGCGGCGCGGTTGGCAAACAGAAGCGCTTGTTCAATGTCCTGTCCTTCCGCGAGTGCGACGGCAAGTGCCGCATTAAAAGTATCACCGGCTCCTGTCGTGTCGACCGCTTCCACAGGGAAGGCGGGAACGAGCCGCTCTGCAGTGCCGTCAGAATACCGCACGCCTTGTTTCCCTTCGGTAATAAACAGTTTGCCGGGATAGCCGGCTAGCGCCTCTTCTTTCGTCCGGCCAGGAAATAAAATGGATGCTTCATGTTCGTTCGGCGTAAGATAAGCGGCATCCTCAATCGTTGATTGTTTCAGCGGACGGGCCGGCGCCGGATTAAGGATCACCGGAATTTGATGCGCGCGGCAGTAGCTGCACACTTCTTCAACGGTTTCTTGGGGGATCTCCTGCTGGATCAGCACGATATCAATGCCGGGAAGTTTCGCGAGCGCGCTTTTGGCATCAGCGGGAGAGATGTCATCGTTTGCGCCTTTTACGACGACGATGCTGTTATCTCCTTCTGCGAGCACAATATGAGCCGTTCCGCTTTTTTGATGTGTAATCGTTTCCATATAGTCCGTATTGACACCGTTTGCCTGCAGGTTTTCAATAATCGCTTTTCCGTAGCTGTCCCTGCCTACTTTCCCTACCATATATACGTCAGCGCCCAGACGGGAAGCGGCTACGGCCTGATTAGCGCCTTTTCCTCCGGGCACGGTTTGAAAGTCTGCGCCCAGCACGGTTTCTCCGGCTTTCGGACGCCGTTCGGATGTGACGACAAGATCCATTGAACAGCTTCCGATAACACAAATTTCACTCACTTGTACTCATCCTTTCTCGTCGTTTGTCTTTCCATGTATGTGACTGGCATTTGAATGGACGTCTCTTTCGGCGGTTCTTTCTTTATTAATTGCAGCAGCAGGCTTGCCGCTCGTTTTCCCATCTCATATGCAGGCTGGCGGATCGTTGAAAGAGGCGGGAACAAGAGACTGCTCTGCGGAATATCGTCGTATCCGATGATCTGAATCTCCTCGGGAACTTTTTTACCGAGCCGCAGCGCCTCATGAAGGACGGCCGCCGCCGCAATGTCGTTGCTGGCAATGACGCCGTCAGTTTCCGGGAATGCGGCAAACAATTCTTCCGCTAACATGGCGGCATCCTTGATGGAAAATGAAGCGGCGGAGATGACATTGAACTGCGCGCCCGCTTTTTGCAGCACGTCACGTGCGCCGTTAAAACGTTCCTGAGCGGTCGGAAGGCGGCCGGGGCCTTTGACGAGCGTGATGCTTGCGCTTTTGCCGCGGAGCATTTCCTCAGCCGCCCGTTTTCCGCCTGCCCGGCCGTCACTGAATACGGAAGGAGCGCCTTCTTTTGCCCGGTCCAGAAATACGACCGGGTAAAGGCTCCCGCTGTATTCGGGAAGATCGGGGTAATTGGTGGCCGCCAAAATTCCGGCAACTTGATTTTGTTTAAATGTCTGCAGATAGTCGAGCTCTTTTTCCAATTCCTCATCGCTGTTGCCGATCATCAGCCGGTACCCCTCCCGCTGCAATTCGTCTTCAGCGCCGCGGGCAAGCTGCGGGAAAAAGGGATTCGTAATATCCGGAAGCAAAAGTCCGACCAGTCTGGATTCTCTTTTATAAAGAGAGCGGGCAACTTCATTCGGATAATAATTCAGCTTCTCCATGGCAAGCATGACCTTCGTTCTTGTATCTTCATGCACGTAGCCGTTGTCATTGAGGACACGCGAGACCGTGGCAACAGAGACGCCGGCAGCGCCTGCGACATCTTTAATCGTTGCCAACAAACACTCCTCCTCTATTTATGTAACCGTTTACACAAAAAGAGTATCACGAATATTTTCGCTTGGCAACAAAAAAAAGAGGCCGGAGCCTCTATTCATTCACGATACCGATTTGAGAGATGTTCACTTTGATATCAGGGACAATCTCTATGAAAGGATAGATCTCACGCCCAATTGAGATGCTTGCTCCGCTCGTTCAGATTGGCTGAGGCTTGTTTGTTCATTTTGCCGATAGCCGCATAGGAATTCAGCTTGTCTTTCATATATTCCAAGGCACGTGCATTCAGCTTTAAATGAATTTTTACTTTCAGATGCCGGCGGGGATCATTATCCATTCCTTTTTTATGCATTTTATAAATTAGAGGAATTTCTTGATGCTGCTTGCTGTTTTTCCATAAACTCCACAATTATGGATGAACTTTTCTTGAACGAATTTAAAGATTTATTAAAATTATTTCAAAAGAGTGAGAAATGGCCTGTAAACGGAACGAAAGCAGATAGGCTTTCCGCATATAAAATGTATATTTCTTGTAAACACTCCGGACCCGTCTGTTTCTGTCATGTACAAGACATCTCAATAGTTATTTTGGAATGGGACTGACAGCAGAATACAGGGGAAAAATGAATGACTTTAAGACCTTATTCTTAACAAAACAGGAAGTGTGCATCCAGCGGACAAAGAGTCCGAAAACGTATGCGCAGTGCGGAAAACACTGGTATAAAAGGCTGGATAAGATGGATTATGATTACATCTTTTTCTTCCGGAACGCGAATAGTTCTATTAGTCCAAATAAATAGACGAGGGAAAATGTAAACGCATTCATTTTTTCTGAAAAAAATTGTAGTAAGTTCTAAGTCCTGCCGATTCCCAAAAAAAGCAATTCAATAATAGGAAGAATAGCGTCACTAATAGAGAAGTTTGGCTCAGTGAAAGCGGGAAGATTATGTTACATAATGCCGATTGAGAATTCATAGTGAAGCTATATACTGATGAATGAATTTATCAATACAGAAGGAGATGTCAAAAATCAATGTGGTTACTCATTATAGCCTGTGCTGCCGTACTAATCATCGGAATCATTGAAAAAAGGCGGCATCAGAAGAATATCGATGCTCTGCCAGTACGCGTCAATATTAATGGTATCCGCGGAAAGTCAACCGTAACGAGGCTGACGACCGGAATACTGATGGAGGCGGGCTACAAAACAGTCGGAAAAACGACGGGAACAGATGCAAGGATGATCTATTGGGATACACCTGAGGAAAAACCGATCAAACGGAAACCGCAGGGCCCGAATATCGGCGAGCAAAAAGAAGTAATGAAGGAAACCGTAGAACGGGGCGCCAATGCCATTGTCAGTGAATGTATGGCGGTAAACCCGGATTATCAGATTATCTTTCAGGAAGAACTCCTTCAAGCCAACATCGGCGTCATCGTGAATGTGCTTGAAGACCATATGGACGTTATGGGGCCGACGCTTGATGAAATTGCTGAAGCTTTTACTGCGACGATTCCTTATAACGGCCATCTTGTGATTACAGACAGTGAATACACAGATTTCTTTAAAGAAAAAGCCGCAGAGCGGAATACCGAAGTCATTATTGCGGATAACTCTAAAATTACTGATGAATACCTGCGGAAATTCGAATATATGGTCTTTCCTGATAACGCTTCACTTGCGCTCGGCGTTGCCCAGGCTCTTGGTATAGATGAAGAAACGGCGTTTAAAGGCATGCTGAATGCGCCGCCTGATCCAGGCGCCATGAGAATTCTGCCGCTGCTCAGCACAAAAGAGCCCGGTCATTTCGTAAATGGCTTTGCCGCAAATGATGCATCTTCTACTTTGAATATATGGAAACGTGTAAAGGAAATCGGCTATCCGACAGATGAACCGATCGTCATCATGAACTGCCGCGCCGACCGCGTGGACAGAACGATTCAGTTTGCCAATGACGTGCTTCCGTACATTAAAACGAAGGAACTCATTCTCATCGGAGAGACGACAGAACCGATCGTCAAAGCTTATGAAGAAGGCAAGATTCCTGCCGATACCCTGCACGATCTCGAATACAAATCTACAGACGAAATCATGGACGTGCTGAAAACAAGAATGCAAAACCGTGTCATATATGGCGTCGGCAACATCCACGGTTCAGCGGAACCATTAATTGAAAAAATCCAAGAGTATAAGGTGAAACAGCTCGTTAGCTAGGAGGAAAAGGATAAATGTTCGGATCAGATTTATATATCTCACTTATTTTAGGCGTGTTAATCAGTTTAATTTTCGCGGAAAAAACAGGTATCGTACCTGCCGGTTTAGTTGTACCGGGTTATTTAGGGCTCGTTTTTAACCAGCCGGTCTTTATTTTACTCGTATTGTTAGTGAGTCTTCTTACATACGTGATCGTCAAATACGGTTTATCCAGATTTATGATTTTATACGGACGCAGAAAATTCGCAGCTATGCTGATCACGGGAATCTGCTTAAAAATCGCATTGGATTTTCTCTACCCGATCGTACCGTTTGAGATATCAGAATTCCGCGGAATCGGTATCATTGTACCGGGTCTGATCGCCAACACGATTCAGAAACAGGGATTAACGATTACATTTGCCAGCACGCTGTTTTTAAGCGGCGCCACTTTTGCCATTATGTTTGCTTACTACTTAATCTAATGTAAGGTGTGTCAAACGATGAAAAAACAATTAAGCTTTCAAGAGAAACTGCTGAAGCTGACCAAACAGCAGAAAAAGAAAACCAATCTTCACGTTTTTATCGCACTGCCGATCGTCTTTTGCCTGATGTTCATCTGCATCCTGACAGGGAAGGCGGAGACGCCGAGTGTGAAAAGAAATGCCGATGACCTTGTATCAGCCTCGTTCGTCGGAGATATTATGATGGGCCGGAATGTGGAGAAAGTGACAAAGCATAACGGAACGGAAAGCGTCTTCCGCTACGCAAAGCCATTTTTTGAAGCATCTGACTATGTGTCGGGAAACTTTGAAAACCCGGTTACATATAAAAAGAACTACAAAGAAGCAGACAAAAATATTCACCTTCAGTCAGACAAAGATGCCGTAAAAGTATTGAAGGACACGAATTTCACCGTTTTGACGGCAGCTAACAACCATGCGATGGATTACGGCCCTCAAGGAATGCGGGATACAGTTGAAGAATTTTCAAAGCAGAACCTTGAACTTGTCGGTGCGGGCCTGACGCTTAAAGAGGCCGAGCAGAACATTTCATATCAAGATGTAAACGGAATCAAAATCGCAACACTGGGATTCACCGATGTTTCCGGAAAAGGCTTTGCAGCTAAACGAAATGCGCCGGGTGTGCTTCCGGCCGATCCTGAGCTGTTCATTCCGATGATTTCCAAAGCCAAAAAGAAAGCCGATCTTGTCATTGTTCAAACACACTGGGGACAGGAATATGATAATGATCCGAATGACAGACAGCGCCAGTTGGCAAGAGCAATGTCAGATGCCGGAGCGGATATCATCGTCGGACACCATCCGCACGTGCTTGAACCGATCGAAATGTACCACGGCACCGTTATTTTCTACAGCCTGGGCAACTTCGTATTTGACCAGGGATGGACAAGAACGAGAGATACGGCGCTCGTACAATATCATTTGCAGAAAAACGGCACGGGACGCTTTGAAGTCACGCCGATGAACATTCATGAAGCGACGCCTGCACCGGTTAAAAAAGGCAGCATCAATCATAAAACGATCGTACGTGAACTGACGAAAGAATCGAATTTCGATTGGAGCGTCAAGGACGGAAAGTTAACGTTTGATGTGGACCACAGCAATATCTTAAAAAAGAAAGCGGAGGGAAAAACAAATGAAAATCATTAAAGCCGGATGGCCGTTTGCCGCGATCATTATGGTATTTATGTTTATGTCAGCTTTTAAATACAATGATCAGCTCACAGATCAGGAAAAACAAAAAATTGACACGGAAATGCAAAAAATTCAGCAGGAGGACACAGCGGGCGCAAAATAAGCGCATGATTCCGCTTGCCGGCATATTGTTTGCACCGAATCCAGTAAAGAATGCCCATAACGGGCATTCTTTTTTTGTGTGCTCTCCTAAACATTTGTTAAAAGTTACCGATGTAAAAACTACTAAAAATAAGGAGAGTGAACAAAAAACATGCTCACAAGCTGGAGGAAGTACATCCTTGCCGGCCTTATGATTTGTCTTGTGGCACCTGCAGTAACGAGAACGGAAATTGCTGAAGCGGATTCTCAAGTTTCTGTCCTGATCGTTTCAGACGCACAAAAACTTGTCGGAAATAAATATGTTTACGGAGGCGAAGAGCCTGAGGACGGTTTTGATCCGTCCGGATTGATCCATTATCTTTTCGGCAGACAGAACATCCATCTGCCGAGAACGGTCAATGATCAATGGAAAGTCGGAGCTGCCGTCAAAGAAAATGACCTTTTACCGGGAGATATTGTTTTTTTCAAAAAGTCGGATTCAACAAAAAACACGCCCGTCCAAGACGGTCTTTATATCGGAAACGGAGAGATGATACACAGTTCTCCGTCAGAAGGCGTGACGATCACGCGCTTTCAAAAAAGCAGTTATTGGATGAATTTATATCTTGGCGCGAGACGGATTAAAAAAGATCCGGAGCTGGCTGATAATCCGATCGTTCAGGAGGCCGCCCGTTATCTCGACATTCCGTATGTATTCGGCGGCAGCACGCCTGAAGCGGGATTCGACTGTTCAGGGCTTGTCCAATATGTTTTCGAAAACAGGCTTCACATTTACCTGCCGAGATCTGCGGAGCAGCAGTGGCTGGTCGGTGAGAAAATCAAACTGAGCGACATAAAGCCCGGGGACGTGATTTATTTCAGCGACACGTATAAAAAAGGAATTTCCCATGCAGGCATTTATGCGGGAGAGGGAAGATTCATCCAAGCGAGCCGCTCCGAAAAAGTCACCATTTCTTATTTGGCGGAAGATTATTGGAAAAAGCATTTTACAGGAGTGCGCCGATTCAGCAACCTGACTATTTCTAAAGATAATCCCGTTGTGTCAACAGCGGCTGATCATATCGGAATTTCTTATCTGAAAGGCGGCGTTTCACCGGAAACCGGCTTTGATACAGCCGGATTTGTTCAATACGTCTATCAAAAAGCAAAAGGAATCAGCCTGCCGCGTTACGCGGACAAGCAGATGCAGGCGGGCGCTCCGGTCGATAAACAGGATCTGAAGCCCGGCGATCTGGTCTTCTTTAAAGCGGAGAGCTTGAATCCGGCCATTTACATCGGGAACGGACAAGTGATTCATGTCACTGTGTCCGCAGGCGTAACCATCACAAATATGAATACAAGCGCTTATTGGAAGGACAAATATGCGGGCAGCATCCGGCTCCCGTAAAAAAAGACGTCAGAGAGTGTCTCTGACGTCTTTTTCTTTTACCGTTTCGGGGCTCTGAATCCGGCCGCTTCCGCTTCTTCTGCAGAACAGAACATTTCCACTGGATCTGTCGTCCGATCGTAGTATGTACTTCCCGGCGTGTGATAAATGCCGTTTCGGCTGCCTTTAATGTCGCATCCCTGTGAGGTGTCGGCTGCTTTCGTCCCGGCATGTCCGCCGGAGGAAGGGGCGGTATTTTGCGCCGTTTCCGTGTGCTCGGATGTTTTTGTTTCTTCTTTTTGCCGCTTTAATGTTTTATTTTCTGATTGAAGCGTTTTGGCGGTCTTTTCGAGTTTCTTTTGTGAATTTTTTAATTTCTCATTGTCTTGTTTGAGTGATTTATTTGTTTTTTTCAGCTCGTTTATTTCTTGGCTGAGTTCGCTGAGTTTTTTCTCATTGCCTGCTTCGGCTTCGGATTTCTCTTTTTCAGCCGCGGCACTGATGCTTTCATATTTTTTCTCAAGCGACTGATGTTCTTTCGTTAATTTTTGATAGGCCGTATCAAGGGTGCTGTATTTCTCCTCTGCCTTCGCGGCTGAGGTGTCCGGCTCTGCCGAGGAACCGCCTGTCAGGAGCAGAACAAATCCGACGATGAGAAGGGGCCAAAACAGCTTTTTTGAAAAACGTTTTTCTTTTTTTGCCGCTTTGCATATGAGATGGAATATTCCGTATCCAAGTGCGAAGAGAAAAGCCAAAAATCCAATAATAGCGATTGCATTCGACATAATAACGCTCCTTTTTTCTTTATTTTACAATTTATTTTCAATTTTGGAAATTAATTTTTGGAAAACATGAAAAAGCCAGGTCGTGAAAGACCTGGCTTTTGACGGACGGATTTTTTATTGTTCGTTGTCGAGAAGCCGGTTGATGAAATGGGCAACGCCGTTTTCATCGTTGCTTTTTGTAATATACGTGCTTTTTTCCTTCAGTTCATCAATCGCGTTGCCCATGGCGATGCGGTTTCCGGCTGCTTCAAACATGGAGAAATCATTCGGGCTGTCGCCGATGGCGTAAATATCCTGTTTTTCAATTCCGTATAGTGAGGCAAGCTCCGTCAGGGCCCGTCCTTTACCGGAACCGGCAGGGAGGATTTCGATGATGTGTTTTCCGGAAGAAGTCTGGGATAGTTTCGGATGGTGTGTAATTTCTTCTTTGGCATTTTTCAGTTTTTCCATATCAAAAGAGAAACAAAGAAGCTTGTAAATATGTTCGTCTCCGTTAAAAATGGCCTGTATATCCTGCACGGGTTTGATGCCGAATTGTTTGAACTGCGTCTTTGCGCCCTCCCATAATGTCTGAATATCTTCCTTTGGGTTGGCGCTTTTCAGAATGTCCAGTTCTGCCTGCAATTTGGATTCGCCGTCAAACGGGGACAGCAGGTGATGATCTGTATAAACCTCGAAGTAAATGTCTTTTCCCGTTAAATAAGCGGCGATATCCTTACCGGCCTGCTGATCCATTAAGAGCCGGCTGACGAGCCGGTATCCTTTGTCGTGAACCGTCCCGCCGTTTGCGGCAATGATCGGAATATCCAAATCTTCCAGGAGTGATTTTACATCAAAAGTGGCTCTGCCGGTGCAGATGGCCACAAGAACGCCCGCTTCATCCGCTCTTTGTAAAGCCGCTCTGTTTTCCGGAGAAATCACACTGTCCGAGTTCAGTAATGTGCCGTCTAAGTCAATGGCTATCAATTTCATATGTATGGATGCCCTCCTTAAAAATAAAGCTGCTTCCTGTAGTATGTTCAGCTTTTTGCGAAATCAGCAGAAAGCCGTCAATTAAAAGGCTATACCTTCATGCCCTATTTTTCAACAGAAAAACGGCGGGGATTCTGAAACCCCGCCGTGATATCTTACTCGTTTAAATCCTTTTTTAATTTCGTTTTCACTTCTTGAAGGTTCTCCTCATTCAGTTTGAAATAATAAATATTTTTGCCGTATTGAGGAGTGTAAATATAGCTGTCTGAACCTGTCAGCTGTAAAGAATTCACTGATTTCAGCGATGTGATAAACGGGAACAGGCCGATGGCGTCATTCAGAGATAAGTTCATTTTTAAGTTTTTCCCTAAGCTGTCGACGATATCGTCATAAGAAGGGATCGAGCTTAACGATTTAGATTTTTTAATAATGGCGCTCAGCACTTCCATCTGTCTTTGTCCGCGCATCAGATCGGTGTCCGCTTTACGTGTTCTTACATAAGCCAGTGCCTGCTCGCCGTCAAGCGTCTGAACGCCCGGCTTCAGCACGACTTTTCCTTTTGTATCGACTTTAATACGATCGGCAATTTTCTGGCTTTTTACATTTACCGTAACGCCGTTCAATTCATTGACGACATCGCGGAACGCGTCGAAGTTGCTCTCAACCACATAATCTACCGGAATATCAAGCATGTTTTCTACTGTTTTATAAGTTAAATTATAACCGCCGTAAGCATGTGCGTGCGCGAATTTGTCATAGCCGTGACCTGGGATGTTGACATAGGAATCCCGCGGAATGCTGAGCATTGTCGCTGTTTTCTTTTTCCGGTTGAAGGTGACGAGCACGTTGGCGTCACTTCTTGCGTCATCTACTGATTCGCCCTTATTGTCACGGGCGTCAATTCCTAAAAGCAATACGGTGAAAGAATCCTTCTTCGGATCAAATTCTTTAATCCGTTTCACGGACTGGTCGCCGCGGTCAAGACTGACGTGCGCTTCCTTGGTCGCATTGTTCAGTTTCACAAATGCGTAGGCGCCGACGGAACCGGCAATCACCAATAAGAAAGCGGCAAAAACCAGTACAAATTTCACCCATTTTCTGAGGCGTTTTTTCTTTTTTCTGCGTTGAGATCGTTCTTCCATATCATTACCTCTCGTTTCTATTCTTTGTGAAGCGTACCATAATTGTTGGCTTGGAACAACTCTGTAAATGAGAAAATTCCAAATCTTTCTCTCTATTTCGACAACATCTACTGTTATTTTTACATCAGGTTCACATTATATTGGACGGCAGGAAGCGGAAAATGTTTCGTCGGGTTGTAAAAAATAATCAGTAAAATAATGGATGTTAACCGTCGGAAGGTTTGAAACGATCGGAATCAGGCAAAAGAAGCAGTAGAACAATTCCTCGCGGATACAGCGCAGGATGAGGGGAGTCTATATCACATGAAAAGCATACACTCGAATAAATGGCTCTATTTTTTCGGCGCTCTCGGCGGCGCTTTATACGGATATGATACCGGAGTCATTTCCGGGGCTATTTTATTTATGAAAAAAGAACTGGGACTGAACGCCTTTACAGAAGGCCTCGTCGTCAGTTCGTTATTGGCGGGGGCGATTCTCGGTTCGGGATTCGCCGGCAAACTGACCGACCGGTTCGGCAGGCGGAAGGCCATCATGGGAGCGGCGCTGCTGTTTTGTATTGGCGGGTTAGGGGTCGCTTTTGCCCCGAATACCCAGGTGATGGTTCTATTCCGGATCATTCTCGGACTGGCTGTCGGAACATCTACAACGATCGTTCCGCTCTATTTATCGGAGTTGGCTCCGAAGCATAAACGGGGGGCGCTTTCATCACTGAACCAGCTGATGATTACGGTCGGAATCCTCGTTTCGTATATCGTGAATTATATATTTGCCGATGCAGGCGCTTGGCGCTGGATGCTTGGTCTTGCGGTCGTGCCGTCAGTCATTCTGCTGATCGGAATATTATTCATGCCGGAAAGCCCGCGCTGGCTGTTTACAATCGGCAAAGAAGATAAAGCAAGAGAAATTCTTTCGTCATTGCGGGGAACGAAGAATATTGAGGGCGAGATTGACCAAATGAAAGAAGCGGAAAAGGAAAACGAAGGCGGTTTGAAAGAATTGTTTGAGCCGTGGGTGAGACCCGCGCTGATTGCCGGCCTCGGGCTAGCCTTTTTACAGCAATTCATCGGGACAAATACCATTATTTATTACGCCCCGAAAACATTTACCAGTGTCGGGTTCGGCAATTCCGCATCTATCCTGGGAACCGTCGGAATCGGCGCCGTCAATGTCATCATGACGCTTGCGGCTATCAAAGTCATTGATAAGATCGGTCGGAAGCCGCTGCTTTTGGCCGGAAATGCGGGCATGGTCATCAGTCTTCTCGTATTAGCCGCGGTCAATCTCTTCTTTGAACATTCAGCAGCCGCATCATGGACGACGGTCATTTGTTTAGGTCTGTTTATCGTCGTGTTTGCGCTCAGCTGGGGGCCTGTTGTATGGGTTATGCTGCCGGAATTATTCCCCCTGCATGTCCGCGGTATCGGCACGGGTGTCTCGACTTTGATGCTGCATGCCGGAACATTGCTTGTTTCATTAACCTATCCGATATTAATGGAGGCCGTCGGCATCAGCTATCTATTTATCATTTATGCCGCGATCGGGATAATGGCATTCCTGTTCGTTTGGTTTAAAGTGACCGAGACGAAGGGGAAAAGCCTTGAAGAAATCGAACAGGATCTGCGAAGCCGTAACGGAGGCTCTGAATCAGAATCCAATCGGCAGACAGTTCATCCTTAATTCCAGTGTGAGAGGGGGCGGTTATACACCGGCCCCTTAAAACTGCGTCCCGCGCCCGGTCACATAAATGACAGGAATATGTCATACGTTAGTATAAAGTCACGATAAAGGCGGGGATGCCGGTGAAAACGAGCATTATTATCCTTACATATAATGAGCTGAAGCTGACCAAAAAATGTCTGGCCAGCATTGATCAATACACCGACAAAGAAGAGATAGAGCTGATCATTATTGATAACGGTTCATCAGACGGAACGAGAGAGTACATATCAAAACTTCCTGACGTCAAAGTCATCCTAAATGAAAAAAATCTCGGGTTCGCCAAGGGCTGCAACCAAGGAATCGAAGCGGCAGGGGGGGACAATCTGCTGTTTTTGAACAACGATACGATAGTCACGAAAAATTGGCTCAGCGCCATGCTGAGAGTGCTGTATCAATCTGAAAAAAACGGCATGGTCGGTCCCGTCAGCAACTATGTCAGCGGCGCGCAGATGATCCATGACGCGTATCAATCGCTTGATGAACTGGAGTCATTCGCGGAGGCTTATTGTGAAAGGGAAAAGCATAACACGAAGCGGGTGCTCCGCCTTGTCGGATTCTGCCTTCTGGTGAAAAAAAGCGTCATTGAAGACATCGGCCCGTTCGATGAACAATTCGGATACGGTTCTTTTGAAGATGATGATCTATGCCTGCGCGCCCTGCAAAAAGGCTACAGCCTGCACATCGCCCTCGATGCCTTTGTACATCATCACGGGCACGCGACGTTTACAGCTAATCAGGATATCAATATCAATCAATTATATTTGGAGAACCGCCAGCGTTTTACGGAAAAATGGGGCACTGATTTTACGTACTTTACCCACCCGAGACCGGAAATTGCGGAGCTTGTTCCCCGGGAAGCGAAAAGAGTACTTGATGTCGGCTGCGGCGCGGGTGCTACGGGACTGGAACTTCAAAACAGACAGCCCTGTGAACTGTACGGAATAGAACTGCACCCGCTGGCGGCGCAAGCGGCAAAAGGACACTATGAAGCGGTTCTGCAGGAAGATGTCGAAGAAGTGAAGCTCCCGTATCCGGAAGGCTTTTTTGATTGCATCATTTTTGCAGACATCCTTGAGCACTTAAAAGACCCTTGGCGTGTCATTGAAACGTACTCAGCCTATTTGGCGCCTGCCGGATCAATCGTTTGCAGCATTCCGAATATTTCTCACGCCGAAGCGCTGTTTCCGCTTCTGCTCGGTGACTGGACATACAAGGACGCCGGCATTCTCGACCGCACCCACTTGCGGTTTTTTACGCCGCAGACGGTCCGCACGCTCTTTCCGGAAGAGACATTTGACGTGAAAAAGCAGTCCTATACGTATGTTCACGTTGATGAGCGGGTGCAGCTGTTTTTACAAGAAATCACACGAATGGCGCAGGCGATGCAATTTCCGGTAACACAGCTGCCCGAACAAAGCCGGATTTACCAAATCCTCCTGCGTGTCGAAAAAACACGCTGAAGGCTACTGGCCCATCGTTCCGAAGTTGACAATCTGAATGGAAACATCATAGTCAAATGCCGCTTCGGAAAAGGTCTCATCCCAATGATTCTTCACTTTCTTCCAATAGTCGGGATATTGAATGCGGACTCTGTCAGAAAAGAATACAGGGTCCGTTTCATATTGATTCTGAAGCTTATCAATGACTTCTTTTATATCGCTTTTCAGTTTTTTTTCAAAAATCTTTTCGAGCCCGTTTAAATAATGCTGATTGAATGAATCCTCGCCGGCATATTGATCCTCCGACAAGATGCCTTTTGTTTTTACCGATACGTGAAATGACAGCTTCCCGTTTTTCAGTCTGGGGGTGATGGCGGATGTTGATTTTTTGATCTCGAAGGTAATCGGGTGCCCTCCTTTATCCAAAGCGGGCAGCACGCCGCCCTGTATCGTTCCCGTCAGCCAATTCAGGCTCTGTACTTCGTATGATGACAGGAATCCCGCCAGTCTGTTTTGTTTTTTGTTTTTGATGATGGCCGCTCCGTCATACACCGTTTTTCCTTTTTGATTGCTGACGGCCTGCATGAGAAAGCTGAGTTTATTATGGCAGTAAATCGAAGCTCTCCCGATTCTGAGCGGCCTTAAAATTTTTCCGTTGTAGCCGCCGTTGTTTGTGAGGTCGATGAGCTTTTCCGCGGCCATGGGCTGCTGCTGATTCGGCGTCGGCTCCGTCAGAATGTCGGACGCTTTTCCTCTTGCCGCGAAAAGATAGCTGCTCCGTCTTAATTCATCATCACGGATAAAATGATTCATCATCTGCAGTATATTTTGGTCGGCCAGCAATTTGTCGCTGAATATCAGCACTTTTAAATGATCGCTGTAAACGGGCGGATCTTTTAAGGAGACTTCACTGACGGCTTCAAGAATGGTATCCCCCCGCGTCGTCACATTGACAAACACGGGCCGGCCGGAAGCCTGGCTGTTTTCACTTTGGGGCAGCAGGTTTTGATAGGTTAGTTTATATCGGCGGTCACTCGTCTCGTCTATGGCCACTCCCCGGGCGAACGATAGTTTTTCGACTTCCTTCGCGTCCCAGCATCCTGAAAGCATTATCAGTATGAAAAGCGCCACCGCCCATTTTATGAAATGTGTCATGACGTCTGTTTCCTCCCCGCTATTTTCTTCATCCAGCTGACAAACCAAATGAGAAAAGGAATCATAATGACGGCAAAAAACGCATATCCGAGAATATTAGCGAATGCAAACACACTGTTGATATCATCGGGGTACATTGAAAGGCCGAATGTCACCGCCAATAATCCCCCCAGCAGCCAGCCATTGTTTTTATTTTTCAGCCTGAAAATGGTGTTGAATCCGAGATGCGCTCCTTTAAAAGAACCGAGCATACAGGTGAACTGCTGGCATGTCCACGTAATTAAAAGAAAGATATCAAATCTTTCGATGAAAATACCGCGGATTTCCAAGGCGTGAATCAGGGAAATTGTCGGATACGTCACCGTTTTGGCTTCAGCAACCGACATACAGCCGATCACGATAAGCAGTATAAAGCTGTAAAATAAGCTCGCGCCTGCGATGCCGAAGACAGCCGCCTTTTTCGCCTGCTTCGGGTTTTTCATAAACGGCACCAGAAAAAGAATCACTTCAAGCCCCGAAAAATACAGAAGGGTTCGCGGAAACAGCTCAAAAAAGCTTTTGTAGCCCCCATCAAAGACCGGGCGGACGAAATCCAGCTTAAACAGTCTCAGGCTGAATATGAGCAGTGTAAGCAGAATGATGATCGAAACCGGAAAGAGATACGCATAGAGCTTTGAAATGGGATAGACCCCGCCGGTCACATGGTAAATGCCGACCGCCAGAAAAATGAATATGACGACACCCATCGGCGTATTTTTCAGTAAAAAGTAATTGATGACTTCACCGAGAAACCGGGCTTGAAAACAGACGGTGACGACAAAATAACAGCTGATGAATAAATTCAGAAGAGAACCGATAGCGCGGCCCATGATGCTTTGATTCAGCTCATAGATGGTTTCCCCGCTGTTCTTCTGCAAAAACGGCATAAAGAGCAGGACGATGCCGATAAACACGACACTCTGCAACAGAATAATGATCCATCCGCTCGGACTGTCCGCTGTTGCGGCCGAGCGCGGCAATGTTAACACGCCCGCTCCGATCATTGTTCCGCTTACCATGAGAAGGGTCTGCATAAAAGACAGCTTGTCTTCCGGTTTTATCATGGGGATCACCTTTGTCTGATTTTATCTTTTGTCTCTTTTCGGGTCGGCCGTTTTTTAAAAAGCGGTGTCGGCAGCCTGACAATCGTATCCTTTAAGTCCTGTCCCGGCTGCGCCATGATCGGAATAATATAATCCTGGCCGAAGCTTTTCAGGCGCATCAGATGGCCGACGACCAGCAGATAACACATAATCAGTCCGTATAAACCTAAAATCGCCGATAAAATCATCGAAAAAATGCGGATGAGCCTCAGCGGGAAATTGAACACATAGGAGGGCGCCGTAAAAGAGGCCAATGCCGTAACGGATACGACAATCACCATCATCGCGCTGACGATATTCGCCTGTACGGCGGCCTGGCCGATCACCACTCCCCCGATCAGGCCGATCGTCTGGCCGATCGGCTTCGGCAGTCTGAGCCCAGCTTCTCTGATCATTTCAATCGTAAAAATCATAATAAACGCTTCAACAAAAGGGGGAAACGGGACATTCAACCTGCTTCCGGCAATCGTCACCGCCATTCTCGTCGGCAAAAGCCCGGTATGAAACGTAACGAGCGCGATGTAAAGGCCGGGTAAATAAATCGTGATTAAAATGCATGAATACCGAAGCAGCCTGAGAAAGGTAACCGGAACCCACCGCTGATTATAATCGTCAGGGGAGTGGATAAATTCATCAATGGTAGCGGGCACCAAAAGGGTAAATGGCGTTCCGTCTACAAGAACGGAGACCCTTCCCTCTAAAAGAGCGCCCATAACCCGGTCAGGCCGTTCGGTCGTCAAAATGGTCGGGAAAATGGAATACGTGTTATCTTCAATGAGCTGTTCGATCGATCCTGATTCCGGAATATCATCAATGGTGATGGACTCCAGTCTTTTCATCACTTCTTTTACGACATCATCAGGCGCGATATCCCGAATGTAGGCAACGGCGATCCGTTTTTTTGTCCGTTCGCCGAGTGTCAGCTCCTTGATCTGGAGATTGGGGTCACGGGACTGCTCACGCAAAAGCGCCGTATTCGTCCGAAGTTTTTCGACAAAACCTATCCTCGGCCCCCGTTCCAGCACTTCTGATGCCGGTTCTTCGACATCACGCATTTTAAATGTTTCCGTATCAAAGGAAAGGGCCTCCTTCCATCCCTCCGCCAGCAAAACCGATTTGCCGGAAAGAATGTCTGCCTCAACATCCTTAAGTGAAGAAAGCCGGGTGTGGTGATACCCGAAAGAAATGGATGCCGGAGGTGTTTCAGCCGGTTCCTCTTGATGCCGGGCGGCCGCCTGCACGGGCGAAATAATATATTCGGCAAGCAATTGATTTTCAGTCAGTCCGTCTATATACACAAGACAGGCGTCACATTTACCGTTTCCGTACGTAAATGAATAAAACATCATGTCATCGCTTTGGCCGAACCGTTTTTTCAGCGCTTGAAGGTTTTGTCCGAGCTCAGCATTTATCGTCACAATGTTTCCCCCCTTTCATCAGTTATTTTAATTTGCGACAAACAAGGGATTTTATTCTGGAATAGGAAATGACTGAGCATTCCGCCCCATCCGAATGGTATAATGAGCAGGTCAGTCATTTATACATATTGTTTTTAACTGGCGGCTCTCTCCGTGTTTTAAAATAGGTACAGGGGGAATGGGATATGAGCCGCTTTTTAATGGGAGGGGAACGAACATGACGCAAGAGCCGATTTTTTTACAGCCTGTATGTAAAGAAAAAATATGGGGCGGCACGTTATTACGCGAACGATTCGGATACAGTATACCTTCAGAAACAACCGGCGAATGCTGGGCGATATCAGCCCACCCGCACGGGATGAGCACGGTCAAAAGCGGTTCGTATCAAGGGAAAACCCTGATCGAACTGTGGAATCAGCATAGAGAATTATTCGGCGGAACGGAAGGGGACTGCTTTCCGCTGCTGACGAAAATACTGGACGTCAAACATCACCTGTCCGTCAAAGTCCACCCTGACGATTATGATGCCGAGGAGCATGGACTGGGCGAAACGGGGAAGTCTGAGTGCTGGTACATTATCGACTGTAAAGAAAATGCGGAGATAATATACGGTCATACGGCCCGTTCGAAAGCAGAGCTTGTCACCATGATTAACAGCGGTGATTGGGAAGGCCTGCTGCGCCGCGTGAAAATCAAACCCGGTGATTTTTATTATGTGCCGAGCGGAACCATACATGCCATTTGCGCCGGGGCGCTCGTGCTGGAAATACAGCAGAATTCAGATGCCGCCTACCGGATATATGATTACGGGCGCACAGATCAAAACGGCGCGGCGCGTGAGCTGCATATCCGCGATGCCGTCAACGCCGCCACCGTTCCTCATGTGGACGGATTTTTAGATGAATCAACTGAAACGAGAAAAGGCATCACCATCAAAACCTTTGTGCAGGGAGAATATTTTTCTGTTTACAAATGGGATATCAGCGGGACGGCGGAAATGACCCAGGACGCTCCGTTTATGCTGTGCAGCGTTATAGAAGGAAGCGGCTCCATCACTTGTGAAGGCAAGACCGCAACACTTGAAAAAGGCGCGCATTTCATACTGCCGGATCAGATGCCTGACTTTACGATAACCGGAGAATGCACAATCATCGTTTCTCATATATAAATCACCCAACTTAATCCCAGCGATGGGATTAAGTTTTTTTATTTGGATAATTGGATGATTTCTCTCTGTAAAAATGAAGAAAGCCGGCCGATAAATAAACTAGTTTGATAGAAACCAATTGAATCAGAAAGAGGAGAAGGAATGAAAAAGAGATTCGTTGCACCTATGTTATTGTCCGGCGTTTTCCTTGTCTTTAGCACCGTTACACAGCACGCCCAGGCTGCATACAGCGATTATTCCGTTTATGAGCTGGAAACGAAGCAGCAATTCGCTTCTGAGAATGATGCGCTTCAAGCGGCAGCGAAATTGAAAAAGGATACGGGGTGGCAGGCTGACGCAAAGAAAGCCGGTAATGCGCCGCTTGCTTATCAAATCTCCGTTTCAGGCTTACACGATGAAACGGACGCGAAAGCCGTGCTGAAAGATTTTACGAAGCAGACGGGTGTGGCCGGCACTTACAGCGCAAGCGGAAGCAAACAGCCGTACGTGACCGTCACATCAGGAGTTCTATCAGACGGACAGCAGACGAAAAACCTTCTTGCCAAATTGACGAAAGAAACGGGCGTGACCGGCGCCGTCAAGGAGTCGGGAACGAAGCAGCCGTACATGCAGGTCGTGACTTCAGAGATCGAAGCCGAAGCAGACGCGAAAACGCTCACTCAAGATTTGACGAAGCAGACGGGCGTGAAAGCTTCATACCGTCCGATCAAGCGGGAAACAGCCCAGTTTCAGATCCAATCAGGAACAATTACCGGCGATCAAAAAGCTGCTCAAATCCAAACTGATTTTCAAAAGGAAACAGGATTACAATCGTCGCTGAAGGTGATAACAAAAGGAAGCCCGAATATCACCGTGACAGCTTCCGGCATTCCGGATGCAAATAAAGCGGCCGGCTTAGCGAAACAGCTCCAGCAGAAAACGGGTATCAAAGGGAATGTTCAAACGTATGCCCAAAGCAAAACAGCAGCCGTGTACAACGTGCGGTCAGGATATTTTAACGGAGTAAGCGCCGTGCAAAATGCCGTCAGCCAAATCAAGAAGAATACAGGCGTCAGCGGCAGCTATCAAAAAGCCGGCACGAAAAATAATTACACGGTCGAGATGAGCGGACTGACGGCTCAGCAGCTGCAAAGCGTTCAATCCTTCTTTAAAAAGAAAAAATGGCATTGCGACACAACGCCTGTCAAAAAGACAGCGTCAGCGTCCGTTTACCAGATTACAGCAGGACAGCTCACCGCCGCACAGGCAGATCAAGCGGAGGCGTTTTTCCGCCGGCAGCATGTAAAGACGGCAAGAACCGCGGCAGGAAAAACAGCAGAGAACCAATATCAGCTGCTTTCTCAGCAGACGGCAGACCAATCGAAGATTAAAAAAGGATTGAATCTTCTGGCCGGATATAAACTGAGTGCTGTTTCCAAAACAGCAGCCAAGCAAACGGGAACAACGTACCAAGTCACAACTGAATCACTGCTTGATACGGCAAAGATCAATCGTTCGCTGGATTTCTTCAAAGGGAAAAAAGTATACGCTTCTTCACAGAAAACAGGTGAAACAGCGTATACACAATTCAGGATTGAAACGGCGCCGCTGCTTAAGAAGGAAGACATTGACCGCGTGACTGCCTTTTTCAAACAAAACAAAGCGGCCGGCACTGCAAAGGAGACGGGGAAAACCGCCTATTCACAGTACGTCATCAAAACCGAAAAGTTCACTGGTAAAACCGTTTTAAATAAAAGCATGAGCTATTTCAGCGCCAAACAATTGCAGGCCGGCTATACGAGTGAAAGCCATCCGGTTTATGAGCTCCATCTCCGCGATCAATTCACGGGCTCGCAGTCTGCGGATGCCGCCTCTCAAAAGCTGAAAAAGCTGTACGGATGGACGATGACTATTTTGAAAATAAAAAACGGACCGCAAATTATGAATACCAATTACAACATCTCGCTTGCAGATATGGTCAAAAAACAAATGACAGTCAGCCCGCAGACTGATGCCTCGGCTTACGCGTCGCTTACTTACATCAATACGGCTTCCGGGACGGTCACAGCCGACGTCCTGAACGTCCGATCAACCCCGGAAGTCAGCTCAGGCAATATTATCGGGCAGTTGAAAAAAGGCGATAAAGTCAGCATCACCGGCCAGACAAACGGCTGGGCCAAACTCAGCATGGGCTGGAGAAACGCCAGCAGTGATGAAGTCGAGCAATACGTCAATCCTGATCACTTCGCACAAGACAGCAAGTATTATTTTCAATTTCTGAAGCTCTCTCAGACAGCGGGATTGAACGCATCTGAATTGAATCAAAAAGTGCTGGTCAATAAAGGAATTCTGACAGGCAAAGGCCAGGCCTTTATTACAGCCGCCGGAAAATACAGCATCAATGAAGTGTATTTGATTTCGCATGCTTTGCTTGAAACGGGCAATGGCACGTCAGAGCTTGCAAACGGCATTACGTATAATGGAAAAAAGGTTTATAACATGTACGGCATCGGGGCTTATGACAGCAACCCGAATTATTACGGCGCACAATACGCATATAATCAAGGCTGGTTTACTCCGGAAGCCGCGATTATCGGCGGAGCCCAATTTATCGGTGCGTCATATATTCACAACTCCGCATACAACCAGGATACCCTGTATAAAATGAGATGGTCTCCAGCCGCGTCCCATCAGTATGCGACAGACATCGGCTGGGCGTATAAGCAGGTAAACCGCATGTACAGTTTATACTCACTGCTGGACGACTACACGCTTTACTATGATGTTCCTGTGTATATGAAAGTGTAAAAAAAAGGCTGAAGTTGTTGCTTCAGCCTTTCTTCATGCAAAAAAACACCCGCCTCGGATTCAGGCAGGTGCTTCAGCACAATTTTTCATTTTTGTTTCCGCAAATTTCAATAACGCTTCACTCGAATTCCCATCTGAATACATATTCCATTTGTCCGAGAACCGCTTCATTTCTTCTGCATGAAATGGCTTTTTCGTCATTTCCTCGAGAAGGGCTTTGCTGTCATGACAAGCTCTTCCGGGGATGACCGAAGCATAATTGTCGATCAAACCGCGTTTTTGATCGTATTCCTCCAGATCATAGGTGAAAAAGAATATCGGTTTATTTAAGAGTGCGAATTCAAAGGGCACGGAAGAGTAGTCCGTAATTAAAATATCAGCCGCTTTCAAAAGGTCATGAAGACGCATGTCAGACACGTTCTTGATTGATTCGCTTTCAAACGAAGCTGAAATATGATGCAAAACGGCTGGGTGAAGCTTTACAAGCAGCATATACTCTCCGTTTAATTCGTTTATGAGCTGTTCTTCGGTGAATGGGAGCCGGAAGGATTGCATATCATAATCCCTGAATGTCGGTGCGTACAGAATGATTTTTTTCGGCCATTTGCGCTCCGGTCCCGGCTTGTTTTCTTCATAATAGACGTCAGTCAGGGGAACTCCCGTTTTTAACAGCTGGGCATCCCGTATACCGAACGACTTTTTAAAAACGTCAGCCATCTCATCTGAACCGACGGTGACAAAATCAAACGAACTGTACACTTTTTTAAAGCGGCTGATATCTGATGCCGGCCGGCTTCGGTTCGTCACGTCCTCAAGGCCGAACTTTTTCAAAGAGCCGTTCGCATGCCATACTTGAATGCATGTCGTTTGCGGACGGCGGTTTAAGATGCTTGTCAGGAGAAAATAGTTATCCGTTATGACCACTTTGCTCTTAAAAAGGATGAAAACGGCCTTCACAAGATGCAGAGGGTTTTTTTCGTTCAGATAAAAAGAGCCGAGACCTTCCAGCTCCTTTTTCAGACTGACGGCATGTCTCGTATACAGAACCGTCACTTCATAAGAAAGCGATTCAGCATGCGCCTTGTAAGAACGGATGAGAGCCTGCGCATTTTCTTCAAAAGATACCAGCAGGGTCAGGTGATTCTTTGGCTTTACAGGCTTGAACAAAACGCCGAGAACCGACAGATATATAGAATAGAAAGCGGCGAATAAAGATCGCAAGTTCATAGATTACCAATCTCTTTTGCTGTTTTATTTGTTTAAAGCTGTTTCGTTTGATCTTCAGCCTGCTTGGAGTACAGGCTCTTATTTGATTTATTGTTTCTCAAAACGGTAAAAGCATACTTCGGAATGTTCAGCATCCTTTTCCATCTCCACGGATTCGTCACCAGTCTGTACAGCCATTCCAGATTTGTTTTGATCATCCATTCAGGGGCGCGTTTCACCGTTCCGCTGAACACATCAAAGCTTCCGCCCAAACCGATTGAAACAGCCTGAGGAAAAAGATGTTTGTATTCATAAATAAATTGCTCCTGATGCGGATATCCTAAGGCGACAAACACGATATCGGGTTTCGCCCGGGAAATCTGTTTGGCGACGAAGCGTTTATCGGCTTCATAGCCGTTGCTGGCTCCGACAACCTCGATATTCGGATACTCTTTATCGATCCGATTCAAAACGGCGTCAAGCACGTCTTGCTTAGCTCCGTATAAAAATATTTTTTTAGACTGCCGGTTTGCGAGACCGAGCAGCGACAGAAACACATCGAATCCCGCAATTCTTGATTTCAGCGGGTGCTGCGTCAAACGTGACATTAACACGACGCCGATACCATCCGGCAGGACGAAATCCGCGGAAGAAATGACTTGATGATAACCTTTGTCTTTCGCCGCAGCGTATCCGATCTCTGGATTGACCGTCGCAATGACGGCTCCTTGCTTTTGTGCGATATAATAAGTGTCTAAATATGAAATAAACTCCTGTAAATTTCCATTAACATAAGAAAGGTTGTGCACCATTTCAGTCTGCATCTGCCGTCCTCCTTTTTGTACGGGATTTTCTTTCACTTTTTCGTGACTTAAGCTAAGCTTTATTTTAACATAATACCTTCAGATAAACTTAACAATAGTTTTACAAAAATATAAATAAGATAACAATTTCTTTAATCATACGCGCAAAAACCCTGCTAAACTCCTATTGTAATAACATTTGTTAATAAGTGGAATTTAACTTCGTTTTACATTAGCTTAACCTTTTCAGGGCTATGTGATATAATGAGGTTCCATGAGTACGAAATTGGCACTTTAGTGATTAAGGATACAGCTGCACAGCATTTCAGGGCAGTTGCTTGTTATACGTATGATGATAGAAAGGAGCTTTTGTTTCATGAAGAAGGTCATTACTTACGGAACGTTTGATTTACTGCATTGGGGTCATATTAAACTGCTCGAGCGCGCGAAGCAGCTTGGAGATTATCTTGTCGTTGCCATCTCAACAGATGAGTTCAACCTTCAAAAACAAAAAAAGGCCTACCACAGCTATGAACACAGAAAGTTAATTCTTGAAACGATCCGTTATGTCGACGAAGTTATTCCGGAAAACAGCTGGGATCAAAAAGTCCGGGACGTAGCGGAGCACAACATCGACGTGTTCGTAATGGGAGACGATTGGGAAGGCAAGTTCGACTTCCTTAAAGATCAATGCGAAGTCATCTATCTCCCTAGAACTGAAGGCATTTCCACTACTCAGATTAAAAAAGAAATTGCCGGGGTGTAATTGAAACATTCGGATATGCAGATGATAAAGAAGTACTCCCTCCGGATAGGGAGTACTTCTTGTAATATAAGGTTATTTTCGCTATATTTGTTATGCGCTTTTTTTAAAAAAGCTAGACAATAAGAGGAGAATTTAAAATGAATCTTAGTAACTTTTTTAAATTGAATAAAAAAGAGTCCAAGCCGTCCATAGAAGAACGTGAATATACCATTTTAAACAAAGAAGCATTGGCGGATGAAAAGAAGGTAGCGGTAGTCGTTCCCGTTTATAATGCAGAAGAATATGTGCGGAAAACAGTTGATTCAGTAATCCTTCAAAATATCGGCTTTCAGCATATTTCTTTAATTCTGGTCGATGATTGTTCAACTGATGATTCCAGAAACATTCTGACTGAATACGCCGAGCTGTATGAAAATATTACGGTCGTATTTCTGAAAGACAATACGGGAACCCCCGCTTATCCGAGAAACTTGGGAATTGAGCTTGCAAATGCAAAGTACATTACCTTTTTAGATGCGGATGATTGGTTTGCGCCGAACGGCGTTAAAATTTTATTCGACATGCTTGAAAGAGATCATGTGAATTATGCGGTCGGAAAAACGATCGAAATGCAGGTGAACGGGCAAAAAACAATCGGGAAACATGAGTCCTCACTGAACAGAGCGAAAGTATCGCCTTTTTCAATCCGGCATATTTTCTATCATCTCGGCCCGCGGGCAAGAATGATGAACTTACAATTTCTAAGAGATAATGATATCAGATATCCGGAAATGAAATTTGCTGAAGATAAGCAATTTTTTATGGATGTTCTTTTGTCGTGCGGAGATATTTCAACGTCAACAGAACCGGTTTATTATCTGAACAGAATGGACAATAATGAGTCGCTGACAAAAAAGACGAATATTATGGAAAAAACCGATACGAACATAGCCGTAATGAAGTATATTCTGAACAAAAAATTAGATACTGAGAAAGAAAAGATGGCGATGAACCGCCTGATTGAATTCGATTCCATTACGCGGCTTTTCGATCGGATGCACTTCCTGAAAAGCGAAAATAAAGAAGCTTACTACAATAAATTCAATGAAATTCTGAATGTATTAAAGAAGACGAAGTACGATATTTCCGAGACGTTTTTTCATCCGATCCATAAAACAGCCTACCGCCTGCTGATTCAAAAACGGTATGATGAAGTTGAAAAGCTGTTCCGATGGTCTAAAAAAGAGCCCGATAAAAACATCGTGACCCGGGACGGACTGGCTTATTTAGAAAGCCCGCTGACGGATGAAGAAAATAAACTGGTCGAATTGCGCATGCACGGGGAAACGGAAAGCGCGGTGTTCGCCGATGATAAATTCAGCATTACGTTCCGCTTGTTCGGACAGGACAGAAATAATGCCCAATATATTCAGTTTCAGCACAGAGAAAAAATGAAAGTATACCACCAGTTTCCGGTACAGTCACTGGGAGACGGGCGGTACGTCCTTGAACTCCCGTTACGTGACATTGAAAAAGTCGGACTTGGCGGTTATATTATGTATGTCATTTATAACGATTATGAACGGGTCATGTTAAACAGAGAAGACGATGAAAAGGTAACAGCAGAAGCGAACGGACTGCACTATCAATTCTACCGGACGGTGAAGGAGAACCTATCGCTGAAAGTATCAAAATGATGATTATGATTGGATATGTTTAATTGAAACAGAGGAGTAGACTTATTTTATGGGTATAGAAAATCCTGTCAGATACAAGTTAAAACATCTTAATATAAAGGACGATACATTCAGTATTACGATATCCTGTGAAAATGCCGCTTTAGAGGAAGAGCCTTCTCTTCAGATTATAAATCGTAAGACAAAAGCGGAACTTTCCGTCCCTCTGAAACGGTTGCCCGGAGAAGGCGGGGAGTACCATGCTGTCATGGGCACGGAGCTGCTTTCTGAACATACGGACGGCAAAGGATGTCTTGATTTCTATGTCTCCTTTATCAATGATGACAGTGATATCAATAAAAAACGGTTAAAATCCAGCCTTGAACCTATTGAACTGTCTTCTTATAAAGATGAGGCTCATCATATGTTCTTTTTCCCTTACACGACCAAGAAAGGGAATTTCTCCTTAAAGCTGCTGCAGAGAAAGTTCGTCACGCGAATTGATGAAATGGAGCTTGAATCTGACGGCAGCTTACATCTGAAAGGTTTTGCATTCCGGCTGAATGCAGCAGAAAATTTAAAGATAAAAGAAAAAAACCTGATTCTGAAAATGAAAAAAGGAAAAGAAGAGGAGCCTCTCATTCTGAAGTATCCGCTTCATGACGTGCCGAGACACGACCTTGATGAATATGTTCAGGATACAACGGCACTTGACACGATAGGCTTTGATACAAAAATTGATTTGAATGCCATTTATAAAGAATTGAATCAGCAGCTTATCTTTCAATTCCATATTCAATTCATTTTTGAAGATGCCGGAACGGGTGAAGAGGTTATCACCAACAGCAAGCCGTTAAAGGCACTGAAATCTGAACAAGTAAACCCTAACCAATTCACGATTCTGAAAACGGAAAAAGGACCTGCCAGATTTCATGTTTTCACGAAAAAGAAAACGAAAAATCTCCATCTGAGAATGAATGATTACAGTTTCAGCACCCGTGTGGAGTATTTTGTAAAAGGAAAGCTGAAACGGGGCGCATCCTTTGTACGCAAAAGAAAGAATAAGCTGAAAAAGTTTATTGAGAAAAGAATACAAAACACTTATAAAGCAGGATTCAGGCTTGCAGGGAAACTGCCCGTCAAACAGAAATTTGTCATGTTTGAAAGCTTTGCCGGAAAACAGTACAGCTGCAATCCGCGGGCAATTTACGAATACATGAGCAAAGAAATGCCTGAATACCGTCTGTGCTGGAGTGTAAATCCCGCTTATTCACAGACATTTAAAGATAAAGGAATTCCTTATATCGAACGTTTTACGTTTAAATGGCTGTTTGCCATGGCAAGAGCCGAGTACTGGATTGTCAACAGCCGTATGCCGCTGTGGATCCCGAAACCTGAGCATACGACATATGTCCAGACATGGCATGGCACGCCTTTAAAGCGTCTTGCCGTTGATATGGATGAAGTGCATATGCCGGGAACAAACACTGAAAAATATAAGCGCAATTTTACGACAGAGGCTTCAAAATGGGATTATCTGATTTCACCGAACGCCTATTCAACAGAAATTTTCGCTCGGGCGTTTCAGTTTAATAAAACCATGATTGAATCTGGATATCCGCGGAATGACTTCCTTCAGACGGATAACAGTCCTTCTGTCATCAAAGCGCTGAAAGAAAAAATGAACCTTCCGCAAGATAAAAAAGTGATCATCTACGCACCGACATGGCGGGATGACCAATTTTATAAGAAGGGAAAATACAAGTTTGACCTTGATTTAGACCTTCACCAATTGAGAGAAGCGATCGGCGACCGTTACGCCATTATTTTACGGATGCATTATCTGGTTGCGGAAAACTTTGATCTCGGACCGTATGAAGGGTTTGCATATGATTTCTCCAGCTACGAAGATATCCGTGAGCTGTATATGGTCTCTGATTTACTCATAACGGACTATTCATCTGTCTTTTTTGACTATGCAAATCTGAAAAGACCGATGCTGTTTTATGTGCCTGATATCGAAACGTATCGGGATAAACTCAGAGGGTTTTACTTTGACTTTGAAAAAGAAGCGCCCGGCCCGCTGGTCAAAGAAACGGGTGACGTTATCAAGTGGGTGAATGAAACGGAATCAGACAATTATAAGCTTCCGGATTCGTTCGGGCCTTTTTATGAGAAGTTCTGCTATTTAGAGACCGGGGAATCGTCTGAAAAAGCCGTAAAAGTGATTTTCGGGGACAAGTAAATAAGTGCAAAAAAGCATAATTTAACCACGTTAATTATGCTTTTTTGCTTAAAAGACGGCATGTTGCGCTCACCGGACGCAGGCTTGTTATGAAGTGAAAAATACATCGTAATCTGTTACAATTATGAGCGGTGCTTTTGTAAGTCAAAGCTATGACCAAAACTTACGACTAAGGAAGATTAGAATGAATGCATTGGTAAAAATTCTGAAAGAGCAATTCAACTCATTTCCGCTGATTATGCGGCTTGCAGTGTACGAAACGAAATCAAAGTATCAAGTGAACTATTTGGGTATATTGTGGCAGTTTCTCAACCCTATGATTCAAATGCTGGCTTACTGGTTCGTATTTGGTCTCGGGATTCGCGGCGGACATGATATGGTGCTTGGAAATGGAGACAGCGTACCGTTCATCGTCTGGATGCTGGCCGGCTTAATTCCTTGGTTCTTTATCAGTCCGACGATATTGGATGCATCTAACAGCGTTTTTAAACGGATAAATTTAGTATCGAAAATGAACTTTCCGATCAGTTCACTGCCTTCTGTAGTGATCGCATCGAATTTATTCAGTTACTTTGTGATGATGGCGATTTATATTATTGTGCTGCTGAGCAACGGACTGTTTCCGACGCTTCACTGGCTGCAATATATTTATTACTTGTTTTGCATGATCAGTTTTATGTTTGCTTTCGGCCTGTTTAATTCGACCATCAGCGTATTAATCAGGGACTATCAGTTTTTGCTTCAGGCCGTCACAAGGCTTCTCTTTTTTCTTCTGCCGATTTTCTGGGACATTGCAGAGAAATTTGGAAACAGACCTGAAGTTTTGACCATCTTGAAGTTAAACCCTCTTTTCTATATTATCGAGGGCTTTAGAGACAGCTTTATGGAAGGGCAGTGGTTTTTCCACGATATGAAATATACGCTGTATTTCTGGTTCGTCACACTGCTGTTGTTAACAGTCGGTTCACTTCTTCATATGAAATTCAGAGATAAGTTTGTTGACTTTCTTTAATATAGTAAGGAGATTATACGATGAAACTAAAAGTTTCGTTCAGAAATGTTTCAAAACAGTATTTTCTATATAAAAAACAGTCTGACAAAATTAAAGGGTTGTTTTTCCCAAACAGAAATCAAAAAGGTTTTTTCGCTGTCCGAAATGTTTCTTTTGACGTCTATGAAGGGGAAACGATCGGATTCGTAGGAATCAACGGTTCGGGAAAATCAACGATGTCCAATCTGCTTGCAAAAATCATTCCGCCGACAAGCGGTGAGATTGATATGAACGGGCAGCCGTCTTTAATCGCCATTTCTGCCGGATTAAACAATCAATTAAGCGGTAAGGACAACATTCGTTTGAAATGCTTGATGATGGGTCTCAACAATAAGCAGATAGACGAGCTTTATGAAAAAATCGTTGAATTCGCGGATATCGGCGACTTTATAGATCAGCCTGTTAAAAGCTATTCAAGCGGTATGAAATCCCGTCTCGGTTTTGCCATATCGGCGCATATGGACCCTGACATCCTTATTATCGATGAGGCGCTCTCAGTAGGGGACCAGACTTTCTATCAAAAATGTGTGGACCGCATTACGGAATTTAAAGAACGCGGCAAAACGATCTTTTTCGTCAGTCATTCCATCGGACAGATTGAGAAAATGTGTGATCGGGTGGCTTGGATGCATTACGGCGAAATGCGTATGTTTGATGAAACAAAAGCGGTTGTGAAAGAATATAAAGCTTTTGTGGATTGGTTCAACAAGCTTTCCAAGAAAGAAAAAAAGAAATATCAAAATGAGCAGATTGAAGGCAGAACGCGGGCTGCCGAGGAACAGAAAATCACTCAGGCGCAGCAAAAGAAAGCGAAGCCCAAATTCATTGCCAATACGATTCAGATTACGCTGCTTGCATTGCTGGCTGCAGGAGCTGCCGCTTCGATGTTTTCAGACAAGCCTCTGCGTGCGATCGCCTCTTTCGGCGACGTCAAACAGAGCGATGCCGGCCTTTATGAGTCTGTGAATAAACCTGCTTTGGTAAAAGCTGAAAACGCGGATCTTTACGCCGGAAAAGATATAAAAGGGAAAATCTCGGCAAGTGTAAATTTCGGTACGAAGGTGCGGGTAGAAGCCGAGAATAACCAAGCGGCCAAAGTGAGATTAAACGATAAAGAGTACTTTATGAAAAAGGCTGATTTGCATAAAGTGAACGCTTTAAAAACGACGGATGTTCAGCTCAGCGATTTCAGCAGCAGTTTATCAAGCGAAACGACAGAAGAGTTTCTCTCATATATCAATAAGAGCCTTGACGACGTGCGGAGTAAATTGAAAAATCCAGCTGACGGGCAAACGGATGACGGACGGAAAGTATTAAAAGTATCCGATGCGAAAGCGGATTTTGTGATTGACAATGATACAGTCTCCGAAGTGATTTTTCATTTATCGCGTCCCGCAGACATCTCAGCTTTAAGTAACAAAGGCGGCAGCAAAATCAATCAGAACTTGTTCATGCTTAAAAACCAGAAATATACTTTCTCTGTGAACAATGCTGATCAAACACTGACCGTAACATCTAAAAAGTAAAGATCACATAAAAAAAGCTGCCGGATTCGGCAGCTTTTTCTATTCGTCAGCTTCTTCTTTTTCAAGAAGATCCTTCATGAACGGAATTAATTTATGACGGATATCTTTGTCCTGTAAGGCAAATTCAAGCGTCGTTTCGATGAACCCCAGTTTTTCCCCGACGTCGTAACGTTTTCCTTCGAAATCATAAGCGAAGACACGCTGAATGTCATTGAGCTTTTGAATGGCGTCCGTTAATTGAATTTCTCCTCCTGCACCGACTTCCTGCTGTTCCAAATACATGAAAATTTCAGGAGTGAAAACGTATCTTCCTAAAATCGCCAAGTTGGAAGGAGCTGTGCCCGCTTCAGGCTTTTCTACGAAATTTCTGACTTGGTAACGGCGTCCTTCATTTGTTAACGGGTCGATTATTCCGTAGCGGTGTGTATCACTTTCAGGAACTTGCTGAACCCCGATAATGGAAGACAATGTTTTTTCATATTCGTCCATCAGCTGACGAAGTCCCGGTTTTTCGGCCTGGACAATATCATCGCCGAGAAGAACGGCGAAAGGTTCATCGCCGATGAAGTTGCGTGCGCACCAAACCGCATGACCGAGTCCTTTTGGCTCTTTTTGGCGGATATAGTGGATATCTGCAATGTTTGATGATTTTTTCACTTTTTGCAGCAGTTCGATTTTACCCTTCTCTTCCAGATTGCGCTCCAGTTCAGGCGCATTGTCGAAATGGTCTTCAATTGCTCTTTTTCCTTTTCCGGTTACGATAATAATGTCTTCGATGCCGGATTCGACAGCTTCTTCGATAATATACTGAATTGTCGGCTTATCAACGATTGGAAGCATTTCTTTAGGCATTGCTTTTGTGGCAGGCAAAAAACGTGTGCCTAAACCTGCTGCCGGAATAATGGCTTTGCGTACTTTCTTCACTGAATAACACCATCCTTGTTTCTGCTGAATCTTTTTTTCAGAACTATAACCTAGTCTTTTTCCACTTTACCACAATTGATTAAAATTCACACCTTTTAATCCGCTTTCAAAGAGTCTTGTAAAGGATTTTGCTTTGTTTGCCGTTAAGCTTTACAATATCTAAGAAACGGCATAAATATGTTAACATGAAGGGAATATCCGACATATAAAACGAGGTGCAGACAAACCGTTGAAAAAACTAAAAGTAATGACCGTATTCGGTACAAGACCTGAAGCAATTAAAATGGCTCCGCTCGTGTTAGAGCTTGAAAAATATCCGGAAATTGATTCACTGGTGACTGTAACCGCACAGCACAGACAGATGCTGGATCAAGTGCTTGAAGCATTCAGCATTAAGCCTGATTATGATTTGAACATTATGAAAGAGCGTCAGACGCTTTCTGAAATTACATCTCATGCCTTGCTGAAACTGGACAAGCTGTTCCAAGAAGTAAAACCAGATATCGTTTTGGTCCACGGAGATACGACGACAACTTTCGCGGGAAGCCTTGCCGCCTTTTATCATCAAATCGCGGTCGGCCATGTGGAAGCCGGTCTGCGTACGCAAAATAAATACTCTCCTTTCCCTGAGGAAATCAACCGGCAGATGACGGGCGTGATCGCAGATGTGAATTTTGCGCCGACAAGCCAGGCTGAACAGAATCTGCTCGCGGAAAATAAAAAGCCGGATTCCATATTTGTCACGGGAAATACGGCGATAGACGCGCTTCAAACGACGGTGCGGGAAGATTATTTTCATCCGATTTTTGATAAACTGGACGGAAGCAGGATGATCCTCCTGACAGCGCACAGACGTGAGAACTTAGGAAGACCGATGGAACAGATGTTTAAGGCCGTCAGAAGAGTCATTGAAGAGTTTGAGGACGTACAAGTCGTTTATCCCGTCCATTTGAATCCCGCAGTACGTGAGGCCGCAGAAGCCCATTTCGCTGATTCGGACAGAGTGCATTTAATAGAGCCGCTGGAGGTTGTGGATTTCCATAATTTCGCTGCGAAAGCCCATTTCATTATGACCGACTCGGGCGGAGTGCAGGAGGAAGCGCCTTCCCTCGGTAAGCCGGTCTTGGTGCTCCGGGATACAACCGAACGCCCCGAGGGAGTGAAAGCAGGAACATTAAAGCTTGCGGGCACCGATGAGGAAACCGTGTATCAGCTGACAAAACGGCTTTTAACCGATCAGGCTGAATATGAACGGATGTCAAAGGCGTCCAACCCTTATGGTGACGGGTCTGCGTCAAAACGGATTGCGGAGGAACTGCTTTATCGGTACGGCTATAGAAAAAAACGTCCGCAGCCTTTTACAGAATAAAAAACTCTGCATCGCAGGCAGAGTTTTTTATTATTTCAGGCTTTCTTTTAATTCTTTTTTGACTGAAGCGAGGCTTGCTTCATCTAATTTGTAGTAATAGATATGGTTGATTATCGTTCCCGTTCCCTTCAGTTCATGCTGATTAACTTTGCCGCGGGCGTTTTTATAGTCAGTCATGACCGTCCACATATCATCGAATGACATGTTTGTTTTCATATTGTTTTCAATAACCTTAAACATATCGCCGAATTTCGTGACAGACGAAATATTTGCCCCTTTAGCGATAATCCCTTCAATCACTTGGCGCTGGCGCTGCTGCCTGCCGAAATCCCCCCGGGGATCTTCTTTTCTCATACGCGTGTAGGCAAGTGCTTCTTCACCGTTCAGGCTGATGTTCCCCGTTCCGAAAGAGTGCCCGTCGTAGTTGAAGGCAAACGTGCTGTTCACCGTAATCCCGCCGAGTGTATCCACTGTATCTTTGAAGCTCTCCATGTTTACTTTCACAAAATAATCTACCGGCACATCGAGCAGGTTCTCGACGGTATCCGCGGCCATCTGCGTCCCGCCGAAAGCATAGGAGTGGTTGATTTTATCCATCGTACCTTTGCCGGGGATTTTCGTATACGTATCACGCGGAATGCTGACCATTTCTGTTGTATTCGTTTTAGGGTTGACGGTCATATAAATCATCGTATCCGCGCGTCCCTTATCATTTTTTCGTTCATCGACGCCCATGATTAAAACAGAAATCGGGTCCTTCTTTCCGAGATCTATATCTGTGTCGCGTTTGTCCGATTTTTTTAAGTCTTCCTGAATGCTTGCCACCGTTGAAGCTGCTTTATGCCACAAGTAGTAGACGTAGCCTCCTGATGCTAAAACTAACAGCCCGATGATCGTTACAATTGTCAGAAGAACTTTTTTCTTCTTTTTTTTTCGTTCAGCCCTCATTTGTCATCACCTTTTCTATTAACTTTCACGATGCAATTTACTAATCTTTATAAATCCAGTCATATTTTTACTTCTAACCGTGTAATAGACGAAATTCTTAAAAAAAAGGTTACAAAAAGACCTTAAAATTACCTTAAAAAAAAGTTAGTATAAGACGATAAATAAAGATGAGGTGAAAAAAATGAAAAAAACTGTTGCAGCTTCGTTCTTAATACTGCTTTTTTCAATTGTGTTAGCAGCATGCGGAACGGCGGATCAATCAAAGAAGGGAAGCGGTTCTTCGGAAACGCAGGCTCAAAAAGAAACGGCATATTATGTCGGTATGGCGGATACGCACACAATTGAAGTAAAAGTGGATGATCAGCCTGTCAGCTTTGAATTTTCTGATGACTTCTCTGATGTTCTGAATAAATTCAGCGAAAATGACAAAGTCAGCATTACTTATTTCACAAATGATAAAGGCCAAAAAGAGATCAAGGAAATCGAGAAAGCAAAATAATACATCATGATCAGCAAAAGGCGGGATAAAAATTGAAGAAAACAATATGGGCTGTCTGTTTTTCTGTGATATTCAGCCTGGCTTTATTACCGGAAAGCACTTTTGCGGCCAGTTCTGATATCTCAGTAAAACTGACGAATTATATTGGTAATAAATCGACTCTGAATATCGAACCCTCCGGAACTTATAAACTGACGGGAAGCGGTGTGTCTTCCGTTGTCAGATTGGGAGGCGCATCCAAATATGATACAGCAAACGCCGCGACATCAAAGTATTGGAAAAATCCGTCCAACGTAGTCGTCGTGAATACGGATGCTTATTTTGCGGACACGCTTTCCGTCATTCCTTTAGCGAATAAACTGAAAGCGCCTGTTCTGCTGACTGAATCGAAAAAACTCAGCAGCAGCACGGAAGCGCAAATCAAAAAATACAACCCGGATAATATTTTAATCATCGGCGGGGCGAACAGTATTTCGTCAGCCGCGGAAAAAACATTGAAAAAATACGGCCGCACGAAACGGATCAGCGGAAAAAACAGATATGATCTGTCCAAAAATATCGCGGCCGAAATGGGCAGCTATGACCAGGCAATCGTAGTAACCGGAGATGTTTATACGGATGCGCTGGCAATCGCACCTTATGCCGCGCAAAACGGCTATCCGATTCTCCTGACGAAAAAAGACTCCCTCCCGAGCTACAATCTGCCTAAAAAAGTGATCATCATGGGAGGCACTTCAAGCGTCAGCAAAGATGTGGAGAATCAAATTAAAAAGAAAGCTTCAGTGACAAAAAGAATTACCGGTTCAAACAGATATCAAATATCAGCAAATGCAGTCACTTCGCTGGGCATGGATGCAAGCAAAGCAGTTGCTGCCAACGGGACAAAATTAGCGGACATCGTTGTCGGCTCGAATATTGCCGCCGCAAATCATATGCCGCTTGTATACATCAAAAAAAGTGAAACGCCGGCCGACGAAGCCAGCCTTTTTAAAGCAAAAGGCACCTATTCTTATACATTAATAGGCAGCACGAATTCAATTGCAGATTCAGTTAAGGATGCTTACGCAAAAGAATTTTATCTCGTAAACGGAAAAACGTACCGCATTGAAACATCCGGCGGCAAACTAGGCGTTGCCGGTATTAACAGCGGAAAAACGTCTTTCAAGGCGGTTCCTGAAAAATATTCAACATCGAACACAATCAGCATTGACGGAAAACCGTATTTGGGGAATATGAGTTTTTCTGCGGAATCCGGCAAATATGTAAGACCTGTAAATGAAAACATTCCTTTTGAGGATTATTTGAAAGGTGTCCTGCCGAATGAAATGCCGGGAAGCTGGCCGACAGAAGCGCTGAAGGCTCAGGCTGTTGCCGCCCGCACCTACTCTATCAGCAAGACGGGACAAACAGTTGCGGATTCAACGGCTTTTCAGGTGTACGGGGGATACAGCTGGTATCCAAACGCCACCGCAGCCGTTGACGGAACAAAGGGGAAAGTGCTCACTTATTCCGGCAGATTGATAGATGCCACCTACTCGTCAAGCAATGGCGGCTACACTGAAGCCGGCGATGAAGTATGGGGCTCAAAAGTGCCGTATTTAGTAGCCAAAAAGGATACAAAAGATCCGGAAATCAGCTGGTCTTTAACATTGCAGAAACAGCAGCTGCCAGCCGGTCTGGATATGAAAAACCCCGCATCCTGGTGGTCCAAAACAAACGAAGCAAATGCTGCGCAGCTCAACGGAATAAAAAATTGGCTGATGAAAAATAAAGAAACCAATGCAAATTCCATAAAAATTGCAAGCATCTCTGATCTCTCGCTCACCGGAAAAACAAAAGGGCAGCGGGCAGAAGACGCCGCGGTGAAGGTGACATACCATGTGAATGACAAGTCGAAAGGCTATGTCATGAACAAGACTGCATCCTTTGAGGTGAAGGCGTCAGAACTCAGAACGATGATCGGAGCTTCATCTTTTAAAAGTACATACGTCAGTGCGTCCGCTGATTCTGCGAAAATCACCATATCAGGAAAGGGATACGGACACGGCGTGGGAATGAGTCAATACGGAGCGAGAGAAAGAGCAGAGGCCGGAGAGCCGTATACTTCTATTCTTGCGTTCTATTATCCTAATACAGCACTTACAAACTACTAAACTTCTGTGGAGGAGATCGGATTGAAATTCATCATAAAATGCTTCCCCGTTTTCATTCTCGGGGTCATTCTATTTGTCCCTTCCGCTTTGGCTGACAACACGGTTAAAAGGATAGGCGGAAGCACCCGGTATGATACGGCTGTACTGGCGGCAAAACAATCATGGGGTGAAGCGAAAACGGTAATTATCACCGGCGGAACTTCATATGCCGATGCAATTGCCGCTGCGCCGCTTGCATATCAAAAAAATGCGCCGCTGCTGTTTACAAATAAAGATCAGCTGTCTGCGGGCACAAAAAAGGGATTAATTGATTTAAAAACGAAAAATGTGATTATCGTAGGCGGCACACCTGCCGTTTCGAAAAATACCGCAAATCAAATTGCTAAATTAGGCATCAGTGTCAAACGATTATCCGGGAGCACGAGATATGCCACAGCCGCAAAAGTGGCGGGTGAAATGACAAGATCTTCTACAGCTCTTGTGGTCAACGGGTTTGTTGATGCAGATGGAATGGCTGCGATTTCTTATGCGTCCGCTAAAAAATATCCGATCTTATTCACCAATGATTCAACACTGAATGGATCTACGTCAAATGCGATCAAAAGCTTAGGGATTAAAAATACGATTGTCATCGGCGGGACAAGCAGCATCAGCAGCTCACTTTACAATAAGCTGCCGAACCCTTCAAGAATCAGCGGCAAAAACCGCTATAACCTGTCTGTGAATCTTGCGAAAAAGACAAGCCTCAGCACAGGCTATACGTTTATTACCAATGGTTTTAAAGAGCCGGATACCATTGTCGCAGGCGTTTTAAGTGCCAAACAGGGAAGAGTTCACCTTATGACGAATGGGGACAGTCTGTCAAAGGACGTCCGGACGTATATCGGAAGTAAACGCATCACCAGCTTCACCGTCATAGGGAGTGCATCATCTTTAAGCAACAATGCGGCATCGCAGCTTAAAAATCCAGTTGTCGGCAAAACGGTCTTTATTGATCCGGGACACGGCTACCAGGATTCAGGAGCAACGGGCAATGGCCTGCTTGAAAAAAATGTGAACCTTGATATCGCAACACGCCTAAACAATCAATTATACGGTGCTGGTGCGCTTACTGTAATGTCGAGGACGGGCGACACCTTTGATTCGCTTGAGGAGAGAGTGAACAAAGGGGCGAAGGCGAACGCCGATATTTTTATCAGCGTTCATGCAAACGCGAATGATAACAGCAGTGCAAACGGTACGGAGACATATTATGATCCAACCTACCAATCCGCAAACAGTCTGAGACTTGCCCAAAATATTCAGCCGAGAATGGTTTCTGCTCTCGGCACGCGTGACCGCAGTGTGAAAACTGCCGGATTTTACGTCATTAAGTATTCTAAAATGCCGAGTGTCTTGTTAGAAACCGGTTTTGTCACAAGCCCGATTGATGCCAATATTTTAAAACAATCAACGAAAAAGGACAGACTCGCGGCGGGGATCACCCAAGGCGTCTCCTCCTATTTCAGATAATATTTTCCATTTAAAACAGACCGATTCATACCGGTCTGTTTTTTTATTTTTTCATTATGCTTTGACTCAAATATGGATATGAATAGATTTACAATAAAAAAACAATAATCGAAACATTCTAATAAACATTAACGTTTCCTTTACTTCCAATTAACATCCATCTGCTAAACTCACGGCATAGGTCATCAAACATCCCAACAAATCGTGAGGTGTGTGTCAGTGGGAGCAGAGAAAAGCATGAATGTAAATAATAACTATGCAGTGCGGCAGGGGACTTCCGCTGCCGTAACGGAAAAAACGGCCCGTTATTTGGCTTTTAAGCGATTCATGGATATTGTGTTTGCGCTTGCGGGGCTTTTGGCGGCGCTTCCGATAATAGGCCTGTTCTCCATACTGATTCGTTTGGAGTCGCCCGGCCCGGCTTTTTATAAGCAGGAGCGGGTAGGCAAAGACGGGAAGCCGTTTTATTTGTATAAGCTCCGCTCTATGAAAATAGATGCTGAAAAATCGGGTGCGGTCTGGGCGCTGAAAAAGGATCCCCGCGTGACAAAGGTCGGCGCTTTTATCAGAAGGACCCGTATTGATGAGCTGCCGCAGCTGGTAAATGTGCTTCGGGGAGAAATGAGCCTGATCGGCCCTCGCCCCGAACGGCCCGTGTTTACGGAACAGTTTCAGGCAGAAATCCCGGGATTTACGGAGCGGCTGGCTGTTAAGCCGGGATTAAGCGGCTGGGCGCAGGTCAATGGGGGATATGACATGACACCGAGGGAAAAGCTGATGTTTGACTTATACTATATCCGCAACCTGACCTTTTCATTGGAACTGAAGATTATGCTCAAAACGTGCAAAGTAATCTGGACCGGTGACGGGGCACGATAAAAATTCTGGTCAGCAGACAAAAAGTAGGGAAAACGATGCCTAGTATTACAAATCAAATTTTGAGCGGCGCTAAATGGACAAGTATTTCGACAGCGTGTATTACGGTCATTCAAATCGTTCAATTCGCCCTGCTCGGGCGGGTCATGTCACTGGCTGAATTCGGCCTTGTCGGCATGATCACAACGGTAGCGGTGTTCGCCCAAATTGCGCTTGATATGGGGTTTGGCGCCGCGCTCATTCAAAAAGATCATGTGACTGAAAAACAGATGTCTTCCTTGTACTGGCTGAATATCATAACCGGGCTTGCACTGTTTGCGCTGCTGTTTTTCAGCAGCCCGCTCATTGCTGATTTTTATCAGCGGGAGGAGCTTGACTATTTAGTCCGCGTGCTGGCCGTCATGTTTTTAATCGCACCGATCGGTCAGCAATATCAGTATATGCTGCAAAAAGCGCTGGCATTTAACACGTTAAGCAAAATTGAAATCTTTTCAAATGTGCTGTCCTTCGTTTACTTGGCGGCTGCGGTTTTTTATACGGACCCGATTCTCGCGTATGTGATTTCCCAGGTGCTGCTGCAATCGTCGAAAGGGATTCTGTACTGGATGGCCTGCAGAAAAACATGGCGTCCGTCGTTCGTTTTTGATCTGAAGGGAATGAGAGGCTTCTTTTCTTTCGGAGCCTTTCAGCTGTCTTCCCGGCTTGTGAACCGGCTCGGGGCGAATATTGATATGATTCTGATCGGCAGTTTTATCGGCGCTGAGACCCTTGGCATTTACAATCTGGCCTATCAGATCGTCACGCTTCCGGTATTGAAAATTAATCCAATCATTACAAGAGTCGCGTTTCCCGTCTTTGCGAAAAACAAGCATGAAAACAGCGCCATCAGAGAAGGCTTTCTCAATATGACCAAAATGCTCGCGCTGATATCCTTTCCGCTTTTGCTCGGTTTGGTTTCAGTGTCGGATGCATTCGTGGCTTCGGTATTCGGAGAAAAATGGCTTGCGGCTGTCCCGGTCTTAAATGTTCTCGCCATTGTCGGGATTTTAAGGGTCCTGATGAACCCGAACGGATCTGTGCTGCTGGCAAAAGGGCGGGCCGATCTGGCGTTTTATTGGGACGCCGGGGTGATGCTGCTGTATGGTGCATCATTGTACGCTGCCGTGCTGTCCGGAAATCTCTTGACGGTAGCTTGGACGTACGCATTCATCAGCATCTTGAATTTCCTGATCGGCCGCTGGCTGTTGGCATATGTCATTAAGCTGCGGCTGTCGGCTTACTTCAAAGCCGTGGCCAAACCGTTTCTGCTTACGGCGGCGATGGGTGTCATCGCCTTTACAGCCAGCCTCGGAACGGAGCGGATCAGCCTTGATGTAAAGCTGCGTCTGGCGATCTCAGTAGCCTGCGGCGCATTGTGTTATTTATTTCTTTTAATCAAAGCTTATCCGCAGATGAAAAGTAAATTAAGAAAAGGGCGTTTGCTATGAAGGTATTGTGGATGACAAGTGTCTATCCGAGCAGTGAAAAGCCGGGGGAAGGCGTTTTTCATGAAACACAGGCGCTAGAACTGAGCAAGCTTGGCGCGGAGATGACCGTCATCTGTCCGCGGCCGAAACTCGCCGCGCCATTCCGGCTGCTGAAAAAGACATATCGGCAAAAGGATATAAGGCCTGCGCATGAATGGCGGAAAGGCGTGTCCGTACACCGGCCGTTTTATCAGGCGGTCCCCGGGCAGCTGAAATGGGCGCAGCCGCATAAAAGAATGGCGGCATCGGTTCTTTCTGCGATCAAAAAGAACGGCCTGAAGCCTGATCTGATTCACGCGCATTTCGCCATGCCGTCAGGCGGAGCGGCCGCCATTGTGTCAAAGGCTCTGGGAATTCCGTATGTCCTGACCTTGCATGGCAGCGATGTCAATGTCTATCCGCATTACAGCAAAAGCGCTCATCGCGCATTTACATTTGCGGTGCGGGAGGCTGCCGATATTTATGCCGTCAGCGGCAGTCTGCGGGAACAAATGAAGAAGATCAGCGCAGCGGATTGCAGCGTGCTTCCGATCGGCATCACGTTTGACGCCTTCCAAAAAAGAAACGAGACGAAAGAAGCCATCAGAAAACGGCTCGGCCTTCCTCCGGATAAAAAGCTGATCGCGTTCATCGGCAGGCTTGTCAAAGAGAAAGGTGTTTTCGACTTATCAAAAGCCGTTCAGTCATTGGATGAAAGATTTGAAGCCGTCTTTGTCGGTGACGGACCCGCCGCAGCCTCATTGCGGGAAGCCGCTCACATCGTCACGGGGCAAGTGCCGAATGACAAGATACAGGACTATCTGCTGGCGTCGGATATCATGGCCCTGCCGTCCTACAGCGAAGGCATGCCGACTGTGGTCATTGAGGCGCTTGCTCTGAAGGTGCCGGTGCTCTGCACTGATGTCGGAGGAGTGGCTTCTTTATTCGGTAAACACCGGGGGCTGCTGATCAGACCGGGTTCACCCGAAACGCTGGCGGAATCCATCCTGCAATATGAAAAAGGAGAGGCATGGACAACGCAAACAGCCGAAGAACTTTATCAAACCGTCCGCATGTATTTTGACGCAAGCCAAAACGCAAAAGCGCTGAAAGAGAAATACCGGACCGTCATGAATCGGGCCGGGCAAGAGGAGAACCTTTCGAAAGAGGGATGAAGCTGTGAAAAAAATCGCTGTATTAGGAACAGGGTATGTAGGTCTCGTATCTGGAACTTGTTTTGCGGAAATCGGCCATCATGTGACTTGCTGTGACATCAATGAAGCGAAAATCAGAAGCCTGCAAAACGGAGTCATCCCGATATATGAACCGGGGCTTGAGGAATTAGCTGAAAAAAATGTCAGTGCCGGGCGGTTATCCTTTACGTCAGAGATTGGGCCGGCTGTGAAAGCCGCTGATATCATCTATATTGCCGTCGGTACACCGATGTCAAAGACGGGTGAAGCCGATTTGACCTATATCAAGGCCGCGGCGCAAACAATCGGGGAACAGCTGAACGGATACAAAATCATTGTCAGCAAAAGCACCGTTCCGGTCGGGACGGGAAAGCTCGTTTACCAAATCGTCAGCGAAGCGTCGAAGGGGAAATATCCGTTTGATGTCGCGTCAAATCCTGAATTTCTCCGCGAAGGCTCGGCGGTGCGGGATACGATGCAGATGGAGCGGGCGGTTATCGGCGCCACAAGCGAACATGCCGCTTCGGTTATTGAAGAGCTTCACAAGCCGTTCCGTACGAAAATCGTTAAGACCAATCTTGAAAGCGCGGAAATGATTAAGTATGCCGCAAATGCTTTTTTAGCCGCCAAAATATCTTTTATTAACGATATCGCAAATATTTGCGAACGTGTCGGCGCGGACATTTCTCACGTGTCAGAAGGCGTCGGCCTTGACAGCCGGATCGGGAATAAATTTCTCCAGGCGGGCATTGGGTTCGGCGGATCCTGCTTTCCGAAAGATACAACGGCTTTATTGCATATCGCAAACAGCGCCGGATATCCGTTTCAAATGATGGAAGCCGTCATTGAAACCAATCAGAAGCAGCGGGTTCTCATAACGGAAAAATTAAACCGTGCCATCGGTTCTGTAAAAGGGAAAACCGTGGCCGTACTGGGGCTGGCCTTTAAACCGCACACAAATGACGTCCGCTCCGCCCCGGCTCTTGATATCATTCCGCGTCTTAAAGAGCAGGGCGCTCACGTAAAAGCGTATGATCCGATCGCGATTCCCGAAGCGTCTGCGGTATTAGGAAACGGCGGCATTGACTATTACACAGAGCTGTACAGCGCCATCAAAAATGCGGATGCATGCCTGATTACAACCGATTGGCCGGAAGTCAAGGAGATGGATCTTCAGAGGGCGAAGCAGCTGCTCAAACAGCCGGTCATCATTGACGGCAGAAATATGTTCCCGCTGGAATATATGCGGGTTTCAGGATTCACTTATCATTCCGTCGGACGTCCGGCGGTTCATGCCGATCGGCAAATAAAAGAACTGGCAAGATAGAAAAAGATTTGTCTTCAGGCTCTCGGCAGTCCGGCTCGGCTGCCGGTTTTGGAAAGGGGTTTGCCATGTGATTATCAAACGTTCAGCGGCACATGTTCTTGTGCTGCTTGCCGCTGTCATTACTGGAGGATTTATCATGGTGGAGGCGGTCAGGGCGGATGCCGGCTTCGGAAAAATCACCGTGATGCTGCTTGCCGCCATGATCGGGATTGCCGGTCTTGCTTTGCTATCGGCCTTTGCCACAAACGGTCAGATGTTTATGGGGCTCATTTATGTCTTGATCGCGTGTACATTTTTAAATCAGGCCTTCTTTGCGATCCATCTCGGGTTTTTCAGCTTATTTATATACCGGCTGTTATTAATCGGAGCGGGCGCTCTTCACATCGCCGGCATCCTGACAAACCGTCATCATATTGACAGATGGAATCGAGTGAATGTAAAAGGCATCCTGATGTTTTTCGCCTTATGGTTTACATACGGTCTCATATCGTTATTGTGGGCAAAATCCGTGACGTACGGGATCAAATATTTAGCTTTAATGGCGATGGGCATGTTTCTGATTTATCTCATCGTCATGTTTATTCAGCGCTTTGATCAGCTGATGGTTTTTTACGGCATCTGGCTTGTGATGACCATTTTTGTGATGGCGATCGGCTTTTACAACCATTTTACTCACCACCAACTGCCGAGCTCTACGCTTTATAACGGGCCGCAGTACAAACAGCATTATCCGACGTCCGTTTTCTTTAATCAAAATGATTTTGCGACATTTTTGTGCATCAGTTTCTTTCTGTACGCGGCGGCGGTGAAAAATATGAAAAACGGCTATGTAAAAGCCGTCAGCCTGCTCTTTGCGATCAGCGCTTTGTATTTAATCATGTTGACCGGTTCGCGCGCGAGCCTGCTGGGCATATGCGCGGGGGCGGCTGTATACGTCTTCATCCTGCTGCCGTCCCTGCTGAAAAAACTCGCGCTGTACGCAGCGGGAGCCGGTGCTGCGCTGTTTGCGGTTTTATTTGCGGGCCGTATCACAAATGCCGTCTTGAATCTGTTTTCAGCTCCGCAGGCGATGCCGGGACAGCACCCGCTTCCATCGAACCTCGCGCGGGCGAATCTTTTAAAGAACGCCTTTTACTACGTAATTGATTCCTGGGGGTTCGGAGTGGGTGCCGGAAACGTCTCGTACTATTTAAAAGCCGAGCCCGTTTATGATACGGGCGGCGTAGTTGAGGTGCACAACTGGCTCGTCGAGATTATGGCGAACTTCGGCGTGCTTGCGATGCTCGGCTATTTGACAGTCTATTTGTACCTTTTTTGGACACTTTATAAATGCCATGAAAGAAAATCGGAAAATCAGTCAAGACTGATCACAGAAGGACTCATCACGGCAATGGCCGGTTTTTTGGTAAGCAGCATCAGCCCAAGCTCCGTATCAAATTTATTTTTCCACTGGGTATTTCTCTCACTCGTGATTGCGGCGGTCAATATTCTGAGACGTTTACAAAAGGAGCCTGCCGTTACGGCGTACTATGAAAAACAGGGAGATGCGAGATGAAGGATATGTTGACAAGAATAATCCGGCGTATCAAAAAGAATATCATTTGGATCATTGCGCTGCCCGTAGTGCTGGGGGCGGCGGGTTATCTATTGCCGTCAAAAATCACCGGAAGCAGCAGTTTCACATCGGAAGCCGCGATTGCCGCCGGAAACTATGATCATCCGCTTTATAACAACACAAAAGAAATTCCGCTCCTTTTGACGAGCGATGCTTTTTTAAAACAGGCTTTGCCTGACAAAACAGACGAAGAAAGGACGGCCGTGAAAAGTAAACTGACTGTCGAAACACAATCAGATTCATTGATCACGGTCAGCTACAGCGATCAAAACAAGCAGGAGACCGAATCGGTGTTTCAGGCCGTCATGAAGACATTTCTGAAGAATGATCAGGAGCTGTTTGAGAAACGGGCAAAAGTGGTCCGGCAAAGCATTGATGCACTTGAAGGAGAAACCGTCAGCGCGGATGCCAAAGTGGATAAGGAAAGATTTTTATACGAATTGAAAAATACACAGCTGAACCTGAAATCAGCCGGCGTCATCAATTCAGAGCCGGTGAGTGAAACGGCGGGACAAGGCATGCCGCCGAAAAAGAAAGCGGTTCTGGGTGTTTTGATCGGCATTGCAGTTGCATTTATGTTCATTGTCATTCCTGAGTTTTTTAGAGAGTCCTTTTAAAAATCTGCGATGGAGATGTGACCATGACAAACTGGAAACCTTTCGTATCTGTCATTACACCGTCTTATAATGCAAGTGAATATATCGAAGACACGATTCAATCCGTTTTACATCAAAGCCATCCGCATTGGGAAATGATCATTGCGGATGATTGTTCAACGGACGGAACGAGAGATATTTTACGGCAATATGAACAAAAGGATGAGCGGATCCGCGTCGTTTATTTAGACGAGAACAAGGGAGCCGCTGCTGCCAGAAATACAGCCCTCGAGCATGCCGAGGGGCGTTATGTCGCATTTTTGGACAGCGATGACAGATGGAAGAAGGAAAAGCTTCAGAAACAGCTGGCGTTTATGTCAGAGCGGTCCTGCGCCTTTTCATTCACGGGCTACAGCGTCATGGAGCAGGACGGAACGCCGACGGATAAAACGATTCAAGCGCCTGAAAGCCTGTCATATGATGAAGCTTTAAAAAACACGATTATCGGATGTTTAACGGTCATGATTGACAGAGAGCAGACGGGGCAGATTCAAATGCCTGATATCAGAACGCGGCAGGATTTGGCGACTTGGCTTTCCCTGCTGAAAAGGGGATTTACAGCTTACGGTTTGAATGAGTGTCTTTCAGAATACAGACTTGTGCAGAATTCGATTTCAAGCAACAAGTGGAAAGCCGCCAAAAAAACATGGTTTGTCTATAGAGAAATTGAGCGCCTGCACTTTATCAAGGCTTCATGGTGTTTTATGCAATATGCGAAAAACGCGGTCATGAAAAGGCTGTAGGCGTCAGAGGGGCTGGGTGATGAAGGTGGAACCGATTGTTCACGTAATCGTCGGAGCGGCGGAATGGGGTCATGACCGGCTGAGATACAGACGGCACCGGCTGGCTGAATTTCTCGCCCGGCAAAAAGAAACGAAAAGCGTCATTTGGGTATGTCCGTCTCCGCGGGAAAATGACGGACAGATGACCGTAATTTCCGAGGGAATCCGGCAGTTCGCGGTAAAGGATCTCTTCCGGCAAAAAGCATTCCGATTCGGCAGGTATACAGATATGTGCTACAGGCATAAGCTTTCATCGTTGCTGGCCGTGCTGAAGGAAGAAGGAGAAGGGGCCCGCTGCTGCTTATGGTACACCTTCCCCGGTTTTCCGCTTCTATCAGATCTTTACCCTTGGGATGAAGTGATTTACGATTGCAGCGATCTATGGGCCGCTCCGATCAGCGGCCGTGCCGGCGTGCTGTCAAATGTCAGAAGAAACATCATTAAACAGGCGGAAATGAGAATCATTCAGCGGGCGGATTCCATTACCTGCACATCTGACTTTCTGCACCAGGAGGTCGGAAAAAAGCTGGAGAATCCGCGCCAGAAAGTGTTCACCATTGAAAACGGAGTGGAATATGACCTGTTTTCACGGGAAAATAAACAGCCGGATGAAGACATTTTACGGGGAAGAAACGGAAACGTTCTCGGTTTTATCGGCGGAATCAAACCGAAGCTTGATTTCGCGCTTTTGGCGGAAACCGCAGATTTACGGCCGGACTGGACGATTTTATTGGTAGGCCCGAACACGGCTCACGATGACCCGGATTTCAAGTCGCTTCTGGAACGCCCGAATGTTATATGGACGGGACCCGCCGCGCCGAATGAAGTGCCGTCCTATATGCAGCTCGTCGACATCGGCATTATGCCTTATAAAAATTCACCTTATAATGACGCGGTATTTCCGCTCAAGCTTTTTGAATTTTTAGCCGCCGGGAAACCGGTTGTCGGGTGCAACCTTACTTCTACGGCAAAAATCAAAAGGCCTTTCGTTTATGAATACGTTGAAGGCAGCGACCCCGCAGAGTTCATCGCGGCCTGTGACGCCCTGCTGGCATCGGAACGGAGCGGATCATATGAGGCGTTGCGCCGTGAATTGGCCCGGAGACGGGATTGGAACGTTTTATTCGGCCGAATGCTCGAATGCACGGGTATATTGAAAAATGCGCAATCCCATTAAAAGGGAAAGCGCATTTTTTGATTTGCGTGTTTCTTTTTGATGATGCTTGTTATAATAACTAGTAAGAATTATAATGGAAGGAACGGTTCAATATCAGAAAAGACTTCATATAATTCCAAAGGAGACTTCTTTATGCTTGACGAACGCATGTTTCGCATAGTTGTTGCGTTTTTTGTCTCTCTGCTAACGGTTTTAATCCTAACTCCTATCGTGAAAAAAATTGCGATCAAAATAGGTGCAGTTGACCAGCCCAGCAACCGAAAAGTACATGATAAAATAATGCCCCGTATGGGCGGATTGGCTATCTTTATCGGCGTAGCGGCAGGGGTGCTCGCGGCCGGCATATATAATGAAACGAAGATGACCGCCATCACGGTGGGCGCGTTTATTATTGTTATTTTAGGAATTCTTGATGATAAATACCAATTAAGCGCAAAGGTAAAGTTTTTCGTCCAGTTAGCCGTGGCCATTATGATTGTGAGCACGGGACTGAAAATGGACTTTTTCTCCGTGCCGTTTTTAACGGAACGCTTAGAATTGGGATGGGTCGCTTACCCGCTGACTGTGTTATGGATCGTCGGTATCACGAACGCGATGAACCTGATAGACGGTTTGGACGGACTCGCTGCGGGCCTGTCAGTCATCGGACTGTCCACCATCGCAGTAATGGCGTTATCCGGAGGCAAAATCCTGATTCTGTCACTTTCTCTCGTAGTGATAGGAAGCACACTCGGATTTTTATTTTATAATTTTCACCCGGCAAAAATATTTATGGGAGATACCGGATCGCTCTTTCTCGGATACGTCATCTCAGTACTCTCATTATTGGGTCTTTATAAAAGCGTTACTTTATTCAGTATCATCATTCCGATCATTATTTTGGGCGTGCCGATTTTTGATACGACATTCGCTGTCATCAGGCGAATTTTAAACAAACAGCCGATCTCGGCGCCTGATAAGTCACATATACACCACAGGCTGATGGCCTTCGGGCTTTCACACCGTACGGCTGTCATCATCATTTATTTAATCGGCTTTATTTTCAGCGTCAGTGCAATCCTGCTGAAAAGCGCGACCATATGGCTTTCGCTGTTTATTATTTTTGTATTGATTGTATTTATGCAAATCATAGCAGAGGTCACAGGGTTAGTAAATGAACAATTTAAACCATTTACCAAGTTTTACAAGAGGTTGGTAAAGAAAAATTAAAAAGAGCAGATCATGCAAATGGTCTGCTTTTTTATGGATTCTGCTATTCTCTTATTATATAGAAAAACCCGATCCTTCTCAAAGGATCGGGTTTGCTGTTAATAGCCTGTTGTGCCGTTTGAATTTGTGCTCTCGGACTGTGTGCTGTCCGTTCCGTTTGCACCTGGAGTACCGCTGGTTGAATCGGTTGTGCCGCTTGTTCCTGTGCTGCCGGAAGTCGAACCAGTTGTGCCGTCTGTTCCTGTGCTGCCGGAAGTCGAATCAGTCGTGCCGTCGTCTGTTCCTGTGCCGCCGGAAGTTGAACCAGTCGTACTGTCCGTTCCGGTGCTGTCAGAAGCAGAATCGGTTGCGGTGCCTTTTCCGGACGGATAATCTAAATGTTTCTGCAAGGTTTGCCGTACTTTTTCGAGATTGACCGGGTCCGGCTGGAAATAATACGTTCCGCGCGTAGTTGCGGTTCCGCCTAAATATAAATCTGATCCTGTTATGGTCAGTGTATCAATCTTTTTGCTGGTAAAGCCGCTGTAAATCTGCTGAAGAGCGAGCCCTTCAGTGATTCGGATATTCGTTTGTACGTTATTGCTCGCTGTTTCAGCGATTTTATCAATTTTAGCAATATTTCCAGCCTTCGACATTTGGTCGATCAGCGCATTGAGGATTTGCTTTTGACGGTCATTCCGGCCGAAGTCTCCGCGCTTATCCTGCTTTCTCATCCGCGCGTAAGCCAGAGCCTGCTCACCGTTCAAATGCATGTTTCCTTTCTTGAAGTAAATCCGTTTCTTTTTACTGACGTCACTCATCTCGTCGAAGTCAAACGGCACTTTTACATTGACTCCGCCGACTTCATCAATAACATCCTTAAATCCGTTAAAATCCACAGTGACATACTTATCAATCGGAATGTCTAATAAGTCCTCTACGGTCGCCACGGTTTCATCCGCTCCGCCCTTAGCAAAAGCCGAATTGATTTTTGTTTTTTTACCGGTTGTGTCGCCGGCAAGCGTCACCCGCGTATCACGTGGAATACTCAGCATTTTCATTGTTTTATTTCTCGGATCAAGGGTAACGACAATTAGAGAATCTGATCGTCCGCCTTTTCCGCTAGTGGCATAATTTTCGATCCCCATAAACAAAATGGAGAACGGTTTTTTCTTCATATCGATGACTTCATCCCTCAGTTTTGATTTATCTCCGCGGGAAAGGGCATCATATGCATTATCTGCCGCATTGATCGTTTTGTATATTTTGTACCCGCCGAACCCGGCAGCGACTAACAAAACGAGGGTAAGCAGCAGCAAAATCCGCTTGAAAATAATCTTTCGTTTGCTTTTCTTTTTCTTTCGAACACGCACTCTTACACGTTCAGCCATTACATTAGTCTCCTTTAGGGCTGACGTCTGTTTCTAAATACGTCAGTTCTCCCTCTGTATTCTTACTCTTGCCGTTCGTCAGTTCTGTCATCCATTTTATAAACTCGCCTTTGTCTTTTTCTTCAACGTACGTTTCAAATTCGACGTGATCTGCATAATGGATATCCTTCAGTAAAAAAACTGACTCCCTCAATTCATTCTCTATCTTGCCGAGCCACGTATAATCCGCCGATGTGTGCATAATCCGCATCAGCTTCCGCTCCGTAACCCCTATATGATTTAACCCCTCAGACACTGACTTCCCGTATGCACGAATCAATCCGCCTGCTCCGAGCTTTATTCCGCCGAAATACCGGGTAACCACCGCGCAGGTATCTTTCAGGCCGCGTTTTTTCAGCACTTCCAGCATGGGTACGCCTGCTGTGCCGCTTGGTTCTCCGTCATCATTCGCCTTTTGTATATGATCCGTTTCTCCGATCAGATAAGCTGAGCAGTTATGAGTCGCATTCCAGTGCTGTTTTTTTATCTTTTGTATAAATTCCTGCGCTTCCTCTTCAGAAGCAGCACGGCTCAGGTGGCAGATAAAACGTGATTTTTCAATCACAATCTCGTGTTCACCCGTTTCTTTAACAGTTAAATAGCTGTGCAGCATGATTGCTGGACCCTCCTGACAAGCATTAAAAGACTTGTTTCTACAAATTCGAACAGACTTTAGAATTTTTGCGCATATTTTGGTATCATGAAAGAGTAAGATACTATATAAAAATGTTTTTTTCTAGAATATACGCATTCTTTCATTATAATTCGACATAAATTGCAGTTCAATTACATTTATAATAAAAATACATAACAACACCGTTACGGAGGGAGACCGATGAATAAATCGAAGATGGACTCCAAAGTTTTGGATTCTATACTTATGAAAATGCTGAAAACCGTGGACGGGAGCAAGGACGAGGTTTTTCAAATCGGAGAGCAGTCGCGCCAGCAATATGAACAGCTGGTCGAAGAACTCAAACAGATCAAACAGCAGGTCTACGATGTCATTGAACTGGGAGACAAACTTGAAGTTCATACTCGGCATGCACGAAACCGCTTGTCTGAAGTAAGCAGGAATTTCCATAAGTTCAGCGAAGAAGAAATTCGCAACGCCTATGAAAAGGCGCACAAACTTCAAGTGGAACTGACGATGATCCAGCAACGTGAAAAACAGCTGCGGGAGCGCAGAGATGATTTAGAACGCCGGCTTTTGGGGCTTCAGGAAATCATTGAACGGTCAGAATCATTGGTCAGCCAAATAACCGTCGTTCTGAATTACCTGAATCAAGACCTTCGCCAAGTGGGGCTTCTTCTTGCCGATGCGCAGGCTAAGCAAGATTTCGGTTTAAGAATTATCGAAGCCCAAGAAGAAGAAAGAAAAAGAGTTTCCAGAGAAATTCATGACGGTCCCGCGCAAATGCTGGCAAATGTCATGATGAGATCGGAATTGATAGAACGGATCTTCCGCGACCGCGGCACGGAGGACGGCTTTCAGGAAATCAGAAATCTTCGGCAAAATGTGCGGAACGCTCTTTACGAAGTCAGAAGGATTATATATGATTTAAGACCGATGGCATTGGACGATCTCGGGCTGATTCCGACACTGAGAAAATATCTTTATACAACTGAAGAATACAACGGAAAGGTGAAAATACATTTTCAGTGCATCGGAGACACGGAGAACAAAAGGCTTGCCCCGCAATTTGAAGTGGCGCTTTTCCGTCTCGCTCAGGAAGCCGTTACAAATGCCCTCAAACATTCAGAATCAGAGGAAATTACGGTAAAAGTGGAAATAACCGCTGATTTTGTCGTTCTTATCATTAAGGACAACGGAAAAGGCTTTGATATTAAGGAAGCTAAACAAAAGAAAAACAAGTCATTCGGCTTGCTGGGAATGAAAGAAAGAGTAGATCTGCTTGAAGGAACGATAACGATAGACTCTAAATTAGGTCTTGGGACATTTATCATGATTAAGGTTCCATTATCTCTCGGCCTATAATTTGTTAAATAGAGCCAAAAGACATATTGACCGAACAGCGGCGTATATAGAACAATAGGATAAGGAGGCGTAGCGTGTGACTAAAGTAAATATTGTTATTATCGACGACCATCAACTATTCCGTGAGGGTGTAAAAAGAATATTGGATTTTGAACCTACCTTTGAAGTGGTAGCAGAAGGTGACGATGGAGATGAAGCGGCTCGTATCGTCGAGCATTATCATCCCGATGTCGTCATAATGGACATCAATATGCCGAATGTAAATGGAGTAGAGGCTACTAAACAGCTTGTTGAGCTGTACCCTGAATCTAAGGTGATTATCCTCTCCATCCATGATGATGAAAACTATGTGACCCATGCTTTAAAAACAGGTGCAAGAGGCTATCTCCTGAAAGAGATGGACGCGGATACTTTAATTGAGGCAGTGAAAGTGGTAGCCGAAGGCGGTTCGTACCTTCACCCGAAAGTAACCCACAATCTTGTCAACGAATTCCGGCGTCTTGCGACAAGCGGAGTTTCCGCTCATCCTCAGCATGAGGTTTATCCGGAAATTCGGAGACCATTACATATATTAACGAGACGGGAATGTGAAGTGCTGCAAATGCTTGCAGACGGAAAAAGCAACCGCGGAATCGGTGAATCATTGTTTATCAGTGAGAAAACAGTGAAAAACCACGTGAGTAATATTTTGCAGAAAATGAACGTTAACGACCGGACACAAGCCGTTGTCGTAGCCATTAAAAACGGCTGGGTAGAGATGCGTTAGTCATGTATGAGAAGACTTGCCATAATAGGCAAGTCTTTTTTTACAGCTTCATATCTATTAAAATACTTATTAAGTACTTAATAAGGCAGGTAAAGTGATGAATATTGCAGTTGTAACAGACAGTACAGCATATATTCCGAAAGAGATGAGAGAAGAACATCATATTCATATGATTCCTCTTCAAGTGGTTTTCGGTGAAAAAACATTCCGCGAAGAAACAGAGCTCGACTGGAGAAGCTTTTATAAAGAAGTAAAAAATCATGATGAGCTGCCGACTACGTCACAGCCTTCTTTCGGTGAATTGATCGCATTGTACGAAGAACTGGGCAAAACATATGATGCAGTCATAAGCATACATTTGTCCAGCGGAATCAGCGGAACTTATAATAGCGCCGCTTCGGCAAACGCTATGGTTGATAATATCGAAGTTTATCCGTTTGATTCAGAGATCAGCTGTTTGGCGCAAGGTTTTTATGCATTAAAAGCGGCACAGCTTATTAAAGACGGTGTTGACTCTCCGGAAGAGATTTTAAAAGAGCTGGAAGAAATGAAGAAAACAGTCCGTGCGTATTTTATGGTTGACGATTTATCACATCTGCAGCGGGGCGGGCGCTTAAGCAGTGCTCAGGCTTTTATCGGCGGTCTGTTAAAGGTAAAGCCTATTCTTCATTTTGACAACAAGGTAATTGTTCCTTTTGAGAAGATTCGGACACGCAAAAAAGCGATTTCTAGAATTTTTGAGCTGTTTGGGGAGGATGCAAGTAAAGGAATCCCGATGCGGGCAGCTGTCATTCATGCAAACAGGGAGGAAGAAGCCGCGGATATTATTCAAGAATTAAGCGGTAAATACCCTCATGTCGAATTCTATAACAGCTATTTCGGTGCCGTGATCGGAACGCATTTGGGCGAAGGCGCCATCGGAATCGGCTGGTGCTTTAAAAACTAAGTGAAAATCTCCGTTTTCAAGGGCGGAGATTTTTTTATTTTTTAATTTTCGGGATTCGACAGAAAAATTCCCGGCAGGCATACTTTGAGCAGAAAGGAGGCAGAGAGATGTCCGAAGATGCTTCAGAATTTTCAGAGGTGCGGGATTTCTTTTACGGCAGGCATTTGTTGAGATCTGAGATACCGTTTTCAGATCAGCGTATCAGTCCTTTTATAGAAAAAGAATATATAACGGCCGAGCCGTCTGTCATCCGCAGGAAAAACCGTTTCGTCTGCCGCCGATGCGGCCAGTCTGACCAATCCTGCTTTGCCGCATTCTGGGCGCCTTCTGCCAAAAGACATATTACCTATTGCCGTGCCTGTGTCGTAATGGGAAGGGCTGATGAACTGACGTCATTATATTCTTGGAATCAAACCTCAGAAAGCAGCTGGGCGCCTGTAAAGCTTGCTTGGGAAGGAACATTGACAGACGGACAGAAGCAGGCGGCCGGCGCGCTTATAAAAGCAATAAAAGAGAAACAAGAGCTGTTAGTCTGGGCGGTTTGCGGATCAGGGAAAACAGAGATGCTGTTTCCGGGTATAGAGTTTGCGCTGAATCACGGATTGCGGGTCTGTGTCGCGACTCCGCGTACAGATGTCGTGCTTGAACTTCTGCCGAGACTGAAAAAAGCATTTGAGAATGTTGAAGTTTCAGCTCTGTACGGCGGCAGTGAAGACAAAGGCAGTTTAACTCCGCTAATGATCTCAACCGCTCACCAGCTGATGCGCTATCGTGATATTTTTGATGTCATGATAATAGATGAAGTGGATGCATTTCCTTTTTCAGCCGATGAGACATTAAGATTCGCGGTTGATAAAGCCAGAAAGAACAACAGCGCCCTTGTTTATGTAACGGCAACTCCTTCAGACGCATTAAAAAAGAAGGCTGAAGCCGGTTTGCTGAAAAGCGTCCGCATACCGGCCAGATATCATCGAAAACCTCTCCCGGAGCCACGTTTTTTGTGGTGCGGCAATTGGAAGAAGAAGCTTGAGAAAGGAAAACTGCCGCACTCAGTAACGGATTGGGTCCGGCAAAAACTTCAATCACGGCTGCCAGTTTTCTTCTTCGTTCCGTCTGTACACGTATTGAAAAAGACAACGGATTATTTTCAGAAATTAAACGTAAGGGCAGAAGGCGTACATGCGGAAGACACATTCAGAAAGGATAAAGTGAAACGGTTCAGAGACGGCCGGCTTGATCTGCTGGTAACAACTACGATTTTAGAAAGAGGAGTTACCGTACCCAAAGTTCAGACATGTGTCCTCGGCGCGGAAGCACCTATCTTTACTGAGAGCGCACTCGTGCAGATCGCAGGCAGAACGGGAAGGCACTATAAACATTTCAGCGGTGATGTCGTCATGTTTCATTTCGGAATGACAAACGGAATGAAAAAAGCAAAAAAACATATAGAACATATGAACAAATTGGCACAAAAAAGTAAATTGTTGGACTAGTTAATTTCAGAAAACGTGATACAGTATACTCATACTTTCCTATGAGGAGCTGTCAACATGCTTGTCAATTCTAAAGAAATCATATTAAGGGAACTTCTCGACCGCCATATGCCTCAGCTTCATATGAAATGCACATGCCGCGTATGCAAAAATGATGTACTGGCTCTTTCATTAAACCGGGCTGAACCGGCATATGTTACTGATAAAAAGAAAGTTGCTTATGCAAAAGCAGAGATGGTTGATAAACAGAAAAATACGGCGCTGCTTGTCATTCTGGCTGAATCAGCCGCGATTGTTTCAGTTAAACCAAGCGAGTTCTGTGAAAATCGGGAAGGAGCGTAATATCTCTGAATTGTTTATTGTGTGATTCACCAATTTCAAGTTCACTGACCTGGAGATCTCTATTTTCCCTTGCGCCGGAACAAGAGGTATGCAGCGCATGCAGCAATCAATTCGAAAAAATTGAAGGTCCCGTATGCTGTTTGTGCGGAAGGTCTCAGGAGTCAAATGAAAAATGCACTGATTGCATGTCGCGGGAATCAAAAACGGAAAAGCGTTTTTTGCTGCGGCAGAACCGTTCGGTATATTTGTATAATGATGCGATGAAGGATGCATTGACCCGGTTTAAATTTCGGGGTGATGCGAAAATCATTCAAGCATTTGAACGTGATTTTGCTGCCGGCTTTAAAGCGGCATACCCGGCAAATACACATACCCTCGTCCCTATTCCGCTGAGCGGCGAACGGCTGGCGGAACGCGGATTCAATCAATCCGAGCTGCTGGCCTCTCTGCTCGGAATGCCCGTCATTTACCCCCTCATCCGACTGAACAATGAAAAACAATCCAAAAAAAGCAAAACAGAAAGGCTCTCCGCAGAAAAAAAGTTTTCAGCTGCTGAAAACTCCGTCGAAGGTATGAACGTCATTTTAATAGACGATATTTATACGACGGGCGCCACACTGCATCAAGCTGCCGAAGCTCTGCTGACAGCAGGCAAAGCGTTATCGGTCTCCTCTTTTACTTTAATCAGGAGCTAAATCATTCATTTTTTCTGCCGATATAATTGATAGAAATATAAGGCAGATAAATGAAGGAATAGGAGTTAAAACGATGGGTGAATTGGCAAATTGTCCAAAATGCAATGCTCTATTTTTTAAAACGAACCTGCAGACCGTATGCCAGGCATGTATTAAAGAAGAAGAAAAAGCATTTGAAACCGTCTATAAATTTTTAAGAAAGCAGATCAACAGACAGTCGACGATGCAGCAGATTACTGAGGAAACAGGTGTGGAAGAAGAGCTGATCCTCAAGTTTATCAAACAAAAAAGGATTCAAATCAGCCATCTTCCGAATTTGGCATACCCTTGCGAAAGGTGCGGAAATCCGATCAGGACGGGGAAATTCTGCAAGTCCTGTCAGACTGATATCGAGTCGCAATTAGATCATATGAACCAAGAAACAGCTGCTGAATTCAAAGAGAAAAATGGTACTAAAGACACATACTATGCCTATAATACCAAAAACACCTGATTCCCTAAACTAACTGATAACGCAGTCGATAAAAGAATTAGACTGCGAACAGAAAGCGAGAGGAATCCAATGAAAATCAATCAGTACGGAACACAATCCGTTAATCCATACCAAAAAAATTACGAAAAGCAAGCCGTACAAAAAGAGGCTGCAAAGCCGAAAGACAAAGTGGAAATTTCTTCTCATGCAAAAGAGCTTCAAAATGCGTCAGATGCGGTCACTAAAACACGTCAGGAAAAAATCGCTCAGCTGAAAGCGGATATAGAGAGCGGAACATATAAAATAGATTCAAACAGCATCGCTGAAAAAATAATGAATTTCTATAAAAAGCAATAAAAAGGAGAAAGCCAATGTCAGCAAAGCCAATTATCGATCAACTGAAGCGACTTTGCGCACTGCATGAACATCTGCTCACGCTGTCTGAGGAGAAAACGGAAGCGCTGAAAGCAGGTAAAACAAAAGAGCTTTCCAACATATTAACCAAAGAGCAAAAGTATATTCAGGCAATCGGGCAGACTGAAGAAGAGCGAATCAAGTTAACTTCCCAGTTTCTCAGCCGCGATGAAGATAACACAATTGCTGCATGTATCTCAAGAACTTCAGGCAGTGAAAAACAGGAGCTTGAAGGATTATTTCACTCTTTATCTGCGCTTCTTAACCGTCTGAAAGAAGTGAACGAGATGAATAAGCAGCTCACGATTCAGGCTTTGCAATTCATCTCAGGGGCATTCGATATGATCATGCCGGATGAAAAAGAGAATATGAATTATAAAGAGCCGCAAGCGGCGCGCCAGCCTGTCAGCCGTTTGACATTATTCGATTCAAAAGCTTAGAACGGAGGATTTTCAATGCCATCGACATTTATGGGGCTCGAAACAGCAAGACGTGCACTGAGTGCGCAGCAGACTGCATTGAGCACAGTTTCAAATAACGTTGCAAATGCAAATACAGAAGGATATACAAGGCAGCGCGTCACATTACAATCGACGAGCCCTTACCCCGCTGTATCAAAAAACAGTGAGCTGACGGCCGGCCAAATCGGAACCGGGGTCAAAGCAGGTTCAGTGGAGCGTGTCAGAGACAGTTTTTTAGACTATCAGTACAGAACTGAAAATACAAAATTAGGCTACTATACAGCCCGTTCCAATTCATTGTCGCAAATGGAAGGCGTCATGAAAGAGCTTGATGATAACGGATTAAACGGATCACTCAGTTCGTTTTGGAATGCCCTTCAGGACCTGGCGACGAACCCGGAAAATACGGGAGCGCGCTCAGTCTTGCAGGAGCAGGGGAAATCTCTTGTCGAGAGTTTTAACTATATATCAAGCTCTTTGACTAACATTCAGGGGGATATTAAAAAGAACCTGGATAACACAGCGGATCAGGCCAATTCAATTTTAAATCAGCTGAATGACCTTAATACTCAAATAGCGGCAGTTGAGCCGAGCGGTATGCTTCCTAATGATTTATATGACCAAAGAGACAGATTGATTGACCAACTATCTTCTATGGCAAATATAAAAGTTTCATATAATAAGTCGGGCGGACATGCCTTGGCGACTGCTGAGGGCACGGTCAACGTGGAATTGCTGAACGGAAACAACAATTCTCTCGGAACACTGCTTGATGGTAATACAAAAACCGTTTCAGAAATGAAAATCAACTACGACCAGGACAGCGGTCTTGTGTCAAGCGTATCCGTCGGCAGCAATGCGGTTAATGCGGATGCATTTACCGGCAAAGGCTCACTTTTAGGTCTTATTGAGTCATACGGCTATATGTCAAATGGAGAAGAAAAAGGCCTTTATCCTGAGATGCTGACTGCTCTTGATAATATGGCGCTCTCCTTTGCTGACGCGTTTAATGCAGTCCACGAAAAAGGAAAGACCTATACAGGCGAACAGGGCACAGCATTTTTTGATTTCAGCGGGGATGAAGCGGTGCCGGTAAAAGGGGCGGCAGCGAAAATAAAAGTCAGTGACAAAGTCCTTGCGTCTACAGACAATATCGCAGCGTCGTTAAACGGAGAAAAAAGCGACGGCACAAACGCGACAAACCTGGCAGCCGTGCAGAACAGCAAGCTGACAATTAACGGTGAAACCACTACAATTAATGACTTTTATGAATCCCTTATCGGCAAGCTGGGCGTTAATTCACAAAAAGCGGCCAATCTTATGAACAACTCTGAAAGCAACACCCTTTCGGCCGATCAGCGGAGACAATCAGTCAGCGCCGTGTCATTAGATGAAGAAATGACAAATATGATTCAGTTTCAGCACGCTTATAATGCCGCTGCGCGAATCATAACGATGCAGGATCAAATATACGATAAAATTATTAACGGTATGGGCACCGGAGGAAGATAAGGAGATAAGTAAATGAGAGTAACTCAAGGGATGATCGCAAAAAATTCTCTTCGATTTATCGGCTCAAGTTATGACAAGCTCGATCGGCTTCAGCAGCAAGTGTCTACGGGGAAAAAAATCACCAAAGCTTCTGATGATCCGGTCGTCGCAATGAAGGGAATGCAGTACCGTACTCAGCTTGCGCAGGTCAACCAGTATCAGCGGAATGTTTCGCAAGGTTTCACATGGCTGGAAAACTCGGAATCCAGCGTAAACTCAGAGACGGATATTATGGGGAAAATCCGAGACTTGATGATTAAGGCAAAAAGTGATTCGAACGGTGAAACGGAATTAAAAGCAATCGGTACAGAAATCGGCCAGCTGAAAAAGCAGCTCGTTTCTGTCGCGAATACTCAAGTGAACGGGCGTTACCTGTTTAACGGAACAAATTCAGATGTCCCGCCGATCACTGAAAATGCCGACGGCACGTATACGTACAACTATGAAAATTACACGAGTGCTTCGGATGTTAACATCAACATTTCGAACGGGGCAGTGCTGAAAGTGAATTCTGACCCGAAATCAGCTTTCGGGGGCGTCGCTCAAAATGGAGATAATGTATTTGAATTTCTCAACTCATTAGAAGCTTCTTTAAGCAAAGGTACGCTTTCTGAAGCAGATTCAAATCAAATTCTGTCAGACATCGACGGTTTTACTGACAAAATGAATGCTGAAAAATCCAATATCGGCGCCCGAACAAACCGTTTGGAACTCATTAAGACAAGGTTGGAATCTCAAGCTGCTACCGCTGAAAAAGTATTGTCAGATAATGAAGATGTAGAAATGGAAGATGTGATTGTTGATTATTTATCTCAGCAGACGGTTCATAAAGCTGCGCTGTCAGTAAATGCGAATATCATTCAGCCGTCACTGATCGACTTTCTGAAATAATAGATGAAACGTCTTCTATATATAAAAAAAGCGACTCACAACAGGGAGATCGCTTTTTTTACTAGAACACTCTAAAGAGGAGGGGTCTCTATGCAGATGCCGAGATTGATTATTGACAGTGTGCCTGCTAAAATCGGTATAACCTTTCAGAAGGAAGAAATCGAGATGGAACAGCCGCCCGCTGACCTGGAAATCGAGCAGCCGCCGGCAGAGCTGAACATTGAAAGCACGCCGGCCAAACTGACGATTGATCAGACGAGGGCGTGGGAGAACTTAAATCTGAAATCATTTGAAAAGCTGAACGCTGAAGCCGCCCAGAAAGGTGCGCAAGCATGCAGTGAGTTTATTGCGAAAACAGTCAGAGAAGGGAAGGAAATGGCGGCTATCGAAAAGAAAACCGGCAATGTGATGGCCCGTCAGGCAGCGGATGTCAGTCCGCCCGATCCATTCGGCGAATTCAGCGACTTTCTGCCTGCGCAGTTTCTCGTTGACATTGACTGCATTCCTTCAAAGCTTACGGTTGATATTGAAGCCCGCAAACCTTCAATTGAAGCCACCGCCCATAAACCGGTATGGAATTACACACCGGGGAGAGTTCAGATTGATATGAGGCAAGACCCTAAAGTGACGATTTCGGTTGACGACGGTAATACAGAATAAAAGATGAAAGTGGTAAAGGATTGTGAAGCATGATTATTAAAACAAAATATCACGGAGAAATCAGAATAGACGAAGGGCAGATTATCTCATTTGAAAACGGGCTGCCGGGATTTAATGACGAGACTCAATTTGTTGTTCTTCCTTTGTCGGAAGATTCACCGTTTTTGGCGCTGCAGTCTGTCAAACAGGAGCATATCGCCTTTATTGTCGCCAGTCCGTTTATTTTCTTTAAAGGATACGAATTTGACATTGACCAATCGACTCTGGAGCTTTTGCACATTGAAGATATAGAGGACGTCGAAGTGATGGCGATTTTAACGCTGGAAGAGCCTTTTGAAAACACGACCGCCAATTTAAAAGCGCCGATTATCGTGAATAAAAAGGAAATGAAGGCGAAACAAATCATTTTACATGATGCTTCCTATGAAACAAAACATTTGATAGGAGGAGGATCATGCTAGTTCTCTCGAGAAAAGTGAATGAGTCCATTCAAATCGGGCCGGATATTGAAATCAAGGTGATTGCCATCGAAGGAGAGCAAGTGAAACTGGGAATTGAAGCGCCGCAGCACGTGGATATTCATCGGAAGGAAATATACTTGTCTATCCTGGAAGAGAATAACAGAGCTGTATCTTTTAATACTGATTTATTACTTAATTTATCCTCACAAAAAAAGTGAGGATTTTTTTATTTTCAATATAAACAATAGAAGCGGCCGTCCGATATATATAGTGTAGCCAATGAGAGGAAAATTTTCTTCAAAAATGATGCTGCACAAATGCACAAGGACGTGCGAAAAACAATTCAGGGAGGAAATACAAAATGAGAATCAACCACAATATCGCGGCTCTTAACACTAGCCGTCAGCTGAATGCAGGTTCAAGCTCTGCTGCAAAAAACATGGAAAAATTATCTTCAGGTCTTCGCATCAACCGCGCTGGTGATGACGCTGCGGGTCTTGCGATCTCTGAAAAAATGCGTTCTCAAATCCGCGGTTTAGACATGGCGTCTAAAAATGCTCAAGACGGAATCTCTCTTATCCAAACATCTGAGGGTGCATTGAACGAAACTCACAGCATTCTTCAGCGTATGAGCGAGCTTGCTACACAAGCGGCGAACGATACAAACACAGATTCAGACCGTTCTGAGCTTCAAAAAGAGATGGACCAATTATCATCTGAAGTAACAAGAATTTCTACTGACACTGAGTTCAACACGAAGAAACTTCTTGACGGAACTGCGAAAAACCTTACGTTCCAAATCGGAGCTAACGAAGGCCAAACAATGAGCCTGTCTATCAATAAAATGGATTCTGAAAGCCTGAAAGTCGGTACAACTTATACAGCAAATGCTGACGGATCTAAAATTACAGATAAAGATGGAAATGAAGCAACACTTGTAACTGACGGTTCTAAAGGACCGAATGGCTACTATGATGCTGCTGATAAATTAGTTTATCAAGCTGACAGTGCTGTGGCTGGAGATTCTAAAGTAACAAAAGGTATCGACATCTCATCTTCAGCTAAAGCTGCGTCTTCAGCTCTTACAACAATCAAAACAGCTATCGACACAGTATCTAGCGAGCGCGCTAAACTTGGTGCGGTTCAAAACCGTTTAGAGCACACAATCAACAACCTTGGTACTTCTTCTGAGAACCTGACTTCTGCTGAATCACGTATCCGTGACGTAGACATGGCTTCTGAGATGATGGAGTACACGAAAAACAACATCCTTACTCAGGCTTCTCAAGCAATGCTTGCGCAAGCTAACCAACAGCCTCAGCAAGTTCTTCAATTGCTTAAAGGTTAATGACGGAAAGATCCTGGTTCTCCAGGGTCTTTTTTTATTTCTGCAGCTTTTCCCCCTCATCATGCCAAAGAACCCTATTGACAAAATGAAACGTTATAATTTGCAGTTAAATTATTGAAAACCTTTTAATCTGACCGATATAAGAATAAGATCATACATTTATGGAGCTGTGATATGATAAACAGTCGGAAACTCACTGTTATCATAGAGCCGTCTACGACTAAACGCCGAAAAGGAGAGGGTACATATGGTCACAAGAATCACAGGCCTTAATTCCGGTCTTGATGTAGATTCTCTGGTGAAAAAAATGATGGATGCCGAAAAGCAGCCGCTTAATAAATTAAACCAGCAAAAGCAGACGCTTGAATGGAAGCGCGATGCTTATCGGGAAATGAATACCCAGATTGCCGACATGTATTCCACTACATTTAATAATATGCTGATGTCCACAAACTGGAATAAAAAAACAGTAACAAGTTCGGATTCCAGTGTCAGCGCGGCGGCTGTCAGTGCTGAACAGAATATTTCAACGAGCATGTCTGTACAGCAGCTGGCTACGCCGACGACTTATAAATCCTCAGGGGCCATCAATTTCACTTCGGGTCAAAGCCAAACATTGAAATTCAATGTCACAAATCCGGGCGAAACGAAGCCGACTGAGGTAAACGTCACGATCGCCGCAACCGATACGATTGATGATGTGGTCACCAAACTAAACAGCTCGGGCCTCGGGGTGACGGCCTTAAAAGAGAAAATCTCCAACGGCACGGATTATGTGGATACGATCGCGTTTACTTCCAATAAAACGGGAGAAGGGTTTGCCCTTGCCGCAGGTGATGACGCAACTAAAAGCTTCCTGAAAGATCAGCTCGGTTTTGCCGTTGATGATACAACGAATGAACTTACGGCCAATGCCGAAGGGAAAAACGCGAAGTTTACGTTCAACGGGCTTGAAATGACAAAAACGTCAAATAACTTTACGATCAACGGCATCAAATACACGCTGAACAGCGTGACGGACAGCAATAAAACGGTTACGATTAACAGCACGACTGATACGGACGGCATTTTTAACAACATTAAAGATTTCGTTGATAAATACAATACGTTAATTAAAAGCGCAAACGAGAAGGTGACAGAATCAAAATACCGTGATTATACGCCGTTAACCGATGAACAAAGAGAAGCGATGACCGATAAGCAGGTTGAGCAGTGGGAGGCAAAAGCCAAAAGCGGTTTATTACGGAGCGACAGCACGCTGCAGAACGGTTTGGCGGAGATGCGGCTTGATCTGTACTCAACGGTTACGATTGACGGAAAAAAATATCAGCTTGCCGATTTCGGAATTGAGACGTCTGATAGTTATACGGATCAAGGAAAGCTTGTCATTAAAGACGAAGCGAAACTGAAACAGAAAATTACCGAGAATCCTGCTCTCGTGGCTAAACTGTTTAATGCAGACAGCCCTGATACAGCGAAAACCAAAAACCCGGAGGAACAGGGGATTGCCCGGAGATTAAAAGACACATTAAATAAAATGCAGATTCAAATTTCAAAACAGGCGGGTACGGAAAGCTCGGTATCAACCAGCTTTGCCATCGGAAAAAGCCTGGATGAAATAGAAACAAATATTTCCAATATGAAAACGAAGCTGGATGACATCGAGACGAGATATTATAAAAAGTTCAGCGCACTGGATACGGCATTGGAGAAATTGAACAGCCAATCTTCATATCTCACGTCAATGTTAGGATCTTCAACATCATAACCTTGGAGGTTTTATAAAAATGGCAATAAATAATCCTTTTGCTGCTTATCAGCAGACATCCGTCTTTACAGCCGCTCCGGAAGAGCTGACCCTTATGCTTTATAACGGCTGCCTGCGATTCATTAAGCTGGCAAGGCAGGCGATGAAGCAAAACAACCCTGAAGCCAAAAATGAAAATATCGTAAAGGCGCAAAACATCATTCAAGAGCTCAGCATCACGTTAAACCGGGAGATTGAGATTTCTGAACAAATGTCATCAATCTATGATTACATACGCCGCCGCCTGATTGAAGCGAACGTGCAGAATAATGAAGGATTGTTAGATGAAGCGGAAAAGCTAGTTACTGAATTTCGTGATACGTGGAAACAGGCCATGCAGAGCGAACGGAAAAACAGCCACGGCGCGGGCGGCCTTGCCTGATGAACAGCAATGTCCTTTCTTTGTATAATGAAACGAAGAACATGTACGCCGCATTGAAGGATGCCCCGGAAAGCGACGGCCTCATCAGCAGCTTTACAGCATTTACGGAGAAAAGGGAGGAGATGCTTGCGGGCATAAAGCCGCCTTTTTCCGACGAAGAAAAAACGCTGTTTCAGCAGGTGACCGCGATGGACCGCTTGATTACCGGAGAAGTGAAACGGCTCCAGGATAGCATCCGAAATGAAATAAAAACACTCAAGAAAAAACGGGTGTACCATAATACGTATTTTAATCCGTATCATCAAACGACAAGTGACGGCCGTTATTACGACAAACGCAAATAGGTGAGTGTTTTGAGAAGTTTGAACGATTACCATTTGGTGTCAGCATACTACCAGCTTCTTTTTACCATTGATGAGGGGCTTTGCTACCTATTGGATACACAGGATGATTTTTTCAAGACGGAGGGCGAACGGATTTACAACGATTTGATTCAGGCTTTTTTTCATCTCGATTCCTCTCATGCGCTTCTCTTGTCTATCGTTGAGTGCCAATGCGTGGAGACGGCGATTCGGTCATTTGACGAGATTTTTCAGGATTTCAGCATGTTAAATGATTATGATTTCCCGTCCGCTCCATTTCAGGAGTTTTTAAAAACCATCTTTCTGCCGCATTATAAGGTGTGGATGGAGCAGACGCACGACTGCATCAAACCGTATGTTCTTCACTAGACCTGCTGCAAGCGGCAGGTCTTTTGCCTGCGTCTTCTGCATATACTGATAATCCTGCCGGAAGCAGCGGATATAAGCCGACACCATTCGTCATCGTTCACCGAATTTACACATTATTTTAACGTTTCAGCAGGGATCAGAAGGGGAAAAAGAGAAATAGTTACATATCCTTAGATAAAGGGAGGCGTTCTTTGATGAACTACAATATCAGAGGAGAAAACATTGAGGTTACACCTGCGTTAAAGGATCATGTGGAAAGAAAAATCGGCAAGCTGGAACGATATTTCGAGCAGAGCGTCAATGCCGATGTGAACGTCAACTTAAAATTCTATAATGATAAGGAATCCAAAGTTGAAGTCACCATTCCGATGACTGATCTGGCGCTTCGATCCGAAGTGCATAACGAGGATATGTACAATGCAATTGATCTCGCAACAAACAAGCTGGAACGTCAAATCCGAAAGCACAAAACAAAAGTCAACCGAAAATTCCGCGAGCAGGGTCTTCCGAAACATTACTTCGAGAACGGAAGCGCAGCTGATACAAACGTAGCGGTTCAGGACGAAATTGAAGATGACAGCCCGGAAATTGTCCGTCAGAAACGTTTTAATTTAAAACCGATGGATAATGAAGAAGCGATTCTCCAAATGAATATGCTCGGACATAATTTCTTCGTATTCACCAACGCGGAAACGAATCTCACAAATGTCGTTTACCGCCGAAATGACGGCAAATACGGATTAATTGAACCGACTGAATAAACCATCCAGCCTTCCGTGAACGCGCGGAAGGTTTTTCTCTATACTTTATCTGCAAATTCTTTGGAAATAACCAAAGGTATGTTATGATAATGAGAGGTATACATGGACAGAAAATTATCATTTATTCCATGCGAAATCTGCATGTGAACATAGAGGAGCGTTATAGATGCTTGGGATTTTAAATAAAATGTTTGATCCGACCAAACGTGCGCTGAACAAATACGAAAAAATAGCGAATGACATTGATGCTGTAAAAGGAGATTATGAAAATCTCTCTGACGATGCGCTTAAACAAAAAACGGCAGAATTTAAAGAGCGGCTTGAAAAAGGAGAAACGACGGATGACCTTCTTGTCGAAGCATTTGCCGTCGTTCGTGAAGCTTCACGCCGCGTAACCGGCATGTTCCCGTTTAAAGTGCAGCTGATGGGGGGCCTTGCCCTTCATGAAGGGAATATCGCCGAAATGAAAACAGGGGAAGGGAAAACGCTGACGTCCACCCTTCCGGTATATTTAAACGCGTTGACGGGAAAAGGCGTTCACGTCGTAACGGTCAACGAATATCTGGCAAGCCGTGATGCCCAGCAAATGGGAGAAATTTTCGAGTTTCTCGGGCTTACAGTCGGCCTGAACCTGAATTCGTTGTCAAAAGACGAAAAACGCGAAGCTTACGCGGCCGATATCACATATTCAACGAATAATGAACTCGGCTTTGATTATTTGCGTGACAACATGGTGCTTTATAAAGAACAAATGGTGCAGCGCCCGCTTCATTTTGCTGTTATTGATGAAGTCGATTCCATTTTAGTCGATGAAGCGAGAACGCCATTGATTATTTCCGGACAAGCTCAGAAGTCCACAAAACTGTACGTGCAGGCAAATGCGTTTGTCCGCACACTCAAGCAAGATCAGGATTATACGTATGACGTCAAAACGAAGGGCGTTCAGCTGACGGAAGAAGGAATGACGAAGGCTGAAAAAACGTTCGGCATCGACAACCTGTTTGATGTCAAAAACGTGGCGTTGAACCACCATATCAATCAGGCTTTAAAAGCCCATGCGGCGATGCAGAAAGACGTGGATTATGTTGTTGAGGACGGCCAGGTTGTCATCGTCGATTCCTTCACCGGCCGTCTGATGAAAGGACGCCGCTACAGCGAAGGCCTTCACCAGGCGATTGAAGCGAAAGAAGGCCTGGAGATTCAAAATGAAAGCATGACTCTGGCGACAATTACGTTCCAAAACTATTTCCGTATGTACGAAAAGCTTGCCGGCATGACCGGTACCGCAAAAACGGAAGAGGAAGAATTCCGCAATATTTATAACATGCAGGTTGTGTCCATTCCGACCAACCAGCCGGTCATCCGTGAAGACCGTCCGGATTTGATCTACCGCTCAATGGAAGGGAAATTCAAGGCGGTGGCGGAGGATGTCGCCCAGCGCTACATGACCGGACAGCCCGTTCTTGTCGGTACGGTTGCCGTTGAAACATCTGAATTGATTTCTAAACTTCTGAAGAATAAAGGAATTCCGCATCAGGTGCTGAACGCGAAAAACCATGAGCGTGAAGCTCAGATCATTGAAGAAGCGGGACAAAAAGGCGCTGTCACAATTGCGACCAACATGGCAGGACGCGGAACCGACATTAAACTCGGTGAAGGCGTAAAAGAGCTTGGCGGCCTTGCAGTCGTCGGTACGGAACGCCATGAATCCCGCCGGATTGACAACCAGCTCCGCGGACGTTCAGGGCGTCAGGGAGACCCGGGTATCACACAATTTTATCTTTCAATGGAAGATGAATTGATGCGCCGTTTCGGAGCTGAACGGACGATGGCGATGCTTGACCGGTTCGGTATGGATGACTCCACGCCGATTCAGAGCAAAATGGTGTCACGCGCCGTGGAATCGTCTCAAAAACGTGTCGAAGGAAATAACTTCGATTCACGTAAACAGCTTCTCCAATATGACGACGTGCTCCGTCAGCAGCGCGAAGTCATTTACAAGCAGCGTTTTGAAGTCATTGACTCTGAAAACCTGCGTGACATTGTGGAAGGCATGATCAAGTCTTCACTGGAGCGTGCAATTGCCGCTTATACGCCGAAAGAGGAGCTTCCGGAAGAATGGAATCTTGACGGCCTCGTGGAGCTTGTGAATACAACGTATCTTGATGAAGGCGCGCTAGAAAAGAGCGATATCTTCGGAAAAGAACCGGATGAAATGCATGAGATGATCATGGATCGCATCATGACAAAATATAATGAAAAAGAAGAGAATTTCGGCACAGAGCAGATGCGTGAATTCGAAAAAGTCATCGTATTGCGTGCCGTCGATTCAAAATGGATGGATCATATTGATGCGATGGATCAGCTGCGTCAAGGGATTCACCTTCGCGCCTATGCGCAGACAAATCCGCTGCGTGAATACCAAATGGAAGGTTTCGCTATGTTTGAGCACATGATTGAGTCCATTGAGGACGAGGTGGCGAAATTCGTCATGAAGGCCGAGATTGAAAGCAATCTGGAACGCGAAGAAGTTGTTCAGGGCCAAACGACGGCTCACCAGCCGCAGGACGGCGATGAGGCCAAACAAGCGAAAAAAGCGCCGGTGCGCAAAGTCGTAGATATCGGACGCAACGCGCCTTGCCATTGCGGAAGCGGAAAAAAATATAAAAATTGCTGCGGCCGGACAGAATAGTCACGACTGTATGCATCGAACATGACCGGGTCTGCGTCTTATGGCGCCCCGGATCTTTTAATGAGGTGAATGGAATGGAATTATCAGAAATCAGGGCAGAGCTCGAAAATATGGCTTCTCGTTTAGCGGACTTCAGGGGGTCTCTTTGACCTCGAATCAAAGGAAGCCCGCATTGCAGAATTAGATGAAAAGATGGCGGAACCGGAATTCTGGAATGACCAGCAGAAGGCCCAAACTGTCATCAACGAAGCGAACGGTCTGAAGGAATACGTGAACTCCTATCATCAGCTGAGCGAGTCTCATGAAGAGCTCCAAATGACACATGATCTTTTAAAAGAAGAACCTGATACGGATCTTCAGCAGGAGCTTGAGAAAGAGCTGAAGTCATTAACGAAGGAATTGAATGAATTTGAGCTTCAGCTGCTGCTCAGTGAACCATATGACAAAAATAACGCGATTTTAGAACTTCACCCGGGTGCCGGCGGTACAGAATCCCAAGACTGGGGTTCCATGCTGCTCAGAATGTATACCCGCTGGGCGGAAAGACGCGGATTCAAAGTTGAAACGCTTGATTATCTGCCAGGAGATGAAGCCGGAATTAAGTCGGTCACACTGCTCATTAAGGGCCACAATGCATACGGCTATTTAAAAGCGGAAAAAGGCGTACACCGACTCGTGCGGATTTCTCCGTTTGATTCATCAGGCCGCCGCCACACGTCATTCGTGTCATGTGAAGTCATGCCTGAATTCAATGAAGAAATCGACATTGATATTCGTACCGAAGACATTAAAGTTGATACGTACCGGGCAAGCGGTGCCGGCGGACAGCACGTCAACACGACTGATTCGGCCGTTCGGATCACCCACCTGCCGACAAATGTAGTCGTTACATGCCAGACGGAACGTTCACAAATCAAAAACCGCGACAGAGCGATGAAAATGCTCAAAGCGAAGCTGTATCAGCGCAGAATTGAAGAACAGCAGGCGGAGCTTGACGAAATCCGCGGCGAACAGAAAGAAATCGGCTGGGGCAGCCAAATCCGCTCTTACGTATTCCATCCGTACTCCATGGTGAAAGACCACCGGACCAATACGGAAATGGGGAACGTACAGGCGGTTATGGACGGAGATATTGATATCTTCATTGATGCCTACTTACGCTCTAAACTGTCTTAATCCGGGAACACACCTGCCTTTGGCATGGTGTGTTTTTTTATCCGTTCTCTTTTTCCATTTTTCACAATAGCGCTTTAGCAAATTAATACGGTATTTGGCTGTTATTTACTTCTAGGCCGGGAAGACTTAAAATGCTATCGAGAGAAAATCGGAGAACGGAGGATTTTGCATGGATGTGAATCACAATAAGCCGCTCCGGCTGATCAAAGATTACATATATATCATGATCGGCGCGGCGATTACAGGGGTCGTGTTTAACGTATTTTTGCTGCCGAACCGTATAGCGGCGGGCGGAGTAAGCGGAATCAGCACCATTTTGGAGACGTTTGGTTTTGAGCCGGCTTACGTGCAGTGGATCATTAACATCCCTTTGTTTATCGCCGGAGTGATCATTCTCGGCGGGAAATTCGGAATGAAGACACTTGTCGGTTCCATCGTTCTGCCGCTTGCCGTCTTTTTAACAAGAGACCTGCCTGCCGCGACGACCCATGAACTGCTGGCGGCGATTTTCGGAGGCGTCGGGATCGGCACGGGAATCGGCATCGTGTATCTCGGCAAAGGCTCCACGGGGGGAACGGCACTGGCGGCGCAGATCATCCACAAATACACGGGGCTTTCACTGGGAACGTGCCTTGCCATCATGGACGGATTAATTGTGCTGAGCGCGATGCTCGTTTTCGGAGTGGAACAGGGACTATATGCGATGCTTGGGGTATTTATGTCAAGCAAAACGATTGATGTCGTGCAGGTCGGATTCAACCGCTCCAAAATGGCTTTAATTATAACGCAGCATGAAGAAGCCGTCAGGTCGGCTGTGTTTACGGAAATTGACAGGGGAGTGACGAAGATTTCGGCAGTTGGCGGGTATACGGAACATGACCGGCCGATCTTAATGTGTGTCGTCGGCCAGACCGAATTCACAAAACTGAAACAAATCGTCAAACAAATTGATGAGTCAGCCTTTGTCATTGTCGCAGACGCAAGCGAGGTGCTCGGCGAGGGTTTCAAACGCGCATAAACAGGGTTATAATAGCGAAGGGGTGCATCTTACATATGAAATCAAAATGGGCGCTATTGGCGCTGGTTCTGACCATGTCCGTCCTGCTGGCGGCATGCGGCGGTTCCAATGAATCGAAAAAAGAAAGCTCTGACAGCTCAGGCGGATCGAAAGCATCTGCGTCAGCGGGCGAAGAGCTTTATCAGCAAAGCTGTATCGGCTGTCACGGTAAAGACTTAGAAGGCGGCGGAGGTCCGAATTTACAGGAAGTCGGCGGGAAGTATGATGAAGCTAAAATTGAAAGCATCATTAAAAACGGACGCGGCAATATGCCGAGCCATCTTGTAAATGATGAGGAAGCCGCGAAGATCGCAAAATGGCTGTCACAGAAAAAATAACAGAAAAACCTTGCCTGTTATAGGGGCAAGGTTTTTTCACGGCCTGGGAATGAAAAGAAACTGTAATAGTAATATGTCTAAATTTGACGTATAATGAAGTGTACTGAGGAAAAGGAACTTTCAGATTTTTCATCTGTTTCCTGGTAGATCGGCCATAAACCGCAGTATTTTTGCGAACTCTATGGCTGCAAGACATAAATAAAAGATTAGGTGATTTCATGATAGAGATGAAAGAAGTATATAAATCCTATCCGAACGGTGTAAAAGCGATTAACGGGCTGTCAGTCATGATTCATCCCGGAGAATTTGTATATGTCGTAGGACCGAGCGGAGCCGGTAAATCTACTTTTATTAAAATGATTTACAGAGAAGAAAAACCGACAAAAGGGCAAATATTGATTAATCATAAAGATCTCGCGGCTGTGAAAGAAAAAGAGATTCCTTTCGTGCGGCGTAAAATAGGTGTTGTTTTCCAGGATTTTAAACTTCTTCCGAAATTGACGGTATTTGAAAACGTAGCGTTTGCGCTTGAGGTTATCGGAGAGCAGCAGTCAGTCATTAAAAAACGCGTGCTCGAAGTGCTCGATCTGGTGCAGCTGAAGCATAAAGCGCGGCAGTTTCCCGACCAGCTTTCCGGAGGAGAACAGCAGCGTGTTTCTATCGCAAGATCCATTGTCAACAATCCTGACGTCGTTATAGCTGACGAACCGACGGGCAACCTTGATCCGGTAACATCATGGGAAGTCATGAAGACGCTGGAAGAGATTAACAACCGCGGAACGACTGTCGTGATGGCGACACACAATAAAGAAATAGTAAACACCATGAAGAAACGGGTCATCGCGATCGAAGACGGAATTATTGTGCGTGATGAGTCAAGAGGGGAGTATGGTTCTTATGATTAAAATTCTCGGGCGCCATTTGCGTGAGAGTTTTAAATCTCTCGGAAGAAACACATGGATGACATTTGCATCCATCAGCGCTGTTACCGTTACATTGATTTTGGTCGGCGTGTTTTTAGTCATTATGCTGAATTTAAACAACATGGCTAAAAATGCTGAAAAAGAAGTGGAAATTAAAGTATTAATCGATCTGACGTCAAATAAGAAAACGCAGGATACGCTGCAGAATGAGATTAAAGACATCTCGGGAATCCAAAGCGTAGAATTTTCATCTAAAGATAAAGAGCTTGATCAATTGGTCAAAAGCTTCGGCGACAGCGGAAAGGCCATGAAAATGCAAGATCAGGAAAACCCGCTGAACAACGCGTTTATCGTCAAAACGACAGATCCGCATGATACGCCGAAAGTCGCGAAAAAAATTGAGAAGCTGGATCATGTGTATAAAGTGACATACGGGAAAGAAGAAGTCAGCCGTCTGTTTAAGGTCGTCGGAGTGTCACGCAACATCGGGATCGCGTTAATCATCGGCCTTCTGTTCACGGCGATGTTCTTAATTTCAAATACAATTAAAATCACGATTTTCGCCAGAAGAAAAGAGATTGAAATCATGAAGCTTGTCGGCGCGACAAACTGGTTTATCCGCTGGCCGTTTTTCCTTGAAGGGCTGCTGCTTGGGGTATTTGGTTCTGTCATACCGATCGCTCTCGTGCTGAGCACGTACCAGTCGATGGTCGCTTGGGTGGCTCCGAAAGTTCAGGGCTCATTTGTTTCACTCCTGCCGTACAGTCCGTTTGTGTTCCAAGTATCACTTGTGCTCATTCTGATCGGCGCGGTTATCGGAGTATGGGGAAGCCTGACGTCCATCCGGAAATTCCTTCGTGTATAAATGCAAAAGCCAGTCTTTGTCAGACTGGCTTTTTTTGATGGTTCTGTTATTGAATGACGGGCAGGGCCGGTGATCCCGGCTTTAATGTAAAGTCATAAGACGATTCGTCACGATACATCGGATCGGCATATATGGAATTCGGATCATTTGCCGTTCCTTTTTTGTAAGCTGCGAATGAATCATATTCTTTGTTCTTCCAATTCCAAATGCCGTCTTTTCCCGTTTCTTTGTGATAGACGTTATGATTAACGGTATTGCCTTCGTTTTTCGTATAATCATTTGCGATAAAAATTCGTGAACCGCTTGCCGTCATGATGTTCTTTTCGATGGTGTTCCCTTTTGTATCGTACTGAAGCAGCAGCTGGCCGCCGTCAAGGTCCTTCGTGTCATTTCGGTACATAATATTGTGAGCGATCACGGAATTGATTGTGCCGCCTCGTTTTGTGTCATATCCCCCGATTGAAATACCCGTGTAAGCATTGTTGTACACTTTGTTATCCGTAATCCGTATATCTTGTGCGTACTTCCCTTTATGCTCGGAAGTGGCTTCAATGCCGAGGTCATTGTTGTAAACGGTGTTTTTCTTAATGTCCACATGTTCTGCGCCGTCAACGTATATACCGCCCGCAGAGTATTCATTGCCGTAGGCGGGGTTTCCGTAAGAAGAGTTATGGCTCACCGTATTGTTTTCAATGACGCCGTTTCGCGCATAGTCATTTTGCTTGGAAGTTCCTTCGTAGCCGATCACGTCAATCCCGATATTGTTGTTGTTCCGGATGGTATTGCCGGCGATCTTAAAACCGTCAACATTCCCGTTCAGCACGACCGCTTCGCTTGCGCCGAGCGTCAATTTTTCAACCGTGTTATTTGTGATGCTGACATCCTTCATGGCGCCCGAGCCGTAAAACGCGATGCCGTGTGCATTTCCCTCATCAGCCGTTGTTTTAATGTTCCGGATATGGTTGCCGTCAATGGCGATATGACTGCTTGATCCGGTGACATAGATGCCCATGGCTGTCGCATCTTCTGATGAGACGGATAGGTTTTCAAGCGTAATGCCGTGAATGGTAATGTACTGTTTATTGCTGATTTGAATTAACGGTGTTTCAGAATCGCTTTTAGGTGCAGATTTGCCGCTGATGGTGACATGCTCATTCTGATAGTTCTGAAATGTAATCGGCTTTTTCGCCGTCCCGCTGTGCTTTACTTCAAATGTTTCGTCGTACGTTCCTTCCCGAATCAATACTGTTGTTCCGGCCTCCGCCTTTTCCGCCGCATGCTTCAATGTGCGGAACGGCTTTTCTTTCGTTCCGTCATTTTGATCGTTTCCCGCGGGAGAAACATAAAGAGCGTCAGCCTGTGATTTTTCATTGGCCTCTGTTTTTTGCCAGACAAAGGCGGTAATGCCTGCGGCCAGCACCGCCGCGGATAAAATCGATAATTTTATTTTCATATCGCATTCTCCTGTATATTTAATGAATTGCATACAAATTATTATACGTTACCCATTTATATGAAACAATCTATCGGTTCCGTTTTTTTGTTGCCGTTACATGAATTCTTTTCAGTTTACACATACTATCTCCAGGTTTTCGTAAAAGGACTAAGAGGAGGTAAACGATGAAGCAGAAAATAATCGCAGCGATAGCGGCCGTCAGCATCTTGTGCGGCGGAGCCCATATTGCCGGGGCGGCACAGCCGAAATCATCAGAAGCAGAAAGAAGCCAGGCAATGGAAAAAATCGAAAAAGCATATGAGCTGATCTCGAACGAATATGTGGAAAATGTGGATAAAGAAAAGCTACTTGAAGGAGCGATTCAGGGGATGCTGTCTACATTAAACGATCCTTATTCCGTTTATATGGACAAGCAGACTGCCAAGCAGTTTTCCGATTCTCTGGATTCATCTTTTGAAGGGATCGGCGCTGAAGTCGGTATGGAAGAGAATAAAATCATTATCGTATCACCGTTTAAGCAATCTCCGGCTGAAAAGGCAGGCCTCAAGCCGAATGATGAAATCATCAGTATAAACGGCGAGTCAATGAACGGGAAAGATTTAAATGAAGCCGTGCTGAAAATCAGAGGGAAAAAAGGATCGAAAGTTTCTATTAAAATACATCGTCCGGGCACTGAAAAACAGCTGTCATTCCGGATTAAAAGAGCGGAAATCCCGCTGGAAACCGTATTTGCTTCCCGTAAGGAATCAGGCGGGCATCATGTCGGCTACATCGCTATATCGACGTTTTCCGAGCATACTGCTCAGGACTTCGCCGCGGCGCTGAAAAAGCTTGAGAAACAAGGGATTGACGGACTCGTTCTTGACGTAAGAGGAAATCCCGGCGGCTACCTTCAAAGCGTCGAACAGATTTTAAAGCATTTCGTCACAAAAGACATGCCGTATATCCAAATCGCGGAACGCAACGGAGATAAAAAACAATATTTCTCAACTTTAAAACATAAGAAGCCGTATCCCGTTAATGTCATTACGGATAAAGGAAGCGCTTCTGCTTCAGAAATTCTTGCGGGCGCGCTGAAAGAAGCGGGGCATTATGACGTTGTCGGTGATACCTCCTTCGGTAAAGGAACGGTACAGCAGGCCGTGCCGATGGGAGACGGCAGCAACATTAAATTGACGCTTTACAAATGGCTGACGCCGAAAGGCAATTGGATTCACAAAAAAGGCATTACTCCGACAATCGCCGTAAGCCAGCCGGATTATTTTGCGGCGGGACCGCTTCAGCTGAAACAGCCGCTTCAGCCTGATATGAACAGCGCAGATGTCAAACACGCGCAAATCCTGCTGAAAGGTTTGGGTTTCGACCCGGGCAGGGCGGACGGCTATTTCAGCGGCACAATGAAAAAAGCCGTCATGGCGTTCCAAGATCGGTACAAACTTGATAAAACAGCTGTCATTGACAAACAAACAGCGGAAAAAATGAATCAGCTGATGAATGAGAAGAAATCTGACGAAAAAAATGATATACAGCTGCAAATGGCGTTAAAATCATTATTTGTTAAATAAATGAAAAGGAGGCTTTTTTAAGGCCTCCTGTTTCTTTTATCATGTCTCATAAATGAACCAAAAGACACATAATTATGACGATTTTGACAAGATATTAAAAAAATTTTCACATTTAAACATTTATAAAGGACAAACATTACCCGATATTTATAGGGAAGAGAGACTTTATGCCGAGTTAATATGTATTCAAAATGAAACTTTTGAAAGTTGCCTCAGTCAGTTTTAGTTCTTACAATAAAAGAAGGTTCTAATAGAGAACAGTTTTTTAGTTTGGCAGCTGCATTTCAGTATTGAAAGCAGAAGTGTTTGCGGCGCTTCAGCACGGCAGCTGTAATCACCCGTGCTTATCTGGATAAAAAAATGGGGGTTCACAATTGAAGAGGGCAAGTATTGTGCGTGAAAAAAAATATTATGAATTAGTGGAACAACTAAAAGACCGAACAAAAGACGTTACATTTTCATCAACAAAAGCACTAAGTCTTCTTATGCTGTTCAGCAGATACCTGGTCAATTACACAAATGTTGAATGTGTTCACGATATCAATGAGGAGTGTGCAAAGCATTATTTCACCTACTTAATGAAAAACCATAAGCGTTTAGGAATCAATCTGACGGATATTAAACGGTCCATGCTTTTGATCAGCGGTGTAATCGAGGTGGAAGTCGACCACTATCTGAAAGATTTCTCTCTATCAAATGTGACGTTGTGGATGACGGAAGAGAGATAGACGTTTGAGATATTCAAGCCAATGATTATTTGGTAGAATAGAATTAAAATGTTTGGCTTGAGGCGGTGAAAGCAATGTCTGTTCAATGGGGAATTGAACTTCTGAAAAGTATCGGTCTGTTTTTTTTGCACCCGATGTTTTGGTTTTTTATCATCATAAGTCTCGCATGCGGATATTTGCGGATTAAACGTGAACGCCATACGTTTCATACAAAAATCGCAGATATGTATGACGAGCTTATCTTTACATACATAAAAGGGCTTATACCGGGTATTCTTCTCTCCATATTATTTTTTGGACTGGGAATTTCGATTCCATTCGGTCTTCTCGGCATAATTGCGGCTGTGACGGCTTTGGCATCGCTGACGTTCCGTATGAACTGGCTGTCATCAGCTTATATTGTCAGCGCCGGCATGTTGATTGCGTTTATCCTTCAGTATACCCACACAGTGCCGTTTGCGGATCGGTTTCCGCAGGCATTCGGCGTGAATTGGGCATCAGCGGCCGTGTTTATGGGCCTTTTGATCATCACGGAGGGAGCGGCTGCTTACCGTTCAGCGCACCTGAAAACATCTCCGGCGCTTGTCGTCAGCAGCAGAGGTCTGCCCATCGGCCGTCAATTGGCGAATCGCGCATGGCTGCTTCCGCTTTTCTTATTGGTGCCGGGCAGCGGGCTTGAGTCACACCTTTCTTGGTGGCCTGTCTTTACCGTGCCGGGCGGCTCTTTCCATCTGATCTGGATTCCTTATATCGCCGGCTTCGGACAGCGTGTGCAGGGATCCCTGCCAGAAGTCAGCATACGGATAACGGCGAAGCGTGTCATGATTCTCGGGATTATCGTCACCGCGTTCGGGGCAGCGGCCCTTTGGTGGAGTCCGCTTGCCGGTGCTGCCGCTTGTATTGCGGTGCTCGGACGCCTATTCTTATCATTGAGACAGCGGCTGAACGATAACGCGGCTCCGTTTTATTTCTCTAAGCGGGATCAGGGCTTAATGGTGCTCGGCATCATTCCGAATACGCCCGCGGAAGATCTTGAGCTGAAGATCGGTGAGATTATAACGAAAGTAAACGGCATTCCCGTAAAGCATGTATCGGATTTTTACGAAGCACTTCAAAAAAACCGCGCATTTGTAAAAATGGAGATCATCGGCCTGAATGGTGAGATCCGGTTTGATCAGCGCGCGTCCTATGAAGGCGAACATCATGAATTAGGTATTTTATTCGTTCAGGATGAACATGAGCAAGAAGAAATGACAGCATTATAAAAAGCCCGGCCGCCGTGTTTAGCGGCACCGGGCTTTTTTTACGGCCGGATTACGGCGCCAGCGGCCGAACTCAGTTACATTCCACTTCTCTCTTTTAAATAAAAAGATAACGGCATCGCGATACTCTATGCGGCGGGGGAGTGCGGTGACACTTTGAGAGAGAAAAATAAGAAGGAAAACTAGAAAAGGTTCCGGAAAGCGGGTGCTCACGGAACCTTTTTTTGTTTACGCCGAATGGCTTTTTTTCGTATCAACGGTTTCGCCGGATTTAATTCCAAGCGATACGAACAAGCCGATCACAGATACGCCGATCAATATTATAAACAGAATGTGAAATCCGGAGATTAAACCGATCAGTGCTGAAGAAATAATGCTTCCGAAATAACGGAAGGTGGAAAAAATCCCGGATGCGATACCGGACATGCCCGGTTCTACCGTCGCAAGAGAAGACACCTGCATGCTCGTCAGCCCCGCACCGGACGCGATGCCCCCCACAATAAGCGATGCCATAAGGAACGGGACGGAATGGGAATAAACCAAAAGCAGAAATAAAAGATTGGCTCCGGCCATCAGCCCGAAGGACAGAAAAATCATTCTTCGCGCGCCCCATTTGTGATGCAGCTGAGCTCCGCCCCAGTTGCTGGCGGACATAAAAATGGAAAAGACTGAAAGAGCCATACCGCTGTGCGACGTATTCATGCTGAAGTGGCCGGTCATAAAGAGCGGCATAATCAATAACACGGCATACATCATTAAATTGCTTAACAGAACGGACAGATTGGCGCTTGTAAAGGTTGTGTTTTTAAACAGGTCAAAATCAATAATCGGATGTTTCGTGCGCAGCTCCCGCCTGAAAAATAACGGAACAAATAATAGAATGAGCAGCGCGTACACCCAATAGCCCAAAGAGCTTTCATTTTTCGTCAGAAGAATAATAGAAACAATGCTCCCGGCAAGCAGAACGGATCCGATGATATCAAGCGGCGCGTCAGAGGTTTCTTCTTTATATTTAGGAAACATGATAAATGCCGTCCCAAGTGCGATCGCCAGAAACGGAATGTTGACCCAAAAGATAGAATGCCAGCTGAAACTCTCGATTAAAAGAGAGCCGATAAACGGTCCGAGAGCCGCGCCCAGCCCGGCACCGAGGCCGAAAAAACCAAATACTTTCGGAAGCCGTTTTTCGGACACGACATGGCGGATGATGGCGATGCTGTTTGGCGTAAGCAAAGCGCCGCCGGCAGCCTGAAGCGCCCGGAAGAAAATCAATAAGAAAAGACTTGGCGAGAGGGCGCACCCCAATGAAGCGATCAGAAAAAGGCCGACACCCCATAAATACATTTTTTTATTTCCGTACATATCACCGAGCTTGCCGGCAATGGGCTGTGTCACGGCCATCACAATTAAATACACCGTCACGACCCATGTGATGCTGGCAATTGATTCGCTGAATGAGCGGGAAATGGATGAAAGAGCGACTGCGATCATCGTAGAATTGATGGGAACGAGTATGGCTCCCAGCAAAAGCGAAACGATCAGCGCCCATTCTTTCTTTGAACTCATCCTTCATCCTCCTAGGAGCCGGACATTACCGGCTGATAATTCCTTTAATAAAAATCTCAGTGCTGTGTTTCAGCATCGTTTCTTCAGAAAGAGTAATGACTCTTTTCCCCAGCTGCAGCCGGTGCATAAAATAACCGAAAATCATCGTCATAAAGACGTCTGCATTAGCTTCTTCGCTGCCGGGGCTTATCCTATTTTTCTTTGTCAGTTCCTTAAAGTAAACGATTAAATCCTTTTTCACGGATTGCGGATATACGACAATATCCTGCAGGACGTCTTCGAATAATTCCGGTTCGCGCAGGCAGATGCGGAACACCTCTTTTTTTTGTTCCAATCGCTGCAAAAGGGTCGTGGCGAAATGAAGAAGATCCTCATACAGATTGCCTTCCGCCTTGGTGATCACGCTTTCCGGTACCGGTGCCTGCTGCTCAATCATGGCTTTCATTAGTCCTTGTTTGTTTTTAAAATTACGAAAAATCGTTGCTTCACTTACATTCGCTCTTTCTGCGATTTCTTTTGTTGTCGCGGCGCGGTATCCTTTTTGAATGATAAGATTCATCGCAGCGTCAAGAATTCTCTTGTTCGTCGTTCTCAACATGTTTCACCTCGCGTAAATACTGGCAGGACAAGTATACACCCGCCCTGCCCGTCAATAAAGAGGGAAACCTAGCATGAAGCGCGTTTGACTATCGTAATCTGTCCGTTTGTGCCGTCTACCGAGACGATATCTCCGTCATTGAGCCTGTCAGTCGCGACACGTGTGCCGAGAACAGCGGGAAGCCCGTATTCTCTTGCGATGATCGCTGCATGTGACAGGATGCCGCCCGTATCCGTAACGACGGCCTTTGCATCCTGAAACAGACTGGTCCAAAGCGGTGTCGTCATTTTGCAGACGAGCACATCTCCTGATGAAAAACGGGAGAAATCACTTGCGTCACGAATGACTTTCACCGGGCCGCTTGCGATTCCGCTTGACGCTGCAAGTCCGTAAATATGATGTTCAGTGTTTTTTTCATCTTCTGTGATGGCGCCTGTAACCTGCTCAGCGGCTTTCAGCTGTTCGGGCGTCGGTGTGCCGAGATAAGCGGGCGCTTCAAGCAGCTGATATTGCTGGAAGAGCTGTTTACGTTCAGCGGTTTTTTCCTTCATCGGAACAGGCGTAACCAGTGCTTTCTCGACTTCATCGCTGTATAAGTACCACATATCCTCCCGGTCATCGATCACGCCTTGTTTTTGCAGCAGCTCGCCGATTTTCAAGAGACAAAGGCGCGCTTTGGCGTCCAGCATCGCATCGATATAAAAATGGTGATCATCTATGATGACGGATGCAGATAACGCCCACTGATAATAACGGTCAAACGTCTCCCGGAAGCCGTCATCTTCAATTCGATTCATGAAGGCGGCGTAAAGCTGTTTGCGTTTTGCTATCGTTTTATGAAACTCACTGTCAAAATCGTAGCCGTTCCGGACGTAGTTTTGAATGTTAGCCAAAGCGAAATAAGGATTTTCCGCCCACGTTTCTTCGATCAGATCATGGCTTTTTACTGATCTCCAGCCGTATTCTTGTAAAAATTCGCCGACTTGTTCGAGAAAGCGTTTTCCTTCATCTGATTGCAGAAGCGTCTGATGAAGCTCGTCTGCCTGAAAAGCAGTAAAAACGCGCAGCAGTTCAGGATTGTCTTTTACTTGTCCGGAAAGCAGCCAAAGCTGTCTGTCGGTTTCCAGTGATTTATTCATGACGCCGGCCAGCATTTCATACAGAAGGGAGGCGTTGTCTTTCTCAACCTGTCCGTACATGGACTCCAGTGTCATATTTAACGCAATCTGCGGAAAGACAATGTTGAAATGTTCTTCATATCCTTTTAAATAGAATTCTTGCAGGTTTCGGAATGCCTCAAGGGCAGTCTCCGGTGTATGATTTTTATGCGCCAGTCCGTCCAGCTTTTGATAAAAAGGCAGAAAGGTTTTATGAATAATATCATACATGCGGTCAGCCAAAACGGGAAAAAGCGCTTCTAACTGTTCTGCGGGCAGGTTGTCGTCCGTCTTATGCTGTCTGGAAAAAACATGGCCCTGGTGGAGCTTGACACGCTCAATCTCGATGCCCATCACAGGGAAGGCCTTCGTACTCTCTTTGAGGCCGTATTCTAAAGCAGGCACAATGAGAGAGGCGAATAACGGGCTGATTGGGCCTTCAATATTAGACTCCATATTGATCCAAAAATCTTTCTGGTCCCGAGGCGTCATGATAAATTCCCGTTCTTCGTCTGCCGCTTTCTGATCCTGCGCGATCGTTGTAATCGGTCTGGCCTGAAGCAGATACAGCTTATTTTCGGCAAATCCGAATTCGAGATCCACGGGATAACCGTACAGTTCTTCTGTCTTTATCGTCAGCATGGCAAGTTCTTTGATGCTCTCGTCATCGAGGCAGAAGCGGTTTCTCATGTCAGCGGACGTTTCTTTTTCGGTAACGCCTTCCTTTTGAGAAACGATATACATTTCTTTTAAACCGATTTCTTTGTCAATCCGGAATGTGTCTTTATTGACGATAAATGTGTCGGGCGTCACGCTTCCGGAAACGATTGCTTCTCCGAGACCGTAGCTCGCGCTGATCATCAGTTCTCCGTCATCATGTGTGACGGGGTTTCGGCTGAAAATGACCCCTGACACCTCAGAATTGATCAGCCCTTGGACGACAACGCCCATTAGCGGCTCTGCAGTGTCATTGTTCATTTTCTCTTTATAACCGCTGACCCGCGCCGAAAAGAAGGAAGCCCAGCATTCTTTCACTTTTCCAAGAAACTCTTCTTCTGTTTTGATATTTAAATAGGTTTCGTACTGGCCCGCGAAAGAAGCGCCTTCAAGATCTTCGGACGCAGACGAGGAACGTACGGCAACAGAGGCGTATGATTCTCTCAATTCATAAAAAGAGGCAATCAGCTCATCGCGGAGCTCTTTTGAAAACGTGCCGTTTATAATGGCGCGCTCCATCTCTTCCTCTTCTGCCTGAAGCCGGTTATCTTCCATAAAACGCGTCAGCGCATTTGTCTGAATGACAAAACCGTCGGGAACGGGCAGGCCGTTTTTCGTCAGTTTAATCAGGTTCATTCCTTTTGCGCCTGCTGAGAGGCTCGATTCTTCCGCTTTTTGAAATCGTACTGAATACATGCGGTATAACCCCCTTTTTCTTCATCCAAGAAAATGATAGTAAACACTATCATTACATTGTAAAGAGGGAGGAAGAAACTGTCAAAGACACAAAGACCTAATCCTTCTCCTCCTTTCGGCTGAAGAAAGGCAATTTGGTTCATTTCATTAATGGTTCAATAGATTTACATTCACATTTTTTCTGACAGATGATTGAAGACTGCTGAAAAAGGGTATTGTGATAGCAGGGGAACGATTGTCCGATTCTTCATTTTTTACTATAATCAGATGAGATGAAGAATTCCCGAGGAGGGTTTTTGTGATTACAAAAGCCGTTTTTGCATTATGTTTCCCTTTTATGCTGGTCGTCCTTTTTACGCGGGTCACTTTTAACCATTATGTGGCGATCGCTCTCACAGCCGCACTGCTTTTCGCATCCTATTTAAAAGGTTACACCGAAACGTATTTCATCGTTGGATTGGATGTCGTATCATTGGTAGCCGGCGGGCTGTACATGGCCAAAAAAGAAGCAGATAAAAAGAAAGACAATGCCTGACATGGTGAATATGAAATGGAAGCCTGCTTTTACGCCATAAAAGCAGGTTTTTTATACAAAAATTGACTTGGTAAAAACAAACCATCGAACTTTAGTTCGTATTTTTAGTGATTTTGCCCGTCATTGTGTTACTATATCAATAGGAAGATTTCGTAAAGAAACGGAGGCTTTTTTGTGAAAGATCGTTTTGAGTTAGTCTCGAAATATCAGCCCCAGGGAGATCAGCCGCAAGCGATTGAGAAGCTTGTCAAAGGCATACAGGAAGGCAGAAAACATCAGACTCTCCTGGGTGCGACAGGGACGGGCAAAACCTTTACCGTGTCCAATCTGATTAAAGAAGTCAATAAGCCGACATTGGTCATTGCCCATAACAAAACCCTTGCCGGACAGCTGTACAGCGAGTTTAAGGAGTTTTTTCCGAACAACGCTGTCGAATATTTTGTCAGCTACTACGATTACTATCAGCCGGAGGCGTATGTGCCTCAAACGGATACATTTATAGAGAAAGACGCAAGTATTAACGATGAAATTGATAAACTGCGGCACTCCGCGACATCCTCTCTGTTTGAACGGAGAGATGTCATTATCATTGCGAGTGTGTCATGCATATACGGTCTCGGTTCGCCTGAAGAATACCGGGAGATGGTCGTGTCGCTCAGACCGGAAATGGAGATTGAGCGGAACGAGCTGCTGAGAAAGCTAGTGGATATCCAGTATGCCCGCAATGATATCGACTTTAAGCGGGGGACGTTCCGCGTGCGCGGCGACGTTGTGGAAATTTTCCCGGCTTCCCGTGACGAACATTGTATCAGAGTGGAATTTTTCGGAGACGAGATAGAGCGGATCAGAGAAGTTGACGCTTTGACCGGAGAGATTCTCGGCGACCGCGATCATGTCGCGATTTTCCCGGCTTCCCACTTCGTCACCCGGGCGGAAAAGATGGAAAAAGCGATTCTGAACATTGAACAGGAGCTTGAGGAGCGCTTGAAAGTCATGCGCGAAAACGGCAAGCTCCTTGAAGCGCAGCGGCTTGAGCAGCGGACGAGATATGATCTTGAAATGATGCGGGAAATGGGTTTCTGTTCGGGCATCGAGAACTATTCAAGACACTTGACGCTCCGTCCTCCGGGCTCTACGCCGTATACGCTGCTTGATTATTTTCCGGACGATTTTATGATCGTCGTTGATGAATCACACGTTACGATTCCGCAGGTGCGCGGCATGTTCAACGGTGACCAGGCAAGAAAACAGGTGCTTGTCGATCATGGGTTCCGCCTGCCGTCAGCGCTTGACAACCGTCCGCTCCGATTCGAGGAATTTGAGAAACATATGCACAATATCGTGTACGTGTCGGCTACTCCGGGACCGTATGAGATTGAGCATACGCCGGAAATGATCGAACAGATCATCAGGCCGACGGGACTCCTCGACCCTCTCATTGACGTTCGGCCGATCGAAGGACAGATTGATGATCTGATCGGCGAGATTCAGGCGAGGATAGAACGGAATGAGCGCGTGCTTGTGACGACTTTAACGAAAAAAATGTCAGAGGATCTGACCGATTATCTGAAAGAAATCGGCATCAAGGTCAATTATCTGCATTCCGAGATTAAGACGCTTGAACGGATTGAGATTATCCGTGACCTCCGGCTCGGAAAATATGATGTGCTGGTCGGCATCAACCTGCTGAGGGAAGGTCTTGATATTCCGGAAGTGTCGCTTGTCGCCATTCTGGATGCGGATAAAGAAGGCTTCCTCCGTTCTGAGCGTTCGCTGATTCAGACGATCGGACGGGCAGCGAGAAACGCAGAAGGCCGGGTCATCATGTATGCTGATAAAATCACGCATTCGATGGAAATCGCGATGAATGAAACGAAGCGCCGCCGGGAACAGCAGGAGCATTTTAACGAAATCCACGGCATTACGCCGCAAACGATCAATAAGGAAATCCGCGATGTGATCCGCGCGACGCAGGCCGCTGAGGATAAAGAAGAATACAAAACAAAAGCCGCGCCTAAGCTGACGAAGCTGACGAAGAAAGAACGCCAGAAAGTCGTTGAGCAAATGGAGCATGAAATGAAAGAAGCGGCCAGAGCGCTTGATTTCGAGCGGGCGGCAGAGCTTCGTGATTTACTGTTAGAGCTAAAAGCGGAAGGATGATGAACACATGGCAATTGACCGGATCGAGGTGAAAGGGGCAAGGGCGCACAATTTAAAAAACATTGATGTAACGATTCCGCGGGATCAGCTCGTCGTCGTGACGGGCCTGTCCGGATCGGGAAAATCATCCCTTGCTTTTGACACCATTTACGCGGAAGGACAGAGGCGGTATGTCGAATCGCTTTCTGCCTATGCACGCCAATTTTTAGGGCAGATGGATAAGCCGGACGTTGATGCGATCGAAGGGCTTTCTCCGGCCATCAGCATTGACCAGAAAACGACAAGCCGAAATCCGCGGTCAACCGTCGGAACGGTAACGGAGATTTATGATTACCTCCGGCTCTTATACGCGAGAGTCGGTAAGCCGCACTGTCCGGAGCACGGCATCGAAATTACATCGCAAACGATTGAACAGATGGTTGACCGGATTCTTGAATATCCTGAGCGGACGAAGCTTCAAGTGCTTGCGCCGATGGTCTCAGGCAGAAAAGGCGCCCATGTTAAGGTCCTTGACCAAATCAGAAAGCAAGGGTATGTAAGGGTGCGGATTGACGGAGAAATGGCCGAGCTTTCCGACGATATTGAACTTGAAAAAAACAAAAAGCATTCCATTGAAGTAGTCATTGACCGGATTGTCGTCAAGGAAGGCGTTGCCGCCCGGCTTTCCGACTCACTGGAAACCGCCCTCCGCTTAGGAGAAGGCCGTGTCATGATAGATGTCATCGGCCAGGAAGAGCTGATGTTCAGCGAGCATCACGCCTGCCCGATTTGCGGTTTTTCCATCGGAGAGCTTGAGCCCCGGCTGTTTTCGTTTAACAGCCCGTTCGGCGCCTGTCCGACTTGCGACGGTCTCGGTTTGAAGCTTGAAGTGGACCCGGAGCTCGTCATTCCAAATCCTGAGCTCTCATTAAAAGAACACGCCATCGCACCGTGGACGCCGATCAGTTCACAATATTATCCGCAGCTGCTTCAGGCGGTCTGCCGCCATTACGGCATCGATATGGAGACTCCGGTCAAAGACCTGCCGAAGCATCAGCTTGATAAAGTGCTGTACGGCAGCGGCAATGAACGGATCTACTTTAAATACGAGAATGATTTCGGACAAGTGCGGGAGAATGAAATTGAATTTGAAGGCGTGCTGCGCAATATTGAGAGACGGTATAAAGAGACAAGCTCCGATTATATCCGTGAACAGATGGAGCAATATATGTCACAGAAGCCGTGCCCGACGTGCAAAGGCTACCGGCTGAAGAAAGAAGCGCTGGCCGTTTTGGTCAACGGACGCCACATCGGAACCATTACCGAACTTTCCGTCGGCGATGCGCTGGAATTTTTCAAAAACCTGACGCTGTCTGAGAAAGATATGCAGATTGCAGATTTAATTTTAAGAGAAATTGTGGAACGGCTCAGTTTCTTAGATAAAGTCGGTCTTGATTATCTGACGCTGAGCCGGGCGGCGGGTACGCTGTCAGGCGGCGAAGCCCAGCGTATCAGGCTTGCGACGCAGATCGGCTCCCGTTTGTCAGGCGTCCTGTACATTCTTGATGAGCCGTCCATCGGTCTGCATCAGCGTGACAATGACCGTTTGATCAGCGCGCTGAAAAACATGAGAGATCTCGGCAACACACTGATTGTCGTCGAGCATGATGAAGATACGATGATGGCTGCCGATTATCTGATAGATATCGGACCGGGCGCCGGCATTCACGGCGGCCGTGTTATATCTGCGGGCACGCCTGAAGAAGTGATGAATGATGCGGATTCTCTGACCGGACGTTATTTGTCAGGGGCTCAATTCATCCCGATGCCTCCGGAGAGAAGAAAACCTGACGGCCGATACATTGAAATCAAAGGCGCTACGGAAAACAACCTGAAAAAAGCGAATGCCAAATTCCCGCTCGGCACTTTTACGGCGGTGACAGGGGTATCCGGTTCCGGAAAAAGCACGCTTGTGAATGAAATTCTGCATAAGGCGCTTGCGCAAAAGCTTCATAAAGCCAAAGCGAAACCGGGAAGCCATAAAGAGATCAAAGGCCTCGACCATCTTGATAAGGTGATCGATATCGACCAGGCGCCGATCGGCCGGACGCCGAGATCAAATCCGGCAACTTACACGGGTGTGTTTGATGACATCCGCGATGTGTTCGCGCAGACAAATGAAGCAAAGGTGCGCGGCTACAAAAAAGGCCGATTCAGCTTTAATGTGAAAGGCGGGCGCTGTGAAGCCTGCCGCGGCGACGGCATCATCAAAATTGAGATGCATTTCCTTCCTGACGTGTACGTCCCGTGCGAAGTGTGCCACGGCAAACGTTACAACCGGGAAACGCTTGAGGTCACATACAAAGGCAAAAGCATTTCTGATGTTCTGGATATGACGGTGGAAGATGCTCTGTCTTTCTTTGAAAATATCCCGAAAATCAAACGCAAGCTTCAAACGCTTGCCGATGTCGGGCTCGGGTATGTGACGCTCGGCCAGCCTGCGACGACGCTCTCAGGCGGAGAAGCGCAGCGCGTCAAGCTTGCTTCCGAACTGCATAAGCGCTCCACCGGCCGGACGCTGTATATTCTGGACGAACCGACGACAGGCCTCCACGTTGATGATATCGCAAGGCTTTTGGTTGTGCTTCAAAGACTCGTCGATAACGGAGATACCGTTTTGGTTATTGAACACAATCTCGATATCATTAAAACGGCGGACTACATCGTCGATCTCGGACCTGAAGGCGGCGCGGGCGGCGGCACGATCGTAGCCTCCGGGACGCCTGAAGAAATTATCGAAGTGAAAGAATCATATACGGGCCGCTATCTGAAACCGGTAATGGAACGTGATAAAAAACGGATGAAAGCATTGCTGGCCGAAAAAGAAACGGCAGCCACTTAACAGATACAAGAACAGCCCAAAACCGATCGGTTTTGGGCTGTTGTGCTACAGGCTTTTCTTCTGTTGGGGAAGCTGTCTGCTTAAATGCATTAAGTCCTGCAGAATATGAGTGCTGCTGCTGTCCAGCAGCACTTTTATATATTGAATATCATGAGAAATGGGAAGAGGCGCCGCCTTGATCTGTTCTAGTTCAGCCAGCATTTCGCTGTTCATTCTTTTCTGTTCGCGAATCAATTTTCGCAGGCTTTCTTCCGTTACTTGGTCGTTTCCGGGATCTTTCTCCATTTGGTATGTCCTCCTTGCATACGGTCAGGCTTTGTTACATATTGTAATCGGTTAGGGGAAAAGATTCTATAGTGAAATCTCTGAAATGAAAAATTACGTATAACGAAGCATGTCCTTTAGCATGAAAATGAAACCCGCCCATTCGTCATACGTATGTATAATGAAGGGCCTTTTACATTACCGCACAGGGAGTGTTTTTATTGAATCGAAACCAAGCGATCATCGCATCCATCTGTTATTTCAGCGTGTTTTTCGCGCCTCTTATTCTTCCGATTGTGGCTTACTTCGTCGTCGATGAAAAAGAGACGAAGCGGCATGCCATGCGCGCCCTGATTTCTCACATCATTCCGTTTGCGGGATTGCTGATTGTGATTGCCGGTGTTGTCGGAGGAGCGATTACGGCTCAGGGGGAGAGTATGGTTCCGGTTTTTGTTATGATAGCAGGAGCAGCTGTTTATTTTCTGATCCTCATCGGAATGGTCATTTGGAATATCGTGCAGGGAATAAAGGTATTACGCCAGGTGTAAGAAAAGTCGGGGGAGGAGTTTTATATGAAGCAGGAGAAAGAACGGATTTTAAAGCTTGTGGAAGAAGGCAGGCTGACGGCGCAGGAAGCTTTGACGCTCATTGAAAAACTGGATCTTGAATATAAAGAAAAAGAAGAGCAGATCACCGCATTATCAACGGAGGTCCAGGAATCTGCGGAAGATTTCAAAAGCGGGACAAAAGAAAGCCAAAAGCCGTCGCTCGGTGCTAAGCTGTTCGATTGGATTGATTCGGCTGTCAAAAAAGTGAAGGAAGCGGATCTGGATCTGAATTTCGGCCACGCACACGACGTGCAGCATATTTTTCAATTTAAAGACAGTGAATTCTCAGCCATTGATATGCAGATTGCAAACGGCAGCGTCAATATCGTACCGTGGGAGGATGAAGATGTCAGAGCGGAGTGCCAGGCGAAAGTGTACCGGGCGGACAGTCAGGAGGCGGCGCGCACCGCATTCCTCCAGCACATTGAGTGTGAAATGAAGGGCAATAAGTTTTTTGTCCGCACGGAAAAGAAAACGATGAAAACCAATGTCACGCTTTATGTTCCTCAGAAAGAGTACGATAAGATAAGAGTGAAACTGTTTAACGGACCGATCAGAGGGGAACATTTACATGTAAAAGAATTCTCGGCGAAAACGACAAACGGCGTTCTGTCGTTCTCTCATCTGACGGCTGAGAAAGCGTCGGCGGAAACGGCTAACGGACAAATCAAGCTGGCCGGCCATCAATGCGGCGCGATCGAAGCAGAAACAATTAACGGCTTGATTGATTTGCGCGGATCGAGTGAATCTATAGACGTCCAAAGCTTTAACGGCAATATCATCCTTACCGTGACAGCGCCGCACTGCCGCTCCATCTACACAAAAACGACGACCGGAAATGTGGAGATCGCCCTGCCTGATGACTCGGCGGTGAAAGCGGAGCTCAAAAGCAATCTCGGCTCTCTCAGCCACGAGCTGATTGATGCGGAGATTTTAAAGGAAAAGAATGATACCATTCAAAAAGAACTGATGCTGGAATCAAATCAAGCCCATGATCAGCATCTCTCGATTTTCTCAGAATCGTTAACAGGAGCCATTAAGCTCAAGCATACTCAGAGGTGATTGGATGAAAAGACTTTACCGTTCAGAAAAAAACCGTAAAATCGCCGGTGTCGTCGGCGGTTTGGCGGAGTACATCAATATGGATGCGTCGCTTTTGCGCATCATAACCGTTGTATTAGCGCTTGTCACGAGCGGAATCGTGCCGATTGTATATATTATCTGGTGTTTTGTCGTACCTTTAGAAGGAGATTTGAAATAAATGATCAAATGGGCAGTCAGCATTTTAGTAAATGCTTTATTATTAATCGTTATCGCGGGATATTTTGATTCCGTCCATATCAGCAGTATCGGAGCGGCTGTCATCGCCAGTGTGATTCTTTCTGTGTTAAATGTGCTGATCAAGCCGATCATCGTCATATTGACATTGCCTGTCACGGTTGTGACCCTCGGCCTTTTTCTGTTTGTCATCAACGCCATTACGTTAATGATGACTGCTGCCTTGATGGGAGACAGCTTTCAGATTGACGGGTTCGGCACCGCCATTTGGGCATCCGTCGTGCTTTCCGTTTTCCACTTGCTGATTCAAAAAGGCATATTGGAGCCGCTTAGAAAAGGATAAAAAAAGAGCTGTCCCCGAGGGGGCAGCTTTTTTATGTGCGGTTACATAAGCGGAGGCCTCCTGACGCAACATAATGCATAGGGAGGTAATGAGATGAAACTTGTGATGACGCTCTTTTTTCTGATTGGTTTGCTTTGTGTGAGTCCTTCTGCGGGTGCGGCGCGCAAAGAATCGGCAATCCCGGTGAATCAGCAGGAATTCGGACAGCCGCCTCATTACATACCGCTTCTGGAGAATCCTCCCCAAATCGAAGTAAAGGCGGAAATGAAAAGAAACCTGTTCATACAGGCTCATGTACAGAATGCCGATTATCAAGCGTTTTCGGCGTTTCTTTTTTATAAACAAAGCAATGAGCTGGGATATAAGATGGTGCCGATGGAGCCCGCTCCAGGCGCAATCCGGCTGTTTACGGCCCAGGTTTCAAAACGGGATATCTGGAATGGAGAATTGGAATATTACCTCGTTTTCACCAACGGCAGACAGCGGGCGGAATCGGAGAAAAAGCGGCTGAAGCTGGACGGCTATCAAGCCGATTTGAATCATATTCCCGAGCTGATGATTACGGAGCTTGCCGTTGATACGAAAAATGAAGACGGCGCTGATGCCTATGAATTTATCGAGGTGTATAACACGACGGACAGACCCATTCACTTTAAGGATTATCATATCCGCTACCGCTATCCGAAGGAAGGGCCGGATTCAGATGTGATATGGAGGCCGAGAGAAGATATTGTCATTCCGTCAGGCGGCGCTTATGTGTTTTGGCTGAGACGCGCCGGATCAGAACTGACGGCAGATGATTTCAACCGCTATTACGGAACCCGCCTGAAGGAGGGAAAACATCTCGCCGTCATCGAAGGGACGGACGGAATGTCCAACGCCCGCCCGCGGACGGTGGTGCTGTCAGCAAACACCGGAAAAACCATCGCCTCAGCGCACTACCGAAAACACGCATTCCGCCGGCTGACTTCTTTGCTGTACAAATATCCGCTGAACGGAACGGGAGAATTGCTGAAGATCTCCACAAGCGAACATAAGCCGTCACCGGGCTCCGTTTTTCAGGCGCAGATCCCTCAGCAGAAAAGAGTGATCAAACCGGACAAGGAAAAACCAGTCATTGAAGACCTTACAGACAAAAAGCCGGTCCGGCCGGCAGAAAGCATTGAATTAAAAGCGGACATCCGGGACAAAAACCTTGTCAAAACAGCCGCGTTTTATTACAGAACCAATGAGAACAAACCATTCAAACGAATTCTGGCTGAAAAAGACCGCAACGACAGCTTATACCGTCACATTATTTATTCTCCGGAACTGCTCGGCCAGGATCAGCTGGAGTATTATATCGCAGCCGGTGACGGGGAAAATGAAGCAAAAACACCCGTCAAGATGATTGACATTGAACAGACGAGTAAATCACACGGACTCAGAATGAACATTGAACCGGAAGATACGATATCGGGCACCTATCTGCTCAAAGCCACATCTGACGCCGACGCGGATAAGATCAGGCTGTGGATTGACGGCAAGCGGCAGGAGACCCGGCCGGCGCTGGAAAAAGAGGTCTATTTCGCCTTTGATGCCCGAAAAACCAATCTTTATTTCAAAAACACCGTCATGATGGAAAACGAGGTGCTGCACATTTTTGACGATCCGGCTCACCGCTACAGAACGTATTCGGTTCTGCTTCCGGAACGTCTGCTGCAAAAAGGGGGCAAAACGCAGAAAGTATCCATCCGCGCGGGCTCAAAGGTTTCTCCGTATGACACGGGGGAGAATCGGGATGATTTTATCGTAAAAAATGCCCGCCTGGTCCTTTCAGACGGAACGTTGATCAAAGACGGGAAGCGGGATCCTGCTGAGCAGCTGTTTATCGGTGACGGGAAGCGGGCGAATCAGAGCATGACCTTCTCATTCAGCCTGCCGGATCATTTATTTACGTCGCGGCTTTTGCCATGGAATACGGCGAAGCTTTCTGAAGGCTATCACCAGATTTTTGTAAGCGACGGTGAGGAGCAGCTCAGTCAGTCTGTGCGGGTGGACAATACAGGGCCGAAAATTGTTCCGGGTATCAAAGAAGGCGCGACATTGAAAGGTAACTTTGAGCTGAAAGCGGACATCCGTGATAAATGGAGCAAGGTGGAAGAAGTCAAAGCGTTTTTGGACGGAGAAACCATCACGCTCCCGCATCATACGTCATCAGCCGATCTTAAGCCCGGAAAGCATACCCTTACCATCACTGCGGCAGACCTTGCCGGAAATGAAACAACGTCCGTCCGCACCTTCCATATCAAACGGGAGGAGCCGGATCAGCCGGAGCTTGCCGATCAAAACATAAGCGCCCATAAAGTGAAGCTGTCCGTCCGGGTAAAAGATCCGACGAAGGATGAGATGAATGTATCATTTTACCGGGGATTCCGTTACACCGCGCGGAATCCGGGCAGCGTGAGAGTGTATAAACACGCCTCATTAACAGAACCGCCGCGAGGCATAAAAGAAAATGAAATGCCGTTTACACTGCCGGAAATGAACCGCATCTCGGCAAATGACGGAAAAACGGTCTCATCGGAAAGCAAGGAACGTTTCCCTTATCACCGATTTGAAGTCACCGTTGACCCTTCTATTGACGAAACGGACTTGGCTGAGGCGGTCTGGAAAGGAAGCTCTCTGCCCGGCCGAAAGGTAACCATGTATATTTGGAATTACCGGACAAGCCGCTGGCAGGAGGCGGACAGCGTCCTTGCCAAAAATAAAAAGCCGTTTACGTTAAAAGCCGCCGTGTCCGCAGCGGATGCGGTGAAAAACTCAAAGATGAATGTCATCGTTCAGGATCAAATCCCGGCAAAAGGCAATTACTCGTTTGTCTGGATGTCCGATACACAGTATTACGCACAAGGGCACCCGAACATTTTTGACAAAATGACGGAGTGGATCAAAGAAAATAAGGAAAAGCACAATATTAAATATGTCTTTCATACCGGCGATATCGTCGATGATTCAATGGTGATGAAACAGTGGAAAAACGCTGATCACTCCATGCGGACACTTGATAAGGCGGGGATTCCGTACGGCGTGCTTGCCGGCAATCATGACGTCGGCCATAAAGACGGCACATACCGCACCTTCGGGGATTTCTTCGGAAGCCGCCGTTTTGAAAAGAACATGCATTACGGCGGGTCATACAAAAACAACCGCGGGCATTATGATCTGCTGTCGGCAAGCGGGAACGATTTTATTATGATTTATATGGGCTGGGGCATTACGGATCAAGAGATTGACTGGATCAATCAAGTGCTTAAGCAATATCCGGACCGAACCGCCATATTATGTTTTCATGAGTATTTGCTTGTGAGCGGAAACCGAAGCCCGATCGGGGAGACGATCTACCAAAAAGTCGTTAAGCCGAATCGCAATGTGGCGATGGTATTGAGCGGCCATTATCATAATGCCGTGAAAAAAACCGATGCCCTTGACGATGACGGCGACGGAAAACCGGACCGTCTCGTTCATCAAATTCTGACCGACTATCAGGACGGTCCTGAAGGGGGCCAAGGCTATATGCGCATCATGCAATTCGATCAGGCCGCCAATCAGGTTCACATGTTCTCCTACTCGCCGTATACGGATGACATCAATTACTATGACACCGATCTGTTCGCTGATAAAGACGAATTTTCAGCTGAAATGGATTTACAGCCGAAAATGAAAAAGGTAGCGACCGATTATTTTGAATGCAACGTTTATACGAACGAACTGCTCGGTCATCAAAAACACGTAAAAAGCGGAAAAACCGCAGAGTGGGTCTGGGACGGCCTGCAGCCAGAATCAGTTTATTACTGGTACACCGTCGTCAAAGATCCGTACAACGGCAAAACAATATCACCGATCTGGATGTTCAAAACGGGAAAAACCCCGTATGCTCCAGCTCCGGATCAGCTTGATTTCAGGCATGTCTCCAACCCTTAATAGTGAAATACCGCCTGCTGATCGCTCAGAACGGAATCTGACGGTCAGCAGGATTTTTTCTGTGCGGAAATGGCTGCGCCCTGCTGTGATAAGTGCTTTTGACTTTTTTATGTCCCTTTTCTATACTAAAATCGATTGGTTTTCTTAAATGCAGGAGGAAACATAATGAACAGTAAAACCGGGACAAAAGAAAGAATTATTCAAACCTCTGCATATCTTTTTCAGATTCAGGGATACCATGCGACAGGTTTGAATCAAATTATAAAAGAGAGCGGAGCACCCAGAGGGTCTGTGTATCATCACTTTCCAAACGGAAAAGAAGAACTCGCCATTGCGGCAATCAGACATACGGGAAGATGCGTTGAAAAGCAAATACAGAATAGTATGTCTGAATTCGGGGACCCTGTAGAAGCCATTCAGCACTTTATTCATGTAACGGCTGAACAGTTTAATGATCCTCAGAATATTGAGGGCGTGCCGGTTGGATTGCTGGCGGGTGAGACCGCTCTGATCAATGAAACGTTAAGATGCACATGTGTTGAGGTGTTCAAGAAGTGGACGGATGTGTTTGCGGCAAAATTTCTTGAACATGGATTTGAACAAGAGGAAGCGGAGAAGCTTGGGATGACAATCAACTCGATGATTGAAGGCGCAATCATGTTTTCGCTGGCTCACAAAAACAAAGAACCGCTGCTGCTGATTTCAAAGCAGGTTCCGTATATTGTCCAAAACAGAGGGTAGCATTTTAGTACTCTTTTCTTTATAAAAATAGATACCAGAACCCCAGCCTCTCCGTTTTGACAGAGTCATAGAGAATTGATTTGAAAATGGCAGATCAAAAAACATCTCCAACCCGTAACGGTTGGAGATGTTTCATTTCACCCTGTCCATATAATGCACGAATGTGTAGCGGTCGCCTCTGTAGGCGGATTTGACATGCTCAAAGGCAGTGCCGTCCTGCAGATAAGTGGTCCGCTTGATATAGAGGACGGGCGCGCCGGGCTGGATCCCGAGCAGTTCGGCTTCTTCCTCGGAAGCTGTTCCCGGTTCAAGCTCTTGTTTGGCACGTGAAATCGGCATCTGATTGTACGCTTCGATGTGCTCATACATGGATGATTGAAAATGGGAGGCATCCAATTTCCCCGCCTTGTCAAACGGGATGTACGAGGCTTCGATCGCCATCGGGATATCATTCGCCAGCCGGACGCGGATGATTTTATGAAGCGTTGCCGGACAGCCGCATCCCAGGATAGAAGATAATTCTTCCGTCGCCTGAATCAGCTGGTATTCGGCAAGTCTGCTCCCCGGCTTCATGCCCCGGCTTCTCATATCTTCGGTGAAGCTTGTCAGCCCTTGAAGCGGCTGCTCCATCTTCAGTTTGCTGACGAAGGTTCCACGGCCTTTCTGTCTGTATAAAAATCCTTCATTCACCAAATTGGAAAGCGCCTGGCGCACCGTCATGCGGCTGATGCCGAATTGTTCGGCGTATTCCCGCTCCGACGGAAGCAGCGCATCCGCTTTCAGCTCGCCGTTTTTGATTTGGGTTTTCAATTGTTCCATAATCTGAAAGTAAATCGGAATCGGAGATTGTTTATCAATCTGCATAGGTCAAATCCTTTCAATCGCCGCCCGCAGCCTCTTCATCAATCAAGACCGTCACATCCGGGTGTTCGTGCAGGGCGGAGGCGGGGAATGCTTCAGTGACGCGCCCGTCCAGAAGCTGCTTCACCGCTTGGGCCTTGCTTTTTCCGGATGCCATGATCAAAATCCGTTTGCCGGACAAGATCGTCCTGATCCCCATTGTCACGGCTTTTTCAGGAACTTGATCGATTGACGGAAAGTACCGCGCATTCGCCCGTCTTGTCTCTTCATTCAGCTCAACGACATGGGTTCGGGATTCAAATGGCGTCCCGGGCTCATTAAAGCCGATATGGCCGTTGTGTCCGATGCCTAAAAGCTGAATATCCGCTCCGCCGAGTGTTTGAATCAATCGGTCATAGCGTTCGCATTCAGCATCAAGATCGTCTGCCCGTCCGTCAGGGAGAAAGCGGCGGTCCTTTTTGCTGTCGATATGTGCAAAAAAATGTGTATTCATATAATAATGATAGCTGTTTTTGTCCTCGGGAGAAAGCCCGGCGTATTCATCAAGGTTGATCGTTGTGACATCCCGGAATGACAGGCCCTCGGAGCGGTGCATCCGCACAAGCTCTTTGTATACGCCTTCAGGGGTGCCGCCCGTCGCAAGGCCGAGAACGGCATCCGGCTTTTGTTTAACTGTTTCAGCAATCATCTCTGCGGCTTTTTCACTTAATTCTTCATAATGTCTGCATGTGATGACGTTCATGTCCAATCAGCTCCTCCTGAGATATATGCGGTGTTTCCTCGGCAAATCGTTGCCAGCACGCCGCACTGTCCGTCCGTCAAAACAACGTCGGCGTCTTTTCCTTCCGCAAGGCTTCCTTTACGGTCAAAAATGCCGAGCCGGCGGGCTGCATTTGCCGCTGTCATATTAGCTATATCCAGCCATGAGCAGTTCGTAAACCTGTGCATGAGCGCCGCGCCTTCATTCATTTTTAAAATGGAACCGGCCAGCGTCCCGTCAGAAAGAAGCGCTTTGTCTCCGCAAACGGTGACTCTTTGTCCGCCGAATTCGTATTCTCCGTCCTTAAGCCCTTTTGCCCGCATGGAGTCTGTAATCATGATCAGGTTTTGGCTTCCTTTCGCCAAATAGGCAAGCTTTACAGCCAAAGGATGAGAATGAATGCCGTCAGTGATCAGCTCCGCCGTGATGCGGCCGCAGGCGAGCGCCGTACCGATGCCCCCCGGCTCACGGTGGTGAAAGGAGCTCATGGCGTTGAAAAGGTGTGTCATATGCAGCGCTCCGGCATCCGCCGCTTTTTCTAAAAGATCGGCTCCCGCGTTTGTGTGTCCCATTGACGGGATGATGTTCCGGTCTTTTAAATAACGGATCAGGCTGAAATCAGGATCTTCTTCCGGTGCAAGCGTCACGATTTTAATCAGACCTCCGGAGAGACGCTCCCATTTCTGAAAGAGCCCGGCATCGGCCGGCGTAATCCATTGTTTCGGCTGTGCTCCCGCTTTTTTCGGAGAGACAAACGGTCCTTCTAAATGAATGCCGATCAACTCAGCGCCTTTATGAGCCTGCGGTGAGGAGTCCGTCCATTCCTTGGCGTTTTTAAGCGCTTTTTCAATGTTTTCGTGCTGCTGTGTGATCGTGGTCGCTAGAAAAGCGGTTGTTCCTTCTTCGGGCAGCCGGGCGGACATTGTCTCAAGAGCCGCGAGATCGGCATCCATCGTATCCGCGCCGTAACCGCCGTGAATATGGATATCTATCATTCCGGGAAGCGCATACGAGCCCGCGGGCGCCTTCCATTCCTTCTCATACGTTTCTTGCGGTCTTGTTTGACCCGCGTAAGAAATGATGCCGTCTTTTATGCCGAGAAATCCGTTTCGGATGATTTCCTCTTCTGTTACGATGTCCGCACCGCTGATTAACAAGCTTTCAGCCACTTTAAAACACGCCTTTCTGGTTAGTTGTTAGTTTTATTTTACTCTTTTTCAGACTAGTTATCTAGACCAGTTATGCCGGAATTGTATAAATCTGTTTTGGTTCAGACGGTAAAGTGATAAAATATAACTGTTCAAAGCTCGGAACATCCCAGAACAGGAGGAACATATCTTGGCAAAGGTTCGGACCAAAGACGTAATGGAGCAGTTCCATTTAGAATTGATCAGCGGAGAAGAAGGGATTAACCGCCCGATTACGATGAGTGATTTATCACGGCCCGGTATTGAAATCGCCGGTTATTTTACATATTACCCGAGAGAACGGGTGCAGCTTTTAGGAAAAACGGAGCTGTCATTTTTCGATCAGCTTCCTGAGGAGGATAAAAAACAGCGGATGGAATCGCTGTGCACCGATGTGACGCCGGCTATCATACTTTCCAGAGATATGCCGATCCCGCCGGAGCTTGTAGAAGCATCCGAGAAAAACGGCGTGCCGGTGCTGAGATCCCCTCTGAAAACAACCAGGCTGTCAAGCCGGCTGACGAATTTTCTTGAGAGCCGTCTCGCGCCCACAACCGCCATTCACGGCGTGCTTGTGGATATATACGGCGTCGGTGTGCTCATAACGGGAAAAAGCGGTGTCGGTAAAAGTGAAACGGCCCTGGAGCTCGTCAAACGCGGCCATCGTCTTGTCGCGGATGACTGCGTCGAAATCCGGCAGGAGGATCAGGATACGCTCGTCGGAAATGCGCCTGATCTGATTGAGCATCTGCTTGAAATCAGGGGTCTCGGCATTATAAATGTCATGACGCTGTTCGGAGCGGGCGCTGTCAGAAGCAATAAAAGAATTACAATCGTCATGGACCTTGAGCTTTGGGAGCAAGGGAAGCAATACGACCGTCTCGGACTTGAAGAAGAAAAAATGAAAATCATTGATACGGAAATTACAAAACTGACCATTCCGGTCCGCCCTGGGCGAAATCTCGCCGTTATTATCGAAGTTGCGGCGATGAACTTCAGATTGAAGCGGATGGGCTTAAATGCCGCCGAGCAATTTACGAATAAGCTGGCGGATGTCATTGAAGACGGCGAACAAGACGAATAGGAGTTGGCAATAATATGAACGAAGCAGGAACACCAATCAATCCGATTGCCTTGCAGCTCGGGCCTTTATCCGTGCACTGGTACGGGATCATTATCGGCGCGGGTGCGTTATTAGGGCTTTGGATGGCCATGAGGGAGAGCGAAAAGCGGGGGCTGAAAAAGGACATTTTTATTGATCTTGTTCTTTTCGCCATCCCGATCGCAATCATTTGCGCCCGGGCATACTATGTGCTTTTCGAGTGGAGCTATTACTCGGAACACCCCGGGGAAATCATTAAAATTTGGAAAGGCGGCATCGCGATTCACGGCGGATTAATCGGCGCGATCGCAACAGGCGTTGTTTTTTCAAAAGTAAGAGGGATCTCATTCTGGAAGCTGGCGGATATTGCCGCGCCGAGTATTCTGCTCGGTCAGGCCATCGGGCGCTGGGGAAACTTTATCAACCAGGAGGCTCACGGCGAAGCGGTCAGCCGTTCATTTTTGGAAAGTCTTCACCTTCCGGATTTCATCATTAATCAGATGTACATAGACGGACATTATTATCACCCGACGTTTCTGTATGAATCGCTATGGAGCTTTGCGGGTGTCGTGATTCTGCTTCTGCTCCGCCGCGTGAACCTGCGCAGGGGCAATCTGTTCTTAACGTATATCATCTGGTATTCGATCGGCAGATACTTTATTGAAGGAATGCGCACGGACAGCCTGATGCTCACGAGCCAGCTTCGGATCGCGCAGGTCATTTCCATTGTGCTGATTGTTCTTGCGATTATTTTAATGGTTTTCAGACGCGTTAAAGGGTATGCCGATAAGCGGTATGCGGATACGGACTGACGTCTGAAATCGGAAAGGACATAAGATGACTGATAAACGTTTAACCGCCATTTTATTCGATCTCGACGGCACGCTGATTGACACGAATGAACTGATTATCGCTTCTTATCTTCATACGCTTGATCATTATTGCCCGGGACAGTATAAACGGGAAGATGTGCTTCCGTTTATCGGCCCGCCTCTGTACGAAACATTTTCAGGCATTGATGCCGAAAAGTGCGATGACATGATCAGCATGTACAGGGCATTCAATCATGAGAAGCACGATGAGCTTGTCACGGAGTACGAAACGGTTTATGAAACGCTCGATGAATTGAAAAAAGCGGGCTATCAGCTCGGGATTGTCACCACAAAGCTGAGGGATACAGTCAATATGGGATTGAAGCTGACAGGCATCGGGGCGTTTTTCGATACTGTCGTCACGCTTGATGATGTAAAGCATCCGAAGCCTGATCCCGAACCTGTGCAGCTTGCGCTCAGCCGGCTTGGGTGCGATCCGTCGGAGGCCATGATGGTCGGTGACAATTATCACGATGTCATGGCGGGCAAAAACGCCGGCACGAAAACAGCCGGCGTCGCGTGGACGATTAAAGGCGCACAGACGCTTTCCGCCTATGAACCCGATTATATGCTTGAGAAAATGAGTGATTTATTGCACATTACCGGAGTGAAGTAATCCGTGAGAAAAACAGACCGCCATCCGGTTGCAGGTGCAAATTCATTGTGGCATGTATATCAGACTGTTCCCTTTCTGAAGGTGATAAAAAACTTCATCATCATCCAGATTGCAAGGTATACGCCGTTTCTAAGCGTGAAGAACTGGCTGTACCGAACCTTTTTGAAAATGAATGTCGGAAAACAAACCTCATTCGCGCTGATGGTGATGCCGGATATTATGTTTCCTGAAAAAATCACTGTCGGAGAAAACAGCATCATCGGCTACAATACGACGATTTTGGCTCATGAATATTTAATACATGAGTACCGGACCGGTGATGTCACAATCGGTGACGAGGTAATGATCGGGGCAAACACAACGATTCTGCCCGGCGTCACCATCGGGAGCGGAGCCGTTGTATCAGCCGGCACGCTGGTGCATAAAGATGTCCCGGCCGGGGCGTTTGTCGGAGGAAACCCGATGAAGCTGATCTATACGCACGAAGAAATGAAAAAACGAATGGAAAACCCCGCTGATTAACGTCAGCGGGGTTTTTTTATGACTTGATTACAATGGCCTGGCTGCCCATCTGCTTCCAGGCTTTTTCGAATTCAGTCCGGTCCGTTTTTCTGTTTTTATAACCGTAAGGGTCATTGACGTATACATAATCGTGATCATAACCGGTGATGGCTACGCTGTGCATGCTGAACGTGATGTCGACCTTTCCGTTCGGCGTATTCCAAGTCTGCATATGATCAACCGGTTTAAAGGAAGTGGTGATAATCACCCAGACCGGCCGTCCCTTTTCAAGCTGGCGGTACACAGCAGAAATGTCTTTTCCTGTCAGGTCGTATACTTTGTTTCCCGCATACTCTTTGGCCAGTTTAACAATCGGCTCATGATAAACGCCTAAACCCGGGCCGTTTTCCATGTCTCCGGCAAATCCTTCATTCGGATCTCCTTTCAGCCCGCTGCTGTATGTGAGCGGAACTTTATTGATTCGATCCGCCAATGTATTTTTTGATACATGATATCCGGCATTGTTCAAAATCATAGCAAGGCTTGTCACCTCACAGCCATTGTACAGTTTGGGTGAATCCATCTGTCTGTACAAAACGACATTCAGCGGTGACGCGCTCCCTTTTAACGGTGTTTTCTCATCAGGCTCGTCGGACTGCTGATTGAAAAAATTCAAATGAATATCGTTTGTATAGATGTTATATCCCAGATAGACAAGGACGGCTGTCAGAATCAGCACACATAATGTTCCAAGCGTCTTCATTATCAATTATTCTCCCTTGTTTCTGATGAAGCTATTCTATGTATTATAGCACTTCTGTTCAATATGATTAGATTGTTCTGTTATGTTTACAGATTTGTTCATGATTTAGTCATCAATATGGGAAAGAATAGGCGGACATTGGGCATTGCAATCCATTCTTTTATCTGCTAACATATTATCATATTAGCGAACTAAAGGATTCGGAATTTTCCTTCAGACAAAGCGGAGGTGCAAAAGGCAATGTTTATGTTTGAGAAACCGCATGGCATGAGAGATACGCTTCCCGGTTTATACGAAGCAAAGAAGAAAGTCCGTTCCACACTGACGGATTTAATTGATAAATGGGGTTATCAGTTTATGGAGACTCCGACCCTTGAATTTTATGAAACAGTGGGTGTCCAGTCAGCCATTGAAGAACAGCAGCTGTTTAAGCTTCTCGATCAGGATGGAAAAACGCTTGTGCTTCGGCCTGACATGACCGGACCGATTGCCCGGGTGGCGGCGTCTAAGCTGCACAAAAATAATCATCCGCTCAGAGCGGGATACGCGGCAAGCGTTTACCGCGCTCAAGAACGGGAAGGCGGACGTCCGGCCGAATTCGAACAGGTCGGCGCGGAGCTGATCGGCGACGGATCAACAAGTGCGGACGCTGAGGTGATTGCACTCGCGGCCGGCGCGTTGAAAAACGCGGGATTGCACCAATTTAAAATCGCGATCGGCCATGCAGGACTCGCAGATGAGCTGTTTGTCGAGGTGCTGGGCAATGCCGAGCGGGCGGATGTCCTGCGGCGCTTTCTCTTTGAAAAGAATTATGTGGGGTACAGAGAACATGTCAAATCGCTTCCGCTTTCTTCAATAGACAAAAGCCGGCTGCTCGGACTTTTGGAATTGCGCGGCGGAAAAGAGATCTGCGCCAAAGCGGAGGAGATCATCGGCATCTCCGGGCAAAGCGTGATTCAGGAGCTGGAAGACCTATGGGACATTCTTGAAGATTACGGGTGTGCCGAGCATATCCGCCTTGATCTGAACATGGTCAGCCATATGAGTTATTACACGGGAATTTTATTCGAAGTGTATGCGGCAAATGTCGGGTTTGTCATCGGAAGCGGTGGCCGCTATAACAATCTTCTCGGCCATTTCGGCAGCCCTGCTCCCGCCACGGGCTTCGGACTCCGTATCGACAGGCTGATTGAAGCGCTCGGCATCCAGGAAGAAACAAGCGAGGCGGACGCCGTTATTTTCAGCAAGGAGCAGCGGGCGCAGGCCATTTTATTCGCGGAGGAAGAAAGGGCAAGAGGCAGAAAGGTCGTCCTGCAGGATTTGGCGGGCATTGAAAATATCGATCATATGACAAAATCATTCACAAAAGTCACATACTTTATCGGTGCCAGAAAGGAAGAGCAAAATGGGTAAGGTACTCACAATGGCAATGCCAAAAGGGCGGATATTCGAAGAAGCGGCCGGATTGCTGCGGCAGGCCGGATACAGGCTGCCCGAGGAGTTTGAGGAATCAAGAAAGCTGATCATCGATGTTCCTGAAGAAAATCTCCGCTTTATTTTAGCGAAGCCGATGGACGTCACGACTTATGTCGAACATGGCGTCGCTGATGCCGGTATTGCCGGAAAGGATGTCATGCTTGAAGAAGAGCGTGACGTGTATGAGGTGCTCGATCTGAATATCAGCAAATGCCATCTCGCCGTTGCGGGGCTTCCGGGAGCGGATTGGAACGGTGTCGCCCCGAGGATTGCGACGAAATATCCGAATGTTGCGTCAAGTTATTTCAGAGAGCAGGGCGAGCAGGTGGAAATCATCAAGCTGAACGGCTCCATTGAGCTGGCGCCTTTAATCGGGCTTGCTGACAGAATCGTGGATATCGTATCAACAGGGCGGACATTAAAGGAAAACGGACTCGTTGAATCAGAACACATTTGTGACATCACATCGCGTTTTATCGTCAATCCAGTCAGCTACCGCATGAAGGATGACGTCATCGACGAAATGGCTGCCAGGCTGGCCAGGGTTGTGGAAGGAGAAACGGCAAAATGAAAATAACCGCAATAAAAAAAAGCGACCGGTTTTCACTGAAGCGTTCCATTGACAGCGGAACCGAAGAGCAGCGGAAAACCGTCAGGGCGATTATTGAAGACGTCAGAAAAAACGGCGACAAAGCCGTTTTGGCCTATACAAAAACATTTGACGGCATCAGCCTGGAACAGTTGGCGGTGAGCGCAGAAGAAATCGCAGAGGCGTACCGTCTGCTTGATGATCAGCTGCTGGAAGTGATCAAGCAGGCAATTGCCAATATTAAAGAATATCACGAGCGCCAGCTGCAATCCTCTTGGTTTTACCATCGTAAAGACGGCACGATGCTCGGGCAGAAAATAACGGCGCTTGATTCCGCGGGCGTATATGTGCCGGGCGGGACGGCCGCTTATCCGTCTTCCGTTTTAATGAATGTCATCCCCGCTCTCGCTGCGGGAGTGGGGCGGATCGTTCTCGTCAGTCCGCCGGGAAAAGACGGCAGCCTTTCGCCGGGCGTTCTGGCGGCAGCGTCTGAGCTCGGCATAAAGGAAATTTACAAAGCGGGAGGCGCGCAGGCGATTGCCGCGCTCGCTTACGGAACGGAAACGATACAGCCTGTTGATAAGATTACAGGTCCCGGCAATATTTTTGTGGCGCTGGCGAAGCGCGAAGTCTTCGGCGATGTGGATATTGACATGATAGCCGGGCCAAGTGAAATCGCAGTCCTGGCAGACGATACGGCGGTGCCCGAAGAAGTTGCCGCTGACCTGCTTTCTCAGGCCGAACACGATATGCTCAGCTCATGCGTGCTTGTCACCGACTCACGGAAGCTTGCAGAAGCGGTATCAGGTGAAGTGGATAAACAGCTTCAGACGCTGCCGCGTAAAGAAATCGCCGAAGCATCGATCAAAGATCACGGCCATATTTACATCGCGGAAACGATGGAGGATGCGGTGGATACGGTGAATGCGCTGGCGCCTGAGCATTTAGAAATCATGACGCATTCGCCGGAGGCTTTGCTTGGAAGCATCAGGCACGCGGGAGCGATTTTCTTAGGGCGATACAGCGCTGAACCGGTCGGCGATTATTTTGCGGGACCGAATCACGTTCTGCCGACAAACGGGACGGCGCGGTTTTCAAGCCCGCTGAATGTCACGGATTTTCAAAAGAAATCGAGCATCATCTCATACAGCCGGAAGGCATTTGAAACCCACGCGGACAGCATTGCCGCCTTTGCGAGACTGGAAGGGCTTGAAGCGCACGCAAGATCGATTGAAGCGAGAAACGGAGGAAATGACCGATGAGAAAAGCGGAACGCGCCAGAAAAACAAATGAGACGGATATTAAGCTGGCTTTCGGTATTGACGGAGAAGGAAAAGCCGATATCAGCACGGATGTGCCGTTTATGACTCATATGCTTGATTTGTTTACAAAGCACGGACAATTTGATTTAACCGTTGACGCAAAAGGCGATACGGAGATAGATGATCACCACACGACTGAAGATATCGGCATCTGCTTAGGGCAGGCTTTTTTGGAGGCGCTCGGTGATAAAAAAGGAATCAAACGGTACGGATCAGCGCTTGTGCCGATGGACGAAGCGCTCGCCCAAGTCGCCGTAGACCTGAGCAACCGGCCGCACCTTGAGATGCGCGCTGCATTTCCGCAAGCGAAAGTCGGAACGTTTGATACCGAGCTGGTACATGAATTCTTATGGAAACTGGCGCTCGAAGCGAGAATGAATCTGCACGTCATCGTTCATTACGGCACAAATACGCATCATATGATAGAAGCCGTGTTTAAGGCGCTTGGCAGAGCGCTGGACGAAGCGTCATCCATTGACCCGCGCGTCAAGGGTGTGCCGTCTACGAAAGGGATGCTGTAAATGATCGGTGTAATTGATTACGGAATGGGCAATTTATTCAGCGTGTCGAAGGCGCTGGAACGCGTCGGCGTCCCGTATGTCGTTTCAGACCGGCCGGAAGAGCTCGAAAAAGCGGATGCTTTTATTCTTCCCGGTGTCGGATCATTCAGTGACGCCATGGACAATTTACGCAGCACGAAGCTTGATCAATTCATACACCGTATGGTTGACGAAGGGAAGCTGCTTCTTGGCATCTGCCTCGGCATGCAGCTCATTTTCGAAGAAAGCAGCGAAAACGGCTCTGCAAAAGGACTTGGTTTATTAGCCGGAAAAGCAGTGAGACTCAAAGACAGGGATGCCGAAGGAAATAAGCTGAAGGTGCCGCATATGGGCTGGAACCGGCTGGCGGTTCACCAAACATCTCCTTTGCTTTCGGAAGCGGGAGAAGGCTTTGTTTATTTTGTCCATTCCTATTATATAGACGGGATGGAAGAAGGCGATCTTCTGGCAAGCGCTGAGTACGGCGTTCGTGTTCCTGCGGTCGTCGGGAAACGCAATGTCTTCGGAGCGCAGTTTCACCCAGAAAAAAGCGGCACGGCCGGAATGGCGATCTTAACGCAATTTACAAAAATGGCAGCGGAACAGAAGGTGAAGAAATGAATGCTTTTACATTATATCCGGCAATCGATATGAGAAACGGCAAATGCGTCCGCCTCATTCAAGGTGATTACGGCAAGGAAACGATCTACGGAGACTCACCTTTAGACATGGCGGCCCAATTTGCAAACGAAGGTGCCGAATGGATTCATCTCGTGGATCTTGACGGCGCGAAAGAGGGAAGGAAAGTAAACGACAGGCATGTTCTGGACATCGTCCGGCAGCTTGATGTCAAGGTTGAGATCGGCGGCGGAATCCGTTCTGAAGCGGATGTATACGGCTACTTATCACAAGGCGCTGATCGCGTCATTCTCGGCAGCTCGGCCGTTTCCGATCCGGCGTTTGTGAAAAGCATGCTGAAACAATACGGCGGGAAAATCGCCATCGGTCTCGATGCGAGAAACGGGTATGTCTCGACGGAAGGGTGGCTGGAAACATCTTCGGTAAAAGCGTCCGATTTGGGCCGTGAATTGGCGGAGGAAGGAGCGGAAATCTTCATTTTCACGGATATTGCGACTGACGGCATGCTGTCAGGCCCGAACATCGAAAGCACCGTTCAGCTTGCAAAAGCAACGGGGAAAAACGTCATCGCCTCAGGCGGTGTCAGCTCAGTCGCCGACCTCAAAGCGCTGGCCCGCTTCAAAGACGCCGGCGTATCGGGAGCGATTATCGGAAAAGCGCTGTATACAAAACAATTTTCATTGGCTGAAGCACTCAGCGGGGTGAAGGACGCATGATCACGAAACGAATCATTCCGTGTCTCGATGTGAAAGAAGGACGCGTCGTCAAGGGTATTCAATTTCTCGGGCTGAAGGATGCGGGCGATCCTGTCGAGCTGGCCGAAGCCTATGACAGGGAGGGCGCTGACGAGCTTGTTTTTCTCGACATTTCCGCCTCTCATGAAGGCCGGAAGACGATGGCTGACGTCGTGGAGCAGGTTGCGGCAAAACTGGCGATTCCGTTTACGGTCGGCGGCGGAATCAATCAATTAAGCGATATGAAAAGAATGCTTCGCGCGGGCGCTGATAAAGTATCCGTTAATACAGCGGCCGTCCTCCGTCCCGAGCTGATTACGGAAGGAGCTGAGTTTTTCGGCTCGCAATGCATCGTAGCGGCGATTGACGCAAAGTATGACGAAGATTCGGATTGCTATAAAGTGTACACACACGGCGGCAGAAAGAAAACCGAGTGGGAAGTCACGGCTTGGGCAAAAGAAGCCGTCAAACGGGGAGCGGGTGAAATCCTGCTGACAAGCATGGACGCTGACGGTGAGAAAACAGGCTTTAACCATATGCTTACAAAACTTGTCTCACGTGCCGTCCCGGTGCCCGTCATTGCGTCAGGGGGAGCCGGCAGCGCGCGCCATATGCTTGAAGCCTTCACGATCGGTGAAGCGGACGCCGCGCTTGCAGCTTCCATTTTCCATTACAAAGAGACATCTATAAAAGAAGTGAAAGATTATATGAAGAAACACGGGGTGAATGTGAGATGAAACGGGCAGATGAACTGCGGTTTGACGAGGCCGGGCTGATTCCCGCCATCGTACAGGATGCGGCAAGCAAAGAAGTACTGACACTGGCTTATATGAATCGTGAATCCTACGAAAAAACGATAGAAACGAAAGAAACCTGGTTTTACAGCCGTTCACGCGGGGAGCTGTGGCATAAAGGAGCGACGTCGGGGAATACCCAAAAGGTGAAAGCCATCCGCTATGATTGCGATCAAGATGCCCTCCTTGTGCTTGCGGAGCCTTCAGGACCCGCATGCCATAAGGGAAGCTACAGCTGCTTTTCTCCGGAAAAAGCGGACGCGCAGGATCGTTTCGGCATCTTAAACGAACTGGAAAGCGTAATCGCCAAACGGCAGGCGGAGATGCCTGAGGGGGCCTACACAACGTATCTGTTTCGGGAAGGCGTCGATAAAATTCTCAAAAAAGTCGGCGAAGAAGCCGCAGAGGTGATCATCGCCGCGAAAAACCGCGATCATGAAGAATTAAAATGGGAAGCGGCAGATTTGCTGTATCATTTGCTCGTTCTTCTGCGTGAACAGTCGCTTCCTTTGGACGACGTGCTTGACGTTCTTGCGAAACGCCATTCAGCATCTGAGTAAAACAAACCTCACGGAGAGCTCCGTGAGGTTTTTAAATATGCCCGAACTTAAACATTCAATAAAATATTCCTTATTTCTGCAACCGGAGGCAGATGAATTTGATAATATTGACTAATAGAGTTTATTTTGGTTTTTATCAAAAATATACGTTTTGTTCATATTCCGTTCATGCACATCCGTTATAGTATAAACAGTGATATAGGAGGAAAACATATGCCGAATAAACAACCAAAACCTAAAGGGAAATTCAGCTCATTCTTTTCATTAGTCAAAAAAACAAAACCATCCTACGGAATGCTGGCCTTCGCGCTGTCTCTCAGTATTGTGACAACGCTCGTCAGCCTGCTGATTCCGCTGTTGACAAAGCAGCTCGTCGACGGCTTTTCCATGTCGTCGCTGTCAGGCGTGCAGATCGGAATCATCGCAGCCGTGTTTATCGTACAGGCTGCATTAAGCGCCTACGCCACCTACGCCCTGAACTACAGCGGCCAGAAAATCATCTCGGGACTGCGTGATTTGTTGTGGCAGAAGTTAATTAAACTGCCTGTCTCTTATTTTGACAAAAACGCCACGGGAGAAACGATCAGCCGTGTCACCAATGACACGATGGTGGTAAAAGAGCTGATCACCAACAATATCAGCGGATTTATTACCGGAATCATTTCCGTTATCGGGTCACTGACGATCTTATTTTTCATGAACTGGAAGCTCACATTGCTCGTGCTGATCGTCGTGCCGCTGGCTGCGGTTATTTTAGTGCCGATCGGCCGGAAAATGTTTAAAATTTCTCGGGAGACACAGGATGAGACGGCGAGATTCACCGGATTATTAAACCACATCCTTCCGGAAATCAGACTTGTGAAAGCCTCAAACGCTGAAGAAGCGGAATACGGCCGCGGAAAAGCCGGCATCATGGCGCTCTTTAAACTCGGTCTGCGTGAAGCGAAGGTGCAGTCGCTCGTAGGCCCGCTCATTACACTTGTATTAATGGCGGCGCTGGTCGCTGTCATCGGGTACGGCGGAATGCAGGTGTCATCCGGTGAACTGACAGCCGGCGCGCTCGTTGCCTTTATTCTGTATTTGTTTCAGATCATTATGCCGATGGGCCAGATCACTTCATTTTTTACACAGCTTCAAAAATCCGTCGGCGCAACGGAACGGATGATTCACATTCTTGCAGAAAAAGAAGAAGATATCCAAACCGGAAAAATCATTGAAAACGCAGATCAGCCGATTAAGCTTGAACAAGTCTCATTCGGCTACAAAAAAGATCAAACCATCTTAAAAGACATTACGGCAACGATTGATGCCGGCAAAGTCACCGCGATTGTCGGACCGAGCGGCGGCGGGAAAACAACGTTATTTAAGCTACTGGAACGATTCTACAATCCGACGGCCGGCAGCATCTTGCTCGGAAACGAACCGATTGATGCGTATTCTCTTGAATCATGGCGGGAGCATATCGGCTACGTGTCGCAAGAAAGCCCGTTAATGTCAGGCACCATCCGCGATAATATCTGCTATGGATTAAAACGCGAGGTGACTGATGAGGAACTGAGACAAGCGGCTGACATGGCCTACGCCCTGCAATTTATTGAAGACTTACCGAAGAAATTTGAAACCGAGGTCGGTGAACGGGGGATTATGCTTTCAGGCGGACAGCGCCAGCGCATTGCCATTGCCAGAGCACTTCTCCGCAATCCGAGTATTCTGATGCTTGATGAAGCGACATCCAGTCTGGACAGCCAATCTGAAAAATGGGTGCAGCAGGCGCTCGAAGTCTTAATGGAAGGGCGCACCACCATTGTGATTGCCCACCGTTTATCCACGGTTGTGGATGCAGATCAGCTTCTCTTTGTTGAACAGGGGGAAATCACCGGACGGGGCACACACCATGAATTAATGGCATCCCATGCGCTGTACCGCGATTTTGCGGAACAGCAGCTGAAGCTGAATGCCGATTTAGAAAACAAAGCTGTGTAAAGCAAGACTTTAGGAATAGAAAGCAGCTGAAAAAGCTGCTTTTTATTTTGCAGCCGGAATCCTATTCATTGGAAGCGGGGGTTAAATCATGAAAAAACGCACAACGATTTTTTATTGTCACGCTGCCGTGCTGCTCGTATTCATGACTGCCGGGTGTACGGGCGGTAACGACGAAGAGCCGGCCCATTCTTCAAGTCCGGCCGGGGGAAGCAGCATAAACAAGACTGAAACAGCATCACCGGCAGAAAAAAACGAAGCTGTAAACAAAGATTCACATCACATCTCTGCGGACAAAAGCGAACCAGACAGCATCGCGGCAGATTATTCTCCTCTGCAAATTGAATATGCCCGCGTCTGGCTGCAGCTTGGGGAAAATCAGCTGATAGATGAATTGAACGTTCGCCGCATTCCGGCCGGAGCACTCGTCAATCCTGACGATCGTACGAGCGCCCGCTATCCGGAAGATGTTACTCAGTTAGCCGGTTCCCGTTTAGTTGATGGGGCGGTCACTTACAGCAGCAACGGCGACGGCACCATTCAGGTATACAATGTTCCTTTGCGCTGGGAGTCTTCTGAAAAAGGCGTAATGAAAGAAGTGACGGAGGAGATGATCCGCCATACAAAAAAAGTGTATGTCGATACAGGAGATAATGAAAAGATCAGACGGCTTATAAAAATCATGTCGATTCATTAAAAGATGATGAGTGAAAAAATCAGAAGGAGGGATTTTTATGGCTGTCATATTGGTTGCGGATGATGACCGCCATATCCGTGAGCTTGTCCGCCTTATGATGGAGCAGAGCGGCTTTGACGTCGCAGAAGCTGAAGACGGAGAAGCGGCGGTGCGGCTGATAGAATCAACACCTGTTGATCTTGTCATACTGGATGTGATGATGCCGAAAATGGACGGGTTTGAAGTCAGTGAAGCCGTCCGCAGCTTTACGGATATTCCGATTTTGATGCTGACGGCAAAAGGCGAAACACTGGACAAAGTGCAAGGTTTTACTTCCGGAGCGGACGATTATCTCGTCAAACCGTTTGAGCCGCTTGAGCTTGAAGCGAGGGTCAAAGCATTGCTGAAACGGTACCGGATCACCGCTGAAAAACTGCTGACCGTCGGAACGGTCACATTAGATAAGCAATCCCGCACCGTAACGCGCGGCGGCGGAGCGGGAATGACGCTGCCCCGGCGCGAATTTGAGCTTTTATTCAAGCTCGCCAGTTACCCGAATAAGACGTTTTCTAGAGAACATTTAATAGAAGATATTTGGGGCTTTGATTATGAAGGTGATGAGCGGACGGTTGACGTGCATATTAAAAGGCTGAGAGAACGGTTTCCGGAAAAAGACTATCCTTTTGCCATTCATACGGTGCGGGGGCTCGGCTATCGGTTTGTGGTGACAGGGTGAAACGGATCTTCAGAACGGCTGGAAGAATCATCATCCTTCTCACCGTCACCGCATTCTTATGGCTCGCGGCCCACCTGATCGTTCAGGGATTCGGTCTCATATGGCCGATTTTGCTTGTGCCCTACGTCCAGCAGATTCTCACGCTTTGGCTTGTTTTCGGCCTGCTGTTTGTCACGATGTTTATTTTTTCAAAGTCAGCACGTGAAAGACATCATGCGATCTGGGATTCGCTGACCGCCACGATCAAGCAAATGTCGAGCGGCAACTTCACCGCAGCCGCCTCCAGGAAAATGGAGAAGGTTGAACGGGACCACCCCGTGACAAAATTGGCTGATGAACTGTCGACACTTGCCGCGGAACTGAGCGAAATGGAAAAACTGAAACAAGAATTTATTTCGAATGTTTCCCATGAAATCCAAACCCCGCTTACTTCATTAAAGGGGTACGCGCACCTCCTGAAAAAACCGGATTTATCATATGAGGAGCGGGGGCGCTACTTACACATCATCGAGACAGAAACAGAACGCTTATCCAAAATCAGTGAAAATCTGCTGAAGCTCACTGCACTCGAACGCCAAACCGAACCGATTCAAAAAAAACCGTTTCGCATTGACAAACAGCTGCGGCGTACTATATTGACCTGTGAGCCTGAGTGGTCCGCCAAACAGATTGAATTTCTCATCGATTTACAGGAGTCGTATGTGTACGGAGATGAGGCGCTGCTCAGCCAAGTATGGATGAATCTGATTCACAATGCCGTGAAGTTTACCGGTGAGGGAGGCCGTATATCCGTTAAAATTGTTGATTTGCCGGAGTCGGCGGCTGTCGAAATCGCCGACAACGGAATCGGAATGGAGCCTGAGCAGGCGGAGCGCGTATTTGAACGGTTTTATAAAGCGGATAAGGCGAGAAACGCAGGGGGCAGCGGCCTCGGCCTGTCCATCGCCAAAAAAATCGCCGAGCTGCACGGCGGTGCGATAGAGGTAGAAAGCAAGCGCGGCGAAGGAACCCTTTTCCGCGTCACCCTTCCTGCCGATCCGCATGAAAAAAACAGCTAAAATCTGGTCGAACCAGCCAGTAAAAAACGAAGCTGATTCTGTCTTTTGAACTATTGAGGCGAAACCGTTTTATGGTATACTACTGACGGTAATACGTATAAAACGGAGGATATTTGTGGGAAAACACACTTCTGAACATAAAAAGCACGCACAAATTGTCCAGCTGCTTCAGGATGGACAATATTTTTTTCATAAAGGCTTAAAAGCATATAAAGAGCGGAATTTAAAACGGGCCAGCAAACTGATTCAGAGGGCCGTTCACCTCGAGCCGAATGATTCCGAAATGCTGTCCCGGCTGGCCGTCATTTATTCTGAAATGGGCCACTACCAGCAGTCAAATGAGCTGTTCGACTTTATTATGGTGAACCTGAAAGAAGAAATGCCCGAGTGTCATTACTTTAAAGCGAACAATTTCGCGCATTTGGGGCTCTTTCAGGAAGCATACAAAGAAGCCGCGGCTTATTCAGATGCCGAACCGGACGGAGAATTCAGCGAAGAGATAGAAAATCTGATGGAGCTTTTGGATTTCGGTGAAGCGGGTGAAAACGAATCGCTCTATGACCAGGATGAATTGCTGATCAGGCAGGACCGGGCAAAAACGCTTCTTGAGAGCGGCCAGCTTCATGAAGCGGTTGTCATGCTTGAAGAGATTACAGCCGATTATCCCGAGCTTTGGTCCGCGTACAACAACCTTGCGCTCGCTTACTTTTACTCAGGCAATGTCACAAAAGCGAAACAGACGGTATTCGAAGTGCTTGAGAAAAATGAAGGCAATCTCCATGCCTTGTGCAACTACCTGGTATTCTGCTATTACGAGAGAGAAGATGAAAAAGTCGGGGAATTGAGCGAAAGGCTCTCCAATGTGTATCCGATTTTATTCGAACAGCGCTACAAGCTGGGGGCGACGCTGGCGCTTGTCGGCAGACATGATCTCGGCTATAAATGGCTCCGGTCTCTCTACAAAAGCGGGTTTGAAGGCGACGACACGTTTTATTACTGGCTGGCCGCCTCAGCCTACGGGACAGGCCGCACAGAATTTGCCGAAACCATTTGGAGAAAGGCCGAAACCGAATTTCCCGAATCAGACCGGTCCGCGCCTTGGGCAGAACGGCAGGAACCTCTGCCTGCTGCACTTGAACAGCGGCTCGCCGCCTATTATATCAGCAGCGCTGAAGGAGAGCGAAACCAGCTTGAAAAAGTTCTGACGGCAAAACGCGCTGCTTCACCGTTTGAACAAGACTTCGTCAGACTGCTGCTTTCCGGTGAAGAAGGCGCTTCAGGCGTTTCTCATGATGCTTTGTTTACGTATCGGACGGTCAAGCTGCTGGAGAAAGCGGATGCCGGCAGTTTAAAGACTGACGTCATGAGCTGCTGGGTTTTTCACGTCATTCAGCACATCCGCGCCGCCGCTGCCGTACAGAATGAGCGGGCATGGGCCGCAGCCATCGCATACGTATGGAAAGAAGCGAACGGCGAAAAAACGACAAAAAAAGATACGGCCGCCGTTTACGGTGTATCTCCGGCAACACTGTCAAAATACATCAGACAAATAGATGATATATTAGAATAAAACCGATTCTTTCTATATAAAGAGTCGGTTCTTTTTTTATCAGAAAGGGGCAAAACAGAACTTTACTGCCGGAAAAAGAGATTTTTATACGTCTTTTTTTTGCTTTTTGAACCGAAATCAGGCCGCCAGCACCGTTTATTTTGCAAAATATGAGATTTGCAATCACATTGAAATATAACTGTAATAAAAATTGTCGAAACATGATGGTATAATGATTCTCGTACATAAGAGATTAGTTTATTTTACATGTGCTGTATAATCTATACCAATTTAAAAGATTAAAAGATTCATACATAAAAATCATCAGCCTCACGGGTATGTGAGGAAGCGTAACTTTGATGTTCATAATAGAATTCCAAATGAGAACAGGTTTAAAGTAAAAGGGAGGAAAGAAAAAGTGAAAAAGAGTTTATTAACACTTGGTTTGGCTTCCGTCATCGGGACAAGCAGTTTTTTGATCCCATTTACAAAAACTGCATCGGCGGAAACATTAGACAGCAAAAAAGCAAAAATCGAAAGCAAGCAATCTGAGGTGGCTTCAAGCCTTGATGCAAAAGAAAAGGAATTGTCTAAACTTCAGGACAAGCAGGCTAAGATTGAAAAAGAACTGAAAGACATTAACGCAAAAGCGTTGGATACAAGTAATAAAATTGAAGATAAAAAAGCTGAAAATGAAAAAACGAAAAAGCGCATCGCTGATTTGAAAAAAGAAATCAAAGAAACAGAAGCGCGTATTGAAAAACGCAATGAAATCCTGAAAAAACGCGTTCGTTCTTTACAGGAAAACGGCGGTTCTCAAGGATACATAGATGTTCTTTTAGGGGCGACAAGCTTCGGGGACTTCATTTCACGTGCGACTGCGGTATCTTCTATCGTTGATGCGGATAAAGACCTGATCAAACAGCAGGAGCAGGATAAAGCGAAACTCGAAGATGCGGAAGCTGAGCTTAACGTGAAGCTGAAAAAAGTCCAGGACGACCTTGCGAAGCTAGAGTCTATGCAAAAAGACCTGAACAAACAGCTTGATCAGAAAGACAAGCTTTTCGACGAAGCGAAAAACGGTCAGAAAAAAGCGGCTGCCGCTATCTCTGATCTGAAAAAAGAAGCGTCACAGCTTGCAAACGCAAAAGCTGACACTGAAAAAGAACAGAAGCGCATTAAAGCTGAGCAGGCTGCAGCGGCTGCCCTGATCAAAAAGCAGGAAGAAGCGCAAAAAGCCTCTGAAGACCAAAACCAAACAGATGACAGCCAGCCGGCAGCGGTTAAAACTGTGAAAAAAGCGGCTGTTTCAACATCATCTGATTCATCTGACAGCTCAAGCAAATCGGGCACTTCAGGCGGCTCATCTCATAACAGCGGCGGTTCAGATGATTCTGACGGCGGATCTGTTATCTCAAATTCAGGCGGTATTGAAGGCGCGATCAGCGTAGGATCAAGCCTTGTGGGTCAATCTCCGTACAAGTTCGGCGGCGGACGCACACAATCTGATATTAACAACCGTATCTTTGACTGCTCTTCATTTGTACGCTGGGCTTATGCTAACGCAGGCGTTAACCTCGGACCTGTAAGCGGCACAAGCACAGATACGCTAATCGGAAGAGGTAAAGCAGTCAGCGCGTCTGACATGAAACGCGGAGACTTAGTATTCTTCGATACGTATAAAACAAACGGCCACGTCGGCATCTACTTAGGTAACGGGACATTCCTGAACGATAATACATCTCATGGTGTATCCATCGATTCTATGAGCAACCCTTACTGGAAAAAAGTATTCAACGGCAATGTAAGACGTGTCGTGCAATAATGAATAAGACAAGGGCCTTCCATCCCGGAAGGCTCTTTCTTTATTTGTATACCCGCTCAGGAGATGCCTAATCACGTTTTCTCAGAAAAATGAGCAAAAAAATAGCGAATCGCCCTCAGATTTTATAGGATATGGGTAAGGAATACGATTGATGGGGATTCTTATTCATATAGGGTGCGCCCCATTTCGAAAAGGAGTGAATCATGGTGTCAGAAGAAAAAATTTATGATGTGATCATTATCGGCGCGGGTCCGGCGGGGATGACCGCTGCCGTTTACACATCACGAGCGAACTTATCCACATTAATGATCGAAAGAGGAATTCCGGGCGGCCAGATGGCTAATACAGAGGATGTTGAAAACTATCCGGGTTTTGAAAGCATTCTCGGCCCTGAACTTTCTAATAAAATGTTTGAACATGCGAAAAAATTCGGTGCGGAATATGCATACGGCGATATTAAAGAAATTGTCGACGGTAAAGAATATAAAACGGTCAAAGCCGGTTCAAAAGAATATAAAGCGCGCGCCATCGTCATTTCTGCCGGAGCGGAATACAAAAAGATCGGCGTTCCCGGGGAAAAAGAACTTGGCGGCCGCGGCGTATCGTACTGTGCGGTATGTGACGGCGCATTCTTTAAAAATAAAGAGCTTGTCGTAGTCGGCGGCGGAGACTCGGCTGTGGAAGAAGGCGTCTATCTGACACGCTTCGCTTCAAAAGTCACCATCGTTCACAGACGTGATAAATTGCGTGCGCAAAGCATTCTTCAGGCGCGTGCCTTTGACAATGACAAAATTGATTTCGAATGGAATAAAACCGTAAAAGAAATCCATGAAGAAAACGGAAAAGTCGGCAGACTGACACTTGTGGATACTGTGACGGGAGAAGAGGAAGAATTCAAAGCTGACGGCGTCTTTATTTATATCGGCATGCTTCCGCTTTCTAAACCGTTCGAAAACTTGGGCATCACAAATGAAGAAGGCTACATTGAAACAAATGATCAAATGGAAACGAAAGTTCCCGGCATTTTCGCTGCGGGAGACATCCGTGAAAAATCACTCCGCCAGATCGTTACGGCGACAGGTGACGGAAGTATTGCGGCCCAAAGCGTTCAGCATTATGTGGAAGAGCTTCAGGAGACGCTCAAAACCGTTAAATAATCGCTGTAATGTTCAGTTTTTGAATCGTTACTGGCTTTTAATTCCGCTGTAACACGGGTGAAATACTGATGTTTTAAGATGAATGTAGTAATTGACCCCCTTTTTATATGAATACACCTTGGCACGGATTCCAGTATCCGTGCCCTTTTTTTGTAAATTTTTGTTTTCTGTCAAATAAAAGAAAAGGATGTCGGTGTCTCTGCATTGTGAGAGACATGCCGAAACGGTATAATGAAGAGACGATGATTTGTTGAGAAGGTTAGGTGACGTACTTGTGCAAAGAGTGACAAATTGTGTGCTGCAGTCAGATGATCAGGTTCTCCTTCTCCAAAAGCCGAGACGGGGCTGGTGGGTCGCGCCCGGCGGGAAGATGGAGAGCGGTGAATCAGTCAGAGATTCCGTCATCAGAGAGTACAGAGAAGAGACGGGAATTTATATATTAAATCCGCAGTTAAAAGGCGTGTTTACCTTTATTATTAAGGAACAGGAACAAATCGTGTCAGAGTGGATGATGTTTACTTTTGTCGCCGATTCCTACACGGGGCGGAATGTCGCTGAATCAGAGGAAGGCATTCTGAAGTGGCATGACGTGAAAGATATCCACAGCCTTCCGATGGCACCCGGAGACGGACATATCCTTGATTTTATGATCAAGGGCCAAGGGCTTTTGCACGGCACCTTTACGTATACGCCGGACTTCGAGCTGCTCAGCTATCGTTTAGATCCGCAGCTTATCAAATAAAAGAAAGACCTCAGGGGGGAGAAAGATGAGTGTGAATGAAAATCATGATATTCAGCTCGTCATTATAACGGGAATGTCTGGAGCGGGGAAAACCGTCGCCATTCAAAGCTTTGAGGATCTCGGCTATTTTTGCGTCGACAATCTGCCGCCTTCCTTGCTGCCGAAATTTTTGGAACTGATGAAAGAATCAAGTTCAAAAATGAGCAAGGTCGCGCTTGTCATGGATCTGCGGGGACGTGAATTTTTTGACAGGCTGATTGAGGCGCTGGATGAAATGGCGGAAAATCCGTGGATTACACCGCGCATTCTCTTTTTAGATGCGAAGGATTCCATCCTTGTGACGAGATACAAAGAAACGAGACGTTCTCATCCGCTGGCCGCTACCGGGCTTCCTCTCGAAGGAATCGCACTGGAGCGCCAGCTGCTTGAAGAATTGAAAGGGCGCTCTCAGCTGATCTATGACACGTCGGATATGAAACCGCGTGATCTGCGTGAAAAAATCGTGGCGCATTTCGCCACGAACCAAGGTGAGACCTTTACAGTGAACGTGATGTCATTTGGTTTCAAATACGGTCTTCCGATAGATGCCGATCTCGTGTTTGATGTAAGGTTTCTGCCGAATCCGTTCTACATTGAAAGCATGAGGCCGCTTACGGGGAAAGATGAGGAAGTCTCATCTTATGTGATGAAGTGGAATGAAACACAAAAGTTTATCGAAAAGCTTGTTGATCTGCTCGGCTTTATGCTTCCGTCTTATAAGCGGGAAGGAAAAAGCCAGCTTGTCATCGCGATCGGCTGTACGGGCGGCCAGCACCGCTCTGTTACACTCGCTGAGTATCTGGCTGATTACTTTAAAAAGGATTTCTATACTCATGTTACTCACCGGGACATTGAAAAGAGAAGCCGGAAATGAATAAGAAGCCGAAAATCGCAATCTTCGGAGGCGGAACGGGTTTGTCCGTGCTGCTCCGCGGATTAAAGCATAAGCCCGTTGATATTACGGCGATTGTGACCGTTGCCGATGACGGCGGAAGTTCAGGCCGTCTGCGGGATGAACTTCAAATTCCGCCGCCGGGTGACATCCGTAACGTACTGGCTGCTTTGTCAGATGTTGAGCCGCTCGTTGAAAACCTGTTTCAGCACCGTTTCAACAAAGGAAGCGACTTAACCGGACATTCGCTCGGCAATTTGATTTTGGCAGCGATGACGAATATAACCGGTGATTTCTTTCACGCTGTCACCGAAATGAGCAAAGTGCTGAATGTCCGCGGCAGAGTATTGCCGGCTGCCAACACCAGCGTCGTTCTTCATGCCGAAATGGAGGACGGGCAGGTCGTCTCCGGAGAATCGACCATTCCTTCTTACGGCCAGCGCATTAAACGGGTGTTCCTTACGCCTGAAAAAATTGATCCGCTGCCGGAGACGATTGACGTGATCCGCCAGGCCGACTTAATCATTATCGGCCCGGGAAGCCTGTATACAAGCATTCTCCCGAACCTGCTCGTGCCGAAAATCGGAGAGGAAGTCGTCAAGGCTGCGGCCAAAAAAGTATATATCTGCAATGTCATGACGCAGCCCGGCGAAACGCTTCAATACAGCGCGGCCGACCATGTTAAGGCGCTGAACGATCATATGGAGCAGCCGTTTATCGATACGATTTTAATCAATAATGAAGATATCCCTGACGAAATCAAAAGCAAATATGCGAAAGAGCTGGCCCGGCCCGTTGAATTTAACGTTGAAAAGCTGAAAGCCATGGGGCTTGAAGTGATCAGAGACCAGATTATCACGTATAAAAATGGCGTAATCCGTCACGATACACATAAAGTGGCTTCTCTTCTCGTCGATTTATTAAGGGACTAGAGGTCTTTTGAAATGAGGTGGCTAATATGTCATTTGCATCGGAAACCAAAAAAGAACTGACGAATCTGGAAGTGAAGGACTGCTGCGCCAAGGCGGAGCTGTCCGCGCTGATTCGGATGAACGGTTCATTGTCATTTTCAAACCGCCATCTCGTGCTTGACGTTCAAACCGAAAATGCGGCGATTGCGCGCCGCATTTATACATTGCTGAAGAAACAATATGATGTATCGGTCGAACTGTTAGTCAGAAAAAAAATGCGGCTGAAAAAAAACAATGTTTATATTGTACGCTTTTCTGAAAATGCAAAGCTGATTTTGGAGGAATTGAAAATCCTCGGGGAGAACTTTGTATTCGAGCGGAATATTTCTGAGGAACTGGTGGCGAAACGCTGCTGCAAACGTTCTTATATGAGAGGGGCGTTTTTGGCGGGGGGATCCGTGAATAATCCTGAAACATCGTCATACCACTTGGAAATCTTCTCGCTTTATAAGGAACATAACGATTCATTATGCGCGCTGCTGAATGAATTCCACCTGAACAGCAAAACGCTTGAACGGAAAAAAGGCTATATTACGTACTTAAAAGAGGCGGAAAAAATCACTGAATTTCTGAATGTCATCGGCGCCCACAATTCACTGCTGCGCTTTGAAGATGTGCGGATTGTCAGAGATATGAGAAATTCGGTGAACCGCCTCGTCAATTGTGAAACAGCAAACTTAAACAAAACCATCGGGGCTTCGCTCAGACAGGTGGAAAATATTAAATACATTGATGAACGGATCGGTCTTGAAGCGCTGCCGGAAAAGCTTCGCGAAATTGCGCAGCTGCGGATTGATTATCAGGAAGTCACGCTGAAAGAACTTGGGGAAATGGTTGCAAGCGGGAAAATCAGCAAATCCGGCATCAATCACAGGCTGAGAAAGCTCGATGAAATTGCAGAACAGCTGCGTACAGGACAAAGCATCACTTTGAAATAACCGTACAGAAAAGGGGAGATCTTATGGTTCAGGAGAAAGTGGAAGTGCGTTTAAAGACGGGATTGCAGGCGCGTCCCGCTGCATTGTTTGTACAGGAGGCAAATCGTTTTGCATCAGATGTGTTTCTTGAGAAAAACGGCAAGAAAGTGAATGCCAAAAGCATTATGGGATTAATGAGTCTGGCGGTCAGCACGGGGACGGAAGTCACTCTGATCGCTGAAGGCGACGATGAAAAGGAAGCGCTGGAGAAGCTGTCCGCTTATGTGCAGGAAGAAGTGTAAACACTTTGTAAGGGGGACGGAACGATGAATGAGTTTCTGAAAGATTGTTATCAAACGATAGGCTGGGAAAAGGATTCCCTCGATTTCAGCAACCTGCCGGAGTTTTTAAAGGCACTCGCGTATCGGTTTCCGTTTGAAAATCGCGCGGTTTTGTCCAAAAAAGAATATGACGTCACGAAAGAAGGACTGTGGCGGCACATGGTGAAGGAACCTCATGGCGGCCTTTGTTATGACTTGAATGGACTGCTTTATTTCATACTGAAAGATGCCGGATTTGATGTCAAATTGATCCGCGGAACGGTTTGGAAAAACGGCTGGGCGCTGCCCGGCACACATGCGGCCGTACTTCTTTCCGCCGGGGGGAGTGAGTACATCGCTGATGCAGGCTTCGGCCTCAATCTCGCCATGCAGCCTGTGCCGATGTCGGGAGACGAGATGGTATCAGCGGCCGGCGCGTTCCGCGTGAGGATAGAAGAGACGGAATTCGGGACATACATGCTTGAAATGAACAAAGGGGACGGCTGGCAGACAGGTTACGCATTTTCGCTTGAAGAAATCGATGAAAAGGACCTCAAGTCTATGAAACAAACAATCTTTGAACATGAACGCTCTCCTTTCAACAAACGCCTGCTTGCTTCTAAGCGGACACCGGAAGGGCACATGGTTCTGTCTGAACGCAATATAACAATAAAAAAACACGATGGCACAGCGGAAAACAGCAGAATAGACCGATCAGAGTTTGAAGAAAAGTTTAATACTCATTTTATGTAAAGCCTGCAGATTTCCTGCAGAAAAAAACGGCCTCCCGCAGGGAAGCCGTTTTTTGTTTCGGTTTATCTGATTTTCGTAAAGGTTTTATAATGATCTGTCGTCTTATAAATCAGCCAGTCGCTTGAGTAAAGAATCCGGTCTGAATTTCTGAAGCCTGATGTATAGTTAATATCCGCTTCACGCCACGTCCGCCCGCTTTTGGCCGGGAGTTTGCCTTCCCTGTTTGAGAAGATGTCTCCGCCGATGCTTTTTCCCGGAGCGACGTCTGCAAGGTTCCCTTTTGATGCTACCCAGCCGAGGGCCTGTGCCTCTGATTTTGTAATGTAATTATCAGGAAGTTTGTGATATGTCAGAAGATAATCCGCAACCCCATCAAATGTGTTGATAACCTGTGCTTCTGTGTGTGCCTTGTGAGACGGTGTTTCCGTCTTGGCATTCGTTGAAAACAGTATCCCCGCCGCCGAGAAAAGCACCAGTAAACATACGGAAATCCATGATAAACGTTTTTTCAAAGCAATACCTCCCATTTTTCATCATGTGAAGCTGATTCCTTTTTATTGTATCAGCATCGAAAGAAAGGAATAGATAGAATTTAAAAATAGTACTTTTGATCCAGCGAAAAATAAACCCCGGCTGAACCAACCGGGATTTTTCCTCTCATTGAAATTCTTTCGTGAGGTTTTTTGGTGTTTTTCCGTATACGGCGTCAATCATGTTTTGGGCGGCTTGCTTGAACATATTCAAACGGATTTTAGCCGTTGCTGAACCGATATGCGGAAGCAATGTGACGTTTTCCAGCTGGAGGAGCGGATTGTCTTCACCGATCGGCTCTTTTTCAAATACATCTAAACCGGCGCCTTTTATCCAGCCCTCCTGCAATGCGCGGATGAGCGCTTTTTCATCAACCGTCTTTCCCCGGGAAATATTGACGAAAAATGCCGTATCTTTCATCATTTTAAATTCCCGTTCTCCTATCATATGATATGTTTCGTCAGTAAGCGGCGTAATTAAAAGCACAAAGTCTGACGTTTTCAGCAGTGTATCTAAGTCGGCATATGTAACGCCGAGCTCTTTCTCAGCATCCGGTTTTCTATTGCGGTTATAGTATAACACGTCCATATCGAAGCCGAATTTTGCTCGTTTGGCTGCTTGTTCACCGATTCTGCCCATGCCGATAATGCCTAATGTCTGATGGTGGACATCCATACCGAAAAGGGATTCTTCCTCAACAGTTCCCCATTTGCCGGCCCGGACGAATCGATCCAATTCGGCAACCCGTCTGGCGGAAGACAGGATTAATGAAAAAGCCAGATCAGCGACCGTGTCATCCAAGGTGTACGGCGTATGTGTGCCGACGACCCCGCGTCTTTTCATTTCTTCTATATTAAAATTATCGTAGCCGACCGAATTGTTGCTGACGACTTTCAGTTTCGGCGCGTGATCCAGCAAATCACTGTCAATCGCCGTTCCGGATGTCAGCAGCCCTTCAGCATCCTTCATTTTCTCGTACAATTCTTCTTTTGAAATGGTATCTTCTTTCCAGATGTCATAGCGGCAATGCTCGCCTATCATTTGTTCGACTTCCGGCGGTATCGGTTTTGCGATGAATACATATGGTTTCAACGGGGCTTCTCCTCCTTTGTCTTTCATCTCTATTTTATTATATAAGAGAAGCGGTAAAGTGAGAAATATTCAAACGCATTCGGTTAATTTCTGGTTCTTTTGAACCCAAAATGAAAAGAAGAAGAGATATACATGTGTGATTTCTCCAATCCATAACAGAATCCGCCTATATTTCTAAAGGCAAAAGCGCGGGACCGCTGTTTTCAAAAGCTTTATAGGTTTGTATAAAGATAAATTTTATTATTTTTGAAAGATATAAATGAATATAATCTGAATTTACAGTTAAATTATCGTGTCTTTTTTTGAAAGCGCTTTTGAGGCCTTTTTCTGTGCTATAATTCCTTACTGTAAGCTGGGTAAGAAGGCTTGCAATACAATCGGATGGGAGATGATTAGAAAAATGGTTTCTTTATCAAGCATTTTGGAGCACAACCAGCAGTTTGTCCAAGAAAGGAAATATGAACCTTACCAAACGACAAAATTCCCGAAAAAAAAGCTTGTCATCGTATCCTGTATGGATACAAGGCTGACGGAGCTTCTGCCGCAGGCGATGGGACTCAGAAACGGCGATGCCAAAATCATAAAAAACGCGGGAGCCATTGTTTCTCACCCATTTGGAAGTGTCATGCGGAGTATTTTGGTTGCCGTTTATGAACTGCAGGCTGAGGAAGTCTGCATCGTAGGTCACCGCGAGTGCGGGATGTCGGGATTGAATGCGGCTTCCATATTAAATAAAGCAAAAGAGCGCGGCGTGGAGGAGAAATGTCTCAGCCTTTTGCAGCATGCGGGAGTCGATTTGGAGACATGGCTGTCCGGTTTTCACAGCGTCGAAGAAAGCGTGGCTCACAGCGTGAATATGGTCAGGCACCATCCGCTCCTGCCTGAAGAGGTGCCGGTGCACGGGCTGGTGATTGATCCGGGGACGGGGACGCTGGATGTTGTGGTTGACGGTTATGAAACAGTCAAAGGGGGATGCAGCTGACCATGCAATTTTCCGGCAGATATCATGGATACAATTTGCAGAAATTTCAGAAAGACTTGGTCGCAGGAATTGTCGTCGGAATTGTAGCAATTCCTTTGGGCATGGCCTTTGCCATCGCCTCCGGGGTCGGTCCGGAATACGGGCTTTATACCGTTATTGTGGCCGGAATTCTGATTTCGCTGTTGGGCGGCTCTAAATATCAGATCGGAGGGCCTACGGGGGCGTTTGTTCCCATTTTATTTGCCATTGTGATGCAGTATGGTTTTGAGAATTTACTTGTCGCCGGTTTCATGGCAGGCGTGATGCTCGTCCTGTTCGGCGTATTTAAGCTCGGGAAGATTATGAAATTCGTGCCGAAGCCGGTGATCGTCGGATTTACGGCCGGAATCGCGGTGCTGATTTTCTCAGAGCAGATCGCCCATTTTCTCGGTCTGCGCGATATTCAAAAGCATGAAAGCTTTATCCTTAACATTGCGGAGATCGGCAAAAAGATCGGAACCTTTAATTTGTACAGCATTTTGATCGCGGGAATTGCTTTGGCCATTTTGCTGTTATCAGCCAGGCTGATGCCGAAGATTCCGGGTGCGCTTGTGGCGCTGCTTGTATCTACAGCCGCGGCGGTCGTGTTTTTCCCTGACAAGATGGCGACAATCGGTTCTGCTTACGGAGAGATTCCGCGGCAGCTTCCGGCTTTTCAGCTTCCTGATTTCTCAATTGATAACATGATAATGATGTTTCCGTCGGCTCTGATCATTGCGCTTCTCGGCGGGCTTGAATCCATATTATCGGCAATGGTCGCGGATAATATGAAGGGATCACGGCATGACAGCAATAGGGAGCTTGTCGGGCAGGGCATCGCCAATATGGCCGCGCCGCTTTTCGGCGGCATACCGGCAACGGGAGCGATTGCGCGGACCGCAACAAATATTAAAAACGGCGCAGTTTCTCCGATTTCCGGTGTTGTTCACGGAGTCACCGTCCTCCTCGTCCTGCTCGTCTTCGCCCCGCTTGCCGTTCACGTACCGCTGGCAAGCATGGCGCCGGTATTGATGGTTGTGGCTTGGAACATGAGTGAACGGAGGGAAGTCGCCAATATGATGCGGCTGAAAAACACTGATTCATTCGTACTGGCGGCAACCTTTTTACTGACGGTTCTGTTTGATTTAATCATCGGCGTGTCTGCCGGTCTCGTGCTCGCTTTTGTTTTCTTTATCAGAAAAATGAGCGAATCGACAAGCGTCAAAACACCGCATGCCGCCGTCAAATCGGTTAAAAACGATTCGTCCGTCAGCACATATTCCATTGAAGGGCCGCTGTTTTTCGGTTCGATTGATTCATTGGAATCATCATTGCTGGAGAGGCTTCAGGAAAAGCCGAAAACGCTTATCCTGCTGATGAATAATGTGCATTACATGGATACTTCCGCAGAAGCGGTTCTGGGGAATGTCATGAACCGGATCAAACGCCATAACGGCAGATTGATGATCGTCGGATTGCAGTCTCAGCCGAGGGAGCTGATCCGAAAGACGGGGCTGTTTCATAAAATCGGAAAACAGCACTTCTTTGAGCATCAGGACGAGATAACGGGATAAATTCAGGTGCGGCCTGTCCATGAAAAAGCGGACAGGCCGTGTTTTTATTCGGTTTCAAAACGTTTAATCAGTTTTTCCTGATGGGCTCTCATCGCATCTTCTAAAGTGATTCCGTACTTATCGGCGAGGATGGCGAGGTTTCCGAGGACGTCACCCATTTCTTCCATCAGCTCCTGCCTGCGTTCTGACTGGGTCGCGTCCTTTTCATCCGGCCGGTCCCTGCCGATTTCATATGCTCTTACCGCCCGGGCGAGCTCACCCGCTTCTTCCATTAAAAAGCCGATTCTGATAAATGGTCCGTACGCCGTCCATCCTCTTTTTTCGTAAAAGTCTTTCAGCCATTGTTCTGTTTCAGCGATCTGCATGTGAAACACTCCTTATGTCCTGTATGATTCTTATTGATATTATCATATAGAGATGGGACAATATATAGTGTATTTTGATTTATTGATGTACATATATAGATGCGGAGATGAAAAAATGAAAACGATTTGTGTATTTGCGGGATCAAATCCGGGGGTAAATGAAGAATACAAACGCAAAGCGGCCGAACTCGGTGAATATATGGCGGAGCAGGGAATCGCCCTTGTTTACGGCGGTTCACGGGTCGGTCTGATGGGAACCGTTGCCGACGCGTTAATGGCAGGCGGCGGAAAAGCTGTCGGCGTCATGCCGAGCGGATTGTTCAGCGGAGAGATTGTTCACCAAAATCTGACGGAGCTGATTGAAGTCAGCGGCATGCATGAACGGAAAGCGAAAATGAGTGAACTTGCCGACGGGTACATTGCCATGCCAGGCGGCTTCGGAACTTATGAAGAGTTATTTGAAGTGCTGTGCTGGGCGCAAATCGGCATTCATCAAAAACCAATCGGACTTTACAATGTGAACGGTTATTTTGAGCCGATGATGAAGATGGTCAAATACAGCATTCAGGAAGGATTTTCGAATGAATCTCATTTGAAGCTGATCCACAGCTCCTCCCGCCCAGATGAGCTGATTGAACAGATGAATCGGTATACATACCCGATTTTAGATAAGAAATGGCGGGAATTGTAAGGAAGATTCTATAAGCAGTCGTCAGCATCAAGATGAATCAGCTCCCATTGCCCGGAGCTGTTTTTTCTCAGCTGTTTGGCTAACACGTCTGTACCATTTGTGAGCTGAAAATAGACAAAACGGTAATGACCGCCGTCTGTTCCGTCAAAATCAATTGTTTTGACATAACCATTCTGCCGGACAGGCCACCTTTTTTTAATAAGCTTGCACCAGCTGCCAAATTTGATATCAAGGCTGGTTTCTGCATTGTGCTGCCACAAATGGTAAGCGGCACACAAAAAATCTTCACCATACCAAGTTATTCGGCCGATCAGAAACCGGCCATTGTGTTTTTCCAACCGGACAATACCGTGATAATAAGCGAAAAATGTGACGTTTTGATTTGAACCTTGAATGGTTTCGATCTCAACGAAATAGCGCAAGCCTTCAAGCTGATTCAATTTGATCAGGTGGGTCTGGCCAATACCTTCAAATGAGGCAAGAAAAGCTTTGTAGGAATGTTTCTTACGGCAGGCCGGAGAGAAAAAGGCATAGGCAAGCGGAAAAGGAATGCGGGCCTGGCCGACTGTACCGCACCCCCCGGCTTTTTCGTCCGTAAGATTTTCGGCTTCACGTAAAACACTAAAATAATGTAAGACCGTTTTTTCAGGAGCCAAAGTGAGGGATTGGGGCAGATGAATGCTTTTCCAAGGCCTGTCAATATAAGGGTTAAAAAAGGAACTTTCAATTGCTGTGTTCAGGACAGGCAGACAAGAGGGTCTGAAATATGTTTCGGCATCAACTGCTCTGTAGGAAGATGGTTCGGCGGTTGCATCTAAACCATTCTGATCGGAAAGTTCTCCGCCCATAAAATACCTTTTCTTCCCGGGGAAAAACCGTTTTCTCCGCCTCATGCGTATCACGCCTTTCTTAAGGATAAGACATGTGTATGAGAATAAGATGAGAAAGAGACTGCGGTTGGGATTGAAAGAAGAACATCCATTTCCTCTGAGGAGATGGATGTTTTGCGTTTTGAGGTGTATGCGTTTACAACTTTTGCTGCGCAAATGTGTCTTCCGATATGAAATCATCCTGCTGCATCTTTTGTTTTTTTGACCCGATTCCAAAAATACCGACTGTCAGTGCACAAAGGAGCCAGCAGCCTGTAAAGAACAAGAAGACACTTAAAAATCCGTAGCCTGAATACAGGAAACTGACGACAAAGGGACCGGCTACATTCGCAAGACGTCCCACGCCGTAAGTGAGGCCATTTCCAGACGCCCTGGCTTCAACCGGATATAATTCCGGCGTATAAGCATATGCGATTGAACTGAACGTACGCTCAAACATATGCATGAGAAATCCGCATATGACAATGACCATCGGCAAAGGATTGATGCCGTAAATGAATCCAAGCGCCATAATAATGAACGATAAAACAGAAATGGCCCACTTTCGATCTACACGGTCAGAGATTTGCGACGCAATGAGAGCGCCAAGCGGGGCACCGATCGTTCCCAGAGTGACGTATACGATAGACTCATCCATTGATACGCCTTCTTTCACCAAAAGGGTGGGAACCCACGTGCCAAAGCCTTGAATGGCAATCGTGGAAGCTGCCCACATCGTCATTAAAACCAAAGTTCTTCCTGCTAAAGGCTTTTGAAATAACGTCCGATATGGAACGGATTTTACAGCGGTTTTTCTGCTTTTTAGAGCCGGAGCCGGTTCAGGCAGTTCACCCTTTTCTTTTTCTATTTTTGCTTCAAGCTCAAGCAGAATGCGGTGTGCCTGTTCGCTTTTTCCTTTCGTATCCAGCCATTTTGGTGATTCTTCCAGTTTTCTGGCGATCAGCGGAAAAAAAATACCGACTGCGCCGAATAGAAAGATAAACCGCCAGCCGTAAGAGGCGGACGGCACGACCAATTTAGCCACCCAGCCGGCTGCAGGAATTCCGCATATGCCTATCGTAATACAGATTGCCTGGTATTTTCCCTTGGCTGCGGAGGGGAAAAATTCGCTGATATACGTACTTGCCACAATCGTTGTGGCGCCGATACCTAAACTCGTAAGAAATCTAAAAACACCGAGTATTTCTGGGTTCCAAGCCAGAGAAGAGAGGAGGGAGAAGGAAGAGAAAAAGGTGACAACCAGAATTAAACCTTTTTTCCTTCCGAAACGGTCTGAAAACCATCCTCCGGCAGAGGCGCCGATAAACATTCCGAAATAGGAGACAGACGTAATAAAAGCGATGGTATGAGTGGATATGTTCCATTCCTTTAAAAGTGAAGGCGCCGCATATGAAAACGTATTTAAATCAATAAAATCAAAAAAGTAAGCGAATGAAAGGATAACGAGCACCGCTTGATGAGCCCTTGAAAAAGGCAGTCTGTTCAGTCGATTAGACGCGTTTACATTGATCATCTCGTATTCCTCCGTTTATCTTTGACTTGTCTGGGGGCTTGTATTAACCAATGTGATTCAGCGTATTCATGTTGTAACTTTGCTTAGTAAACACATAGCCTTCAGAGATTTTTCTTGCTGTGCGTACTACTTTAATCGTTGTTCCGTCCGGATCGGCATCTGCTTCGGTTTTTAAAATGCCGCTTGGATGCCCTAATCGGATTGTTTTTCCGGAGAATGAAAATTCAGATAATATCGTATCCTCCAATAACATGCCGGCGGTCGTGCATACCGCCCCTGTAATGGCTAAAGCTTGATGCGGTTTTTGCATGGACATCATACGAATGACAAGGTCCATTTCATGAGCGTGTCTCTTTATCCCTTTTGTATCAATATAATCCGCTGGGGATGAGATTAAAGTCAGTTTTGGTACGGCCGGTGATTTTGCCGAAGCCTCATGTCTCGGAGCGAATCTGCATTTCTCGGCTGCAATTGATCGGATTATTTCGAGCTTTTCCAATATATCCGGAGTATATTCGTCCGGAAGTTCTATGCCGGTAAGCCCCGCGTCCTCTGCTTTTACAAAGACAAGCGGATTGGCGTAATCAATAATCGATACGGAGATATTCCCATACGGTGTATCGAGAACATCAATAGGCTGACCGGTCGGAAACAGTTTTCCGGTCACCGCCCCTTCAGCCTGGTGAAATGAAAGATAAATAGGAGAAGCTGTACCTGGAACTCCCGGAATCGAGCAGTCTCCCTGATAATGAAATGTTCCGTTTTTGACTTCAACTTCTGCTGCGATCACTTTTTGAGTGTTTGTGTTTAAAATTCTGACTGTTGTCACCGGCTCTTCAGCCTGAACGAGCCCTTTCTCAATAGCATAAGGGCCTACGGCAGAAGAGATATTTCCGCAATTGCCTTTGAAGTCGGTAAATTTGTCAGTCAGACTGACTTGCGCAAATGTATACTCAACATCTGCGTCTTTTCTGGCGGATTTCTTAATAATGGCTGCCTTGCTTGTGAGGGAATGTCCGCCGCCGAGACCGTCAATTTGTCTCTCGTCAGGGCTCCCCATAATGTCTAAAAGAAAATCGCTCCATAGGTTTGTATCGTCTGGCATGTCTTTTTGAAGAATAAAAACGCCTTTGCTGGTGCCGCCTCTCATGACGGTTACAGGAACTTTTTCCATGCTGTCTCATCCTTACATCATTTTGTGTGGATAAAAAGGTACCGGTCCCTTTGGAAAATATCGTATGATAAATAAGGATTATAAGTAAAACATATAATTTTTATAAAGTTGAATAAAAAACTTTTATAACAGGAGAAAATTTTATAGCAGAAAAATATTTTGGGGGATTTTATATGGATGAAAAGGATTGGGCTGTACTCATTACATTATTCGAGGAAAAAAATATGACGAAGGCGGCAGAGCGGTTATATATGACACAGCCGGCATTAAGTTACCGGCTCAAAAACTTGGAATCGCAATTCGGAGTGCGCCTCTTTTATAAAAGAAAAAAAGGGATGGAATTCACTTCAGAAGGTGAATATCTGGTTGAATATTCGAAAGAGATGCTGCAGGAATTCAGAAAAATGAAGGATGATATGCTCAATATGAGCCATGAAGTCAGCGGGGTTCTCAGATTAGGAGTCTCAAGCAATTTTGCTCAGTATAAGCTCCCGGCGATTCTAAAACGGTTTTCTGATCAGTATCCGTCTGTTCAATTCCACGTCAATACGGGATGGAGTGCGAAGGTGATGGATCTGCTTCATCATTCCGGCGTGCACCTTGGGATTATGAGGGGAAATTATGATTGGCAAGGGGAAAAACAACTGCTAAATGAAGAGAGGCTGTACCTTATTTCAAAAACTGAAATCAACAGTGAGGACTTGCCCAAATTGCCGATGATTTATTATCAAACTGATGCTTCTTTGAAAAGTCTGATTCAAAAATGGTGGAATAATCAATTTTCTGAGCCGCCTTTCATTGCAATGGAGGTAGACAGGCAGGAAACCTGTAAAGAGATGGTGAAAAACGGTCTCGGTTATTCTGTTGTGCCGGAAATCTGTCTTCAGCCTTCTGATGAATTATACACATTGGCGCTGTCTTATAAAAATAACGAGCCTGTGATACGTGATACGTGGCTTATGTATGATTCTTCAGCGTTAGAATTGTCTGTCGTCAAAGCATTCATTACTTTTTTGAATGAAGATAGAACATAAAAAAACCTGCAAGAGTTTGAGACTCTCTTGCAGGCAGGATATTACTTCTGGTCTTCCGTATTGCGTGTCAGCACTTTATCGATTAAGCCGTATTCTAAAGCTTCATCAGCTGATTTGAAGTTGTCGCGGTCTGTATCGCGCTCGATCACTTCAAGCGGCTGGCCGGTACGTTCAGCAAGCACTTTGTTTAATTTATCGCGAAGCAAGAGAATGCGTTTTGCCGCGATTTCAATTTCTGTCGCCTGTCCTTGCGCTCCGCCAAGCGGCTGGTGAATCATGACTTCACTGTTAGGAAGCGCGTAACGTTTGCCTTTTTCACCGGCTGCAAGTAAAAATGCTCCCATAGAAGCGGCCATCCCGATGCAGATTGTAGATACTTTCGGTTTAATGAACTGCATTGTATCGTAGATTGCCATACCGGCAGTGATTGATCCGCCAGGGCTGTTAATGTAAATGGAAATATCTTTTTCAGGGTCTTCCGCTTCAAGGAATAAAAGCTGTGACACGATGGAGTTCGCAACGTTGTCATCAATCGCAGATCCAAGCATGATAATACGGTCCTTCAAAAGACGGGAGTAAATGTCATAAGCTCTTTCTCCGCGGTTCGTTTGTTCAATGACTGTAGGTATTAAATTCATAATGCTCCTCCTTCACCTTTTAGGTAAGTATGTATTTACATGATACATTTTTGGTCAATAAAGGTCAAACAAAACGCTGACCAAAATGCCAACCTTTTCTTCTAACACCATTTTTCCCAGAAAACAAAAAGTTCAAACAGCAAAGTAAAAATGGGTATTAACAACGCCGGCGCTTGAGAAAATGATATGGCCTGAGCAGCCGAAATAGAACGCTGGCGTGCCGTACGGCTGAACCGGCTGATTAAGTTGTCTGACCTTCTAGAAACCGCACCGGCAAATACGTTTCCAGCGGCAAATCATCAAATTCGCCTTCAATTTCTTTTACTAAAATCTCGATGGCTGTTTTGGAAATCAATTCGATCGGCTGCTGGATGGTTGTCAATTCCGGAAGGATCGATTGAACGGTTTCGGTGCCGTCATAACCGATCACTTTTAATTGAGCCGGGATGTCTTTTCCCCGTTTTTTGGCCTCCGTCATGACTGCTGCCGCCATCAGATCATCACTGGCAAAAATTCCGTCGGTGTCAGGCTGTTCATCGAATAACGATGAAATGATGTCATGGTCATGTTGATAAAAGGGTACTTCATATGTAATAGGCTGCCTTCCGTGTTTACGCATGACATCTTCGTATGCTTTTCTTCTGAGGTTTGCCGGTGTTTCGAGTTCAAGCGGGCCGTTGATATGGACGATGTGCCGGCACCCTTTTTCGATCAGCAGTTCCGCCGCTTTTTTTCCGCCGTCATAGTTGTCTGAGCCGATGACGGGAATTGAATCCGATAAGAAATGATCAATGGCGACAATCGGCAGATTTTGCTTATGATAATTGAGAATTCCCCGGTTGTAAGTCACGGCGATCACGCCGTCCACTTGGTTTCTTATCAGCATCTCCACATATTTTTCTTCTTTATCCTTTCGATGTAAACTGTTGCAAAGCAGCAGTTTGTAGCCCATGGACGTACAAATGCTTTCAATATGAAAAGCGAGTTCCCCGAAAAACGGGTTGCCGGAGTTTGGGATGATAAGCCCTATTAAATTGGTTCTTTTACGGAATAAAGAGCGGGCGAGATCGTTTGGAAAGTAATTGATTTCTTCCATCGCATTGTACACTTTTTCTTTTGTTTTTTCGCTGATATAGCCGCGGTTATTTAATACCCGCGAAACGGTTGTAGAGGAAACTCCCGCTATTTTTGCAACATCGTGAATGTTAGGCTTCATTCCCTTGCCCTCCTGCTTTACTGAAATGGCTTACAATTCTCGTCACGCACCTATTTTAGAGAATCGGGCTGACAAGCGCAAGGAAATTCCATATTTCTGCTAGGGGTTCGTTTTATTCGATTTGAATAATCAGAAAATTTTATGTCAACCGATTGACATATGAAACCGGTTGACATAAAATTCTTTATGAAAGCGCTTTATAAAGAGGATGAAGGGAAGTGACGGCGGCTGTTTGCGTAATGCAACTAAAGTGAAGTACCGGACAGCGCTAAAAAAGAAAGCGCTTACTTTATAGCGGGAAGGAATGACATGGCTCAGCGGTTCGGGAACGTGGAGTAAAAGGTCCTATTAAAGGAGCGGTGAAAATGAAAAACGCAAAAAGTCTGTATTGGAAACTGAGTGCTTATTTTTTCTTTTTCTTTTTTACTTGGTCTTCCAGCTATTCTTTATTTGCGATTTGGCTGGGGCAGGAAATGAATTTGAATGGATCATCGACAGGCATTATTTTTTCTGTAAACGCCGTATTTGCCTTGTGCATGCAGCCTCTTTACGGTTTTATTTCTGACAAATTGGGGCTGAAGAAAAAGATTTTATTTATGATCAGCTTTCTTCTCCTATTTACAGGTCCGTTTTATATTTTCATCTATGGACCGCTCTTACAGTACAATGTCTTTCTTGGCGCCATTGTCGGAGGCCTGTATTTGGGAGCCGGCTTTTTGGCGGGGATAGGCGCGATTGAAACGTACATTGAAAAGGTCAGCCGAAAATATCATTTCGAGTATGGAAAATCAAGAATGTGGGGCTCATTGGGCTGGGCGGCGGCTGCATTTTTTGCAGGACAGCTTTTCAATATCAATCCCAATATCAACTTCTGGATCGCGTCTGTTTCAGCCGTCATTTTAACGGCCATTATCATGTCTGTAAAAATCGAAATGACAGACCACGAGAAAAACAGAGCGGATTCGGTCCGGTTAAAAGATGTGGGGCGGCTCTTTTTAATAAAGGATTTTTGGTTTTTTATGATGTACATTATCGGCGTGACCTGCATTTACGGCGTATATGATCAGCAGTTCCCGATCTACTATGCGTCTTTGTTTCCTTCAGTGTCGATAGGCAACCAAGTATTCGGCTATCTTAATTCAGTCCAGGTATTTTTAGAGGCCGGCATGATGTTTCTTGCGCCTTTTATCGTCAATAAGTTCGGAGCGAAAAACAGTTTGATTTTAGCGGGGTTTTTAATGGCTTTCCGCATCGTCGGGTCCGGAATTGCAGTTGAGCCTGTAGGAATTTCATCAATGAAACTCATCCACGCACTGGAACTGCCGATTATGCTGATCGCCGTTTTTAAATATTTGGCGGCCAATTTTGATACGCGTCTGTCGTCCGTCCTTTATCTCGTCGGTTTTCAATTCGCATCTCAGGCAGGCGCGTCGATTCTGTCGCCGCTGGCGGGAGGATTATATGACAGTGCGGGGTTCCGGCAAACTTATCTCATCATGGGAATCGTCGTCTTTGGTTTTACCGTCATCTCCATATTTACTTTATTGGGCCCGAAACAAAACAGCAGGCGTGTTCAGCGTCTGCAAAAAATCGGATAGAGAGGATGTCGCAAATGGATAGAATTCAGCAGGCGGAAGAAGCTTTGAAGGAAGCCGAGGGTAAAGTGAAACAAAGATATCGGCTGGGGTACCACATTATGCCCCGGGCGAATTGGATCAATGATCCGAACGGGCTTATTCAGTTTAAAGGAGAATACCACGTCTTTTTTCAGCATCATCCGTATGATGAGAATTGGGGGCCGATGCATTGGGGGCATGTAAAGAGTAAAGATCTCATTCATTGGGAGCACCTGCCGGTTGCCTTAGCTCCGGGGGATGCATTTGATCAAAGCGGCTGTTTTTCGGGAAGCGCGGCCGATGATAACGGACGCCTTACTTTAATCTATACAGGCCATAATATGATTGATCAAGAGAAAGACCTTTTCTATCAAACTCAAAATATCGCGGTCAGCCAAGATGGAATTGTGTTTGAAAAGCTTCAGGAAAACCCCGTTATTGCGGCACCGCCGGAAGACAGCGCCCGTCATTTCCGCGATCCGAAAGTATGGAAGCATCGCGATGATTGGTATATGGTCATCGGCAACTCCACAAAAGAAAATGTCGGACGGGTCGTTTTATACCGTTCATCTGATTTGCGTGATTGGGAATACGCAGGTGTTCTCGCCCAAAGTGACGGTCATCTCGGCTATATGTGGGAATGTCCGGATTTCTTTGAATTAGGCGGCAAACATGTCCTGCTGATTTCGCCACAGGGTATTGAAGCGGACGGCGATTCATATAACAATTTACATCAAACCGGTTATTTAATCGGTGACTATAATTATGAAACAAATAAATTTACACATGGCGCTTTTACAGAGCTGGATTACGGCCATGACTTTTACGCCGTGCAAACATTACTAGATGATAAGGGACGCAGAATCGCTATCGGCTGGATGGATATGTGGGAATCTGAGATGCCGACAAAAGCGGACGGATGGTGCGGTGCATTGACGCTGCCGCGAGAACTGACATTGCGTGACGATCATAAACTTTTGATGAATCCCGCCGAAGAAACCAAGCAGCTGCGAACAAAGGAATACCGGGAATGTGCAGGCCGGCAGATATCAGGGAGTTACTTGGCAAAGACGTCCGAAGACCTGCTTGAAGTTCGAGTCGTGTTTGATATAAACGATTGCGATGCCGAATCGGCAGGTTTTAAGATTCGCGGCCTTGGTGAAGAAGAACTTGTGCTTAAGTACAATCTAACGGATAAAAAATTGACACTTGATTGCACCAAAATGGGGAAAGCGAAAGACGGTGTGAGAAGAGTGCGGCTGGATGCAAGCGGCAAGCTGGCGCTGCGGATATTTATTGACAGATCTTCGATTGAAGTATTCGCCAATCATGGAGAAGCAACGATGACAAGCCGTATCTATCCGAAAGAGGGCAGATTGGGGCTTGAGCTGTTTTCTGAGAAAGGCGCTGTAAAGGTTGAGGAATTCACCTATTGGACGTTAAAAGACATTTGGAAAAAAAGCTGAAACGTGCTTTTTCTGAAGTGACTGGAAAAGTACTGAGCAGCTGAAATGACTGATCGCATCAGGCGTGTGAGCCTTTTGAAAAACAAGCCGTTATGCGGGGCGGGATTATGCTGCATGAGGACGCTGCATAATCCTGTTACTATACATACATCACTGCAGCAGAAGCGCCGTAAAGTTCACTATTATTGAAAAAGTGTTGCTTTCTGCGCGTGTCTTTATTATAATATAAAGGTATCTGATTGAAAAAACGTGCGCTCGTAGCTCAGTTGGATAGAGCGGTGGTTTCCGGTACCACGTCTGTCGGGGGTTCGAATCCCTCCGAGCGCGTCAAAAGCATGAGATAGCTTTAAATGAATAAAGCTTAAAGAAGTCGAAAACCCTTGCCGTGCAAGGGTTTTTCTTTGTTTCGATGGACTTATTGGGAGCCCGAGAAAGCGTTAAAAAACGGATTATTTCATTTCGTTTTGCACAAACTTTGCACATGGCTTTGAGTCGTATCAATACTAGCAAGTCCTAATCGTTTTGATACATCATAAATGGATCACAAGCCATAATGTCGTAACGACAGCAACCATAAAGTAATCTCCGTCAGTAAGCTTAGTACCATTTTTAATTAAGACGTTCGCAACCCAATTGGCTTTTGTTCCTTCTGTCGCATTGAGAGCAACCTTCTTACCAACATTGTAATAAACCACTTTAAATAAATAATACACTAACGTACAGAACAAAAAGAGCAATATGAACTTTCCTATAAACAATAACACGCTTCAATCACTCCTTCCTTACAATGCCCATTATTTTACCAAATAAGGATTTTGTTTAAAAGAGGATATAGCCTAGCCGAAAAAAAATCCCACTCGTTTAGTGTCCCGGTGGCTTTTCCTGCAGCGCGGCGGGCTATCCTTTTTCCAAGCCTGCCGTTTTTGGCAGCTTGAACATCGCCAAGAATACGCGCGATTTTATACAATAAACCTCTTGTTTTGTTAATGTTCATGATAAGCTTCTTTTATTCTCCCGCTCTCACTTCCCGCCGGCTACTCATTCCGACTGACGGATCAAAGGATTATCAAAAACCTTATATATCAACGTTCATAGAGGTATATGATACATTCTCCGAGCGTGTCAGTTAAGATGATAGGAAAAACCCCGCAAATAATAAATCCGCGAGGTTTTTTATTTTACCTTGTTTTGAAACTGTTAATGAATGTGTCTCTGTTATTTTCGGTGCCGGCAATCAGCCGCGCACTTTCACTGATCCGCTGTGCGAGAGCTTTTTGCGCCTTGCCTTCGAAGCTGTTCAATAAAGCTGAGTAAACTTCATATAATTCATCTTTCAATGTGTCCATTTCGAATGTCGGTTTCAGTGTTTGGCGCACTGTTTCCAGTTTTGTCCCCGCTGCCTGCGTCATGACGGTTTTCAGCATTTGCCGCTGCAGCCTTTTCTTCATCGGGTCGTCCTTATGTTCTAAAAGTTCGTCTAATGTCGGCATTATGTATCCACCTCTATCATCTTAACCAGTTTGCGAGCATCTGGTCTTTTTCCTGAAATTTGTCCGCTATTTTATGTAAGAATCCGCCGATCTCTTCAAGGTCCGTGATCGCGGCCTGCAAAGAATCAATAAACGCCTGCTCAGCCTGAGTGTCGTAAAAAATCGGGCCTTTATCGTAGGATTGCGCAATATCTTCAATTGTATTGGTCACGTCCTGTGCTTGAAGCTGATCAAACAAGCCGTGTCCGACTTGGCCGTAAAATTCTGTTTTCAGCTCGGCGATTTTTTCATCGTGCTCCTGATAGGCGTTCTGCGCTTCTTTTTTCATCGTCCGCAAATCCTCAGTCATGGCCTGCACCTTTTCAGCCAGCTTCTTTGCGTTTTTCGGCGTTACTTTTATCGCGTCTCCGCTACCGATCGCACCGGCCGGCAGAAGAGCGCCGAGATTTTTATCGAAGACTAACTCATCTCCGTTCGGATTTGTGATGTTTCCGTTTCGGTCAAATATGAAATTCGCTTCGTTTAAGCCGTGTGTATCCGGATTTCTCAGAATGACGGTAGTAAAGAAATAAGCGAGATTCTTGCTGATCTGCTCGTTTAAGTTCCCATCAAGCCGCTGCTTTCGGCTGAACTGTGAGAGTGAGGGGTTTTTCGTATAAATCGTTGTCCCGTTGTGGCGGTCATATTCGTTCCAATAACCTGCCCCGACCATGTCGTCCGGATTGATAATTGACCGGATGTAAGGATCGTATATGCCGCTGTTGATGTCTTTCTGTGTTTCTTCATCGTGCAGTTTCACGACGGAAGGACTGTTAAACGCAACGGCATAAATATCATTATTCACCGCGCTGTATTCGGCCTCAGCGCCGCCGAGTGAATGGCCGGTTGTTGAAATAATCGTTGACGTTCCGGCATACTTTTTCTTTACGCTCCGTACCAGCTGATCGGCTTGATCGATTTGTGATGTTTTCGTTATCAGCTTATACTTTCCGGTTGTGAGCATGGCGTCTTGAGAGGGCGTTCCATTGTATTTTCCGAGTGTTTTAGACGTGTCTTTCGCATCTTTTTTTACAATATAATACACTTCTTTTTTCGGATTATTTCCGAAAACAATATTCCCGCCGTCCGCTTTTACGCCGTCATTGATCGGGTCTTTTCCGATATCGGTTCCGGCAAAGGCGACGACCACGTTTTCGGGGTTTTTTGATTTTACCCATTTGCCGTTTTTTGTCTTGATGCCTTTTGAGAATACAATGGCATCGAGACCCGTATCAGAATCCTGCTTCACTTTCTCAACGTACCAATATGACGTCTTACTTATTTTATAAGGAGTTTTATATTTCATATGCAGGGCTAACATTTTATAATGGTAAGCTGCTTGACTCAAACGATAATATTCTTTATCTGTGACATTAGAGACGGTTATTTCTTTTCCTTTTGGCATATATACATCACCTTTCTTATATTGTAAAATAGTTCCGAAAGGATGATACGCATGAGAAAATACATTATTATCCTAATTGTTATAATTATAGCAGTGGGAGGTTTTTTCGTGAAGCGTCAATATGATAAACATAAAAACGAAGAAAAACTTGTGATTGAGGCGCAAGAGCACATGAAGAATTACTTAAAAAAAGACTATAAAAATGTACAGGAAGTTCATTTTTCAAAAGACTACAATATCGATCCGACAGGCGGAGTTGAAGTTTCAGGCTACATAAATAATAATAAAGAAAAAGAATTTTCCGGTATATATGATCCAACGAACAAGGAGATAGGGATTTCAGTGGTCAATGCCGAAGAAAGGTAAAATACCCACATCAGGATGAGTGGGTATTTATTTTGTTTAATTATCTTACAAAATTCGTGATATGTTTCTCATACAGTTCAAACCTATTCCTGAGATCAATCGCCTCTACCGTCTCATTTGTCGAGGTATCCCCGATATTAACGGTAACCGCATACAAATATCATGACAACTCAACGATAGGAAAAACGTCAGATCAGCATTTTACTCGCTTTAAGTTCCAATCTTAACTTGTCAGCAACAATCGCGATGAATTCTGAATTGGTTAGCTTTGCTTTTGACATGCTGAAAGTATATTCATATCAAGTTTTCGCTCATTTCGTTTACTTAAAAACGACAGTTATTTATAGGAAAGGATTGATTTCCAAATGAAAAAGTACATAATTATCCTTATTTTAATAATTATAGCAGTTGGGGGACTTTTTATGAAGCATCAGTATGATCAAAAGGAAAAAGAGATTGCGTTATTCGAAGAAGCCCAGAATCATATGGAAAAGTTTTTAACAACGAACTATAAAAATGTGGATAATATCCATTTTTCTGAGGATTACAATATCAATCCAATTGGTGGTATTAGTGTTAAGGGTTATACTAACGGAGAAAAAGAGTTTGAAGGTCTGTATGATCCAAACAATAAAGAAATATTGTCGTATACGGTTGATGCCGAACCTAAAGAAGAATGTATAGATAAGCTTTGTATAAGATAAATTAGCCCGCTCAATCGAGCTGAGCTAATTTTGTTTTATTGCTCTTACTCTATCTCCTCGACATAAAACAAATCTTCCATAGGTACATTTAATCCTCAGTTAATAATGAATAGTGTTGTGATATCATATTTTGTATTTGTTGCTTATCGCAGCCTCAGTAGAACCAACTAAATCAGCCAATTCCTTCTGGATTTGAATTCCTTTCTCCTTTATCACTTCATTTAACCTAGATCTAACTATAACTAACGCTTATAAAAAAGTATTCTCGATCACTGATACTTGATACATTGATGCTTTTTAGACATGTACAACACCCCGAGGTTGATATAAATTTAATCTAAGAAAGGATGAGTTTGTGAAGAGATGCAAAATTGCCCTAATATTTGTGATAACTATAGCGTCAGGAAGTATCTACATGAAGTACCACCATGATAAAAAAGAAGCAGAACAAGAACTTTTTATCCAAGCGAAAAATAAAATGGAAAGCTATATAAAAGCTAATTACAAAGATATAAAGCGCATTACATACCTTAACAATTATAAAATAAATCCTATGGGTGGTATTTCCGTGAAGGGGTACTTGAATGGTAATAAGGAAAAAGAATTTTTTGGACTTTATGACAAAACGAATGATGAAATAGGAGTTTCGTCAGTCGATGCGGAAGAGAAACCCGAATGTCAGGAAAAAGAGTGTGAATACTAAAAAGACGCAAGAAGTACTCTGGATTGCCGCTTATATGATCCTCTGTGGACACTGAAGAAAAATCTTAAGACGCCTAAATGCACCGGATGTCACCGATCATTTTTCTAGTCCGCGAGCTTCATCATAACTCATGGGAGGATGATTCTGGTGAAAACATACATTATGATCTTCATGGTTATCTTTATAGCAGCCGGAGGTTTTATAATGAAGAGTATGAATGATAAAAATGTTCAGGCAGAAGAGGTAAAGATTGCTCAAGAACGAATGGAGAAATTTATCAAAGCGAATTATGAAGGAATACATAACGTTACATTTAAAGATAAATACGAAACAGATCCAATGGGCGGGATAGAGGTATTTGGCTATTACAACGATGATACATCAAATAAATTTGACGGTATTTATGATAAGGCAAATGACAAGATTATGGGACACACTATAGATGTTGTGAGAAAGAAAGAATGCAGAAATAAAGACTGCGATTATTAATAAAGACGCTCGTCTGGTATGAGCATACACTAAACAAAAAAGACAAGGGTTCGGTATTTGCCGCCCTTGTCTTTTTTGTTGAACACCTCTTTTTTCGGGTAAACTTTATCAGAGGCAGCTCATTATTTGACAGTCCATTTTAACAGCGTTACAATTAAACGTGTAAATAGTTACATGTTTAAATAAACATAATATCTCGGGAGGTGATACGTTCTTGAATGAACCTTCTTTAAAAAAGTCATCAATGATTCAGTGAACGGCATCATTGATCCCGAGCATGTTTATTTCGGACTGTGCCTATGTTTGAAGCAAGCAGTGAGGCATATCAGTTTCTGCAGGACCGGCTGTTTATCGGGGCTGCGATCAATTTGCCGGATGACATTCGGTTGGATATTTATGAAGTTCAATAATGATATGGAGAGTGAGTCGACATGGAAAACTTTATCGGAAGCCATATGATTTACACGTATGAAAACGGCTGGGAGTATGAAATTTATATTAAAAATGATCATACGATCGACTATCGGATTCATAGCGGTATGGTAGGCGGACGCTGGGTGCGCGACCAAGAAGTGAATATCGTAAAGCTGACAGAAGGCGTATATAAAGTGTCATGGACTGAACCGACAGGCACAGATGTTTCATTAAACTTTATGCCGAATGAAAAACGGATGCACGGGATTATTTTCTTCCCGAAATGGGTGCATGAGCATCCGGAAATCACCGTATGCTACCAAAATGATTACATTGATGTGATGAAAGAGTCACGTGAGAAATATGAAACGTATCCTAAATATGTCGTTCCTGAGTTTGCGGATATTACGTATCTCAATAATGCGGGAATCAATAACGAATCATTGATTTCAGAAGCGCCGTACGAAGGAATGACAGATGATATTCGCGCAGGAAAATTAAAATAATAGAAAAAACCCGGCTCAGATGCCGGGTTTTTTGTGTATGAAATCAGGAAATCCTACGACAGGGTTTTGGTCATGATAAAGTCGACTTGTTCATCATCCCCCATATAAAAAGAGTGTTCTCCCGTTTGGACAAACCCCATTTTTTTATAAAAGGCGATTGCGTTTTCGTTTTTTTCCCATACGCCAAGCCAGATTTTCTTTTTGTTGTGATTGGCAGCGATTTTCACAGCTTCATTCAGCAGATATTTGCCAAGTCCGTGTTTCTGATGTTTTTTTCTTATATAAATTCTCTCAATTTCCAGAGAATCATCACCCATTTTTTCTGATTGAGCTTCATCCATGTTGATTTTTACATATCCCGCAAGGTCATCATTATAATAGACAAAATAGAATTGTGAAGATAGATTGGATAATTCCGTTTTCAGCTGTTCAGAGCGGAATGCATTTTCCAAATAAGCCTTCATATTTTCAAGTGAATTTTGATCTGTAAATGTATCATTGAATGTTTCAATGCTTATCTCCCGGAGTGCTGTTATATCGTCGAGGCTGCATTTTTTTAATTTGATGCTCATGTTCATACAGCTCCTTTCTTATTTATGAAATATTGTAATTGCAATAAAAATACCGTATATTAAACATAACGTGATTTTGTTGTATTTGCAACATAAAATATGAAAATGAGGCCGGTAACATGAAATATGGTTTTTATATTCTGGGAATCATTATATTAACTTTTGGTATTTCTGTCACGATTCAATCTGATCTTGGAACGTCGCCTTTCGATGCGCTGATCGTAGGGCTGTCTGTACATGCTGGGCTGACAGTGGGAAGCTGGGAAATCATCATAGCTTTCCTGTTAATATGCTGCAATTCAATGTTAAAAAGACAAAGACTGGAATTTTCAGGGATGATTACGGCGTTTATAACGGGAATCGGGATTGATATGTGGCTGTTTTTCCTGCATCGTTTCATAGTGCCTGAACCATGGTACGAAAAAGCGGGTTGTTTTGCCATCGGTTTGGTTGTGATAGGGATTGGAACCGCGGCTTATTTGCACACAAATTTCGCACCGATCCCGGTTGATCGGTTAACGTTAATTATCCGCGAATTAACAGGGAGAAGCATCTTTTTTTCAAGAACGGTCATTTACTTCGTGTTTTTCATATTGGCATTGATCTTAAAAGGTCCGGTCGGCATCGGGACGTTATTCACCGTTTGTTTAGGAGGGCTCATCCTTCATTTCTTTATGCCGATTATCGGAAGATGGATAGACGGTATCTTAACAGCATCTCAAAAGCAGAAAGATAAGAAAAAATGGTATAATTAGTTTGTATGAACTTGTAAAAAAGGGGGAGGGATTTTTCATGGGCGGTCAAAGAAAGCTCGTTTTTTACGGTGCTGTCAGCGCAGATGGCTATCTTGCGCGGGAAAATCATTCTTTGGATTGGTTAATCGGGACTGAAGGTGAAGAAGACACCGATTATGCATCTTTCTATGAATCTGTCGATACGATCATTATGGGCAGAAAAACATATGATGAAATTATGACGTTATTTCCCGAGGAGTTTCTGTATAAGGGAAAAGAGTGCTATGTGTTTTCGCGGACATTGACCGGGCGTACTGAAAATGTGCGGTTTATTCATGAAGAGCCTGCCGGTTTTATACAAGCGTTGAAACGCCAAGAAGGCAAGCGGATTTGGATTGTCGGCGGGAGTGATTTGCTGCACCCCGTTTTGGAGGAAAAACTTGTCGATGAGTTTATCATTCAGATCGCACCTGTTCTGCTCGGCCGGGGAATTCCGTTATTTAAACCCGGAGACCGGGAGACCGGGCTGAAGCTGACGGATGTCCGGCGCTATAAACAATTTGCGGAATTGCACTATGAAGTGAGATAAATGAAATAGATGAAAGAAACCCAGTAAGGTTACCGGGTTTCTTTTTCATGTTTGTTTTTATGTTTTGAAATTGTGTGGGCCGGCCCGTATGAAAATCCTGCAGCCATGATGACAGCGCCTATCCACCTCACGGCATAGAAATCAGTGTCGCGCAGGAAGACAACTGAAACTAAGATCATCAGCGCCCCGATGATAACGGCAGCTGTGCCGAAAATACTTGATTTCTCCATATAAAAACTCCTTTATGAATAGTTAGATGATCAGTTATAAAGGAATATAACATATAAGGGTTAATGTGGAAAATTGAGGTCTGAACTGGGATGAAAACGAAACCCCAAGGGAACCTGATCCCTTGGGGTTTTTTTATACTTGAAACAGGATGCGGCGTTTGGCGGAATCGGGATCACTTTCCGTCGAGACGGCTGTGTTGAAAATGAGCGTCTCACGCGAGCCTGTTTCATACTGAGGCCAATGGAGCTGATCGGTGTCCGGGTTTCCTTTTTTCGCAAAGGCCAGCCATGCGGATTGCATCAGCCTGGAGAGCTCTTTTGCATCTTCACCGGGCGGTTCCTTCAGCGTCTTTTTCAAAGAATCAAAGTTTCCGAACACAAACGGCAATTCCAGAGCGTGAACCGCTTTATGAAACGGCGGTGTTTCGCCATGCCAGTCAAAGCGGTACATCCAGACGGGTGCGAATCGCGATTGTCCTTGTGCGAAAGCGACAGCCGGCCGCCAGAATTTCAAATCCGTCATCATATCAATTTGTCCCGTTAAGGAATGAGGATATAAGGGTGCCGCTTGCAAATAGCCTTCTTCTCCAAGATGATGGCGCAAATAATCGGCGTGCTCCTGTTCGGAATGAACAGGTGAATCAGGGGTGAAAAATAAATATCCTTCATCCCGATTGGTGCCGATGAGTATCGGTATGCCTTCTGCCGCACCGCCGTGAATCGCTTTTTCAGGTTCCTTCGGCAATGTGGCCGGATCTATGGCCGGCTGATAAAAAAGATGAAAAATATTCTGTCCCTTTATACTGTTCACTTTTCCGGCAGCTGTGAGAATGTCATCTGTCGGGAGGATATGCAATTTGCTCATATCATCTGTCTTAATACCGGCCTCGCTGATAAAAGTCTCGGCAATGTCTTTTGCCATATCAGCAGTCATCGTCTGAGAGGCCCCGCTTTCTAAAATGGCTTTATGAAACAGGCCTTTTGCGTCAGGCATTGCCATAAGGGAGGCGATGCTCATGCCGCCTGCCGATTCACCAAATACCGTGACGTTATCAGGGTCCCCTCCAAAAGCGGAAATATTGTCCTTCACCCAGCGCAGTGCGGCGATCTGATCGAGCAGGCCGATATTGCCGGGATACGCGTCAGAAATAGAAGACAAATGTAAAAAACCGAACGGCCCGAGCCTGTAATTAAGTGTCACCACAATGACATCTCCTTCAGCGGCAAGAGCAGACCCGTCGTAAATCGGTTCGCTTCCGGCGCCTAAAAAAAATGCGCCGCCGTGAATCCATACCATGACAGGCCGTTTCACACCCTCTGATTCTGGGGCGAACACATTGAGGTAAAGGCAATCTTCAGATTGAGGCGGAACATCTCCGGAAAACGACATGGACAGCAAATCAGCGGGCTGCGGACAAACCGGTCCGAACGAGTCGGCATGTTTTACGCCGTCCCAAGGTGCGGGCGGCTCCGGCGCTTTAAATCTCAGCTCTCCGACGGGCGGCTTGGCGTAAGGGATGCCCTTCCATGTGCGGACACCGCGGCCGGCCGTTCCTTTTAATGCGCCGCAGCGGGTTTGAACGGTAAGTTTTGTCATGACTTCATCCCCTTTTTTCTTTTCATTATATACAGAGATGAAGACATGAAGCGAATGAAATCCCTTTCATCTGCATATGATCAGTAACGTTTCCGTTCTAAAAATGATCTGACTTCCTGAACGGACAAGCCGAGTTCTTTTGCTTCCTGCATCAGCGCTTTCCATTCCTCAATGTTCGATTCAGTCAGTTTTCTGTTGCGGTAGGGTGCGGGCTCCGGCCGTTTTTCAGTCAGTTTGTTCGTAAAGGTGAACAGTTCTTCTTTCGGCATGCCTGACTGCACAGCCTGCACGAGATGAATGCGCCACTCATCTTCCGTGCCTCCCATATGATGCAGCATCGTTTCGGCATCAAAAAGCTCCGTCAGATCGACTTGAAGGGTGGCGGACACTTTTTTAAGAAATTGGATGGACGGATTTGAGTGAACCCCCCGTTCTATCTTGCTTAAATAAGATTTAGAGACTCCCGCTTCGACTGCTAGCTGATTAATAGAGTAGCCTTTTCTTCTGCGGTATAAACGTATTATTCTTCCAATCATTGTGCTGAATTCTCCCCTGCATACTGACATTTTTCGTTCATTATAAGAAATTTTTCGTTCTTTATAAAATTTAAAATTGAAAGGTAAGTGCAGTAAATAAGAGGAAAATCACGATAATGTTCTCTAAAAAGAACCAAATGGCTTAATTTGAAATTTTCAAATTTCGAGCTTTTCTTTTATAATCCAATCATTAACAGAAGGGGGCGTTTAAGCCTGATGCAACAAGGATGAGGCTGTATATTACATGAATGAGAATATGAGTTTTAAAGAATTATTTGACATTATTAAGCACAGATTTTTACTGATTTTTATCATGACAGCAGCGGTGACGCTGATAACGGGATACATCCAATTCCGGGTGATTTCGCCCGTTTATCAGGCGTCGACACAAGTGCTCATACATGAAACAAGCGGTGAAAAAAATTCGAATCTCAGCGACGTTCAGCTGAATCTTCATTACAGCACCACGTTTCAAACGATAATGAAAAGCCCGGTTGTGCTTGAGAAAGTGAAACAGACGCTGCATCTTTCTGAGACGGCATCCGCTTTAAAAGCGAAGATCACGACAAGCAGTGAAACCGATTCAGAAATCATCACCGCAGCGGTGCAGGATGAGAATCCGAAAAAGGCCGCCGCTATAGCGAACACGCTGATGAAGGCATTTAAAAAAGAAGTCCGCGACAGGATGAATATAAAAGGCGTCATCGTTTTGTCTGAGGCGAAAGCATCGGAAAGCCCGATGGTCAAGCCTTCGCGCATCCGGAATATCATGATGGCATTCGGTGCGGCTCTTATGGCCGGTGTGACGCTTGCATTTTTTCTCCACTTTCTTGATGAAACCGTTAAAAGCGAGCGACAGCTCAGCGAAAAAATGGACTTGCCCGTTTTAGGGGTTGTGTATGATATCAAAAATCAGCAGACACCGTCTGATGAAAAACATTTCGGGGAGTGAGGCGTTTGGGATTCAGAAAAAAGAAGTCAAGACGGGGATTGGCTCAAATATCTGTTTTACATCACAAATCATTGGTTGCTGAACAATACCGCACCATTCGGACAAATATTGAGTTTTCCTCTGTCCAGACCCATCTGCGCTCCATTCTCGTCACTTCTTCCGTTCCGGGAGAAGGAAAATCATTCAGCGCCGCCAATCTTGCCGCGGTATTTGCGCAGCAGGAGAAAAAGGTGCTGCTCGTCGATGCGGATTTACGAAAACCGACGATACACGAGACTTATCAGCTTGAAAATGTACAAGGCCTTACGAATGTGTTAGTCGGAAACGCTTCCCTCGATGAAACGGTGCAAAAAACGCTGATTGACAACCTCTATGTCCTAACGAGCGGGCCGACGCCGCCGAATCCGGCAGAGCTTTTGTCCTCAAAGGCGATGGGAGAGCTGATTCAGGAGATGTACAGCCGGTACAGTCTTGTTGTTTTCGACTCACCTCCGCTTTTGGCGGTGGCTGACGGACAGATTTTAGCAAACCAGACGGATGGAAGCGTTCTCGTCGTTTTGAGCGGAAAAACGAAAATGGATACCGTCCAAAAGGCAAAAGACGCGCTCCAGCAGTCAAAGGCGAAGCTTCTGGGCGCGCTGCTGAATAAAAAGAAAATCAAAAAAACAGAGCACTACTCGTATTGAGCAGTGCAGGTGATGTCTCCTTACCTTTATCAACGGAGGCACTCGGCTCTGCTGTGGGCAGCGGTTTCTGCTGCTGCCTTAGATGCTGGTCGTCGGTGGCGGGGTGTGAGGACGGGTTAAATGCCCAATTTATTTTAATGCTGCATTGTTATCGGTTTAGCTGTTATGCCAGTTTTTTTACGAAAACCGTACCAGCTAAACCGATAAATGAGGAGGGGAAAGATTGACTTACCGGAGAAGACTTTCAATGATTTTTGCATTGGATACGTATCTCGTTTTACTTTCCGTTGTTATAGGATATCAATTTTTTGAGGATTCTTATCACTTTTATGACTCCGGAGCGTTATTGCTGACCGCCGTGAGCATGCTGATCAGCCACCATGTATGCGCTTTTATGTTTCATCAGTATAAGCAGGTATGGACGTATACGGGAATAGGCGAGCTGCTTGATCTGCTGAAGGGGATCACTCTGTCCGCAGCCGTGACAGCCGCCGTCCAATACGGGGTGTTCCACACGATTTTGTTCCGGCTTTTAGCCGTCAGCTGGATGATTCAGCTCTTGTTTATCGGAGGAAGCCGGATGATTTCGCGCGTGCTGAAAGAAACGATCGGCAGGAAGCAAAAGGACTCTTCCCGGGCGCTGATCATCGGCGCGGGCGCAGGGGGAACGCTGCTCGCCCGTCAGCTTACGCAGAAAAATGATCTCGGGATCATGCCGGTGGCTTTTATTGATGATGATCAGACGAAGCATAAGCTCAAAATTATGGGTCTGCCCGTCATCGGCGGAAAAGAAAGCATTATGCCGGCGGTGCAGAGACTGAGAATTCATCATATCATCATCGCCATTCCGTCTCTTTGCCCCCATGAGCTCCAGACGCTGTACAAAGAATGTGTGCAGACGGGCGCCCATATTAAAATCATGCCGCAATTTGATGAGATCCTGCTCGGAACGCAGGCTGCCGGAAACATCAGGGATGTAAAAGCCGAAGATCTCCTCGGCAGAAAGCCGGTCACCCTTGATACGAGCAAAATTTCTGACAGCATAAAGGGGAAAACGATTCTGGTCACGGGCGCCGGCGGCTCTATCGGTTCTGAAATCTGCCGCCAGATCAGCGCGTTTCTTCCGCATGAAATCGTCCTTCTCGGCCACGGGGAGAACAGCATTTATTCGGTGCATAACGAACTGTCCGCACGCTTCGGCAAAGAGGTGCTTTTTCACGCGGAGATTGCCGATATTCAGGACAGAGATAAAATCTTTACATTGATGAAGAAATACGAGCCGCACGTCGTCTATCATGCGGCCGCTCATAAACATGTGCCGTTAATGGAACATAATCCTGAAGAAGCCGTCAAAAACAATATTATCGGCACGAAAAATGTCGCCGAAGCCGCCGATATGTGCGGAACGGAAACATTCGTGCTGATTTCTTCTGACAAAGCGGTCAATCCGGCCAATGTCATGGGCGCGACGAAGCGGTTTGCGGAAATGGTCATCATGAACCTCGGAAAGGTCAGCCGCACCAAATTCGCCGCCGTTCGTTTCGGAAATGTGCTCGGAAGCCGCGGCAGCGTCATTCCGATTTTTAAAAAGCAGATTGAAAAAGGCGGACCCGTCACCGTCACGCATCCGGCGATGACAAGATATTTTATGACGATTCCCGAAGCGTCAAGACTCGTCATTCAGGCGGGGGCGCTTGCAAAAGGGCGGCAGATTTTCGTTCTGGATATGGGAGAGCCCGTCAAAATCGTCGACTTGGCAAAGAACCTGATTCATTTATCAGGCTATACGACAGAACAGATTCCCATCGAATTCTCAGGCATCCGTCCGGGAGAAAAGATGTATGAAGAACTGCTGAATCATAATGAAGTACATACGGAACAGATTTTTCCGAAAATCCATATCGGGAAAGCGATCGACGGGGATTGGGGCGTGCTCATCCGTTTTATGGAGGAATTCAGCCGTCTGCCTGAAGATGAGCTGAGAAAACGGCTGTTTGAGGCGATTGAATCAGTACATGAAGAAGCGGCCGCAGGCGTGTGATGGGAGGACAGAAAGATGACGAAAAAAGTATTATTCTGCGCCACAGTCGATTATCATTTTAAAGCCTTTCATCTTCCGTATTTTCAATGGTTTCAGGATATGGGCTGGGAGGTGCACGTCGCGGCAGGCGGTCATATGAACCTTCCGTTCGTTGATAAAAAGTTTTCCATTCCGATCCGGCGCTCCCCGTTTCATCCCGAAAATCTTTCTGTTTACAGGCGGCTGAAGCAGCTCATTCAAGACAACGGCTATGACATGATTCACTGTCATACGCCGGTCGGCGGCGTACTCACCCGCCTTGCTGCGAGACAAGCGCGCCAAAAAGGGACAAAGGTGCTGTACACCGCGCACGGCTTTCACTTCTGCGACGGAGCGCCTCTTAAGAACTGGCTTCTTTATTACCCGATCGAAAAATTTCTCTCTTCTTATACGGATTGTCTCATTACCATTAATGAAGAAGATTTCGAACGGGCCAAGCAAATGAAAAAAACGGATTGCGACGCGAAAAAAATACACGGCATCGGTGTGAATACAGACAGGTTCCGCCCTGTGAGCCGGAGAGAAAGTGAACGGCTGAGAGAAAAACACGGCTTCAGCGCAGAGGAATTTATCCTCGTATATCCCGCCGAATTAAACGGCAACAAAAATCAGGGTATCCTCATTGAGACTGCGGCCTTGCTGAAGCGCAGCATCCCGGAGCTGAAACTCGTATTTGCCGGAGAAGGCGCGATGGAAGAGCCGTACAGAAAAAAGGCTGAATCACTTGGGGTATCCGACATTGTGCGATTTTACGGTTTTTGCCGCCACATTCATGAGCTGATTCAGCTTGCCGATCTGTCTGTCGCCTCAAGCATCCGCGAAGGGCTCGGTATGAATCTGCTTGAGGGGATGGCTGCCGAAAAGCCCGTCGTTGCCGCGGACAACAGGGGGCACCGCGAGATCATCGAAGACGGTGTGAATGGTTTTCTCGTGCCGGCCGGAGACAGCGCGGCGTTTGCTGATCGGATTGAAAAGCTGTACCGCTCCCCCGGCCTGCGAAAAGCAATGGGGCAAAAAGGGCGCAGTACGGCGGAATGTTTTTCAGAAACACGCACGGTAAAGGAAATGGCGCATATTTACGCCGGCTATATGGATAAAAAGGAGAAAAGCGTATGAATGCAGGAGCACAACCGAAAATTTCCGTTATCATGGGGATTTATAATTGCGAACAGACTTTAGCGGAGAGTATTGAATCCATCCTGAGCCAATCTTATAAGAATTGGGAACTGATTATGTGTGATGACGCGTCAACTGACGGAACGTATCAGATTGCGCGCCGCTATGCGGACCATTACAGCGACCGGATCACGCTGATTCAAAATAAGACAAATCAACGGCTTGCCGCTTCGCTGAACCGCTGTCTGACATACGCAACGGGGGATTATATCGCCAGACAGGACGGTGATGACATATCCGCCCCGAGAAGACTGGAAAAACAGGCCGCTTTCTTAAACAAGCACGCCCACTATCAAGTCGTCGGCACGGGTATGCTCGTATTTGACGAATTCGGCGTCAGGGGCGCCCGGCTTTTGCCGCCCGTGCCGAAACCGGGAATTATGGCGAAAGGCACACCGTTCTGCCACGGGACCATTATGATGCGGGCCGAAGCGTACAAAGCACTCGGCGGCTACCGGTCAGTCAGGCGGACGCGGCGGATGGAGGATATCGATTTGTGGCTGCGCTTTTTTGAAGCGGGTTTCCGAGGGTACAACCTTCAGGAAACGCTGTATAAAGTCAGAGAGGACAGCGATGCGTTTAAACGGAGATCGTTTACGTATTCCATTGATAACGCGGTGCTCGTTTTTCAGGCGTGCAGACGGCTGAAACTGCCGCTTTCCCATTACGTGTATATCGCAAAACCGCTCATCCGCGCCATCACGCCGCCCGCGGTCATGAACCGTTATCATAAAAACAGGGACGTCCGCCAAAAAGAAGGGCTTGCCGAACATGACTGACAAACCGGCGCGGGTGCTGCACATTTTCAGCGGGATGAACAGAGGCGGCGCAGAAACGATGATGATGAATTTGTACCGGAAGATGGACAAAACGAAGGTGCAATTTGACTTTTTAACCCATAGGAACGATCCGTGCGCTTATGATGAGGAAATTCTTGCTCTCGGCGGACGGCTTTTTTATGTGCCGAGCATCGGCAGCACAAACCCGATTACTTTTGTGAAACAGGTCAAACGGGTGATTCAGGAAAAAGGACCGTTTGCCGCCGTGCATGCTCATACCGATTTTCAGTCGGGATTTATCGCATTGGCCGCTCGTTTAGCAGGCGTCTCCGTGCGGATCTGTCATTCGCACAGCACATCGTGGCGGGGGCGGTCGTCCGGGCTCGGCAAGATGCAGATGTTTGTGTTCCGGCGGCTGATTACGGCCAATGCCACCGCACTGTGCGCCTGCGGAGAAGAAGCGGGCCGTTTCTTATTCGGAGAACAAAAAGACGTGCGGCTTTTGCCGAACGGCATTGATCTTGACTTATTTGCCGAAGGACGCGCGGATACAGAATCTGAAAAAAGGAAGCGGGGCATTGCCGCCGGCCGATTGGTGATTGGTCATATCGGCCGCTTTACAGAAGAAAAAAACCACGAATTTCTGCTCCGGCTGGCCGCTGATATGAAAGAGCGGGGCATTGGTTTACAGCTGATTCTCGCCGGAGACGGTCCGCTTCGCACCGATATGGAAAAACTGGCGGAGAAGCTGGGGCTTGATGATGCTGTGCGTTTTATCGGTGTAGAGGATCGCGTTCATGATCTGCTGAAAACGCTGGATGTATTTGTCATGCCGTCTCTTTATGAGGGGCTGCCCGTCACACTCGTTGAAGCGCAGGCCTCCGGGGTGCCGTGCGTCATATCAGACGGCATAACGGAAGAAGCTGATGCCGGGCTCGGGCTGGTCAAAAGGCTCAGCCTCAAAGAACCGCCTGAACAATGGGCATCCGCGATTTTACGGGCAGCTGAGGCGCCAAAGCCTGGCAGGGCGCGCATTAAAGACACACTCGGACGGCTGGGATATGACGCGGGAGAGAATGCGGGGGCTGTTATGAAGCTTTACAATATGAACTGTGAAAAGGAACAGTAACGAATGATTGTATATGTAGTCAATATGGGAATTGTTTATATTTGGTCATGGTTCGCAAAAATGTGCGGCGGGCGTGATCAATCGCTTTCAACCGGATACCGGCCGAATCAGCTCGTCATGCTCGTTCCGCTGGCATCGCTTGTATTGGTTTCCGGTTTGCGTTACAGAGTCGGGACGGATTTTCAGACGTACGCGCTGATGTACAAACTGGCGGGAAATTACGGGAGCATATGGGAGATCTTCGGGTTCGGAGCGAAAAAAGCAGCCGTTGATCCGGGATTTACCGCTCTTATCTGGCTCATGAATTTTATCACGAAAGATCCGCAAATCATGTATTTCACCGTGGCGGTCGTGACATGCAGCTTTATTTTAAAGGGGCTCGTTGAGTTCGGCCGTCCGTTTGAGCTGAGTGTGTTTTTGTTTTTGGGCACGTATCATTATTACGCTTCCTTTAACGGAATCAGGCAGTATATGGTGGCGGCCGTTTTGTTTTGGGCAGTCCGCTATGTGATAAATGGAAGCTGGAAGCGTTATATGTCCATCGTGCTGTTGTGTTCGCTCTTTCATTCCTCGGCCTTAATCATGATTCCGGTTTATTTTCTCGTCAGAAAAAGAGCCTGGTCGCCCGCGATTTTCGGACTGTCGGCATTGTTTCTTCTCATGACGTTTCTGTATCAGAAGTTCATTTCGCTGTTTGTCGTCGTGCTGGAAAACAGCTCGTACGGCCATTATGAGAAATGGCTGATGACGAATACGAACGGGATGAACGTCGTAAAAATCGCGGTGCTGCTGCTGCCGCTGTTTTTGGCTTTTTGCTACCGGGAGCGGCTGCGGAAGCTCTGGCCTGACATTGATGTTATCGTGAATTTCTGTCTGCTCGGCCTGCTCTTCGGTCTTTTGGCGACAAAGGACGTTATTTTCGCCCGGTTTAATATATATTTCGGCCTTTACCAAATGATCCTGATCCCTTATTTTGTGAGGATTTTTGATGAAAAATCGAATGCGCTGATCTATATCGCCATTATTGTCTGTTATTTTCTTTACAGCTATTTGCTTATGCCGGTCGATTCGTCTGTGCTTCCGTACAGAACGATTTTTTCCCGGTAATGGATACTGGAGGTTTATATGGAAACACCCGCGGTCAGTTTATTAATTGCTGTGTATAATACGGAAACTTATTTAGAAAGATGCTTAGATTCATTGCTCAATCAGTCGCTCGCCAATATCGAAATCATCGCCGTCAATGACGGGTCAACGGACCAAAGCCCGGACATTCTTGAAATCTATCAGAAGCGGGATGAGAGAATCCGGGTCATTCATCAGCAAAACCGGGGACTCGGCGCGGTCCGCAACAAGGGGATTGAGGCGGCGCGCGGCGAATTTATCGCTTTTATTGATGCGGACGACTGGGTTGAACCCGATTATTGCCTGCGCATGTATGAAAAAGCGAAGGCTCATCAGGCTGATCTCGTGATTTGCGAATATGCGGCCGAATTTGCGGAGACGGGGAAAACCGCCGTTTCAACGATCGCTTCAGCATACGAGGGCCGTCCGAAACAGCTGTACCTAAAAGATTTATTCGAAGGAAGAGTCAGCGGATTTTCATGGAACAAGCTGTACAAAAGGGCTATGATCGAACAGCATCGGCTGCGCTTTCCGCTTCGGGATGAGCTTGAGCACGTGGAGGATCAGTACTTCAGCCTCCGGGCGCATGTTTTCGCCGGTGCGGTCTCGTACGTGGATCAGCCGCTCTATCATTATCGGATTCACTTGACTTCTATTGTGCAAAGCTATCAGAAAAAGCTGTTTGACTCAGGTCTCGTTCTCTATCGGCTGAACGAGGCTTTTTTGCGTGAAAACGGCTGCTTACAGGAATACCGGCAGGAGCTTGATTATTTTATCGTCCAGCACGGAACAGTCTGCCTGCTGAATGAATGGAAGCGGAATAACGGCGGCCGGTTCTCCGAAAAATGGCGGAATATCAGCCGGATATGCGCTGATCCCGTGTTCCGGCTGAGTCTTTCCAAAACCGGAACGGCGCCGTTTGACGCCAAACGCTCATGCCTTCTGCTTTTGGCGAGGCTGAAGCTGATTCCGTTCGTATCGCTGGCATCAGCCGCGTATCAGCGGGCAATCGAGTACAAAATGAAAATCAGAGGGTGAAGACATGTCGATACAATCTTTAAAAATCAATCTCGCGGAATGGCTTTTGCTAAAGGTCAAATACCCGTCCCAATTTCATTTCGGAACGGCAGCGGACAGGGCGGAGCATACAGCGGCAAGAAAAAAGATCATTCTGACGCTGCTTCCGTCCCACGATAATCTCGGTGATCATGCCATCGCCTATGCAAGCAAAACGTTTCTTGAACGGGAATATCCCGATTTTGACCTGATTGAGGTCGATATGAAGGATATTTACAGGTCCGCAAAAGCGCTGATCAAAAAGCGCCATCCCGATGATATGGTATTCATCATCGGCGGCGGAAACATGGGGGATTTGTACCGGTATGAGGAATGGACGCGCCGTTTTATTATAAAAACATTCAGGCAGTATCGAATCGTTCAGCTTCCGGCGACGGCTCACTTTTCTGATTCAAAAAAGGGGCGGAAGGAACTGAAACGCGCCCAAAAAGTGTACAATGCGCATCCCGACCTTCTGCTGATGGCGAGAGATGAGACGACGTATCAGTGGATGAAGCGGCATTTTCCCGGAAAAGCTGTGCTCAAACAGCCTGACATGGTCTTATATTTGGATAAAAGCGAGCGGCACATCCCGCGGGAAGGGATCTACCTTTGTTTACGGGAGGATAAGGAGAGTGCGCTGACAGCTGAGGAAAGAACGATGGTAAAAGAAGCTTTGAAAAAAGAGTACGGAGAGCTGCATAGCTTTACCACGACGGTCGGCCGGAGGGTCAGCCGCCATACACGCGAAGGGGAGCTGGAGGCGCTGTGGAATACGCTGAAAGGCGCGGAGGCGGTAGTCACTGACAGGCTTCACGGGATGATTTTTTGCGCGCTGACGAAAACGCCTTGTGTCGTCATTCGTTCGTTTGATCATAAAGTGATGGAAGGCTTTCAATGGCTGAAACATATACCGAACATGACACTGCTTGAACGTCCGGAGTCTGAAGCCGTGACGGCCGCAGTAAACGGGCTGCTGAGCGGCAAGCATGAGGCAGACGGTTCTTTGCGCAGTGTTTATTTTGCCGGGCTGCGCTCGAAAATCAGCGGTGATGCCCAATGAACGCGCCGCTTGTGAGCGTGATCGTCCCGATGTATAAGACAGAGCCTTTTATTAAAGAATGCGCTGTCTCTTTAACAAAACAGACGCTGAGAGACATCGAAATCATTTTCGTCAATGACGGCTCACCGGATCAGTCCGGCCGGATTGCCGAACAATTCGCCGCAGAAGATGCGAGAATCCGGGTGATTCATAAAGAAAACGGCGGCCTCAGCTCGGCCCGCAATGCCGGAATAAAAGCCGCCCGCGGCCGTTATATCGGCTTTGCGGATGGCGATGACTATGCGGCGGAAACGATGTTCGAGCGGCTTTATGAAGAAGCGAAGAAGAACCGGCTTGATATCGCCGGCTGCGGTTATTACAAAGAAACGCCGTCTAAAGAAAGAACGTATATGCCGCCGTCCCTTCCGCCGGGCCGCATCTTCACGGCGGCTGAGATGACTGAATTGCTGACCCGCGCGCACGAACATCGATTTATTTGGTATGTGTGGCGCTATATATACCGGAGAGAAGCGCTGCAAGGGCTGTTGTTCCATGAAGATATCCGGTTTGCCGAAGATTCTCCGTTTAACTTGGCAGCGTTCAAGCAAGCCTCGCGTGTCAAAGTGATAGATGAAGGGCTGTACGTGTACCGGGAAAACCCGCAAAGCCTTACAGAAAAACCGTTTAAGCCTCACTTAGATGACGAACTTCAGAAGCAATATGAGGCGAAAATGGCTTTTTATGAGGCGAACGGGCTGACGGACGCCTGCCGGGGCGATATCGATACGTATTTGTGCAAGCATCAGATCCCGATGCTGATCGCCAACGCATGCGCCGCCCCGCAGCCGTCACATCAGATTACGGCGCACATCGGCAGAATTTTGACGTATGACATGGTAAAAACGGCGGTGCGCAGCACGCCGTGCCGGCATAAACAGCTGCTGGCGGGGGAGCGTGTGGTGCTCGGTCTGTGCAAAATGCGCCTTCCGCTTCTTCTGCATGCGTTTTTCGAACGGAAAACGAAAGAGAAAGGCAGTGCGGAAGGAGCATGAAATTTGCCATTAATTTCGGCGCCAATGTGACGGCGTTTTTACTATCGGTGTTTTTATCAATGTGGATGACGCCCTTTATTGTGAAAACATTAGGTGTGGAGGCTTTTGGATTTGTCCATCTGACACAGAATATCATTAACTATTTCTCGATTATTACCGTCGCGCTGAGCTCTGTCGTTGTGAGGTTTTTCACCGTCGCCGCCCACAGGGGGAACAGAGATGAGGCCAATGCGTATGTAAGCAATTATTTAGCCGCGTCTGCCGTGATATCGCTCTTGCTCGCTGTGCCGCTCGCCGGGACGGCTTTTTTTATTGACAAGATCATGAATGTGCCGGCCGGGCTGGTTACGGATGTGAGGCTCTCTATCGTCATCGGCAGTGTGCTGTTTATGCTGACGTTTTTGACGGCGGGATTCGCGACAGGGCCGTTTTTTGCCAACAAGCTTTATATCACAAGTTCCATTCAGGCCGTGCAAATGCTGGTCAGGGTGCTGTGTGTGCTCGCCCTGTTTACGTGCCTGCCGCCGAAGATCTGGCAGATCCAGCTTTCGGCTTTAGCGGGAGCCGTCTGTGCGGCCGTGCTGACGTTTTTCTTTTTTAAGAAATTGATTCCGTGGTTTTCTTTCAGCCGTAAAACCTTGTCATTACAGACGAGTAAAGTGCTGTTTTCGGCCGGTGCCTGGAGTTCTGTCAATCAGATCGGCGTGCTGCTGTTTCTGCAGATTGACCTCATGACGGCCAACCTCGTGCTGGGGCCGTCTGAAGCGGGTGTCTATGCGGCGATTATCCAATTTCCGCTTTTGCTCAGAAGTCTCGCCGGGACGCTTGCTTCGCTGTTTGCGCCGGTTTTGACTTCCTGCTATTCAAAAGGCGATATGGAAGGCCTCCTGTCTTACGCCAATAAGGCCGTGCGGCTCAACGGGCTTCTGCTCGCGCTTCCCGCGGCATTATTGGGAGGGCTTGCCGAACCGTTTCTGGCGATTTGGCTGGGCCCGTCATTTGTGCAGACGGCGCCGCTTTTATACATTCACGCCGGGTACTTGGCGGTCAGTCTCTCTGTCATGCCGCTTTTTTACGTATGGACGGCTTTTAATAAACAAAAAACGCCCGCCGTCGTTACTTTATGTTTAGGCGGACTGAATGTCATATTGGCCGTGGTTCTCAGCGGACCGGCTCATCTCGGCCTGTACGGCATCACCATTGCCGGGGCTGTCTCCCTCATCATGAAAAATGCCGTCTTCACGCCGCTGTATGTTTCGCATATTACCGGCTTTCAGAAAACCGCGTTTTACAAAGGAATGTTCGGCCCGTTGGCGGCGGCCGTATTTGCCTGGGCTGTCTGCCGGGGTATCCGGCTGTTTTCACCGCTTGACAGCTGGGCCGGTCTGATCGCCGCGGGACTTGCCGTATGCATGAGCTATGCCGCATTCGCTTTTTTCTTCATTTGTACGAAAGAAGAAAGGCGGCTTGCTTTACAGAAATGCCGAAAAGTGAAAGGAGCTGTTCACATTTGAAGGTGAAACGTGTATTTGATATAGCGGCCGCGATGTTGTTATTGTGCGGCGCAAGTGTCATTCTTCTCTTCGCCATGGCAGCCGTCAGATGCGCCATCGGGTCTCCCGTATTATTCAAACAGACGAGACCGGGGCATAACGGGCGTCCGTTTACGTTGTATAAACTCAGGACGATGACGGATGCGCATGATGAAAACGGTGTGCTGCTTCCGGATCATCTCCGTCTGACCAAAATGGGAAAGCTCATCAGAAAACTGAGCATCGATGAGCTTCCCCAGCTTTTTAATGTGATTAAAGGCGATATCAGTCTGGTCGGACCCCGCCCGTTGCTGATGGATTATCTGCCGCTTTACACGGCGGAGCAGGCGCGGCGGCACGAGGTGAAACCGGGAATTACGGGCTGGGCGCAGATTAACGGGAGAAACGCGATTTCCTGGGAAGAGAAATTCAAGCTTGACGTGTGGTATGTCGACAACCGCTCATTCCTTCTCGACTTAAAGATTCTGCTTTTAACGGTGAAAAAAGTTCTCGTGTCTGAAGGCATACACCAAGCCGGCCAAGTGACGGCAAAGCGCTTCACAGGCAGCGGAGATATGTCATCGTGAAAAAGGTCGTGCTGATCGGAAACGGCGGACACGGAAAAGTGGTGAAGGAAATCGTGCAGGCCCGTTCCGATATGGAGCTTACGGGCGTATTGGACGACGGATTCAGCGGTTTTGCCGTTCGGAACGGTTTATATACGGGCCGGACGAAAGACGTGCACAGGCTTCTGCAACTCGTCCCTGAAGCCGTGTTCACGATATGCATCGGACATAACGGTGTCAGAAAGCAGCTTGCTGAAACGCTTGGGATTGAACAAGACAATTATGCCGCACTCATTCACCCGGAGGCAATCGTCAGTGAAACGGCTTCCGTCGGACACGGAACGGTTGTGATGGCGGGTGCCGTCATTCAGGCGGGCGCTGACATCGGCGCCCATTGCATCATCAATACGGGTGCGGTTGCCGATCATGACAATACAATCGGAGATTACGTCCATCTTTCACCGCGCGCGGCGCTTGCCGGCGGAGTGAAAGTCGGGGAAGGAGCGCACGTCGGAATCGGGGCGTCCGTCATACCGCAGATGGACATCGGCCCTTGGTCCGTGATCGGCGCGGGGGCTGCCGTCATCAGCCGGATTCCCGATCATGTGACGGCGGTCGGCGTTCCGGCCCGCGTCATCTCCTCTATTCATAATGAAAAAGGATGATTTCATGCATACAAACAAACGGATTTATTTATCTCCGCCGCATATGAGCGGAAAAGAACAGGAATACATCGCGGAAGCCTTCCGTTCCAATTGGATTGCGCCGCTCGGTCCGCTCGTCAATTCGTTTGAAGCGCGGCTGGCGGAATATGCGGGAGTGAAAAGCGCGGCGGCTGTAAGCACGGGAACGGCGGCCATCCATCTAGCCCTGCGGCTTGCGGGTGTGAAAAAAGGAGACGCTGTATTTTGCCCCTCCTTTACATTTGTCGCCACGGCGAATCCGATTGTGTACGAGCAGGCAGAGCCCGTTTTTATTGATTCGGAATGGGAGACGTGGAACATGTCGCCCGACGCGCTTGAGCGGGCGCTCCAGGATGCAAAACGGCGCGGCAGGCTCCCGAAAGCGGTGATCGCCGTCAATCTTTACGGCCAAAGCGCAAAAATGGATGAACTCATGAGCCTTTGCGACGCATACGATGTCTGTCTGATTGAAGATGCTGCCGAGTCTTTAGGATCAACATATAAAGGCAGACAGAGCGGCACATTCGGCCGTTTCGGCATTTATTCCTTTAACGGAAACAAAATCATTACAACATCGGGAGGCGGCATGCTCGTGTCTGACGATGAAGCCGCGATTGAAAAAGCGAGGTTTCTTGCGTCACAGGCGAGAGATGCCGCCGTTCATTACCAGCACAGCGAGCTCGGTTATAACTACAGACTCAGCAACATTCTCGCAGGGGTGGGTATATCACAGCTGGAAGTGCTCGAAGATCGCGTCCGGGCGAGGAGAGACATTTTTCACAGGTATCGGGAAGCGCTGGAAACGTATCCGGGAATCCGCATGATGCCGGAGCTTGAAGGAACGGTTTCAAACCGCTGGCTGACGGCTCTGACGCTTGATAACGGCGTGACGCCGGAAGAAGCCGTCGCCTATCTTGCAAAACAGCATATTGAGGCCCGTCCGTTGTGGAAACCGCTGCATACGCAGCCGCTTTTCTCGTCTTCCGTCTTTTATCCTCACAGTGAAGATGAGCGGGTCTCTGAGAATCTTTTCAGCCGGGGGATTTGTCTGCCGTCCGGATCTGACTTATCTATTGACGAGCAGCAGCGTGTCATTGACGCACTTGCGCATCTGTTTGAAACGAAAGGGGAGAAAACATGGACAGCCGCCATGTCATGAGCCGATTAAAAGAGACGCTGGCAGGGCTGCTCAGCGTCATACCGCCCCAGTCTGACATCATTTATGCCGACTATCCCCTCTACGGAAATGTAGGGGATTTATTAATTATGAAAGGGACGGAGGCGTTTTTTAAAGCGCACGGCATCCGCGTGAAACAACGCTGGAACCCTGATAATTTTCCATTCGGGCGCCGGGCGGGCAAAGAAACGATCATCGTCTGCCAGGGAGGCGGGAATTTCGGGGATCTCTATCCGTACTATCAGACGTTCAGAGAAAGAATCGTCAAAGTCTTTCCGGAAAACAGGATCGTCATTCTGCCGCAATCCATCTATTATCAGGATAAAACACGGCTGCGAAAGACAGCGGCGCTTTTTGCGGAGCACAAGGATCTGCATCTGTTTACGAGAGATCATGTGTCATACGAAACCGCGAAACGCTTTTTTTCGGCAAATCATATCGGGCTTATGCCGGATATGGCCCATCAGCTGTATCCGATCCGGACGGCAGCGGCTCCGTCACGCGGCAGGCTTCATTTTATCCGCACGGACGGGGAAATCAATCCGAATCTGCAAACCGATTCTTCCGTTGAAAGCTGCGACTGGCAGCATGTGCTGTCAGCAAGTGACCGCCGGGGGATCGCTTTTTTTCAAACACTGAATGTTTTGAATAAAAAAGCGGGAAACCCGCTGCCGATTGCGCGGTTTTGGAAACGCTATTCCGATTTCTTAACGAAAAAAGCGGTCCTGTTTTTCAGCAGGTACGAATCGGTGGAAACGTCAAGGCTTCACGGCCACATTCTGTCCTCGCTTCTTGGGAAACCAAATACCGTCATTGATAATTCATACGGGAAAAACGCCAACTATTATCACACTTGGATGCACGAAGCGCCGGACGTCCGTCTGATCGGGGAAACCGCCGGCACGAAGGAAAACCTTCCGCTTTGAATGAGCGGAAGGTTTATTTTGTTTCTCCACGTTTTACTTTGTTATATGCCTCATCCAAATGCTGAATTCTTTTGAGCACAACCGAGTTCTTTGTCAGCTGATCCTGGACAAGGGTTGAGACGACGGAACGGTAATAGCTGTTCATCGCATGAATTCGGTCTTCATTCGGATTCATTTCAATATGCTGTGTAAAGTTTTCAATAAAATACGGAACAGAAAAAAGTTCTGACATCTATAAAGCAACTCCTTTTAATAAGTATATACGGTATGAAACCAATCATGTACAATGAAAAAAGGGGAGTGAGCATGATGGATATCAAACTTCAGCAAACACAAATGTTAAAGCCTCAATTAACGCAAGAGCTTAAACAGGCTATCACATTACTCGGATACAATTCCGCGGAACTGGCCGGATATATTGATGAGCTCTCACTGGAAAACCCTCTGATTGAACGAAAGGAAACAGACACGCCGCCACTATCTTACCATAAAACAAGTAAAAACAGGATGAAAGAACGGGACGGAAGCCAGCAGATCAGACTTACGCGCAAAACGCTGCAGGATTCGCTCAAACAGCAGGCCTTGGACATGAAGCTGTCCGATCATGAGAAGAAAATTTTTAATTATCTGATATATTCTTTGGATTCAAACGGATATTTAAATGAGGACATACAAGCTGCCGCCGACCATGTATCCGCATCATTGGAGGAGACGGAAGCGGTTCTTTCAAAGCTTCAATCGCTTGAGCCAGCGGGAATCGGCGCTCGGTCTTTGCAGGAATGCATCCTTCTTCAGCTCCGCCGTCTGCCCGAACGGAACGAACAGGCGGAATGGATTGCCGGCGCCTATTTTGAGCTATTTGCAAGAAAGAACTGGAAAGCGCTTACAATGAAGACGGGCATTCCGCTGAAAGACATTCAGGACATCTTTGACATGATCAGCGCGCTTGATCCGAGGCCGGGGCTCCGTTATGCGCATGAGGAGCCGGGTTTTTACGTGGAACCGGATATTTTCATCACGGTGAAAAACGGCACCATTCAAGCGCGGCTCAACAGCCGTTCGTTCCCTGACATCCAGCTTCATGCCCATTACCAGCCGCTATTGTCAGCCGCCGGATGCCGTGATACGAAAAACTATCTGTCGGCGAAATATCAGGAATGGCGCTGGCTGAACCGGGCGTTGTCGCAAAGAAAACAAACCATCACGAGAATCATCGGCGTCCTGACTGAACGGCAGGCATCCTTTTTTCTCACAGGAAAAAGCGGAATGCAGCCGCTGACCTTAAGAGAGGTGGCGGAAACGCTGGAGCTCCACGAATCAACGATCAGCCGGGCCATCAAAGGGAAGTACGTTCAGACGCCGTACGGACTGTATGAAATGAAAACATTTTTCTCGGCGAAAGCTGAATCATCGGGAGACGGCGGCGCCTCCAATTATGCCGTAAAAGCGCATCTGGAAGCATTGGTCCGTAAAGAAGATAAAAAGAAACCTTTTTCAGACCAAAAGCTTGCCGATCTGCTGCACGAACAACATGACATCCGAATCTCCAGACGCACCGTCGCCAAATACCGTGACCAATTAAATATTCCGCCGTCATCTGCGCGAAAACGGTACAGCTGAAACCTCCCCGAGCCATACCCGGGGAGGTTCTCCGTGTTACGGGATCATCCATGAAAACAGATGATGCTGTAAAAATGTCATGAGACAGACGAGTAGAAGCAAAAACAGACTGTGCTTAATCGTAAAGCGGAAAAGGTCAGCTTCCTTGCCCGCCAGACCGACAGCGGCACAGGCAACCGCAATGGATTGCGGAGAAATCATTTTTCCGGTGACACCGCCTGATGAATTGGCGGCGACGGAGAGAACCGGTTCCATCCCGACAGAGAGCGCCGTCACCTTTTGCAATCCGCCGAATAACAGATTGGCCGACGTATCAGAGCCGGTAATAAACACGCCGAGCCAGCCGAGCACAGGTGAAAAAAAGGTAAACATCGCGCCCGTCATGGCAAGCGCAAGACCGAGTGTCGTGCTCATGCCGGAAGCGTTCGTCACATAAGCAAAGCCGACAACAGAAACGATGGTGACGATCGGAAGCGTCAATTCTTTCACCGTTTCTATAAACGCCCCGCCCCATGCCTTCCACGACATGCCGAGTGCGAACTTGGAGATGACGGCGGCAATCAGAATCGCGGTGCCCGCTGAACCGAGAAGCTCAAGCTTGTACACCGCTTCAATCGGCGTGCCATCCGCCTGAAGAATTTGCTGATTTACAAATGGGACGGGAGGCGTGAAAGTCAATGCACGCCCGGCTGCATTCAGCCAGGAAAGCCAAATTGACGTTCCTTCATAATGGCCGGTCAGGGCGGCCTTCACTCCGGGAATCCCCCAAACGGATATCATGGCCGTCAGAAGAAGAAAAGGAGACCACGCTTTAAATATTTGAGCGCCTCCGTACACGGCCGGCACCCCGTCGATGGACGCTGCTGATTCCCGTTCTGCCGCGAAACGAAAGGCCGTTTTCGGTTTCCAAAACTTTAAAAACACAGCGAGCGCGGCCATGGAAACTAGCGCCGACAGCACATCCGGCAGTTCAGGCCCTAAAAAGTTCGAGCTTGCATACTGCATGGCCGCAAAGGAAACGCCGGAAACAAGAATGGCCGGCCATACTTCAAAAGCCTTTTTAAACCCGCTCATCAAAATGATTAAATAAAGCGGTATAAACACGGATAAAAACGGCAGCTGCCGGCCGACCATTTGAGAAATGTCCATAGCCGGTATCCCGGTCGGACCTTCGACGGCGGTAATCGGAATGCCGATCGCGCCAAAGGCAACGGGCGCCGTATTGGCAATCAGGCAAATCCCCGCCGCATAAAGCGGCTGAAAACCAAGTCCGACAAGCAAAGCGGCCGAGATCGCGACGGGAGCGCCGAAACCGGCGGCGCCTTCTAAAAACGCCCCGAAAGAAAAGGCGATGAGCAGCGCCTGCAAACGCCGGTCATCTGTAATGGACAGCACTGAACTCCGGATAATCTCAAATTGTCCCGTTTTCACGGTGATTTTATACAAAAAGACCGATGTGACGATAATCCAGCCGATCGGAAGCAGCCCGTACACCGCTCCCTGCGAAGCCGACAGCACCGCTTTTTCCGCCGGCATGCCGTACACAAATACAGCGATTAAAAGCGAAACGGCTAACGTCAAAAGCCCCGCTATATACCCCTTCATCCGTTTCACCGCAAGCGCCCAAAAAAAGAAGATCATCGGCACGAGCGCGCAAGCTGCCGATAAAAGCAAATTTCCCCCTAATGGAGCATACCCCTGTGTCCATTGCATCCCTAAAAAACCCCTCCTTATGTCATGCGAGCGATTACTTTTATGATAAGGTCATCTGATGACCGGGTTAATTAGCATTATATTTTGAAAGTTTTGAAAATACAATCCTTTTCTTGAACAAATTGTCTGTACCTGTCGGCGGTGCGAAAAAAGAAGTATAATAGACGATAAACATCAAGATTCACAAGTGACGGGGTGATCGCGTTGAAATATAAACAAATTAAAACGAAAAAAATCTACGAAGAAATCGCTGATGCATTGCTGGAGAAGATAAAAGCGGGCGAGCTTAAGCCGGGTGAAAAGCTTGATTCCGTTCAGACGCTTTCCGAGAGCTTTCAGGTCAGCCGCTCGGCGGTCAGAGAAGCGCTGTCGGCTTTAAAAGCGATGGGGCTCGTCGACATGAAGCAGGGAGAAGGCACATACATAAGAGAATTTGAGCCGTCCCATATTTCCCAGCCGCTTTCTTCCGCTCTCTTAATGAAAAAAGAGGATGTCAAACAGCTGCTCGAAGTCAGAAAGCTGCTTGAACTCGGCGTCGCCGCCATGGCCGCTGAAAAACGCACCGAAGAGGATTTACAAAAAATCCGTCAGGCCCTCATGGAGATGAAAGACATCGACGGAGACGAAGAATTGGGCGAAAAAGCAGATTTCTCCTTTCACATGGCGCTGGCGGAGGCATCACAAAACGGCCTGCTCAAGCATCTCATGAATCATGTCTCTGCGCTTCTTTTGGAAACGATGAGAGAAACGAGAAGAATTTGGCTGTTTTCTAAACGAACGAGCGTGCAGCGATTGTATGAAGAGCATGAACGCATTTACAGCGCCGTCGCGGCCGGAGACGCGGATGAAGCGGAAGCCGCGATGACCGCACACCTGACCAATGTGGAAGAAGTGCTGGGGGCTTATTTTGAAGAAAATGTATAGAAGCTGACTTGTGAAAGGGGATAAGATCACATGCAGGCCGAATCTTTTTTTCCTGACCATGTAAAGAAAGCTCTGACAAACGATCCTCCCGGGGAGTGGATGCCGGCTGTTCCAAAAGCGTGCATCCCTCTGCATTCCGGCTATCCCGATCCCGCGCTCGTTCCTGATAAGGAGCTGAAAGAAGCCGCGTCCCGCCTTCTGGATGAGGAGCGCGATCTGCCGCTGCATTATATGGGAAGTCCGAGGACGGCCGTTTTAAAAAAGCAGATTCAAGAACGGTTGGCTATCCGCGGCATTCGCTGCCGTGACGATGAGCTGCTCGTGACCTCGGGCGCCTGTCAGGCGATAGATCTGGCAGCCCGGGTGTTCCTCGATGAACAAACCGCGGCTGCCGCAGAAGCTCCGGCTTACATGGAAGCGCTCGAGATTTTTAAAAATTACACACCGCATATGATGAGCATTCCGGCAGATCAAGACGGCCTGCAAACAGAAACATTAGCGTTCATGCTTGAGGAAAGAAAACGAAAAGGGCTTGTGCTTCCGCGTCTTCTTTACACGATACCCGCTTTTCAGAATCCTGCGGGAACCGTGATGTCATCGAAGCGGAGAACCCGCCTGCTTCAGCTTGCCGACACATATGATTTTCTCATCTTGGAGGATGACGCATACGGCGAGCTCGGATTCACGGATATCCCGCCGTCATTGAAAGCCATGGATCAGAACGGCCGGGTGCTGTACGCCGGTTCATTTTCAAAAGTCATCGCCCCGGGTCTGAGAATCGGCTGGATTGCAGGGGACGCTGCATTCATCAAGGCATTGTCTTGGTTTAAAAAAGATTTGGATCATCCATTTTCTCAAGCGGTGACCGCCGTCTATCTGGAACAAATGAATGTTGAAGAACGGCTCGCCGCCTTGCGTAAAGCATACCGGAGCAAACGTGACGTATTGATCGCCGCATTAAAGCAATATCTGCCCGAGTCCGCATCCTGGCACGTGCCGGACGGCGGTTATTTTGTCTGGGTGAAAGTGCCGGGGGCGGATACGTCTGCACTTCTGGAGCGGGCTCTTTCTCACGGTGTTTCCTATGTACCCGGTAAATATTTTTTTCTGCATCAGGAAGACGGCGCAGAATATCTCCGTCTGTCGTTCAGTTACGCAGGGAAAGCCGCGCTAAAAGAGGGGGTCCAACGGCTGGGACGCCTGCTGAAAAATGAGGCGTAAAGAAGCATTCGGGCTTCTCTTTTTTTTGTGCTCTTAGCGCATCGGACAAAAGGATTTTTCAGAAAAACCTTCCAATCCATATTCAGAATAGTGTAGGATATTTATAGAGCTTTCCAAAAACAGGTCATCAGATGACCAGATCACATATTGAGGATGAAAGAGGGGTTCATCATGAAAGTCTCATTATTTGTCACGTGCCTTGTGGATATGTTCCAGACCAATGTCGGAAAGGCGACGGTTGAGGTGCTGGAACGGCTCGGGTGTGAGGTGGATTTTCCCGAGGGTCAGATTTGCTGCGGGCAGCCCGCATACAACAGCGGGTATGTGACGGACGCGAAAAAAGCGATGAAGCAGATGATTGCCGCGTTTGAAAAAGCGGAGTACGTCGTCAGTCCGTCAGGTTCCTGTACGACGATGTTCCGTGAATATCCGCATCTGTTTCAGGACGATCCGAAGTGGGCGGAAAAAGCGCAGCAGCTTGCGGACAAAACGTATGAGTTAACAGATTTTATCGTCAATGTTCTCGGGGTGGAGGATGTCGGGGCGGTGCTGCATAAAAAAGCGACATTACATACGTCGTGCCACATGACAAGGCTGCTCGGCGTGTCGGAGGAGCCGATGAAGCTTTTGCGCCATGTAAAGGGGCTTGAGTTTACTTCGCTTCCCGGAAAACATCAATGCTGCGGATTCGGAGGAACGTTTTCAGTAAAAATGGCGCAAATCTCTGAGCAAATGGTGGATGAAAAGGTCGCCTGCGTGGAAGAAACGGAGGCCGAGGTGCTGATCGGGGCGGATTGCGGCTGTCTGATGAATATCGGAGGGCGTCTTGACCGTAAGGATAAAAACGTCAGAGTCATGCACATCGCCGAAGTGCTGAACAGCAGATAACACGAGAAACCACAGGGGGGTAAAATCATGGCGATGAAAATCGGTACCGCCGCTTTTAAAGAGCGGGTATCAGAAGGAATAGATAATGAATATATGAGAGGAGCCGTCTCCGGAGCGCAGGAACGGCTCAGGACGAGAAGGCTTCAGGCGGCAGAGGAATTGGGAAACTGGGAGGATTGGCGTTCCCATGCGGAGGAAATCAGACAGCATGTGCTGGACAATCTTGATTTCTATTTAGAACAGCTCGCCGAAAACGTCGCCAAAAGAGGGGGGCACGTATTTTTCGCCGAAACGGCGGAAGAAGCGTCCTCCTATATCCGCGATGTCATCCGGCAGAAAAACGCCAAAAAAATCGTAAAATCCAAATCCATGGTGACAGAAGAAATCAATATGAACGAAGTGCTTGAAGAAGAGGGCTGTGAAGTCACAGAAACGGATCTCGGCGAATATATTCTCCAGATTGACGATCACGATCCGCCGTCACATATTGTTGCTCCGGCTCTTCACAAAAACAAAGAGCAGATTCGTGACGTCTTTAAAGAGAGACTCGAATACAAACAGACGGAAAAACCGGAAGAGCTCGTCATGCACGCGCGCAGCGTCCTCCGGAAAAAATTTCTCGAAGCGGATGTCGGCATCACGGGCTGTAACTTTGCAATCGCGGATACGGGATCGGTCAGTCTCGTGACAAACGAAGGAAACGGCCGCCTTGTGTCCGCGCTGCCGAAGACGCAGATCACCGTGATGGGAATGGAGCGGATCGTTCCTTCATTTTCTGAGTTTGAAGTGCTTGTCAGCATGCTGACGAGAAGCGCCGTCGGCCAGCGGCTTACAAGTTACATTACGGCGCTGACGGGCCCTCGGCAGGAGGGAGAAGCAGACGGGCCGGAGGAATTCCACCTCGTGGTCGTGGATAACGGGCGTTCCCGCATACTCGGCACGGAATTTCAATCGGTGCTGCAATGTATCCGCTGCGCCGCCTGCATCAATGTCTGTCCCGTATACCGACATGTCGGCGGACACTCGTACGGGTCCATCTATTCGGGTCCGATCGGCGCCGTCCTATCGCCCCTTCTCGGCGGATACGATGAGTATAAGGAGCTCCCGTACGCATCTTCCTTATGCGCGGCCTGTACGGAAGCGTGTCCTGTTAAAATTCCGCTGCACGAGCTGCTGCTCAAGCATCGGCAGAACATCGTGGAAAAAGAGGGCAAAGCGCCGTTCAGCGAAAAACTGGCCATGAAAGCCTTCGGGATCGGCTCGTCATCCCCGTCCCTTTATAAAATGGGATCAAAATGGGCGCCTGCCGCCATGACGCCGTTTACGGAAGATGACAAAATATCAAAAGGGCCGGGGCCGTTAAAGGGATGGACCGCAGTCCGGGACTTCCCGGCGCCGCATAAATCGAGATTCAGAGATTGGTTTTTTGACCGGGAAAAACAAAAGGGGGAAGAATGATGATGAAAGGGACGGTTAAACATCAGGAATCCTTTTTAAACCGGATCGCCGAACGTCTGGGCAGAGAGCGCAGAAAAGCAGGCGTGTCCCTGCCTGAATGGAAGTACCAGCCTCAATATGAAACGCATGCGGGCTGTACGGAAGATGATCTTGTCACGATGCTGAAAGACCACTGCGTCAACATTCATACCGAGCTGATCGAAACGGATGCCGCCGGGCTGTACGCCGCTTTGCGCACGCAGGTGGACCGTTTTGAAGGAGGGCCTGTCATCATTCCGAAAGACAGCCGCTTTGAAACGTACGGCCTGCAGACTCTTATGTCGGAAGAGTGGCCGGATGAAGGCATTCCGGTTTGGGAATGGGATGCGGAACAAGGAGCGAAAAATATTGAAAAAGCGGAACAAGCGAATGTAGGCATTACATTCAGCGAGATTACGCTTGCTGAATCAGCCACCGTCGTTTTGTATGCGTCAGAGCATGCCGGCCGATCAGTCAGCCTGCTTCCGACCACCTATATCGCAATCATTCCGAAATCTTCCATTGTGCCGAGAATGACGCAGGCCAGCGATATCCTGAAACAGCAGATCAGAGACGGCGTCACCGTTCCTTCCTGCATCAACTATATTACCGGACCGAGCAACTCGGCCGATATCGAAATGGACTTGGTTGTCGGCGTCCACGGACCCGTGAAAGCCGCTTATATCCTTGTAAATGACCGATAAAAAACAACCCCCGGCCAAAACCGGGGGTTGTTTTTATATAAACGCGTTAATAATCATAATAAAACAAATCGCACTGACAGAAATAATCGTTTCCATCGCCGTCCATGTCAGGAACGTTTCTTTCACGGTCATTCCGAAATACTCTTTAATGAGCCAGAAACCGGAGTCGTTGACGTGAGACAGAATCAAAGAGCCTGCTCCCGTTGCCAAAACAAGAAGCTCGCTGCTGACCCCCGGCATGACAGATGCAATCGGTGCAACAATACCGGCCGCCGTCATCATGGCGACAGTCGCTGAACCTGTCGCGACACGGATGACTGCCGCGATCGTCCAGCTTAAAAGAACGGGAGAGAAGCTCGAATGCTTCGCCATGTCTGCGATGTACGTGCCGACGCCTGAATCAATCAGAACGTTGTTAAAAGCGCCGCCGGCTCCGATCACGAGCAGAATGGAAGCGATCGGTCCCAGACAGTCATTGCTGAATTTTAAAATGCTTTCTCTGTTAAAGCCCTGATAAAATCCAAGGCTGAAAAAGGAGTAAACCGTGGCGATCAAAAGCGCCGTGACAGGGTCGCCGATAAATTTAAAAGTGTCATAGAGCGCGCTTTTTTCCGGAAGCGCAATTTCGGCAAGCGTTGCCATAAGCATCAGAATCACCGGTACTAATATCGTAAACAATGTATTTGCGAATCCCGGAAGCTTGCGTTTTTCATTCCGTTCAATAAATTGTTTTTTCAACAGTTCGGGGACGGGTTTGTGAATGCGCTTACCGATCCATTTTCCGTAAAGCGGACCTGCGATGATAGCAGTCGGAATGCCGACAATTAAAGAATACACAATCGTTTTTCCGACATTGGCGTGATAAATGCCGACAGCCGCCATCGCCGCAGGGTGGGGCGGAACCAATCCGTGCACGACGGAAAGTCCCGCAAGGAGCGGAATTCCGATCGTCACTAATGAAACACCGGTTTCAATCGCAATCGTAAACAGAAGCGGCACGAGCAGGACGAAGCCGACCTGGAAAAAGACCGGGATGCCGACGATAAAAGCGACGGCCACCATCGCCCAATGCACTTTCTTTTTGCCGAAACGGCCGATCAGGGTGTGGGCGATCCGCTCCGCACCGCCTGATTCAGCCATCATTTTTCCGAGCATCGTGCCGAGGGCCAGCACGATCGCAAGCAGAGACAGCGTATTGCCGAGCCCGGTTTTCATCGAAGTGATAATGTCCGGCAGCTTCATGCCCGCTGCGAAACCGACAAGAATGGATGTAATCAAAAGACTGATAAAAGGATTTAACTTAGCGACCGTAATCAATAAGAGTAAAACGATAATAGCGGCAATGACTATAAACAGTAACATGACCTTTTCACCCTTTCAAAGAAGAATTAACGGCTTTGTTTGAGCTGAAATTCACTGATGACGTCAAATTCATCTTTGAGCTTGTCATACAGCCGCTCGTATAAGTAAAACAGCTCAATATATGTTTCGCTGTTTTTGACATTCGGTTCATGACGGTGAGAAATTCTGATCCAGTCCTGAACATCCTCAATCTGTTCCATTTCGCCAATGCTGTGTAAAGCGAGGACGGCAGCTCCGAGCGCCGATGCCTCATAACTTTCCGGAACGAGGACTTCCCGTCCCATCGTATCGGACAAAATCTGCCTCCACAGCGGCGATCTCGCAAACCCTCCGGATGCCCGCACATCTTTTGCGGGGCCCGCCAAATCTCTCAGTGCGACACCGATCGAAAAGACGCTCATGATGACGCCTTCCAGCACCGCTCTGATAAAATGCTCCCGTTTATGGCGGAGGCTGATGCCGAAAAACGTTCCGCGGGCATTCGGATTCCAAAACGGCGCGCGCTCTCCTGATAAAAACGGCAGAAACAGCAGACCATCAGAGCCTGCGGGCACTTTATCCGCGATATCAATCATTAAATCGTACGGATCGATGCCAAGCCGCTTCGCCGTTTCGACCTCAGGAGAAGCGAATTCATCACGAAGCCAGCGCAGCATAATGCCTCCGTTATTCGTCGGTCCTCCGATGACCCAATGCTTGTCAGTCAGCGCATAACAGAACGTCCGCGCTTTTTCATCCGTCACCGGCTTATCCGTCACCGAACGTACGGCTCCGCTTGTTCCGATCGTAACGGCTACCTCGCCTTTGCCGATCGCGCCTACTCCCAGATTGGCAAGCACGCCGTCATTTGCGCCGATGATAAACGGAGTATTCGCATGAATGCCCATCCGTGCCGCGATTTCCGGCGCAAGGCCGCATAGCCGGTGAGTGGTCGGCACGATGTCCGACAGCTGATCTTCCCGGATTCCGGCAATCCGGAGCGCTTCTTCATCCCATGAAAGCGTCTCTAAACGGAACAGCCCCGTTGCCGAAGCGATCGAATAATCAACGACATAAGTTCCGAAAAACTCGTGCAAAATATATTCCTTAATACTGATGAATTTGGCGGCTTTCGCGAATGTCTCCTTATCCTGTTCTCTCATCCACACAATTTTGGAAAGGGGAGACATCGGGTGAATCGGTGTGCCCGTTCTTTTATAAATATCGAAACCGTTCATTTCTTTTAAAATCCGTTTTGATTGCTCGGCGCTGCGGTTGTCCGCCCAAATGATGCTTTTGGTCAGCAGGCCGCCGTTTTGATCGACAGCAATCAATGAGTGCATGGCGGTGCTGATACCGATTGCCAGCAGGTTGTCCGGGCTCAGTCCGGCCTTTGTGACGGCGCCTCTGATGCTCGCGATAACAGCTTCCAAAATGTGCTCGGGATCCTGCTCGGCCCATGCCGGCTTTGGCTGTATTAAATCATAGTGAACCGAATGTTTGGATAGCACTTTGCCTCTTGGTCCGAACAGAACGGCTTTCGTGCTGGTCGTGCCGATATCCAGACCGATAACAGCTTGGGTTTCCTTCATATATATCCCGCCTACTCTAATTGAATAATAAGATAGATTGATAATGTATGCCCTTACAAAGTCAATTATAGGAATAATTTTTTTATAAATCAACGATAGAGAAGAAAATTTTTTTCACAAAATTGCCTCAATTCCCGCTGTATCGGCTTTTCTCTTTGAAAAATAAATATTCAGAAAACGGTTACAAACGTTTGTGCGCGATCATTTTTCTGATTTGCTGCAAGTTGGCGAGCGTTTTCTCCTGCCGCAGACGTGCCGTTGCGAAATAAAGTGTATCAATGACCGTCAGCTGGGCGAGTCTTGCGGACATCGCTTCTGTTCGGAAGGCCGTCTCCCTTGTTGATGTATACAGCACAACGTCAGAAATCTGGGTGAGCGGCGACTTTTGGTAGCTTGTAATGCCGATCGTGCCCGCGCCGAGCGATTTGGCCGTTTTCACCGCGTCGAGCACATCCTTGTTGCTCCCCGAGTGAGAAATCCCGATGACTGCGCTTCCGGGACCGAGAAGACCAGCTGACATCGCCTGAAAGTGAGAGTCCGTGTGAGCGATGCAGTTTATGCCCGTGCGCATAAACTTATGATACGCATCTGTGGCGATCAGCCCGGAGCCGCCGTTTCCGTAAAATTCGATTCTGTCTGCGCCGTGAATCATCTCTACCGCTTTTTCAACATCGGCCGGATCTAACAACTGAAACGTATCGGTCAGGCCGGAAATATTTGCGCGGAAAACTTTTTGGATGATGACTTCGGTATCGTCATCAGGGCTCATTTCTTCATGAATGTGCTGCACAGGCTCCTGAACGATTTCCTGAGCAAGCGCGATTTTTAAATCCTGATAGCCGGAAAAACCGAGCCGCTTGCACAGCCTGAAAATCGTCGCTTCAGAGCTTTTCGTTTTTTCCGCCAGCTGAATGATAGAGAGATGAACCACGTCTTTCGGTTCCTTCACGATATGATCTGCAATCGCTCTCAATTTTGGCGACAACCCTTTGCTGGCTGCCTGAATCTTCCCGATACTGCTTGAATTGACAGGGGTCATGCTATAACCTCCCTATTCGAATGTAAACGCATACTTTTATGATAAAGCAAGTTTCAATATAAGGAAAACAGAATTTTAAAATTGTTTTTTCGATTTGGTGTATAAAAAAAGAGAAAGGCCGCCGATGATAGAAAGTGAGGAGGCATCTGGATGAAAAAAGCATGGATTCTCGTCATATCCTTCGGCATTGCGCTTGCGCTGTTTTTATACGCAAACACTAAGGTGAAAGCGGAAAGCGCGGCACCCGGAAAGCAAAGCCTTGTTTCCGGATTTCAGCTGAGATTTTCGAATGACCGGGAAGGACAATAGACGGCAAAAATTAGTATTGACTTTGAAATTAGAAGACTGTATATTATGTTACTATATTCAGAAAATAAAAACTCAAGAGATTCATTTAACATAAAACACTGTGAACGGGAGCAGTAAAAGAATCCAGTCAGAAAAAGAGAGCCGCGGTTTGGTGCAACGCGGACTGATTGTTCTTTGAACTCGCCCGGAAGTGGCAGGGCGGAACGGAATTATCGGAATATTCCCTATGTCCTAACGGCTGACCTTCGTTAAAAGGTTTTCAAGCTGGATTCCGGATATTTGGGATCAACAAGAGTGGTACCGCGGCTGCCTGAGGCACGCCGTCTCTTTTCTAAAAAGAGGCGGCGTGCTTTTTTATGTGATGAACACTTTTTGCGAGAGGGCGTGTGATAGATGGAAAAGGACAAGCAAACGTTGAAACGGACGATGTCGTCCAGACACATTATGATGATGGCGCTTGGAGGCGCAATTGGGGCCGGGCTCTTTAAAGGCAGCAGCACGGCGATTGATGAAGCCGGGCCTTCCGTGCTGCTGGCCTACCTCCTCGGCGGAATCATTCTGCTGTTTATTATGCAGGGGCTGGCCGAAATGGCTGTCAGAAACAAACATGCAAGGACGTTCCGTGATTTGGTTGAGCAGTCTCTCGGATCGTACGCTGCATACTTTTTAGACTGGATCTATTGGAAAATGTGGGTGCTCAATATTGCCGCAGAGGCGGTCGTAGCCGCCATTTTCATTCAATATTGGCTGCCGGAATGTCCGATATGGATACTCGCTTTGATTATTTCCATTGTGGTAACGGTCGTAAACATGCTTTCTGTGAAGCTTTTTGCCGAGACAGAGTACTGGCTTGCGCTCATTAAAATTACGGTGATTGTCATCTTTATTTTATGCGGAATTCTGCTTTTATTTTTCTCATTCGGCAATCACACGGCGCCGGGGCTGTCTCATTTAACGGATCACGGAGGATTTTTCCCGCATGGAGCGGGGGGCGTCATTACGGCGATGCTCGTCGTGATCTACTCATACGGCGGAACGGAAATCATCGGCGTCACGCTGGCGGAGACAAAAAACCCCGAAAAGGTGATTCCGAAAGCTGTCCGAAGCACGTTAACGCGGATTGTCGCTTTTTATTTGCTGCCGTTTTTCATCATCGTCAGCCTGATTCCTTGGAATCAAGTCAACAGCGTTCCCGAAAGCCCGTTTGTCATAGTATTTAAGATGATCGGAATTCCGGGTGCCGACCATATTATGAATGCCGTCATTCTTCTTGCGATTATCTCGTCTATGAACTCGGGATTGTATGGGTCATCCCGCGTCTTATTTACGCAGGCTTCTGACGGCCGGGTGCCGAAAATCTTTTCAAAACTATCGAAGAAAAAGGTTCCCGTCTATGCGATTCTGACTTGTACGTCATTTTTATATGTAGGCGTTCTGATTTCTTTATTTGCAGGAAGCCAGACGTTTAATTATTTGATGGGTTCACTCGGCTATACCGTGCTGTTCATCTGGCTGATTATCGGATTCGCCCATTTGAAATCAAGAAAACATTCAACAGAAAAGCCGGCTTATTACGTCAAATGGTTCCCGTACACGACCTGGTTCGCGGTGCTTGCGCTTTTGGCCATCCTGATCGGCGTAATTGCGACGACATCCATTGTCATCACATGCATCACCGCGGCCATCTACCTGCTTATTACGGCTGCGTATCTCGTGAAAGGGAGACATCAATAAACAAAAAAACTCTTGCCCCGCGGCAAGAGTTTTTTTAATGAGCGGCCTTTTTTTCTGCGGCCAAAGCAGGTGTTTTCAGTCTCTTCGGTGTTATATTCACAAAGCAAATGCTTGTGACAATCAGAAGCAGTCCGGCCAAAAGGCTGACGGTCAGCGGCTCATGCAGGAATATCGAGCTGACGACAATGGATATGAGCGGGATCAGGAAGGTGTAAGAGGCAACCTTGCTTGCTTCCCCTGAACCGACAAGCGTAAAAAAGGCGAGCCAGCCGAGCGCGATGACAAATACCGAAATGAACAGAAGGCTCAGAATGAACGGAGCTTTCCATTGAATCGCTGAAAAGCTTTCTGAAAAACTGCCGGAGCTCACAAGCAGCACGCCGCCGATCAGAAGCTGAAGAGCGACCATCCAGATCGAGTCCGCGCGTCCGCCCGTTCTTTTCACATATACCGTGCCGAGGGCCCAGCTGACTGCGGAGCCTAAGGCCAAAAGAATGCCGGCGATGGAAATATGACCTCCGAAACCGGCTGAGCTGATGACGGCGACACCGGAAAAGCCCAGAATAAGCCCGGCTATTTTCAAAGGATACATCGATTCCCCGAGCCACAGCCAAGAAAAAACACCCATTAAAACAGGCTGGAAAAACACAATGGCTGAAAATAGGCCGGCAGGCAGGTAATTCAAGCCGACCGTTTGCAGGCCGTAAAATAAAGTAATATTTAAAATAGCAGAAATCAGATAGATCGGCCACGTTTCTTTAAAACGCAGCTTTTTAAAACGGGGCAGCGCCACCATTAATAATAGAAGTCCGCCGATCAGCGTGCGGATTCCGGCAAACAGAAGAGGCGGGGAATAGGCGAGCGCGGCCTTTGTCAGCGGCCAGTTAATCCCCCATACCGTAACTAAAAACGCCAGCATGAGAGCTGTCTGTATTCTCGAAAGCTGTTTCACGACGTTCACTCCTTGTAGAACAATTCCATCATATGATACGGTAATCAGCAAGATAAATAAAATGAATCTTTTTTATAAGGAGCATAAGTAAAACGTTATGACGATTACACAACTGCGGGTTTTTGTTCAAATTGCTGAAACGGGAAGCTTTACAAAAGCAGGGCAGGCGCTGAATATGACGCAGCCCGCCGTCAGCCATGCCATTTCTGCGCTTGAGTCAGAGCTCGGCATTAAGCTGATCATCCGCGAGCGCCGCAACGGCTTAAGACTCACGGACACGGGCGGAAAAATTCTCGTCCATATCAGAGAGGTGCTCAAAGGCATAGAGAAAGCCGAACAGCTGGCGGCTGCGGAAAGAGGGCTTGAACAGGGAACGATTCACGTCGGCACATTTCCCGCCGCTTCCGCTTATTTCATTCCAAAGCTGATCAGCATGTTTAAAAAGCGGTATCCGAAGCTTGAATTGGTGCTTCATGAAGGAACGGTCAACGAAGTAAAGGAATGGCTCCGTTCCCGGGTAATAGACGTAGGTATTACTCTTTTTCCTACGGAAGATATGGAATATCTGCCGCTGAAAAAAGATAAAATGGCCGCCGTGCTTAGAAATGATCATCCGCTTTGCAGCTGTAAGGCAATCTCTCTGAAAGACCTTGACTGCCAGCCGATGATCATCTGTGACGGAGGGTACGAATCACCGCTTATTGATATGTTTAGGGAGGCAGGATCTGTGCTGACTGCCGCATTCACTGTTTACAACGTCAATACGTCCATCAGCATGATTAAAGAAGGGCTGGGAATCGCGATATTATCACAAATGTCTATGTCGGGAATATCGCTGCCGGAAAATGTAGTGACAAGAGAACTCAATCAGGCGGTGTACCGCGATGTTCTGCTTGCAGTTCCGTCTGTAAAAGAGGCTTCTTTGGCGGCAAAACTTTTTATTCAAATCGCACAGGAACTCACAAAGAACGAATAAAAAGACCCTAATGATCTTAGGGTCCTGAATCTTATCGGTTAATTTTAAAAGAGTTTGTCGTATTTACGACTTTTGTACCGTTAAAAGTGGCTTTGACACGATAATAACCTGTCTTGCACCCTTTTAAAGAGAATGACTTAGTTACATGAAATATGAAAGCGAAGCTTGTCTTTTTGCAAGTTGTCCATTTATTACCTGACTTTTGTTGTAAGTAAAGGTTTCCTTTAATTGTATGATCTCCGTATGGTGTTGATAGAGTAAAATCAACAGTTTTTGCTTTTTTAGTATAGTAAGAGGCATCAGTAAATCCTGATACAGCTAAATTTTGTCTATCGCCAGACCAAAAATCAGCAGCGAGAGCACTAATGCTACCAGTGAAAATAATAAATGTTACTAACAAAGAAGTAACAACAGTAATTAAAATAGATTTTTTCAAATTATATCCTCCTATTTATCATTTTTCAATATAAACCATAATATAGCATAATGTTTTTATGCATTCAAGTTTTCTATTGTTATTTTATGGTTGATTTATAGTTGAAAACTAAAGCGGACCTCTTTATTCGTAATGCTATGATTTGTTTTTGTAAATGATTATTAGAATGAAACTATTACATTTGTACTATATTAGTGGGGAATATGATTGTTCGAAGATCATCGAATCAAATTGTTTAACTCACGTGATAAGCTGTGGTAAGGTGGGTGGTAGAGACCTTGTTTAAGATCTGCTTACACTAAACCATAAAGGAGAAAACGATGGCTGAACATACATTGAAAGATACTGCGTTTTCCGTATTGAATTTATCGCCGGTCGTACAGGGGGGAACGGTTGCTGAATCGTTCCGCAACAGCATGGATTTAGCGCGCCGCGCCGAGGAGTGGGGCTATAACCGCTATTGGCTGGCGGAGCATCATAATATAGAAGGCGTCGCCAGCTCGGCAACGTCAGTGCTGATCGGCCACATCGCCGGCGGCACGAAAAAAATCCGCGTCGGTTCAGGCGGCATTATGCTGCCGAATCATTCGTCACTTATAATCGCGGAGCAATTCGGAACCCTTGAAACGTTATATCCAGGGCGGATTGACCTCGGACTCGGACGTGCGCCGGGAACCGACCAATTAACGGCAAGAGCCTTAAGAAGAAACATAAACAGCGGGGAAGATTTCCCGGAGCAGCTTGAAGAATTGAGAAATTACTTCAAACCGACAGGCAATGTGCGCAATCAAGTCCGCGCCATTCCGGGCGAAGGGCTGGACGTGCCGATCTGGCTTCTGGGCTCAAGCGGCTTCAGCGCACGCCTTGCTGGAGAGCTCGGGCTTCCGTTCGCCTTTGCGGCTCATTTCTCACCGAAAAATACCGTGCCGGCTCTTGAGTTATACCGAAGCTCCTTCCGTCCGTCAGACGTACTGGATAAACCGTACGCGATGGTCGGCGTTACCGTTATTGCCGCGGACACGGATGAAAAGGCGGAGCATCTGGCGACATCGCATTATCAAAGATTTTTAGACCTCGTCCGCGGCACGCCGAACCAGCTGAAGCCCCCTGTTGAAGACATGGATCAAATCTGGTCGCCGTATGAAAAAGCGATGGTCAATGAACAGCTCAGTTCAACGATCGTCGGCGGACCGGATCGTGTGAAGGAAAAGCTGGAAAACTTCATCCGGACAACACAGGCCGATGAAATCATGGTGAATTCAGAAAGCTTTGAGCATGCCGACAGAATGCGGTCGTTTGAAATCATCGCCGAATTAAAAAACAGCTGATCAAAAAAAGCAATGTGCGCAGCACATTGCTTTTTTCATTCGCCGATCCGCCTGACGGAATTCCGGATGACGAGTTCCGGTTCATACACGACGTCATCTTGCTTCGGTTTTTTATGTTCTAAGCAGTCGATGACGTATTTTGCCGCCGCTTTCCCCATAATGGATTTCGGGTGCTTGACAGAGGTGAGCTTCACCTCGGAAATCTGGGCGAAATGTGAATCATCATAGCCCATGACTGACACGTCATCAGGCACCTTTAAGCCGAATTCTCTGAGAAGATTAATTGTCTTCAGCGCAATTTCATCATTATAACAAAGAATGGCCGTCGGGTATGATCCGCTGTTTTGCTCAAGGGTATCCTTAATCTTTTGGAGAAGCACGGTTTCTTTTTCCTCAGTCGTGTAAGTTACGATCATGTCCGGAGACGGGAAAATCCCGCGCTCCCGATGCGCCTGCAGATAGCCGTTCATCCGTTTGACGCCCTGCGTGTCATCCGCTTTAAAAATTCCCATAATGTGCGTGTGGCCGAGGGACATGACGTATTCGCAAGCCATCATGCCGCCTTTGACATCATTGACGGAAAAGCTCGGTGCGGCCAGCTCCGCATAAGAAGCGTTAATCATGGCAAACGGAATGCCGTTTTTCTCCAGATTGAGATAATAGCCGATGTTGGGCGTTTGCAGCGCGCTTTTCGTAGGCTCGACAATCAGCCCGTCTATATTTTTAGACAGCAGGTTTTCAAGGCCGCGTCGTTCACTTTCTGTATTGTTGTTGGTGCTCGTCAGCAGCATGGAATAGCCTTGTTCGCTTAAATAAGATTCGATTCCCCTGATGATGCTCGGGAAAATATAGTCTGATATGTACGTTGTAATGACGCCGATCGTTTTGTTTGAATGCATGGCTGATTTCGCCGTGCGTGAAGCGACAAAGGTGCCTCCGCCCTGAACGCTGTACAGCAGCCCCTGCGAGACTAAATCCCCGATCGCTTTTCTGATGGTATGGCGGCTGACGCCGAACTGCTGCATCAGCTCATTTTCCGTAGGCAGCTTTTGGTCAGGCTGTATTTTTCCTTGATTCAGCCATGAACAAATTTCTTCTTTTACTTGAGCATATTTCGGTAGCATATCAATTCCTCCAAAATGTATACGGACAAATTCCAGTATAACATAGTAAGCCCTTTCATCAAGTCGTAAAAACAATTGACAGATTCTGAAAAACTGCTTATTCTTTATTTGTACGTACTAATTTTCCTTATTTTTAGATAAAATTCTTTATAAGTACGTACAAATGTAATAGTGCTCTGATTTGTAAGCGTTTTTATTCTATTATTCGCGGGAGGGTAAAAATTCATGAAGAATCACCCGGCACCAATTGGCTCAAATGTACCTGTCACTCGGGAGCATTCGAAGTGGTTTGTCATTCTCATCTCATGCGCGGCCGGACTGGGAGGGCTTTTGTACGGTTATGACACGGCGGTTATTTCCGGCGCCATCGGTTTTCTGAAAGACTTGTACCGTTTAAGTCCTTTTATGGAAGGGCTCGTGATTTCAAGCATTATGATCGGCGGTGTTTTCGGCGTCGGTATTTCCGGATTTTTGAGTGACCGTTTCGGACGGAGAAAGGTTCTGATGGCAGCGGCCCTTTTGTTTGCGGTGTCAGCGGTTGTCTCTGCGCTTTCTCAAAGTGTGTCTTCCTTAATTATCGCCAGAATCATCGGCGGTCTGGGAATCGGAATGGGCTCCTCGCTTTCTGTCACCTATATTACCGAAGCCGCTCCGCCGGCCATACGCGGCAGTCTGTCCTCACTGTATCAGCTGTTTACGATATTAGGCATCTCCGGCACTTATTTTATTAACCTCGCCGTCCAGCAGTCCGGCTCATATGAATGGGGGGTGCACACCGGCTGGCGGTGGATGCTCGCTTACGGCATGATTCCGTCTGTCATCTTTTTTATCGTGCTGCTTATCGTGCCGGAAAGTCCGCGCTGGCTTGCAAAAGCGGGGCGCAGGAATGAAGCTCTCGCCGTGCTGACGCGCATTAACGGCGAGCAGACCGCGAAAGAAGAAATCAAACAAATCGAAACGTCTTTACAATTAGAAAAAATGGGTTCATTGTCTCAGCTGTTTAAACCGGGGCTGAGAAAAGCGCTTGTGATCGGGATTCTGCTGGCTTTGTTCAATCAGGTCATCGGCATGAACGCGATTACGTATTACGGGCCGGAAATCTTCAAAATGATGGGCTTCGGGCAGAATGCGGGGTTTGTCACGACATGCATCGTCGGTGTCGTCGAAGTGATTTTCACCATTATCGCGGTTCTTTTAGTCGATAAAGTTGGCCGGAAAAAGCTGATGGGGGTCGGATCAGCCTTTATGGCGCTGTTCATGATCTTAATCGGGGCATCCTTTTATTTTCAGCTGGCAAGCGGTCCGGCTTTAGTCGTCATTATATTAGGATTCGTCGCCGCTTTCTGCGTTTCAGTCGGGCCGATTACGTGGATCATGATTTCAGAAATCTTTCCGAACCACCTCCGCGCACGCGCCGCCGGTATTGCGACGATATTCCTGTGGGGGGCGAACTGGGCGATCGGTCAGTTCGTGCCGATGATGATCAGCGGGCTGGGTCTCGCGTACACTTTCTGGATATTCGCCGTCATTAATATTCTCTGTTTCTTGTTTGTCGTGACGATTTGCCCTGAGACGAAAAATAAATCATTAGAGGAAATAGAAAAACTCTGGATAAAATGAAAGCGTTTTACGACAAAAGTCCGCTCCGGCGGGCTTTTGTCTGTCACTTTCAGTCCGTTTCTGTATATAATGACTGTATCAAGGAGATACTGGTAAATCCTGCGAAGAATGTCGAGGAATTGACCTTTAACAGTTGAATTAACAAAGTCATCCTGTTAAAATAATTAAAGAAAGCAGACATAATTTTTTTTGGCTATGATGGGACGTTTTTTGTCATAGCGGGACATTTTCTGTCCAGTATGAATAGGAAGGAACGTTTGAGTCATGAACCAGTTAATACAAGCTCAAAAAAAATTATTGCCTGATCTTTTGCTTGTCATGCAGAAAAGATTTGAAATCTTGCAGTATATCAGGCTTACCGAACCGATCGGCCGCAGAAGTCTCGCAGCCAGTCTCGGATTGACCGAGCGCGTTCTCAGAAGCGAGGTTCAGTTTTTGAAAGAACAGAATCTCATTGATATTAAAACAAACGGCATGACAATGACGGAAGAAGGCTATTCACTGCTTTCGATTCTGGAAGATACGATGAAGGATGTTTTAGGATTGACGCTTTTGGAAAAGACATTAAAAGAGCGGCTTAATCTGAAAGACGCCATTATCGTCTCCGGAGACAGCGACCAATCTCCTTGGGTCAAAAAAGAATTAGGGAGAGCGGCCGTTGCGTGTATGAAAAAGAGATTTTCAGGCAAAAATATCGTCGCTGTAACCGGCGGTACGACAATTGAAGCTGTCGCCGATATGATGACGCCGGATTCTAAAAACCGCGAGCTCTTGTTTGTGCCTGCAAGAGGCGGTTTAGGCGAAGACGTGAAAAACCAGGCGAACACCATATGCGCGCATATGGCGGAAAAGGCTTCAGGCACTTACCGGCTTTTGTTTGTTCCCGGACAGCTGTCACAAGGCGCCTATTCATCTATTATTGAAGAACCTTCCGTAAAAGAGGTGCTTCAGACGATTAAATCAGCGAGTATGCTCATTCACGGAATCGGCGAAGCTAGAACAATGGCGGAGCGAAGAAACACACCTTTGGAAGATTTGAAGAAAATAGATGACAATCATGCGGTGACAGAAGCATTCGGCTACTACTTTAATGCGGACGGAGAAGTCGTTCACAAGGTGCATTCAGTCGGAATGCAGCTCGATGACCTCGATGCCATCCCCGACATTATCGCGGTAGCGGGCGGATCATCAAAAGCAGAAGCAATCGAAGCTTATTTTAAAAAGCAGCGAAACACGGTTCTCGTCACGGACGAAGGAGCCGCAAAGAAGTTATTAAGGGATAACAGTCCCTCAATATAAATATCTCTCACTTATTAAAAGGAGGAAATAATCATGGCAGTAAAAGTCGGTATTAACGGTTTTGGTCGTATTGGACGTAACGTATTCCGCGCAGCATTAAACAATCCTGAAGTTGAGGTAGTGGCGGTTAACGATTTAACAGACGCTAACATGCTTGCTCATCTTTTACAATATGATTCCGTACACGGAAAATTAGACGCAGAAGTTAAAGTTGACGGCAGCAACCTTGTTGTTAACGGCAAAACAATCGAAGTTTCTGCTGAGCGCGATCCTGCGAAACTCAGCTGGGGCAAACAAGGCGTTGAAATCGTAGTTGAATCTACTGGTTTCTTCACAAAACGCGCAGACGCTGCGAAACATTTAGAAGCCGGCGCGAAAAAAGTCATCATCTCTGCACCTGCTAACGAAGAAGATATCACAATCGTTATGGGTGTTAACGAAGATAAATACGATGCAGCTAACCACGATGTTATCTCTAACGCATCTTGCACAACAAACTGCCTTGCGCCGTTTGCAAAAGTACTTAACGACAAATTCGGCATCAAACGCGGTATGATGACAACTGTTCACTCTTACACAAATGATCAGCAAATCCTTGATCTTCCGCACAAAGACTACCGTCGTGCGCGTGCAGCAGCTGAAAACATCATCCCAACATCAACTGGTGCTGCTAAAGCAGTTTCTCTAGTTCTTCCTGAACTAAAAGGCAAACTGAACGGCGGAGCTATGCGTGTGCCGACTCCAAACGTTTCTCTTGTTGACTTAGTTGCTGAACTTAACAAAGACGTAACGGTTGAAGACGTAAACGCAGCTCTTAAAGAAGCGGCTGAAGGCGATCTTAAAGGAATCCTTGGCTACAGCGAAGAGCCATTAGTATCCGGAGACTACAACGGCAATGCTAACTCTTCTACAATCGATGCTCTTTCTACAATGGTTATGGAAGGCAGCATGGTAAAAGTAATCTCTTGGTACGATAACGAAAGCGGCTACTCTAACCGCGTTGTTGACCTTGCAGCTTACATCGCAAAACAAGGTCTTTAATTCATAGCTCCCGGAAAGGGCCGGACTTGGTTCTTTCGGACAGAAACGCTATAATGAAAGCGGACAAGGGAAGGGGACGGACTCCCTTTCCCTTTTTCCATGAGAACCGGCTTTCAGAAAGCGCCGGATTGCTGCAGAACGTCCGCGTTTTGCAGTTTCAGCGGCACTTTCGTTTTCTGGCCGCCTGCCCTGGCTCAGAAGACGATCTGCCCCGTGCCCGGAAGCTGCAATCTGCCCCGCGGCGGAAGCATCATAAGGCGGTTTCACGTTTCACGTTTTTCGTGCTATGCAAACCATTTTGAAGGAGGATCTCCTAAGGCATGAATAAAAAAACAGTAAAAGACATCGACGTAAAAGGCAAAGTCGTATTCTGCCGCGTTGACTTTAACGTTCCAATGAAAGACGGGGAAGTAACAGACGATACTCGTATCCGCGCTGCGCTTCCGACAATCAAACATCTTGCAGACCAAGGCGCGAAAGTCCTTCTTGCGAGCCACTTAGGCCGCCCGAAAGGCGAAGTGGTTGAGGAGCTTCGTTTAACTCCTGTCGCTGCACGCTTAGGCGAACTGCTTGGCAAAGAAGTGAAAAAAGCAGATGAAGCTTACGGTGATGCTGTAAAAGCACAAATTTCTGATATGAAGGACGGAGACGTTCTTGTATTGGAAAACGTACGTTTCTACCCTGGCGAAGAGAAAAATGATCCTGAGCTTGCTAAAGCATTTGCTGAGCTTGCGGATGTATATGTCAATGACGCATTCGGTGCTGCCCACCGTGCTCACGCATCTACAGCCGGAATTGCCGAGCATCTGCCGGCGGTTGCAGGATTCCTGATGGAAAAAGAGCTTGACGTTCTCGGCAAAGCCGTGACAAATCCTGAGCGCCCGTTTACGGCAATCATCGGCGGAGCGAAAGTAAAAGACAAAATCGGCGTCATCGAAAGTCTGCTTGATAAAGTGGACAACTTGATCATCGGCGGAGGTCTTGCTTACACATTCGTTAAAGCGCTTGGCTATGAAGTCGGTAAATCTCTTCTTGAAGAAGATAAAATCGAGCTTGCAAAATCATTCATGGACCGCGCGAAAGAAAAAGGCGTTAAATTCTATATGCCGGAAGACGTTCTCGTTGCTGATGATTTCTCTAACGATGCAAACGTTCAAATCGTGCCGATCTCTGAGATTCCAAGTGATTTAGAAGCCATCGACATTGGTACGAAAACACGCGAAACGTATGCTGACGTTATCAAAAACAGCAAACTTGTCGTGTGGAACGGACCGATGGGCGTATTCGAAATCGACTTGTTCGCTCAAGGCACAAAAGCGGTTGCAGAAGCATTGGCAGAGGCGAATGATACATACTCTGTCATCGGCGGAGGAGACTCTGCGGCAGCCGTTGAAAAATTCGGCCTTGCTGACAAAATGAGCCACATCTCAACAGGCGGCGGCGCATCCCTTGAATTCATGGAAGGCAAAGAGCTTCCAGGGGTAGCTGCACTGAACGATAAATAAAACTGCTATAAGGAAGTGGAACAGATGAGAAAACCAATTATAGCCGGTAACTGGAAAATGAACAAAACACTCGGCGAGGCTGTCAGCTTCGTTGAAGAAGTGAAATCTTCCATTCCAGCAGCAGACAAAGCGGAAGCCGTTGTTTGCGCACCAGCACTTTTCTTAGAAAAGCTGACTTCTGCTGTTAAAGGAACTGACTTAAAAGTCGGCGCCCAAAACATGCATTTTGAAGAAAACGGTGCGTTCACAGGCGAAATCAGCCCGGTTGCTCTGAAAGACCTCGGCGTGGAATACTGCGTCATCGGCCACTCTGAGCGCCGTGAAATGTTCGCTGAAACAGATGAAACAGTTAACAAAAAAGCGCATGCCGCTTTCAAACACGGCATTGTGCCGATCATTTGCGTAGGTGAAACGCTTGAAGAGCGCGAAGCCGGAAAAACAAATGATCTTGTTGCCGATCAAGTGAAAAAAGGTCTTGCGGGTCTTTCTGAAGAGCAAGTTGCTGCTTCCGTTATTGCGTACGAGCCAATCTGGGCAATCGGAACAGGCAAATCTTCTACAGCGAAAGATGCTAACGACGTCTGCGCGCATATCCGTAAAGTCGTTGCTGAAAGCTTCAGCCAGGAAACTGCTGACAAGCTCCGCATTCAATACGGCGGCAGCGTAAAACCTGCAAATATTAAAGAATATATGGCAGAGTCCGATATTGACGGTGCTTTGGTCGGCGGCGCAAGCCTTGAACCGCAGTCATTCGTTCAATTATTGGAGGAAGGTCAATATGAGTAAAAAACCAGCTGCACTCATCATTCTTGATGGGTTCGGATTACGCAATGAAACAGTCGGAAATGCAGTCGCACAAGCGAAAAAACCGAATTTCGACCGTTATTGGAACCAATACCCTCATCAGACGCTGACGGCATCAGGCGAAGCAGTCGGACTGCCTGAAGGACAGATGGGGAACTCTGAAGTCGGACATTTGAATATCGGCGCAGGACGTATTGTGTACCAAAGCTTAACACGCGTGAACGTTGCCATCCGCGAAGGCGAATTCGAACGCAATCAAACGTTCCTTGACGCCATCAAAAACGCGAAAGACAACGACAAAGCGCTGCACCTGTTTGGTCTTCTTTCTGACGGGGGCGTACACAGTCACATCAATCATTTATTCGCGCTGCTGAAGCTTGCGAAAAGTGAAGGGCTGACGAAGGTGTATATCCACGGTTTCCTCGACGGCCGCGATGTAGGTCCGCAAACTGCGAAAACTTACATTCAGCAGCTGAATGAGCAGATCGAAGAAATCGGTGTCGGCGAAATCGCCAGCATTTCCGGACGCTACTACTCCATGGACCGCGACAAACGCTGGGACCGTGTGGAAAAAGCGTACCGCGCAATGGCTTACGGCGAAGGCCCGTCTTACCGCAGCGCGATGGATGTCGTCGACGATTCTTATGCGAACGGCATTCATGATGAATTCGTCATTCCGTCCGTCATCACAAAAGAAAACGGTGAACCCGTTGCGAAAATTCATGACGGCGATTCTGTGATTTTCTATAATTTCAGACCTGACCGCGCCATCCAGATTTCGAACACGTTTACCAACAAAGATTTCCGCGATTTCGACCGCGGTGAACATCATCCGAAAAACCTGTATTTCGTCTGCCTGACTCACTTCAGTGAATCTGTTGACGGATATGTGGCTTTTAAACCGGTAAACCTTGATAATACGGTTGGTGAAGTATTAGCACAGCACGGGTTAAAACAGCTTCGCATTGCAGAAACTGAAAAGTATCCGCACGTTACGTTCTTTATGAGCGGCGGCCGCGAAGAAGAATTCCCGGGCGAAGAGCGCATCCTTATCAACTCGCCGAAGGTTGCGACATATGACCTGAAGCCTGAAATGAGTGCGTATGAAGTGAAGGATGCTCTTGTAAAAGAAATCGCGGCTGACAAGCATGACGCGATCATCCTGAACTTTGCAAACCCTGACATGGTCGGCCACTCCGGAATGGTCGAACCGACGATTAAAGCAATTGAAGCAGTGGACGAGTGCTTAGGCGAAGTGGTTGACGCCATCATCGCTAAAGGCGGGCATGCCATCATTACCGCTGATCACGGTAATGCAGACATTCTGATTACAGAATCAGGCGAACCGCACACTGCCCATACGACAAATCCAGTCCCTGTCATTGTGACGAAAGAAGGCGTGACGCTGCGCGAAGGCGGAATCCTAGGCGACCTCGCACCAACGTTATTAGACCTTCTCGGTGTTGAAAAACCGAAAGAAATGACCGGAACATCTTTAATTCAAAAATAATTTGAAATCAAAAGGAGAGACAAAACTCATGCCATACATTGTTGATGTTTATGCACGCGAAGTCCTTGACTCCCGCGGCAACCCGACAGTTGAAGTTGAAGTATATACAGAAACAGGAGCTTTCGGCCGCGCATTAGTGCCAAGCGGAGCTTCTACAGGCGAATACGAAGCGGTTGAGCTTCGTGACGGCGACAAAGACCGTTACCTTGGAAAAGGCGTGTTAACTGCTGTTAACAACGTAAACGAAATCATTTCTCCAGAGCTTCTCGGCTTTGACGTAACAGAACAAAACGCAATCGATCAGCTTTTAATCGAGCTTGACGGAACTGAAAACAAAGGCAAACTCGGTGCGAACGCTATCCTTGGCGTATCTATGGCTTGTGCGCGCGCAGCTGCTGATTTCTTACAGATCCCTCTTTATCAGTACCTTGGAGGCTTCAACTCAAAAACGCTTCCTGTACCGATGATGAACATCGTAAACGGCGGAGAGCATGCTGACAACAACGTAGACATTCAAGAATTCATGATTATGCCTGTAGGCGCGCCTAACTTCCGTGAAGCGCTTCGCATGGGCGCTCAAATCTTCCACAGCCTAAAATCAGTTCTTTCTGCTAAAGGCATGAACACAGCTGTAGGTGACGAAGGCGGATTCGCTCCGAACCTTGGTTCTAACGAAGAAGCGCTTCAAACAATCGTTGAAGCAATCGAAAAAGCCGGCTTCAAACCTGGCGAAGAAGTGAAACTTGCTATGGATGCTGCATCTTCTGAGTTCTACAACAAAGAAGACGGCAAATACCATCTGTCTGGCGAAGGCGTTGTGAAAACATCTGCTGAAATGGTTGACTGGTATGAAGAAATGGTTTCTAAATACCCAATCATCTCTATCGAAGACGGACTTGACGAAAACGACTGGGAAGGCCACAAACTTCTTACTGAGCGTCTTGGCAAAAAAGTTCAGCTTGTCGGTGACGACCTTTTCGTTACAAACACGAAAAAGCTTGCTGAAGGTATTAAAAACGGCGTAGGCAACTCTATCCTGATCAAAGTAAACCAAATCGGTACATTGACTGAAACATTCGATGCGATCGAAATGGCGAAACGCGCAGGCTACACTGCTGTTATCTCTCACCGTTCTGGTGAAACTGAAGACAGCACAATCGCTGACATCGCTGTGGCAACGAACGCAGGACAAATCAAAACAGGTGCTCCGTCCCGTACGGACCGTGTTGCGAAATACAACCAGCTTCTTCGCATCGAAGATCAGTTGGCTGAAACTGCTCAATACCACGGTATCAACTCTTTCTATAACTTGAATAAGTAATCGAAAAAACCTCCCCAAGGGGAGGTTTTTTATATGTCTGCATAAAGCCTTACCATATCGCGGCACTGTATCCCGTTTTCGAAAATCTCCTCTTCATAATGCCTGATGAAAAAATCATGGTCGATGGCTTGGAGTCTGAAGCCGCATTTTTGGTAAAGGGCAAGCTGGCCTATACTGGAGTTGCCCGTTCCGATTTCAATAGTCGCTGCTCCCATTTGTTTTGCCTTATTCATGGCTTCTTCTATGAGCCTTCTGCCGATGCCGTTATTCTGCATTGATTCGTTTACCGCAATATTGACGATTTCCACCGTTTTTGGTCTTGTTTTTAAAAGGACGAAGACCCCTGCAAGCTCGTCTGACGTCCAAGCCGTATAGCATTCGCCTCTGGCAAGATAATCATCGACAATTTCCCTCGACGGATCAGCCAGCAGCAATAGTTCATACAGCGCTTCATCCCGCCCTGCCGCTTTTCGGATGCTCAGTTTTTGCATGTCCGTTTCTCCTCCTTCATTGTGATCGGCAACTATTTTTTCAAAATAACTCCAAAATCATTCTACTTTATTATAAAATATGAAACATAGGAAAAGTTATACAAGTTTTGCAGATTGAATAGGGGGAAAGTCATGTTTTTTTGTAAATATTGCGGCCGACAGAATAATGAAGAAGCTCGTTTCTGTAAAGAATGCGGAAAGCCGATCGGGAAAGGAAGCCGGCTGGAGCGGCAGGCGGCTGAATCCGCATCACAGCCGAGAAAGCCGATCCCTAAAAAAACGCTCTTCCTATGGGGAGGCATCGCCGCAACGCTCATCTTATTGATTGCCGCATATAAAACCGGAGCCTGGCTGACATCTGAAAAAAGGCTCACGGATCAATTCGAACAGGCGGTTCATGACGGGGATACGAAAAAGCTCGCAGCCCTTCTCACCCCTTCAGATAAAAAATTGAAGCTGAATGAGACCAATGTCAAACCGCTCCTTGCATACGCAAAGAAACACGGTGAACTGCTGGAATCGCTTCGCAGCAATTCATCTGAAAAAGATGCGGTATACGTCAAAAAAGAGGGAAAAACCCTTCTCTTGTTCGACCATTATGAACTGAAAGTCGATCCGGTTTATTTCCGCATCACAAGTAATTATAAAGGCGCCGATCTTTACATCAACAGCGAGAAAACCGGTACGGTCAAAAAAGCCGATGAAACCCAAACATTCGGCCCGTATGCACCCGGTGTCTATACGGCGGAAGCCAAGCTTCAAAATGACACGGTTGACGTTGGCAAAAAGCAAGAGGCGGAGGCAGCCGGCAGCCGGAATGTTGAGTTGGACCTGCCGTTAGACGCCGAGGATGTGACGTTCACTCCGGCAGACAGCTTCAAAAACGCGAAAGGCGATCTGCTGATAAACGGCAAGTCCGTCCATAAAGACCCTTTTAAGTCCGTTACATACGGCCCGCTCTTAACTGACGGCTCCATGACAGCCGCCGTGGAGGCTGATTTTCCTTGGGGGGAAACAAAAACTGCCGATGTTCCGATCAACGGCACTGATATGGAATTAACGCTAATTCCCGATCAAGATACACAAAAAACAATCATGGACACGATTGTCAAAACAACGAAGCAGTATACAAAAGCGATGGCAGACGGAAATACGGACCAGATGACCGAGGCTGGTTCAGCGTGGAAGGAGCAGACGAAAGAAGTGGTTTCCGGCATGAAGAGTTCCGGCACTTTTTTGAAGGATCAGTATAAAGAGACAAGCTTTGATCTGGACTCATTTGCGATTTCACAAGAGAACGGCCGCTGGCAAGTAACTGTTACGGGTAAAGAGCTTCATGAGTCTGCTTATTTCGACGAGAATACGAAGCCTGATATGGAAGAGGCTGAACCGAGCTTTCATTATATACTGTCATATGATCCAAAGCATAAAAAATGGGTTTTTGAAAAAGCTGATCCAGCCTCAGATTCTTCTGGGGCAAATGTGAAAAAAATAAAAAACGACCAGCCGAAAACCTACACATCCGCATGGGCGTCATCCAAAGGAAAGGCAGCTTCAGGCAGCCTCACGAATGAACAAGTCACATCGTTTATGGTTGATTACCTGACAAACCAATCAAGCGCCGTCAGCCTGAACAATTTCGCGATCATGGCGGGCAATTTGGAAGAGGGAAGCCCTTTGTATGCTGATCAGCAAAAATTGGTTAAAAAACTATACGGCGAGGGAACGACAGAAGTATTTAATGAAGTGAATGTAAAAAGCTTTTCGCAGAACGGCTCCCATCTGACGATTCATACGTATGAGGAGTTTTATATTACGAAAGCCGGCGGCAGTCCGAAGCTCAGAACATATCATTGGACGTACGGCGGCGTTGTGAAAGACGGAAGAATTTATTTAACATCCATTCAATAAAAAAATCCCCGCGCCAATCAGGCGGCGGGGGTTTTCGTTTTTAAAAGAAAAAATAATTCATAAGTTCTTTTGTGTAATGCTTGATCGTGAATTGAAACGTTACGCAAATGATGAAATAGATGACGATAACAGCATAAGTGATATCCGCTTTAGCCGTGAGCTGATGCTGGTAGCTCGCCAGCATGAGCGGAGGCACGGCAAACGCCGCTCCTAATAGACCGACAGCCAGAATGGTAAAGCAAAAGGTTGTGTGCATCAGCATAAAAATGAGTGCGAGAAGCAAAATAGCCGTAAACGGAATCAAAAACGCCCCGAATCTGGACAGCGAATCTTTAAATGACACCTGCGCGCCGCCGGCCTTCAACGCAATAAAAATCAAGAGATACAGGCAGAATACACATATCGCAAAGGTAAGCGCCGGTTTGATCACAACCGCGGTAAAACTGACGTCACGAAAGCCGTCTGATAAGAAAATATACATCATAATCGGCGTTATCAGACAGAAAAGCACCATGTTGATTATGCTGCTGACAAGCTGTTCACTGCCTGTCGTTTTGCATGTCTGATACGGTTTCTTTAAAACATTAAGCACGAATAAGGCAAATTGCTTTGAAGCCTGTTTAGCAGCGGCGCCGGCCTGCATTTGGCCTGAACCGGTCTGGTTGGGCTGGGGCGCACCGCACTTTTCACAAAACTTTCCGCCATCTGTATGATGGCCGCATTGAGGACAATACATTCTAAAACTCCTTTTACATGTAATATAGGGATTTTGTTCAATATTTACATTATAAAAGAAAATAGGGCGGATGTAACGGAGATTTCTAAAGATATACAATTCACTTTCTCTATTATTTGATAATAGAGAAAAAGTACCCATTATGGTAGAATTTTTAACGAGAGTATTGATCAGGGTGATAGAGGAAATTAACAGATGCTAAAAAAATTAAAAATGCTTTATCGGCTGTTGAAATTCGGAAAAGGCTTATGGAGATAGCAAACGGAAAAAACCGTCCTGTAAGGGCGGTTTTTTTCTGTTTCCGGATCGGCCGGCTGAGGTTACAAAAAGCAGGCACCGGGGTAAAAATGATGCATAAGAAGCAGCGGAAAACAAAACATAAATCACAACGGCAAGTCATAAGGAGGTACGCATGTTTTCATTTATCATTCATGTCTTCATTTCCCTGTTTGCAGTGTCCAACCCCATCGGAAACGTGCCGATTTTTCTTTCACTGACAGAGGGCTACCCGGAGAAAGAACGGACGGCGATCGCACGCAAGGCGTCCGTGCTGTCGTTTATCATCTTGGCGGCATTTTTAATCTTCGGCCATCTGATCTTTAAACTGTTTGACATTAATATTCATGCCCTGCGTATCGCGGGCGGTATTTTTATTTTCGGCATCGCTTATAATCTTTTGAACGCGAAACAATCACATGTACAGTCCCTTCATCATGAAGAGAAAGGGGAAAGCAAGGAGAAAGCGGATATTTCCGTGACGCCTCTGTCGATTCCGATTATCGCCGGTCCCGGTACGATTGCGACGGTAATGAGTCTGTCGGCCGGCCACGGCGGCATCTTCCATTACATCAGCGTGCTGATCGGTATTGCGGCCGTCATCGCGATGACGTTCATCTTCTTTCACTATTCTTCTTTCATCAGCAACAAGCTCGGGAAAACCGAAATGAACGTGATTACCCGGCTGATGGGTTTGATTTTGGCGGTAGTGGCGATCGGCATGATCGGCGCCGGTCTGAAAGGCATGTTCCCGATATTGGTTTCCTGACTTAAAAAAAGCAGCGCCCGGTTATCTGCGGGCGCTGCTTTTTTCTCTTTTCGGCACATGCTGAAACACTTCTTCACTCTCAAAAAATTCTATCAAACGGCTCAGCCAGTCATAATAATGGAGCCAGTCCGTCAGTTCGTTCAAAAGCTGACGGGCTTTTTCTTCAATTTCGGGACTGAGGTTTTCCGATTCCAGAAGCTCAGTCAGCTCACGGTTCAGCTTCTTATACAGCATTTTATTTTTGCTGACCGCCTTTGTCCAATTTGCCGTAAACAGGGAGATAAACGTCTGGTAATAATCACGCTCCACGTCGTAAAGGTCTTTCCGAACGCCTTTTTCAAACACTTTTTCAGCCAGATTGGCATCGGTCATCTCGCGGACCACCTGGCTCATCCTCGTTTTGCTCATGCCGGTCGCCTCTGACAGCTCATTTAACGTCATCGGCTTTCGGTTCATATAAATAATACCGAGCACACGCCCCAGTGTGGCCGGCATTCCGAATGTATGCATATTCTCGGCGATTCTCTCAATGAGATGCTCTTCAGCTTGACCGATGATATCAAGAGCGTTTTTTTCCACGGCTGATCATCCCTTCACTGGCTTTTCATGCTGACAATATATCATATTTTTTACAGTTGTTGAAAAAGATGATGCGGCAGGATATGCGAGCTATCCGGAGCGATTGTAAGAACGTCCCCGTTGTCAGCGGGATAACATCAAATAATACGTGTATTATATATAATTTCAACACGTTGTAAACTTTTTATTTTATAAACTTCATCTTATAATAAAGATTATACTTTTCAGAAAAATAACGGAATCCTTCGGAGGTGCACGGATTGCTGAGATTAGAAAATGTATCAAAAATCTATAAAGGCGGAAAAAAAGCCGTCAACAGCATTGATCTAAATATCGAAAAAGGCGAGTTTATTTGTTTTATCGGGCCGAGCGGCTGCGGAAAAACAACGACGATGAAAATGATTAACAGACTGATTGAGCCGTCATCAGGAAAGATTTTTATCGATGGCGAAAACATCATGGAGCAGGACCCCGTGGAGCTGAGACGGAAAATCGGCTACGTCATTCAGCAGATCGGACTTTTCCCCCACATGACCATTCAGCAGAACATTTCCCTCGTGCCGAAACTGCTGAAATGGCCGGAACAAAAGCGGAAGGAACGGGCGCGGGAGCTTTTGAAGCTCGTCGATATGGGCCCGGAATATTTAGACCGCTATCCTCATGAGCTGAGCGGCGGACAGCAGCAGAGAATCGGCGTGCTGCGCGCCCTGGCAGCGGAACCTCCCCTTATTCTCATGGATGAACCGTTCGGAGCGCTTGATCCGATTACACGTGATTCGCTTCAGGAAGAATTCAAAAAACTGCAAAGAACACTGAATAAAACGATTGTGTTTGTAACCCACGACATGGATGAAGCTATTAAGCTGGCTGACCGGATCGTCATTTTAAAAGCGGGAGAGATCGTTCAGGCCGGCACTCCTGATGACATCCTCCGAAATCCGGCTAATGAGTTTGTCGAAGAATTTATCGGCAAAGAACGGTTATTGCAATCAAGACCGGACATTGAACGCGTCGAGCAAATGATGAACAAAAAGCCTGTCACCGTTACGGCGGACAAAACGCTTTCGCAGGCGATACAGGTGATGCGGGAGCACCGGGTCGATTCCCTGCTTGTCGTTGATGACCTGAATGTGCTGCAAGGATATGTAGATGTCGAAATCATTGATCAGAACCGGAAAAAAGCAAGCCTCGTCGGCGACGTGCTCCGCTCTGATCTGTATACGGTCGAACAGGGGACGCTGCTCCGCGATACTGTACGCAAAATTTTAAAGCGCGGAATGAAATACGTGCCCGTCGTTGATGAACAAAGGCATTTGGTCGGGATTGTCACGAGAGCGAGCCTTGTCGACATCGTTTACGATTCAATCTGGGGCGAGGAAGACCAGCTGGTGACAGGCTGACAAGGGGAGGAACGCTTACAATGAATGAAATGATCAAGTTTTTGCAGACGAACGGCGGAGAGCTGTTATATAAAACGTGGGAGCATTTATATATTTCAATCATCGCCGTCATATTAGGCATTCTCGTCGCCGTTCCGCTCGGAGTGGCGCTGACGAGAATGAAAAAGGGCGCAGGCGCTGTCATCGGCGCCGTCAACATTGTGCAGACCTTGCCAAGTCTCGCGATACTGGCATTCTTTATCCCGCTGTTAGGGGTGGGAAAGCTGCCGGCGATCGTCGCGCTGTTTTTCTATTCGGTGCTGCCGATTCTCCGGAACACGTACACCGGCATTCAAGGCGTAAACAAAAATCTGCTGGAATCGGGAAAAGGCATCGGGATGACGGTCTGGGAGCAGATCAGGCTTGTGGAACTGCCGCTTGCGGTTCCGGTGATCATGGCGGGCATCCGCACATCCACCATTTATCTGATCGGCTGGGCGACGCTTGCTTCCTTTATCGGGGGCGGCGGGCTCGGAGACTATATTTTTATCGGCCTGAACCTCTATCAGCCTGAATATATTATCGGCGGCGCCGTGCCCGTCACCATTTTAGCCATTATCATCGATTATCTGCTGGCGGCGACGGAACGGAAGGTGACGCCGAAAGGGCTGAAAGGACTGAAGGAAGTATCATAAGGAGTTGGCTGTTTTGAAAAGAAACCTAAAGAGATGGATGTGCGCGCTGGCGCTGTCGGCTGCTCTGCTTTTAGGCGGCTGTTCCCTTCCCGGGCTGAGCGGGGCTTCCGATGATACGATTAAAATCGGGGCGCAAAGCATGACGGAATCAGAAATTATCGCCAATATGCTCGCACAGATGATTGAGCACAATACAGAATTGAATACGGCATTAATTAAAAACCTCGGATCAAACTATGTCCAGCAGCAGGCGATGCTCGGCGGTGAAATCGATATCGCCGCGACGCGCTACTCAGGAACTGACTTAACGAGCACCCTCGGCATGGAGGCGGAAAAAGATCCGAAAAAAGCATTATCCATCGTGCAGAAAGAATTTGAAAAACGCTTCCATTACAAATGGTTTGACTCTTACGGGTTTGAGAACACATACGCGTTTACCGTCACGAAAAAGCTTGCGGAAAAAGACCATTTAGACAAAGTGTCCGATATTAAGAAGTATGCGGATCAATTTAAGCTCGGTGTAGATAATGCGTGGCTGAAACGAAAAGGCGACGGCTATAAGGGCTTTACCGACACGTACGGCTATGAATTCGGCACAACCTATCCGATGCAGATCGGACTTGTATACGATGCCGTGAAAAACGGGAAAATGGACGCCGTCCTCGCCTATTCAACGGACGGACGGATCAAAGCATACGATCTGAAAATTTTAAAAGACGACAAGCAGTTTTTCCCGCCGTATGACTGTTCCCCGGTCATCCCCGACAGCGTGCTGAAACAGCATCCGGAACTGAAAGGCATTGTGAATAAACTGATCGGCAAAATTGATACGGAAACGATGCAGGAATTGAATTACGAGGTGGACGGCAAGCTGAAAGAACCGTCCGTCGTCGCTAAAGAATTTTTGGAGAAACATCATTATTTTGAATAAGAAATGAGGTGGGGCAAATGGAAGTGCTGCAGCAGCTCGGCACTTATTATTCTCAAAACGGCGCCTATGTGCTTCAGGAGTTTTACCGCCATTTTCTCATGTCGGTATACGGCGTTTTATTTGCGGCGATCGTTGGGATTCCGCTCGGCATCTTCATTGCCAGATACAGAACATTAAGCGGCTGGGTATTCGCGGTGACAAACGTGATTCAGACCGTGCCGGCGCTTGCGATGCTCGCGGTGCTGATGCTCGTCATGGGGCTCGGCGCCAATACGGTGATTTTGTCGCTGTTTTTATATTCGCTTCTTCCGATCATCCGGAATACGTACACGGGAATCGCCAGCATTGAACACGCTTATCTTGAATCGGGAAAAGCGATGGGCATGACCAAATTTCAAGTGCTTCGCATGGTGGAATTGCCGCTTGCGCTCTCCGTCATCATGGCGGGGCTGCGGACGGCGCTCGTCATCGCGATCGGCATTACGGCAATCGGTACGTTTGTCGGCGCAGGCGGCCTCGGTGACATTATTGTCAGAGGCTCAAACGCCACGAACGGGACCGCGATTATTTTAGCCGGCGCCATCCCGACAGCGCTGATGGCTGTTATCACAGATCTTGTGATGGCGTGGCTGGAGCGGGCGCTGAGTCCGGGGAGAAAGAAAAAACGAACCAAAGCGCCGAATGCGGCATGAAAAAAACGCCTTGCGGGTCAGGGCGTTTTTTCTTATGGCTTCGGAACATGCTTGAAAATTTCTTCGCTTTCGAAAAACTCGATCAGGCGGCTGATCCAATTGTAGTAATCAAGCCAATCCTTTAATTCTTTCAGCAGTTCATTGATTTTTTCCTCAGCTTCCTCCGGCACGCCGTTTTCAAGAACGGCCGTCAGTTCGCGGTTCAGCTTTTTATGCATCATCTTATTTTTGCTGACGACCTTGCTCCATGTGGCCGTAAACAGCGTAATAAAGGTTTGGTAATAATCCTGCTCGACGTCGTATAAATCTTTGCGGACGCCTTTTTCAAACACTTTTTCCGCCAGATTGACGTCAAGCATTTCACGGACGGCCTGGCTCATTCTCGTTTTGCTCATGCCGGTCGCTTCTGATAATTCAGTTAAGGTCATCGGCTTGCGGTTCATATAAATAATGCCTAAAATGCGTCCCACCGTCGCGGGCATCCCGAATGTATGCATATTTTCAGCGATTCGTTCTATTAAATGATCTTCGGCTTGTTCGATTACGTGTAACGGATCTTTCTCCAACAGTTTCAATCCTTTCAGTCAGCAATTCCGATGTCAATATACCATATTTTTAAACCGGCGGAAATGCTCTTCCGAGAGAATTTGGCAGTAATTCGGAGCAATAAGAAGAACTTTGCCGGTCAATACGGGTAAATCAGTGCTTACACAACCTTTATATATAATATGGACAAATTGTAAACTTTTTAATTTATAAAGTTTAATTTATAATGGGAAACATTCAATTGTCTGAAAAGTTAAATACAAATTTAACGAATTGAATAAACTTAATCATGGAGGTGTGAGTGTTTGCTGACATTAGAAAATGTCTCGAAAACGTATAAAGGCGGAAAAAAAGCCGTCAACAGCATCAATCTGAATATCGCTAAGGGCGAATTTATTTGTTTTATCGGACCGAGCGGCTGCGGGAAAACGACGACGATGAAAATGATCAACCGCTTAATTGAACCGACGGAAGGCAGAATCCTGATAGAGGGCCGAAACATTATGGAACAAGACCCGGTGGAACTCAGAAGAAGCATCGGCTATGTCATTCAGCAGATCGGGCTGTTTCCGCATATGACCATTCAGCAGAACATTACCCTCGTTCCGAAACTTTTAAAACATCCTGCAAAAGAACGGAAGGAACGGGCGCGGGAGCTTTTAAAGCTCGTTGATATGGGGCCTGAATATTTAGACCGTTACCCTCATGAACTGAGCGGAGGACAGCAGCAGCGAATAGGTGTATTACGGGCACTTGCCGCAGAGCCGCCGCTTATCTTAATGGATGAACCGTTCGGGGCGCTTGACCCGATTACGAGGGATTCCCTTCAGGAAGAATTTAAAAAACTGCAAAAAACCTTACATAAAACCATCGTATTTGTTACCCATGATATGGACGAAGCCATCAAGCTTGCGGACAGAATCGTCATTCTGAAAGCGGGAGAAATCGTCCAAGCCGGAACGCCTGATGACATTCTCCGATTTCCGGCGAATGAATTTGTTGAGGAGTTTATCGGCAAAGAACGGCTGATTCAATCATCCAGCCCTGATATTGAACGGGTGGAGCAGATCATGAATTCCGCTCCTGTGACGGTAACACCTGAGAAAACGCTGTCAGCCGCCATTCAGCTGATGCGCGCCGAGCGGGTGGATTCGCTGCTCGTCATTGATGAGAAGAACGTTCTCCAAGGTTATGTCGATGTGGAAATGATTGACCGCAAACGAAGACAGGCGGCAACCGTCGCGGAAGTGCTCGAGCGCGATCTATACACGGTCAGAAGCGGCACCCTGCTTCGCGACGCCGTCCATAAAATTTTAAAAAGAGGCATGAAATTTGTGCCCGTCATTGATGAAGCCGGCCGTTTAACGGGAATCGTGACAAGGGCAAGCCTCGTTGACATCGTCTATGACTCCATTTGGGGAGAAGAGAAAGAACTCGCGGTGATGTCATGAGGAGGCTTCAATTGATATGAATCAAACCGTGCAATTTTTACAGACAAACGGTGCAGAACTGCTTTATAAAACATGGGAGCACTTGTACATCTCATTAATCGCCGTCATGGCGGGCATTCTCGCCGCCGTTCCGCTCGGCGTCCTGCTGACGAGGATGAAAAGAGGCGCTGGCCCAGTCATCGGCATCGTCAATATCATTCAAACTTTGCCGAGCCTTGCCATTCTCGCATTTTTTATTCCGCTTTTAGGCGTGGGAAAGGTCCCGGCCATTGCGGCGCTGTTTTTCTATTCCGTGCTGCCGATTCTCAGAAACACGTATACGGGAATCCTCGGCGTCAACCGGCATCTTCTTGAATCGGGAAAAGGGATCGGCATGACCGCATGGGAGCAGATCAGGCTTGTAGAGCTTCCGCTTGCCGCCCCGGTCATCATGGCGGGCATCCGGACGTCGGCGATTTATTTGATCGGCTGGGCGACGCTCGCCTCCTTTATCGGCGGAGGCGGACTCGGGGATTACATTTTTATCGGCTTGAACCTTTATCAGCCGGAGTATATTATCGCTGGCGCCGTTCCGGTCACGATGTTAGCGGCCGCCGTCGACTGCTTGCTCGGGATGACAGAACGGAAAGTCACGCCTGACGGGCTGAAGGACATAAAAAATGCTTCATAAGGAGGAAGTCTCTCGTGGGGAATAGATGCAAAAAACGGCTGCTCGCATTCGCCTGTATCGGCATGCTGCTCCTTGGCGGCTGTTCGCTTCCGGGATTGAGCGCCGCGTCGGAGGATACCATCAAAATCGGGGCGCAAAGCATGACCGAATCAGAAATCATCGCGAGCATGCTCGGACAGATGATTGAACATCACAGCGATTTGAAAACAACCGTTATTAAAAATCTCGGCTCCAACGCCGTACAGCAGCAATCCTTGATAAACGGTGATATTGATATCGCCGCGACGCGCTATACAGGAGACGCGCTGACGGGCACGCTTCGCATGGAGCCGGAAAAAGACCCGGACAAAGCGCTGCGGCTCGTTCAGCGTGAATTTCAAAACAGATATGATATGAAATGGTTTGATTCTTACGGCTTTGATAATACATACGTCTTTACCGTTTCCGGACAGCTTGCCCGCAAATACCATTTAGAAACGGTATCCGATGTCAAAAAAGAAGCGTCTCATCTGAAATTCGGCGTTGATAACTATTGGATGAAGCTGAGAGGCAACGGATATCAGGATTTTATGAACACATACGGAATGTCATTTGAAGGCACGTATCCGATGCAGATCGGCCTCGTTTACGACGCGCTGAAAAGCAGGAAGATGGATATCGCGCTCGCTTATTCCACCGACGGAAGAATCATTGCTTACGGACTGAAAACGCTGAAAGATGATAAGCGGTTCTTTCCTCCGTACGACTGTTCACCCGTCGTTCCGAAACGTGTATTAAACGAGCATCCCGAGCTGGAAGGCGTGATCAATCAAATGATCGGCGCGATTGATACGAAGATGATGCAGAAAATGAATTACGAAGTCGACGGCCAATTAAAAGAGCCGTCCGTCGTGGCAAAGGAATTTTTAGAAAAACATCATTACTTTGAATAACGGAAAGGAGATGTGCGGATGGACACGCTGAAAGAGCTGTTTACGTATTACGCTCAAAACGGCAGCTATGTTCTGTATGAGTGCTGGCGGCATTTTCTCATGTCGGCGTACGGCGTCGTTTTCGCCGCCGCTTTCGCCATTCCGGCCGGCATTGTGACAGCAAGGCACGGGCGTCTCTCCGGCTGGGTGTTTGCTGTGGCGAACGTGATTCAAACCGTTCCGGCGCTGGCGATGCTCGCCGTCCTGATGCTTGTCATGGGACTTGGCGCCAATACGGTCATCACGGCTTTGTTTCTGTATTCACTGCTGCCGATTCTCAGGAATACGCACACGGGCATTATTAATATTGATCACGCTTATCTTGAGTCGGGAAAAGCGATGGGCATGACGAAATATCAAGTGCTCCGCATGGTGGAGCTGCCGCTTGCGCTTTCCGTCATTATGGCGGGTCTTCGAACGGCGCTCGTCATTGCGATCGGCATCACGGCAATCGGCACCTTCGTCGGCGCAGGCGGCCTCGGGGATATGATCGTCAGAGGCTCGAACGCGACAAACGGAACCGCCATTATTCTTTCGGGCGCCATTCCGACTGCACTGATGGCGGTAGCCGCAGACCTGCTGATGGCGTGGCTGGAACGAGCCCTCAGCCCTGTGAAAAAACAAAAAAGAAAGCTGATCGTACGCTCAGCCTCATGAAAAAAAGCATTCTTCTGCGTGAAGGATGCTTTTTTTGATTTCTTGATTAAATTTTGATAACTGCGCTGTAAAGTCTTACATATCAAATAACAAAGCAGAGGGGTAATCATATGAGCAACATCTTAGAAACGAGACAGCTGCAAAAATCATTCGGCAGACAACAGGCAGTGGCTGATGTGTCTCTATCGGTTAAGCGCAACAGTATTTACGGCCTGCTCGGTCCGAACGGCGCCGGAAAATCAACGACTCTTAAAATATTGACCGGCATCTTGCAGCAAACATCCGGCGAGGTTCTGTTCGACGGGCATCCATGGAAGCGCGAAGATTTGAAAAAGATCGGTTCCCTGATTGAAGCGCCGCCGCTTTACAGCAACCTGACAGCCGCTGAAAACCTGAAAGTCCGCTGCGTGATGCTCGGGCTTCCTGATTCAAGAATTGCGGAGGTGCTGGAAATCACGGGATTAACGGGAACCGGAAAAAAGCGCGCCGGCCAATTTTCCATGGGAATGAAACAGCGTCTCGGCATTGCGTTGGCATTAGTCAACCGTCCGTCGCTCTTAATTCTTGACGAGCCGACAAACGGATTGGACCCGATGGGGATTCAGGATTTGCGGGAATTTATCCGCTCCTTGCCCGGACAGGGAATGACGGTAATTTTATCAAGCCACCTGTTATCAGAAGTGGAGCAGATCGCAGACCATATCGGAATCATCAGTGACGGTGTTTTGGGATATCAGGGAGAAATCAGCCGGGAAGACGATCTGGAGCAGCTGTTTCTGGAGGTAGTCAAATCAACACGGGAGAAAGCGGGGACAGGAAAATGATTCAGTACATGCAGGCGGAACACCTTACATCTAGAAGAACATTTATCAGAAAGCTCATCATTCTGATTCCGCTTCTGAACACGGCTTTTTCTTTTCTGCTGAATAAGGCCTATTTTATGACGGGCACGTTCAATTGGTGGGCGGTTATTTTCATGCCGCTCATGATTGCTCTAATGTGCGGTTTATCTGTTAAAAAAGAGAAAAAATCTGCGCATGACCGCGCGGTGTACTCATTGCCGGCAGGCTTAAAAAGCATATGGCTCTCAAAAATAAGCTTGAGCGCGCTGTATTCACTCCTGTCGCAAATCGTCTTTTTCATCATCATGTTTTTACTTGGCCTTGTATTTCCGGGAATTGCTGCGCTGCAGCTGAAAGGCGTTGAAGCGGGCTCCCTTTTATGGCTGACGACGCTTTGGGAAATCCCATTGTGCTTATGGATTGCCAGACAGTTCGGATTTACGGCAGTCATTCTCGCGAATATGATCGCCGCTTTTGTTTTGGGTATTGTGCCGGCGTCCGGTTCATTGTGGTGGCTGAGTCCATGGAGCTGGTCAGTCCGGGTGATGTCACCGATTCTCGGGATCCATCCGAACGGAATTCCGCTTCCTGCAGACAGCGGCTTATTAAACGGAAACGTAATCTTTCCGGCTATTATTCTTTCTATCCTTTCTTTTATCGCAATAAGTTTGATTTCCGCCGTGTCTTTTGCAAAAGGGGGAAACCGGTCATGACCGTGCTTTTACGATATATGTGGGCCGATGTATTAAAAATGAAGCGCACGCCGCTCATATGGATGCATGTTGCGGCGCCGGCCGTATGCGCGGGATTTTTCCTGTTATATATGATGTATGGAAGGATTCAGGAGCCTTATGTGCTGTACAGCGTCTTCTTCAGCGCGATTGCCGTTTTATACCCTTTAATCATCAGTATTGTCTGCGGCATGTCTGCCTCCGTCGAGGAACAGGCGGGTCATTTTCAGATGATGCTGGCGGTTCCGTATTCGAAAATCGTCAGTTTTGCGGGCAAGCTGCTTCTATTGCTGCTGTTGAATGTGTTATCGATAGGTCTTGCCATCTGTCTTTATTTGGCGGGGATGAAATTTGTTCTTCACATCAATGACCTTCCGTACTTTCTCTTTTTAAAGGGAGGGGCGTGGCTGATTGCCGGCAGTATTCCGCTTTATATGATGTCTTTTTTTGTCGGCATACAGTACGGCATGGGACCGTCCGGGCTTTTGGGGGGAGCGGGTTTATTAATGGCGGCGCTGATGAATACGGGATTGGGCGATGTCATCTGGCGTTTTTTTCCGTGGGCATGGAGCGTGCGGCTGTCGGGCCTTGCAGGACTGCTGCATTTTGATAAAGTCAAAAAAGAGTTCCTCCCTTATGTGAGATACGATATGAGATTCGGAGAAATAATGTTATATTTTTCTATAGTGATATTATGTCTGGCCGGCCTCCATTGGTGCAGAAGATGGGAAGGGCGGCGTTCATATGAATAAAGGCAAGGAGCGATTCGGCCGGTGGCAAACATTTTAGCGGTAGATGATGAAAAAGATATTCTCGTTCTGATCAGAAACATTTTACAGCGTGATCAGCATACAGTAACGATTCTGGAAAAAGCGGAAGATCAGTCATTGGATTTTTTTCAAGGCTATGATTTGATTCTTCTTGATGTCATGATGCCCGGAACCGACGGGATTGAACTCTGCCGGAGGATTCGGCCGCTGGTGGACAGCCCGATCCTGTTTTTAACGGCAAAGTCTGACGAAGAATCCATTGTGAAAGGCCTCATGACAGGCGCTGATGATTACATCACAAAGCCGTTCGGCGTACAGGAATTGATGGCAAGGGTAAACGCTCATGTCAGAAGGGAACAGCGGGAAAAGCGTCAGACAAAACGTCTGATATCAGGCTTCATGTTTGATTTTGACAATAAAGAAGTATGGTTTGATGACCGGAAACTGCCTCTTACGAAAAACGAATATAAAATCGTAGAATTTCTGGCACAGCATAAAAACAGAACATTCTCACGGGAGCAGATTTACGAGGAAGTGTACGGCTTGGACGGCGATGCGCTCTATTCAACCATTACGGAGTTTATCAGAACCATCCGGAAAAAATGTAAAGAACACGGGGCTGATCCGATCAAAACGGTGTGGGGTGTCGGATACAAATGGGAATAGCAAAAGGAAAATCCAGCATCCGCAAAGAGCTTATCAAATTTACCATCACGCTGTGTCTGAGCACGATGGGGGTGGCGGCATTATGCGTCGCCTTAAATGCCATTGCCCTGAATGCCGGAGCGATCCTGCCGGCAAATTACAGCGAGCATGAGGCGGAACAGATCAAGCCCCGCCTGAAATCGGCGGAAAAGATAACAGAAGAAATGATCCCCGACGGTATGACATACGCCGTTTTTGATAAAAAAACAAAGCGGATGACGAAAGGAACGATGACGGAAAAAGACGCGGCCAGCGCCAGAAAAAAGATCCAGCATCAGCCGTATTTTAATTATGCTCAAAAAGGTTTCATGGTGGTTGATCGGAAAAATGAATACGGCGTTCTTCAATATTCACTCAGGTCGGAATTTCAGTCGCCGCTGCTAAGGCGCTATCTGCCGAATTATGAATGGACGGGTCTTGCGGTTCTGATCTCTTTGCTTCTTTTAACTGTGTTTATCGTGACGACGCGATTCGCCAATCAGCTGAGACGGCATTTCAGCACACTCAGCTCCATTACGGCAAGCATTCAAAAACAGAATTTAAATATCAATCCCAAAAGGCCGCGTATCAAGGAATTTGACGATGTCATTGACTCTCTGCTGAAAATGAAAGACGCGCTTCAGGCATCTCTGGCGGCGCAATGGGAGGCGGAGCGGATAAAGAAGGAACAGATCGGCGCGCTTGCGCATGATATTAAAATTCCGGCAACGATCATTAAAGGAAATGCCGAGCTGCTTCAGTTAACAGAACCTGATGAGGAACAGACGGAATACACGCAGTATATCCTTGATGCCGGAAACAAAATCGAGCAATATGTCGGGCAGCTGATTCAGCTTTCTAAAGCGGAGGAGGCAGTTGCCGTTCATCTGGAATATACCGATCTCAAAGAGTGGGCTCAAAACATATATCGTGACGCGGCGGCGCTAGCGGGGCCGAAACAGATTGATCTCGTCCTCAGTGAGCGGGGCATTGACCGAAAAGAAGCGCCGATTGATCAAGAACTGCTCCGCAGGGCGGTCATGAATATCGCGGCGAATGCCGTCGACTATACGCCGGAAAGAGGAGAAATCCGTGTGGACGTCCTATGCACCGATACCGCACTCAGTATTGCTGTATCTGACAGCGGAAGCGGGTTCTCGCAGGAAGCGCTGAAAAGGGCGACACAGCTTTTTTACACGGAGGATAAAAGCAGACATTCGGCGGGGCATCACGGCATGGGGCTTACATTCGCCCATCATGTCGTGCATCTTCACCACGGCGAATTAATACTTGAAAATCAAGAGTCTGGAGGAGCCCGTGCGGAAATCCGAATTCCGCTGGAAGGCATCAGACAAAAACAAGCCCTGCACGCATGAGGGCTTGTTTTCCTGTGTAAGAAAGGCAAAATGAAAACGGCTGTCCGTTTGAGAGATCAGCCGCTTATGCGGAAAAGCGTTTATCAGGAAGGATCAATCCATGTTGAAGACCACTTGGAAATTTCCTCTAAAATAGGGGCTAATGCGCAGCCTTTTTTCGTTAAAGAATACTCAATACGGACAGGCGTTTCGGGGATAACATCCCGTTTGATGACACCTTCTGTTTCAAGTTCTTTCAGACGTTCTGACAAGACTCTTCCGCTTAAATTCGGAAGCGCCGCTTCAATTTCGCTAAATCGCTGCTGTCCGTTCAATAACTGAAAGACGATTAGAGCCACCCAGCGTTTACTTAGGATGTCGACCGCTTTTTCGAATCTGGGGCACATTTCTGATTGGTTCATGCTTTTTCACCTCGTCTTCTGCTATTATACCGCAAAATCGGAGGGAACGTACGTCTGGCGCTTGTTAAGTTGCGGGAGGATCAAAAAGAGGATGAGGAATTCGGGGAGCGCTTTTTCGCTTCAGCCGCGATAAAATCAAAGTATTTGCTGACGCTTTCAATGTCTTCCTTTGTGAAGTGCTTCCACTTTTTGCTGTCAAACAGCGGCAGATGCTCCGCGCCTCTGTCAACGGCGGTCTGATAGATGGCGCGGATGGATTGATAGCTTTCGGATGTTTCGCGGATTTCCTCCTGAAATGCCTTGATGTGTCCGGCACGCGCCATTAACTCTTCGTACGGAATTTTTAATGTGTCCGCCAATTTCTTGATGGTCGCCGGTTTAGGAATGCCGCGGTGCCCGTTTTCAATTCTGGAAATGGTCGCCGAACTGACGCCGGAATAGACGGCAAGCTGATTGACGGTAAGCTTCCGGGCGCGGCGCAGCTCTCTTAATTGCTTTCCGAATGTGTTCAATAAGATCGCCTCACATGTGCAAAGTCATGAGTCTTCATTTTTTCTTTTTTTGGCTTCCGCTGACAAGAACGCAAAGTATTTATCAAGCAGAACCAAGTCTTCTTTCGACAGGTGCCGCCAGTTCTCCCGCTCCAAAAGTGATAAATCATCCAGCTCATACGTTTCGGCTTTTTCCAGCAAGGTGCAGCCTGTGTCGTATGAGGCTCTCGTTTCCTGAACGGTCTCTATGTATCCCGCCGTCTGCATCAATTCCTCATACGGGATTTTTAACGCATCTGCGAGCTTTTTAATGGTTGCAGGTTTCGGCACCCCGCGTTTGCCGTTTTCAATCCGCGAGATTCCCGCGGCGCTGACGCCTGAATACGTTGCCAGCTGGTTCACTGTCAGATGCCGTTTTTCCCGCAATGTCCGTAATTGTTTCCCGAAGCTTTCCACAGTCTCTCCCCCTCCCGCGGTCTAATTATATTCTAGTATGTTTATTGACTAAAGGGAATAGTCAGGCTGGAAAAGTATTGACAAAAGTTAACAAAAGCCGTATCTTATGTATAAGAAAGAAAGTATTTGACAGAACGGAAGGTGAAGAAAGTGGTCGAAAAGATACAGATCAGAAGAGATTATGTGCTGCAGTATATGGTCAATAATGACTACTCGTTAAACCAGCTCGCCCTGGAGATCGGAATATCTCCCGCCACACTGAGCCGTGTACTGAATGGAGAGCGGAGGCCGGGCCAGCTGGTCATCGGAAAAATGCTCTATTACTTTGACATGAAGTTTGAAGATCTTTTTTACTACGATTTTGTTGACAAAAGTCAACAGTGATGAAAGATTCAAATTGCATTTCCGTTTTTCTGACATGATGTGCACCGATACGGCGTGACATGCCTTTGCTTTTCATGTAAAATAGAAGCAATGTAGGCCAGTCAGTCTGGAGGTGTATGGGATGCACACTTTATTGATTACCTTATTGGTTATCGTCAGTATTGCACTTATTATTGTCGTATTGCTTCAATCCAGCAAAAGCGCCGGTTTATCGGGTGCGATTTCAGGCGGGGCGGAGCAGCTTTTCGGAAAACAGAAAGCAAGGGGCCTTGATCTGATTCTTCACCGCACAACCGTTGTGCTGGCAGTCTTGTTTTTCGTGTTGACGATTTCGCTGGCGTATATCGTATAAGGCAATGTTTGTATAAGGTCTGATTTAATATCAGGCCTTTTTCTTGTTGAGAGACGGCGTTTGTTTCTCGCAAAACTGTGGAAAACTAAATTGAATGTGCAAAAAAGGGGTTATGAGCATGAAAATTGTGACACCAAAACCATTTACATTTAAAGGCGGAGACAAGGCGGTGCTTCTGCTGCACGGGTTTACGGGAAATACGGCAGACGTCAGAATGCTCGGCCGCTACTTAAATGAGCGCGGCTACACTTGTCACGCGCCTCAATATAAAGGGCACGGCGTTCCGCCGGAAGAGCTGGTACATACGGGACCTGAAGATTGGTGGAAAGACGTCATGGACGGGTATGAATATTTACAATCTGAAGGCTATGAAAACATTGCGGCCTGCGGACTGTCGCTTGGCGGGGTTTTTTCATTGAAATTGGGTTACACTGTACCCATAAAGGGAATTGTTCCTATGTGTGCTCCGATGCACATTAAAAGTGAAGAGGTTATGTACGAAGGAGTTCTCTCCTACGCGCGCAATTATAAAAAATTCGAAGGAAAACAGCCGGAGCAGATTGAAAAGGAAATGAAGGAGTTTGAAAAAACGCCGATGAATACGCTCAAATCGCTTCAGGAGCTGATTGCCGATGTGCGCAAAAACGTCGACATGATCTATTCCCCGACATTTGTGGTTCAGGCACGGCATGACCATATGATTAACACAGACAGTGCAGACATCATTTACAACGAGGTGGAAACGGACGACAAACAGCTGAAATGGTATGAAGAGTCAGGACATGTCATTACGCTGGACAAAGAACGGGACCTCGTTCATCAGGATGTGTACGAATTTTTAGAGAAACTCGATTGGTAACAAACAGGAGGTCGGATAATGGAAAAAGAAGCGTTTATGGACCGTCTTCTCGCGTTTATGAAGGAAGAGGCGTACAAGCCCCTTACCGTTCAGGAACTCGAGGAGATGCTGAACATCACGGAAGCCGAAGAATTTAAAGAACTGGTAAAAGCGCTGGTGGCGCTCGAGGAGACCGGACAGATCGTCCGCACCAGAAGCAACCGCTACGGGCTTCCGGAAAAAATGAATTTAGTAAAAGGAAAAATTTCCGCGCATGCAAAGGGATTCGCGTTCCTATTGCCGGAGGATACCTCTTTAAGCGATGTGTTTATTCCGCCGAATGAGCTGAATACGGCTATGAACGGCGATATCGTCATGGTGCGGCTCAATTCCCAGTCAAGCGGATCGAGACAGGAAGGCACGGTCATCCGCATCCTGGAAAGAAGCATCGACCGCGTCGTGGGCACATACACAGAAACGAAAAGCTTCGGCTTTGTCATCCCGGATGATAAGAAAATCACGAGTGATATTTTTATTCCGAAACATGCCAATAACGGCGCTGCGGAAGGCCATAAAGTCGTCGTCAAACTGACAAGCTACCCTGAAGGCAGAATGAACGCCGAAGGAGAAATCGTTGAAATACTCGGCCATAAAAATGATCCGGGCATCGATATTTTATCAATCATCCATAAGCACGGCCTGCCGGGAGATTTTCCGGCTGAAGCGATGGAGCAGGCGACAAGCACGCCCGATACCATCGATGAAAAAGACATCAAAGACCGCCGTGATCTCCGCGATCAGGTCATTGTCACCATTGACGGCGCGGATGCGAAGGATCTGGATGACGCCGTCACTGTAACAAAGCTTGATAACGGCAGCTACAAGCTCGGCGTCCATATTGCCGATGTCAGCCATTACGTCACGGAGAATTCCCCGATTGACAAAGAAGCGCTGGAAAGAGGGACAAGCGTGTACTTGGTTGACCGGGTCATTCCGATGATCCCGCACAGACTGTCTAACGGAATCTGTTCTTTAAATCCGAAGGTTGACCGCCTGACGCTTTCCTGCGAAATGACAATCAACCAGCAGGGACAGGTGACAGAGCACGAGATCTTCCAAAGCGTCATTAAAACGACGGAAAGAATGACCTATTCAGATGTCAACCGGATTCTCACAGAAGACGACGCCGAGCTGAAAGAAAGGTATGAGCCGCTCGTCCCGATGTTCAAAGACATGGAACGTCTGGCGGAAATTCTCCGGGCGAAACGGATGGACCGCGGCGCCGTGGATTTTGATTTCAAAGAGGCGAAGGTGCTCGTCGATGAGGAAGGCGCCGTAAAAGACGTCGTCATCAGAGAGCGCTCAGTAGCGGAAAAGCTGATTGAAGAATTCATGCTTGTGGCAAACGAAACGGTGGCCGAGCACTTCCATTGGATGAACGTGCCGTTTATTTACCGGATTCACGAAGAGCCGAACGCCGAAAAACTGCAAAAGTTCCTGGAGTTCGTCACGACATTCGGTTATATCGTCAAAGGGAAAGCCGGAGACATTCATCCGCGCGCGCTGCAAAGCATTCTTGACGAAGTGCGGGACCGTCCGGAAGAAACGGTGATTTCAACCGTCATGCTCCGTTCCATGAAGCAGGCGAAATACGATCCGCAAAGCTTGGGCCATTTCGGGCTGGCGACTGAATTTTATACGCACTTCACATCGCCGATCCGCCGTTATCCTGACTTAATCGTTCACAGGCTGATCAGAACGTATTTGATCAACGGACAATCGGACGAAGCGACTCAGGAAAAGTGGGCCGAACGCCTTCCGGAAATCGCTGACCATACGTCAACGATGGAACGGCGCGCCGTTGATGCAGAGCGGGAAACGGACGATCTGAAAAAAGCGGAATATATGCTTGATAAAATCGGTGAGGAATTTGACGGCATGATCAGTTCCGTCACAAACTTCGGAATGTTCGTCGAGCTGCCGAATACGATTGAAGGGCTTGTGCACGTCAGCTTTATGACGGATGATTATTACCGTTTTGACGAGCAGCATTTCGCCATGATCGGCGAACGCACGGGCAACGTTTATCGGATCGGAGACGAAATCACGGTCAAAGTCGTCGACGTCAATAAAGATGAGAGAAACATCGACTTTGAAATTGTCGGCATGAAAGGCAGCCGCCGTCCGAGAGAAACAACAGGCGACCGCAGAAAACGCGGCAGACCGGCGCGGAAACGCGTGTTAAACAGCAATACCCCGGCTTCACCGCCGAAATCGGAGGAAAAAGGGGAATGGTTTACAAAACCGAAGAAGAAAAAGAAAAAACGCGGTTTCCAAAACGCGCCGAAACAAAAACGCAAAAAGAAGAAGTAAATGCGAAAAGCAAATGGGGCATAATGCTCTGTTTGCTTTCTTTCGCAAGCCGCATTTTCATTGTCGCGGAACGCTCCATTTGCTAAAATAAAGCGTATCGTACCATGAACGGTTTTTGCGGAGAGAGGAGGATAAGGCATGCCAAAAGGATCAGGCAAAGTATTATCACAAAACAAAAAAGCAAACCATGATTACTTTATAGAAGAAACTTATGAAACAGGCATCGTGCTGCAGGGGACGGAGATTAAGTCCATCCGCGCCGGCCGCGTAAACATGAAGGATTCCTTTGCGAAAATCGAGCGCGGCGAAGTGTTCCTCCACAATATGCACATCAGCCCGTACGAGCAGGGAAACCGCTATAACCACGACCCGCTCCGGACGAGAAAGCTTTTGATGCACAGGAAAGAAATCAATAAGCTGATCGGCCTGACGAAAGAGAAAGGCTATTCCCTCGTGCCGCTGAAGCTGTACTTGAAAAACGGCTTCGCCAAAGTGTTAATCGGCCTCGGAAAAGGGAAGAAAACATACGATAAACGCGAAGATTTAAAACGAAAAGACGCCAAAAGAGAAATCGAAAGAGCGTTCAGAGACAGACAAAAAGGCTTCTGATGCCTGAGCCTTGATGTGATGACTGCCCTATGCTATACTGTTCACACATCAGATTCACAGGCTGTTTATTGAAGACATTCCCAATTGAATTTGTCTGTGATCATGATATAATAACAGTACAGCCAGTTGAGCAAGAGCTTGATAGATCTCCCGTATACCCTTAACAAGGGGACGTTACGGATTCGACAGGGATGGATCGAGCTTGAGCTGCGAGCCGAGAGGCGATCTCGTTAACACGCACCTAAATATAACTGGCAAAACTAAAAGTTTTAACCAAAACTTAGCACTAGCTGCCTAATAAACGCAGCGAGCTCTTCCTGACATTGCCTATGTGTCCGTGAAGAGCACATCCAAGTAGGCTACGCTTACGTTCCCGTCTGAGAACGTAAGAAGAGACTGACAGACTAGCTCTCGGAAGGCCCGCCCGCAGGCACGAAGACGAGTGAAACACAAAATATGCAGGCTACGCTCGTAGACGCTTAAGTAATCGATGTTTCTGGACGTGGGTTCGACTCCCACCGTCTCCATACATAACGCCGAAACCGCAGTGTTATCAAGGCTTCCAAAGCTTTCGATGGCACTGCGGTAACATTTTGGCAACATTTTTTAAAATTCTTCGTTTTCTCCCTTTGTGCTGAAAGGAAGATGGCTTTCGTGTTAATGCCATACCTCCTCATATCTAATTTCCTGCCGGTATATTTTAATTTCCCTTACTACTCATTCACTACTTTAAAGGATAATCTAAAAGATGATTTTTCTGTGCTGTATGTTTGCTTTATCTTATCATTTTGTATTATCTGTTTTTCTGTATTTTGACAAATATTAAGTTGTCCAGGAAATACAGTAAAGAATAGAGATAAAGCCAACAGAATTACAATGCTCTTTGTCTGCTTGTTTTCAGAATGAGATGAAAGATAGGGACTGAATTGCGGAGTATTTTTTTCAGTCTCGTACATGGTTCTTCTGTTTAGATTTTAAATGAAATTGTTTTCTGAATAGAAAATGTTTCGGTTTATACTTGAAGTTAGTGAAAAGTATTAGCTATTTCGGGAATTACATACAATATAAACTAGAATTAATTCATGTTATCATTGTTTTATGGGAGGTGACGACATGAGTAAGATGAAGAAGGCTCAATGTACCAACCTAAACGAAAGATTAAGCACTTAACTACCAATAAGTATTTTTGATGAGCGTGGAAAAAATTTATAGTAAGGATTGAAAAGATTAGCGAATAGGGAGGGCAGATAATTGTTTTTTAAAACTAGTAGAAATACGGATGAAAAGAGCACTAATATAGCTTTCTATTCTTCATTCATCTATTGGTCAGGTTTTTTATTGATAAATAGTATCCTTGATTTTTTTAACAAGGGTTTAAAGATAAATTCACTTTTGTTATTAATATCAGGCTTAATAGTTTTTTTTGTTAGTGAATTTATATCAAAATGTATCAGAAAAATAAAAAATAAAAAAGTGTGAGCGAAAGCTCACACTTTTTTATTGAGATCTACAACTATATGTATTCGTTGCTCCTGAACCCATTTTTGTAATAATAATGCCTTTTCCTTTAGAATTGCAGGCATTTATAGTACCCATACCTAAAAGCGGTACCGCACCTAACATTAATGTAAGTGCAGTTGGGCTTTTAGCAAAAATTTTAGCTATAGCTGTAGCTGTACCCCAAAATCCACTATTAATTCCAACAGCAGCACTCAATTGTTTTATTTGTGAGTTGCTAATTTTATATTCTTTATAGTTTATAACTCCCATTGTTGTTACAATATGTTCAACAGGTTTAATAACTTCACTTCTATTTAATTCGTCAACATACTCTTTGAATATGATCAAAGCGTCATTGCCTGTCAAAGAAGCAGATGTTTGATTTTCATAATTTACAATAGTATCATACAGGGTTTTTGCTGCTAAACTTAGTTGACTTATTTCTTCTGGAGAATTAGATGATAGATTTTTCATATCCAATTTCTCATCTAATTCATTGATAGCATCAACTAATACTGCGGTGTTTTGTACATCTTTTCCTGGTACAGTTATCGTGTCATTTTCTGACGTTTTTTTGATGGCTAAAGTGCTGATAGGAAAAATGCTAAATAAAAGCACTAGCGATAATAGAAAAACAAAAGATTTTTTCATCTATCTATAACCCTCCTTATAAGATTCAATTAAATTCTAACAACAATAAATAATACAGTAAATAACTAGAATGTTAATTTTTCCTTAACAAGTGTGAGATGAGTTATAATAACGGGTCGAGGTAATGGGTCAAGGTGTATCCTGCTAAATATAATCCGAAAAATAAAGGAGTCCATTTGAATGATAGTTGTTATCATAGACGGAAAAGATATTACAAGCACAGAAGCTTTACACCGAATCTTAAAAGATCAATTAGATTTCCCGGACTATTATGGTGAAAACCTGAATGCCTTATGGGATTGTTTGACAGGCTGGATAGAACTTCCGCTGACTTTGGTGTGGAAGAATTTTGAGATCAGTCAGAAGGCATTGGGTTCGGATGCTGATGATGTCTTGGAGCTGTTTCAAGAGGCTCAAGAAGAGTTAGATGGTGAGTTTTTCATTCAAATCGAACAGCCGTCAGCCGGGTCAAACGACAGGCACTAAAAAGTGCGTACTTCCCCTCATCCATTTTTCTATCCGATAATAGGGACGGAAGGTTTCAGGCTTTCGATTTCTGACCATATATAAGAAGAACTTGTGATAGGGAGGAATGGATGATGGATTTGCAGTTGAAAGGGAAGACGGCGCTTGTGACGGGATCTACGTCAGGCATCGGGAAGGCGATTGCGGCTTCGCTGATTGCAGAAGGCGCGGCGGTGATCATTAACGGCCGCCGTGAAGAAAAGGTGAACGAAACGATCCGGGAACTAGAGAAACAGACGCCGGATGCCCTGCTCTATCCGGCCGCGTTTGATTTAGGCACGGCGGAAGGATGCGGCGCGATTTTTCAGCAGTATCCTGATGTGGATATTCTCGTGAACAATTTAGGAATCTTTGAACCCGCGGAATACTTTGATATTCCTGACGAAGAGTGGCTCCGGTTTTTCGAGGTGAATATCATGAGCGGCGTGCGGCTGACACGCCGGTATGCAAAGCGGATGATTGAACGGAAGGAAGGGCGGGTGATTTTTATCGCGAGTGAAGCGGCCGTCATGCCTTCTCAGGAAATGGCCCATTACAGCGCCACGAAAACGACGCAGCTGTCGCTGTCACGCAGTCTGGCCGAGCTCACGGAAGGGACGAATGTGACGGTGAATACGGTCATGCCGGGCTCCACGAAAACAGAGGGCGTCGAAACGATGCTGGAGTCGCTTTATCCGGGTGAAAACCTGACAGCGGCTGAAGCGGAGAGACGATTTATGAAGGAAAATCGTCCGACGTCGATCATTCAGCGATTGATCCGTCCGGAGGAGATCGCCCACTTTGTCGCCTTTTTAAGCAGCCCGCTGTCGTCAGCCATTAACGGATCTGCTTTGCGGATCGACGGCGGCTTAGTGCGGAGCATTATATAAGATGAATATACAAAAACCCCCGCAAAGTGGCGGGGGTTTTTTAATGCGGCTCACGCTGAAACCGGCTGATGATCCTGCTGATTAAATCTTTTGTGGCAGAGTCAAAATGCTCTTCTTTTTGGTTTGTCAACAGCCCGACCGGCGGTGAAATCGTTAAGTTACGGATCGGAATGACCTTCGTGCCTCCGATCGGCTCTGAGTGCGCCGTCGCCGTAAAGATCGAGACACCGATATTTTCCCTGACATAATATTGGTGAGCCATGCTGCTGCTCAGCTCCATTTTTCGATAGCGGCTGCCGATGGCCCGCTGCAGGTGCTGTTCAATTTGAATCCGGATCGGGCAGTTGGCGGGCGTGAAAATCAGGCATTCATTTTCTAAGTCTTCGAGATTGATACTTGTTTTGGCTGCAAGGGGATGTCTGTCGGACACGATGACATTGAGCGAGTCATGGAAAAACGGATCGAAGTAATTTTCCAAAATCAGCTCCGGCTCGCCGCATATCGCAAAATCAATGGCGCCCTCCAGCAGTTTGCGGCTGCATGTATTGGCATCATCCACGCTGACATTGACCGACATGTCAGGATAATCATCTAAAAACTCCCGCAGCACGGCAGGAAAGATCAGGCTTGCCGTCGGTTCGGATATGCCGATCTGAATAAGGCCGGCCTGCCCCTGTCTGATGTCGGCCAGAGTATGGTCAAGCACCTCATACTGTGCGAGAAGCTGCCCCGCCCGCTCATGAAACAGCCGTCCCGCTCTTGTCAGTTTCAGCTTCTTTCCCCGTTCAAAAAGCTGCGCGCCTACATCCTGCTCCAGCTGTTTAATCCGCATTGAAATCGTCGGCTGTGAATAGTTCAGAATTTCGGCGGCCTTATAAAAGCTGCCTGACTGTACGATGGTATGAAACGTTTTAATGGTGCGTAACTCCAACGAAATCCCCTCCCGGCTGTTCATTAATTTTCTTGAACTTTTCCTTTATTTTTTTTGATTAGTCAAATAAATCAGTTTGCTTTATAGTATAAACAATTAAAGCTTAGTAAACAAATTGGAATTATATATATTTGCGGGGAGAGTGAACGGAATGAGTGAAGACATATTTCGATTGGCTGAGAAAAAGGATGCGCCCGAGTTTTTAGAACTGCTGTACAGCGCGTTTCAGCCGATCCGCAATTTGGAGATTGACTGGCCGTCGGCGCGGGCCGACATTGACATGGTAACAGAAAATATTGAAAATCATTCAGCCGTCGTGCTGGAACGGGACGGACGGCTTCTTTCAACCATTACGATCCGTTTTCCGTGGGAGAGTGACACACCTCCGTCAAAATATCCGTTTGTCTGGTGGTTTGCGACGCTTCCTGAGCTGAAGGGGCAGGGCATCGGCAGCAAACTTTTGACTTATGTGGAGGAACACGTGCTGCGGGATACGCTGAAGGCCCCGGCTATCACGCTCGGCACCTCGGCGCGCAAGCATCCCTGGCTATTGGATATGTACAGACGGAGGGGCTATGAAGTGTATTTTGAGCAGGAGAAAGACGGAGACATCGGGGTCATGATGAGAAAGGTGCTCATACCAGAGCGGTTTGACGCGTCGCTGTTAGGCACACCGACCTGGGCGCAATGATGAAAAAGCGGATCAGAGCCGGCTGTCTGCTTCTGCTGCTCGGCGCGCTGGCCGGGTGCGGACAAGGAGAAAGCACGAAAGCGGGGAGCGGCGTGCAGACCGTCATCGTCGGCACGGGAACTGATTTTCCAAACATTGCTTTTATGGATGAAAAAGGCGAACTGACCGGCTATGACATTGAAGTGATGAAAGCCATTGATAAACAGCTGCCGCAATACAAATTTGTCTTTAAGACGATGGATTTTTCGAATCTGCTCACAAGTCTCGGAAACCGGAAAATTGACGTGATCGCACACAATATGGCGAAAAACAAGGAACGGGAGAAACGCTTTTTGTATCACAAAATCCCGTATAACTACTCGCCGATGTACATCACAGTGAAGGCGGATAATGACGCGATACACACGCTCCGGGACTTAAAAGGGAAAACCGTCATCGTCGGCGCGACGTCAAACGCGGCGGATTATATGACGGCATATAACAAAGCCCACGGCAGCCCGATACATTTGAAATACGCCGGGCAGGGCAGCAATGATACAGCGAACCAAATTGAGACAGGACGCGCTGACGCCACCGTATCTACGCCGTTTGCCGTCGATTTTCAAAATAAGACGCACGCGTTCAAACAAAAGACGGTCGGTGATGTGCTGCTGGATACAGAAGTGTATTTTATGTTCAATAAAAACAGCCAAACCCTGGCGGACGATACGGATCGGGCGATTCAAAAGCTTGAGAAGGACGGTACATTGAAAAGGCTGAGTGAAAAATGGCTCGGCGCGGATTATTCAAAATCTAGTTTCACGAAATAATTGAAGCAGAAAACGGGGCGATCACATGAAAATAAAACTGGCGGTCATGTCATTAACAATTGCCGCAATGGCGGCGTTATCAGCCTGCGGCGCGGGCGGGGAGGCGGCATCAGGCAATCAGAAAAACGTGAAGAACATCACGGTCGGCACGGGAACTCAATTTCCGAATATTTGCTTTATCGATGATAAAGGAAAATTGACGGGCTATGATGTTGAGCTGGTGAAAGAGCTTGACAGGCGCCTGCCGGACTATCGTTTCACTTTTAAAACGATGGATTTCTCCAATTTACTTGTCAGCCTCGGCCAGCATAAAGTCGATATCGTGGCTCATCAAATGGAGAAAAGCGCCGAACGGGAGAAAAAATTTCTGTTCAATCAAGTCGCGTATAACAACTTCCCGCTGAAAATCACGGTGCTCCAAGAGAACGGGAACATTCACGGCATTGAGGATTTGAAAGGGAAGCGTGTCATTACGAGTCCGACGTCAAACGGCGCGCTTGTGCTGAAGAAATGGAATGAAAAACACGGCAGTCCGTTTGAAATCGCCTATGCGGGCCAAGGCTCCAACGATGCGGCCAATCAGCTGAAATCCGGACGCGCCGATGCGACGATTTCCACGCCGTTTGCCGTCGATTTCCAAAACAAAACGAGCGCGGTCAAAGAAAAAACGGTCGGCGGGGTGCTGTCAAATGCCAAAGTGTTCTTTATGTTTAACAAAAATGAGCAAACGCTGAGTGATGACATTGATAAAGCGCTCAAGGAAATCATTGATGACGGCACGCTCAAAAAGCTGAGTGAAAAGTGGCTCGGCGCGGATTATTCAAAGGAGCAATATTAAGTGAAAAAGAGAGGGATCGGCAATGGAAAAAGCGTTTGATATCAGTATGATCGAATCCTTTGTGCCGACATTGCTCGGGTATTTGCCCGTCACGCTGTATATATTGGCGGTGTCTTTGCTGTTCGGCTTTCTATTGGGGCTGCTTTTGGCGCTGCCCCGGATCTATCGCATTCCCGTGCTGAATCAGATCGCGAAGCTGTATATCTCTTTTTTCAGAGGAACGCCCATTATGGTGCAGCTGTTTATTGTATTTTACGGCATTCCGGCGCTCACGGCGCTCGCCGGAATTGACACTTCCAAAATGGACCCTTTGTATGCGGCCATCGCCACGTACGCGCTGAGCAGCGCGGCTAGAGCGGCGGAAATCATCAGGGGAGGTGTGAACAGTGTCGACCGCGGACAGGCGGAGGCGGCGTTCAGCATCGGGCTGAACGGGGTGCAGACATTCCGGCGCATCATTCTGCCGCAGGCGCTCGTGCAGGCTTTTCCCAACATCGGGAATATGGTGATCGGTTTTTTAAAAGATACGTCACTCGCTTTTTCAATCGGGGTGATGGATATGTCGGGCAGAGGTCAGACATTGATAACATCGAGCAATCATTCTCTTGAAGTGTATATCTCGCTTTCTGTTTTGTATTACGCAGCCGCCCTTTTATTTGAATGTGTCTTCAGATGGTGTGAAAAACGAATCAAGAAAGATGAGACGCGCCTTGTGACGGTTTTTGACATGAGCGCGCACAGCTGAAAAGGAGGGAGAACATTGGAGCTGGACATTCCGTTTATCGGCACTGCGATAAAACAAATGATGAAAACCGTTCCGCTTACACTGGCAATGACGGTCATTCCGATTATTGCCGGATTTTTCATAGGTCTCGCCAATATCACGGTGCGTATATTCCGCATCAAATGGCTGCTTGCCTGCTCAGCGTTTTACGTGTCTTTTTTTCGAAGCACCCCGGCGATTCTCCATATTATGCTGATTTATTTAGGCGTTCCGCTGATTGCCGATCATTTCAGCCGCGCCTTTCATCTCAGCTGGTCGGCCAATCAGATTCCGGTTGCCGTGTTTGTCATCATGGCACTGTCATTAACGGCAGGCGCCTATATGACGGAAATTCTCCGATCAGGGATCATGGCCGTCGATACGGGGCAGGCGGAAGCGGCTTATTCAATCGGCCTGAAACGGAGCCAGATGATTCGGCGCGTGATTCTGCCGCAGGCGTTCATGATATCACTGCCGAATTTCACCAACATAGGCATCGGTTTTTTGCATACCACTTCAATCGCGGCAATCGTTGCAGTGCCTGAAATTACAGGAACGGCGACGATTGCGGCATCCGATAACTATGCGTTTTTGGAAGCATTTATCGGGGCGGCCGTCATCTATTGGGGATTAACGCTGATTCTCGAGGCCGTAAACACTTTGGCGGAAAAAAGAGCGGCCAGATATCAAGGAGGCGCAGTATGATCGAAATCCGAAACATTCAGAAACATTTTGGCAGTCATCACGTGCTAAAAGGGATCAATTTAAGTGTCCGGAAAGGGGAAGTCGTGACTATCATCGGTCCGAGCGGTTCGGGGAAAACAACGTTTCTGCGCTGCCTTAATTTACTTGAGCGGCCGGATGAGGGCGCCATTTCCGTACATGGTGAAGTCATTAACTGCAAAAAGCCGGCCAAAAAAGACATGCTCAGACTGAGGAAACAGACGGCGATGGTTTTTCAGCAATATCATTTGTTTTCGCATAAAACGGCGATTCAAAATGTCATGGAAGGCCTGACGGTCGCAAGGAAAATGAAAAAAACAGATGCGTACGCCATTGCGGAGCGGGAACTGGCCAAGGTGGGGCTTCAGGATAAATTGCACGCCTATCCGAATCAGCTGTCGGGAGGCCAAAAGCAACGGGTCGGAATTGCCAGGGCGCTTGCCATTCATCCTGATGTGATGCTGTTTGATGAACCGACCGCAGCCCTCGATCCGGAGCTTGTCGGCGAGGTGCTTGAGGTGATGCTTAACATTGTGCGGACCGGCGCCACCATGATCATTGTTACTCATGAAATGGAATTCGCCAGAAGAGTGTCCGACCAAATTGTGTTTATGGATGAAGGAGCAATCGTGGAACAAGGAACGCCTGAAGAGGTCTTTTACAAGACGAAAAAAGAAAGAACGAAGAAGTTCCTCCGCCGCGTTCTTCCTGATTACGGTTATGACATAAAAGAACACATAAAGGAGCCTGTCGTATGATTCGTTTAAGCATTTTAGACCAAAGTGTCACCGCGGAAAACCAAACCGCAGAAGAAGCTTTGCGGCAAACGGTGAGATTGGCTCAAGAGGCCGAACAATACGGATATGACCGTTTCTGGGCGGCGGAGCATCATAACAATGAAGAGATAGCGGGATCAGCACCGGAAATTGTCCTGGGGTATCTGGCCGCCAGTACGAAAAAAATCCGCCTCGCATCCGGCGGGGTGATGCTGCAGCATTACAGCCCTTATAAAGTGGCGGAGCAGTTCCGGGTTTTGTCCGCCCTTGCCCCCGGCCGTATAGCGCTCGGTGTCGGCAAAGCGCCCGGCGGATTTCAGCTGTCAACCGATGCGCTGCAGCGCGAGCATATTCAGCCCGCCCGTTTATTTGAAGAAAAGCTTGAGGAGCTGACTCATTTCATCCGCAATGATTTTCCGGACTCGCACCGCTACGCGTCATTGCGGCCGGCTCCGCATACTGAGTATGCGCCTGACATCTTTTTGCTCGGCGGCAGCACAGAAAGCGCGATCACAGCGGCCAAACTCGGCATTTCCTTCGTTTTCGCCTATTTCATAAACGGTGAAGATGCTGGGTTAGAAAAAGCGCGCCAAGCCTTTGACGAACATCTGCCGAAAGGGGCAAAAGCGGAATTTCACCTTGCGCCGATGGTCTTTACCGCGCATACAAAAGCGGAAGCGGAAAAACACGTCGTATCGCGTGAATCGGTCAAAATCATTCTCGAAGACGGCAAAAAGGTGAATGTCGCTTCCCGAAAACAAGCGGATGCGTTTCTTGAACAAGTTACGCAGCCATATAAGCTGATCACACAAAAGACGGGTGTGATTGCCGGGACAAAAGAAGAGACCGCTTCCGAGCTGAGACGGTTATCGGTTCAATACAGCATTACCGATTTTGTGATTTTGTCGCCTATCAAAAACGCTGAAGAAAAACGGCTGTCTTATCGGCTGTTAAGCGAAGCGGTGCAGCCGGCCGCACAATTACAGGAGGGATGAACATGAGTAATGAAGCAAATGTAGTGGTTTGGAGCAAAAAGGGCTGTGCGTATTGCGATGAAGTGAAAGGATATTTGCGGGAAAAGGCCATTGCGTACGAAACAATTGATGTGACGGAGCGGGATGAATTGCGTGATGTGCTTCACACGAAGTACGGCATCCGCCATGTCCCCGTCGTTGAAATCGGCAGCGGTGACAGGCGGGTGTATCAGGCCGTTACTCAAGTCGGCATTGAACACGTAGAACGGGCGCTTGCCGATTACGAGGGAAAAAAGGGGGAGAGAAAATGAGCCGGACGGATCTTATTCAATTCGGAGCCATGATTCACGGTGTCGGCGGTACAACGGACGGGTGGCGCCATCCCGACGTCGATCCGTCAGCAAGCACGAATGCGGCGTTTTACAGGCAAAAAGCGCAGACCGCTGAAAGAGGGCTGTTCAGCTTTGCTTTTATTGCGGACGGCTTGTTCATTTCTGAAAAGTCCATCCCGCATTTCTTAAATCGGTTTGAGCCGATCACCATTTTATCGGCGCTTGCCGCTTCTACAACCCATCTTGGTTTAATCGGCACATTTTCCACATCGTTCACTGAGCCGTTCACCATCGCAAGACAGCTCATGTCTCTTGACCATATCAGCGGCGGCCGGGCGGGCTGGAATCTCGTCACTTCTCCGCAGGCGGGGGCTGCGCGCAATCACAGCAAGGAAAGCCTTCCCGACCACAGCCGGCGCTACGCCATCGCCCAGGAACATGTGGACGTGGTGCGCGGCCTGTGGAATTCCTGGGAAGAAGATGCCTTCGTCCGCAACAAAGAAACCGGACAGTTTTTTGATCCTGACAAACTGCATCGCCTGTATCACAAAGGCGAGTATTTTCAAGTGGAGGGCCCGCTGAATATCGGCCGGTCCAAACAGGGAGAGCCGGTCGTTTTCCAAGCGGGGTCTTCAGAAACCGGCCGGTCGTTTGCCGCGCGGAATGCCGATGCAGTCTTTACGCACTCCAATTCACTTGAGGAAACGAAAGCTTTTTATGATGATGTGAAGAAGCGGGCGGCGGATTACGGCCGGGACGCTTCCAAACTGCGGATCTTTCCGGGAATCAGTCCGATTATAGCCGGATCACAAGAAGAAGCGGAAGCGAAATACCAAGAATTCGCCGAGCTGATTCCGATAGAGAACGCCGTTAAATATGTGGCCAGATTTTTTGACGATTATGATCTGAGCCGGTTTCCATTGGATGAGCCGTTTCCTGATTTGGGCGACGTCGGAAAAAACGCGTTTCAAAGCACGACAGACCGTATCAAAAGAGAGGCGAAAGCCCGGAATCTTACGCTGCGTCAAGTGGCGCGCGAAGCGGCGTTTCCGCGAACCAACTTTATCGGGACACCGGAACGTGTGGCATCATTAATTGAAACATGGTTTCAGCGGGAAGCGGCGGACGGGTTTATCATTCACTCTGACATCCCGGGCATGCTTGAAGCCTTTGTGGATCATGTCATACCGATCCTTCAGGAAAAGGGGCTGTACCGAAAAAGCTATCCGGCGGATACACTGCGGGGGAATCTCGGATTGGATATTCCGGTCTGCAAACCAAATCCGATTTTGAGCAGAAACTAAATGTTTCTGCTTTTTCTGGTGCTTGCCATTCCCGTCATTAATAAGAAAAGAACCGAATTTTACCCCGTTTAGAGTAAATCGGCTCTTTACGATTTAAAAGACGTAAGGAATGAAAACCTGTTGAATGCAATCCTTCAAACGTATATACCCTAAGAAATTGTTATAAAAATAAGTTAAATATTTAAGAGATTAGCAATGTTCCCGCCTAGTACTCGTTGTACCACTTCTTCACTTGAAGCATGGCGTTCAACTGCCAACTTATTTAGGAATGGATCACCATATGGAAAATCAGAACTAAATAAAGTTTTCTCTGGGAGTTCTTTTATGGCCAAAGATAATGCATAGGTTGTATAAAATGCAGAGATATCTAGGTAGGCGTTCTTTGTTTCTTTTGTTAATGCAATAACTTGCTGCCAATGAATTCCTCCCAAATGGCCATAGATTACAGGGACAGTGGAATATTTACGAGTTAAAGCAAACAATTCCTGAATATCATTTAAATTGAGTGGATGGAATGTATGCACCCAAATCGGAAAGGAATTATAATCACTAGCTGCCTGGAATACAGGCTCAAGCATTTTAATTTGCCCTGAACCAAGGGTAAATTCTCCAAGTCCCTTCATTTTATAATCTTTTACAATCTTCTCCATCCAATCATGCAGTTCCCCGGAGGAACTTAAAAGGGGCATTGATCCGAATCCAATAAAACGGTCAGGATATTTTGCGATAGTATCCCTTAATTCTTCTAGAGCTTTTGATCGTGCTTCTAGGGAATTTATTTCGTTATTTAAAATTCGATTCAGTACATCCATTTCCTGAATAAATTCATCGTAGCTTTCACTTTTTTCTGGATGAACAAGCGTAGAGAATAAAATAGTTTTATCTATCCCGCTTGAATCCATCATTTCAATGTGTTTTTCTACAGGTAGAACTACGTGGGCATGACTATCAATAATCATTTTTTACTCTCCTTCCAATAAATTGGCTGACAACTGATTTCGTCTTTTAGAAAATACTTCAGTAGCTATTGTTAAAATGGTATTTAATGCGACAGGAAAGCCTGCATAAATTAACATTTGCATCATAGCTTCCACAATTTCTTCTTCGGTCCATCCGACATTTAAAGCTCCGTTAATATAAAACTTTAATTGTTCCGTATTTCCTAAAGCGGTTAGACCAGCAACTGCTGCAAGAAGGCGGGATTTTAAGTCTAATCCTGGTCTGGAAAAAATTTGACCGTAATTAAATTCCACAGCCAAAGTTCCCAAGTCAGGTGCTGCTGAATCTTTAAAACTGTTCACGATATTTAGATAGTTGTCCGGATCTATTTTTGATAATACTTCTAATCCCTTTTTATAGTTTTCTTTATTTTCAGACATCTTATATGACTTCCTTTCTCGAACTCTCTATTTTTTACTGTTGTTTTTTGTTTAGGCAAGCTAAATAAGGAACTAAAAGCAATACCTATCATGAGTATCCCAACTGTACATACTCCATACCAATGCCATTTGCTCCAAGCAAGTACACCTAGATATGATCCTAAAGATCCGCCTAAGAATGTAGATACCATGTATAATCCATTTAATCTGCTTCTCTTTTCAGGAGATAGTTGAAAGATAGCAGCTTGACAAGCAACTTGATTTGCTTGCGTGCCAATTGTTACTAATAGTGCGCCAAGAATTAATCCTGGTAACCAAAATCCTAAGAATATGAAGATTAGAAAAGCGATTAAAGAAATAAACATACATAAGGTATTAGCAAATTTTGATCCTTTTTTATCGATCACCCGGCCAATCATGGGTGTTGCAAAGGCTCCAGCTATTCCCACTAAACCTATTAAGCCTGCCACGGTACTCCCATAAGAATACGGAGAAGTATTTAATAAAAAAATAAGAGTTGTCCAGAAGGCACTAAAGGAACCAAACATCATTCCTTGACTAAGACAAGCTTTTTGCAACACTTTTTCCTTTTTAAATAACGGGCCTAAAGATGCAAGTAATTTTTTATACTGCATTGCATGCTTTACTTTGCTTTTTGGAAGGTACATTGCCATTAAAATGATCATTATGATTGTGCCGGCAAAAGAAGCCCAATACATTGATCTCCATCCAAAATGGGAATCTGCAAAGCCGCTGATAAATCGAGCGCCTAAAATCCCGCACACTAAGCCAATGGCAACATTCCCTAACACTTTTCCTCTGTTCTCTTCTGAAGCTAAATTAGCAGCAAGAGGAACAATAATTTGAGGGACTATGGTAACAAATCCAAGAATTAAGTTTGCTGCAATCAGCCACGTTACATTCATTGATAAAGCAGTTGCGGCTAAAATTATACATACAATAAATAATAAACTTAGGATCAATTTTCTTCGTTCAAAAATGTCACCTAATGGTACCAAAAGAAGATTTCCCAATGCATATCCCACTTGAGTTAAAGTTGCTACAATTCCTATATAGTTTTCAGAAACGTGAAAAGTATTTGCCATACTGACTAAGAGCGTTTGATTTAAATAGACATTAGCTACCGTAAAACCACATGCTGCAGCCATTAGCAGAACTAATCCTTTCGGAAAAGGCGCAGCCCTATTTTTGAAAACCATAAAACTCACCTCCTTCATTTATTAGAATAGATGAGGGTTTATAATGGGAATAGGAGTGTGTTTATCCTATTATTAAAACTACTACTTATAAGGGGAGAAGTTCATGTTAAGTGACAAAGAAAGAAGGAAAGAACTAGGGGATTTCTTAAAAACACGACGGGCACGATTATCTCCTCAAGACTTTGGTTTACCTATTGGGCCGCGCAGAAAAACAGAAGGATTGCGCCGAGAAGAAGCAGCTCAGCTGGCAGGAATAGGAGTAACCTGGTATACATGGTTAGAGCAAGGGCGTGATATACAGGTATCTTCAGACGTATTGGAGGCTATTTCGCGTGTATTCAGGTTAAATGAAGAGGAAAAAGAGCATCTATTTTTATTAGCAAATCAGCAATTGCTATCTAAGGTGGGAAGACCTCTCGTTGAAAGTGTAAATAGTGTCCTGAAAAATGTATTGAGTCAATTAGAATACTGTCCTACATATGTAACCGACGAAAAATTGAATATAGTAAGCTGGAATAAAGCTGCTGCCGTGGTTTTTGGTGACTTTAATAAAATGAATGATCGAGATCGTAATGCAGTCTGGCGTTGCTTTACGTCTAAAGAATACCGAGAGCTATTTCTTAATTGGGAAGATCATGCGCAACGCTTGATTGCTCAATTTCGTTTAGCATATACACGTTTTGTCGGTGATGAGTGGTTTAAAGATATCATTAAAGAACTGACCAATAAGAGCCCTGAGTTTCGTAATTGGTGGCCCAAGCATGAAGTTCTAGGTACTCCTTGCGGCAAAAAAACACTGCTGCATCCTTTAGTTGGAGAAATGATTATGGACCATATTACTCTTCAGGTGTACGATGCTCCTGAACTAAAGTTAACCATTTACCAACCTCGCCAAGAGGGAGAAACAGAACAGAAAATGAAGCGTTTGTTAAACTGGCAAGCAGACCTGCAATAAAAGAGTGTGATAAATACGAATGTATTAAGCGGAATTCGTTTGTCTTTAATATTATAAAAGCAGGAACATTTTGCATGGATAAATTCCACACAACTAAGCCTGAAATGAAACAGTCGATTTAGCCTTAACATGGTCAAAATCGGTCTTTTATTTGTCGAAATTTGCTTAACGTGGGTTTTTTTCGATTTGCTGGAGGTACTTCTTGCAGCCTTTTGAAAAAAATATACTGATTTCGAGATATTATTGTTGCTAAAAGATTTTTTTGTAACTATAATTATTTACAGAACTGATCAGTATAAAAAAACATTCATATTTCATAATAAATATGTGTGTAATTTGAAAACGAAAGGGCTGTTTACAATGGCAAAAGTACTTTATATCACTGCTCATCCTCATGATGAAAAGACATCTTACAGCATGGCGACAGGAAAAGCGTTTATCGATTCTTATAAAGAATCAAACCCGAATGATGAGGTTGTACATATCGACCTTTACAAAGAAAACATTCCTCATATCGACGCGGATGTGTTCAGCGGCTGGGGAAAACTTCAATCCGGCACAGGTTTTGAAGAGCTTTCTGAAAATGAAAAAGCGAAAGTCGGCCGTCTGAACGAGCTGAGCGATCAATTCGCATCTGCTGACAAATACGTATTCGTTACACCGCTTTGGAACTTCTCATTCCCGCCTGTTATGAAAGCGTACCTTGATTCTGTAGCTGTAGCCGGAAAATCATTCAAATATACAGAACAAGGCCCGATCGGTCTGTTGACAGACAAAAAAGCGCTCCACATTCAGGCGCGCGGAGGCTATTACTCTGAAGGCCCGGCGGCTGACATGGAAATGGGCCACCGTTACATCGGCATCATGATGAACTTCTTCGGCGTTCCTTCTTTCGACGGATTAATCGTTGAAGGTCATAATGCTGAACCGAATAAAGCACAGCAAATTAAAGAAGATGCGATTGCCCGCGCGAAAGAAGCCGGAAAATCATTCTGATCTTAAAAAAACCTCCCCGCCGTACGGCTGGGAGGTTTTTCATATTAAAGGGCAATCGTCCGTTTTTGTTCGCTGCTTTTCATCACCGCTTCAATGACACGGATGACATCGATGCCTTCTTCCGCCGTAACAGGAAGCGGTTTTCCGTTTAAGATGCTGTCTGCCAGCCGTTTGTAGTACGTAAGGTAAGATCCGTTCTCAGAGGGGATTGTTTCTGTATGTCTTTTTTCATCCGCTGCGGTTGTCAGCTCACCGAAGCTGTCAGGGTCATCGGCCCCCCAGCTCTCGTCAATCGGCTTTTGGCCGGCTGAAAGCGCAGCTTCCTGTCCGTCCTTTCCGTATTTGATAAAGCTTGCATTCCGTCCGTGAATCTGATAGCGCGGACCGCTTGCCGCATTCATGGAGCCGGATTGAAGAATAACCTGAAGCTTGCCGTAATGGAGGGCGGCCAGAAACCAATCGGCCGTTTCACTGTTGTCCCGCTGTTTCATCACATGTGCGGTGACGGATTCCGGCATTCCGAAAAGCAGGAGTGTCTGGTCAATAATATGTGAACCGAGATCATACAGCGTTCCCGTGGCGGGTCCGTTTTTTTCGCGCCATCTTTCTTGTACAACTGGGTTGTATAGATCGTAGTTGACCTGATATGTATGAATGTCTTGAAGCGCCCCGTCCCGAATCAGCTTTTGAATCGTTAAAAAGTCATTGTCCCAGCGCCGGTTGTGATACACGCTCAGCAAGACGCCTTTATTTTCAGCCGTTCTTCTCAGCTCCTCCGCTTCTGCTGAAGTCGCCGTCATCGGCTTTTCCACGACGGTGTGTTTCCCCGCAAGGAGACATTTCATCGCTGATTCATAATGCATTCCGCTCGGTGTCGTAACGATGACGAGATCAATGTCAGGGTCTCCGGTGATGTCTTCAATCGTGCGCACGGCTTCAGCCCCCGGCAGATCACGTTTGACCTCATCCGTTCTGGAGGTCATGACTTTTTTGATCTGATAATCATCAAGGACGTCCAAAAGCGGCGCATGAAAGACTTTCCCGGACAAACCATATCCCAATATGCCAACCTGTATCGTTTTCAATGAACTTCCCCCTCTTGATATGTGATAACAATATATACCCCGCGGGTGTACTGGTAAAACTTGTGTGTTGAAAATTTTTTACACCGGTTTTTCAAGTCTGTATAATGAAGATAACGAAGAAAAAAACGAGGTGGAAAATGGACAAACATACCGAACATCAATCGTTAAATCATAAAAGCGCCAAGGAAAAAGACCAGATTCTGAACCGGCTGAAACGGATTGAAGGCCAAGTCAGGGGCATTCAGAACATGGTGGAAAACGAACGATATTGCGTGGATATTCTCGTGCAGATTTCAGCCGTTCAGGCGGCCATGCAAAAAGTCGCGTTTCATCTGCTGGAAGATCACGCCCATCACTGCGTAGCCGGCGCCATTGAGAGCGGAAACGGGGAGCAGGCGATTGCCGAGCTGCTGGATGTCGTGAAAAAAATCGCGAAATCATGAAATAAAATGTTTTGAAATACCCTACAGGGGTATGGTAACATGAAGAAGAAAAAACAAGACGTGGAGGGAATCATCATGGAACAAAAAACACTGCAAGTCGAAGGCATGTCCTGTCAGCACTGCGTCAAAGCAGTAGAGACCGGAGTAGGAGAACTGAACGGAGTGACGGCGGTTCAGGTGAAATTGGAAGCCGGACAGGTGGATGTGACGTTTGATGAGAACAAAGTCTCCGTATCAGATATAAAAGACGCGATTGAAGATCAAGGTTATGACGTCGTATAAGGTTTATCGCGCTTCGGGAACGGGCGCGGTTTTCTTTTATGAAAATGATACCCCCTGGGGGTTTGTGAGAAGAGGTGAGGGCATTGGGTGAACCAAAAGAAATGACTATTCAAGTGGGAGGCATGACATGCGCCGCCTGCGCTTCAAGAATTGAAAAAGGACTGAAACGGATGGACGGCGTCAATGACGCTTCCGTCAATCTTGCGCTTGAGACCTCAAATATTTCCTATCAGCCTGACAAAATCGAAGCTGGTGCCATAAAGGATAAGATTGAAAAACTCGGCTATCACGTCGTGACGGAAAAAGCCGATTTTCAGATTGAAGGCATGACGTGCGCCGCCTGCGCCAATCGGATTGAAAAGCGCCTGAACAAAATAGAGGGCGTTGTGGGCGCGCCGGTGAATTTCGCCCTTGAAACGGTCTCCGTTGAATACAATCCCAAAGAGGTGACACCGCAAGAACTGAAAGAGACCGTGGCAAAACTCGGCTATCGATTAGAAGATAAGGAAGCGGACGGCCAAGACGGCGGATTATCTCAAAAGGAAAAAGAACAGCGTAAACAGCTGATCAGGCTGATATTTTCTGCCGTTCTCTCCTTTCCGCTTCTATGGTCGATGGTCAGCCATTTTTCTTTTACTTCTTTTATCTGGATGCCGGATATCCTGATGAATCCGTGGCTGCAATTCGCGCTTGCCACCCCGGTGCAGCTCGTCATCGGCTGGCCTTTTTATACGGGAGCGTACAAGGCGCTGAGAAATAAAAGCGCCAATATGGATGTTCTCGTTGCCCTCGGAACGACGGCCGCTTACGCATACAGCCTGTACATGACGATTGCGTCTCTCGGGCGAAACGGCCATGCCGAGGGGCTTTATTATGAAACGAGCGCCATTTTGCTGACTTTGATTTTGCTTGGAAAGCTTTTAGAGATGAAAGCAAAAGGCCGCTCATCAGAAGCGATTAAAAAGTTAATGAAGCTTCAGGCGAAGACGGCGGCGGTTGAGCGGGAAGGGAAGGTACAGGTGATTCCGATTGACGAGGTCCGGACGGGGGACATCGTATATGTGAAACCGGGAGAACGCGTTCCTGTCGATGGCGAAGTGATTGAAGGCCATTCCGCGATTGATGAATCGATGATTACGGGAGAAAGCATGCCTGCAGATAAGTCTCCGGGGAGCACCGTCACCGGGGCGACGATCAATGCAAACGGCTTTCTCAAAATCAGAGCGGTGAATGTCGGGAAAGATACCGCGCTTGCACACATTATTAAAATCGTGGAAGAAGCCCAAGGATCAAAAGCGCCCATTCAGCGTCTCGCGGATCACATTTCAGGCATTTTCGTCCCGATTGTGCTGGGATTGGCCGTGGTGACTTTTCTCATTTGGTATGTATGGGTATCTCCGGGACAGTTTTCTGAAGCGATCGGCAAATTCATCGCCGTGCTTGTCATTGCCTGTCCGTGCGCCCTCGGGCTCGCCACTCCGACGAGCATTATGGCGGGCTCCGGCCGCGCCGCTGAATTCGGCATTCTCTTTAAAGGCGGAGAGCACTTAGAAAAGACCCAGCGTCTGACGACAATCGTACTGGATAAAACCGGAACGGTGACAAACGGCAGACCGGTGCTGACAGACGCCGTACCGGCAGCGGGAATGAACGAAGAGGAGCTCCTGCGGCTTGCGGCCGCCGCTGAAGCGGGATCGGAGCACCCGCTTGGAGAAGCCATCGTTTCAGGAGCCGAAAAACGCGGGATTTCCATTCCGAAACTAACCCGTTTCCAAGCCTGGATCGGTTCCGGAATCTATGCAGAGGCTGACGGGAGAACGATTCTTGCCGGATCAAGACGGCTGCTGGAATCAGAGCACATTGAACATGAAGCATTGCTTCCGCACATGACCCGCTTGGAGGCGGAAGGAAAAACGGTGATGCTCATTGCGGCAGACGGCAAAGCGGCTGGGCTTATCGCAGTCGCCGATACGATCAAAGAAACATCTCAGGCTGCGGTGAAACGCCTGAAGGATATGGGCCTTGACGTCATCATGATGACCGGTGACAACCAAAAGACGGCGGAAGCCATTGCTAAAGCCGCAGGCATCAGCAGCGTGATTGCCGAAGTGCTTCCCGAACAAAAGGCAGCGGAGATTTCCCGGCTGCAAAAAGAAGGCCGGCGCGTGGCAATGGTCGGCGACGGCATCAATGATGCTCCGGCGCTGGCTGTGGCCGATATCGGGATGGCCATCGGCACCGGCACCGATATCGCAATGGAAGCAGCGGACATTACGCTGATACGCGGAGACTTGAACGGCATTGCCGACGCCATCGGCATGAGCAGGCTGACTATGAGAAACATCAAGCAGAATTTAGGATGGGCATTGGGCTACAACACCATAGGCATTCCGATTGCGGCAGCCGGCTTTCTGGCTCCGTGGGTGGCAGGCGCCGCCATGGCGTTCAGCTCGGTATCGGTCGTGCTTAATGCTTTGCGTTTACAGAAGGTGAAAAAAGACAAAATCGGGTGATGCCGGTTTTGTCTTTTTTATTGACACTTTATTCAAAACTTGCATATAATATAGAAAACAACTATATGAACATATGCTCATATATATAATTTCGTTTAGCTGCATTGATATTATGGGAATCCTATTACGGAAAGTAGGGTGAGTCGAAAATGAAAGCGGCAAAAGGTGAATTTGTGTTAGACGGACTTGATTGCAGCAACTGTGCAAAAAAAATAGAAAACGGCGTAAAAGCCATTGACGGCATCGACGGCTGTGCTGTCAATTTTGCGGCAAGCACCATTACAGTTTCGGCCGGGGGCAAAGATGAGCAATGGATGAAAGATGAAGTTGCAAAAAAAGTAAAGTCCATTGACCCTCATGTGACCGTCCGTTCGAAGCATGAAGACAAACCTGGCGAGGATGAATACCGCAAAAAGCTGCAGCTGATGCTAGTGAGATTGGCGGCGGGCGCCGTTTTGGCCGTCATCGCTTACTTCGCGCACACAGGCGCCGTCCTTGAGTTTCTGCTCTATTTTGCTTCATATTTGATCATCGGCGGCGATATCGTAGCCAGAGCGGGAAAAAATATTGTCCGCGGCCAGGTATTTGATGAGCATTTTCTGATGGCGCTTGCGACAATCGGCGCGTTTATCATTCATCAGTATCCGGAAGGCGTCGCAGTCATGCTGTTCTACCAAATCGGTGAATTGTTTCAGGGAGCGGCCGTCAGCCGATCCAGAAAATCGATCAGCGCGTTATTGGACATCCGTCCTGAGTACGCCAATGTGAAAACGGAAAACGGCATGACAGCCGTTCCGCCGCAGGACGTCAAAGTCGGACAGGTCATCGTCGTGAATCCCGGAGAACGGATTCCGCTGGACGGAAAGGTGCTGAGCGGCTCATCGATGGTTGATACATCCGCTTTAACGGGCGAATCCGTGCCGAGAAAAGCGGAGCCGGGGCAAGATGTGATGGCCGGATTTATGAACCAGAACGGCGTGCTTCATATTGAAACCTCTAAAGGATATGAAGACTCCGCTGTATCAAAAATATTGGATCTGGTCGAAAATGCGGCCGGACGCAAAGCGAAAACGGAAAACTTTATTACGAAGTTTGCCAAGTACTATACACCGGCCGTTGTCATTGTTGCGGTGCTTCTCGCCTTTTTACCGCCGCTTTTCGTGCCGTCAGCCGCGCTATCCGACTGGGTGTACCGGGCGCTGATTTTCCTTGTGATTTCTTGTCCGTGCGCACTCGTCGTCTCCATTCCGCTCGGGTTTTTCGGCGGTATCGGAGCCGCGTCTAAAGCAGGGGTGCTCGTGAAAGGCAGCAACTATTTAGAAGCGCTCAATCAGGTGGCATACGCCGTGTTTGATAAAACGGGAACCTTAACGAAAGGCAATTTCGCCGTTACTGATATCAAGCCGGCGGCAGGATTTACACAAGACAGCCTGCTTCATGCGGCCGCGCTTGCCGAAGTCCATTCCAATCATCCGATTGCTTCATCCATCCGTGAGGCTTACACTCAACCGCTCGCGGCTGAGGAGATTGAAGAATATGAAGAAATACCCGGACACGGCATTCGGGTGAAAACCGGCGGATCAACGATTTTGGCCGGAAATCAAAAACTGATGGCAAAAGAACAAATCGCTTTCGGCACAGCTGAAAACAACGGAACCGTCGTTTACGTTGCCGTTGATCAGCAGTATGCGGGGGCGATTGTGATCGCCGATGAAATCAAAGAGGACGCCAAACAGGCCATTGCCAATTTAAAAGCGCTCGGCGTGAAGCGGACAGTGATGCTGACGGGTGATTCAAAGCAGACCGGTGAAGCGGTCGGCCGCGAGCTCGGTATTGATGACGTGTATACAGAACTGCTGCCGGGTGACAAAGTAGACCGAGTTGAAGAACTCGAAGCGGCGCTTGCACCGAATGAAAAACTGATGTTTGTCGGTGACGGGATTAACGATACGCCTGTGCTTGCCAGAGCTGACATCGGAGCTGCCATGGGGGCTCTCGGTTCTGATGCCGCCGTCGAAGCGGCCGATGTCGTCCTGATGACAGACCAGCCGTCAAAAGCAGCCGAAGCCATCCGGATTGCACGCCGCACACGCCGGATCGTCTGGCAGAACATTGGATTTGCTTTAGGCGTGAAAATCATTTTTCTCCTGCTTGGCGCATTCGGATTCGCCACCATGTGGGAAGCTGTCTTTTCAGATGTAGGCGTCACGCTGATCGCCGTTGCCAACGCGATGCGCGTTATGAGAGTGAAAGCGGAATAATTGTCAAAGATAATTCGTTTTTCAGGGTTTTCTTAAACAAGGTTGTCTTGGTAAAATAGAGAAGCGGGCCATCCGGCATCCGCTTCTTTTTTATTTTAAAAACAATGAGGTGTCTGAGTGAAAAAGAAACAATCGTCTGCGAAATTTGCGGTGATTCTGACGTTAATCGTTGTCGTTTTATTTGCGGCCATCGTAATTATTAACAACCAAACAGAAAAAGCGGGCGAAACTGCCGCCGAACAGCCTTCCATTAAAGGACAGCCCGTGCTCGGCAAAGACAGCGCGCCTGTGACGGTAGTTGAATTCGGAGATTACAAATGTCCGTCATGCAAAGTATTTAACAGCGATATCTTTCCGAAAATCAAAAAAGATTTTATTGATAAAGGCGACGTGAAATTTTCATTTGTGAACGTCATGTTCCACGGAACAGGCTCGCGTCTGGCGGCACTTGCCTCAGAAGAGGTATGGAAGGAAGACCCGGCATCATTCTGGGCTTTCCATGAAAAGCTGTTTGAAGAGCAGCCGTCAAGCGAACAGGAATGGGTTACGCCTGCATTGCTTGAAAAGACGGTCAAAAGCACCGCGAAAAAGGTTGATCCTGACAAGCTGAAGGAAAACCTTGATAAAGAAACCTTCGCAACAGAGCTGAAAGCTGACACTGACCTGAATGATAAATTAAATATCACGGCGACACCGACGATTTACGTAAATGACAAAGTGATTAAAGAATTCGCTAATTATGATGAGATTTCAAAAACGATTAAGAAAGAGCTGAAAAATGAAAAATAGAATCGTATTTTTATATGCTTCTTGGGTAATAGCTCTTGTTGCCATGCTCGGCAGCCTATATTTCAGCGAGATCAGAAAATTCATACCGTGCGAGCTGTGCTGGTATCAAAGAATTCTCATGTACCCGCTTGTCCTGATTTTAGGAATCGCCACCTTTCAGGGTGACACGCGCGTGAAAAAATATGTGCTGCCGATGGCCGTCATCGGCGCGTTTATATCGATCATGCATTACCTTGAGCAGAAGGTGCCCGGTTTCAGCGGCATCAAGCCATGCGTCTACGGCGTGCCTTGCTCATCTGAATATATTAACTGGTTCGGTTTTATTACCATTCCATTCTTAGCATTGACGGCATTTATTCTCATTATTGTCTGCATGTGTTTTGTCAAAGCGGAACGCACGGCAAAATAAAGAGCCTGCTCCATGGGAGCGGCTCTTTTTCTATTATCTGTACCAAGCTTTGTTTGTCTCAATCTGTCTGTTATGGGAACTGTCCCAAATATCTACGGAATAGGCATAATCATAATTCATGACGCAGCGGATGCCGCTGCCTTGGGCGTCATGCTGAAGTCCGAAATTATGGGAAAACTCGTGCTGGGCCGCTTTCGCCGTGTTGGCCGTTCCTTGATCTAGGTTCACGCTGAAAGCCGGGCCGCTCGGTTTGCCGTTATATACATACGCGATACCGCCGGCGTCAAAACTCGATTTTGCGGTAAAACCGACGACAAAATGATAATTTTGATTTCTGAAGCTGCTTTGGAGATTCGATAAAATCTGAGAACTGTTTGAGCCGGAGGAATTCCAGGCTTGCACGGCCTGTACGACAAAATCAATGTTATGATCACGGTTGAAGGCGACATCAGCCTGCTCCACGATCTGGACGATTCGCGTTTGCCAGTCGCTGTATTTGGCGCGGTATTCAGCGTCCGCCACCGCCAGTACTCTGACCTTCTGAGAGCCCGTGCTGGCTTTAGTTGAGGCTTTATCCTGATTGACATTGGCATCGAATCGTTTCGTGCCGACCTGCTTACCGTTTTCATCCAGAATTTTTGTATCAACCGTCTGTTCAATCTGAACCGGGCCTTTCAGATCTTTAAAATGATCGGCTTTCGGAAGCGGGTCCGTATACACCGTTTTGGCCGGCTCCGCATGAGTGTGCGAATGCGTATGGTTTTCGGCTGACGGCAGGCCGGGAATTAATCCGGCGGCCAATAAAACTGGAAAAACAAGTGAACTGATTTTCATCTTATAACCCCCCTTTTTTGTTAAGAGAAAGTATTCAATGTAACTTCCAATAAACCTCCTAATATAGTATAAAATAGGAAAATATTCTCGCCTCCAGATATGCTGATTGCAGTTGTCCCGATTTTGGGATCAGAATCTTTCAAAAATAAGGTTGATTTTAAGAGAAAGCGATTATAAAATCTAATGGTCGTCAGAAAATTTAACAAATAAAAAGGAGCATATGGAATGGCCTGGGAGCTGCTTAGTGTAATCGGCATCATTGCGTTTGCGGTCAGCGGAGCGATTGTTGCGATGGAAGAGGAGTATGATATTTTAGGCGTGTATATCTTGGGGATTGTAACGGCGTTCGGCGGCGGAGCCATCCGAAACCTGCTGATCGGTGTTCCGGTCTCCGCCTTGTGGGAGCAAGGCGCGTTTTTTCAAATCGCTCTCGCATCAGTTACGATTGTCTTTTTATTTCCGAAGCTGCTGTTAAGACATTGGAGTAAATGGGGCAACTTATCCGATGCCATCGGGCTTTCGGCGTTTGCCATCCAAGGCGCTTTATATGCCGTGAAAATGGGCCATCCGCTCAGTGCGGTGGTTGCGGCCGCCGTGCTGACCGGAAGCGGGGGCGGCATCATACGGGATCTGCTCGCGGGCAGGAAGCCCCTTGTGCTCAAGTCGGAAATTTATGCAGTCTGGGCCGCACTCGGAGGATTAATCGTGGGCCTCGGCTGGGCCGGGAATGCCGCAGGTTTGTATGTGCTGTTCCTTGTGCTTGTGGCATGCCGCATCTGCAGTTATGTTTTCAGGTGGCGCCTGCCGATTCGTTCCTATCATATAGATCAGTAAAAAACCGATTTCATAAAAGAAATCGGTTTTTTTGCATAACGGATAAAAAGACGCCCGATATGATAAGAAAAAGGGTATTTGACTATAATGATGAATAATATGTTTGTGTAAAGAAAGCCGGATTTGTCAGCTTGATGTCGGAGGTGCCGCTGATGGCAAAACGTGATGAAGAATGGAAAGAAGAGCAGGAAAGAATCAATTTTGTCATGAAGGAACTGGATCAGAAACAAACGCGTCTTGAAGCATCATCGGGCGGATTGAAGCAGGATATTGTCGGCCTGAGAAAAACGTTTTGGGATGATGTCACGGTTAATTTGGATGATGCCCATGAAGCGGCGGAAACATTTTCAAGCATTAAACAGCAGGCTGAAATACTTTCAGAACGTGAACGGACGCATCGGCTTCAATACCGGCAGCTTCAAAAAATCCAAAAGCTGAAAGCCTCTCCTTACTTCGGCCGTGTCGATTTTACGGAAAAAGGGGAGTCCTCTGCCGAGCAGATTTATATCGGGCTGACTTCTTTAATGGATGAAAACAATGAGCATTTTCTCATTTACGATTGGCGTGCGCCCATTTCATCTCTTTACTATCAATATTCCCCGGGAAAAGCCCGCTATGAAGTTCCGGAAGAAACGATAGAAGGGGACATCACACTGAAGCGGCAGTTTATCATTAAAAACGGGACGCTTAAAGCGATGTTTAACACGGATATGACGATTGGTGACGAAATGCTGCAAGAGGTGCTGAGCGGCCATTCCGGCCAGCAGATGAAAAACATCGTGTCAACCATCCAAAAAGAACAGAATGAAATCATTCGTGATGAAAAAAGCAAATATCTCATCGTTCAGGGAGCCGCCGGAAGCGGGAAAACATCCGCGGCGCTTCAGCGGGCCGCTTACTTGCTGTACCGCGGGCGCGGTGTGCTTGACGCCCGTCAGATAGTGCTGTTTTCTCCGAACATTTTGTTCAACAGTTACGTTTCCGCCGTATTGCCGGAACTGGGAGAAGAAAATATGGAGCAGGCCACGTTTCAGGAATATATCGCCCGCCGGCTCGGACGAAAGTTTAAATGTGAAAGCCCGTACGAACAGCTCGAATATTGCCTGACCGAGCAGAATCAGGACGCCCTTTCCGTAAGACTCGCAGCCATTGCTTACAAAGCGTCACCAGCTTTTCAGGCCATGATTGACCGTTATGCCGGGTCGCTTTCGGTCTCCGGTCTGATATGTAAACAGATCAGCTTCCGGGGAGACATCCTGATTTCAAAAGAGCGGATTGAAGCCTATTTTTATTCGCTTGATAAGCAGCTGCCGATTCCGAACAGAGCGGAGCTGACGGCGGAATGGCTTCTTACGGAAATCAGCGCACTCGAAAAAAAGGAGCGTAAGAAGGAATGGGTGCTGCAGGAGAGTGAGCTGCTTGATAAGGAAGATTATGCGGAGGTTTATCAAAAACTTAAGAAGCAAGCGGCGGATGATGAACCTGCATTTGACGACCATCAGCGTGAACAGCGCCTGCTTGGCGCCATTATTGTCCGCAAAGCCTTTAAACCGATTAAACAGGCCGTCAGACAGCTCGGCTTTCTCGATATAAAACGGATGTACCTCCGGCTGTTTTCAGACTGGGGAGCTGATGAAAAGCCCGATCATTGGCAGAGCATCGGGGCTTTAACCCGCAGCGCATTTGCAGAACGGTCGCTCCCGTATGAAGATGCCGCTCCGTATCTGTATTTGCAGGACCTGATAGAAGGAAAAAGAATAAACACACAAATGAAGCACGTTTTCATTGATGAAGCGCAGGATTATTCCTCTTTTCAGCTCACGTATATTCAAAGCATCTTCCCGGCTGCAAAAATGACGGTGCTCGGTGATGTCAGCCAGTCGATTTATGCACACACCATTACCGGTCCTTCTTCACTCGCCGGCTGCTTCCGCAATGGCGCAGAAAAGGATGTCAGCCTGAAGAGGACTTACAGATCGACGCGGCAGATTGTTGAATTTACGAAAGCGCTGCTGGCTGACGGTGATGACATTGAGCCTTTTAACCGGAACGGGGAAAAACCGCGGGTTCTGCGGGCGGATACTGAAAAAGAGCGCCGCGAGCAATTGACTCAAACAATACGGGAGCTCAGGCAAAAAGGCCGGGAGACGATCGCTGTCATCTGCAAAACGGCCGCGGAATCCAAAAAAGTGTTTCAGACAGTCAGTGCCGGGAGCGGTGTCCGTTTGATCAATAAAGAAAACCAGCCTTTTCAAAAAGGGGTATGCGTCATTCCCGTGTATTTGGCAAAAGGCATTGAGTTTGACGCCGTCATTGTCGCTGACGCCTCTGCTGCTCAGTATAAAAGCGGGCATGACCGCAAGCTTTTATATACGGCCTGCACGCGGGCGATGCATCATCTGACCGTGCTGTCTCCGGGAGAACTCTCTCCTTTTATAAACGAAGTGCCCGCCGGCTTATTCGTGTAAGCCCTTTGCCCAAGTGCAAAGGGCTCTTTATCATTAGTAATCTTAATCATTATCATCATGATTATATATTTTACTTACACACAAACTTTCGGTAAAGTTTCAATTAGAATATTATTTTGACAATTCCTATAGAAATAACGTACGTTACGTTTAATTCCTTGTGAGGTGGATATCGTTGCAACTTCAGGTCATGAACAGTCCGTTTAATCAGGAGCAGGCAGAGCTCCTTAACCGCCTTCTGCCGACCTTGACAGAATCACAGAAAATCTGGCTGAGCGGTTATTTGGCTGCGGTCCGGTCCGAGTCCGGTGAAGCAGCCGCACCCGCTCCCCAGGCTGCGGCAGAAAGCCCGGCAGTCTCGAAAGAAGTGACCGTATTATACGGATCGCAAACGGGAAATGCGGAAGGTCTTGCGAAACAGACGGTAAAGACGCTTGAGGAACGGGGATTCCAAGTCACCGTCGCGTCTATGAACGATTTTAAGCCGAATAATCTGAAAAAAATAAACAATTTACTGATCGTGGTGAGCACGCACGGAGAAGGCGATCCGCCGGATAACGCGCTGGCTTTTCATGAATTTCTTCACGGCAGACGCGCGCCGAAGCTTGAAGCGCTCCGTTTTTCCGTTTTGGCGCTCGGGGACAGCTCGTATGAATTTTTCTGCCAGACCGGCAAAGAGTTCGACGAGCGTCTTAAAGAGCTCGGCGGCACGCAGCTTGCGCCCCGGGTTGATTGCGATCTTGATTATGATGAACCGTTTTCAGAATGGCTTGATGCGGTTATCGGCGGCCTGAACGAAGGTGCGGGAAACCAAACAGCCGAAGCGCCTGCCGAGACGCCTGCTCTCGGTGAATCCGTTTATTCCAGAACGAACCCGTTTCGGGCGGAGGTTCTTGAGAACATCAATCTGAACGGGCGCGGTTCGAATAAAGAAACACGCCATCTGGAGCTTTCGCTTGAAGGTTCCGGTCTCGCGTATCAGCCCGGGGACAGCCTCGGCATCTATCCGGAAAATGATCCGGCGCTCGTGGATGAGCTGATCAATGAGCTGAAATGGGACCCGAAACAGGAAGTGGCGGCGAATAAGCAAGGAGAGACCCGTCCGCTGAAAGACGCGCTCACTTCTCATTTTGAAATTACAGTGTTAACAAAACCGCTCTTGCAAAAGGCCGCACAGTTTACGACTGACAAAAAGCTGGGTGAACTTCTGGCTGAAGGAAATGAAGAGCAGGTGAAAGCATACATCAACGGCCGTGATCTGCTTGATCTCGTCCGGGATTTCGGTCCGTGGGAAGCGTCCGCGGAAGACTTTCTTTCCATCCTGCGTAAAATGCCGGCGCGGCTCTATTCGATCGCAAGCAGTTTAGAAGCGAATCCGGATGAAGTGCATCTGACCATCGGAGCGGTCAGATATGATGCGCACGGCAGAGAACGAAAGGGCGTCTGCAGCATTCTGTGTGCGGAAAGACTCCAGCCGGGAGATACGCTTCCGGTTTACATTCAGCACAACCAAAACTTCAAGCTGCCGGAAAACCCGGATACACCGATTATTATGGTCGGGCCGGGGACAGGCATCGCGCCGTTCCGTTCCTTTATGCAGGAACGTGAAGAAACCGGTGCTGAAGGGAAAACATGGCTGTTTTTCGGAGATCAGCACTTTGTCACTGATTTTCTGTATCAGACGGAATGGCAAAAATGGCTGCAAAACGGTGTACTTACAAAAATGGACGTCGCTTTTTCCCGGGATTCGGAGGAAAAAGTATATGTGCAGCACCGTATGAAAGAACAAAGCAAAGAGCTGTATGAATGGCTGCAGCAGGGAGCCGCCGTATACATCTGCGGTGATGAACAGCATATGGCGCATGACGTGCACCAGGCGCTTCTCGATATCATTCAGGAAGAAGGCGGCATGAGCCGTGAAAAAGCGGAAAGCTTCCTGGCAGACATGCAGCAGAAAAAACGCTATCAGCGTGACGTATATTGATTTTGGTTTGAAAGGAGCTTATTCAGCATGGTGAACAACATTTTAAAAGCGCCGGAAGGCCCTCCAAGTGATGTTGAGGAAATTAAAGAAAAAAGTGATTATTTGCGCGGCACATTGAAAGAAGTCATGCTTGACCGGATTTCAGCCGGCATCCCGGACGATGACAACCGGCTGATGAAGCATCACGGCAGCTACCTGCAGGATGACCGCGATCTCCGCAATGAACGTCAGAAACAAAAGCTTGAACCGGCTTATCAATTCATGCTGCGCGTCCGGATGCCAGGCGGCGTGTCAACTCCGGAACAATGGCTTGTCATGGATGAACTGGCGCAAAAATACGGAAACAATACATTAAAGCTGACAACGCGCGAAACGTTCCAAATGCACGGAATTTTAAAATGGAACATGAAAAAAACGATTCAGAAAATCAATGAGGCGCTGCTTGATACCATTGCGGCCTGCGGAGATGTCAACCGAAACGTCATGTGCGCATCAAATCCGTATCAGTCTGAAATCCATGCGGAAGTGTACGAATGGTCGAAAAAACTGAGTGACGACCTTCTTCCGCGCACGAGAGCCTATCATGAAATCTGGCTTGATGAGGAACGGGTGGCGGGCACTCCTGATACGGAAACGGAACCGATGTACGGGCCGCTGTATTTGCCGCGGAAATTTAAAATCGGAATCGCCGTGCCTCCGTCCAATGATATCGATGTCTTTTCTCAAGATCTCGGCTTCATTGCCATTGTAGAAGAAGGCAGACTGATTGGATTCAACGTGGCAATCGGCGGCGGTATGGGAATGTCGCACGGTGATACGGCCACTTATCCGCAGCTTTCAAAAGTCATCGGCTTCTGCAAACCGGAGCAGCTGTATGATGTAGCGGAAAAAACCATTACGATTCAGCGTGATTACGGAAATCGTTCCGTCAGAAAGAATGCCAGATTTAAATATACTGTTGACCGTCTCGGTCTGGAAAATGTAAAAGCCGAGCTGGAAAACCGCCTCGGCTGGCAGCTGGATGAGGCGAAACCTTATCATTTTGACCATAACGGCGACCGTTACGGATGGGTGAAAGGCGTAAAAGGAAAATGGCATTTTACGATGTTCATCGAAGGCGGCCGTGTCACGGACTATGAGGATTATAAGCTGATGACGGGATTACGTGAAATCGCCAAAGTCCATACGGGAGATTTCCGTCTCACCTCTAATCAAAACCTGATTATCGGCAATGTGACGAGCGAGAAAAAGAAACAAATCAGCGCATTAATCGAACAATACGGTCTGACAGACGGCCGGCAGCATTCCGCCCTGCGCCGCAGTTCAATGGCTTGCGTCGCTCTTCCGACATGCGGGCTCGCCATGGCCGAAGCGGAGCGGTATCTGCCGAAGCTGATTGATAAAATTGAAGCCATTGTTGACGAAAACGGTCTGCGGGATGAAGAAATCACCATCCGTATGACTGGCTGCCCGAATGGCTGCGCCCGCCATGCGCTCGGCGAAATCGGATTTATCGGAAAAGCGCCGGGAAAATATAATATGTATTTAGGAGCTGCATTTGACGGCAGCCGTTTAAGCAAAATGTACCGGGAAAATATCGGTGAAGAGGAGATTCTCAGTGAGCTCCGCACCATTCTGCCGCGTTATGCGAAAGAGCGCGAGGAAGGCGAACACTTTGGAGATTTCGTCATCCGTGCGGGCATTATTAAAGCGACAACAGACGGAACGAATTTTCACGAATAAGATGAGCTGCTGAAACAATTTACTGAACAGTAAGAACGCAGCCGTGCGAAAAGCCTGTTTTCATAGAAAACAGGCTTTTTCTTTTTTCGAAAAAAAAGTAGCCGAAGGCAAAAAAAGTTCCCCCTGAGCACGTTATGAGAAATTTTAAATAAAAACGGGTAATATAAGAGAAGAATGGTTGTGTGCGGAAAATATACCGGGCCAGCCCGGTAATTGGCTCCGGCCTTTGACAGGGGCCATGAGAACAGGCAATGATGATTCAATGCAGCAGATGAAGGAGGTCATGCTTTGGACATATTTTTAGTCGTACTCGTACTTTTAACCATCATTGCGATCTCCAATATTATAAATCGGTTTGTCCCCTTTATCCCGGTGCCTCTGATTCAGGTGGCGCTCGGTATCATTGCGGCGTCATTTCCGCAGGGGCTTCATTTTGAACTGAATACCGAATTGTTTTTTGTTTTGTTTATCGCTCCGCTGCTTTTTAACGATGGAAAACGGACGCCGCGTGCGGAACTTTGGAATTTAAGAGCGCCGATTCTGCTTCTCGCACTCGGGCTCGTGTTTGCCACAGTCATTGTCGGCGGTTACACCATTCATTGGATGATTCCGAGCATTCCGCTGGCCGCCGCGTTCGGGCTGGCGGCGATCCTGTCACCGACTGATGTTGTTGCGGTCAGCGCGCTGTCAGGGCGTGTGAAGATGCCAAAAGGCATTCTGCGTCTCCTTGAAGGAGAAGGGCTGATGAATGACGCATCCGGCCTGGTCGCTTTTAAATTTGCGATTGCGGCTGCCGTGACGGGCGCATTTTCGCTGGCGCAAGCCGCGTTCAGCTTTGTTTTGATTTCAGCCGGCGGTTTACTCAGCGGTGTCGTCATTTCTTTTTTGATTATCCGTTTCCGGCTGTTTTTGCGCCGCCTCGGCATGCAGGATGTCACGATGCATATGCTGATTCAAATTCTGACGCCGTTTGTCATTTATCTGGCGGCTGAAGAAATCGGCGTTTCCGGCATTTTAGCGGTTGTGGCCGGCGGCATCACGCATGCGGTGGAGCAGGATCGTCTTGAATCAACGATGGTAAAACTGCAAATCGTCTCTGCAAGTACGTGGAATATTATTTTGTTCATTCTTAACGGTCTTGTTTTCGTCATATTAGGAACGCAAATACCGGATGTGGTTTCTGTTATTTTTAATGATACCGCGTTTAACAATATGATGGTCATCGGGTACATTATCGTCATTACGCTGACGTTAATGATTCTCAGATTTTTGTGGGTGCTGTTTTTTTGGAACGGCAAGTGGTTTTTTAACAAGGATCAGAGCATTTATAAGCCCGGCCTGCGCTCAACGCTGCTGATTTCAGTATCAGGCGTCAGGGGAGCGGTCACGCTTGCGGGTTCCTTTTCCATTCCGTACGTGCTCTCCGACGGCTCACCGTTTCCTGAACGGAATTTGATTCTCTTTTTAGCCGCAGGCGTTATTTTGTGCACATTGGTGCTGGCGACAATCGTACTGCCGATTCTGACTGATAAGCCGGAAGACAATGCGAAAGAAAAGAAAGTCAAATTGCTGACAGCGAGACGGAAGCTGATAAAGGCTGCTTTATCGGCCATCAAAGAAAATATGAATGAGACAAACAAAACGGCTTCTTTTGCGGTCATTGCCGAATACAATGAGAAAATGAAAAATCTCAGGTTTCAGCAGTTCACCGTAAAAAACCGCACGAAAAAAGATGAGCGGAAAGTCCGCGCCCAAGGGATACAGGCTGAACAGGAAGAACTGCTCCGGCTGATTGAGCGGGGCGACATCCCGGAAGAAACGGCTGACAGCCTCCAGGAACGGTTCGATGAGCTGGAAGTGCTTTATACGAATCCGTTTAAAGTCGGCCTATCTAAGAAAAAGCTGAAACGCCTGATGTACTGGATCTTTTTCGGTGAACAAAAAAAGCCGGAAATGTCGATATTAAATGAAGAAGGCCTCATCCGCGCTACAAGGGTTAAAACGGCAAAAGCGGCGATTGAAAGCCTGAAAAAACACATGACCGAAGAAAATAAAGATGTGACGCTTGCCGTCATTTCCTTTTACAATCACTTGATTTTCAGGCTGGGGCACTCGTATCACGAACAGAATCCGAGCCGCCGTTTTGAAAATCAAAAACTCGAGATCAAACTGCGGGCCGTGCAGGCCATCCGCAACGAAATCCAAACATTATTCGAAGAGCGGGAAATCTCCCGCGACATGTCACATGAGCTTCGCCAATACATCAATGATGTGGAAGCGGCGATGCTTGACGGAGATGAATAAATGAAAAAAGTCCGGCATCTGTGTGCCGGACTTTTTCTTTGATTACGGACGATGGAATTCGACGTGATCGCCGTCGCGGTCAAACCAGCCTCTGAAGGCCCAGTTGATCCAGCCGCCATCGCCTTTGTTGGTGAAGCTTCCGTCTTCAAACACCCAAATGCCGTATGTGATGCCGTCATAAACGGCGGAACCGTAAAACTGAACGCCGTTAAAATGATCTTCATATTCCTGGCTTAAATTAAACACCATGACATTATATTTTTGTCCTGAAGCGTAGAATGAAGATTCCATTAAGTTTTTGACGAAGCCGTCTCGGTTTTGCGCCGACTTAATCGCGTCAGCAATCGAATTGCCGATGCCGAGCAGGTCAACATCAATGTTTAAACCGACATCTTTTGCGGAGACATCTGACTTTTGCTGTGCCATGTTTTGAGGGACTGGCTTTTCTTTTGCGGATACAAAGGACAGAGGAGTCAGGGACAAAGCGGCGCCAAGGGCAACGGACATTGGGATGCGTATACGTTTCATCGTATTTCCTCCTTCAATTGTTTGGTGGCTACATTAGCGATTTACCCGGTCAGTTACCGGGCTAACCGGATTTTTTGAAAAATAGGAAAATAATAACGTTAGTGGTGCCGGAGTACTAAAGATGGTTTCTGTTATAACGATGAGCGTATAATTGGTTTCTTACGGCGGAAATGTGAGATAATAATAACCGTTTACATAATGACTAGAAAGGATGGTTCAACGTGGCAAAAAGCTTAAAAGATACTGTAAAGCTTCATAATGGCGTTGAAATGCCGTGGTTTGGACTTGGCGTATTTAAGGTGGAAAACGGAAGCGTAGCGGCGGACTCTGTCGAAGCGGCAATCAGAAATGGCTACCGCAGCATTGATACGGCGGCAATTTATAAAAATGAAGAGGGCGTCGGCGAAGGCATCAGAGCTGCGGGCGTTGCCAGAGAAGAGCTGTTCATCACGTCAAAAGTGTGGAATGAAGATCAAGGATACGAAACGACACTTGACGCGTTTGAGAAAAGCCTTGAGCGCCTCGGCCTCGATTACCTCGACCTATACCTGATTCATTGGCCGGGCAAGGATAAATATAAAGACACATGGCGCGCTCTTGAAAAGCTGTACAAAGACGGCAAAATCCGCGCGATCGGCGTCAGCAACTTCCAAGTGCATCACTTAGAAGAACTGCTGAAAGATGCTGAGATCAAGCCGATGGTCAACCAGATAGAATTCCACCCGCGCCTGACTCAAAAAGAAGTAAGAGATTTCTGCAAAGCGCAGGGCATTCAAGTGGAAGCATGGTCTCCATTGATGCAGGGACAGCTCTTGGATAACGAAGTGCTGTCACAAATTGCGGAAAAACATAACAAATCGGTCGCTCAAGTGATTTTGCGCTGGGATCTTCAAAACGAAGTCGTTACCATTCCGAAATCCATTAAAGAGCACCGCATCATAGAAAATGCCGATATTTTTGATTTCGAACTGTCACAGGAAGAAATGGAAAAGATCAGCGCATTGAACAAAGATGAGCGTGTCGGCCCGAACCCGGACGAGCTTCTGTTCTAAGAAAAAAAACAGCCCTTTGCGGGGCTGTTTTTCTTTACATAAATGTCTGTGTCTGCCGTTTTACGCTGAATCTGTATGCGGCTATTAATAAAAGGGCGGCGGCGAAGGCTCCTAAAATGATGATGTTCAGCGTCAGGCTTTGGAGCGTGCGGCCGTGCTGCAATTGATCTACCGTATCAAGCACCCAGCGCTGAGGCAGAAATTCGGCTATTGTCTGCACTGTTTTCGGCATAATATTGCCCGGAAAAAAGCAGCCGGCGAGCAAGCATGTCGGCACGACGATCAAATTCAAAAGCGCCGATGCCGAAGCGCTGCTGTTGGAAAAACCGACGGCAATAAAGGCGATCCCGATTGCGCTTAATGCAAACAGCATCATCAGGACGAACAGCTGCCACAGCGGGAATGACGGATGAATATGAAAAGCGGCGCCCATAAAGAGAACGGCGAATAGAATTTGGACGGCCATGATAATGATATTCACTGCCGCGTTTGCCAATACATACTGCTTTGACGTGATCGGCGTTGACAGAAGTCTGTAATACGTTCTGTTTTCTCTTTCTTTAATCATCAGTTCCGTCAGGTTGCCGGCGGAATAGAGCATAATGATAATGAGATACCCGATGACTGAGTAAGTCATCTCTTTATGATTCGAAGTATCTTGTAAAACAGCGGACTCCGTTTGAATCGGAGAATGCTTGAAATCGGCGTACATCGCCTGAAAGGCTTTCTCATTTCCGCCGGAAGATTTGCCGATTGAGGCGGCGCTGTTTATATAATTGTACAGATAAGAGCTGACATATCCGGTGACCTGGGCGCCTTTCAGCGAGGTCATGCCGATGTGAGCCGGTTTCCCGTTTTTTACGCTTTGGGAAAAGCCTTTTTCAAACGTAACCAGCGCTTCCATTTTTCCCGATGCGATCTTGGATGAGGCGGACGCAGCCGTTTCCTCCGAAATTTTCACATGATCCAGTCCTTTTAAAAACGTGACCGTATCCTGTGCCACTTCTCCGCCGTCTTGATTGAGAATGCCGATATTGAGCGTTTCGGCTCCGCCGTTGGCATTGGACATGAAGGAGAGAAAGACGCCGATCAGCGGAGCCCCGATATAAAGAATGAGCTGTTTTTTGCTTTTTGTGATTCCTTTGAGCGTGTGTATAAACAGCCACCAGAAGTTTTTCATTTTACAGTCCCTCCCGTCTTTGAAACGTAACCGCGGCAATCAGCAAAAAGAGCGCCGCTAATGCTGTGTTTAAACCAATTGCGGGCCAGGCGGCCGATACGTCATTTGCGTATATGATGTTGTTAATCGCCTTATTGATCCAGGATAAGGGCGACAGGGCGGAAATTCCTCCGCCTTCATATTTATAATAGGCGCCGCCGATAATGGCCATCACTTGAACGATGATGACGGTGATTAATCTGGCGCTTTCTGGTTTTTTGGTCAAATAGCTCAGGCTGAGCCCGAAGCTGACGGCCAAAAGAATTTCAGAGGCGAGAATCAAAAGCACAAGTCCCATGTGGCTGCCCCAATCGGCTTTTAAAATAAATTTGCTGAAGGCGACAACGGCAAGGATTGTCAGTACGTTCACAGCCATAATGCCGAGCATCTTTCCGAGAAAGATATCGCTTTTCCGGAGCGGAGCGGCAATCAGGCGATCGGCTGTGTGCCGTATTCTTTCCCCGCGGAACAAGGTGCTTGCAAAAATCGAGGCGTACAGCCCGATCATCGTCGTCATGGACACCGCGTAAAAATCTTTCGCTTTCGGTTCGTTCGCTTTGTTTAAAGACGTCTGCTTCATATAATCGCTTTTTATTTGTCCGGCGGAAGGTGCCTTATGCGCCTTGTATGCGGCGGCGCCTGCTTTGTATTGGTTGGTGAAAGCGGTCAGCATGCCTTGGACGATCGTGCCGTTCATACCGCTCCGGTCATTTGTATAAACTTGAAAACCGCTGTTTTTGACAGTGACGAAAGCATCCGCCTGATTTTCACGAACGTCGTTTTTGCCTTTTGCCGCCGTATCCGCTTTGTGAAAATAGACATGCTCTTTTTTTGCGGCTTTCATAAACTCAGTAAAATGATGAGAAAGCGGTCCGTTTGACTGGTCCGTATATTCGACCTTGATGTGTCCGACCGTCACCTCTGAATCAAAGGCGTTTGATAATGCCGCAGAGAGAATCATCATAAAGACGATCGGAAAAGCAAGCATGAAAATAAAGGTCCGTCTGTCACGGAAACTGATTTTGATTTCTTTCCCGGCGATGTGCAGAATATTCATTTGCAATCCTCCTTTCAGTTGGGTCAGTCGCGCAGGCTTCTGCCTGTCAGAGTGAGAAACACCGTTTCTAAGTCAGGGGCCTGTTCCTGTAAAGAGCGGATTTCAATTCCTTTGTCCATGAAGTACCGGATCAGGCGGTTTAAATTGTTGACCCCTGTGTCAGAGCTGATTTTCACGCTGTTTTCTTCCAGTGCGGCGGCTCTGACGCCGGGAAGATCCTGAATATCGCCGAGGCTGATGCCGTTTCCGGATGACAGCTCAATGACGACGTCCTTTGTGTCGGTAATGATGGAGGTAAGCTGTTCCTTTGTGCCTTCTGCGATGACTTTCCCGTGGTCAATGATGGCGATGCGCGTGCATATTTCTTCAACTTCCTCCATGTAGTGGCTCGTGTAGATGATCGTGCAGCCCATTTCATTCAGCTTTTTCACTGATTGCAGAATATAATTTCTTGATTGCGGGTCAATGCCGACCGTCGGTTCATCCATGATGATCAGTTTCGGCCGGTGGGCAAGGGCGCAGGCGATATTGAGCCGGCGTTTCATTCCGCCGGAAAAATGCTTCGGCAGATATTTATGTTTATCGCTCAAGCCGACGAATGTCAGGGCTTCCTCGACCCGTTCTTTCAGAGCCGACCCTCTCAGTCCGTACAGTCCGGCGAAGAACTTCACATTTTCATAGGCGTTTAATTCTTCGTAAATGGCGAGGTCCTGGGGGACGATGCCGATATTCATTTTCACGGCTTTGCTGTGTTTGAAAATATCTTTTCCGAGAAACAGAATGTCTCCGTCAGTAGGTTTTAAAAGGCCTGAGATCATGTTGATGGCCGTGCTTTTTCCGGCTCCGTTTGCGCCGAGAAACCCGAAAATCTCACCTTCTTTTACAGCAAGCGACATTTGGTCAACGGCGGCATAATCGCCGAATTTCTTACTCAGCTGTTTGAGCTCCAAAATGTTCATGTTTCCACCTCTATGTCTTATGATGCTCTAATTATAAAAAAAAGAATGAACGGCCGTTAGTGCAGCTGTTCATTCTTTTGACATGAGAATCCTCATATTTTTCACATGAAAACATTCACTTATTCAATAGGCAGTAATGTCGTGACGGAAAAACCCGCCGTGCCGTCAAAAATGACAGTTCCGTGCAGGGCGGCGGCCCGTTCTTCCATACCGAGCATGCCGAGGCCTTTTTTAAAGCGGACGGCGCCGTTTCCGTTATCTTTCACTTCCGCTTTCACGGCTTTATTCAGCACTTGAATATCAATGGAAATCTGCGCGGCATCGGCGTATTTCATCGCATTGGTCAAAGCTTCGGTTACGTTTTCCTGAATGACTTTCCAATGCATCTGCGTCAGCCTGTCCAAATCGCCTTGATGCGTAAACGGAACCGGCATGCCGTTTTTAGCCGAAAATTCATCAATAAATATTCTTAATCGGTGAATGCCCATTTGTTCAGCGGGCGGTTTCATATTTTTCAGCGTAATGCGGATATCCTCTATGCCCTCTTTGGAAATCGTAATGGCGTTTTGAAGCAGTTCAGCCGCTTTGTCCGGACGGGAGCCGAGCATCCGCTTCGCCGCTTCCATTTGAATGAGCGCGCCGGTCATGGAGTGGCCGATTTTGTCATGGATGGCTTGGGACAATCTGTTTCTTTCCTCGAGTTTGCCGGTATACTCCGATTGTTTGATATATTCTGTGCTGCTGTGCAGCTGTTTCGTCAGCTTTTCAATGCTTGCCCGCATGCTGTCTGACTGCCCCTCATATGTCTTCAGCCGATCGTTTGACCGGGCGGCCAAAACGAAAATCGCCAGACAGAACAAGGTCATGACGGTATACGTCGGAAGATCGCCGTACGGGATAAATAAAAACGGCAAAAACACGAGCAGGCAGCACACATAGCGGTGAACCGGATATTCGGCAAGAACGGCAAAAATGGCGGGCGGCAGAAGAAACAGAAACGCCGGATGGCCTCCGGCGGAAAGCAAGGCGGTCAATGCCAGCGTCATGAGGGTGATCCCGCGCCTCCAAGCGGTCGGCCTGATCATGCAGACCGCAATGCCCAGACACAGATAAAGCAGCAGAAACAAGACGGCGTACGGCATGTAATGGCGGTCGGCCGATACGAACAAAAAGGCCGTATAAAAAATGACGATCAGTCTGCTCATCAGCATCCAAAAATCCATACCGTTCAACGCCCGTTATCCACCTTCCCGGTGATATAATAAATCGCGATCTGCGTTCTGTGCTCAAGACCCGTTTTCCCTAAAATAGATGAAATATAATTGGCCGTCGTCCCTTCAGAAATGAAAAGCTGTTTTGAAATTTCTCTGTTCGACAGTCCTTTCGCAATAAGCGACATGATGCTGAGCTCTCTTTCAGTAAACTGGCTTTCATCAATTTGATGTGCGGCTTCCGCCGGACGGAAAAGGCTGTCTTTTATTTTATCCAGCACGGTGTCCTGAAGGATGCTGTGCCCGTTGAAGACGCTTTTGATCGCATCGCGGATCCGTTCCGGTTCGGTGTTTTTTAATAAATATCCTTTTGCGCCGTTTTTAATCGCTTCTAAAATATACTCGTCGTCGTCAAATGTCGTCAGGATCATCGGCTTCGTATCCGTTTCCTCCGCGATCCGTTTTGCGGCTTCGACGCCGTTCATCACCGGCATGCGAACGTCCAATAAGGCGATATCGACGGGATTGTGTTTACAATACTCTGCCGCCTCTAATCCGTTTTCCAGCGTTGCCGATACTGTAAATTCCTCATATGTATGCAGAATGATTTTCATTCCTTCTCTGATGAAAGAATTATCATCCGCGATAATGACATTAATTTTCATAGCCGCACCCTTTGTGTGTTTTTGTTTCATTATATACCATCCGATTTTAAATCAAAAAGCCTCCCGGCGAAATGTGTGCGGAAGGCGGATCGGTCAAGCCGGTTTTTTCAGTTGGATGAAAAACAGCATCAGAAAAGAAATAATCATAATACAGATCACCCACACCCAGGCGAGTGTTTCATTGCCGGAATCCATCGCGACGTAAATCGCTGTCGGCAGCGTTTGGGTGACGCCCGGGATATTCCCCGCAAACATTAAAGTCGCCCCGAATTCACCGAGCGCCCTTGCGATACTGAGAATGCTTCCGGTCAAAAGGGACGGAAAGGCAAGCGGGACGGAAATGCGGGTGAATACCTGCCATCTGCCGGCTCCGTCTACTTTCGCCGCACCTTCGATGTCAGAATCAACCGCGGCGAAACCTGTTTTGGCAGACTGATACATAAGCGGGAAGGCGACAATGGCCGAAGCGATCACCGCGGCCCACCACGTGAAAATGACGGGCTGGTGAAAAATCCGCTCGATCGCCCGGCCGATAAAGCTGTGTTTCCCGAAAATGATAATGAGGATGAAGCCGACAACGGTAGGCGGAAGAACGAGCGGGAGCATAAACAGCGTCTCCACAGCCGTTTTTCCGGGAAATCGCGCTTTCGCCATCCAGGCGCCTGCAAGTGTTCCGAGAAGGATGACGGCGATGCCCGAAGCCAAAGCCACCTCAAAAGACAATACGACTGGGGTGAAAAATTCCGAAGCCGTAATGTTACTTGGCAGTAAATCCATATTTCTTAAACACTTTCATAGCTGCATCTGACTGCAGATACTGATAAAACGCTTCTGCTTCTTTACGGTGCTTTGTATCTTTGACGATGCCTAGCGGGTACACGATCGGATCGTGTGTTTTCGCCGGTGCTTCATCGGTGATTTTCACCTTTTTCGAAATGAGAGCGTCTGTTTTATAGACAAGCCCGGCATCGACATTTCCGGTTTCAACATAAGAAAGCACCTGGCGGACGTCTTTGGCATAGACGACTTTATCTTTTACCTTGTCCCACAGGGATAATTTAGTCAATGACTGTTTGGCGTATTGTCCGGCCGGAACGGATTCAGGCGTGCCGAGCGCGATTTTTTCCGTGCTGTCTTTTTTCAGGTCATTCAGATGTGTAAGGTGTGCGCTGTTTTTCTCAGGCACGATCATGACCAGTTCGTTTTTCAAAAGGTCCGTGCTGTCCTTTTTGTCGATATCGCCGTCATGAACAAGCTTTTCGAATTTATCTTCGGCTGCCGAGAAGAATAAATCTGCTCCCGCGCCTTGGGAAATTTGTTTTTGCAGTGTGCCTGATGATCCGAAGTTGTCTTGGATGGCAACGTTTGAATGTGATTTTTCGTAGTTGGTTTGGATTTCTTTAAGCGCGTCCTGAGCGCTGGCCGCTGCGGAAACGGTCAGCGTTACTTTCTCGTTTTGTCCGCCTTTGGCCGATTGTCCGGATGAGCAGCCCGCAGTTGCGAGAAAAACGGCCATAACCGCAGTTGTGAATAGTGTCGCTTTCTTTTTCAACATTGTGCACCCCTTATAACTAAATATCATTAGATAAAACTAATTATAACGTAATTGTACGTGAGGGTGCGGTTTTTTTTCAATATGTGAACCGTTATAATAAAAACGGAGCGTGATAATATGACAGAAGCCACTTCCTATACAATAGAAGAAGTTGCGGGCCTTTTGAAGGTCTCAAAACTGACAGTATATGATTTGATAAAAAAAGGACTCATTTCGGCGTACAGGGTCGGAAGACAGATGAGGGTCGATGAAGAGGACTTGAAACAATATAAAGCAAACATGAGGATGTCTAAAGAGCCATCAGCAGTCAAGGAGGCTGATCCGCCCCTCAGGCCGGAGCCGGAAAAAAGGCGGTCTGTTATCATCAGCGGCCAGGATGTGTCGATGGATCTCCTCAGCAAACAGCTGGAACAAAAGATACAGGCGTCACCGCTCCGTAAGTACAGCGGCAGCTTAAACAGCCTGATCGAAATGTACCGCGGGGCCTGCGACATCGTCAGTCTGCATCTGTATGATGGGGAGACGGGGGAGTATAACATCCCGTATGTGAAGCGCATTCTTTCAGGAGAGCCGTTTGCGCTCTTTCATGTCGTGCTTCGGCAGGCCGGATTATACGTGAAAAAGGGCAATCCGCTGAACATTCAGGGCCTTCAGGACTTGAGCCGAAAGGATATCCGTATCGTCAATCGCGAAAAAGGATCAGGCGTGAGGGTGCTGCTGGATGAACAGCTCAGATCATTCGGCATCACGCCGTCTGAGGTTGCCGGCTACCATGACATTGTCACGGATCATCTGTCAGCGGCTTCACAAGTATCAAGCGGCAAGGCGGATATCGGAGTCGGGTCGCAGCATGCGGCGTATATGGCAGGCACGGACTTTATCCCGGTAATCAGTGAGCAGTACGATGTGGTCGTCTTAAAACAAAACCGGGAGCTTGTTCAAAGCGTGCGGGACGTTCTTAATTCTGAGGAATTCAAGTCTCAGCTTTCTCAATTATCCGGATATGATACGAAAATGACCGGTCGGCTCATATATGAAACATAAAAAACCCCTCCAATGACGGAGGGATTTTTTATTGTTTGTAAAACCGCAGCAGGTCGCCGTTTAATATTTTATCGGAGAGCATCAGCTCTTGTTCCGCTTTTTCTTTCTCATCGCTGCACGCGCCCATGTCAGAAAGCGGTTCGCACGTTTTGCGGCTGTAACACGTATTTTTCGTATAAATATGATCATTCGTGATAAAGCTGCCGTTTCTCAGCACAGCAAACGGAGTCCGCTCTTTGGAAAACAGGTCATTGCCGAACTGAATGCTGCCTTTCGTTTCAATGCCGAGCAGGTGAAGCAGCGTCGGTCTTACATCAACCTGTCCCGCGGCGGAAGCGATCGTTTCCGGCTCACGGTCGGTCACCCCGGGAATATGAATGATAAACGGCACGCGCTGAAGCTGTACCGTATCAAACGGCGTGATTTCTTCTTTTCCCAAGAATTCGGCAAGTCCTTTATTGTGGGCTTCGGATATGCCGTAATGGTCTCCCATCAGTACGATCATCGCGTTGTCATACAGCCCTTCTTTTTTCAGCTTGTTGAAAAAGTGTTTTAGCGCCTCATCTTCATAGCGGACCGTCGTCACATAACGGTTTAACAAATCACTGCTTGTGTCCGGTTCCTCAATGAGCTGATCCTGTGTTTCAATTTCAAAAGGAAAATGGTTGGTCAAAGTCAGCAGGCTTGCGTAAAACGGCTGCGGAAGCTTCTTTAATTTTTCCGCTGACTGTTCGAGAAACTCCTTGTCCTTCAGGCCCCAGCCCGTTGAATTTTCCGGTGTCACTTTAAATTCATCCGCGTCGAAAAAACGGTCGATGCCGAATGCTCCGTACATCTCATCCCGGTTCCAAAAGGCCTTATGATTGGCATGCAGAACGGCCGAATAGTACTGATGGTCTTTTAACGTATGGTACAGCGTATTGAACCGGTGGCCGCTTTTTGTGAAAAAAACGGCGCCGCTTGAAGACGGATACAGCGAATTCGCAGTAATGAATTCTGAATCTGAGGTTTTTCCCTGTTCGGTCTGCTGATAAAAATGAGTGAAGTCATAGCTTTTTTTCCGCAGCTTATTCATAAACGGGGTAATCTCCCGCCCGTTGACCCGTTCATCCATCACAAAACGCTGTGTTGATTCAAGCGTGACAAAAATCACATTACGCCCTTTAGCAAGCCCGAATTTCGAATCGGACGGGCGGCTGTAGTCGGCTTGGGTGTAGTTCGCGACCGCCGCAAGACTGTCTTCGTCGGCAAACGCTTTAGCCCCTGCATTCAGCGTCTGCGAAATGGTGTCATACAAATGAAAGTGGAACAGGCCGATTCCTTTTACGAGCGCTTCACGATCAAAAGGATGCCTGAACAGCTTCGGCTGCTCGGCCTCAGACAGCGCAAGGTTGCACAGCATGAGGCCGGCTGATGCCCACGCATACGCTTTAACAGTCCGGGAGCCCGCTTTTCCCTTACCGGCTTTATGCTTTCCTGCTAGGTAAAACAGAACCGCAATATCCGCGAATAAAGCGATATACAGCGGGTGAAACAGCTCTTGGACGCTGCTTCCCATATCGCCCATATTGCTTGCCTGAAACAAAACCGGTATGGTGATAAAATCAATATAAAACCCGTAAAACACCGTATTCGCAATTAAAATCCCCGTCAGCATCACATTCGCCGAAAGCAGAAAGATCCGCTGCTTTTTTTCCGTCAGCAGCAGGCCGATGCCGAACAGCGGCACAATAAAGCTCAGCGGGTTAATGAGAAGCAGACATTCCTCAAGAACAGAATTGTTCTGCAGATCAAAACCGAGCTTGTAAACGACGTATGTTTTTATCCACATGAACAGGATGGACAGGCATAAAAACCGATGATTGCTGAAAAAGGATTTCTTCATATGTATGACTCCTCACCCTAAAAGCGAAAGACGCTTTTTGTTTAAGAGATGCGGCCGTGAACCAATTCGTATAAATAATAGCAGGATACAATCGTTAACCCGGCCAGCACAAGCTGCTCCGAAAAGCTCCCCGTCCTCATATAAAGGGGAAGACGGAAGCGGATGGTTGACGGAAACAGCAGTTTAATGCCGTTGACGGTCCATGCGTCAAGCACAAGGTGGCTTGCCATTCCGATCATCAGTCCGGCGGAGATGCTTGGATTCGGGATATAGGCTGCCGTGATGAAAAACATAATTAGCATAAACAGCAGACTGTGTGTAAACGTTCTGTGGCCGAACACCGTGCTTACGATTTTGGACAGAACGGGCAGCGTTCTGCCGATTTTGCTTTTCGTATGGCATATATCGGGAATCAGCGCCCCGAGGGCACCCGCGGAGGTCATAAGGACCGGATCATACCCGTAATAATACGCAATTGCGGAACAAGAAGCGATGCCTCCCATGATGTGTGTTTTTCCTGTCATTTTTCGCTTCTCCTTTTTATTTTTGCCAAAATCCCCTGAATTACAAATATATCAAGAGAATGCATGTTTGATCAACAAACTTTACCTGTTCCGCCAAAAGGAAGGAGGATCGGATTCCGCATATTCTGCCGCGGAAAAAGACACATTATAGGTGTACCTATATTTGATAAAGAGGTGATACAGATGGCTTTCTTTAACAAAGAAAAAGGCAAAAACAGCGATAAAAACAAAAACGTCATTCAAGGTGCGCTTGAGGACGCCGGTGCAGCTCTGAAAGACGATCCGCTTCAAGAAGCTGTTCAAAAGAAAAAAAACAACCGCTGACCATATAAAACGGGTAGGGCGAATGCTCTATCCGTTTTCCGTCTAATTTTTCCCTTTGACAGATCTTTTTATCTCTGATAACCTCTGAGTAGAATTGAATGATAAAAATCCTCACTCTTTCTCGGTGAGGTAGAGGTTGCGCTTGATGATGAGTCGCACATGCCAGGCTGATAAGGGGCCGCAAAACATGTGTTAAAGGCATCAGCGCCGAAGTGTAAAGAAAGCCGATCCTTCTTTATGCTGGGACTGTATCTGAATAAGTGCAGGACTGCCGCGTGCTTTTTCGCGGAGGGCTATCCGGAGATCAAGGGTGTGTGTTTCTTTAAGCATGGACTTTTGTTCAGGCTTTTTTTGTGTGTAAATATGGTCTCGGGGTCTGGTCCGTACGAATGAACAACCAGGAGGTACAGGAATGGAACAGACGAAAAAATGGGGTTTTTGGTTATTAACGGCATTTGTCGTAGGAAATATGGTAGGCTCGGGCATCTTTTCCCTTCCGAGCACGCTCGCAAAAATCGCGAGCCCGTTCGGCGCTACATCGGCATGGCTTTTAACGGGAGCCGGTGTGTTAATGATCGCGCTTGTCTTTGGTCACTTATCCATCCGCAAGCCTGAGCTGACGGCGGGGCCGCAAAGCTATGCGAGAGCGCTGTTCAGCGATCGGAAAAAAGGGAACGCAGCCGGATTCACGATGGTGTGGGGCTATTGGGTTGCGAGCTGGATCAGCAACGTGGCGATCATCACCAGCCTTGCCGGATATTTAACTTCTTTTTTCCCGATTTTAACGGATAAGCGTGAAATGTTTTCAATCGGCGGTCAGGCGGTTACACTTGGCCAGCTGCTGACGTTTGCCGTATGTACGGTTTTATTATGGGGCACTCACACGATTCTCGTCTCCAGCATGAACGGTGCGAGTAAATTAAATTTCGTTACGACGTTTTCAAAAGTATTAGGATTTATCTTCTTTATCATTGCAGGTTTGTTTGTGTTTCAAACGTCGTTTTTCGATCATTTTTATTTTCCGGTTCAAACAGGTCCTCACACGGTTGAGGGAATCGGCGGTCAGGTCCACAATGCGGCGATTTCAACATTATGGGCGTTCGTCGGAATTGAATCGGCAGTCATCTTATCCGGGCGCGCCCGTTCGCAGCGCGACGTGAAACGCGCCACCATTACCGGCTTATTGATTGCGCTCAGCATCTATATCATCGTGACATTGATTACGATGGGCGTGCTTCCGCATGGTAAGCTTGTCGGCTCGGAAAAACCGTTTGTTGACGTATTATACGCGATCGTCGGCAATGCGGGAAGCATCATTATGGCAATTTTGGCGATCCTCTGTCTGTTCGGGACGATGCTCGGCTGGATTCTTCTCGGCTCTGAAGTTCCGTATCAAGCCGCGAAATCAGGAGACTTTCCCGCCGCTTTTGCAAAAACGAATAAACAGGGCAGCCCGGTTGTGTCATTAATCGTCACGAACGTGATGTCACAGATCTTTATCTTTTCGGTTATTTCCCGGACAATCAGTGACGCGTTTACGTTTTTAACAACGGCGGCGACACTCGCTTATCTGATTCCGTATCTCGTATCTGCGTTTTACAGCCTGAAGCTCGTGCTGACGGGTGAAACGTATGACGAAATCAAGGGTTCAAGAGTGAAGGACGGTTTCATTGCTATCCTTGCCTGCATCTATTCTTTTTACGTCATTATTACGGGAACGGCCGATTTAACGACCTTTATTCTCGGGATCGGGCTGTTTTTCGTCGGTTTGCTGTTATATCCTTTCGTTTCAAAGAAATTTGCAAACAACAGACAATCCGTATAAAAAAAAGACATCTCACGTCTGTGGGATGTCTTTTTTTGCGTCAGCGGATTACTTTTTGACGGCGTGTATATAATGAATGGTCTCGAATGCGGTTAAATGGTCAGTGCGCCCGCTGAAAAAACGGTCATTGATTACCGTTGGAGATAAATGTTCATAAATAAGCAGGCCTGATGATTCTAACAGCTTTTCAATTTCTTTATAGCTGAAACACGACAGCATCGGTTCTCCGCCTGCCGCAGCCATTTTCACCATGTTCTCCACTCTGTTTGACAGTCCTTTTTCTTCAAAGAGCGATTCATCCGCATAATCAAACACGACAGAGCTGCCGGGCGGGACTTCGGCAAATAATTGTGTAAGCAGGCGGGCCAGATGCTTTTTCGTAAGATAATATGACACACCGAGCAGGCTGAAAAAGGTTTTTCGGCGGGAAAAACCTTCCTGATTCAGACGGCTGAAAGAAAGCGGAGCCGTAAAGTCCATCGGCGCAAAATGAAGACGGCTCGGGATATCGCGCTCCAGACGTTTTAATCTGCTTAATTTGTCTTCCTGTGAAGCGCGGAGATCCACTTCAAAGATGTCTGTGCTGTTTGTCACCTCGGGATGCCTGAAACAGAAAGTATCCAGCCCTGCGCCGAGGATGACATATTGTTTGGCCCCGAGCTTCACTTCATTCAAAAGCACTTCTTCACAATATGCCGCACGGGCTAACGGTGTAGGAGACAGCTGAACTTGAGTCACCCATTTTAAGATGTCATCCGGTTTGCCTTGAAGCTTCCGGGCCATGTCTTTGCTGAAAAATGATATACCTTGAATCAAATGATCGCTGATGTCCGACAGCTCTTTTTCAGATAAAAGATCTTGTGCCAAGAAATCATCAAATATCACCGGTGTGTCGTATTTACTGTGGTACGCCCTTACGAAAGCCGACAGCAGGGAAGTCATACTCGCTTTATTTTCTCTCATATTAAAGATCCTCCGTTATTTACATCAATCTTCGGCCGGGAGAATCTCATTATACAAGTTAATCCAAAAATGTAAATTATAGAATAAATAAATTTTTTTGTCAAGTTTTTGGCGTCATAAAAAGCCGCTGTGACAGCGGCTCCCGGGTTACTTTGTTAAGCTTTTTGTGATGTAGTCGAGCTGGCCTTCGAGTGAGATCGGGTCTGAGAAATAGAAGCCGATCGGATCAATGTGATAGACATGGTGTTGCTTGACGGCATCGAGATTCTTCCAGATTGAACTGTCAAGCACGCCTTTGTCGTCACCGCCGGCCTGCCATGGCCCCATAAAGATATAGTCTCCCGCGAAGTCAGGCAGTTTTTCAAGTGAAATGCTGGCGTAGCCCGGCCCTTGATTAATGGCTTTTTCCTTCGTCAGTTTTGTGGCTTTCAGCCCGAGTTTGTCATAAATGATGCTTCCGCCGCGGCCGAAGTCTTTACCGAATACATAGATGTCTTTTCCGTTTGTCTGCATGATGGAGATGGTTTTTGAGCCGACCGCTTTTTGAACTTTTGTTTTAGCGGCAGCGGTTTTCTTATCCCATTCAGCCAGCCATTTATCTGCTTTATCTTCAGTGCCTGTCATTTTCGCAAACTCTTTGAATTGATCAATGTTGCTGAGCTTGTCATATTTAATGGCGATGGTCGGCGCGATTTTTTCCAGTTTTTCAATATCGGCGCCTTGTGTCGTCCAGACAACGATTAAATCAGGCTTTAAGTCAATGATTTTCTCAACGGACATGCCGTTGCCGATGTTTGTCACACCGTTTGTTTTCCCTTTGTAATAAGGGTTTTTAAATACGTTTTGCGGCGCGCCGACAACATTGATGCCGAGCTGTTTGAAGTCGCCGTAGTAGCCGTCAGCCATGACGACGACACGTTTCGGGTGCTTCGGAATTTTAATATTGCCGTTTTCGGCTTTATAAGTGACGGTTTCTCCTTTTTCAGAAGAGCCTTTCGTGTCTGAAGAATTTCCGCATGCGGCCAAAGCGGCGATGAGCAGCACGGCAATCAGCGCAGCGCCGATTTTCTTGTATGTATGGAACATCTGACATTCCTTCTTTCATAAAAAAATAGTGATAAAGAGAATCATTATCAGTGTGATTATATCACTGCTTTTATAGAGAAGCACGCTCTTTTTAAAGAAAAGCTTTCTTTTATGATATGAAATTAGGTCTATTAAAAGAGAAGATAAAAGTGCTATACTGAAACAAGTCATTGATAATCATTATCATTACCATTCTTGTTTTGAGAAAGGAAGAACGAGTGTTGGGTCTATTAAAAAAGAAGCAGACAATGACGGCTCAAGGGGCATCAGGGAGCGAAATCCAGTGGACGGCGCGTTCATTCCGGGCGGCTGTGCTGTTGTGTGCCGGTATTGCGGTTTTATTGATCGGCGCGGCCTTGTCTGTTTCCATCGGAGCTGCCGATATTCATCTGCGGACGGTGTGGGATGCTCTCTTTCACTTTCAGCCGCAAAATACATCTCATCAAATCATACGCGATCTGAGGCTGCCGAGAACTGCCGCCGCCGCGCTCGTCGGGGCTTTTTTAGCTGTGTCCGGGGCGATCATGCAGGGGCTGACGCGGAACCCGCTTGCTGAGCCTTCCATTATGGGCGTGACGTCGGGGTCGGGTTTTGCGATCGCTTTGGCATTTGCTTTTTTTCCGGGGCTCTCTGCCGCAGGGCTTGTTTTGTGGTCCTTTATGGGAGCGGGAATCGGGGCGCTCATTGTGTTTGGCATCGGCCTATTTTCAAAAGGCGGGCTGACACCGGTGAAGCTCGCGCTGGCCGGTACGGCGGTCGGCTATTTCTTAACGGGGCTTTCAAGCGCGATTGCGATCCGTTTTGATGTCGCTCAGGATGTGAAGTTCTGGTATGCCGGAGGAGTCGCGTCCGTGAAATGGGAGGGCGTCCAGCTGCTTTTGGCAGTCGGCGCCATCGGGCTTTTGCTCGCATTTCTGATTGCGCGCTCAGTGACGGTGCTGAGCTTGGGTGAGGAGCTTGCGAAAGGGCTCGGGCAGTACACGGCGCTTGTGAAAGTCATCGGAATGGTTGTCGTTGTCCTCTTGACGGGGGCTTCAGTCTCAGTCGCCGGAGCCATTTCTTTTATCGGCTTGGTGATTCCGCACATCACCCGTTTTTTAGTCGGTGTAGATTACAGATGGATTATTCCTTGTTCGGCGGTATTCGGCGCCGTTTTGTTAGTCTTCAGTGACATTGCGGCCAGACTCGTCAATGCGCCGTTTGAAACACCGGTCGGCGCTTTAACGGCCCTTATCGGCGTTCCCTTTTTCTTTTATTTGGCGCGCAGGGAAAGGAGAGGGCTGTAATGAATGTGAAATCGAAAAAACCGCTGGCGGTTATAGCCGTTACGTTTTTGCTCATATGCATCGTCTTTTTTATCAGCTTAAATATGGGTGTAATCCGGATTGCGCCTTTCGATGCGTTACGTGTCTTTTTCGGACAGGGGGATGCCCGGGATCAGCTCGTTTTATTTGAATTCAGACTGCCGCGCATGGTGCTGTCATTGCTGGTCGGGGCCGGAATCGCGGTTTCAGGCGCGATTTTTCAAAGCGTGTCTCAAAATGACTTGGCGGAGCCGGGCATTCTCGGTATCAACGCCGGAGCGTCTTTGGCGGTCGTTCTGTTTATCTTCTTTTTCCAAGGGTCTGCTGCTGATTTAAGCATGTTCAGTACATGGCTGCTTCCGGTGAGCGCTTTGGCGGGGGCTTTTCTGGCTGTACTGCTCATCTATGTGCTCGCTTGGAAAAAAGGTGTTTCGCCTGTCCGGCTCATTTTGGTCGGGATCGGCGTTAATGCGGGGTTTAATGCGCTTCTCTTGATTTTTCAGCTGAAAATGGACCCGCGGGACTTCATGCAGGCGCTTGTATGGATTTCCGGTTCGATTTGGAATGCCAATTGGAAAATGGTGCTGTCCATTTTGCCGTGGCTGCTGGTTCTTTTGCCGTTCAGCCTCTATAAAGCGAGATATTTAAACGTGCTCCAGCTCGGTGACCAGCTGGCGGCGGGACTCGGCACCCGGGTCGAAAAGGAACGGCGCATTCTGCTGTTTTCAGCTGCCGCCTTGGCCGCGTCATGTGTTGCGGCAGCCGGCGGAATCGCTTTTCTCGGATTGATTGCCCCGCATTTGGCCAGAAGGCTTACCGGGCCGCGCCACCAGACGCTTATCCCGGTTTCGGCTTTAATCGGCGCATTTTTATTTCTGCTCGCTGATACGCTGGCGAGAAATGTGCTTGCGCCGTCCGAGGTTCCGGTCGGCTTGGTGATTTCCGTGCTCGGAGCGCCGTATTTTGTATATTTGCTGATGAAAACGAAATAGAGGAAGGAGACTGCCGCGATGAACTCATTATCGGCGGAACAGCTTACTGTCGGTTATGGAGACCGTCTGATAGCGAAAGAATTGGACATCGCCATACCGAAAGGGAAAATAACAACGCTGATCGGCCCAAACGGATGCGGAAAATCGACGGTTCTTAAGACGATGTCAAGAATCATGAAACCGAAATCCGGCGCCGTTTATTTAAACGGACAGGCGATCATGCAAAAATCCACGAAGGACATCGCCAAGGAAATGGCCATCCTTCCGCAGACGCCTGAAGCGCCGAGCGGGCTGACGGTATACGAACTTGTTTCTTACGGCAGGTTTCCGCATCAGTCCGGAATGGGCCGCTTGAGTGATAAAGACCGTGATATGATCAAATGGGCGCTTGAAGAGACGGGGATGGCCGAATTTTACGACCGGCCGATCGAAGCGCTTTCCGGAGGACAGCGGCAGCGTGTGTGGATCGCCATGGCGCTCGCTCAGGAAACGGAGCTGCTGCTTCTTGATGAACCGACCACTTATTTAGATCTCGCCCATCAGCTTGAAATTCTGCAGCTGTTGGACAAATTAAACAAAGAGCAGGGGCGCACGATTTTAATGGTTATTCATGATCTGAACCATGCCGCCCGTTTTTCCCATTATATGATTGCGCTGAAAAAAGGGCGCGTCATCAAGGAAGGGACGGCGGAGGAAGTCATGACGCCCGGCATATTGGAAGACGTGTTTCAGATTGACGCACAGATCGTTAAAGATCCGCGCACGAACAAACCCGTCTGCTTGACATACGATTTAATCCGGCATGAAAGTGCCACGGTATGACGGTAAAAACGCAGAACCATTTCGGTCTGCGTTTTTTTATTGCGCCCGGGGCTGCTTTTGCCCGGAGACGCATTTATCCAAAACGAAAAAAACCCCCGCCACAATCAGCTCCTCGGTCGTTGACAGCCAAATCTTTTCAATCATTTTATCCGTCGTATACGCAGTCATCCAGAGGAACAGCAGCTGAACGGTGCTGGCTAAAAGAAGAAAAGGCAGCCTGCCCGTCCTAAAAAAAGTAAAGCTATGTATCATCAGCCGCTCAAGCGGTTCAAAACATAAACCGAGAAGAATAAAAAGCACGGAAAAAAGCAGGACGTACGCTATTGATCCGTAGCTCGTCCCGGCTAATGAAAAAACGGTCATCATCACGATGAAATACCCGAATAATACGGCGGCCGCTGCCAGGGCATACCTGAGCACCTGGAGAAAAAACAATTTCGGCCCGTTTTGATTGATCATCTGCTCAGCTCCTTTTTACACAGAGGAGACTTGCAGAGACGGACTCTGCAAGTCGGTGTGTGTCTTCAGCATTTCTTTTTGACGACAGGGTGTTTCTCTTTCGAAAGAATATCCGTAAAGTCTTTGCCCAGATCCAGATGCTGCTGGACGAATTTCTCAGGAAGCATGGCGAGCCATTGGTTCAGAGACACGTCGGCGTAGTGGTCATCCTTGAAGATTTCCAAGAAGACGAGCGGCTCATCCCCCAGATTCTCTACATAATGGCCCATGGCGAACGGAACGTAGCCGACATCTCCGGCCTGATAGTTGAAAGTTCTCGCATGGCCGTCCGAAGCAAACACCGTCATTCGTCCTTTACCGGAAATATAATACTGCCATTCATGCGTATTCGGATGCCAATGCAGCTCTCTCATTGCGCCCGGTTCGACCACGACAAGCGCTGAAGCGATCGTTTTGGACACTTTGAAATTTGTGGAATCCGCAATATATACTTTGCCGCCGTCCGTTTCAGCAGTCGGACCTTCATCCAGCAGACGGTAGGTGAACGGGTAAGGCACCTCGCCGTTCGGTCCTTCCACAATGTCATCTTTCAGCTTGCCGGGAACAGGTTCTTCAAAGATATATTTTTCTTTCCCCGGCAGTCCGGCAAGGTCTTTTTCTGAAACCCCGAAGTTGCTGGCGATGACATCAAGCGGTGTGTGGGCAAGCCAGTCAGTTACTTGGAACGTGCTGTTTTCTGAGAATGAACCGTCATCAAAGACTAAAAGGAATTCACAGCCTTCTTTCAGCGCCTGAATGGAGTGCGGCAGGCCTGATGGGAAATACCACAGATCTCCTTCTTTCACGTCATCAATAAAACTGCGTCCCTGTTCATCAACAATTGTGACCCGCGCTTTGCCCGTCAGCATATATGCCCATTCCGCTTCTTTATGCCAATGCAGCTCACGGATGGCGCCCGGTTTTAAACGCATGTTGACAGATGCGAGATTTTTAGAAATCGGCAGCTCGCGGACGGTTACCTCACGTGCGTATCCGCCCTTTTCCAGCCGGTTATGCACATCTGAGAAAGAGAATTTCATATTATCCACCGTGCCGTGATCCGTTTCCGGCGGCGTCAGCATATCCGGATTTTGGCGGTCTCTTTCCAGGTTGCGCGGTATCGTGACGGTCGCTCCTTTGTCTCCTCTGATCGGCTGCGGGATATTGCAGTTGTTTTCTTTTGACATGTAAATCGTCTCCTCTCAAGCTTTGGTTTTCAGAAAGAGAATGTGAAAGGCCTTTCGTTTTCCCTTCTGCTTTGTTAAGTGATGCGTCCTGATGAAAAGTCAACTTCGTGTGAAAATTAATTTTTCATTTTCTGGTCTTTCAGCTCCGCCATCAGCTCGATCAGGGCGTCAAACTTCTTCTCAAACCGTGTGAGAAGATACATGGCAATCAGAGCCGGAAAGCCGAGATTGCCGATCTGTCTGACAACTTCTTCTATAAAAACCTGATCCATCACCAGCCACCTCCTGACTTGACCTGCAGTCATGTATATAAGTGAAAGAACGTGCTGCTCTTGTAAACCTGATATCCGGGCGAGAGTCTTTTTTTGTTCCGGCAAAACCGGGACATAAGGAGTGTGAAACCTTAGTCGGAAAGGAGTAGTTTACTTTTTTTTGCTTTCTTTCATTTAATTTAAATAGGAGGCGGTTTTATGGACTATCAAGTTCTTTTACGGTCAAAATGCAAGGAAATCATGAAACATCCGATCGTCAAACATTTCTTGAGTGACCCTAAGCATTACGAGAAATTTAAAAATGTGCTCGAACATTCAGACGAGAAGGATGCAAAATCACTGGACGAACATTTTAAGCAGTTTTATAAGGAAATCCGGATCATCAAATATATGAATTCTATGATCCGGATTTTCTCCATCGACTTTGACAAGCGCATCCGCAAAAATCAGAAGCGCTATCCGCTTACGGTGGATCAGCCGGAAGGAGGTGAAGCGCTTCCCTATGAAATGGGAAAAGACGCGTATGAAGAGTTTCTGCGGCAGCAGGGGGATTTGAGCCAGCATGTCCAAAACAGGGATTTATACGAAGCGCTCCAGACGTTAACCGATAAACAAAAAAGCGTGCTGACGAATATTTATCTTCACGGAGCGACAATGAAGGAGATTGCCGAGTCTCTGGGGGAATCACGGCAGAACATTTCCAATATTCATAAAAAGGGTCTCGACAATCTCAGAAAGCAGCTGGACAAGCAGAAAAAAGGGGGAAAATAAGCAGTGAACGGGCCATTTGACTTCAATAAGGGGAAAACAGATATCGACGAAATGGAACTTTTAATTTCGCGTTTTTCGCCAATGATAAAAAAAAAACTGAGCAATACGTCTTACCAGGAAAGAGAAGATCTGGAACAGGAATTGAAGATTAAAATCGTTGAGAAAGCGGACATGCTGTTATGCCAGGAAGTGCCGGGATTTTGGGAATTTATTCTTCATCTTATAAATGAAAGCTCCTGACAAAGCGGCGGGATGATTGGGATTCCGCTCTGACACCGCGAGAAAAACGAGAGGAGATGTCCGGTCTCGTTTTTCTTTTCTGTTTCCCCGCAAGACCTCCGCACTAAAAAAGTACCAAATCTTATCCATATAATGATATGATGAAAAAAACAAAGAGAAAGGAACGTCCAAGGTGGAAAATGCGTCAATTTTAATTGTAGACGATGAGAAGGCGATCGTTGATATGGTCAAGCGCGTTCTCGTCAAAGAAGGCTATCACAACATTAAGACAGCAGGCAGCGCAGAGGAAGCGATTGAGTTTGTTAAACATGAGACAGCGGATCTGCTCGTGCTGGATGTGATGATGGAAGGCATGTCCGGTTTTGAGGCATGCGCCGAAATCCGGAACTATACCGACGCTCCGATCTTTTTTCTGACTGCCCGGTCGTCTGATGCGGATAAGCTGTCAGGATTTGCATTGGGAGCTGACGATTATATAACAAAGCCGTTTAATCCGCTTGAATTGGCGGCGCGGATCAGGGCGACGTTGAAGAGAACCTATAAGCGCGAAGAGAAAACGTACTCATACAGCCATTTTTCCTATTCGCCGCAAAACGCCGAGCTGATTGTCGGGGGCGAGCCCGTCAGCTGCTCCGCACAGCTTCTGCAATTGCTTCAATATTTCTGTGAACATCCTGATGTGGTGCTCTCTAAAGACCAGATCTATGAAAAAGTATGGGGCTACCCGTCTTACGGCGACAACAACACCGTCATGGTTCACATCCGCAAGCTCAGAGAAAAGATTGAAAAAGACCCCAGCAATCCGTCCTATATTGTGACGGTGCGCGGCCTCGGTTATCGGTTTATTCCCGATCAAGGAGAAAAAGGAACCCGCTCATGAGAATGCGCGGAAAATTTCTGCTTCACTTTTTCGGTCAGCTGCTGCTTGTCATCCTGCTGATGTCCGTTTTGGCCGTCGCTTCTTTCTTCTATTTGGATTGGCGTTTCAGCGAAGCGGAAGCCAATGCAGGACTTACTAAAGCGACGGCAGACTCGTTTGAAGCGTGGCTTGATAAAAACGAAGACGGCACATGGGATGTCGATGAATTTTTAAAGATGTCGGTCAGAAAGCAGAAGGGCTGGCTGCAGATCATTAATGACAAAGAAAAAACGGACTACGCGTACAGAGTGCCGAAAGACGTCCCGAGCCATTACAGCAGAAAAGATCTCTTATCCATTTATCAGTATCGGAATTTCGACAGCTATAAGCTGAACTACTGGACGGTCACGATTAATGATGAGACCTATCTGATTCTGTTCGGCTGGAAATCCGCCAGTGAGCAGCTTCTCACTTACATCGAGTCCCAGGAGCCATCCCTCGCTTCTCTTTCTCAATATAAAAAAAGCACGGTTGATTATATTAAACGGGAAAAAGGGGCGGTCTACCTTCTCGAAGACAGCGGCAGACTGCTCGGGGATATCAACAGCACAAAAAAAGAGCGGAACACCGTCAATGAGCTTGAATTGCTGAAATACAATTCCAAACCGTGGAATTACAAGCGGGAGATTTCTTTTAAAAGGCTCGATAAAACGAAATGGATGGTCGCTTCTGTGCCGAACCCTGTGTACATTCCCGATCATGAGTTTAACAAGTCATTTCTGAGAAATGTGTTGAAAACCCTCTTCCTCTTGATCGGAGTCTTAGTATTGATGATCTGCATCCTGACCATCTGGTACTCTTTCCGTTTCGGCTGGCCGCTGTTTCATACCATCAAATGGCTCGTCAATTTATCAAAGGGCCGGCTTGAAGAGCCGAAGAACCGCAAAGGACAGCCGGTCAGCAAAAATAAAAAAGGCAAAACAAAGCAGCCGTTCCGCTTTTTCGCTGAGATTTTCGAATCAATGGATCAGCTGACGGACACGCTGAAGCGGGATAAGAAAAACAGAGAAAAAATCCAGGCGACAAGGGAAGAGTGGATCGCCGGTCTGAGCCATGACTTGAAAACCCCGCTGAGCACGATTTACGGCTACAGCATGATGCTTGAATCGAAGCAATACGACTGGACCCCGGAAGAAGTCAAAGAAATGGGGCAGATCGTCCGGGAAAAATCAGAATATATGTCGAAGCTGATTGAGGACTTGAACTTGACATACCGTCTGAAAAACGCCGCCCTCCCGATCGAACGGCGCCTGATTAACGTCGTTCCGTTTATCAGAAACGTCACGAACGATTTCACGAAAAACACGTTCTCGGAAGGCTATGACATCGCCTTTGAAACCAAAAAGGAAGATATTCTTTTCGCCATTGATGAAGCATGGTTCCGCCGTATTCTGGAGAATCTGCTGGCAAACGCGGTAAAGCATAATAAAAAAGGGACCGCCATTCGGGTCGTGCTTGAGGAATCAGCAGAACAGCTCATTCTGAAGGTGAAAGATAACGGAAGAGGAATGGACGACGAAACGATTCACCAGCTGTTTAACCGTTATTACCGGGGAACGAATACGAAGGGGCCGTCAGAAGGAACTGGGCTCGGGCTCGCCATTGCCAAGGAGCTGGTTCACCTTCATAACGGAACCATTCATGTCAACAGCAGAATCAGCGCCGGAACGGTGATTACGATTCTTTTTAAGAAAGATTGAGTTTGGACGCCGCTTTGTCGGGAATAACAATAGAAGACTGACAAGCAAAAGAAGAGGTGTTCACACATGGAAGCAGCATTACGAGCAGATACGAGAGCAGTTATAGGAGAAGGCCCTTTATGGGATAAGGACAAGCAATGCCTGTACTGGGTGGATATACTGGGCAGCCAGCTCCATATTTTCACTCCGGCTGACGGAATCAACCGTTCCGTTAAATTCAAATCATTTGTCACGGCTCTGGCCTTGTATTCAAAGGAAGAGCTGGTGATGACGATGAAAGACGGATTTTACCTGTACAATCTCCGGGAAGACACATTGACGAAGATGAAGCAGCCGAAAGACATGCGGGAAGATATCCGTTTCAATGACGCCAAATGCGACCCGTCCGGAAGATTATGGGCGGGGACGACGAGCATGGAAGGCAAAGAAGAGGAGGCTTCGCTGTACCGTCTGAATACGGACGGCAGTCTTGCCAAAATAAAAGACCAGGTCTCCACTTCGAACGGTTTGGATTGGGATCGGGATCGAAACCTGATGTACTATATTGATACTCCGACGCAGGAAATCGTCTGTTATGCATACGATCCTGAAACCGGAGCCGTATCAGATCCGAAAACGGTCTACCGCTTTCCGGAGTCGCAAGGATCTCCCGACGGGATGACTATTGACCGTGACGGAATGCTGTGGGTGGCTCTGTTCGGAGGCGGCCGTGCCGTCCGGATTGACCCGTTTTCGCATAAGGAAATTGCATCTATTGAAGTTCCCGCAAAATACGTCACCTGCTGTGCGTTCGGAGGAAGGGAGCTCAACACATTATACATTACGACCGCGACGGAAAAATTGACGGAAGCCGAAAGACTTGAACAGCCGCATGCGGGCGGCCTGTTTTCCGCAGAGCTTGAGACAGGCGGCTGGGAGCCGGTTCCGTTTGCAGGCCTCATGTAAAAAAGCCCTGGCATATGGGAACAGTCCCATTGTGCCGGGCTTTTTTTGTTAAATGGAGCGGATGATGCCGCCTTCAACCCGCTGTGCGGTGCCGTTAATGGCAGATGCCGCAGCTGAAGCGAGAAATACAATCGTATTGGCGACTTCTTCCGGGGTCGCATAGCGCTGGATCAAAGATGTCGGTTCATTCACTTTAAAATAATCCCGAACGAAGCTGTCCGTATCTTCTCCAGCGGCCTTTGCGGCTCCTTCCATGTAAGAAGCGACGCCTTCGGTCCATGTCGGTCCAGGCAGCACAGAGTTTACCGTGACATTCGTGCCTTTTGTCATTTCCGCCATCCCCCGTGACAAGCTGATTAACGCCGTTTTCGTCATTGAATACGGAATCATTTGCGCAAGCGGTTTGACACCGGCTTCACTGGAGATGTTCAAAATCCGTCCGCTGTTTCTTTCAAGCATTTGCGGCAGAAAACGCCGGCACAGGCGCACGGCGCTCATGACATTCACTTCAAAATACCGGGTCCATTCGTCATCAGATACATCCGCGAAGTCCTTTACTTCGAAAAAACCGAGGTTATTAACGAGAATATCGACTTCCCCGATTCCGGCGGCGCGCTTAATCAGGTCATCGGCCTCCTCCTGACGCGATAAATCTGCGGCGATGCCGTGAACCGTTCCGTAAGCGGAAAGCTCCTCAACCGTCCGTTCAACGGTTTCTTTTTTTCTTCCGTTTACAATCACCTCGGCGCCTTCGGTTAAAAAGCTTTTTGCCGCGGCTTTTCCGATGCCGGAAGTTGATCCTGTGATTAACACGAGTTTTCGTTCAAGCTGTAATTCCATGATGATCCTCCTTTTTACTCCATTGTGTAACAGTATACATGATGAATTTTAGTGTTTACGAATCATTTGCTTTCATGCAAAAAAGGCCGGATATACAAGCCTTCAAGACTTATAGTATAATTACTGCGAAAAAAGGATACGAATGTCAAGAAGACAATCGTTTACCATAATCAGGGGGAGTTAAAAGAATGAAGAAGATCACTGCCGTCTGGGCGGCGCTCTTTGTCACCGCCGTTGTGACCGCCGGCTGTTCCGGCGCGCAAGAAGAAGGAAGCGCGGCCAAACAAAAAGCCGTTTCAACCGAGGCGTTCCCGGTAACCATCAAGGATGCCGCAAATGACAAAGTAACCATGAAGCAGGCGCCCGAAAAAATCGTCTCCCTCATGCCGAGCAATACGGAAATTACATACGCGCTCGGACTGGGAGATAAGGTCGCAGGCGTCACGACAAATGATACATATCCGAAAGAAGCTGCAAAAAAACCGAAAGTCGGAGATATGAATGTAAACGCTGAGAAAGTCATCGCGCTGAAGCCGGATCTCGTGCTGGCCCACGCGTCCTCAATGTCTGCTTCCGCCGATGCGATGAAGCAGTTAAAAGATGCGGGCATCACCGTCTTAACGGTCAATGATGCGCAATCGTTCCAAGACGTGTACAAATCAATCAGTATGATCGGAAAAGCAGCCGGCAAAGAAAAGCAGGCGGACAAGCTGATCAAAAAGATGAAATCCGACCTTTCCGGCATAGAAAAGAAAGCGGCGGCGATTTCTGAAAAAGATGAAAAGAAAGTATTCGTCGAGGTTTCTCCTGACGGCTATACAACGGGAAAGGGCACGTTTATGAACGAAATGCTTGAAGATATACATGCGAAAAACGCCGCCGGCAGCCAGACCGGCTGGGTGCAGCTGACGGATGAAGCGATTGTCAAAATGAATCCGGACGTCATCATTACGACAGACGGCGTAAAGGCCGCTGAAGTGGAAAAACGCGCCGGCTGGGGTGCCGTCAATGCGGTCAAACACCACAACGTCTATTCTGTTGATCCTGACCTTGTCACACGCTCAGGCCCGCGCCTTGTAAAAGGGGTCGAGAAGCTTGCGGAAAGCGTTTATCCTGAAACGTTTAAAAAGTAACCGGCCGCTGGCTTACGCGGTCAGCCTGCTGTTTTTAGCCGTTTGTGCGGCGTTTGGCATTTCAATCGGCAGTCTGCATATTCCTTTATCCGACGTTTTTTGGATAGGGGTCGGCCGGACATCCTCGGCTGACCCTATGAATGTCAATATTATGATGAATATCCGCCTGCCGAGAGTCGTTCTGGCCGCCCTTGTCGGAGCCGCGTTATCTATTGCGGGAGCGGCGTTTCAGGGACTTCTGAAAAATCCGCTCGCCGACCCTTATACACTCGGGGTGTCTTCGGGAGCTTCGGCGGGAGCCGTGATCACCTTGTTTTTCGGTCTCCAGATTCCCGTCATCGGCCGGTTCACACTTCCGGTTGTCAGCATCGCCGCAGCCATTGCGGTCATGGCGGCGGTTCTGTTTTTCAGCCGTCTCGTTCATGCGTCGATGTCTGTTTCGACGCTCATTTTGACAGGCATTATCATGAATTCTTTTCTCGGAGCTCTCATTTCGCTTGTGATCGCTTTAACGGGAAATGACCTGCTCCCGATTGTGCGCTGGCTGTTAGGAAGCGTGTCAATGAGGGGCTGGGGCTATGTCGCGCTGTTTCTGCCTTTTTTTCTGGCCGGGACGGCGCTTCTGCTTATCAATGGCAGAGAATTAAACATTATGACTTATGGAGAAGAAAAGGCAAGGCTGTTAGGCGTCAGTACAGGAAAAAGAAAACTGCTGATGATCGCTGCCGGATCTCTGCTGACGGGAGGAGCGGTTGCCGTATCGGGGACAATCGGATTTGTCGGCCTTGTCATTCCCCATGTGACACGGCTTTTATGGGGAACGGATCATCGCCATTTACTCCCGCTGTCAGCATTGACGGGCGCCGGTTTTCTCATTTTGGCGGATTTGTTTTCCCGCACCGTCATTGAACCTGTCGAATTGCCGATCGGCATTATGACGGCTTTGGCGGGAGCGCCTGTATTTGCCGTGATTCTGCTTCGCCAGCATCATGGAGGGAAACGCTTATGATCAGGGTGAGCGGCCTGTCCGGCGGGTACGGAGGCCGGATGATTGTAGAGGATGTCAGCTTTACCGCCGGAAAGGGTGAATTTGTCGGCATACTCGGTCCGAACGGTTCAGGAAAAACAACGCTGATGAAATTGCTGACGGGGATGCTTTCTCCGTCAAAAGGCGAGGTGCTTGTCGCAGGCAGGCCCGCGGGCAGATACAAGCCGCGGGAGCTTGCGAAAATCATGGCCGTTTTGCCGCAGCATACGGAGCAAGCCTTTTCATTTACCGTGAAGGAAACGGTGTCTTTCGGCAGATACCCGTATCAAAAAGGACTCTTCAGACAGATGGATCAACATGACGAAGACATTGTCCGGGAAGCGATGGAAATGACCGGCATCGACCGATATGCGCAGCAATCCGTCCGCAATCTGAGCGGCGGGGAGCGGCAGCGCGTCTTTCTGGCGCAGGCGCTGGCTCAGCAGCCTGAGGTGCTGTGTCTGGATGAGCCGACGACATTTCTTGATCTCAAATATCAAAAAGACCTGCTTGATACGGTGAAGCGGCTGACGAGAGAAAGCGGCCTGACGGTCATCAGTATTTTTCACGACCTCAACGCCGCAGGACAATACTGTGATCAGCTCCTGATGATGAAAGACGGACGCGCTTTTTCGAAGCAGACGCCGGATCAGGCTTTGAAAAAAGAAACGATTGAAGACATTTACGGCATCACCGTCAGTGCTGTCGGCCAAAAAGCGTCACCGAAACCGCTGATCGCCTTCATGCCGGAAGTGCGGGAGGAAAGAGAGTCCGCCAGCGTTCAGTTCGCCTCTTTGATAAACAAAAGCGGAAATACCGTAACGCTTCAAACAGACCGTCCGTTCAGAATGTTGTCAACCGCATCTGACGGCTCAGGCTTTTCGTGGAGCCGCCGGCTTACCGGATCAGCGGCGGCTGGTTTTGTCTGCCGGACGTTTGATTCGATAACGATTGCCGTGACCGCCAAGCACACCGTTTGGGCGCTCATCAGCGGCCGCTTATCTGAACAAGGATTTGTACGGCTGTTAACGGCAGCAACGGAAGCGAGAATGCAGGCTCTTTCCGGCAGACAGGCAAACGGCGACATTGTCATTTGTGCCTGGCAGACAGGAAAGGTAATGGACGTCCGCCATGCGGAAAAAGCTGTGAGAAGAGGAACCGCGGCATGTGTAAAAGCGGCGGAAGAAGGAGGAACAGAACGATGAAGCTGTATACGAAAACCGGCGATAAAGGGCAGACAAGCCTGATCGGCGGCAGAACGGATAAAGACAGTCTGCGGGTTGAGAGCTACGGGACGATCGATGAGCTGAACAGCTTTATCGGGCTTGCGCTTGCGGAGCTTGATGATTGTGAGAATTGCGGTGATCTGAAAGCCGAACTCAGAAACATTCAGCATGAGCTGTTTGACTGCGGCGCCGACTTGGCGACTGTCACGGAGAATAAGAGCTATACATTAAGAGAGAAATCTATTACCGTGCTGGAAGACTGCATAGACCGTTATACCGCTGAAGCGCCTCCGCTTGAAAAATTTATTCTTCCGGGCGGGCATAAGGCGGCTGCTCAGCTTCACATTGCCAGGACCGTCACAAGACGGGCGGAGCGTCTCATCGTGAAACTTGGCAGAACAGAAGAGATAAATGACACGGTGATGCGTTACTTGAACCGCCTGTCTGATTATTTTTTCGCGGCGGCAAGAGCAGTCAACGCAAGACATGGCGTGAAAGATATAGAGTATGAAAGAAGCGCCCCAGTATTCCGTGAAGATGAATAACGTTTTGATTCAGCCGGCGAGAGGAAGCCGGCTGTTTTTAACGGCGATATCCATCAATTGAACCCTTATTGCCAGAAGGAAAATGTATCTTATGCATTATTGACTGAAAAATTAAAAAATGAGATATTATAAGAAACATTGTAAAAAAATGGGGGATTTGATAGATGGATACAAATCATAAGAGCGAGAGCATCTGGAATAAAAATTTCACCTTTCTGTTTATCTCAAGGCTTGTTAAATTGTCGGGAGACGGTTTTGCCTTTAATTCCATTCTCTGGTTTTTGATTTTTGACGGTGAAGGGGCGATCGGCACGGCGCTGTTAATTGCGGTTACGTTCCTTCCGGAGGCGATGCTGGCGCCGATTACCGGGCCTTTTATGAAGCAGCATACGCTGAAATTCTGGATGTATTTTTCAGACCTCACGCGCGCGGCGGTCGTGTTAATCATTCCGGTCTGTTATTTTAACGGTTTTTCTCCTTTATGGTTTGTGATGCTTCTCATGATTGTGCATTCAGCCACCGGAGCCGCTTATAACCCTGCATCTATCTCTTTAATCCCCAATATTGTCGGAGAAAACAGCCTGCAGAAAGCGAATGCGGTCATCCAGTCATCAGGCCAGATCGTCAGGCTTGCCGCCATTACGCTGAGCGGAGTGTTTTTAACATTTATCAGTCCCGCCTATTCTTTGTTTATCGCACTTATATTCTATCTTCTATCAGGTTTTCTCGTACTCTTTATGTCATACCAAGTTCAGCATGACAAACAGGATACCGCCGCCGTCAGACAGCGCGGGACGTATTTCGGAAGGCTTAAACGGGGTTTTGTGCTCGTCCGAAAACACCAGATTTTATACCCGCTCGCTATCTATTGTATTTTCATGAACTTTGCGGCCGCTCCGTGGGAGGCGCTTTCCGCCGTTTACGTCGCTGAAGATTTACATATGCCGCCGATCATTTACTCGCTTCTGAAAGCGACAGGCACGGGCGGAGCCTTTTTAATGGGTTTTATTTTGGCTAAGGTGAAGGTGAACAAATACGGTCTCCTGTTTGTGTCAGCGGGAATCATAGAAGGGGCGGCATTTTTCATCACCGGCATCAACACGTTTCTGCCGCTCGTCTTTCTTGCGGCGTTTGCGTTCGGATCAGCTGTCAGCGCCATAAATGTGCCGGAGTATACTATTATTCAAACGTCTGTGGATCATGATGATCAGCCGCAGGTCTATGCCGTCATCCATATGATCTCCAACATATCCATTCCGCTCGGTGCGGTTCTTTGCGGATATGCGGCTAACGCCTTCGGTCCCGGAAAAGTCATTGCCGCCGGCGGTCTTGTTGAAGTCCTGTCAGGTCTCGGGATATTGTTCTTTACGAAGCTTGCCAAAGCGGAACGCACTGATCTCATCAAGGAAAAAGAAGCGAGCATCAGAATATAGCATTCTTGTAAAACGCCCTGCGCCGTCCGGTGCAGCGGCGTTTTTTGATGTAAGGGTCGGGGGGCTTATACGACTCCGGTCTGATATGAAAATCAACCTCTGACTCGTTTTGCCGGCCACGGGATTTGTTTATAGTAAAGACAAGGAAAACGAAAGGAGGATCTGCATGAATATAAATGTAAAAACGGCAGGCGGCTTTCTGCTGATTGTGTTCGGACTTTCTGTCTTTTTCGGAGGAGGCCACTTCGCGTTTATCATACCGCTGGCGATCGGAGGCCTGATGCTTTACTGGGGAATCAAACGTTTCTCAAACGGCCGCGCCGTATCCGGCATCATCGCGGGCGTCATCGGAGCTATGATTCTTGTCGGCTCTCTTCCATTTATCGTTGCCATCGGACTGGCCGGCGCCATGGTGTATGGCGGATGGAAAATGATGAAGCAGGGCGGCTCAGACACCGCTTCCCGCCAGTATGAACCCGAAGCGGCATCACCGGGATACCAATCCGGCTTTGACTCTGAATGGGAAGAATTTTTGAAGAAAAAATAAGGAGGAAGACAAAATGGTCTTAAAAAGAATAAGAGATATGTTCGTCGCATCTGTTAACGAAGGGCTTGATAAATTAGAAAATCCGAAAGTCATGCTGAATCAATATGTGCGTGATATGGAAAGTGACATCGCCAAGGCGAAACAAACGATCGTCAAACAGCACACGATCGTCCATCAGTTTAAGAAAAAACAGGAGGACGCTTCCGAAACGGCGGCAAAGCGGAAAAATCAGGCTCAGCTTGCCTTTGACGCCGGGGAAGAGGAGCTTGCGAAAAAGGCTCTGACTGAAATGAAATACCTTGAGGGAAAAGCGGCCGAACATGAAAAAGCGTACGAGCAGGCGAAAACACAGCTGGCCGAGCTGAAAGAACAGCTGGAAACCCTGGAAACGCGTCTTCGCGACGTAAAGGATAAAAAACAGGCGCTCATCGCCCGCGCCAACGCAGCAAAAGCGAAGGAACATATGAACGCTTCTTTTGACAAGATTGACAGCGAAAGCGCCTACAGAGAGTTTCTTCGAATGGAAAACCGCATTGAAGAAATGGAAGTCCGCGTCAAATACGGCACTTCGGCTGAGGCGAATACAGAACACAGCCGCTCGCAATATTCGGACGAGGTCGAAGCTGAGCTTGAAAAAATGCGCTCGCTTTCTCTGGAAAAAGCAGAGCATCAAAAAGCGGCTCATGAATAATGTGCACAAGGGAAGGTCGGCGCTTTTACGCCTCTTCCCTATACGCACGTATCAATTATCCGGCTTTTCCTTTATAATAAAATGAATGAAAAAGGATGGAACGTAATGAAGCGTAAGATTGCCAAAGGGCTGATGGCGGCGTCCGTTTTGATCTGCTGTCTGTTTTTGGTGAAAGAAGTGTTTGCCGGGCGTTTGTTTCCGCTGTACGAAACAGAATCGGTATCGGCAAGCGTACCGCCTCATGCCGTCAAAATTCTGTCCGTTTCGTCGGAACAGACGGATGTGAAAATCATTGCGGAAGAGCGGAATGATATCGCGGCAAACATGACCGGACCAGCGGGGAAAATGTTTGTCCAAAGCAGGGGGAAAACCCTCAATCTCAAAGCGAAGGAGAAACGATTCCAATTTTTGAATCTCTTCCAGCGTCCTCTGCTGATTGTCCGCATCCCGTATGAGTATCATCAGGACATCACTGTCCAAACATCAGGCGGAAGCATTTCCGTTGACGGAAACAAGGGGCTGTCTCTTGCACATCTCGGCGTCCGTTCTGTAAGCGGGAACATATCGCTGAAGCATGTGAAGATGGATGTGTTTAAAGCGAAAGGGCTGTCGGGCGATCTCGAAGCAGCCGATCTTGCGGCTGAAACGGCGGAAGTCCGCTCATCCTCAGGGCATACCGGGCTTCATCATGTGACGGGAGCCCTTGACGTGAGGGTTGCTTCCGGCAGTGTCGACGCCTCGCTTGAGACGGCGAACGCTCCCGTATCCGTCAGGCTTGCGAGCGGCAGCGCAGCCATCAGCCTGCCGAAAGACGGGAATTTTACAGTAAACGCCGAAACGGCAAGCGGAAGGATTCAGCCGTCCTATTCCTTTGAGAAAACGAGTAAGGAAGGCGGGACCTTCACCGGCATGAAAGGCAGCGGCGCCAGGCCGATAGATATAAAAGTGACGAGCGGCAATATTGCACTGCAATAGACAAGGAAAGGAGGGGCAAGCAGCTGACATGGCAAAAAAACAGATTCTCGGACTTATCATCGCCTTATTAGGCGTCAGCATGTTTTTACGTATTATCGGCATTGGCGACTTCCTGTTTTGGCCGCTCTTTTTTCTGATCACAGGCTATATTTTTAATAAATACTCCCGCGGCTGGCTCGGCTCCGTCCTGTATATCTTTGCCGCTTTTTTATTTTTGAGAAACCTGTTCAGCGCTACCTTCAGCCTGTTCGGCTATGCCTTCGCCGCCTTTCTCATTTACGCGGGCTACAGGCTCCTGAAAGGAAAGCGCGTATTTGAGCATAAAGAAAAGAAAATCAGCCTTGAAAAAGAAGAACAGCCAAAGCCGGCCGTCCAGCCGGAAAGCAGACAGCCGGACCTCCGCAGCTTTTTTATCGGCGAGCTGCGTATGATGAAGGACCCGTTTGAGCTGAATGATTTAAATGTTTCCGGGTTTATCGGTGATGTGAAAATTGATCTATCCAAGGCGATGATACCTGAAGGAGAAAGCACGATGACAATCAGCGGCGTCATCGGCAATGTTGATGTGTACGTCCCGTCCGATATCGAAGTGTCCGTCAGTTCATCAGCTTTTATCGGCGATATGAACCTGCTCGGTTCTAAGAAAAGCGGCATGAGCACGAATCTGTATAAAGTGTCTTCTGAGTACGGGGACTCGCCGCGGCGGATTAAAATATCAATTTCTCTATTCATCGGCGATGTGGATGTGAAGTATTTATGAGGAAAAAATTACTCGCCAATATTCAGTGGCGCGCCATGCGGATGACCGCGGGGCTCAGTCTGCTCCTTTGCGCGGTGTTTATTGCGCTGATGCTGTTATATTACGGGCTTGATCCGATGCTTTTGTTTTCTTCCGGCTGGTTCGGTATTCCGTTTGTGGTCATCCTGCTTTTGGCGTCCCTTTCGGCCGGACTGATTTCCGGTTATGTATACGGCGGCCGTCTGAAAACGAGAATGGATACACTGATTGAAGCGGTTTTGAAATTTGAAAACGGCAATTTCGCTTATCGGGTGCCGCCGCTCGGTGATGATGAAATCGGTCTGGCGGCAGACCAGCTCAACGAAATGGCCAAGCGGGTCGAGCTGCAGGTCACATCGCTGCAAAAGCTTTCCAACGAGCGGGCGGAATGGCAGGACCAAATGAAAAAATCGGTCATCACTGAAGAACGCCAGCGGCTGGCGCGCGATCTGCATGATGCCGTCAGCCAGCAGCTCTTTGCCATCTCTATGATGACATCCGCCGTCTTAGAGCAGGTGAAAGATGCGGATGACAAAATCGTCAAACGGATTCGCATGGTTGAACATATGGCGGGGGAAGCGCAAAACGAAATGAGGGCGCTGCTATTGCATCTGCGGCCCGTCACGTTAGAAGGAAAAGGTTTGAAAGAAGGGCTGATTGAGCTGTTAAAAGAGTTCAAAGCGAAGCAGCCGCTTGATATTGAGTGGGACATCAGCGACACGGGTGTGTCAAAAGGCGTTGAAGACCATCTGTTCCGAATCGTACAAGAGGCGCTTTCCAACGTTTTCAGGCATTCAAAGGCGACCAAGGTCACCGTCAGACTCGGCGCGAAACATCAAAAACTTCAGCTTAAAGTCATTGATAACGGGGCGGGTTTTACAATGGATCAAGTCAAAGCCTCCTCTTACGGTCTGCATTCCATCAAGGAAAGAGCGAGCGAAATCGGCGGCATAGCGGAAATTATCTCAGTGAAGGGAAAAGGCACGCAGATTGACGTGAAAGTCCCGATTTACGAGAAAACAAAAGGAGAGAACGACAGTGATTCGAGTGTTACTGATTGATGATCATGAAATGGTCAGGATGGGTCTGGCCGCGTTTTTAGAAGCACAGCCGGACATTGAAGTCGCCGGTGAAGCATCAGACGGGCAGCAGGGCGTCGATCTGGCCGCCGCGCTTTTGCCGGATGTGATTTTAATGGATCTTGTCATGGACGGCATGGACGGCATCGAAGCGACGAGACAGATCTGCGCCAAACTCGATGACCCGAAAATCATCGTGCTGACGAGCTTTATTGATGACGATAAAGTGTACCCGGTAATCGAAGCGGGAGCGCTCAGCTATTTGCTGAAAACGTCCAAGGCGGCGGAAATAGCCGAAGCCATCAGAGCGGCTGCCAAGGGCGAACCGAAGCTTGAATCGAAGGTGGCGGGAAAAGTGCTGTCAAGGCTGCGCCATTCAGAGAATCAGCTTCCGCATGAAACGCTGACGAAGAGAGAACTGGAAATCCTCTGTCTCGTCGCGGAAGGCAAGACGAATAAAGAGATTGGGGAAGAGCTGTTCATAACGATTAAAACGGTGAAAACCCACATCACTAATATATTGTCAAAGCTTGATGTCAGTGACCGCACGCAGGCCGCCGTATATGCCCACCGCAATCATCTCGTGAAATGAAAAAAGGAGAGCGGCGCTATGCACACTCTCCCCGCAGGACAGGTCATTGGGACATTCCTTTTGTTCCGAAATCTCTGACGGCGACTTTGACTTTGTATTCAATATCTGATTCACTGAAATGACGGTCCCAGTCAGAGGCCACCTTTTGCCACTTATCGGGGTAATGAATGCGGACCTGGTCGCCTAACCCGGTAATATCCACTTTTAAATCATGCTGCAGATAATCGATGAATGTCATGACATCCGAATGGATGCTTCGTTTTACCGCGTTTTTGATTTCATTTATATAGGACTCCTTGAAGGAATCTTCTTTCGGGTTCCAATCCTCAGACAGGCGGCCTTCAACAAATCGGGTAACGATAAACTTGAATTTTCCGTTTTTATATTGTGTTTTTACATCATATTTGCTTGAAAATACCTCGAAGGATAAATAATAATTGTCATGCTTTGCAAACGTGACGCCCCCTTTTACCGTCCCTGTGAACAGGTTCATATTCTGGACTTGTAAAGGCGTTAAATTCGCATACCAGAATTTATTTTTTATAATGGTAGCGCCCCAGATTTCCAGTCTGCTGCCCACTTTGCGCACTTGAGGAAGGGCAAAGGTTTCGCCCTTGGCGATTCTCTCGGATATTTCCCCCAATGTCACAGGCTCCATCATCCGGATGGTGACGGCATTATTTTCCGTTAAGTCATAGATGGTATTTGACGCAGGCTCCCCCTGGTCGCTGACATTGAAAATATCTTTCGTTTTATCCGGCACCGTCATCACATTGCAGCTTCTTCTTGTTCCATTGTCCCTGACAAACTGGTTCATTAATGCGTCAAACGGGATGTTGTCCTTTAACAGCGCTTCGGAAAACAGCATGATGCGCAAGTGCTGGGAGAAAGCGGGGTGATTTTTTAACGATGCCGTCCTTAAGGCTTGGTGAACAGTTTCCCCGGAAGTGGAAGTCACCTTTGTCGGATTACTTGATGTCGACTGCTGGGAACTTGCTTTTTGCGGTATCAGAATCTGTTGCGTCACTTCCACGTTTTCTTCCTCAGGTTTATCGAGCCCGACGCCGATAACGAGGCTCAAGTCTTCTATATTACGGCTGTCCCAGCACCCCGTCAAAAGCAATGAGCAAAGAAAGATTACGATGTATTTCTTCATTGCGCTTTTTTCACCTTCCTTTTCACAGCGACGACTGCAAACATCAGTAAAGGCAGCAAAAAGAAACCTAAGAAGATATAGCCGAGAATATCACTGAACATCATCAGCTTGTTCGCGTCCTTTGGCATCAATGCCCCCAAGAATGTCGCAATCCCTACGAAGATGATGCCTTTTTTCTGCTTCAGCCCGAAAATTTTATGAAGGCCAGATGTCGCGAAATATCCGTACGATACATAGGTGGCGAAAAATTGGATAATCCAGACAACAAGTAAAAAGGACTCGAACCGTTCGATAAAAAGCCCTTTGATTTCAAATGATTGAAAGAGCGCGATCGTAGGCCAGATCATTGTTTTGACATCCTGGGTGGTTAAGGCGCCGACGACGAGCACGTAGGTAATGATGTATAAAATAATCGGGATGCCAAAGCCAATGGCCGACATGCGGAACGTGTGCTGTTTATTTTTAAGGTACTCTGGGAGAAACAGCATAATTTCAATGCCCAAGAAGGAAACAGAAACGACGGTCAAAGAGGCCATAACGGGAGAAAATCCCTGGCCGAGCACCGGCCGCAGGTTGTCTATATCAAATATTTTAAAGCTGAAGGAAAACACCGTCAGCAAAATAATAATCGTAATCATTAAATAGAAAGGAAAGAGCCTGCCGATATCACTCATGCCGCCGATAATCAAATAAACGGAACAGGCGATAAAGATAATCAGCATGACCGGCACGGGGGTTTTTTCCAATAAAAAGAACTTGACCATTTCCGCCATCGCACGGGCTTCGAAGCTGGCGACTCCTATAAAATAGAGACAGATCACCAGGTTGACGATATTGCCCGCCCATTTGCCGAGACCTTCATTCATATAATCGAAAAACGATCCGTATTGATGCTTTTTCATAATGAGCGTATTGAGATAAATCAAAAAGATAAAGATGACGCCTTCCAGACATAATGCGATCCAGCCGTCCGGCGAATTTGCCCTCGCTGACAGCGACCGCGGCATGGTGAGGAGCCCCGCCCCGAGCATCGTGTTGGCAATCAATGCCGTCCCTTGATAGCTTGTAAGTTTATTGTGAGTTGTTTTCTGGCTCATTTACGTTTTTCGCCTCTTTTGGTTGATTTTTAATAGGGAGACGGAGAATGGAATCGCTTGCGTTTTTTAAGCTGAAAAACCCATTCGGCGAGAAATATGGAGAACCGAAGCTTCGCTGTCTCGATAAATGGGTGTATATTGCCAGCATAAATAAAATCATGCCGTACAGCCCGAATGCTGCCGCAGCAAACATTGAAATGAAACGGAGCACACGGAATGAAAGCCCCATTCCGTACTGCGGCACCGTGAATGAAGCGAGCGCGACAATGCTGACCACGATGACCATGATGGAGCTGACAATATTCGCTTCAACGGCCGCCTGGCCGATGACGACTCCGCCCACCAATCCGATCGTCTGGCCGAGCGGGTTAGGGAGCCTCAAACCCGCTTCTCTCAGCAGTTCTATCGTAATTTCCATCACCATTGCTTCAATGATGGGCGGAAAGGGAACGTTTTCTCTGTTCGCCGAGATAGTGACTGCAAGCGGCGTCGGCAGAAGCCCTTGGTGAAACGAGACGAGGGCGATATAAATGGCTGAAAAAAACAGTGTGATAAAAATAGACGTAAACCGCAGCGCCCGAATGAGCGAGGCGGAAATCCACCGTTCATAATAATCGTCGGGAGACTGCATTAACATTCCTAAAGAAGCCGGAACCACCAGCGCAAACGGTGAGTTGTCGACAAGGATGGCGACGCGGCCGTTAAACAAGGCGGAGGAGACTTTATCAGGCCGTTCCGTATTTTGTATTTGCGGAAACGGCGAATACTTATTATCCTCAATAAGCTCTTCAAGCGTCCCGGAATCCTGAATGTCGTCCAGCTTCACTTCGCTGAGGCGTTTTAAAACATCGCTGACAACAGACGGGTCAGCCTCATCATCTATGTACATGACAGTGGCGTATTTTAACTTGCTTTCTCCGAGCGGAACCTTTTTCGTTTTCAGCTTCGGATGGTTCGTCCGCTGCCTGATCATGGCGACGTTTGTATCAGAATCCTCGATGAAAGCGACCTTAGGCCCTCTTACAACCTTTTCGGAGGTAGGCTCTGTCACGCTTCTTTTTTCTCTTTTTCCCGTGGAAAGAATGTATACGTTATCAAGGCCGTTAATAAATACGGCGCATTTCCCCCGCAGAATGGAAGTGACGGCTTCTTTCGCCGCAGTGACGGGACGGGCGTCAATCTGATCAAGACGCTTCGTCACTGCCTCCAGCGTCAGGGTGTCTTCTCCCTGCAGCAGCGTTTCAATCGCTTCTTTTATTTTGTCTTCATCGTTCATTTCACTCAGATACATATAATAAAAAACAAGCCCGTTCGGAAGCATCTTTTTATTTTGAACCAGGTCATCGTTCGGCTCTAGGTGGGGCAGCACCATAGCCAGGTTTATGTGTATGTATTCCTTGAATTCCGATTGCGCCATCAACTGTCACCCGCCTTCCATTCCTTAATTGAGGTTATCTTTTCCTGTTAAAAAAATGATATACTATGATAAAGTAATTAGTGGTACAAGTTTTTTTATGAAAGCGGAGGAGAGATGTGGCACAAGTCAGACTGGCAGGAAATGCCGAAGAAATAGAACAGCTCATCAAATCATTTGAAGCGCATTACGAAGTGGCTTACACGTCGAAGGAATACCGAAAAACAAATCCGAAGTACAAATACTCTAAGGATTCGCGCGTCTATCTTGAGCTGAAATTAAAAACGGCCAAGACCGAAAAATAAAAAGGGTTTCATCGGTTACTGGCGAATAATACTCAGGGTGAAGCAACTGTTATGGAGGGATACATAAATGGACTACAGAATTGAAAAAGACACCATGGGAGAAGTTAAAGTTCCGGCAGATAAATTTTGGGGCGCTCAGACACAGCGCAGCAAAGAGAACTTCAAAATCGGTTCAGAAAAAATGCCTCAGCGTGTTGTGAAGGCGTTTGCAATTTTAAAAAGAAGCACGGCGATCGCTAACGAACGCCTCGGCAATTTAGAGTCTGAAAAAGCACAGGCGATTGCCGCTGTATGTGATGACGTATTAAACGGCAAATACGACGATAACTTTCCGCTCGTTGTCTGGCAGACGGGAAGCGGCACACAAAGCAACATGAATATGAACGAAGTGGTGGCCAACCGCGCGACTGCTTTATTGAAAGAAAAAAATTCTGATCTGAAGATTCATCCGAATGATGACGTCAACCGCAGCCAAAGCTCAAACGATACATTCCCGACGGCGATGCACGTTGCGGCGGTCCTTGCCGTATATGAGCAGCTCGTTCCGGCCCTTGATCAGCTGCGCGAGACACTTGACGAAAAAGCGAAAGCGTATCAAGACATTGTGAAAATCGGACGCACGCATTTGCAGGACGCGACTCCGCTGACACTCGGACAGGAAATCAGCGGCTGGGTATACATGCTTGACCGTTCTAAAGAAATGATTCTTGAGTCAACGGAAAAAATCCGCGCGCTTGCTATCGGCGGCACGGCAGTCGGTACGGGAATCAACGCCCACCCGCAGTTCGGTGAATTCGTCGCGGAAGAAATCACAAAAGTAACGGGGCAGACGTTCAAAAGCTCGCCTAACAAATTCCATGCGCTGACAAGCCATGATGAAATCACTCACGTTCACGGCGCCTTAAAAGCATTGGCTGCCGACCTGATGAAGATTGCCAACGATGTCAGATGGCTGGCAAGCGGCCCGCGCTGCGGAATCGGCGAAATCGTCATTCCTGAAAATGAGCCGGGAAGCTCTATCATGCCGGGCAAAGTCAATCCGACGCAAAGTGAGGCGCTGGCAATGATCGCCGCGCAAGTGATGGGAAATGACGCGACAATCGGATTTGCGGCCAGCCAAGGAAACTTCGAGCTGAACGTCTTCAAGCCGGTTATCATTTATAACTTCCTGCAGACAGTGCAGCTTCTCAGTGACGGAATGAATTCCTTCCATGACAAATGCGCTGTCGGTATTGAGCCGAACCAGGAAACCATTCAGGAAAACCTTTCTAACTCATTAATGCTTGTTACGGCGCTTAACCCGCACATCGGTTATGAAAACGCCGCAAAAATCGCCAAGCTTGCCCATAAAGAAGGCCTGACGCTGAAAGAAGCGGCATTACAGCTGAACCTTCTGACGGAAGAACAATTTAATGAAATGGTGCGTCCGGAAGATATGGTGCACCCGAAAGCATAAACAGAAAGAACGGCTGCAGTCATTGCGGCCGTTCTTCTAAATAAACTGCTGTTTCAGTAAAAATCTGAGCTGTTCTGCATCTTCAGCCAGCAGGTCGGACTCCTTCAAATTCAGAATCATTCCTTTGATGATTGCCGGTTTCGGCGACTTTTTCTTCATTTCCGCTTCAAGAATATCCAAGCTCTCGGTGTATTCAGATGCTTGCGGCTTGTCCATCGTGCTGATGTGCGCACGGAGGGTCTGCAAGATTGATTGGCTTAAAGGATCGGGCTTCCCGTTATGAAGGGGCCCAAACAGTGAGCTTGCCTCATCAAGAGAAATAAACGCTTCATCATGTCTGTCCGCCATTCCGTTTACGATGTCATCAATTCTGTGAATCACGGTATTTGCGAGAAGCGCAGGCTGTACAGACCGGCCGGTCAGAATGAGATATTCAAGATACATCTGACTGATTCCTTCTATTAAAAAACAAAGCTCGGCGGTGTATGGTTCGGCTTTTTCTCCGTAAATAGCAAGAAGACTGTCGATATGAAACTGCAGGATCGACCGGCGGATTCTCTTTCCGCACTGGGCCACTTCTTCGGTATAAGGAAGTGAACCGTCTTTCATCTGCACGGTAATAAAATCTTTATGGGCGAGAATCGATTCATAAAACACCGCAAGCTGTTTTTGATAAGCGGCTCTCGGGCTGTCACCCTCCGTTTGGATCGTCGTGATTCGGGTAAACGTTTTATCATAGTAGTAATTCAGCATGGACAGAAGCAGTGCTTCTTTGGAAGGAAAGTGAAGATAAAAAGCGCCTTTTGAGATTTTGCATTCATCGGCGATTTCCTGAACCGATGTTGATTTGTACCCTTTTCGGGCAAACAGTTTAATTGCTGCTTCAATAATCAGCTTTTCTTTTTCCTTCAATGGTTCCACCCTTTCGGAGCCAGGAGGCTGGCTTGTGCTTCACGTGTGTGACTATATGGTCATATTGATATTCTGTAAATTTAACCTGATTGTAACTTGTTTTTTTGTTTTGTTTTATTTATATTATAAAGTGAGCTGACCGAATGGTCAAAGTTCTGGCGAAAGGGTGAATCTGAAAATGAAAGAATTAGATGAAATGATCAGCCGCTTGCGAAACAGAGGAATTAAAGTCGAAAAGGTGAAATACCCGAAAAAGACGATTTGTGAAAAGAAATGGGTTCATCAATGCCAAAAACCGCTGAAAACAAACTACAGAGATTTTAACGGCTACTCCTTCACATAAAAAAAGACTGCAATGAAACACTACAGTCTACTTTGGTATGATAATCCGATAGATTACACCCGATTGGTCATTTTCAATTGAAATTGATGCTTTATGCAGGGTTAAAATCCGTTTTACGATGCTGAGTCCTATGCCGAACTCGCCTTTCTTCCCTTTATTAAAAGGCTCGTACAAGCTGGATAGCATCTCATCCTCAATCGGAGGCCCGTCATTTTTAACCGTCATGACAATCTGCTGCTGATTTTGGCTGATCCGAATGTGAATCGCCGTTTCTGCATAGCGGATTTGATTTTCAAGAATGTTTTCGAGGAGCTTGCCCCATTGTTCCGGATCACCGGGCATCATCAATACATCTTCTGTTTCAACGGTCCACGATAATTCCTTCCGGGCCCATTTGAGCCGCTCAATGACTTCTTCCGTGACCTTCACAAGGTCAAATGTCTCATGGTGCACCCGCTGCTTCATTAAATAATCAAGCTTCGTTAAATATAATAAATCCTTAATTTTCTTCTCAAGCTTTTCTGCTTCGCCTTCAATGACATCAATTGTGTTTTTCAGGTCCCCCTTAGGAAAAATCCCGTCCTTTATTGATTGAGTATAGCCCCTTATCACCATGACAGGCGTTTTTAAATCATGAGAGATATTTTGCAGGAGCGTTCTTTCCGTTTCATCCTTTTGCACCAGCTTGCTCCGCATGTCTTCAATGGTGTGGCCTAATTTTCCGATTTCATCTTTTCTGTCGACGATGACCGGATCATCCCAGTCCTGTTCGGAAATCCGTTTGACATGCTTCTCTAAGGAGACGAGCGGACGCGAGAGATATTTGGCAAGCCAAATCGCCGGAATCCAGCTTAACAAAATGACGCCGGCAATGATAAAGAGCAGCTGCTTAAACAGGGTGTATGACAGATCATCACGGTAAGAATCAAGCGCATATGACAGCATCATCGCATCCTGACCGTTAATGGTGAGGCCTTTTTTAATGACGAAAAACACTTTTTCCCCGCCGATGTCCGCGCTGTATCGTTTCGTGACGCTGTGCTGGCGGCCCGCGAGCTTGTACACCTTATGGATAAAGGAAGAAGAAAAGTAGTTTAAATCTTTGTCGCTCGCCGATTCTTCGCGCTCCGGTAAAAGAACGTGCTGAACGGATCGGAAAGTCGTCGGAGCGGTCGCGTCCTCACTGTAATATCCCCGCTCGATCGACCCGGGCAGCCGGTACTCTGTCAGCACATGCTGTTCATTTTCAATGGTCGTGTACGTTTCATCCGTGAAAAAATCCCGCAGCGTATTTGAGAACAGCACAAGCAGCAGAATCGAGATGGCTAAAAGGATGCCTGAGATGACCACCCATATTTGAAAAGCAAGCGGCTTATTTTTCATGACGTCATCATCCTGTAGCCGAATCCGTAAATGGTTTCAACCTTTAAGCCGGGCATTTTTTTCCGCAGCCTCCGCACAAGATCATCGACCACCCGGTCAGTGCCGAAATAGTCATGGCCCCATATTTTCAGCAGAATATCTTCCCTGGAAAAGGGGTGTCCTTTATGGTGAAGAAATAAAAGCAGCAGATCAAATTCCTTAGACGTCAAATTGACCAGGCTGCCGGTTTCATCATAAACCTCTCTGGCATCTTCGATCACATTGTAGGAGGAAACGGTGAGGCCGGTTTTTTTGGGAGCGGGCTGTTCTTTATACACAAGCTCCAGCAGTTTTTGAACCCGTATAATGAGCTCTCTCGGCAAAAAAGGCTTGGCGATATAATCATTGCTTCCAAGCTCTAACCCGAGAACTCTGTCAATATCGGCATCCCGGGCGGAAATGAAAATGACCGGCACATCGGGATCTTTTTCTTTTATTTCTTTTATTAATGTATAGCCGTCCGTATCCGGCAGCATGATGTCAAGAATCCACAGGTGTGGAGACGGCTGCATCTGCTTTCTGGCTTCTTCGCCTTTTGTGAAAGATGTAATGTTCCAGCCTTCATTCTCTAAATATTTTGTGAGCAGTTCATTCAGATTATCCTCATCTTCAACTAGGTAAATGGTGTATGACAAGGCATTTCACATCCTTTCAACGTCATTATACTAGTTTTAACACACTCAGGCCGCATTTTCATAATTTCACATATTCTTTTCATTTTTATCCCACAATGTTTGTTTATGATGTGTATAAGGGAAGAAAGGAAGAAAAAAAGCGGGGAAGATAACATGTTCAAACACATTTTGTTTTGGAGCTTTGCTTTTCTCCTTATTATTGGGACAATAGAACTTGTACATGCGATGAATATGTAATGAATAGAATGAGAACATACTGAAGGAGTGTGCGTGAATATGAACGATCAGCGAGATGACGGCATCAGCCGCGATCAGTCAGATCTTTCACATACGGAGCAAAACGGCAATGAACAGCAGCGGATCAGCCATCAGGAACCTGAGCTGCTTGACGGCCCCGTCTCGAAAGAAGCGGAAAAAGAGGCGGCCGCCGGTACGGAATTTGAAAAAACGGCTGCCGTGAAAAAAGAAAAAAAACGGAGAGCCGCTTGGCTGAGCCCGATTTTAGGCGGCATTATCGGCGGCGGCCTCGTGCTTGGCATTGTGCCGAATCTGCCGGGTGAGCAGCATAAGGCAGAATCTGTTTCTGATACGGCGAAACAAGTTCAGTCTGCGAATTTTACGTCAACGCCTTTGAAAAATACCTCAAGTGTGGCGGATATGGTAGAAGATTTGGAGCCTGCGATTGTCGGAGTGTCCAACTATCAAGCGTCGCAAAGCGGCCAATTCGGACTTGACGGCGGTTCAAGCTCTGAAACGGAGAGCGGCACGGGGTCAGGCGTCATTTTTAAAAAAGACGGCCAAAAAGCGTACATCATCACAAACAACCATGTCGTAGAAGGAGCAAACAAGCTGTCGGTCACTCTTTATAACGGGAAAACCGAAACGGCAAAGCTTGTCGGAAAGGATGCCATCAGTGACCTGGCCGTACTGGAAATCAGCTCGTCCAATGTCAAAAAAGCGGCCAGCTTCGGCGATTCTTCACAGCTGCGCATTGCCGATAAGGTAATCGCCATCGGCAACCCGCTCGGCCAGCAGTTTTCCGGCACCGTCACACAAGGTGTGATCAGCGGATTGAACAGAACGGTAGACGCCGACACTTCCCAAGGCACGGTGGAAATGAACGTGATTCAGACGGATGCGGCGATTAATCCCGGTAACAGCGGAGGGCCGTTAATCAACTCCAGCGGCCAGGTCATCGGAATCAACAGCATGAAAGTCAGTGAAAACGGCGTGGAATCACTCGGCTTCGCCATTCCGAGCAACGATGTGGAACCGATTGTCGACCAGCTGCTTGCAAAAGGAAAAGTCGAGCGTCCGTTTTTAGGCGTGCAGATGATTGATATGTCGCAAGTGCCGGAAACCTATCAGGAAAACACACTCGGATTGTTCGGCGACCAGCTGTCTAAGGGCGTTTACGTAAAAGAAGTGCAGTCCGGCTCACCGGCTGCGAAAGCGGGCATCAAATCAAATGACGTCATCGTAAAATTGAACGGCAAAGATGTCGGCAGCAGCGCCGATATCAGACAGATTCTGTATAACCAGCTGAAAATCGGCGATAAAACGACTGTTCAAGTTCTCAGAGGCGGCAGCAAAAAGACGCTGAACATCACATTAACGAAACAAACTGAAAGCGCAAGCTGAACGCATAAAAAAAGCTGAACCTCCGCCTGAGGTTCAGCTTTTTTCGTCATTCTCCTAAGTAGGCTGACAGCATCCACACATGCTTGTCCGCTTCTTCAACTAATCCGACAAACAAATCGGCTGTTGACGGGTCATTTTGTTCCTCGGCGATGCCGATGACAAATTTTGATTCGCGGCTGATCTGTTTGTAGTCTTGAACGAGTGATTCTACCATTTCAGAAGCCGTCTTTTCCTGTCCTTCATCCGTAATGGAAGCTTGTTCAAGGTAGCTGTGAAAAGTCGCCGCGGGCTGTCCGCCGATGGCCAGAAGACGCTCTGCGATGGCATCAGCCGTTTCCGCCGCTTCGTTATACAGTTCTTCAAACTTTTCATGCAGCGTAAAGAAATGAGGGCCTTTTACATACCAATGGAAGCGGTGCAGTTTAGAGTAAAGGATAAACCAGTTTGATAATTGGGTGTTCATTGATTTCTCAACTAGATTTTCAGTTTTTTTCGCGTTTTGTGTATTCATATTTATCGTCCTCCCTGTGATCTGTTAATTTAATTATATCACGTATCAAATAAAAATCAATACTAAATTATAATAATTATAATTTAGGTTTCTTTGAACAGCTTTTTCTTTATGATCGATTCCCAGACGGGCCAAGAGAAGAGGGAGCGGCAAGCCAATGTCAGCTTAATGCCCCTGCCGATCGGATACCGCAGTTTCTTCAGGCGTTTCGTCTGTGCCAATTGATAAATCAGCTCCGCCACGTCATTGGGATCGCCGCTTTTGGATGCGCTCGCTTTGACGTAAGCTTCAATTTGCTGATAATAGCGGTAATAGGGCGAATCTTTGCCGGGTGCCGTAAGATGATTGGAGAGAGACGTCTCCCGAATAGACGTTTTATAGGAGCCCGGTTCTATTAAAGCGGCATCGATTCCTAAAGGCAGAAGCTCAAGACGCAGACACTCTGTAAACCCTTCAATCGCGAATTTGGAAGAAGTGTACGGAGAAAGAGCAGGAAAGGCGGTCAGTCCGCTGATGCTGCTGATGTTGATGATTTTCGCTCCGCCGTGTTTTCTCATATAAGGGAGCACGGTTTTTGTGACATGAATCAGGCCGAATACATTCGTGTCAAACTGCTGTCTGTAATGTTCCATCGGTACATCTGCAATAAATCCCCCATACGCAGTGCCGGCGTTGTTCACAAGCACATCAACCGGTCCGAAACCGCTGATGGTGTTGCCGAAGTCAGACACCGACTGCTCATTTGTAACATCTAAAGAAGCGATCGTAATATGACCGGATACACCCGCTTGGGCGGCCGCCTCTTTCAATGTTTCAGCTTTCTCCGGCTGTCTCGCTGTTGCGATGACATGATAAGACCGGGCGAGCTTCAGCGCTGTCAGCAGACCGAATCCGCTTGTCGCGCCGGTTACAATGGCAATTCTTCTGTTCAACTCATATTCCTCCCCGTTTGTTCTTATATGTTAGTGTATAACATTTAGCGGTGAGAAGGAGAAATCGTTCGGAAATATGTCAGAATTATTTTATAATGGAATCAGCTTCGGACAGAAAGGGGTAATGAAAAAGATGGCATTAGAGGGATTGAAGGAAACATGGGATTTAAACTCCATTTTTGAGGGCGGGAGCAGATCGGAAGATTTTAAGCAATACATACAAGAGCTTAAACAGCAGCTCAGCGCTTTTCAAAAAGAGGCAGAGGCGTTTACAGTTCCGTCGCATGCTGATGAAGGCGGGGAGCTGGTCAATCTGATTGATCGGTTTGAACGGTCGGCGATCATGATCAGACAGGCGGGAGCGTTCGTCGGCTGTCTTCAGGCTCAGAACACTGATGACCAGAAAGCGAATGAGTGGAGGGCGCGGATCAATCAGCTGAGCAGTGATTTTAAATCCGCTCTGATCACGCTTGATGATACACTTGCCCGGATTGACGAGCGGGTGTGGGCGGAACTGCTGCAAAAACCGGAACTTCAGGACCTCACATACGTTTTAAATGAAAGAAGAGACCGGATCAGAGAAAAGCTCAGCGCACATGAAGAGAGACTGATTGAAGGTCTGGCCGTTGACGGCTATCATGCATGGGGCGACCTGTATAATGCGGCTGTCGGAAGAATGAAGATTCCGTTTGAGGATAAAGAGCTGTCAGTCGGCCAAGCGGAAAACATGATGGCGCATCCGGACCGCGGCACCAGGCGGCAAGTATTTAAAGAGCTTAACGAAGCCTGGAAGGGAGAAGAGGAGCTGTTTGGCAGCACGCTGAATCATCTGGCCGGCTTCCGAACGGAAATGTATAAAGCGCGGGGCTGGGAAAGCGCCTTGGAAGAGCCGCTTGCGATCAACCGGATGAAAAAAGAAACACTGGATGTCATGTGGCAGGTCATCACCGATCATAAAAAACCCTTTGCCGAATACCTGAATCGAAAGGCGTCTCTTTTAGGGCTTGAGCGCCTGAATTGGTATGATGTGAATGCGCCGATCGGCGAGGCGCCGAAAAAATACACATATGATGAAGCGGCCAATCTGATCGTCACCCAATTTTCCACATTTGGCAAAAAACTGTCCGCATTTACGGAAAAAGCGTTCCGCGATCGGTGGATTGAAGTGGAAGACCGCAGCGGCAAACGGGTCGGCGGTTTTTGCACCAGCTTTCCCGACAGCGGAGAATCCCGTATTTTCATGACGTTTTCAGGAAGCGCTTCAAATGTATCAACGCTTGCGCATGAGCTTGGACACGCGTTTCATCAGGAGGCCATGCTTCAAGTGCGGCAGCTGAACAGAGCCTACGCCATGAATGTCGCTGAAACAGCCTCGACTTTTGCGGAAATGATCGTCGCCGACGCCGCTTTGAAACAAGCGGAGACAAAAGAAGAAAAGCTGTTCCTGCTTGAAGATAAAATTCAAAGAAGCGTAGCCATGTTTATGAATATTCATGCGAGATTTTTATTTGAAACGCGGTTTTATGAAGAGCGGAAGCATGGCGTCGTTCCGGCTGATAAATTGAATGAACTGATGGAAGCGGCGCAGAAAGAAGCGTTTTGCGATTCATTAGGGGAATACCACCCGCATTTCTGGGCGTCAAAACTTCATTTTCATATTACGGGAGTGCCGTTCTACAATTTTCCGTATACGTTCGGTTATTTATTTTCGCTTGGAATATACGCAAGAGCTCTTCGGGAGAACGCGGATTTTGAAGAAAAATATATCGCGCTTTTGTGTGACACGGCTTCGATGACCGTTGAGGATTTGGCGATGAAGCACCTTGGAGCGGATCTGACGGAACGATCGTTTTGGGAGGACGCGGTCCGCCTTGCGGTACGGGATGTACAGGAATTTTTAGAGCTGACTGAATGATGATATAGAGAGGAACCGGCCGGAGCGATAAACAGCTCCGGTTCTTTTTTGTTCGATGAATGACAGCCGCCTCCCTTGGAAATACCTAAAAACGATCGGAATGGAATGGGAGTGAATCGCATGAAATGGATCAGGACGGCGGGTGTTTTATGTCTGGCGCTGATGCTGATTGCCGGCTGCCGATTGAATGAAGAAAAACGGGATGCGGAACAAGACAGCACGCCCGTATCATCCGCGAAGCCGGTTCCTTACAGCAGCTTTTCCCTTCGCGTCAACTACGGAGCCGGAGAGCATAACCGCTATGAAGGTTTGTATGAAAGAAAAGGCGGTCGTGAAAAGGCGGACATCCAGGACAAGCTTTCAGGAGTTCACAGAGAGGGCGAGGAAGCGCTTGATGAAATGAAGATGATCCTCGGAGAACTTGCCGTAAACAGCGGGATGCAAGAAGGCGAAGTTGTCAGGCAGGTGCTCTCTGCTTTTAATTTAGACAGCCATTATGACCATTTTTATTTGAAACTGAAAAAAAGCGACGGAGAAATGACGGAAATCAAGAAATAACCGCTGTCCGCTGTTTTTTTGCCCAAAACTAATTGATAATGATATTCAGAGTCATTAATTTCTGTTACAATATAATCATGATCTCACGTTGAATGTTCAGGCAATTTGTTTATATACATAGTGTTGGGAAATACAAAAAAGGAGCGGTTTGCGGTATGAGTGCAATTTCTACAGAGACGCTGAGCTTAGGGTACGGAGAGACTGTTATCATTGACGAGTTGGATGTAGCAATTCCAAAAGGCGAAATCACTGTATTGATCGGAAGCAACGGCTGCGGAAAATCGACGCTTTTACGTTCATTGGCGCGCCTGATGAAACCGAGGGGCGGTTCTGTGCTTTTGGAAGGAAAAGCCATCGCTAAGCTGCCGACGAAAGAAGTCGCCAGAGAACTGGCTATCTTGCCGCAGAGCCCGTCAGCTCCCGAAGGCCTGACCGTGCATCAGCTTGTAAAACAGGGGAGATACCCTTATCAAAGCTGGCTGAAGCAATGGTCCAAAGAGGACGAAGACGCAGTGGCAAAAGCGCTGAAGGCGACAAAGCTTGAGGAAATGGCCGACCGTACGGTGGATTCTTTGTCAGGCGGACAGCGCCAGCGCGCGTGGATTGCGATGACACTCGCTCAGGATACGGATATCATTCTGCTCGACGAGCCGACAACCTATCTCGACATGACGCATCAAATTGAAATACTTGATTTGCTGTTTGAATTAAATGAAAAAGAAAAACGGACCATCGTCATGGTGCTGCACGACCTTAATCTCGCATGCCGCTATGCTCATTATCTTGTCGCCATTAAGGATAAACAGATTTATGCGGAGGGCCGTCCCGAAGAAGTCATCACTTGCGAGCTTGTGCAGCAGGTATTTGCGATGAACTGCCAAGTCACGCAGGACCCGCTGTTCGGCACGCCGCTTTGCATTCCGCACGGGCGCGGGAGATGCATCGTGCAGGAAGCGGCTCTCACCGCCCGATTGTCATAATCATGAAAAAGGGAAGGGAACGGTATGGAAGAAAAACTGCAGCAGCAGCTGGACGGCCTGCTTGAAAAATATACGGAACTATTGCTTGGCGAAACAACCCCGGAACTAAAGGAAGAAGTCAGGCAATGGATTTTGTATACACATATCGCAAAAAGCATGCCTCCGCTCGTAAAGCATTGGAACCAATCCTACCCGGACGCCAAAGAGGGCATCAAAGCCGCGATACAGCACATTAAACAGCTCAATGAAGAGCACAGAAAAAAACAATAAAAAGCTTCCGGCATCAAAGAGAGGTGCCGGAAGCTTTTTTTGCTGAAAAGGAATCAATAAAGGCGCCGTTCAATTCATAGCGAAGCTTTAATTTAACTAACGCCCCCGTTTGTTTACGTACATTTCTTCCGCTTGTTGAACCAAGAAAAAAGGACCGCCGCAGCAATCCCTCTCTTTCCTATATATCACATTTCCTTTCGGATACTTAATAACTCTTCAAATGCTTTTATATTTGTATCAAAATTGGGCACTGTTTGAGATTCTTCGGCACATTTGACTTGTGCTACAACCAAATCATTAAAAGGTGTTGAAATTCCAGTACCTTCTGCCATTTTGGGAATAACTCCATTAATATAATCAATTTCAGTTTTACGTTTCTTCTCAAGATCCTGGAGCATACTTGCTCTTAGCAGCCTAGATGGTGCCATGGCTGCCCTAAATGTCTGGATACGTTCAGGAATATCATTTTCGCTTCTTAATTCCAAAGATTCTAAATCAAGGCCGCCCATTTTCGCAAATTTGACACCATTGGCGTGTCCAACCTTAATCGTCTCATCTGCGATATGAACTGCGCTGACAATGCCGATTTCATGGTCAAGAATGTCTCCGTATTCTCCGTCTAATGCTGCCGATAAACCACTGAATGCATTATTGATAAGTAATTTTGACCACTTCGTCCCAACTAAATTATCGGAAATATGTGTTCCGCCGATAAGGTCTAAAACCGATTTAATACGCTGGATTCTTTCTGTTGTTTCACCATTTAATTCTCCAATTTGAAAAGCGTACTCTTTAAATTGAGTATACTCAGTTGTAAGTCTGGATACGCCTGGTTCAATAAACGTAGCACCAAATTCAACAGAACCTGCAATAACACGTTCATCACCAACGATCGAAGCAACTTTCTGTTCAGGTATACCGTTTTGCAAGGAACATACAACACTGTCATTCTTTAAAAAAGGCAGTAACTCTTTAAGAATGGAGTCATTATATAATTGTTTCGTCAGAAGTAATATTAAATCATACTTGCCTGACTTATTTTCAGGGGTAATGGCTTTCACCTTTGCTTGGAATTCCGTTGTACCAACTACTTTAGCACCTATTTGATTTAGAGTATCTACATGTTCTTTGTATGAATCAATCAATTCGACATCCATTCCGCCAGCAGACAGATATGCTCCCACTATGGTTCCTAAAGAACCTGCTCCTAAAATTGCAATTCTCATTGTAAACGTCTCCTTATTTTTCCTCTAAGTAGTTATAAACCGGCTGAGCAGCATTTAAGGTTAAATCTGTAAGGATATGAGATGCTGAAACGACTTCTAATACAGGCAAGTCTGCAAGAGGTGCCAGAGCATGTTCAAATAATTGAAGCCGCGCGGGTCCAGTCCAGGCACCTTTAACTTCTATATTCGTTATTTGCGTTCGCACCAAATCACAAACCCTTAAATCACCATTGTAATCAGTAGCCATCTTAACCATAAAATTAGGTCGGCAAATTTCCCTTTTCGCTTTTTCCTTGTCCATTTCGAAATGTTTATATCCCATAGTCGCAGTTGCCACGCGAAGACTGCCATAATCCAGTGTGCCGACAAGAGTATCAGAGTCTATATACAGCTTAGGGGCACCCAATTTCTTTGGATATGCAGTAAGTTCCCGTCCGCTTGCGATAGCTGGAAAATTGTCTACATACATAGAATGTACATAATCCCCTTCTTCACCATTAAAGCTGACAGGGATGACTTGTCCTGCCTCTGTATAGGCACCAAGTCCGGAAACATCGGGCATCCACATCACTTCGAATTTCACTAAGGGTTCAGTAATTTCAAGAGGTTCTGGCACTGCCGCACGTAACGCTTTTTCATCCGTTCGGTAAATAATATTTAAATATTCACGGTTAACAAATTTATAATTTGGGATAGGATAAGCAGGAGCCGTTAGCGGCGTATTTAAATTTTTTGCTATATCTTTCACATCAATTTTCATTGAATGACACCCTTTCCTTTTCTTTAACTATGCTATTATCTTACATCCGCATTTACATTTAATCTAATACATAATAAGGTATATGTATATTTATTGAAATAAATAAGGGGGATGCAGACAGATGGAATTGCTGCAGCTAAAATACTTTCAGACAGTTGCCTATACTGAGCATATTTCTAAAGCAGCAGAACACTTAAAGATTGCCCAGCCTTCTTTAAGTCTTACTATAAAAAGACTTGAGAATGAACTGGGAACAGCCTTGTTTGAGAGAAAAGGCAGAAATATTAAGCTGAGTTCATCAGGGAAAATTCTTTTAAAACATGTAAACAGGATTTTTACTGAAATTGAAAATGCACAAATGGAAATTCAATTGAAGGAACATCAAATTTCTGACACCATAAGAATATCTATTTCCAATCCAAGATTCCTTGCAGGACTGATGAGTGAATATATCAACCGCTCTCCTCAATCAAAAATTCTCCAAGCAATCGGAGTTAAAAGCGAGATCATCACAAGTTTAAAAAAAGGGGACATTGATTTAGGAATAACAGGTCATCCGATTCAAGATGAAGAGATAGAGAGTTGTGTGCTGGTAAATGAAGATATTGTTCTGGCTTTACCCTCAAACCACCGATTTACGGGTAAAACAGAAATTTCTTTACGTCTTGTCGCCGCTGAACCATTTATTACCCTTGCTAATAATGAGGAGTATAGAGGTTTTACAACCTCGCTTTGTGAGAAAGCTGGTTTCACCCCAAATATTGCATTTGAGGCGGATTCTCATTTACTGGTCGAGATTATAAAGCTGGATCGAGGTGTTGCGTTGCTTCCTATTTCAGTTTGCAGAACATTGGGGCTGAATTTTATAAAAGTGACTGATCACTCTGCTTCATATCCAGTCGGCTTATCTTGGATGAGACATAAGCTGTTATCTTCTTCGGTAAGAAATTTTCGTGACTTTATTATGTCGTACTATAAAGATAACGATGAAATGTTTAAGGTTTATTAAAGGGTTCCATCACTAGGGTTTTTACCCCCATTTCCTATTCACTTGTTGCGGGGTAGGTACTCCGGCTGCACGAAAAGCTGGGCGTCAGAAAAGAAGATGTGTTTATCGTCCTCTAAAGGCAATGCGGCGGAAGACTGGTCATTCGGAAACGGAGAGGCCCAGATGATATAAAAAAATCCCGCGGGATCCGCGGGATTTTTCTCTATTAAACGGCTTTCGCCTTTTCTTCTTGTTTGCCTGTTTTTTTGTTAGTCAGTTTAATTGATTTAACAAACAGCGTGAGGATTAATCCGGCAGCGATAAAGGCCAGACCTGTGAAAAACACGCTGTGAAGCGAATCCATCAGTGACGTTTTTAAAACCGGCACGATATGGGAAGAAAATGCCGCCGGAATCTGCTTAATCGATTCCTGGCTGAACAAGGATTGAAGCAGCCCTTCAGGATTCTTGTCAATCATGCCTTTAAACTGGTCGGCAAAGGCACTTGCCTGTTTCGGCAGTGAATCTAAGTAAGGCACCAGTCTGTCGGTTAGAAGGGTTCCTGATCTGGCATTCATGACAGCGCCGAGCACCGTAATGCCGAATGTTCCCCCGATCATCCGGAAAAATTGGCTTGATGAAGTCACCACACCCAGCTCTTCTTTTGAAAACGTTTCTTGCAGAGCGAGTGTGAGAAGCGGCATGACGAGCCCCATTCCCAGACCGATCACGGCCATATAGCATGTAGCCGCGAGCTTGCTTGTATCCAGCTGCAAAGTCGTTAATAAGAAGAAGCCGACGGCCATAATCAGCATGCCGATCATGATTTGCGGTTTAATGCCGATCTTATAAACCAGCTGGCCTCCGATAATACTTGTGATGATCATAGATACCATCATCGGTGTCATAATCGTTCCGGACGCGGTAGCGCTGACTCCGATAATTCCCTGCATAAAGAAAGGAACGAACGTAACGGCGCCGAACATGCCGATACTCATGAAAAACCCGATCAGATTCAGTACGGTAAACGTTCTGTTTTTAAACAGGTACATCGGCAGAATCGGCTCTTTTGCTTTGATTTCAGCGAAAATGAATCCGACAATCCCGACAAGCGCAAGCGCAAAGAGACCGAGAATCTGCCAAGACCCCCATGCATAATCCTTTCCTCCGAAGCTGAGTGCGAGCAGGAGGCTGACGATTCCGACGATCATTGTGAAAATCCCGGCGATGTCAAAGTTAATCGGCCCGGTCTGTTTTCTGCCTTGAAGTCCTCTTGCGATAAAGATGACGGCTAAGATTCCGACAGGCAGGTTGATATAGAAAACCCATTTCCAATTTAAAGAGTCAACAATCCAGCCCCCGATTTGCGGGCCGATAACAGAAGCCAGCCCGTAAATCGCCCCGAAAAGCCCTTGGAACTTGGCACGCTGTTTCCCTGTGAACAAATCTCCGATGACGATCATGGCCATCGGCATCATGACACCGCCGCCGATTCCCTGAAGTCCGCGGAAAATAATCAGTTCCGTCATGTTGCTGGCCATTCCGCACAGTGCGGAAGCGCCCATGAAAATCAATAAACCTGATACATATACGACGCGCCGCCCTAATAAATCTGCAAGTTTCCCCGCAATCGGGACGATCGTTGTCGAAGTTAAAAGATATGCCGTGGTCAGCCACGTCATCATGCTTAATCCCCCGAGGTCACCCACGATTTTAGGAATCGCCGTTCCTACGATCGTGCCGTCAAGGGCTGAGAAAAACATAGCGATAATTAAGCCCGTTATTAATAGTGTGCGTTTTGGATCCTTCTGTTCAATGCTCATGCTTCGGCAGCTCCTCTTTTCTATTCGTTTTCTTTTTGGTCAGCCGCGTATTTCTCGGCGGCTTCCGCTACTTTGCGGATGATGTTCACGGACTGAATCAGTTCATCGTCAGTCAGAACGGACAGGTTTCGCGCTAATATCGCTTTTCTTCCTTCCACGACATCTTCGAATTTCTTCTCGCCTTTTTCGGTAAGGCTGATGTCGATGACACGTCTGTCCTGCTGATTATGTTTGCGGACGATCAGTCCTTTTTGCTCAAGGCGGTCGGCCATCAGCGTCACTGCGCTCGGCTTTACTTCCATGCGCTCCGCAATTTCGGAAACTTTGCAGCTCCCTTGTTTTTTTAAGCTGGCTAAAACAAATAATTGGGCAGGAGTCACCTCATGTTTTGCCATGCTTTCCATCATTTCCGGCTGTATGTTTTGCAGCAGCGTCTGAAGGGATTTTTGGATGTCAGACACATATTGATCCGCGTTTTTCATAACTCCTCCTCATCTGGTTCTTCGGGAAAATAATTAACATTAGTTAAATATAAATAAGGATTAAAGATAAGTCAATCCTTTTGTGCAAAAATAAAAAAAGGATTGATGCTTAGTGAAAACATCAAATCCTTTCTTATGTTACTGCTGGTAGGGAGACTGCTGCTGAATGGTCTGCTGGAACTTCTGATACGATTGCTGAAGCTTTTGGGTGTCGGCCGCTTCAATGGAATACCAGCCATTTTGAAACATTACATCGTATAATCTTCTCTGCGCTTTTTGTGACTCATCGAAAATCGCCTGAATATCTTGATAAAGAGACTCGTGGCTGAACTCGTGCAGGGCTGTGCAATATGAAGACGTGATATACTTTTCCGTCGTCAGCAGTTCATTCACCAAGTCTCGGTCATTCATTTGCGCCGTATCGGGCACGGGCGTTTGCGGGTTAGTGATTTTTTGATTTTGCTGTTCCATGTATTGTCCTCCTATTGCATATAGCCTGTTGTTGTCTGTCCGCCTTGAGCGGGATTCAGGTGACCCAAAATGTTTTGATAATGTTTGTGGTGCATCCGGCCTATTTGTTCAAGCTCTTGTTTTAACGTCTGATTCTGGCAGTGTTCCGCCATGAAATGCGCTTTTTTCATGGCAAGCAGATTCCAGTTCAGCATGTCTTCAAGATACAAATGGTCTTTCGTTGAGATGACGGCAGGCGGCAAATGTCCGTGCTGCTCCTGGTTATTCATATAAACGCCTCCTTCAATTCTGTTCTTCTTAGCTTTCTCTGCGACCGGGATTTCATACACGAATAAAAGAAAAAGGAGGGAGTTCGCCCTTGCTGCGGAGCATATGTTTATTTTTGTCGAAAAATAAAATGCTTACGAAATTCGCCCAGGCTTACGGCCTCCGCTTCGGCGCGGGAAGATTCGTTGCGGGGGAAACACTTCGAGAAGCAGTAAAAACGGTGAAGCGGCTGAACCAAAACGGGCTGTCGGCCTCGATAGATTACCTAGGTGAATATGCTGGGTCCCGGAAGGATGCCAAAAGGACGGCCGAAGAATGTAAAAAAGCAATCAGGGCGATCGCCGAGAATCAATTGGACTGTGAGCTGTCGCTGAAATTAACATCCATCGGTCTGGATATATCTGAGAATCTCGCCGAACAGCACATCAGAGACATATTGACGGAGGCAAAAGAACACCGCGTCCCCGTCACGATTGACATGGAGGACTATTCCAGATGCGCCCGCACGCTTGATCTGTATAAGCGGTGCAAACCGGATTTTCCGATGCTCGGCACCGTCATTCAGGCTTATTTGTACCGCGCGGCTGAAGACATCAGCAGCCTGATGCCATACAAACCGCGGCTCAGGCTTGTAAAAGGCGCATACAAAGAATCAGCGTCCGTTGCGTTTCCTGATAAAAAAGGGACCGATCTTCATTTCCAGCAGCTGATCAAGCTGCAGCTTTTGAGCGGGCATGAAACAGCGGTGGCGACACATGATGACGACATGATTTCGTATACGAAAACACTCATCAGCGAGCATCAGATTCCCCGGGAGCAGTTTGAATTCCAAATGCTGTACGGCATCAGAACGGAGCGGCAGAAGAAGCTTGCCGAAGAAGGATACAGGATGAGGGTGTACGTCCCGTACGGAACCGATTGGTACGGCTACCTGATGAGAAGAATTGCCGAGCGTCCGGCAAATGCGGCGTTTGTGCTGAAAGGAATCTTCAAAAAATAACGGCTGCCTTAAAAAAGCAGCCGCAGTCTGTTACTCCATGTTGTCTTTTTTATATTGCTGATTTTGGCTTGTCCGCTTGCCGCCGCCGTATTTTTGCTTCGGTCCCGCATTTCCTTTCATGCTTGCCGCGCTCACTGCGCCGGAAGACGGATCTTTTCTCCCTCGCACCATTCCCTTCACCTCCGGGTTTAAGTTTCCCGCCTGCGGCACGGAACATGCGGAAGCCAAAAAATTTAAAAAAATTCCATATTTGCTATTGAAGTCATCCTGAAAATCTTTTAAGATGAAAGAAGAAAAGGGTTTCATTTTTTTTGCCGAAAAAATGAATGACTATTCATTCAAAGTTCAAGGGGGATGACTCATGCACAAGTTTATAAAGAAAGCAGCCGTTCTCGGGTCAGGCGTCATGGGGTCCGGAATTGCCGCGCACTTGGCTAACATCGGAATTCCCGTCCTGCTGCTTGATATTGTGCCAAACGAGCTGACAAAGGATGAGGTGAAAAAGGGGCTGACATTAGAAAGCCCGGAGGTCCGCAGCAGACTGAGCCGATCGGCCATGCAAAAGCTGCTGAAGCAAAAACCGGCGCCGCTGACTTCAGCTGCCAATCTCGATTATATAACGGCGGGGAATTTGGAAGATGACGCGGCTGGGTTGAAAGATGCTGATTGGATTATTGAAGTCGTCGTCGAAAATCTTGACGTGAAAAAACAGATTTTCTCACTTGTTGATGAATACCGGAAACCGGGAAGCATCGTGTCCAGCAATACGTCCGGTATCTCCGTCACAAAAATGGCGGAAGGCAGATCTGCCGATTTTAAAGCTCATTTCTTAGGAACCCATTTCTTTAATCCGGCCCGCTACTTGAAGCTTCTGGAAATCATTCCGATTCAGGAAACAGATCCTGACGTATTGCAATTTATGACTTCATTTGCCGAAAATACACTCGGAAAAGGTGTCGTCATCGCAAAAGACACGCCTAACTTTATCGCCAACCGCATCGGTACGTACGGCCTGTTGGTCACGGTAAGGGAAATGCTTTCCTCCGGCTGCCGCATCGGCGAGGTAGACACGGTGACCGGGCCTTTGATCGGCAGACCGAAAAGCGCGACCTTCAGAACCCTTGACGTTGTGGGGCTTGATACATTCGCCCATGTGGCAAAAAATGTTTATGACAAAGCCGACGGCGCTGAAAAAGACATGTTTAAGCTGCCGGAATTTATGAATGACATGCTGAAAAACAATTGGCTGGGCAGCAAATCAGGCCAAGGTTTTTACAAAAAAGAAGGTAAAACAATATATGAGCTCGATCCGCTTACCATGACATACGGCGAGCGTTCGAAAATGAAGACGCCCGCTTTAGAAGCCGCCAAACAGGCAAAGGGTGCCAAAGGGAAAATGAAAGCGCTTATATATTCTGATGACCGCGCCGGCCGCCTGCTTTGGAATATCACGTCGCAAACCCTCTTATACTCAGCCCGGCTTTTAGGTGAAATCGCTGATGATATCAAAGCGATTGACGACGCCATGAAATGGGGCTTCGGCTGGGAGCTCGGCCCGTTTGAGATATGGGATGCCATCGGTGTCAGAACATCAGCAGAGCGGCTTGAACAAGAAGGCGCAGAACTTCCCGGCTGGGTGAAAGAAATGCTTGACGAGGGCCATGAAACATTTTATATGAAGGAAAACGGAAGACCGTTTTACTATTCAGACGGCCAATACAGAGCTGTGAAAGAAAATCCGAAACGGATCAGCCTGCAAACGGTAAAGGAAACAAAGGGCGTGATCAGCAAAAACAGCGGTGCCAGTCTGATTGATCTCGGCGATGATATCGCTTTGCTGGAATTTCATACGAAAAGCAATGCGATCGGCTTAGACATTATTCAGATAATTGACAATGCGCTTGAGGAAACGGAGCGGAATTATAAAGGTCTTGTCATCGGAAACCAAGGCAGACATTTCTGCGCGGGAGCAAACCTTGCGATGATTTTAATGGAAGCTCAGGATGATAACTTCATGGAAGTCGATTTTGTCATCCGCCGTTTTCAGCAGACGATGCTGAACATCAAATACAGCGCCAAACCTGTTGTGGCGGCGCCGTTCGGAATGACACTCGGCGGAGGAACGGAAGTCTGTCTTCCGGCGGCACGCGTTCAGGCGGCGAGCGAATCGTATATGGGTCTTGTCGAAACCGGCGTCGGCCTTATTCCAGGCGGCGGAGGAAATAAAGAGTTGTACATGAATTATTTGAACGGCGGAAGTGAACTGATGGACGCTGCCATTAAAACCTTTGAAACAATTGCGCTTGCCAAGGTGTCCGGCTCGGCGCACGAAGCCCGTGATATGAAGATTTTGTCTGCGGCAGACCGTGTCAGCATGAATCAGGATCACCTGCTGCACGATGCGAAACAGCTGGCTGCTTATTTATATGACAGCGGATACCGCCCGCCTGCCCGCAAAAAAGTAAAAGTGACCGGGGAAACCGGCTGTGCCGCGTTACTGCTCGGAGCAGACCAAATGAGAAGATCCGGCTATTTATCAGATCATGATATGAAGATTGCGAAGAAGCTGGCCCATGTCATTGCCGGAGGAAGAGTCCCGTTCGGCACGGAGGTTTCAGAAGAATATTTACTCGAGATTGAAAGAGAAGCCTTTTTAAGCCTCGCTGGCGAGGCGAAATCTCAAGCGAGAATGCAGCATATGCTGGTCAAAGGCAAACCTTTACGGAACTAGGAGGGTGTTTATGAGAGAAGCAGTCATTGTGGCCGGTGCGAGAACTCCGGTCGGTAAAGCGAAAAAAGGGTCGCTTGCAGCCGTTCGTCCTGATGATTTAGGCGCGCTTTGTGTGAAAGAAACGCTGAAACGGGCAGGCGGATATGAAGGAAACATCGATGACTTAATTATCGGATGTGCAACACCAGAAGCCGAACAAGGATTAAATATGGCGCGGAATATCGGTGCGCTGGCGGGGCTTCCTCATACGGTGCCGGCCATTACGGTGAACCGCTACTGCTCTTCCGGACTCCAATCCATCGCTTACGGTGCGGAAAAAATTATGCTCGGCGCGGGCGACACCGTCATCGCCGGCGGTGCGGAATCCATGTCGCAAGTTCCGATGATGGGACATGTGACCCGCCCGAATATCGCTTTGGCGGAGCATGCGCCTGAGTATTACATGAGCATGGGGCACACAGCGGAGCAGGTCGCCGAAACGTACGGCGTATCCAGAGAAGACCAGGATGCGTTTGCCGTCCGCAGCCATCAGAATGCCGCGAAAGCCCTTAAAGAAGGGAAATTTAATGATGAAATCGTGCCGGTTGAAGTAACGCTGACAGAAGTCGGGGATGATCATAAGCCGCGGAAAAAACAATTTACCTTTTCTCAAGATGAAGGCGTGCGCCCCGGCACATCGGCTGACGTATTGGCAAAGCTCCGTCCGGCTTTTTCTAAAACGGGAACCGTGACGGCCGGGAACTCTTCACAAACGAGTGACGGCGCCGCGGCTGTCATGCTGATGGATCGCGAAAAAGCTTCGTCGCTCGGGTTGGCGCCGCTAGTCAAATTCCGTTCCTTTGCCGTAGGCGGCGTTCCCCCTGAGGTCATGGGGATCGGTCCGATTGAAGCCATTCCGCGGGCGCTCAAGCTTGCCGGACTCGAATTACAGGATATCGGGCTATTTGAATTGAATGAGGCCTTTGCTTCACAGGCCATTCAAGTCATCAGATCGCTGGGAATAGATGAAGAAAAGGTGAACGTCAATGGGGGTGCCATCGCGCTCGGACATCCGCTCGGCTGCACGGGGACGAAACTGACCTTGTCACTCATTCATGAAATGAAACGGAGAAACGAGCAATTCGGCGTGGTGACGATGTGCATCGGAGGCGGCATGGGCGCTGCCGGCGTATTTGAGCTCATTTAAACAAAGGGGGAAACAAACATGAAACAGGAAACGGTCAACGTCAAAAAAGGCGGCAGCTTTCTGATTGAGGAGACGGGATATGATCAAATATTCACTCCGGAGGACTTTACAGACGAACATAAAATGATCGGCAAAACGACAGAAGACTATGTCGTAAACGATGTGCTTCCTTATATTGATGAAATTGAAAACCATCAGTTTGAGCATTCAGTCAGACTGCTCAGAAAAGCCGGAGACTTAGGCCTCCTCGGAGCAGATGTGCCAGAAGAGTACGGCGGCATCGGCTTGGATAAAATCAGTTCAGCCTTCATTACGGAAAAATTTTCACGTGCCGGCAGCTTTTCGCTATCTTACGGCGCTCACGTCGGTATCGGCTCATTGCCGATCGTGTTCTTCGGAACTGAAGAACAGAAAAAAACATATTTGCCGGACTTGGCTTCAGGACAAAGAATCGCGGCATACGCCTTAACTGAGCCCGGTTCAGGTTCAGATGCCCTCGGCGCGAAAACGACGGCTGTTTTGAATGAAGCGGGCACACATTATATTCTAAACGGAGAAAAGCAATGGATTACTAACTCCGCCTTTGCAGATGTCTTTGTCGTCTACGCAAAAGTGGACGGAGATAAGTTTTCCGCATTTATCGTAGAGAAAAATTATCCGGGCGTGTCAACGGGCCCTGAAGAGAAAAAAATGGGGATTAAAGGTTCATCGACGAGAACGCTGATTTTAGATCAGGCGGAAGTGCCGAAAGAGAACCTTCTCGGCGAAATCGGAAAAGGCCATGTCATCGCCTTTAATATCCTGAATATCGGACGCTACAAGCTTGCCGTCGGCACAATCGGCGCTTCTAAACGGGTGATTGAGCTGTCTGCCGCTTACGCAAACCAGCGCCGGCAATTTAAAACACCGATTTCAAGCTTCACGCTCACTCAGGAAAAGCTTGCGACAATGTCGGCACGGCTTTACGCCATGGAGAGCTCTGTATACAGGACAGTGGGCTTATTCGAAGATAATATGAGCAGGCTGACGGAAGAAGCGCAAAAAGACGGACGCGAAGTCGCAAAGTCGATCGCCGAGTACGCCATTGAATGCTCGCTCAACAAAATGTGCGGATCTGAAACGCTTGATTACATTGCCGACGAAGGCGTTCAAATTCACGGCGGTTACGGGTTTATGCAGGAATATGAAGTGGAGCGCGCCTACCGTGACTCGCGAATCAACAGAATTTTTGAAGGCACAAATGAAATCAACCGCCTGATCGTAACGAGCACGTTCCTGAAAAAAGCCGTAAAAGGGCAGCTTCCGCTCTTTGAAAAAGCGAAGGCGCTCCAGGAAGAGCTCATGATGCTGATGCCTGAAGAGCCGGGCTCAGAGCCTCTTGAACAGGAAAAATACATTGTCAGACAGGCGAAAAAGATTGCCCTCTTGACAGCGGGGCTCGCGGCGCAGAAATACGGGAAAGAGATCGAAGGCGAGCAGGAAATCATGGTAAACATCGCTGATATCGTCAGCGCGGTGTACGCTTTGGAATCTGCCGTCCTCAGAACGGAAAAAGCGATTGCGGCGGACGGTGCCGAAAAAGCCGCGCAAAAGCTGTTATATACGGAAATCTTTGCCCAGGAAGCCCTTCAGAATATTGAAGCGCATGCCAAAGAATCACTGATCGCCATGGAGGAAGGAGATTCCCTCCGCATGATGCTTTCCGTGCTGCGCAAACTGACGCGCCTGACACCGAAAAATCTGATTCAGAAAAAACGTGAAGCAGCGGCCGCTGTCTTCCGTGAAGAAAAATATATCGTCTGATCACATGCTGTAAGCGCTCCTTCATCCGGAGCGCTTTTTCATGAAGCAACGTTATAGGTTTTTACAAGTGATTGTGTTAAAATAACGACGATCATTTACAAGGGGTGAAGAAGATGTCGTTGAATTTTTACTGGTACCCTAAATGCGGAACGTGCCGTAATGCGAAAAAATGGCTGGAAGACCGCGGTAAGGAAATAAACGAAATACATATTGTGGAGGAAACTCCGTCGAAAGAAGAAATTAAAGACCTCTATGAAAAGAGCGGACTTGAGCTGAGAAAGTTTTTCAACACGAGCGGCATGAAATACCGCGAGCTGAACCTAAAGGAAAAACTGTATCACATGTCAGAGGATGAACAGCTTGACCTTCTGTCATCTGACGGTATGCTCCTGAAACGCCCGATTACGACAGACGGCGAAAAAGTCACTGTCGGCTTCAAAGAAGACCAATTCGAAAAATATTGGATGTAATGCCGCGTTCAAAGAATTATGGTATCTTCTTATTATAAGAAAAAATTGGAGGGATTTAGATGAGCACACCGAAAGATATGCGTTATTCCAAAGAGCACGAATGGGTCAAAGTTGAGGACGGAAAAGCCCGTATCGGGATTACACATTTTGCGCAAGCCGAACTTGGCGATATCGTATTTGTCGAGCTTCCGGAAGTCGGCGCTGAAATTAAAGCGGACGAGCCATTCGGCAGCGTAGAATCTGTCAAAACCGTATCCGAATTGTACGCACCGATTAACGGAACGGTGACGGAAGTGAACGAAGACCTTGATGACAGCCCTGAATTCGTAAACGAGTCTCCGTATGAAAAAGCGTGGATGATCGTCGTGGAACCGGCTGATGCTGAAGAAATCGAAAACCTCATGACTTCCGAGCAATATGACGAAATGACACAGGAAGACTGATCGGATAGCCAAAGGGCCATTTGGACATTCTATCTGTAACGGGAGGTGTCTAATATGGCTTTTGATAAACAAAAGGTCGATGTGACGGAGAACGTCACGGGCCGCTTTCAAAACGGCCGGTTTTCCTTGTTTCATGAAAATGAAGCCATCGGCGAGATGACAGGCATGAACCAGTACGAGCTCAAACAGGGCTTTTCATTTGAGAATCAAAAATTTTATAAAACAGCCGATGTCATAAACGGCAGTGATCCGAAATATGTGGATTGCGATTATGAGAACGGCTGGTGTTAACAGTTGGCGGTGAATTTCACTGCCTTCTTTTTTAATCTGACGCTAAAACAATCGGCAGGTGATGCGCTTATGTTCAACGGAGATGAAAAGGTGATCATCGTAGAAGGAAAATCGGATAAAATCAAAGTCAGAGAAGTGCTCATCGAACCCGCGGAAATCGTCTGCACAAACGGGACGATCGGCCAAACCGAACTGGAAGATTTGGCGGACCGCCTGTTTGACAGAGACGTGTTTATATTAACGGACGCGGATGAATCCGGAGAAAAATTAAGAAAACAGCTGAAACGGGAGCTTCCCGAAGCGCGCCATATCTATATAGACAGAACATACAGGCAAGTCGAGTCGTGCCCGGGCCATCATCTCGCATCCGTGCTGATCAGAGCCGGCCTTGATGCAGACCCTGTATTTTTGAAAAAGAACGACCTGAGGTGATAATCAAAATGAAAGAACTCCAAGAAAATGAACTCGAATTGATTCAGGATGACATCTATCTCCTGTATTTGTACACCCCGTTTTGCGGCACATGCCAGTTGGCGTCCAAGATGCTTTCTGTCGTCGAAGAAATGCTGCCCGGCACCGCCTTCTATAAAAACAACGTGAATTATTCCCCCGCATTCGCCAAAGCCTATCAGATTGAGAGCGTTCCGTGCTTTTTGCTGTTTAAAGGCGGAGAGCTTGTTGAGAAAGGATACGCCTTCCGCTCCGTTTCCTATTTATATGAGCTGATTAAACAAAAAACATCGCAAACGTTCCCGATGTGACAATTTTTACAGGAAAATGTCGTGCGGTTTATAAAGGGTTCTGTCCGTTAAAAAGAGAAAGTGTATGTATGGCCATTAAAACGGGAGGTTATACGAGTGGAGAAAATAGAAGTTTTGGAGAATGACGGACAGCATCTGTTTTTGAAACCGCTATTAAACGCCTCAACGCTGCTGATTACATTCCAGGGAGAAAAAGAAGCCTTAACGGTCTCAATTAACGGACAGGGAGAAATGAGAAAAACGGCGGTTTCAAAGGAAAAATCTAATTTGACCTTTTACGGAAACCAGACGGAAATCATCCATCTCCTGCACGGTGATGTCTCTTTGCAGAAGCTCATCCAAAGCGGAAAACTCAAAGTGAAAGGATCATTCCGAGCCCTGCTGAAGCTGGAGGCCATCCTCTGGCTGACAAACGGATTTTTTCAGACGATCAGCAAACGGCCGTAAACTGCCAATCTACTATGTGACAATAGCTTCCATTATTTATTTTATTGACTTTTTATCATTCGCCGTGCTATTCTACAGTAAGAATTTCCGGACGAAAATACGATATGTTTTCTCTTATCAAGAGAGGTGGAGGGAAGTGCCCTATGAAGCCCGGCAACCATCAACGATGTTGAAATGGTGCCAATTCACTCAAAGCGGTCTGCTTTGAAAGATGAGAGAAAGGCCTTTTTCAATAAGCCTTTCTGCTCATTTTTGCAGAAAGGCTTTTCTTTTGCGTAGAAAACCGGAAGATTTCTTAGAATAGTGTAAGGCAGGTGATTGCTTTGATCCATCTTCAAAATGTTTCAAAAATTTACAAAGCGAAGCATGGGGATGTCAATGCTGTCCAAGATGTCACTCTTGATATCAAAAAGGGCGAAATATTTGGAATTATAGGATATAGCGGAGCTGGTAAAAGTTCCTTAATCCGTCTTTTGAACGGCCTTGAAAAGCCGACGTCAGGCATCGTGGAAGTTGCGGGGACGGAATTAAATAAAGTAAGCAGCCGCGGACTGAGAAAAGCGCGCCAGGAAATCAGCATGATTTTCCAGCATTTTAACCTTTTGTGGTCGCGCACCGTCCGGGAGAACATTATGTTTCCGCTGGAAATCGCAGGCGTGAAAAAAAGCGAACGGGTCCGCCGCGCCGATGAGCTGATTAAACTGGTCGGATTAGAGGGGAAAGAAAAGTCTTATCCGTCACAGCTGAGCGGCGGTCAAAAGCAGCGTGTCGGCATCGCCCGGGCGCTCGCCAATAATCCGAAAGTCCTTCTGTGCGATGAAGCGACATCAGCGCTCGACCCGCAGACGACCGATTCAATTTTGGATCTTTTATCCGATATAAATGACAGACTCGGTCTGACGATCGTGCTCATTACCCATGAAATGCACGTCATCCGAAAAATCTGCAACAGAGTCGCCGTTATGGAAAACGGGAAAGTCGTTGAAGAAGGCGAAGTGCTCCAAGTCTTCAGAAACCCGCGCGAACCGATGACCAAGCGTTTCGTTCAGCAGGTGACAGAACCGGAGGAGACGAAAGAAACCATCCAGCATTTTCTGCAGGAAACCGCGACAGGAAAAACGATTCAGCTTTCATTTGTCGGGCAGGCCGCCGAGCAGCCCCTCATTACGGAGATGATTCGAAACTTTGATGTGGACGTCAATATTCTGCAGGGGAAAATCTCACAGACGAAGGACGGAGCCTACGGTTCTTTATTCATCCATATTGACGGTCAGGAAAAAGAAGTAGAAAACGTGATCCGGTTCATCAAAGACAAACAGGTAGAAGCAGAGGTGATCACAAATGTTTGAAAAATGGTTCCCGAACGTTGATTTAACCGAGCTGTGGACGGCCACATACGAGACCCTTTATATGACGGTCATCGCCTTAGCCTTTTCGTTTGTCATCGGAGCGATTCTCGGTCTTCTGCTCTTTTTAACGGGCAAGGGAAGCTTATGGGAAAATAAAATCATTAACACTGTGATTGCGGCGGTCGTTAATATTTTCAGGTCTATTCCGTTTCTTATTTTAATTATTCTGCTTCTCGGTTTTACTAAGTTTTTGGTCAGGTCAATTTTAGGGCCGAACGCGGCATTGCCGGCGCTGATTATCGGCTCCGCGCCGTTTTATGCCCGGCTTGTTGAAATCGCGCTGCGGGAAGTCAATAAAGGAGTCATCGAAGCTGCCAGATCAATGGGAGCAAAGACATCGACGATTATCTTCAAAGTGCTGATTCCTGAATCAATGCCTGCGTTAATTTCGGGCATCACCGTTACAGCCATCGCCCTGATCGGATCTACCGCCATTGCCGGCGCCATCGGTTCAGGCGGACTCGGAAACCTTGCATATGTAGAGGGGTACCAGTCCAATAATACGGATGTAACGTTTGTAGCAACTGTATTTATACTCATCATCGTCTTTATCATTCAAATCATCGGTGATGTGATTACAAATATAATAGACAAAAGATAAGGGAGGATTTACATTGAAAAAGATTGTACTAAGTGCGCTGCTGCTTGTGTTCGCGGGAGTTTTGGCCGCCTGCGGATCAAACGGATCAAATAAAAAGGAAATCGTCGTCGCTGCGACAAAGACGCCGCACGCTGAAATCTTAAAAGAAGCGGAGCCGCTCCTGAAGGAAAAAGGCTACACATTAAAAGTAAAAGTGCTGAACGATTACAAAATGTACAACAAAGCGCTAGCTGATAAAGAAGTGGATGCGAACTACTTCCAGCACGTTCCTTACCTTGAACAGGAAATGAAAGAAAATAAAGATTACAAACTCGTGAATGCCGGAGCCGTTCACCTTGAGCCGTTCGGTATTTATACGAAAAAATACAAATCACTGAAAGACCTGCCTAAAGGCGCGACCATCATCATGACAAACAACGTCGCTGAACAAGGCCGGATGCTGGCGATGCTTGAAAAAGCCGGATTGATTACTCTTGATCCGAAGGTAAAAACAATTGACGCCACTACGAAAAACATTACGAAAAACCCGAAAGACCTGACATTCAAAAAAATCGCCCCTGAATTAACGGCGAAAGCATATAATGAAGAAGAAGGCGATGCAGTCTTCATTAACGTCAACTATGCGATTCAAAACAAACTGAATCCGTTAAAAGATGCGATTCAAGTAGAATCAACGAAAAACAACCCGTACGCAAACATCATCGCCGTACGCAAAGGTGATGAAAAATCAGCGAAAATCAAAGCGCTTATGGAAGTGCTTCACTCTAAGAAAATCAAAGACTTTATTGAGAAAAAATACGACGGAGCCGTGCTTCCTGTATCTGAATAAAGCAAAAACCCCGGATGGATCATCCGGGGTTTTTTTCGGGTATTAATCGGAGAACTGTCCATAATAAAAAGGAAGGTTAACGATTGGAGGGAATGGCAGTGGCTCAATACCAGGATAACGGAAACAGCGTGCATGACGCATTGAAACAATATAAAGAAGGTTTAGGCATATTCGAGCAAAAAATGCCGATGATGGGGCGGAAGTTTAATGAATTTACTGAACAGTGTTTTTCAGCGGATTCATTAACTGAAAAAGAGAAACAATTAATCGCTCTGGGCATCAGCATCAGCGCTCAAGATGAATTTTGCATGATTTATCACACGAAAGGCTGTCTTGATCAGGGCGCGACAGAGGAAAACATCCTTGAGGTCATCAGCGTTGCGGCGGCATTCGGGGGAGGCGCGGCTCTCAGTCAGGGAGTAACCCTCGTGCAGCAGTGTATTCAGGAATTCGGACATACGACGCATTAGAAAGAGCAATCGTATGAATACCGTTTTTCAGATAAAGCCAGCGCCGGTTACCGGCACATTCGAAAGGATTCAGGGGCACACTCCCTTTGGCCGGAGCAGAGGATCATTGTTACAATAGAAGCAAATAGATGAAGGGATTGATTCATTATCTGCACCAGCCACGAGAGACTGGACCTTGACTATACGCCTGAAATGGAAAAAGCGATGCAGAAATCACACGGCATCGGCTACGAGGAATACGGACGGCGTCTTTCAAAAAGGATGGAAGTCGAACGGCAGAGGGAGCTTGAGTACCAAAAAAGCAAGTTCCTCGCAGCGCAGTTTAATGAGAAAATCGGTCAGTAAAAAAGGGTGGAATTCCGCCCTTTTTCTGTTTCAAACAGCTTTAACTACGTCCGGTTCTTTGATAAACTTTAGGAATGTTCCGGGTAATATAAAAAGTTGTATTTACTTTTCATTTGTTATAAAATTAGAATGAGAATAAATTGAGAATAATGATTATATATTTTTGGAGGTATAGATATGGCTGCTTCAACATTAACGATCAAGGATCTTCACGTTGAAATCGAAGGAAAAGAGATCTTAAAAGGTGTAAACCTTGAAATAAAAGGCGGCGAATTCCACGCTGTCATGGGGCCGAACGGTACCGGTAAATCAACGCTTTCTGCAGCGATTATGGGACATCCGAAATACGAAGTCACTAAAGGCAGCATCACGCTTGACGGCAAGGATGTACTGGAAATGGAAGTGGACGAGCGCGCTCAGGCGGGTCTTTTCCTTGCGATGCAGTACCCAAGTGAAATCAGCGGTGTGACGAATGCCGACTTCCTTCGCTCTGCGATTAACGCACGCCGCGAAGAAGGCGATGAAATTTCTCTTATGAAATTCATCCGCAAAATGGACGAAAACATGGAGTTCCTTGAAATGGACCCTGAAATGGCGCAGCGTTACCTGAACGAAGGTTTCTCAGGCGGAGAGAAAAAACGTAACGAAATCCTTCAGCTTATGATGATCGAGCCGAAAATCGCCATTCTTGACGAGATCGATTCAGGTCTTGATATCGATGCGCTTAAAGTTGTTTCTAAAGGAATCAACAAAATGCGCAGCGAAAACTTCGGCTGCTTAATGATCACTCACTATCAGCGCCTTCTGAACTACATCACGCCGGATGTCGTTCACGTTATGATGCAGGGACGCGTAGTGAAATCAGGCGGTGCGGAGCTTGCACAGCGCCTTGAAGCGGAAGGTTATGACTGGATTAAACAAGAACTCGGCATTGAAGACGAAACTGTAGGCCAAGAAGCGTAAGCGTTAGGGGGATTAACATGACATTGGAAACGAAACTATCCGTAGATCAGGAATATGTCAAAGGCTTTTCCGAAAAGCATCAAGAACCTGCCTGGCTGAAAAACCTGCGCTTACAGGCTCTTGAAAAAGCTGAAGATCTGCCGCTGCCTAAGCCTGATAAAACAAAAATCACAAATTGGAACTTTACAAAGTTCAACAAGCATACAGTAGAAAACGCGCCGCTTGCTTCTTTGGAAGATTTAGCTGATGAAGCAAAAGCGCTGATCGATATTGAAAATGAAGACAAAACGTTATATGTGCAGCGTGACCAAACGCCTGCATTCCTGTCTCTCTCTAAAGAGCTGAAAGATAAAGGCGTTATTTTCACGGACATCTTAACGGCTGCCCGTGAGCACAGCGACCTCGTTGAGAAATACTTCATGAAAGACGGCGTAAAGGTCAACGAGCATAAACTGACTGCGCTTCATGCGGCATTAATGAACGGCGGGGCATTCCTTTATGTTCCTAAAAACGTTCAGGTGGAGACGCCTGTTCAGGCCGTTTACGTTCATGAAAGCAATGACACGGCATTGTTCAACCACGTGCTGATCGTCGCTGAAGACCACAGCTCCGTCACTTACGTTGAGAACTATATCAGCACAGTGAATCCGAAAGAAGCTGTATTCAACATTATCAGTGAAGTAATCACAGGTGATAATGCCAGCGTGACGTACGGTGCCGTTGACAACTTGTCAGCAGGCGTCACAACATACGTCAACCGCCGCGGAGCCGCGCGCGGACGCGACAGCAAAATCGAGTGGGCGCTCGGTCTGATGAACGACGGCGACACGATTTCTGAAAACACGACAAACCTCTACGGAGACGGCACATACGGCGATACGAAAACCGTGGTTGTCGGAAGAGGAGAACAGACGGAAAACTTTACGACGCAGATCATCCACTTCGGTAAAGCTTCCGAAGGCTATATCCTGAAGCACGGAGTCATGAAAGATGCCGCATCTTCCATCTTTAACGGCATCGGCAAAATTGAGCACGGCGCGTCTAAAGCAAACGCTGAACAGGAATCCCGCGTCCTGATGCTGAGTGAAAAAGCGCGAGGCGACGCAAACCCGATTCTTTTAATTGATGAAGACGATGTAACTGCAGGACATGCGGCATCTGTCGGCCGTGTGGACCCTATTCAGCTTTACTACCTGATGAGCCGCGGAATTGCGAAAGAAGAAGCAGAACGCTTAGTCATTTACGGATTCCTTGCTCCGGTGGTAAAAGAACTTCCGATTGAAGGAGTTAAGAAACAGCTCGTCTCCGTCATCGAAAGGAAAGTAAAATAATGAATATCACTGATATTCGTGAACAGTTCCCGATCCTTCATCAGCAAGTGAACGGACATGACCTCGTGTACCTTGACAGCGCGGCGACTTCTCAGAAGCCGCGGTCAGTCATTGAAGCAGTGGATCAGTATTACAACAAATACAACTCCAATGTTCACAGAGGCGTTCATACTCTTGGCACAAGAGCGACAGACGGCTATGAAGGAGCGCGTGAAAAAGTCCGTAAGTTTATCAATGCGAAGTCAATGGCTGAGGTCATTTTCACAAAAGGCACGACAACTTCACTGAATATGGTGGCGTTGAGCTATGCCCGCGCCAGCTTAAAACCCGGTGATGAAGTGGTCATCACCCAAATGGAGCATCATGCGAATATCATCCCGTGGCAGCAGGCTGTAAAAGCAACCGGCGCGACTTTAAAGTATATCCCGATGCAGGAAGACGGCACGCTTTCGCTGGAAGACGTCCGGCAGACGGTCACAAGCCATACGAAGATCGTGGCGGTCGCTCATGTGTCAAACGTGCTCGGTACGATCAACCCGATTAAAGAAATCGCCAAAATCGCTCATGATAATGGCGCGGTCATCGTGGTGGACGGCGCGCAGAGCACACCGCACATGAAAATCGACGTTCAGGATCTGGATTGCGACTTCTTCGCGCTTTCTTCCCATAAAATGTGCGGCCCGACGGGAATCGGCGTGCTGTACGGCAAGAAAGAACTGCTTGAGAATATGGAGCCGGCCGAATTTGGCGGCGAGATGATCGACTTTGTAGGGCTTTATGAATCAACTTGGAAAGAGCTTCCGTGGAAGTTTGAAGCAGGCACGCCGATTATTGCAGGCGCGATCGGATTGGGAGCCGCGATTGATTTTCTTGAAGAGGTCGGACTCGACGAGATTTCCCGGCATGAGCATAAGCTTGCGGCCTATGCGCTTGACCGTTTCGAACAGCTCGACGGCGTGACGGTATACGGACCGAAAGAGCGGGCGGGCCTTGTGACATTTAACCTTGATGAGGTTCACCCTCATGATGTCGCGACTGTCCTTGATGCTGAGGGCATTGCGGTCAGAGCCGGCCATCACTGCGCCCAGCCGCTCATGAAATGGCTGGATGTATCTGCTACTGCGAGAGCGAGTTTTTATCTGTATAATACAGAGGAAGAGATCGATAAGCTCGCGGAAGCTCTCCAAAAGACAAAGGAGTACTTTACAAATGTCTTTTAATGCAAATTTAGATACATTATACAGACAAGTGATCATGGATCATTACAAAAATCCGCGCAACAAAGGGGTTTTGGATGACAGCATCGTCGTCGATATGAACAACCCGACTTGCGGCGACCGGATCAGACTGACAATGAAGCTTGACGGCGATACCGTTCAGGAAGCGAAGTTTGAAGGGGAAGGCTGCTCCATCTCCATGGCTTCAGCTTCCATGATGACGCAGGCGATTAAAGGAAAAGATATTGATACCGCCCTTTCCATGTCTAAGATTTTCTCAGATATGATGCAAGGGAAAGAGTATGACGACTCAATAGATCTCGGGGATATAGAAGCCCTTCAAGGCGTTTCGAAATTCCCGGCCCGGATTAAATGTGCCACCCTTTCATGGAAAGCACTTGAAAAAGGAGTCGCTGGCGAAAAAGGCGGCAATTAAAAGATTGGAGTGAAAATGGATGGCTAAAAAAATGCCTGAAATTGGTGAATACAAGTACGGTTTTCACGATAAGGACGTTTCCATTTTCCGTTCAGAGCGCGGATTGACAAAAGAAATCGTAGAAGAAATTTCACGCATGAAAGAAGAGCCTCAATGGATGCTTGATTTCCGCCTGAAATCTCTTGAGCATTTCTACAACATGCCGATGCCGCAGTGGGGCGGGGATTTAAACTCTTTAAACTTTGACGAAATTACGTACTACGTAAAACCGTCTGAGCGTTCAGAGCGTTCTTGGGATGAAGTGCCTGAGGAAATTAAACAGACATTCGACAAACTCGGTATTCCTGAAGCTGAGCAAAAATACCTTGCCGGTGTTTCTGCACAGTACGAATCTGAGGTTGTGTACCACAACATGAAAGAAGACCTTGAAGCGCAAGGCATCGTCTTCAAAGACACAGACAGCGCGCTGAAAGAAAATGAAGACATTTTCCGCGAGCACTGGGCGAAAGTCATTCCGCCGACTGATAACAAGTTTGCGGCGCTGAACTCAGCTGTATGGTCCGGCGGATCTTTCATCTACGTGCCTAAAGGCGTGAAGGTTGAAACACCGCTTCAAGCGTACTTCCGTATCAACTCTGAGAACATGGGCCAATTCGAACGCACGCTGATCATCGTTGACGAAGAAGCAAGCGTTCATTACGTAGAGGGCTGTACGGCTCCTGTGTACACGACAAACTCACTTCACAGCGCGGTTGTTGAAATCATCGTCAAAAAAGGCGGCTACTGCCGTTATACAACAATCCAAAACTGGGCGAACAACGTTTACAACCTTGTAACGAAACGTACGGTTTGTGAAGAAAACGCAACAATGGAATGGGTTGACGGAAACATCGGTTCTAAATTGACGATGAAATATCCGGCTGTCATTCTGAAAGGTGAAGGCGCGCGCGGCATGACGCTTTCTATCGCTCTTGCGGGCAAAGGACAGCATCAGGACGCAGGTGCGAAAATGATTCACCTTGCACCGAATACGTCATCCACAATCGTATCAAAATCGATTTCAAAGCAAGGCGGAAAAGTAACGTACCGCGGAATCGTCCACTTCGGACGGAAAGCGGACGGCGCCCGTTCTAACATCGAGTGCGATACGCTCATTATGGATAACAAATCAACTTCTGATACAATCCCTTACAATGAAATTCTGAACGACAACATTTCATTGGAGCACGAAGCGAAAGTATCAAAAGTTTCTGAAGAACAGCTTTTCTACTTGATGAGCCGCGGTATTTCTGAAGAAGAAGCAACAGAAATGATCGTTATGGGCTTCATCGAGCCGTTCACAAAAGAACTTCCGATGGAATACGCAGTTGAAATGAACCGTTTGATCAAGTTCGAAATGGAAGGCTCCATCGGTTAATAGTAAAACCCCGCCATGCGGCGGGGTTTTTTTTGTTTTATTGAATAGTGAAATTTCCGTATTCGCTTGACCGGACATGAATCGGCCCGTTTAAATTGTAGTTCTTCTCTTTGACAATATCGCGGAAAACGTCGACACGGGCAACCGATTCTCTCCATTCATCTTGGGTATCTTCATCTGACGGATTCATCAGATCGTCATAGCGCACATCCAAAAATTTATTTAACCATTTCTTCTCGTCCGTTCCGTCTTTCGGTGACCCGCCCATTTTTTTGTTCGTACGTTTAATCAGGGCATAGAAGGAGTCTGGATCATCGCCGTCGCCATGCTGAATCACCGTATCGTACATCACCGCTTTTGCCAATGCCGTTTTCAGTCCGGCTTGCTCTGAACGTTTCATCGCCGGCTGATAATACAAGCTGTCATTTACCTTATCCTGGGCAGCGCGGAAGGCCTTATCATTGCCAAGTGAGCGCCAGGCAGAAGCGAATCCTTTCAGATTGCTGATGTCATCACTTTCGTCCTTTGCAAGACGCCGTAATTCAGGTAAATACTTTTTCAATTTGTTATTCGGCACCGCTTTCGTGTATACTTCGACTACTTCCAGCGCATCTCCGGTAGCCGTTGTAAAGCCAGCCCGGCCGCAGGTGTAACCTCTTCCGTCATCCAACGCTTCAACATAGCCGTATTGGATTTCCGTCTTGCCGTTTTCAAAGATGCTGGTCAGCTGTTCCGCCCGTCGCTTCTGATCCTTATTCAGCCCGGCCGCAAAAACCGTACTGCTCATCATCAGGGTAAAAAACATGGTAAAAATAAGAGATGAAACCGCCGTCTTCTTCCAAAAACCTGCTTTTTTCTTCAACCTGATTTTCATGGTCATACCCCTTTCATATGTAAGTTACGCACTCAGTATACATGAGGGGGTTGTTTTTTTGTTGAAAACACACGGATTTGTCAATATTTTGAATCATAAGCCCTATCCGGCGCTTCATAAAAAGAACGCATCTTCATCAGACAGACAATCCCGTTCTCGCATCATTCTCATCTGTAACATAGTCAACGCGGTGAAACCCGCATTGTACAGCCTGCTGAAAAAGAGCTTCGAGCATGTCCGGATCTTTGCAATATAACGTTACATACGAGCAATCCGCGATGAGAAGCACAAGTTCACAGGAACTCTCCACATACTCCTCGTACGTATTGATTTCCGTTACCCTCCCGCTCGGGAAAGCTTTCAATTCAGCAAAAATCATATAATAAGGGTTTCCTTCCAGACGCTGACGGAGTTCTTGACCCTCAATGATGCGCTGATTTTGCGGAAACAGGTCTGTACCGGTGTCTTTTTTGAACTCAGTATACGCCTCTCCATCACCGATAAACCACGTATAGGAAGAGATGGGGAACGGTTTTAATATATCTGCCGCAAACCGTCCGAATTGATTTGGGATGTCAAAGGTAATGCCGCGTTTCATATTGTCCTCTCTCCTTTCGGCTTTTGCTAAAATAATATGGTACACTGGTTGGATAAATATTGAAAGGGTTTGACGGTACGACAACACGATACGGAATTGATACACCCTATGGGCTTTTGGGTTTATCTTACTTGCGATCCTTATAAAACATTTGATCTTGTCATTTCACATTTTGTCGTACACAACATTTCAGGCAGAAAAGAGAGGGAACGGGAGATAGCGGAAATGGCGCGAGTGCTGAAACCTGGCGGCACATTGGCTGTATCAGATATAAAAAATACGTCTCAATATAGAAAGCTTCTTGAGGAAAACGGCTTCCAGACAAGAACTTATTCCTTTTATTATACGTTTCCGTTTTCGAAACTCATCATTGCCGTCAGGACTCCGGTAGGAACCGGGCGCTCCATTTGTTAAAATAAATAAGACAAAACAGATAGAAAAGGTGTTACACATGAAGTCTTATATCATTATCGGAGCCGGCATTCTCGGTGCGTCAGCGGCTTATCATCTCGCAAAGGCCGGTGCGGATGTAACGGTCATTGACCGGAAACATAAGGGGCAGGCGACTGACGCTGCGGCTGGAATTGTCTGCCCGTGGCTGTCACAGCGCCGCAACCAGGCATGGTATGCGATCGCAAAAGGCGGAGCCCGTTATTATAACCAATTGATACAGCAGCTTGAAGCCGACGGAGAAACGGACACCGGTTATCAAAAGGTCGGTGCCGTCAGTCTCCATACGGATGAAAAAAAGCTCAGCCAAATGGAGGAAAGAGCTTATAAAAGAAGAGAGGACGCTCCTGAAATCGGTGTCATTACAAGACTGACTCCGGCAGAAACGAAGGCATTGTTTCCTGCGCTGTCGGAGGAATACGGAGCGGTTCATATCAGCGGTGCGGCCCGGGTGAACGGCAGGGCGCTTCGTAAGGCGCTGTTAAACGCTGCCGTTAAGCACGGCGCTGCTGTTTACAAGGAAGAGGCGTCAATATTGACAGAGGACGGTGCCGTCATCGGTGTGAAAACCGCAGAACGCAGGCTTTTGGCCGATCAGGTTCTCGTAACGGCCGGCGCTTGGGCGAGAGAGCTGCTTGAGCCGCTCGGCATCCGCTTTTCAGTATCGTACCAAAAGGCGCAGATCGTTCATTTAGAACTTCAGGATGAGGATACGGGCGGCTGGCCGGTCGTCATGCCTCCAAATGATCAATACATTCTCGCGTTTGCAAACGGCCGGATTGTAGCGGGCGCGACTCATGAAAACGATACCGGCATGGATTTGCGGGTGACGGCCGGCGGTCTCCGCGAGATTTTTGACAAAGCATTAACTGTGGCGCCGGGGCTTTCAGACAGTACTGTGATAGAGACAAGAGTCGGTTTCAGGCCGTTTACTCCCGGTTTTCTTCCCGTCATCGGCAGACTGCCGAATATCAGCGGACTTCTCGTTGCCAACGGGCTGGGCGCCTCAGGGCTGACGAGCGGGCCGTATCTGGGGGCTGAACTGGCGAAACTCGCGCTCGGTCAGCAGACAGAAATTGATTTGAGCCTTTATGATCCGGCCGGGGCGCTTGAATAAAAAATAGCTTTTGGCGCATTCTTATGATAGGATGGAGCTTTAATGAATAAGAGGACGTGACCCATTTTGATAAAAATAAACCTTCCTGCTCCTGATGTAACGATTACGGAACGGCAGCAGTCACAGTCGGAAAATGAACCGGCGATTAAAGCGATTTACGGTTTCATTGATTTTCACCGAATTCCAAGAGACAAAGGCGGCATCTTTATGTTTTATAACATTCATGATGAGCTGCTGTTTGTCGGGAAAGCCCGTAAATTAAGACAAAGAATCAAAAAGCATTTTGAAGACAATGTGTCGCCTGTTAAACATCACAGGGACGAAGTGTATAAAATTGAAGTATGTGTCGTCAATGATCCGATGGAAAGGGAGATTTACGAAACGTACGCGATCAATACCCTTCAGTCAAAATACAACATTGAGAAAGTATTTTATAAATAAGAAAAACCGGAGCTTAAGGGCTCCGGTTTTCTTTATGTTTACAGTGCCAGCCACATCACTGCAATATGCACGATCAGCAGACAGTAAACGACGAGGAATAGCTGGACGACCTTTTTTCTGAATAACATGCAGATAATCATGAGCACAGGAAAAATCAGGACGCCGGCCGTTTTATTGATTGATGTATTCGGACGGTTCGACACGTCATAGTGAATGGCCATATCAGCAGGAAGCAACGGATAAAACACAATCGAAAGAATAAAGGCGAGAGCCACCGCTCCCCACAGCACCTTATCATTCATCAAAAACATATGAACACTCCTTTTTTACATATAATAGTATATTAGTCCGAAAAATCTAATTTATCAATATTTTACCTGTTGAATGGTGTATAATCATGTCAATGAAATTTCCAAACAATAGGAGGGTTTCGATTGACTGACAAGAAGCAAACCGGCATGTTTTCATTCTTTCTTTTTATCATGGCCGCCTGGATCATCGTTTTGTTTTTAACCGTTATCGCGGCACTGCCAAGCTCCGCCATCCAATTAACCAAACATCAATCCAAAACCGTTTCTATGATTTATCCGCAAAGCTGGGGGTTTTTCAGTAAAGATCCGAGAGAAGACAGCCTGAACATCTATCTTCTTGATGCCGGGGAGGAGCTCAGATGGCCGAATAATTCTCTGAAAAACGTGATCGGCTTAAACCGCTACGGACGGACGCAAGGGATAGAGCTCGGCCTTATGCTGGAAAAGCTGCCTTCCAAAGAAAAGTGGAACGACTTCACGGCCGGCCAGGACTTTAAGGATACCACATTTTTGAAGGTGAAAAATGAGTCTCCCTCCCCAAGGCTGAAAGGAAAAATGATCATTACATATGAACGCATTACCCCATGGGCATGGAGCAGCCATACTGAAACGAAACGAACCATCAAAAAATACATCGGAGTGGATGTCAATTGATTCAGGATGCAAAAAAGCAGCTCACCTTATGGATGATGAAGAATCCGCCTTGGACAAATGTGTACGGGCTTGCCAGAAGTTTAATCGCGCTCGGCACGCTTCTGACATTGCTGTTCAATCCGGCGTCTGTCTTCTTTAAAACGCAAAATCAAATGCTCAGCTTTTCCGATACGTTCAGCCTGTTCTTGCTGTTTCCCGAATTCCGTTACATTGAGGTCGTCAAAGCCGTTTGTATCTGTATTTTAATTCTGGTTGTCATTGGCTGGCGGCCCCGCCTAACAGGTTTTTTTCACTGGTGGATTTCATACAGCTTCCAAAACTCCGCCGTTACCCTTGATGGGGGAGATCAGGTGGCTGCCGTCTTTACGCTGCTGCTGCTCCCCTTGACATTAACTGATCCGCGGAAGTGGCACTGGTCTCCGTACGAAGCGTCTTTTGAGAAAAGGCCGCTTGAGCCTTATTACCGTTCCTTATGCTGGGCGACACTGACAATCATCAGAATACAGGTCGCGATGCTGTACTTTAACTCCGTCATTGCCAAACTGATGGAAGAAGAGTGGCAGAACGGCACCGCCGTTTATTACTATTTGAACGATCCGATGCTGGGGCTGCCGGATGCGCTTCACAGTCTGTTTGACTTTATCTTGCAGTCAAAGCTTGTCATCATCCCGACTTGGGGCACGCTCATTGTGCAAACCATTATGTTCTGCGCTTTGTTCGCTCCGAAAAAATATTGGCGCCTGATCTTGTTTATATCCATTTTTATGCATGAAATTTTTGCTGTCATGCTTGGGCTTACCTCATTTTCCATTACAGTGTCTGGTATTTTGGTCCTGTTTTTGGTGCCGGCAGAGAAAACAGTAGCTTTGAACCATTACAATCCCTATTTTATCAGATACAATTTTCTCAATAAAAGGAAAAGGAGGAAATTATATGGTTAAAAGTAAAAGGTCAGCTGCCGCCATGCTGCTGGTGTTTGTTTTAATGGTCGCATTAGTCGGCCCGCATGCCACAGCGAAAACGAAGCCAGCCGTCTCTTATTCGGGTGAAGACATTTTTTCCGGCATCTTTTTTGGACAAGGTGAGGTCGCAAAGCTTCTTCCCGAGGTATGGGATACCAAAGCTGTCAAAAAGATTAATCAGGATGAATTAAAGCAAGTTTCCGATCAGGTGATCGCTGATATTAAAAAGTCATCGCCGGATTATTTTAAAAAGTTAAAAGCCGCGGTCTACAGCGGCGATTATGAGAAAGTGAACAGCGTCATTGATCAAGGTTCGCAGATTATGGCGAAAGTGCTGAAAGAAGAATTTGACAAAAAAAGCATGGACAAAGGAAAATCAACGGCCATCGGCCAATGCGCAACGGCAGTTTGGGTGTTTTTAAACGCGGCAGCCGCCATTGAGACGATCGCTCTTGCGGTAGCGGCGATCATTTTGACAGTAGCAAGCGTTGACGAAGATTCCGACTTAGGCAAAGAGCAGCTCATCGCTAATGTCGTGGACCGCATTAATGCGCAGCACTGAAGCTGAAGAAAGAAACGCTAAGGAAAACGGCCTTAGCGTTTTTTTATTTGCAGCATCTCTTTTAAATATGCCTCTGAATCAAAGCCGAGCTCCTCGTCGGCTTCTTTTTTCAGTTCAAGCTGAAGGCGCACGTATTTGTCATATGTCGGACTGAGCTTTTGAAGGAGATTGCTGAAAGGCGAACCCGCCTTAAGCGCCGGCAGATCCGAAGCGGATTCCCCGACCTTAATCAGGTTTTCTCTGTATTCTTCATCTGTCTGCACTCTTTTTACGAGCTGAATGATTGTGTTTTTATGAGTGTCCCAAGTAGCGGGGTCTCTCTCCAAAATCCGCTCGATGAATTGGTCATGCTGGGCTTTGTGCTGCTGGAGCTGAGCCGGATCCTCCCTGCCGACCAGCTGCATGATCGGGTGTGCGGCCGGCACTTCTTCCATATCATCCAATACTTTAATAAGCTCCGCCCATGTCGTTTTTTTCTCATCTGTATCAATAGAAAAGTCGAGGAACGGTTCAAACAGCGCGGCGATAAATTTTCCGAAATCTCCCGGGAACAGTTTTTTCAGCTGAAGCCCCATATACTTCGGTTCGTCTATTTGGACTTCGCCGATGTCATGTAAAATGGAATCGACATTTTCTGCACCCTCCACGCGTTTGAGCAGCAGTTCGGTGAGTTTCCGTTCCTGCTCAAGCCCTTCAATCTGCCGGCTGAGCTTTTGATGCTGCTGCTGCAGTATCTCATGCAGGCTGCTGCCCTCTAAGAGAAACGCTTTAATATCGCTTACGGACAGTGCCAGCATTCGAAGGGCGGCAATCATTTTCAGTGTATTTACATCCTTTGCGGAATACTCACGGTATCCGTTATCAGGGTTTTTGCTGACGGTAATTAAACCTTCCTGCTCATAATATTTGATGGCTTTTTTCGTGAGACCCGTCTGCCGGGCAGCTTCTTTTATATTCATTCTGCATCACTCCCTGCTTTTATTCTAAACGTGTCTCTAAGGGTCAGGTCAAGAGAGTGCGGGAAATAAGGCGATCCTGCTTTATATTTTAGAAATTTCAGAAAATATAATTGACAACACACCTTTATTGCGATTAATATAACAATATATAATGTTATATAACGTTATATAATAAAAATAAGGAGTGAAGGATTTGAGTCAGGCCACAGCAAAAGTAAATCGTGAGGTTCAAGCTTTCTTGCAGGATTTGAAAGGGAAAACCATTGATCATGTCTTCTTTGTCGCTTGCGGAGGGTCTTCGGCCATTATGTATCCGAGTAAATATGTGTTTGACAGGGAGTCAAAATCAATCAGCTCAGACCTTTACAGCTCAAACGAATTTATTCAGCGCAACCCTGTTCAGCTTGGTGAAAAGTCTCTTGTTATTTTGTGCTCGCATTCGGGAAATACCCCGGAAACAGTTAAAGCTGCCGCGTTTGCAAGGGGCAAAGGCGCACTTACGATTGCGATGACGTATAAACCGGAGTCTCCTTTAGCACAGGAAGCGCAATATGTTGCCCAGTACGATTGGGGTGATGAGGCGCTTGCGATCAATACGAACTATGGCGTTTTGTATCAAATCGTTTTCGGCACCCTGCAAGTTTTAGAAAAAAACACGAAATTTGAGCAGGCAATTGAAGGCTTAGACCAATTACAGGCTGTGTATGAAGGAGCCCTTAAGCAGGAAGCTGACAACGCACAGCAATTCGCAAAAGCTCATGAAAAAGAAAGCATCATTTACACAATGGCAAGCGGTGCAAACTACGGTGTCGCTTACTCCTACAGCATCTGCATTCTCATGGAAATGCAATGGATTCATTCCCACGCCATTCATGCCGGAGAATATTTTCACGGACCATTTGAAATCATTGATGAATCCGTTCCATTTATTATCCTGCTCGGCTTAGACGAAACAAGACCTCTTGAAGAGCGGGCGCTTTCCTTCTCGAAAAAGTATGGCAGAAAGCTCACTGTGCTTGATGCCGCATCTTATGATTTCACTGCAATTGACGATTCAGTTAAAGGCTACCTTGCCCCGCTCGTCCTCAACCGTGTGCTGAGAAGCTACGCAGACGAGCTGGCAGAGGCGAGAAATCATCCTTTATCTCATAGAAGATACATGTGGAAAGTTGAGTATTAAGAACGCGTATTATTTTTCACCGGACTATAATGATATATAACGTTATAGTCCGGTGACAAAGGAGGAATAGCATCTGAAAAAGCTCATCTGCCTGTTCGTTCTGTTAGCCGTATGTCTGTCATCCGCTGCCTGTTCAAGCCAAAGCAGTTCCAATGATGGAAAAGTGAACCTGAAGTTTTTTCACAGGTGGCCGAAAGAGCCGGAAAGAAGCTTTTTTGAAGAAGCGGTTAAAGAATTCGAAGCCACTCATCCGGACATTCACATCCAAACGGAAGCGGTATTAAACGATTCCTATAAAGACAAGGTGAAAGTCATGCTCGGAACGACAAGTCCCCCTGATATTTTTTTTTCGTGGAGCGACCGGTTTGCCTACAAATTCATCAAAGGAGATAAAGCCCTCGATCTGTCGTCTTACTATCAAAAGAATAAAGATTGGTCCTCACAGCTTGTACAGTCACAAATCAAACCCTTTACGCATGACAGAAAAGAGTACGGTGTTCCGTGGCAAATGGACGCTAAATCATTCTTTTATAATAAAGATATTTTTAACAAATTACATCTGAAGCCCCCGGCGACATGGAATGAACTGATCACGGTCTCTGAGAAATTGAAAGAGAACGGATACATCCCGATCAGTTTCGGCACAAAGGCGCCTTGGACGATTTCTCATTATATCGGGACGCTGAACCAGCGTATGGTGGATGAAAAAACGCGGGCAAAGGATTACAGTCCGAAAACCGGGGAGTTTACCGATGAAGGTTATGTCAAAGCACTTGAAAAGCTTCAGGAGCTTCTACCGTACTTTACAAAGCATGTGAACTCCGTCGATCACGAATACGTTCGGCAGCAGTTTACAAGCGGCAAAGCGGCGATGATTTATGCGGAAACGGCGGAAATTAAGCTCGTCGAACCTGTCAACCTGGGCTTGTTTCCCTTCCCGAAAATCATCGGCGAAAAGGGATCTCCCCGGGCGCTGACAGGATCTCCTGAAGGGTTTATGATTTCCTCAAAAACGAAGCACCCGAAAGAAGCAATGGAATTTCTTCAGTTTTTAACATCGAAAAAAATGGGAGAGAAGCTGATAAAAGACGTCGGTAAATACAGCGCGGTTCAGGGAACGGCGACAGAGAACAATTCCACGCCGATCCAGCGCGAAGCCGTGCAGGATATCGTCCGCGCCGAATCCATGGTGCCATGGTTCGATATGGATGTTGACGTTGAAATCGCCGATGTGTATGCGGCAGGCGTTCAGCAGATGCTCGGCGGCACAATGACACCGCGCGAGGTGATGAATTCCGTGCAGAAAGCTGCGCGTCAAGTCAAAGCGTCATCTGAATAGAACAGATTTCATGAGAAAGGAGATGAGGATTTCCTTGGTCAGCCGAAAACGTTTCATTCCGTATCTGTTTCTCGCGCCCGCGCTGATTTTCTTGCTTTTCGTTTATATTCCGATTTTTGAAAATGTGTTTTTCAGTCTGTTTGAATGGAGCTCATTTCAGCCCGGCAAGACGTTTATCGGTTTTAAAAATTATATTGATCTGTTTCATGATCCCGTGTTTTTCACAGCACTCCGCAATAATGTGCTGTATGCGGCCGTATCGCTAATCTGCCAGGTAGGCGGTGGGCTGATTCTGGCGGCCGTGCTGGAAGACAGGCTGGTAAGGAGATGGTCGCCGTTTTTCCGCACAGTATTTTTTCTCCCGGTTGTCATTTCCATGACCGTCATTGCGCTGTTGTTTGATTTTATTTATAACCCGGAAATCGGGCTTTTGAATCAGCTGCTGGAAGCCGTTGGGCTTAATGAACTGACCCGTGCGTGGCTGGGCGATGAAAACACAGCTATGCTGTCTGTCATTTTTGTGTCTCAATGGCAGTCAGTCGGTTACATCGCCATGCTGTACATTGTCTCAATTCAGAGCATTCCCGCTGAATTATATGAATCGGCGCAGCTGGACGGAGCCGGCAAAATCCAGCAGTTCTTTCACATTACGGTGCCGCAGACGAAAGAAATGTCGTTTGTTGCCGTGGTGATGACGCTGACCGGCGCGTTTACCGTATTTAATGAACCGTATATTCTGACCGGCGGAGGACCGGGCAATGCGTCAGAAGTGCTGAGTACATTTTTATATAAGAGCGCTTTTACAAAAGATATGATGGGCTACGCTTCTGCGATCGCGACGGTGGTGCTTTTGCTGACGCTTGCTCTGTCGCTTATTCAGATGAAATTCTTTAAGACCGGAAAGGAGGGGTAGCCGATGCTTCCTGAAAGGACGGATTTGCATCATTCCCGGCAGACCGTCAGAACAGCCGGAAAGCCGAGAAAATGGTATATCGGGGAAACGTCTGTATGGCTGTTTCTTTTAATCTACCTCATTGTCATCGCTTATCCGCTGTTATGGATGGCGGTCAGCGCCTTTAAGAGCTCGGATGAGATTTTTGAGCACAGCTGGTCGCTGCCGTCTGTTTGGCATCCCGAAAACTTCGTCTCCGCATGGAACCAAGGGATTTCTGCTTATTTTATGAACAGCGTCATTGTGACCGTTCTGACTTGCTTTATAACCGTATTTGTGAGTGCTTTGGCTGCATACGGGCTGGCCCGTTTTCATTTTAAAGGAAAAGGATTTGTGCTTATCATTTGTCTGGGCGGATTGATGCTGACGCCGCAGGTCAGTCTTGTGCCGCTGTACTCCATTATCCAGTCATTGGGATTGTACAATACGTATTGGGCTTTGATTCTTCCGTACGCAGCCTATCGTATTCCGTTTACCGTTATTCTGATTCGTTCTTATTTTTTGTCGATTTCCAAAGAGCTTGAGGAAGCTGCCTACCTGGATGGATGCACAAGCATCGGAATATTTTTCAGAATATTCTTGCCTATGAGTGTGCCGATTCTGGCGACGTCAGGCATTTTGACGGCTTACCATACGTGGAATGAATTTATGTTTGCGATTATTTTTATCGATGATGAAAATTTACGGACGATTCCGGCTGGGCTGATGCAGTTCAGAGATGCACTGCAGACTGATTGGGGCGTGCTGCTGGCCGGGCTGACGATTTCGGCTGCTCCGATCATAGCGCTTTTTTTATTGATGCAGAGATATTTTATCCGCGGCATTGCAGCGGGAAGCGTGAAAGGATAAGGGGGATGAAAAGATGAAACTGATAGCGGCCGGAGATAATGTAGTGGATTATTATCAGGATCAGGAGACGTTTTACCCGGGCGGGAATGCGTTAAATGTGGCCGTGCTTGCGCGGCGCTTAGGACATGACACTTCTTATATCGGGATTCTGGGCAGTGATGAAGCAGCGGACCATGTATTAAACGTGCTGAAACTGGAAAAGGTGAATACCGATTTGATCCGCCGGGCATACGGAGAAAATGGGATGGCAGTCGTCACTCTTGATGAAAAGGGAGACAGGATATTTGCCGGATCAAATAAGGGCGGCGTGCAATCGCGTCTAACGCTCGCTTTTCATGAGAAAGACATCTCATTTATCACCGGACATGACCTGCTGCATACGAGCGTGTACAGCAGGATAGAACGTGACCTTCCAATGCTGAGCGGCCATGTGCCGATTTCCTTTGACTTCTCCGTAAAACGTGACGAAGCCTATTTAGAGGCGGTCTGTCCGTATGTGACATATGCATTTTTTTCCGGGAGTGATTTGAGTGAAAGTGAATGTGTGCAGCTTGCCGAAAAAGCCCGCGGATTCGGAGCGAAAATCATCTGTCTGACAAGGGGAGAATATGGCGCGGTGTTATCGGATGGGGAGCGCGTCTATCATCAGCCGGTTGTGAGAGCTGATATAATAGATACGTTGGGTGCGGGAGATTCTTTTATCGCCGGGTTTCTCACCGATTTTTTCGAGCACCAGAATATTCGGCGAGCGCTAACCGCGGCCGCCGGGATGGCTGCCAAAACATGCGGAGGATTCGGAGCGTTTGGTTACGGACATCCCTACAGGCCGGACAGCGGGAAAAGCAGTGAAAAAACGAGAATACGATAAGCATTGTCTCGTTTTTTATGCCTGTTATGCGTAGGGACTGTTAATGGTAAACGTGACGCGATCCGTATGCATTAAAAACAGCGAACTGTAAATCGGCTGGTCTTTTGACATAAAAGCGGTTTTATCAATTTCAAAAAGCGCATCCCCGATATCACAAGCCAGATAGCGGCTTTCTTCCTGCTTGGCGTATACGACATTTAACAGCTTCGTATTATAGGTGGGTACCACCTGATAGTGCTGTTTCAAAATGTCATGCATTGAAACGCCGTTTTTGATATGCTTTCCGATATCGGGAAATAAACTGAGCGGATAGTGGGCGATTTCGAATGAGAGCGGCTGGTCGTCGTGAAACAAAATGCGTTTTAATTCAAGAACAGGACTTTCGGAAGCGATGCGAAGCTTTTCGGCGATGGATTTAGGCGCTCCAATGGTTTCATGGGAAAGAACCTGGTGTTTCGGTTTTTTTCCTGTTGATTCCATAAACTCAGAGTAGCCGTTGACCGCGATGAGCTCACGCTTAAGTTTAGGACTTTTAACGAACGTTCCCTTTCCCTGCTGCCGGACGAGCCAGCCTTCTTCCACAAGATCGAGAATGGCCTTTCTGACCGTTATGCGGCTGACATTGTACGTTTCGCAAAGCTCATTTTCAGTCGGCAGTTTCACAGCCGGCGAATAAACGCCCTTCTTGATATCGTCCGCAATAATTTGTTTCAGCTGAATATATAAAGGTTTTGAGCTCCCGTTATTTAACAATGGGACAGACCTCCTTTGTCGCGTCTTAGTATTATTATATGTATTATGACGTTATAATACAAATTTGCTTTTTATTATGAATCTGTCAGAAACCCCGAACATTTTTAACATAACAGAAAGATAGGGCGGTTTCCAGTATTGGAGGAGGTTTCTAATGGCATCATTAACATTTGACCATATCAAAAAAACATACGGCACCCAATCGACGGCGGTGAAGGATTTTCATTTGGATGTAAAAGATGAGGAACTGCTGGTGCTGGTCGGTCCCTCGGGCTGCGGCAAATCTACGACACTCCGAATGATTGCCGGACTTGAGAGTATTTCTGAGGGGAAGCTTTATATCGATGGAGACGCGGTGAATGATCTGCCCCCGAAGGAGCGCGATATCGCAATGGTTTTTCAGAATTACGCGCTGTACCCACATATGACGGTGTTTGAGAATATGGCGTTCGGTTTGAAGCTCAGAAAGCTGCCGAAAAAAGAAATTGCAGAACGTGTCCAGGCTGCGGCTGATATTTTGGAAATTGGGCATCTGCTTAAGCGAAAACCGAAGGCACTCTCAGGCGGACAGCGGCAGCGGGTTGCGCTTGGCCGATCGATCGTGCGGGAGCCGAAGGTGTTTCTGATGGACGAGCCGCTTTCCAACTTGGACGCGAAGCTGCGTGTGACGATGCGCGCCGAAATCTGCAAGCTTCATCAGCGCCTAAAAGCGACCATTGTTTATGTGACGCATGATCAGACGGAAGCAATGACAATGGGCGACCGGATTGTCGTGATGAATGAAGGGGATATTCAGCAGGCCGCAAGCCCTCATGAGATTTATCATTATCCGGCCAATATGTTTGTAGCGGGTTTTATCGGTTCTCCGAGTATGAATTTTTTAAAAGGAGTCATTGAGGAATGTGACAGGCAGTGGTATTTTACCGGTTCATCCGTTCGTTTACCCATTCCGAAAGAAAAAGCGGCTGTTCTTGTACAAAAAGGATACAGCGGCAAAGAGATGACAGCGGGGCTGCGCCCGGAGCATTTGACGCTTGCCGGGCGGTCGGAGCACTTGGATGAGGCGGTGTGCGGCGCTGTAGCGGAAGTATGTGAAAACTTAGGCGCAGAGATGTATGTTCATGCGGCAAGCGGGAATGAACGTCTGACGATCCGACTTGACGGCGCTTCACAGGTGAAACCCGGTGATGCCATTCAGCTTGCGGTTAATATGGACAGGGCCGTCTTTTTTGATGCCGAAACTGAAAACGCCGTATATTAAAAAAGGGAGCCTGGTGATCGGGGCTCCCTTTTCATGTCTGATGACGCTATTTCCAGATTTCGCCCGCCCATTCCGGGTGTTCAATAAACGGGTTGCGGTTATGCTGATAGTCATCGTAAATGATCTCGTTCCGCCGTTTTTTCCTCACTGTCGACTGGATCCTGTTGATTCCATTTGAGCAAAATGGACTGTTTTCCCATGTGAGGCGGATGCTAGTGTCCCTATCAGAAGTTGCCTTGTCTTGTTTTCTGTTCCGTGCAGAGTAATTTAGCGAATGTTTATGTCAATAACGTCTCGATATAATCAGGTCAACTGGCAACTGGATTTAATAAGTCTGCACTATCACTGAATCCTGCGGCTAGGAAGCCGGTTATTTGCTCGTATGCCGACCAATTTTAATTGCGATCTTGATTCAAACAGTCGGATAAACTTTCCGGAGCTGCGGTCGAAATATAGTAGACTGCTGAAGGAAATGCTGCTCTCAATGTAGCATACGGCACAAAGTGGCATCCTTTAAACATATCAGACAATTTTTCAGTTGCAATAATTGAATGTTTAGTGAATTTCCAGTATAAACTTTTTGTTGCAAATCCTCACAACCATTATCGTTGTTTTGAGTTAATTATAAACTCTGTCATGAAATAGACTCTTGTTACTTGTGCTTATATAGAAAATTACCGAAAATGGCATTAAAAATATCAAAGTTTAATAACCGGAAAATTGACTTATAAAATTAGGGATTTTTTAGAAATTTAATAATGATATATATATATGCAACCAAAAAGAATTTAGTCTTTAAAAATCGGAAAATATAGGTTATAATGTATAATAGACTTGTTATTTACAAGTATGATTATTAATGGAGGGATTTAATGTGAGGAGTAAAACTAAGAATATTGTAGCAGTATTGTTAGCAGGTATTATGACTTTTGGCCTGATTATAGGATTCAGTCAATCAGCGCAAGCAGTAAGCAAAACAACGAGCTTTACTTACAATACTGGAGTTGTTTCTGCAAAATCATATATACATACATCGGATAACTACAAAAATGTAAACGCCACAATTGAATTAGGAAGATCAGGTACATGGGAGACAGCAGCCTATTGTAAATTGTACCTTCAGCGGTATACAAGCGGTTCATGGAAGACTATTGATACTGCTTCCGGTAACGCTTCATACGGCAAAAAACTGAATGTTACTTTTACAAATATCGCTAAAAAATCTGCTTCAACTCGTGTAAAAGTGAAACTTTATAATAACTGGAAACACTCGGAACTACTTCAAACTGTAAATTCAAGTAAATGGACACGCTAATATTTGTTTTCGACTGATTAGTAATAATAATTCTTCTAAATTAATTAATGTTTAGAGGCTGAAAATTTTCTGAATGTACTTAGGATGCAGGGGATCCCTGCATCCTTTTCTTTGAGTATAAAACCCTAACTTACAGAAAAAGCAGAGGAAGTGCTTAAAGCAGTCGGATTGTGGAATTGCCGCCACGCTTGGCCGTATAAGCTGTCTAGCGGACAGCAGCAAAGGGTTGCCCTTGCCCGTGCTTTCATCAGAAAGCCATCCCTTCTGCTGCTGGATGAACTGCTCAGCGCATTGGATGCCCTCACCCGTCTCGACATGCAGCAATTGATAGAAAAGCTATGGAAACAAAATGGATTTACAGCTGTGCTCGTCACACACGATGTGCAGGAAGCGGTCCGCCTTTCTGACCGCGTCATCATGATCGAAGACGGAGAAATCAGTTTCGACATCCCGATCCGCGCCAAACGCCCCCGCTCCTTGTCCGACAGCACACTCATCCAGATTGAACATGAGATCATGCATCGAATTCTTCAGCGGACATGACAAAGGGATGATGCAGCCTGACATTCAAGAGAAAGCTGACGGAATCACTTGTCAGCTTTTTTCTGCCTTTACAATATATGAATGCGCAAACTCTTCTAAGCAAAATAAGTGCAGTCTGACAGCAGTTAAAGGTGTATTCATATCATGCTTTACTTTATTCAGGAGTTCCTTTTGCTGTTTGAGTTCCAGTTCGCGGTATGTTGTTCTTTCAATTAACATTACCGACTTGATCAGTTACCCAATCTGAGGTGCTCCTTTTCAGGAGCACCTTTTTCTTACGGCCAGATGTCGCCGGCCCATTCAGGGTGGTCGATAAATGGATTGCGGTTGTGCTGGTATTTCTCATAAATGATTTCATTTCTTTTTCGCTCACGGTCGTCAACCGGGTCCTGTTTATTCCAGTCGAGCAGGACAGATTGTTTGCCGATATAAGGAGCCGAGCCGTTGCCTGTCTTATTATTAAGCTCAAGGTCAGGATAGCCGTCATCACCTTCGTAACGGACAGCCATGTAAAACAGCATGCGGGCAATATCGCCTTTAACATCATCACGGGGTTCCCATGAATCGCCATCATAATAATTTCCGGGTGCTTTCTTATATTCAGTGCCGCCATTGTCAAAATCCATATTTCCTCTGGCGCTGTTAACTTGGACATCAGCCGGTCGCAAATGGTGAATATCAGTTCCGGGTCCTTTGCCCGTACCAAAATTGCCATGGGATTTCGCCCAGACGTGCTCGCGGTTCCAATCGCCGACATTGCCGCCGTTCAAGTTTTTGGACCGTGATTCATTCGTATAGAGCAGGATGACGTTATTCGGATTTGCCGGATCTTCATCGGTTTCTTTCAGTGCGTTCCACACTTCGCTGTAGGACAGCATCGTGTGTCCGCTGATGATGCGGTGCAGGGCGCTTTTTAGCGATTTCCCTGTTTTTCCGTCAGCCCCTTCATAATAGGTGTCAATGTCAGTATAAGGTGCTGCGGGTGCGGCTAATGAGAGAAGGCTCATTTTTCCTGAAGGGGAAGACGCCAATCGGTCATTCAGGCTTAATGCGGTTTGCGCGCTTGCTGAAGCTGCCGGCGCAAACCATCCGGAAATCAGTAATACACAGACGAACGGCAGAAACCATGCTTTTTTTGTCATCGCTTGCCCTCCTTTTATCAACTCATATCTATTATCTAAAATTGATATAAAGGATAGAAGTGTCATTTTGTATATTTTTCATTAAAATTGTAAATTGGTTCCTTTGGGGGATATCCTGAGGACCGGTTTTTGCTTCAGTTGGGAGGCAAGCTGCCGGCATTTCTGTTTTCATCCGTCCCGCGATCTCCGCAGCGCTTCTCCTGTAAGCTTGCTTGTTCATATGAAAGGTTTTTTGTCCTCCTTTTTTCCTCTCGCTGGTTCCTTCATTCATTGCGGCTGATTACTGTGTTTTCTTTGGGCTTTACATGAGATACTGTGACCAAAAAATAAACGTTTTTTTGGTTAATCTGTCAATGAACTGTCGTGTTCCTCCTTCTATAATGAAGTCACCATAACGGCCAGAGGGGGGAGTACATGGAGAAGCAGAAGCTTTCAGTCAAAAACAGCATCACAGATTATATTGAATGGCTCGCCCAATACGGCGCATCAGCAGACGGCGGTGTAACGAGGCTTTTGTACACAAAAGAGTGGATGGACGCACAGCTTGCAGTGAAGACGGAAATGTCTTCATTCGGGCTTGAAACAAGATTCGATGACGTCGGCAATGTTTTCGGCAGGCTTACGGGCACCCAGTCTCCGGATGAAGTGATTGTAACCGGTTCGCACATTGATACTGTCATCAATGGGGGAAAGTATGACGGCGCCTATGGCGTTCTGGCGGCAATGCTTGCGTTAAAGCAGCTCAAGGAAACATACGGAGCGCCGAAAAAAACGCTCGAGGCGGTCTCCTTATGTGAGGAGGAAGGCAGCCGTTTTCCAATGACCTATTGGGGGTCGGGGAATATGACGGGTGTTTTTTCAGAACAAGATGCAAAAGAGCCAAGAGACGAGTCGGGAGTCTCCCTCCAAACAGCGATGCATGAGAGCGGTTTTGGCAAAGGTGTGTTTCAGTCAGCCTATAGGACAGATATCAGCGCATTTGTTGAGCTGCATATTGAACAGGGGCAGACATTGGAAATGTCAGGCCGGGATCTCGGCATCGTGACAAGTATTGCGGGGCAGAGACGATATCTCGTCACGCTCGAAGGAGAATGCAATCACGCAGGAACCACCTCCATGAAATGGCGCAAGGACCCGCTCGCAGCCGGCAGCCGCATCATTCATGAACTGCTGCTGCGCGCGGAAGAGCAGCCGGATGAGCTCCGGCTGACATGCGGAAAAATAACGGCCGAACCCAATGTAGCCAATGTCATCCCGGGGCGCGTGCAGTTTTCAATCGATATACGCCATCAAAATCAGCGCGTGCTGAAGCAATTTCATGAAGACATGGCTGTTTTGATCAACCGAATTTGCCATCAAAAAGGAATTCACACCGTGATTGATGAATATATGCGGATAGAACCTGTGCCGATGGATAAAAGGCTGAAGGATGCGGCTTTTGAAACGGCGGCAGAAAACGGCATCAGCTGTGAGGAAATGGTGAGCGGAGCAGGGCATGACGCGCAAATGATCGGACGGCGCCATCCGGCTTGTATGCTGTTTGTGCCTAGCCGAAGCGGCATCAGCCACTCACCGAAGGAATATACCTCAGCCAGACAGCTTGAGATCGGCGTCCGCGCACTGACTGATTTATTATACAAACTGGCTTACTGATAAAGGAGGAATGGCTGTGTCAGGCAGAAAAGAATTATGCACGCCGTTAAGAACGATTATGACGCCGGGCCCTGTTGAGGTGGATCCGCGTGTATTAAGAGTGATGAGCACCCCTGTTGTCGGACAATTTGATCCGGCGTTTACGGATATCATGAATGAAACGATGGAAATGCTTCGGGAGCTGTTTCAAACAAAAAACCGCTGGGCATACCCGATTGACGGCACGTCACGGGCGGGAATCGAAGCGGTGCTGGCGAGTATCATTGAACCTGAAGATGATGTGCTCATCCCCATTTACGGGCGCTTTGGTTATTTGCTGACTGAAATCGCCGAGCGGTACGGGGCAAATGTTCATACGCTTGAGTGCGAATGGGGAACGGTTTTTGACCCGGAGGACATCATACGGGAAATGACAAAAGTGAAGCCGAAAATCGTGGCTATGGTGCACGGCGAAACATCGACAGGGAGGATCCACCCGCTGAAAGCAATCGGCGAAGCCTGCCGCGCACACAATGCATTGTTTGTTGTCGACGCAGTCGCGACGATCGGCGGCTGCGAGGTAAAGGTGGATGAATGGAAGATTGACGCGGCCATCGGCGGCACGCAAAAATGCTTGTCTGTTCCGTCGGGAATGGCGCCGATTACATATAATGAGCGGGTGGCGGATGTGATTGCGGCTCGTAAAAAGGTGGAGCGCGGGATCGCGACACAAGCGGACAGGGCAGCGCTTTCGGGAAACCGGCCGATCACAAGCAATTATTTTGATTTGAGCCAGCTTGAGGATTATTGGAGCGAAAGACGGCTCAATCATCATACAGAAGCGACAACGATGCTCTATGCCTTGCGTGAGGGTGTCAGGCTGGTGCTTGAAGAAGGTCTTGAAGCCCGCTTTGAGCGCCATCGCCGCCATGAGAACGCATTAGCGGCAGGGATTCAGGCCATGGGGCTGAATCCGTTTGGAGATGACAGCTGCAAAATGCCTGTTGTCACCTGTGTAGAAATTCCGGACGGCATTGACGGCGAGTCTGTCCGCCGCATGCTGCTGGCGCAATTCGGCATCGAAATTGCCAGCTCATTCGGTCCGCTGGCGGGAAAGATCTGGAGAATCGGCACGATGGGCTACAGCTGCAGAAAAGAAAATGTGCTGTTCGTGCTTGCCGGGCTGGAGGCTGTGCTGCTCAGGCATGGTGCAGCGATCGAAGCGGGAAAGGCACTCCAAGCGGCGCTTGACGTGTATGAAAACGCCGGCCGTCAGGCGGCGGTATAAAGAAAAGCTTGCGGAATCTCCGCAAGCTTTTTTAGTCATATGATGTGCTATTTCTCCAATCCGTTTTTCTCCGTTTGACTCTTTTTACAAATCTTCTTTCTCCGTGTTGTATTTTCTGACGAAGCATGAGTCATTTTTTCTTCCATCATCTATTCTTTATACAAGTTACCTATAAAATCACGCTGAACTTGTTGATTCTCACAGCAATGTAAGAGAGGGGGATACAGCATTGGCAAATTTGCACATGATGGTAGATGCGCTCCTGGAAGATCAGGAAGAGGCTGTGCTTGCGACCATTGTTCAAGTAGAAGGTTCCGCATATCGAAAAGCAGGCGCCTCTATGCTCTTTAAGAAAAATGGGGAAAGGGTCGGCCTGCTGAGCGGCGGATGTGTGGAAGAAGATTTATTCCACAGAATCAGTGAGCTGGGTGATCAGCTGACGTCAGCGCTGATTTCTTATGATATGCGGGCGGAGGACGATCTTTCCTGGGGCATGGGAGCAGGGTGCAACGGCATGATTCATATTCATGCGGAAGCAATCACTCAGGAAAAAAGACGGCACTATGAAAGAGTGCGAGACTGCCTTCATGCTGGCAAAGCAGTAACAGCCGTTACGCAGATTGACTCCTCCCGTTCTTTATTTCTGACGGAAAACGGGCATTTCGGGAATTGGCCGGGCGCGCCTCTGGAAGACATACAACGTACCGTTTCTGCGCTTCATTTACCTCATTTTGATCCATCTGCCAACCTGTTTATGCAGCGGATTGAACCGAAGCCGCGCCTCATTCTGTTCGGAGCGGGACCGGATATTGTGCCGCTTGCCAATTTGGCGGCTGATACAGGATTTTCTGTGATCGTGACAGATTGGCGTCCCGCTTATTGCACATCCTCTCTATTCCCAAAAGCGGATCGGCTGATCACCGCTTTTCCGGAACAAATGCTCAGTGAATTTCAGTTTTTACCGCAGGATGCAGCCGTTGTGGCAACCCACCATTTTCAGCACGATCAAGCGATCATCGACTTTTTATTTTCTCAACACCTTCATTATATCGGTTTGTTGGGTTCGGCGAATCGCACGAAGCGGCTGCTGAACGGTAAACAGCCGCCGGCTCACTTTTACAGTCCGGTCGGGCTGTCAATCGGTGCGGAAGGCCCCGAGGAAATTGCCGTCAGCGTTGTTGCCGAAATCATTCAAACAAGAAAACGGCTGGCGGTTGTATGAGAAGCCCCTATCTGATCGGCGTGTTTCTCGCTGCCGGCAAAAGCGAAAGGATGGGCCGAAACAAGCTGGCTTTGCCGCTAAAAGGAGAAACCATCGGATCGCTTTCCTTGAAAACGGCTCTTCTGTCCGGCCTTGATCACGTGCTGATCGTCGAGCGGACAAAACATGCTTCCCTTGAATGGATGGGAGCACCCTATCACGCTCCGCCTTTTCGAAAACGCTGGAATCTGCATGTTTGTCGAGACGCAGAAAAAGGTCAAGGGCATTCAGTCAGCAGCGGGGTGAGAAAAGCGGAAAGCATGGGAGCGGACGGCGTTGTCATTTTGTTAGCCGACCAGCCGCAGCTTTCCGTTGATCATCTCAATGCCCTTGTGGCAATGGCACCTGAGTCGTTTGCCGTGTCTTCATCTTTAGGCGCTCCTGCCCCGCCAATCTATTTCTCAGCAGCGTGTTTTCCTTATATAAAGAAGCTAAAGGGAGATGAAGGGGCCCGCAGACTTCTGAAAAACGGGCAGCTTGGAAGAGGAGCCGTTTTGGAGGCAAAGGAAGACGCGGAGCTGAACGATATTGATACACCGGAGGAATATGAGATGGTGAGGAGGGTGATGGTATGAACGGGCAAGTGCCAAAAGCGAGGATGAACATTCAATTATGGAAACCGGCAGCGCTCGATGAAGCCTATTCGCTTCTAGAGCAGTTTGCCCCGGATGTGTGTGCCGCATCGGGCAGCACACTGCTTCAGCTTCAGTGGGATAAGGGAATTCTTCCGAAACAGCACCTTGTCAGTCTGGAAGGAATTGAAGAGATGAGGGGGATCAGCGTCAGTGACACCCACGTGTCGATCGGAGCGCTCACGACACTGAATGAATGCAGAAAGCATCCTTTCATCAAAAGTGCGCTTGGCTGTTTCAGCGACGCTGCTTCCGCCGTCGCCGCACCGGGTGTCCGCAGCCGGGCCACAATTGGCGGAAACATCGCGAGTAAAATCGGCGATTTGCTTCCGCTCTTGCTCGTGCTTGATGCGGAGCTTGTCGTGTATCAAAACGAGCTGATCAGACTGCCGCTTGGCGATTGGCTCGCAAATGAAAACGATGGAGCTGCTATCGTCACGCGTGTCATCATCCCGCGTGCGGAGGGAGAGCGTGTGTTTTACCGCAAGCTTGGGAGGCGCCAGGCTTTTACAGGAGCGGCTGCTGTTGTGGCCGGACGTTTTTTGAAAGACGGCGGCATTCGTCTCGCTGCCGGCCATGCCGATATTACACCTGAAAGATTACTGGAAAGTGAAGCGAAGCGGATGGCGTCAGGGTGTGATCCGCACGAGCTGTACGAAACGCTTATCCATGAGCTGCCATTTTCCGCAGATGCTTTTATGTCAGCGGCATACAGAAAAAAAGCGGCTGCTAACGTCATTATGTCAGAGCTGATGGCTGAGGGAGGGGAATAAATGATGATCAACAAACCGTCAAGAGTCAGGCCGGATGGAAGAGAAAAGGTCACAGGGGAACTGAAATATATGACCGATCTCAGCTTTCGCGGAATGCTGCATGGCAAGGTGTTAAGAAGCGCTTATCCTCATGCGGAGATTGTGTCGATTTGCACCATGAAAGCTGAAGAAATGGAAGGTGTGCGGGCTGTCGTCACTCATAAAGATGTTCCCGGATTAAACCGATTTGGCATAGTCATCCCTGATCAGCCGGTTTTATGCGAGGACAGAGTACGGTATGTCGGGGATGCGATTGCCGCCGTGGCTGCGGAAACGGAGGAAATCGCGGAGGCTGCGCTGGAGCTGATTCACGTTGAATATAAAGAACTGGAGGTCATTGATTCACCGGAAAAAGCGCTTCTGCCGGACGCGCATAAACTGCACGAGGACGGCAACATTCTGCACCGTGCATGTTTTGCACACGGTGATGCGGAAGAAGGGTTTCGGGTGTGTGACACAGTTCTTGAAGAAACCTATGAGCTGCCCCGGCAGATGCATACGTATATGGAAACGGAAGGAGGCACAGCCGTTCCGGAGGATGATGGGAGCTTTACGATGTATTCAGGAACACAGCACGGCTATAAAGACCGTTTCCAGCTTGCTCGTATTTTTGACATTCCTGAAGAGAAGATCAGGGTGGTGTCGAGTCCGATGGGCGGCTCGTTCGGAGGAAAGGATGAGCTGAATATCCAGCCGTATGCCGCGCTTTTGGCCCTGAAAAGCGGACGCCCTGTCAAAATTCATCAGACGAGAAAGGAATCTGTACGTTCTGGCATTAAGCGCCATCCGATGAAGGTGACAATAAAAACGGGAGCTGATCAAACAGGAAAGCTTTTGGCTCATGACGTGAAAATTGTAGCGGACACAGGTGCTTACGCCACACTTGGGCCCGCTGTTCTTGATTTTTCTGTCGAGCATGCCGCGGGGCCGTACCGTATTCCGAATATCCGGACGGAAGGGATATCTGTGTTTACGAATAACGGGGTGGCGGGAGAATTCCGGGGCTTTGGCGGCAATCAAATCACATTTGCCCTTGAAACCCATCTCGACCGTCTCAGTGATAGGCTTGGTATCGACCCGTTGGAGCTGAGAAGAAAAAATATCAGAAAACCGTATGACTTAGGGCCGCTGGAGCATCGGATTGCACCGACTGACGGAGCGGCAAAGGTGTTAAATGCCATTTCTGAATCTCCCATTCTCACAAGAAAAAGCCGGTACTCCGGGTATATACGGAGCGGCACGGGAGCGGCAATAACAATGCACGGCGGCGGGCTGGGGTATGGCCGAATGGATGCGGCGGGAGGCCGTTTGTCCCTTTCAAGTGACGGCAAAATCACAGCTTCGTTCGGATTTGAAGAATGCGGACAGGGCATTCTGGCCGCGATTGAACATATCGTCACAGAGGAGCTTGGCTGTGCCGCAGAGGATATTTCCATTGTGATCGGGGATACCGCAAAGGTGCCGAAGTCAGGCTCCTCCACGGCATCCCGCGGCACAAGCATGGTATGGCACGCAATTCAGCGTTTGAAGAAGCCGTTTCTTTCCCGCTTGAAAAAACGGGCGGCAGAATGGAGCGGCTGTTCAGCGGAAAACCTTATTCCCGGCGCTAAAGGCTTGCGTGACAAACACACAGAGGCACTCATGGTGACGTATAAGGAGCTGGCTGAAAAAGGCCCTTTGGCAGAGGAAACGGCATTTGACTTTCCGACAACGCCTGATCCTGTGGATGGCGGACATTTTCTCTACTCATTCGGAGCAGCCGCCGTTGAAGTGGAGGTGGATCTGTTAACAGGTGATGTCAAAGTGATAGATTGTGAGCATGCTATTGCGGCAGGGCCGATTGTCAGTCCGCAGGGTTATCGGGGCCAAATTGAAGGCGGCGCCGCCATGGCTCTCGGCTATACGCTGATGGAGGAGGCCAAAATGACGGACGGCCGTTATGCCGCGGAAAATCTCGATCACTATTTAATCCCTGTCGTCAAAGATGTTCCTAACATGAAGGTGATCGCAATAGAAGAACTGATGAAGGGAGACGCATATGGCCCGAGGGGAGTTGGCGAAATCGGAACGATCGCTATCACTCCCGCTATTGTAAAGGCTGTCCATGATGCGGTCGGCTGCTGGATAAACAAGCTGCCGATTTCAAGAGAAGAGCTGCTTGAAGCGATAGACAGAAAGGGGCTGAAGCAATGGACGTAAAAGAAGCTGGATCACTTCCTGTAAAAAAGGGACAGTACCAAATGACCGTAAATGGGCAGGAGCGGGAGATTTCAGCCATTCCCACGGCACGTCTGAGTGATTTGCTTAGAAAGGAATTTCAGCTGACCGGGACAAAGGTGTCCTGCGGAATCGGCCGCTGCGGAGCATGCTCCATTTTAATTGACGGGAAGCTTGCCAATGCGTGCATGACGATGGCCTATCAAGCAGACGGCCATTCCATCACAACCATCGAGGGGCTTCAAAAAGAAGAGCTGGACATGTGCCAAACCGCTTTCCTGGAAGAAGGCGGCTTCCAATGCGGCTACTGTACGCCGGGAATGATCATTGCGCTTAAAGCATTGTTCGAAGAAAACCCGCATCCCACAGATGAAGACATAGAAGAAGGGCTGGCAGGGAATTTGTGCCGGTGTACCGGGTATGGCGGAATTATGCGGTCGGCTTGGAGGATTAGAAGAGAGCTCAACAGAGGGAAAAGGGAGTTCGGCTGTTAAGAGCGGACTTTTAGTATCTAAAAAACTTCGGGATATTTTCCCCGCAGGCCATTTCTGAAAATCAATAATTGTATAAGACTAATCGATACTTTAGAATAATTGATTATATTCTGAGAAAAATTCAGGAGTGGTGATATGAAAACGATCGGCCTTATTGGCGGAATGAGCTGGGAATCTTCGGCTGAATATTATCGAATGATCAATGAAGAGATAAAAAAGAAACTAGGAGGGCTGCATTCTGCAAAATGCGTTTTATACAGTGTTGATTTTAAAGAGATTGAACACTATCAGTCTGAAGGGGCTTGGGATAAGGCGGGTGCAGCTTTGGGGGAGGCTGCGAGATCATTAGAAAAAGCCGGTGCAGATTTTATCGTCATATGTACAAATACCATGCATAAAGTGATTGGCTATATCCAGAAAATGATCACCATCCCTATTTTACATATTGCAGATGCAACTGCCGATCAAATCACAAGACAAGGTATTCGTTCAGTAGGTTTACTTGGAACGAAGTATACGATGGAACAAGATTTTTATAAATCACGTATTGAGTCTCACAATATCAATGTCATTGTGCCTGCTGATGAGGAAAGAGAAGTAATCAATCATATTATTTATCAGGAGCTGTGTTTAGGCGAAATCAAACAGTCGTCTAAAACCATGTATAAGAAGATTATCAATCATTTGGTGGATCGAGGTGCAGAAGGGATTATTCTCGGATGTACTGAAATTGGATTATTAGTAAAAGCCGAGGATTCTGAAGTGCCATTATTTGATACGGCTTTCATTCATGCACAAACAGCAGTGAATACATCTCTTTCCTTGTAGCTGTGAATGCCGCCAAGTAAAAAGAGTGTAAGACATACTTGGAGAAGCCCGCCTCACCGGCGGGCTTCCTTTTAATTAACTTCCCCTATACACCTGATAACCAAACGGCGACAGCAAAAGCGGGATATGATAATGCGCATCAGAATCTGCAATGTGAAACCTGACGGTGACGATGGTTAAAAACGGCTGAGCGGCTGTGTTCACGTTTCTACTCGCGAAATAGTCCCCTGCATGAAACTCCATCACATACTCTCCGGACACCAGCTCTTCACCTGCGAGAAGCGGCGCATCGACTCTGCCGTCATCGTTAGTGTATGCCTCTTTCCTAAAGCCTCCGCCGCCCAGCCGCTTCAATTCGATTTTTACGTTCGCCGCGGGTTTGCCGCAGGTTAAATCTAAGATATGGGTCGTCAGCTTTCCCATCAAGCCTTCAGGCTCCCTAAGGCTTCATCGGCTTTCTGTTTTTCTTTCTCGGCGTCTTCTCTTGTCACGGTAAAACGCTGGAAGCCGAATGGCGGGCGCGGTTCGGTGTAGACTTTTCCTTTGGACCCCGGAATTTCTTCCACGACTGTGTCCCATGTGTGATTTTGAGATTGGAAGCTGACTTCAGTGAGTTGCGGGAATCTCGTTAAAATTCTGCAGCCGATATGATAGATTAAATTTTGGATTGAAGGGGTTTCAAGCTCGTGAAATACGGCGCTTGCCAAGTCGCGGACTTGTTCAGCGGCGACGTAGCGGGCGGGATCAGAAGCGTATGCGTCATTTGTGTTTTCATAATGCCAGCCAATGTTTAGATGGACAAACAGCGGGCGGTTGCCGTCTTCGGGGAGAGTCGTATATTCGTCGCGAATAAAGCCGACGAAGGAGTTGCCGCTCACCTTGACGAGCTGGAGATCTATGATTTCGCTGTATTGCTCCTTAATCGTTATGGTATCCTCGATTCGTTCCGCTTTCAGCACAGAACGAGCCCGTTCATTGCGCGATCTTCTGAAAACGAGCCGGCTTGTGCGGAGCTCTTGCGCCTCATATGCGGGCATTGCTTCAAATGGAATCTCTTCGCCTGTCAGAGTAATCGTGTCCATATGAGAATACGTATTTAAAAATCGGTGAGCCACATCGTGTAAGAATCCCTCAATTGTAGTCCCTTCATAGGAAGCGAAATGGCGCTGAATAAAGTTTTTCATTGAGTCTGTAGCCACAACGAGGGTGTTATCCCCGTCTATAAATGACGGCAGGAAGGCTTCTCCGCCAATTTCGCATGTCACATCAACGCCGACAACGGTATTGCTTCTCCCGGCAAAAGATGATTCTGGGATTTGCTTTACTCCTGTGAGCGGTTTTAAAAACGTTCGGTATGCAAATACATTTCCTTTGCCGTAAGACATGGTTCTTTTCATTTGCGTCTCTCCTTTTTCAGTGATGATGTCAGCCAGCCGAAAGCGGGCGATGCGGTAAATTTCGATAAGGGCTTGCTGGAACTCGGTTTCCTGTTCGTTCTCGAGCCTTTTCACTAGGGCCCGGTGAATGTCCTGTTTCGTTTTCCCCTTTACCGCTAAAATAAAAGGAAAGCCGAAGCGTTCATAATAGTGTTCATTCAGCTTGAGAAACTCCTCGTATTCCTCTTGTTCAAGTTTGCTGAGCCCTGCGTTTCGCTGCTCGCTTACTGAGGCATCACTCATTATGTTCTTTGTTCCGAGCCTGGGATGCTTGTTGATTAAATCAAGCTGCGTCTGGCGGTCCGCGGCTTTTACAATGCCGGCCATTTTGCGGTGAAGGTCAGAAAGGGAAGAAAACGGGCGTAATTCCGCAGCTTCCTCCGCAATCCATGAAGAGTGTTCGAAAATAGATCCCAGCGTGTCTGTCAGTGTGTGTCTTTCCATTTGATTCAGGTCATCGATAGTGAACATTGGCATCTTCCTTTACGTTTTTATTTCAGCGTGATCCGGCTGTTTGGTATGAAAAAAAGCGTGCAATGCAATGGCCGTCAAACTGCCGATCACAATTCCGCTTCCTGCCAAGACTGAAGCCGCTCCCGGAAGAGATGAAAACAACGCGGGAACTGTCGTTGCGCCGAGCCCTAAGCTGACGGAAGCGGCAATAATCAGCAGGTTGCCTTGGGAGTCGAGATCAACGCTGGAAAGCATTTTGATCCCGTAAGAAATGACCATGCCGAACATGACGATCATCGCGCCGCCGAGAACGGGGGTTGGAATCACTGTTGTCAGTGCCGCTGCTTTTGGAACCAGGCCGATTGCCATCAGCATCATTCCCGTGACGGCGATGACGTTGACACTTTTCATTTTTGACAGCTGGACAATACCGACATTTTGCGAGAAAGCTGTGTAGGGAAACGCGTTAAATAAGCCGCCAAGCACGATGGCAAGGCCTTCCGCCCGGTAGCCCTTTTCCAGATCCTTCTCGGACAGCCTGCGGTTTGTGATATCGGCAAGCGCAAAGTAAACACCTGTCGATTCGACCAGACTGACAATCGCAACGAGAACCATCGTCACAACAGCCGGCAGCTCAAAGGTCGGCATGCCGAAATAAAACAGAGACGGAATATGAAGCCAGGACGCCTCCATGACATTAGAAAAATCGGCCTTTCCCATGAAGAATGCGGCCGCTGTACCTGCGATAAGGCCGAGCAAAACCGAAATGGAGCGGATAAAGCCTGTAAAGAAATAAAACAGCAATAAGATAAAAGCCGTGACGCCAAACCCGAGGAGCACATTGTCCAGTGAGCCGAAGTCTTTGCTTCCTTCACCTCCGGCCAGATTATTCATTGCCGTCGGAATCAGGCTGATGCCGATGATCATGACGATTGAGCCGGTCACGACAGGCGGAAAAAAGCGGACAAGCTTTCCGAAGAAGCCCGCGGCTGCGACGATAATCAGCCCTGCGGCGATAATGGCGCCGTATATGGCTGAGACACCGTATGTGCTGCCGATGGAAATCATCGGGCCGACCGCGGTAAACGTACATCCGAGCACAACGGGGAGGCCGATGCCGAAAAGCCGGTTTTTCCACAGCTGCAAAAGAGTCGCCGCCCCGCACATGAACAAATCGATCGCGATTAAATATGTCAGCTGCCCCGCATTCAGCCCGATCGCCGCTCCGACAATGAGCGGAACGAGAATGGCTCCCGCATACATGGCAAGCATATGCTGAAGTCCGAGTATCGCCAGCTGAAAGGCATTTTGATGTTTCTTCATCTTTTTCACACCTCTTTTTCTAATGCGAGTGTATGATCTAATGCCGGAAGTTCAGTTTTCTGTGTTGTTTTTTCTTTTTTGCCGCGCAGGCTGAAAAATAAATTCAAAAAGATGGCGGTCAGGCTGCCGGTGATGGTGCCGTCACTGACCAGAATTCTGATTGGAGCGGGGAATTCAGCAAAAATCCCGGGGACCGTGCTGGCGCCGATGCCGAGTGCGATTGAGCATGCGATGGTCAAGAGGTGGTATTGGTTTTTGAGATCCGCTGTGCTGAGCATTTTAACGCCTGAGGCAATCACCATGCCGAACATGACAACGGTTGCGCCGCCAAGTACAGCAGCAGGAACGGCAGAAGCAAGGGCGGCAATCTTCGGTATCAGCCCGAGACAGACAAGGATACAGCCTGCTGTAACAACGATATTTCTTGTTTTCACTTTCGTCAGCTGCAATAAGCCGGCGTTTTGCGCAAAGGTGTTATAAGGAAAGGCGTTGAACAATCCGCCGATGAGAATGGCGATTCCCTCCGCCCGGTAGCCTTTGACAAGATCTTTCTCGGTTAAAGATCTGCCGCATATCTTGCCGATTGCGTAGAAAACGCCGGTTGATTCGACGATAATGACCATTCCGACGAGCAGCATCGTTAAGATTGGTCCGATTTCAAATGAAGGGGCTCCGAAATAAAACGGTTTCGGGATTTGGAAGAACGGGGCTTCAGCAGCAGCAGAAAAGCTGACTTTGCCCATGAGTGCTGCTGCCGTTGTTCCGGCGGCGATTCCGATCAGAACAGACAGCGTTCGGGCAAACCCTTTGAGAAAGCGGTTGAGGACTAAGATCAGAACAAGAACGCCGACAGAGAGAAGAAGGTTTTCGAGCGAACCGTATTCGGGGTTGGCGCTGCCGTTTATTTTTTCGCCGCCGGCCATATTTTTCACACCTGCCGGAACAAGTGAAAGGCCGATTAAGGTCACAACGGTTCCTGTTACGACAGGAGGGAATAACACGGTCAGCTTGCCGAAAAAACGCGCAAACAAAAAGATGAACACACCGGCTGTAATGATGGAACCGTAAACCGCGTGAATGCCGTAATTGGCGCCGATTGCGATCATCGGAGTGACGGCCACAAATGAACTGCCCAGCATGACGGGAAGCCCGATGCCGATGTGTGCGCCGCGCAAGGTCTGCAAAAGCGTCGCGATGCCGCACGTTAACAGGTCAATCGCTAACAGGTAAGACAGCTGTTCAGAGGTTACATTCAGCGCCCTGCCGACAAGCAGGGGCACTAAAATCGCACCTGCATACATGGCCAGCACATGCTGAAGGCCAAGAGAAAACACCGCAAACGATCTTTGTTTCAACATAGTCCCTCCTTGTATGTGAACTTTAGTAACATGATAGCGTGCTGATTTTTGGGTGTCATTGGGTACAGTAGCTGAAAAAGACAGGCATTATTGCTGGAAGTGACGAAAAACGATTTAGTTTGTAAGATTATGTGACGGATGCTAGCTGATCAGCCGCTGCATCCGTAAGGCCAGACGCAAACGCATCGTCGTTTCAGGATCTTTTAAGCTTTTGCCCAGCAGATCCTCACATTTTTCAAGGCGGTAGATGACCGTATTGCGATGAACGTACAGACGCTTTGCCGTCTCGGAGATTTGGCAGTGTGTTTCTAAATAGACGGACAGCGTATGAAGCAGGCTTTGATCCTCCTGCTGTTTTTCAGCGAGGCTTTGAAGCGTGGAACTGTAAAACTTCTTCAAATCCTCAACCGGAAGCAGGCGGAGAAGCTCGGGCACATCTTTCGCGTGATACACCTGGATAAACTCCGTGCTTCTTGACAAATGCCCAGAGTGCAGAGCATCAGAAGCCTCTGTGAAAGCGTCGGGGACGTCAATGAGCTTTTGGCATATATTGCTGATGCCAAAGGACACCGTCCGCTTAAATTGAGCTCTGACCTGTGTTTGGAACTGCTCTAAAAAGCTGATCACCGAGGCGTGCATTTCATTCCAGCTGTCTGTCGCTTCTATCAGAATAATGCCGACATTTCCTTTTATAAAAAGGTGGGGCGGAAACGGGAAGGCTGATAATTCACCTTCAAGAAAGTCGAAGACACCGTCGGAGGCGAGCTGATTTTCTGTGAAGCTGATCGAATCGTTATTCCGGTCGAGTTTGCCGGCGATGCACATGTATTTTTGATCCCAGCACAGCTTGAATTCCTTCGCCCGGTTTTTGATTTCATCATCTGAAGAAAATGTGCGCTCAATAAAATTGCTGAAAAACTCATTGCGCGCACGTTTGCTGAATTGCTTCAGCGCATTTTCCTTCAGCAGTTCAAAGGATATTACGTTGGCCGCTTGCTCAATGGTGAGAATCAATCCTTTGTCGCCGGCCTGCACCATGTCCGGTATCAGCAGGAAGCCGCAGTTTTTTTCGTGATTATAAATAGGAAGGACGGAATATGTTTTCTGATCGGAGATTGCGGAAAAACAAGTGAAAAACGGCCCGGATACGGTGTTCAGGACTCTTTTTAGCTTTTCGGTCTCAATTGAGATCTGATGGGACGCAGACAGCATTTTGGCATGCTGGTCCAGAAGCAGCACGGGTATCTGAAGCAGGTCTGAGACCTTTTTGAGGAGAGATTGCAGCCCTTTGCCGCTCATAATGTGGTTTGTGAATTTTTTGTGCGCGTAAATGGCTTGCTGAAGCTCGCTGGAACGCATATCGAGAATACGGCTGAGTGTTGCATTCACAATATCGCCGAGACGGATGTGTTCCGGAAGCTCAATGATCGGAAACGCGTATGAATCGGCCAGTTCGATGATTTCTTGCGGGATATCCTCCAAGTAGCGCTTAGTTTTAATGCCGAGACCCGCGCAGCCGCGTTTTGCCATTTGCCGAATCAATTCAGATAACTGGTCCGGGTGATCCTTCAGGTGATACGCGGTGGTGACGAGCAATTCATTCTTGTGCAGGAAGTCTGCAATATCCGGTGCGTCCATCATATTGACATGCTGAACCTCTCTTTCCCCTCCTGCTTTTCCAGCGATTAAATGAGCGTTTTCAAAAGCCGGTATTCTCATCACATCAAAAATATTCATAGCGTATTCTCCTTTTCTATAAAAAGATTGGTTAAGATGAATAATTTTCAATAGGAATTCTAGCGGTTTTGCTGATGTAATACGATTATAGTAGCAGTAAACTGTTGAAAATAGAATGGATTGTGTTACATAAACTGACATGAAAAATCGTCAACCTGACATGGGGGGATCGGTATGGCTTACGATATGGTGATAAAAGGTGCGAAGGCAGTTACGCCAGATGGTGTGAAGGAAGTTGATATCGCAGTTCAAAACGGTATCATTGCCGAGGTGGGTTCTGTCATTGAAACAAGCGGGGCAGAAATCATCCAAGCAGACGGAAAGTACGTGTTTCCCGGTGCGATAGACTGCCATGTTCATTTCAATGAACCGGGCAGAGAGGACTGGGAGGGGATTGAAACAGGCTCTCAAATGATGGCGGCAGGCGGCTGCACTACCTATTTTGATATGCCGCTCAATTGCATCCCGTCAACCGTAACGGCAGAGCATCTACACGCAAAAGCTGAACTCGGCAGACAAAAATCAGCCGTGGATTTTGCGCTATGGGGCGGCCTGGTGCCCGGCCATATCGAGGACATCCGTCCGATGGCTGAAGCGGGAGCGATCGGATTTAAAGCATTTTTATCAAGATCAGGCACAGATGAGTTCCGCTCTGTTGATGAACGGACATTGCTCAAAGGCATGGCGGAAATCGCGGCAACAGGGAAAATCCTCGCTCTTCACGCGGAAAGCGACGCGCTCACAAGTTATTTGCAGATGGTTTTGGCCAATGAAGGAAAGGTGGATGCGGATGCGTACGCCGCCTCCCGCCCGGAGGAAGCTGAAGCTGAAGCGGTATATCGCACCATTCAGTATGCGAGGGTGACAGGGTGCCCGGTGCATTTTGTTCATATCAGCACGGCGAAAGCGGTTCGGCTGATCAGAGAGGCGAAACAGGAAGGGCTCGATGTTTCAGTCGAAACATGCCCGCATTATGTCTTGTTCAGCCATGACGATTTACGGGAAAAGGGCTCTGTCGCAAAATGCGCGCCTCCGCTCCGGCCGCGGGAGTCGCAGGAAGCGCTGATCGAGGCGCTCATTGCGGGGCACATTGACATGGTTTCCTCTGACCATTCCCCTTGCCGTCCATCCTTGAAGCGGGAGGATAATCTGTTTTTATCATGGGGCGGAATCAGCGGCGGGCAGTTTACTTTATTAGGGATGCTGGAACTCGCGCTTGAGCATCAGATTCCGTTTGAAACCATCGCTGAATGGACAGCGGCAGCACCTGCGCGGCGATTCGGCCTTCAGAAAAAAGGGCGGCTGGAAGCAGGGTGTGATGCGGATTTTGTGCTCGTCAGCATGGAGCCGTACACTGTCACAAGAGAATCGATGTTTGCAAAGCATAAGCTAAGCCTTTACGAAGGACATACCTTTCCCTCCCGCATTTCGGCTACATACAGCAAAGGCCGGTGCGTGTACAGTGACGGGAAGAAAGCAAAAGAAGGCATTGACGGAACGCTGGTCGTTCCTTCGTAAGCCCGGCGGATTTTACCGCCGGGTTTTTTTGATTTCCGCCCTGCTTGTTTTTAAAATTTCATCAACGTGGTATCTTTTTATAAAAAGGAGTAAAACACATTGTATGATCAAATCTTGAACATATTAACGGCATCCTGGTCGCGGCAGTCCAGTACAAAATGGACGGAAGAATGCCCGGCCAAAGGCCAGTGCGGCGTGACGGCTTTAGTCATCCAAGATGTTTACGGCGGTGACATTCTCAAAACAAAAACCGGCACAAGCTGGCATTTTTATAACCGAATAGAAGGGGAGATATACGATTTTACGAGGGGACAGTTTTCGGAGCCTGTCGTCTATCAGCATATCCCTTCTACCAGAAGTGAAGCATTTTCGGACACCAATGAACATCAATACCGGTATCTGAAAACTGCATTCAGACAAAACATGGAGACGGAAAGAGAAAAACACCTGTGATAAACTAGATTGAGAGGTGAAGGAATGTGATTTATATCGGACTGACGGGTTGGGGGGATCATGACAGCATCTATCCGCCTAAAACGGTGGGCCCGCAAAAACTGCAGGCGTATTCCTCTCATTTTCCCATCGTTGAGCTGGACGCGAGCTTTTACGCGATACAGCCCGCCCGCAATAACGAGAGGTGGGTCAAAGAGACGCCGGAAACTTTTCAATTTATCATCAAAGCATATCAAGGGATGACGGGCCATCAGCGCGGCGATATTCCTTTTGAAACGAAGGAAGAGATGTTTGAAGCGTTTAAGCTGTCATTGACGCCGTATATAGAGCATGGAAAGCTTGCTATGGTGCTGTTCCAATTCCCGCCGTGGTTTGACTGCAAGAAAGAAAACGTCGCATATTTAAGATGGTGCAGGCAGCAGATGGGTGATATCCCGTGTGCGCTTGAATTCCGCAACAGGTCATGGTTTTCCCCAACGTTTTACGAGCAGACGCTTTCCTTTATGAAGTCGGAAGGCTGGATTCACACCATATGTGACGAGCCGCAAATCGGCGAGGGCAGCATTCCGACCGTCCTGAAAGCAACGGATGAAGAAAAAACGCTTGTCCGTTTTCACGGACGGAACAAGCAGGGCTGGGTCAAACCTGACGGCGGGCAAAACTGGCGTGAGGTCAGATATTTATACCGCTATAATAAACAGGAACTCAAAGATTGGAAAAACAATCTTCAGGAGCTGAAAAAGCAGTCGCGCAATCTGTACGTGCTCTTCAATAATAACTCAGGCGGAGACGCCGCCGACAACGGCCTTGAGATGCTTGAAATGCTAGATATACAATATACCGGGCTTGCTCCGAAGCAGCTTGACCTATTCAGCTAGAAAAGAGGTTTCAAGACACATGTCTTATCTTATTTTAATTATATTAGGATTTATCGCGGGAACGGTCGGCAGCCTGATCGGGCTTGGGGGAGGAATTATTATTGTGCCCGCAATGCTCTATTTAAGCACGATGACTCCGTTTTTCCATGACGTAACACCGCAGACTGCCATCGGCACGTCCCTTTTGGTGATTATATTTACGGGTCTGTCATCAACTCTGGCCTATATGAAATATAAAACCGTTGATTACAAAAGCGGGCTGATCTTTTTTATCGGTTCCGGCCCGGGAAGCATCATCGGCGCGTATTTGTCTAAACTCTTTAATGCGCATACGTTTTCCGTCTGGTTCGGATTTTTTATGATCTTGATTTCCATTACATTAATGCTGAAGGCGAAAGCAAAACCGGTCAATAAAGCGCATAAAGGCATGATCCGGACATTTGAGGATGAATCGGGTGAGCTTTATACATATTCGTACCGTATGTTTACCGGTATCGCGATTGCCTTTTTCGTCGGCTTATTGGGCGGTCTTTTCGGCATTGGCGGCGGCTCTCTTATGGTTCCGGCCATGATGCTGTTATTTTTGTTCCCGCCGAAAGTGGCTGTGGCGACGTCAATGCTCATTATTTTCTTATCCTCCGTGACAGGTTCCGTGTCACATATCGCAGAAGGCCATGTCAATTGGCTGTATGCGCTGTGTCTTATTCCGGGCGCATGGTTCGGCGGTAAAATGGGCGCGTGGGTCAACAAGCGGGTGCAGACGAAAACGATCGTGCTTTTCATGCGGATCGTCTTGATTTTGATCGGCTGTGAATTGATTTATCAAGGGATATTCAGCTAAAAGGTAGGAGAGATGGTATGTTAGAGAAGCTCCGTTTATATCATACGAATGATTTGCACAGCCATTTCGAAAATTGGCCGAAAATCGTACATTATATTGAGCAGAAGAAACATGAGCATGAAAAAGACGGGGAGGAAACACTCGTTTTCGACATCGGCGACCATATGGACCGATTTCAAATGATAACGGAAGCGACCTTCGGCAAAGCGAATGTCGACTTGTTAAACCGTCTTGAGATTGATGCGGCCGCCGTCGGGAATAATGAAGGAATTACGCTGCCTCATGATGAACTGGCGGATTTATATAATCATGCCGCGTTTCCCGTCATAGTGTCCAACCTGTTTGATGCGGCCGGACAGCGGCCGGAATGGGCCGAGCCATACGTGATCAAAACGCTGAAAAACGGGATGACCGCAGGCATACTCGGCGTCACGGTGCCGTATTATCCCGTCTATCAAAAGCTTGGCTGGACGGTGACGGATGCGGAAAAAAGCATTCAAGAATCACTTGACGATATCAAGGGCAAAGCGGATATCATCATTCTGCTTTCGCATTTAGGCTTGATCGATGACCGGGCCGCAGCGGAAAAATTCCCCGATATTGATGTCATTCTTGAATCGCATACGCACCACCTTCTTGAGGACGGCCAGGACATAAACGGCGTACTGCTTGCCTGTGCGGAGAAATACGGGAACTACGTCGGCTGTGTCGAGCTGACGATCGAAAGTGAATCAAGAACCATCGTCAGCAAACAGGCATCTGTGCAGAAAATGGCTGATTGGCACGGTGAATCTGAAGATACGGCGGCTTATCTGAAAGAGAAAGAACGGGAAGCGGAAAACCTGCTCTCCGTACAAGTCGCCGATCTGAATGAAGAAGCCGGCGTGAAGTGGTTTGAAGAATCGCCCCTTCCGCTTCTTCTAGCTGAAGCGCTGAAAAGCTGGTGCGGCTGTGAAGTCAGCATGGTGAATTCAGGTGTTATTTTGGGGCCTTTAAGAAAGGGGCCTGTCACAAAGCTTGATCTGCACCGCATCTGCCCCCATCCGATCAATCCGGTCGCCGTGCGTCTTTCAGGCAGGGAACTTCAAGAAACAATCAGCCAGGCTGCCTCTGAAAAAATGGAGCAGATGCGGATTAAAGGCCTCGGCTTCCGCGGAGAAGTCATGGGCAGGATGGTATATGCCGGAGCAGAGGTGCAGACTGACATCCTTGAAGACGGGGTGACGCACCTCATCAATGTGAAAGTGAACGGAGAAGAGCTTGATCCGGACCGGATATACTCGGTTGCCGTTCTCGACATGTTCACACTCGGAAAGCTGTTCCCTGAGATCCGTGATTCGAAAGAAAAACAATACTTTATGCCGGAGTTTTTAAGAGATCTGCTCGCATGGAAGCTCGCGCGGCAGCCGTAATGTCAGAGGTGTTCGTTCGCCGGTCCATTTCTGCCGCGGGCACTTGAATGAAGGAAAGCGTGACTTTTTAAGAGTAAAAATAAATTACTATGTCCCCTCTTACAAGCATACATTGTGATATGTAAGGGGGGATTTTTCTTGCCTAGATACCGGAGCACTCTTCGCAAGAGAGGGCCTTTGCCTTTTCGGTATGTGCTTCTTCTGTCGTTTGCTTTTTTTATCATATCGACGGTCATCAGCCTTTGGATGATCAACTCCTCAATTAAACCGGTGCTGATGAACATCGGAGAAATGGAAACAAAACGGGTGGCGACAGAGGTCATTACAGAATCCATTGAAGAATACATGTCTCACAGCGACAATGTGAAAGATATGGTCGATATGAAAACGGATGAAAACGGAAAAGTCACAACGATGGATTTTAATACACAAGTGGTCAACAGCATGAAGGCGAAAGTGACAAAGCAGCTTCAGGCTCATCTGAAGGAAGCGGAGTCGAACAATAAGCAGCATGAAACAGAAAAAGGCGCCAAAACGGCCGATGCAATTATGATTAACATCCCTTTAGGGCAGGTCACGGGTAACAGCATTCTTGGGAATCTCGGGCCGAAAATCCCCGTGCGCTTTAACTTGATCGGCGATGCGTTAACTGACGTGAAAACAAAAATAAAGCCGTACGGCATCAACAATGCCCTGATTGATATCAGTATTTTCGTGGAGATTAAAGTGAAGGTGATTATCCCGTTTGCCAGCAAAACATCAGTCGTGACAAATAATATTCCGGTCTCCATTAAAGCCATTCAAGGAGAAGTGCCGCAGTTTTATAACGGAAGCGGCGGATCAGGTGTGACGCCTTCCGTTCAGCTGCCGAATGAAAAAAAGGAGAAAGACAAATAAAGACACACAGCCGCATTCTCTTCTGGCGGCTGTGTGTTTACTTTTTCCTGCGGATTTCTTTCCGTTCCCATGCCCTTAAATGAGGATACGGGTCAAAAGACCATTCCGATCTGCCGTTATCTTTATACATCCCGTAGTGAAGATGCGGCGGAAATTTTCCTGCGGTGCCGGGCGGGCCGTAGCCGGAGCTTCCGACAGAACCGATCACCTCACCGGGTTTGACGATCTGGCCTTTATGAATGCCTTTTGCAAAGCCGTTCAGGTGAGCGAAGTAGTGATACGTGTTATTGATATCCCTGATGCCGATTCTCCAGCCGCCGAAGCGGTTCCAGCCTTTCATTTCGACAATCCCGTAGCAGGTCGATCTGACGGGGAGCCCGTAACGAGCGAACAGATCCGTTCCTTCGTGAATCCGGCGCCCGCCGAATCCCCGCGCGGCTCCCCAAGTGCTGCGGTAGCTGTAATCCGTCTTTACGGGAAGCGGAAAGGCGTGCTCTCCGAGGTCAAGGCGGCCGAATGTCTTGAACAGTGTCATGAATTCGGTGATAATGCCGACCGTCTGATCACGGCGGTAATAATTCCAGAGGCCGATGCGGATATGGTCAAGATCCGTTCCGAATCCCGCTAAGTACTGTGCAAATGTATAAAGGATATCCTCATCATTGCTTACCTCGGCTTTTCCGTCACCGTCGCCGTCCAGGCCGATGCCGTCAAATACTTTAATACTGAGGGGCGCATCGTCCTTAGGATTTGGATTTTCAGGCCCGCTCCACAAATGATCCGGAATATAAATGCTGATGATTCCCGCTTTTTCAGGCAGATCCTTTCGGTTCGAGCGGACATTTTCTTCATATTGATCAACCGCTGCAAGCACATACCAAGGAATCTGTGTGACCGCCTCGGCTTTGCGGTACAATTGCATCCGTCCGTCGTAGACAGAAGCCGATTGTTCTTTTCCGCTTGCAGCCGGACAGAAAACGGATAAAAGGAGAAGAGCAGATAACAGAACTTTCACAACATGATCTCCTTTCAGGATTGAATACAAATAGTTTGCGGCAACAATCCGAGAAAATGTAAGTAATTCTCTTCCCTTGTCGAGAAATTTTTCCTATGTTAAAGTGACTTATGAATAGAAATCCGCGAGTTTTATATCCATCGTGAAATAGAAATTTTTCGCACATAAACATGAATAAAGGGATAATGGAGATGATGGGGAAATGGCAAAGAAAGACGAGCATCTGAGAAAGCCGGAATGGCTCAAAATAAAGCTGAACACGAATGAAAACTATACGGGTCTCAAAAAATTAATGCGTGAAAATAATCTGCATACCGTATGTGAAGAAGCAAAATGCCCGAACATCCATGAATGCTGGGCTGTCAGACGTACGGCGACATTCATGATTCTCGGTTCCGTCTGTACGAGAGCATGCCGCTTCTGCGCTGTCAAAACGGGTCTGCCGACTGAGCTGGATCTGCAGGAGCCGGAACGCGTAGCTGATTCGGTTGCGCTGATGAACTTAAAGCACGCCGTCATCACGGCCGTGGCGCGTGATGATCAGAAAGACGGCGGAGCAGGCGTCTTTGCGGAAACGGTCCGGGCGATCCGCAGAAAAAGCCCGTTCACGACGATTGAAGTGCTGCCATCCGATATGGGCGGAAATTACGACAACCTGAAAACATTAATGGATACCCGTCCTGATATTCTGAACCACAACATTGAAACCGTGCGCCGCCTGACACCGAGAGTCCGCGCCCGTGCAACATATGACCGTTCTTTAGAATTCTTGCGCCGTGCGAAAGAAATGCAGCCTGACATCCCGACGAAATCAAGCATTATGATCGGTCTCGGCGAAACGAAGGAAGAAATTATTGAAGTGATGGACGACCTGCTTGCGAACAATGTCGACATCATGGCGATCGGCCAATACTTACAGCCATCCAAAAAACATTTAAAAGTTCAAAAATATTATCATCCGGACGAATTTGCCGAACTGAAAGAAATCGCGATGCAAAAAGGCTTCAGCCACTGTGAAGCAGGCCCGCTTGTCCGTTCTTCCTATCATGCGGATGAACAAGTAAACGAAGCGTCTAAAAAACGCCAGGCCCAAGCATAATATAAGCCGAAAAAACCCAAAACGCCGCAGGTTTTGGGTTTTTTGTGATGGAGCCGTTTCAGCCGAAAAAAAAGTCATTCTTGAATAAGGACCGTCTGAACCGCTAAACTGGATATAAAAGGGAAAAATCTTCTCCGCAATCCGAAGCGTCTCATTTTGCAATTGATGCACAGAAGTCAATGAATTATGATAGTAAAGAGTGATAAAAGAGGTGAAGACATGATTCTTATTCAAAATGCCGAGTTTGAACTCGTACATGATTTTAAAAACGGCTTTAATGAAGAAGCGTTCAAAGCCCGCTATTCGGACATATTAAATAAATATGATTACATTGTGGGGGACTGGGGATACAGTCAGCTGCGGCTCAAAGGCTTCTTTGATGACCAGAATCAAAAAGCAACCTTTGAAACGAAAATCAGCACATTGGACGAATACATTTACGAATACTGCAATTTCGGCTGCGCGTATTTTGTTCTAAAACGAATCAGAAAATAATTGATGCAGAAGGGGATGCTGTCACGTGTATTTTGTTGACAGAAATAATATCGAACAAACACTCCGTTTTTTTGAGAATCAGCTGGCGCTGTTTGACAGCACGCCGGCTTGGCAGAGCGAGATCGAAAAAAGAGCGCTTGAGCGGATCAGCCATCTTCTGATCGAATGCATTCTCGATGTCGGAAATGATATGATTGACGGCTTTATCATGCGCGATCCGGGAAGTTATGACGACATCATGGATATTCTGACGGACGAAAAGGTGGTAGCTGAGGAAGAAGGAAATAAGCTGAAGCAATTGATCTCTTCCAGAAAGCAGCTTGTTCAGGAATATCAGCACGCCGATCATCAGGAGCTGTTTACACTGATCTCGTCAACCAGAGACGTGCTGAAAGCCTTTCCGGCCCGCGTAAGAACCTACCTTGAAACAGAGTTAGGCCCTGTTTCCGCATTTAAATAACAACAAGTGAGAAAATCCACAGGAGTGTTGAGTATGAAGGATTATAAAGGATATTTGATTGATTTGGACGGCACAATGTACAACGGGACGGAAAAAATCGAAGAAGCGTGTGAATTCGTGAGAACGCTTAAAGCGCGCGGCATTCCGTATTTATTCGTGACGAACAATTCCTCCCGGACGCCGAAGCAGGTGGCGGACAAACTGATGAGCTTTGACATTCCGGCCTCTGAAGAACAGGTCTTCACAACAAGCATGGCGACTGCGCAGCATATCGCCCAGCAGAAAAAAGATGCGTCGGTGTATGTGATCGGCGAAGAAGGCATCCGCCAGGCTATCGAAGAAAACGGGCTGAGCTTCGGAGAAGAAAACGCGGACTTTGTCGTTGTGGGAATCGACCGCGGCATTACATATGAAAAATTGGCTACGGGATGTCTGGCGATCAGAAACGGCGCCCGGTTTATTTCAACAAACGGCGACGTCGCCATTCCGACTGAAAGAGGGCTTTTGCCGGGGAACGGCTCACTGACATCCGTTTTGACGGTGTCCACAGGCGTTGAGCCTGTCTTTATCGGCAAGCCGGAATCCATTATTATGGAACAGGCGATGCGTGTGCTCGGAACGGATATTTCCGAAACACTCATGGTCGGCGATAACTATGCAACGGATATTATGGCCGGCATCAATGCGGGCATGGATACGCTGCTCGTTCATACCGGAGTGACAAAGCGTGAGCATATGGCCGGTTACGATCAGAAGCCGACATATGCGATTGACTCTTTAACTGAATGGATTGAACATCTATAAAAAAGGGACGGCCATGACGGCCGTCCTTATTCTGTATTTCTGGCGCTGTGGGCAAGCCGGCTTGAAGCCGCTGCTGCGATTGCGCCGACGATATCATCAAGAAACGTATGGCATTCGCCCGTTGATTTATCATTTAACCGCCCGAGAATGCCGGGTTTTTCTTTGTCAATATAACCGTAATTCGTAAAGCCGATCGAGCCGTATATATTCACGATAGAGAAGGCGAGCACCTCGTCAACCCCATACAGGCTTTCATCAATCGCCAAAATAGTCTGAAGCGGTTCAGACAGCTTTTTTTGTTCGGCAAGCACATCTAATTCTATTCCCGTTAAAATCGCGTTTTGCACCTCGCGTTTCGCGATGACGCGGTCCACATTGAGCCTGCATACCTCTATCGTCAAATCAGGATGATATTTTTTCTGAAGGAAATACACAAGCTCGGCAATATCATCCGTCTCAACTCCCCGTTCTTGTAAACGCGCTCTGGCGACAGCTTCCACCTGATTCAGTTGTTCCTTTTCTGACATTTGCTTCACCCAATCTTTTTTTACTAGTTTATACAGCATCCTTCCGATGTGTACGATGTTTCTCCTCTTCATTCAAAGGAATACAATATGTATTCATAATTCCGCCGGCGTATGACTACGATGTGAATAGCTCTAATTTTTCAGGCAGGTGATTATGATGAAAAGCATCATTAAAGAAAAATACGGCATCCATGTCAGACAGCTTTCCGTTTATCAGAAATACCAATGCTTCCAGACGCCTAATTCCTTCTTTCTTATTATTCCCGTCTCCGGCTTTTCGCAATCAGAGCTGACGGAGCTTTATTACATGAGTCAGTATTTACAAGAACAAAGTGACCCATACGTTTCAGTGTTTATCTTTACGAAGGAAGGAGAGCTGACCTTTGAGGACGAAGGCAAAACATATGCGCTCTTAAAAGCGCCGATTCCCGTCTCAAACCGGTCATTTTCTGTCGGAGGGGAGCTTGCTGAATTCCACAGAAAAGGGCGGGGTTTTCCTTACGAAGTGAAAGAAGCGGGCAGAATCGGTCAATGGAAAGACTTATGGGGAAAACGGGTGGATCAGCTGGAATCATTTTGGATGCAGAAAATTCATATGTCTCCGCTTGAACCGTTCGAAAAGAAAATGATCGAAGCATTTCCTTATTATTCAGGCTTAGCGGAAAATGCCATTCAATATTTAGTGGATACGGAGCTGGATGACAATCCCGGCACGGAAGACTCGGGGACGATCTGCCATCAGCGGATGGAGCGGGATACCTGGTCGGCTGATTCATTGATCCGCATTCCGGGAGATTGGGTATTCGATCATGCAGCCCGTGATATTGCGGAATATATGCGCAGCACGTATTTGTATCATCGTGACGACTTGCTCAATGACGGGTTTTTGTTTTTACAGGAATATGAGCAAGTTACGCCGTTATCCTCCTTTTCCAAACGCCTGTTTTACAGCCGCCTGCTGTTTCCGCTCCATTTTTTCGAGACGGTGGAGAGCTATTACATCTCTCATGAGTCTGAAAAGCATTTTTACGAAGAGCAGCTGGACTACATTCTTGCCGACTGCACCCGTTATGAACAGTTTTTGCAGACATGTCACGACATGCTGAATGTCAGAGCGGCGCAGGTTTTTGTCCCGCCTGTCGCCTGGCTCGGAAAAGGAAGCATTTCGTAAGAAAATATAACGCAAAAATATTTAGAAAATAGAGAATCTTGTCATATCAGTGTGTTAAGCGTTTTCATGACCGCGAAATCAATATTCAGCCGCTTGTCAAAACAAAAGCGGGCTTATATAATATTTGTAACTTAAATGTCTGTGAAGGGTTAACAATTGTCCTTTTCAAGTGGACAAAAGGAAGAAAGGTGGAGTTTCTCTTTGGAAGCAATTCGTATTGGACTGTTAGGACTGGGAACCGTGGGAAGCGGTGTCGTCAAAATTATACAAGATCATCAGGATAAGCTTATGCACCAGGTCGGCTGTCCGGTGACGATCAAAAAAGTGCTAGTTAAAGATATTAATAAAAAACGAGACGCAGACCTGCCGAAAGAAGTGCTGACGACGGAAGTCTATGATGTGATCGATGACCCTGAGGTCGATGTGATTATTGAAGTCATCGGCGGTGTCGAACAGACGAAGCAATACTTGCTCGACGCCTTGAAAGCGAAAAAACATGTCGTGACAGCAAATAAAGATCTGATCGCTGTGTACGGCTCAGAGCTTTTAGCCGCCGCAAAGGAAAATGGCTGTGACTTGTATTATGAAGCGAGTGTCGCCGGCGGAATTCCGATTTTACGTACACTCGAAGACGGGCTTTCCTCTGACCGGATCACAAAAATGATGGGAATCGTCAATGGAACGACGAACTTCATCTTAACGAAAATGATTAAAGAAAAAAGCCCGTATGAAGAAGTGCTGAAGGAAGCGCAGGATCTCGGATTCGCGGAAGCGGACCCGACCGCCGATGTAGAAGGACTCGATGCCGCACGCAAGATGGCGATTTTAGCCCGTCTCGGTTTCTCTATGAATGTCGACTTGGACGATGTCAAAGTAAAAGGGATTTCCCGCATTACGGATGAAGACATCAGCTTCAGCAAACGGCTCGGCTACACAATGAAGCTGATCGGCATCGCCCAGCGTGATGACAATAAAATCGAGGTCAGCGTTCAGCCGACACTGCTCCCTGATCATCATCCGCTCGCTGCGGTGCATAACGAGTTTAATGCCGTTTACGTATACGGAGAAGCTGTTGGAGAAACGATGTTTTACGGCCCTGGCGCCGGAAGCATGCCGACTGCGACATCAGTCGTTTCCGATCTGGTCGCGGTTATGAAAAACATGCGTCTCGGCGTAAACGGAAACAGCTTTGTCGCCCCGCAGTATGAAAGAAATCTGAAGCAGCCGTCAGATATCTACGCCCAGCAGTTTTTAAGAATTCACGTCAAAGACCAGGTCGGCTCTTTTTCAATAATCACATCCGCTTTCTCAGAGCGCGGTGTAAGCTTTGAAAAAATCCTGCAGCTGCCGATCAAAGGCCGCGATGATCTTGCGGAAATCGTAATTGTCACGCATCATACCTCAGAAGAAGATTTCAGCGACATTCTTCAAAACTTAAATGATCTCGAAGTCGTACAGGAAGTAAAAAGCACATATCGCGTAGAAGGGAACGGTTGGAGCTAATGTGGAAAGGACTCATCCATCAATATAAAGAATTTCTGCCGGTGACGGAACAAACGCCGGCCCTGACATTGCATGAAGGAAATACGCCGCTGATTCATCTTCCGAAGCTTTCCGAAAAGCTCGGAATTGAGCTGCATGTGAAAACGGAGGGCATTAATCCGACGGGATCTTTTAAAGATCGCGGCATGGTGATGGCGGTCGCCAAAGCGAAAGAAGAAGGCAATGATACGATCATGTGCGCTTCAACAGGCAACACATCCGCGGCGGCTGCGGCATACGCGGCGAGAGCAGGCATGAAATGCATTGTCATCATTCCGGACGGAAAAATCGCCTTCGGAAAGCTTGCGCAGGCTGTCATGTACGGAGCGGAAATCATCGCGATCGACGGAAACTTTGACGACGCGCTGGCCATCGTCCGGTCGATTTGTGAAAAATCTCCGATTGCATTAGTGAATTCGGTAAACCCTTACCGGATTGAAGGGCAGAAAACAGCGGCCTTTGAAGTATGCGAACAGCTCGGCGGAGCGCCGGACATTCTGGCGATCCCGGTAGGAAACGCCGGGAATATTACGGCCTACTGGAAAGGGTTCAAAGAATACCATGAGAAAAACGGCACCGGACTTCCGAAGATGCGCGGTTTTGAGGCGGAAGGTTCTGCAGCCATCGTTCGCGGCGAGGTCATTAAAAATCCCGAAACCGTTGCGACGGCAATCCGGATCGGGAACCCTGCCAGCTGGGACAAAGCCGTGCTCGCAGCGGAAGAATCAGCCGGAAAAATTGATGAGGTCACAGATGGAGAAATCCTTCACGCTTATCAGCTGATTGCCCGTGAAGAAGGCGTATTTGCCGAGCCGGGCTCCTGTGCATCCATCGCCGGCGTTTTAAAACAGGTGAAATCCGGTGAAATTCCAAAAGGAAGCAAGGTTGTCGCAGTCTTGACCGGAAACGGCCTGAAAGATCCGAACACGGCTGTAGACGTATCTGAGATAAAACCGATCACGCTGCCGACAGATGAAGACAGTATTCTCGAATACTTAAATGGAGCGGCGCGTGTATGAATGAGGCGGAGATGCTGTTTTCCATTACGGTTCCGGGAAGCACCGCCAACTTAGGACCGGGCTTTGATTCCGTCGGGATGGCGCTCAGCAGATATTTGAAGCTTTCGGTTTTCCGAAATGATGAATGGACGTTTTCGACGGAGACGGAAACTGTCGCGGGCATCCCTCAAGGAACGGACAACCTCATCTATCAAGTCGCCAAACGGACGGCTGACCGTTATCAGAAAGAGCTGCCGCCCGCGCATGTCAAGGTGTGGAGTGACATCCCCCTTGCGCGGGGCCTCGGCAGCAGCGCAGCCGCTATCGTCGCCGCCATTGAGCTTGCGGATGAGTTATGCGGCCTGCAGCTGCCGGAAAGCGACAAGCTGCACTTAGCCAGCCTTGAAGAGGGGCACCCTGATAATGCCGCCGCTTCTCTCGCAGGAGGGCTTGTGATCGGCCTTCATGAAGAAGATGAAACACATATCGTGCGTACAGCCGAAGCGGATATCGACGTTGTGGCAGTGATTCCGTTTTACGAAGTTCTGACCAGGGACGCAAGAGACGTCCTCCCGAAAGAACTGCCGTACCGCGGCGCCGTTAAAGCAAGCGCCGTCAGCAACCTTCTTGTTGCTGCGATCATGTCAAATGACTGGGCGCTCGCGGGGAAAATGATGAGAAAAGACATGCTGCATCAGCCGTACCGCGCCATGCTTGTTCCTGAGCTTTCGAAGGTAGAGCATGCGGCAGAAATGAAAGGCGCTTATGGGACGGCGCTGAGCGGAGCGGGCCCGACGATTCTTGTCCTGACTGCAAAAGGAAAAGGAGAAGAGATGAGAAGCCACCTTTCTCAGCATTTTCCGCACTGTGAGATTGCGTCGCTTACCGTCCCGTCAGAAGGAAGCGTAATCGAACGGAACCCTTTAAAGCAAATGAAAAGTGTATAATGGTAAAAAGCGTTCTTCCCATCAGAGAAGGACGCTTTCTTTTTCTGGAGAAGCATTTTTATTTAGGGAAGCGAAATAAAAGAGAAAAGGAGGAGAAACGATTGAAAAAACTTATAATCGAGGAGGACATTGCGTCTCTCGTATCCGTGACAGATCCCCAATACGCCCCTGACGGCAGACGGGCCGCATACGTCCGGACAACTGTCAATGATAAACGGGACTCTTATTCCTCAGCCATTATGGTGTACGACACAGAATCCGGCACCTCAAAACCGTGGACATTCGGAAGCGGTAAAAATACAAGCCCGCGGTGGTCGCCTGACGGACGGCGCCTTGCTTTTGTTTCTGACAGGGAGGATGGCGTCCCTCAGCTGTACATCGTAGACACTGCCGGGGGAGAGGCGGAAAAGGCGGCTGATATCCCTTGGGGCGTGTCAGATCCGATATGGGCTCCCGACGGCAGATCCGTGCTTGTGTCCGTCAGTCTGACATCAGCGGAGCGCGCCGATGAGAAAGAAAAAAAGAAGTATGACGAATATGAGCCAATTGACATTCAGTCATTAACATATAAACGTGACGGAAAGGGCCTGCTCAATGGCAGCCGGACACAGCTTGTGCTGATTCATCTTGAAACGGGGGAGATTCAGCAGCTGACAGACCATGAAGCGGATCATGATGACGCGGCATTTTCACCGGATGGCAAGCAGATTGCGTTTACCGCCAATTTATGTGATCCCGGTGACGCCGGAAAGCCGAGCGATGTCTACCTGATGAATCTGGCAGACGGCGATCTCAAACAGATTACCCCGCACAGCGGTTCTTTCGGCTCCTGCGTGTTTTCACCGGATGGTTCTTATATCGCGATGCTGGGCCATGAGAATGAATTTCGCAACGCAACCTTAGAAAAAGCGTGGCTGTACGATGTGAAAAATGAGCGGCTGTCCTGCTTAACCGACATGCTGGATGTTCATTTGAGCGATGCGCTTATTGCCGATTCACTCATAGGAGGAGTGACGCCCCGGCCGGTTTGGACAAATGACGGGCAGGGATTTTACGTCCTCGGGAGCGAGCAGGGAAGCACCGGTATTTATTATATCTCGATTGACGGCCTCGTCTATCCGATCCGATTAGAAGAAGAGTATGTGAACGGTTTTGCTTTTCATCCCGATCAGAAAAGCTGTATCGCCGTAATTGCCAAACCCGCGCGGCCTTTTGAGCTTTACAGCATTTCATTTGAAAGAGAAGCAATTGACAAACAACAATGATTGTTTTACAGAGGAACGCATCATATCCGTGCCGGAGAAGCTGCAATATGAAACGAAAGACGGACTGACGGTGCACGGCTGGTTTTTAAAGCCCGCGGCTTTTGAAGAAGATCAAACTTATCCCCTCATTCTATACATACACGGCGGGCCTCACATGATGTACGGGCATACGTATTTTCATGAATTCCAAGTGCTGGCCGCGCAAGGATATGCTGTCGTCTATGTCAACCCGAGGGGAAGCCACGGCTATGGACAGGATTTCGTCAATCGTGTCAGATGCGATTACGGAGGCGGAGATTACCGTGATGTCATGCAGGCGGTGGATGAAGCCATTCAGGCGTATCCGTTTATTGACAGCAGCCGTCTCGGCGTGACGGGCGGAAGCTACGGAGGGTTTATGACGAATTGGATTGTCGGGCAGACCGGCCGTTTTAAAGCAGCCGTCACGCAGCGCTCCATTTCAAATTGGTTCAGTTTCCACGGTGTCAGCGATATCGGCTTCTTTTTTACCGACTGGCAGCTTGGCCATGATCTGTTTGAGGAAGCGGATAAGCTTTGGGACCGTTCACCTGTAAAATATGCGTCCCGCGTTTCAACGCCGCTTCTCATCCTGCACGGCGAGCGTGATGACCGCTGTCCGATAGAACAGGCTGAGCAGCTCTTTATCGCGTTGAAGAAGCTGAACAAAACGACGGCGTTCATCCGATTTCCGAAAGCCACGCATGAGCTGTCGAGAAGCGGCCATCCGGAACAGCGGATCAAGCGCATCCGTTATATTTATTCATGGTTTAATGACTATCTCCAAAAATAAAATAAAAAACCAGGCTGTCATCAGCCTGGTTTTGTTATTAAAATACTTGTTCTACTTCAACGACACCCGGCACTTCTTCAAGAAGGGCGCGTTCGATTCCGGCTTTCAGCGTAATCGTTGAACTTGGGCAGCTGCCGCATGCGCCAAGGAGACGAAGCTTTACAATGCCTTCGTCAACGTCGACAAGCTCACAGTCACCGCCGTCACGAAGCAGAAACGGGCGTAATTTATCCAATACTTCCTGTACTTGCTCTTTCATTTCAACCTCAGTCATGAGATTCGCTCCTTTCATATGCATAAAACCATTATATTCACAGTAACGGTAAAAATCTAATGTTTGGTTTGCAATGCTGCTTTCTTCATTATAGCATATTTAAACTTGAACATAAAAACCGTTTTTTATACAAAAGCTGCCCCGTCCTTTGTATACTGGTGGAAAGGGGATGATAAACATGACAAAGCCGGTGACGCTCAGTGTTTACGGCGCTGAAACGCTCTGCGCAAGCTGTGTAAATATGCCGAGCGCCAAAGATACGTTTGAATGGCTGGAGGCGGCGCTGAAACGGAAATATCCGGAGCAGCCTTTTAACATGCAGTATATTGATATTGACACACCGCCTCAGCAAAAGGAGACAAAAGAACTTGCGGAGCGAATCAGAAACGATGAATTTTTCTATCCGCTTGTGCTGGTGGAAGATGTCATTGTAGGAGAAGGGAATCCGCATTTAAAAGATATATATGAAGAAATGGAAAAGCGCGGCTATGTGGCGGGCTCATAAAAACGGCCGCTGATCGCAATCAGCGGCTTTTCCCTTATCAGCCGTTATGATGCTTGTACATCCATAAAAGGCCTGATTTTAACAGGCGCGGCACACGCCCGATCAGCGGACGGTCGTTGACAAGACCGAAACCCGCTTTTTTTCCGAGCGAGCCGAGGACACCTTTCAGCTTAAATTGCGGCATTGTTTCCGGCAGCTCTTCATTGTTCCAGCGTTTCAAAAGAACCTGCACAATTTGCTCCGCCTGCGCTTCAGCAAGCTGAGCGCTCGGCGCATGCGGAAGGGACGCGCAATCACCGACGACGTAAACATGCTCATCGCCCGGAAGGTTATGGTGCGGTGTCAAAACGATGCGGCCTTGCGGATCTTTTTCAGCGTCCAGTTCTCTGACGGCTCTATTCGGCTGAATTCCCGCCGTCCACACGATGGCATCGGCCGGTATTGCTTCGTCATGATTATAAACAATGCCGTCTTCCACTTTTGTAATATTCGCATTATTGATAATGGTGACGCCGTGCTCTTCAAACCATTTTTGAACGTATTTACTGAGCCTTTTCGGAAAGCTTGATAAAATCAGATCGCCCCGGTCAAATAATATAATCTTCAGATCGTCACGGCTCTCTCTTAATTCACTGGCAAGCTCCACACCGCTTAATCCCGCTCCGACGATAGCGACAGATGCATTGGCGCCGAGGTTGTTCAGCTTTTGATAGGCTTCGCGTGACTGGTCAATGGTTTGAATGCTGTAAGTATATTCCGGCGCGCCGGGCACGTTATGATACTTATCCTCGCAGCCCAGTCCGATCACCGCGTCATCGTAAGAAATCGGTTCGCGGTCATGAAACAAGACTTGTTTGTTTTTCGTGTCGATGGAAGCCACCTCACCGTATTGAACATCCAGATTCGGATGCTCTGGAAAGGACACTCTGATATGATGATCAGAAATCGTGCCGGCAGCGAGCGCATAATATTCTGTTTTTAAGCAGTGATACGGGTTTCTGTCAATCAGCGTGATGGATGTATCTGACGGAAGCTGGTTCGGCAATAAGCGGTGCAGCACCCGCATGTTTCCGTAACCCCCGCCGATCAAGACCAATTTTTTCATAATGATTCCCCTTTTGCCCGAAAAATATGGTAGTCAATGTTGTTACAAAATAACGAACTATGTAAAATAACATCTAGAATTATATCGAATTTGATCTAAAACCACAATAATAGTTTTAAAATAACCTACAAATTGACCAGAAAACGCGTAATAGTAAAACCTTTAACCTGAATTAATATGTTACGATAACATTGAGCGTGAAACCGGATCTTTGACGAATAGAGGGAATTCCGTTAGGATAAGGTACATATGTGAGGTGAAACCGCATGAATCCGATGATTGAATTCTGTGTCAGCAATTTAGCGCGCGGTTCCCAGGAAGCACTAGAGATCTTAGAGAAGGATCCGAACTTGGACGTGCTTGAATACGGCTGTTTAAGTTATTGCGGGAAATGCATGGAGTCCCTGTTCGCCCTGGTTAACGGCGAAGTGGTCACGGGAGGCACGCCTGCTGAATTGGTTGACAACATATATACATTCATAGAAGAAAATCCGATGTTTTAATCAGAGGCTCCGAACGGGCCTCTTTTTTTATGCGCCCCGGGATTTGGCAAAATAAAAAATTTGTAGACAGCAAAAATAAATATTGTTATCTTAATAAAGACTTTTTTTAAATAAAATTTTAGAGGTGGATTCATTGAATATCGTTTGGGGGCTGCTTGGGGCAGTTGCTATATTAGCCATTGCTTTTTTGTTATCAGAGAAGAAAAGCAAAATTAAACTGCGAACCGTCATTGTCGGTTTATGTTTACAAATGGCCTTCGGATTTATCGTATTAAAGTGGGACGCCGGCCGGGCCGTATTTTTATGGTTCTCAAGCCGTGTGCAGCTTCTCATTGATTATGCGAACGAAGGCATCAGCTTTATTTTTGGCCCGCTGTTAAAAGTGGGCAGCAGCCCGGCTTTCGCGCTGAGTGTTCTGCCGGTCATTATCTTTTTCTCAGCGCTGATTGCGGTTTTGTATCACCTGAAAATCATGCAACTTATTTTTCGCGTCATCGGAGGCGGACTGTCAAAGCTTCTTGGGACAAGCAGAACAGAATCGCTTGCGGCTGCTGCGAATATTTTTGTCGGACAGTCTGAATCACCGCTTGCCATTAAACCGCTGATTGCGGGATTGACCCGTTCCGAGCTGTTTACGATTATGACGAGCGGCCTTTCGGCTGTAGCGGGTTCGACGCTTTTCGGATACGCCCTGTTAGGCATTCCGATCGAGTACTTGCTGGCGGCCAGCTTCATGGCGGCTCCTGCCGGTCTCGTGTTCGGAAAAATATTAATACCGGAAACAGAAAAAACGCAGACAGTTAAAGGTGACTTTAATATGGATGAAGAAGGCGAAGGCGCCGCTAATGTGATTGATGCTGCGGCAAAAGGCGCGTCCACCGGCCTTCAAATTGCGCTAAACGTCGGCGCCATGCTGCTTGCGTTTGTCGCGCTCATCGCCGTAGTGAACGGAATTCTCGGCGGAATCGGCGGCTGGTTCGGTTTCAAACATATTACATTAGAATCCATTCTCGGTTACGTGTTTTCACCGATCGCATTTGTTATCGGAGTTCCTTGGCATGAAGCGCTCGGAGCGGGAAGCTATATCGGACAAAAGCTTGTGCTGAATGAGTTTGTCGCTTATTCCAACTTCGGTCCACATATTGCGGACTTTTCTAAAAAAACGTCTACGATTATCAGCTTTGCGCTGTGCGGATTCGCCAACTTCTCTTCCATTGCGATCATGCTCGGCACATTGGGCGGTTTGGCCCCAAGCCGCCGTTCAGACATCGCGCGCCTCGGGTTAAGAGCGGTTATTGCGGGAACACTCGCTAACCTTCTCAGCGCGGCGATTGCCGGTATGTTTATTTAGTAAACGATAAAAGCTCCCTGCATATGCAGGGAGCTTTTATGTATGAAAAACGGGGGATATTTGTATTGTGTCCGAGGGGAAGAGCTTTTATACTAAGTAAAAGAAAAAAAGTTGGAGGCCGATATGAATTCATTCCGTTTTACCAAGATGCACGGTCTTGGAAACAGTTATATATATGTAAATCAATTCGAAGAAAAGCTGCCGGAAGAACGGCTGGCTGAGATTGCCGTTAAAGTGTCCAGCATTCATACGGGCATCGGTTCTGACGGCATGATCCTCATCTGTCCGTCAGAAAAAGCGCCCGTCAAAATGCGGATTTTTAATAATGACGGTTCAGAAGGAAAAAATTGCGGCAACGGCCTTCGCTGTGTGGCAAAGTACGCATACGAACATAAGCTGACAGAAGAAACGTCCTTTTTCATTGAAACGCTCTCAGGTCTTGTGAAAGCAGACATTACGGAGGACAACGGGATAGTGCGTGAAGTCGCCGTTGATATGGGCGAACCCCGCCTGACCAAAAAAGAGCTGCCGATGCTAGGCAATGAAGATGAACGGACGATCGATGAGACCTTTGTCTTCGGAGAGACGGAGCTTTCAGGAACTGCCGTATCAATGGGAAACCCCCATATTGTCTTTCCGGTTGAAGATATCAGTCAAGCGCCTCTTACAACGCTCGGCCCCGTCATTGAAAAAGACCCGAGATTCCCGGAAGGCGTCAATGTCGAGTTTGTGGAAACCGTCAGCGCGGATGAACTTCATTTCCGTGTATGGGAACGCGGCTCCGGCATTACACAGGCTTGCGGAACAGGCGCCTGTGCGGCGGCTGTCGCATCCGTATTGAACGGTGTTTCTGAACGGAACCGGGATATCACTGTTCATTTGGCGGGAGGCGACCTTGTGATTAATTGGCAGGACAATGGGCACGTGCTGATGACAGGGCCCGCCGAAACCGTATGCAGCGGCGTCTATTATTTGTAAAACAGCTCGTTTGAGAAATACGCTTCTCAAGGTTTATAATAGACATCAGTATTCGTTTTTAAAAAAGGAGGTCTACCTATGAGTGTTCCAGTAACCATCACTGAAGCAGCAGCTTTGCATATAAAAGATATGATGAAAGAGCATGAAGAAGAAAACGCGTTCCTCCGTGTGGGCGTAAAAGGCGGCGGCTGCAGCGGCCTGTCTTACGGAATGGGATTTGAGCATGAAAAAGGCGAAAAAGACAGCATGTTTGAACAGCACGGAATCACCGTTTTGGTCGACAGCGACAGCCTCGATATTATGACCGGCACGATCATCGACTTCAAACAGTCCATGATGGGCGGCGGCTTCACCATTGACAACCCGAATGCCATCGCTTCCTGCGGCTGCGGATCTTCTTTCCGCACGGCCAAAAACGCCGGTACGCCGGAAGAGTGCTAGGGCTCAACCTGCCATTCTTAGGATGAAAAAATATGGCGTCTTTCTTTTCGATGGCGCTTGCACCATTGTTAAGAAAGGCGTTTGTTTAATAAAAGCAAAACCCGCTCAACAGAAGCGGGTTTTCTTTTTCAAAGATGTTATTCAATTGTATGTTTCATTGCATTGTACATATTTGCCGTGTGTTCATCGGCTTTATCCCGGGACATGCGCAGCCGTTCCACAGAAGAACCATATCCGATTTCAAGTTTGCCCTCTTTCAGTCCATTAAAAATCCCATCAGCGAATTCATCCAGCGGTTCTCCTTGCGTATGCAGCCCTGCACCGCCAAGATCTGTATTGACTGCCGGAGGCGCAACTTCAATCACTTCTACAGCTGAATCAGAAAGCTGGTGTCTCAGACTCATTGTAAATGAATGAAGCGCCGCTTTCGTTGCTGAATAGATCGGTGCAATGGCAAGCGGTGTAAAAGCCAATCCCGAAGTGACATTAATGACAGCCGCATCTTCTTTTCCGGCAAACACCGGAGCGAACAGCATAGACAGGTGGAAGGGAGCTTCAATGTTCGTTGTGATTTCTTTATTGAAATAGGCCCAATTGTCCTTCGCATCCGCTTTCAGCACATGAAAACGTTGTTGAATCCCCGCGTTATTGACTAACACATTCACTTCCGGATAGTTCTCTGTCACCCAATCAAACAGTGATACACGTTCAGATGGAATGCTCAAATCACTGACATAGGTAATAAGATCCGGAAATGTTTCCTTTGCTTTTTGAAGAGCATGTTCACGCCGTCCGGTCACGATGACTTTATTTCCCGCTTTTAAAAATCGTTCTGCGAAAGCCAATCCTATTCCGGCATTTCCGCCTGTAATCAGTATTGTATTTCCCGTCAGTTTCATATGAACTCCTCTTTTCCAATTGTTTTACATTTCTTTGATAACATTTCAGCTGCAATCCAATCAATATATTTTTTGGGATCATCGGGAAACCCGCCAAAACTATTCTTTCCTTGTCACAATATGATGATACGGCTTAAAGTGCGGTTTAAGTCAACAAAAGAACCTTTTCCGGTCAAATTCTGGGATCTTTATTGATGCGATAAAGCGTACCGTACAACATGGGAAAAAGGCAATTAAAAAACGTTTCTGATTAAAACAAAAGGACGGCGATGCATATGCAGGAAGGAAACAGCGTTGATATCAGGCTGCTCAGCCTGAATGATGCAGAGCAGGAACTGGTTTTGCAGACGAAAACCGCATGTTTTTTGAACGGTTTGCCATGTCGAGACAAGAGGGTTTTTATACGCTGGAAGGCCGGAAAAAACGAATTGAACAATCACTGAAGAATGCGGAAAATGACACAGAATACAGCTTCGGCATTTTTCTTCAGGATCAGGCCCTGATTGGTACGATCAGCCTTTTCAGGTGGTTCGGGGCGACATCCAAAGCGCTTTCATCGGTTGCTTTTTAGATGGCAAACATAACGGAAAAGGCTATGCGACGAAGGCTGTCAAGCTGGCAGCCGATTATGCATTCAATGAGCTGAACCTGCATCGGATAGAAGCCGGAGTCATGCCGCACAATAAGGCGTCAATCCGTGTGCTCGAAAAAGCTGGGTTTCATAAAGAAGGCATTGCGAGAAAAAATGTAAAAATAAATGGAAAATGGGAAGATCATCAGGTGCTGGCGATCATACATCCGGAGGATACATAACGATATCCTCCTTTTTTGGATCCTGCGTCTCATTACGCAGGTCATTCTCTCAAATATCTCAAATCCATTGTCTAAATCATACTATTTGCAAATTAAGAAAAAAATAAAGGGTATATAGCATCAAAAACTATGAAAAATATGCTCTTTGTCAACACGTTCTAAAGTCATATTTTTCGAAAGGATATTGATTTTTTGATAGGAATAAACTAAATTGTAAAAGTATAGAATAGTTCATTTATTTTGTAAGAAAAGGATGATAATATGATAGGTCAATTGAGCAATAAAAAAATATTTTTAAGTTCTTTTTTCATCATTTTGATCTGTTCATTACTCTTCCAATTCAGTATTTCAGATAAAGTGCTGCAGTCTTATTACTCTTCTGTCGGAGAAAATACCTACGATATCGGGGAGAAAAGTGTTCGTACGATTGTCATGTTTCTGCAAGGGTTTATGATCTTCACCACTTTTGTGGAAATCCTGATAGGCGGGTTTCTGTTATTCGTTGCCGCTTTTATTCTCGGTACAAAAAAACCGAAAAAAATATATTTGCTTCTATATACGCTGACTTCTTTAATCTCAGCATTTAAAATGTTGATTCTGTCAGTTGTTAACTACTTAACGGCTGATTCCTCACTTATATATTCTGCCGGCGGCACCAAACTGAGTTTACAGCTGCTGGATCCATTTCTGCTTCTGTCAATCGCGGCTCTTTATGCTGCCGCAGGAAAACTTACCGATCTCAGCAAAGGAAAGAGAATTATTTTAACTGGATGTTTTGTTTTATTAAAACTCTTCACTATCTTCTTTAATTATTTTATGGCGGATAAAATTTAGCTCGGGAGAGAGTCAATTAAGCTGAATTTTATTATATATTAAAAACAGAGCAGGGGGATGTTAAGATGAACTTAGTAAAATCTAATAAAAAATCTTTCATTTTGTTTGGCGCGGCTCTTGCTGCAGCGACGTTGGTTTATGCACTTTTATTAACTGGCACTGAATTAAATGTGGCGGCGGCTCATGCATTCTCAGCCAATGCTGAATTAGCTTCGACTCTCGGTATCTCTACAGCAGCAGCTAAAAAAGCAATTGATATCATTGATGCGGCTTCAACAATTGCTTCTATCATTTCTCTCATCGGTATCGTTACAGGCGCAGGCGCGATTTCTTATGCAATCGTTGCAACAGCAAAAACAATGATTAAGAAATACGGCAAAAAATACGCAGCTGCTTGGTAAAATCGATCGATAAATAATTGCTCTTTTTGTACAAGCTGCAAAAAGAGCCTCTCTCCCAAATACATATGTAAGGATTGAAAGTATGATAGTCAGACAAATTACAGCTCTTATCAAATATAATACCCTGTCGTCGTTCCGCAAAAAAAAGGAAGATTGGGGAATTCCTCAACTCAACGGCAAACTGCTTTCTGCCATTATTATTTCTCTGTTATGTGTTTATCTTATTTTACTGGGATGCGGCGTTGTATTCGGGACAAAACTGATTCAGCTTCCTATCAGCGCGTGGGGGCAATTTGTTTTAATCGCCGTTTCATTGGAGCAGCTTTTTTGGGCTGCCGGCTTCTTTAAAGAACATCAAAATGCTTTTCTGCTGGATACGCGCAAGGTCATTCATCAATTAAAAAAGGTTCGTTTTTTACAGCTGTTTTCAGTTTTTACCGGCCAGGCGATCAAAAAAACCATTTTCGTATGGTATCTTTTTGTTTTTCCGGTCTTTTTGTTTTTAACCGGCGCAGGCATGGCTGGATCTGCAGCGGTCATCGTATTTTTCCTGGGCTTCGTTTATTTTCTTCTCAATTTATTTTTATCTATGCTGTTTTCTTACGTTGTTTATCTTCTAACGAATATGTGGAGCAAATGGTTTTACTTGAAAATCATGAAGGGCATTTTATTCAGCGTCAGCCTGCTGGTGCCGCTGGCAGTGGGGTATGCCGTTTATCTTCTCGTGTTTGGGGAGTATACGGTAAAGGACATTTCCGGATTTACGGAGTCGCCGGCTTTCCGGAACATCCTCATGAATACACCGTATGTATGGCTGGTATTCCGCTCAGATTCCGTGCTCGTTTTCGCAGCAGTATTTGCAGCCGCCGTCCTTTTTACGGCTGGACTGTTTAAGCTGTGGGCGGCTACCCTGAAGAAAATGGATCTTATTCCTTATATGTTTTTGACAAACGCGGCTTTTGCACCAAAGCTTAAATTATATAGGAATAACAAAATATTTCATGCCGTTTTTCAAAAGGACCTTCTGTTTCTAACGAGAATTGACGGGTTTTTTATCAGGAATTTCGGCAGTATGCTTTATTTGTTCATGCTGTTTTTAGGTTTTTGTGTTCCGCTGCTTTCTCATCATTTTACCGGGTATTCGGCAGCCGCCATCGTATCCGCGGCGGTTATCATTGCGAACTTTTCGTATCAGCTCGTCGGGGACGCGCTCAAAACCGTATTATCCGTTGACGGAGAAATAAAAAATCAGCATCTGTTTCACCGGAATATCAAACATGCGTGGCAGCTCGTGTTTCCGAAAGTATGTATTTATAATCTTGCGGCTCTTATCTATTCATTCATCATGACCATTTTGATTACGGTGTTTTTTCCGTCCTCCGCTGCGCTGACGGTCTACCTGTTTATTGTATTTTTATGTTCGGGTTTTTTATACAGTCTTGTCCAGATTTCAAGCACCGCCTTGTACCCTAAAAAAAACTGGGAGCACCTGTACGAAATCGGAGAAGCCGGGAAAGCAAAGACGTACAACAACTTATACGGTTCTTTGATTTTCATTGTGTCGCTTCAAATTGCTGCGATCACGTCATATTTTATTTATAAAAAGCCGGAACTTGAAACGCTGCTTATTCATTCTGCATCAGGTATATTTGTCCTGTTCACACTATTAAACTATGGAGTCATGTTTCTGTTTCTTCGCAGAATTAATATGGCGGAAAGGTTTGCGAACAATGATTAAATTAGTGAATATACAAAAAAACTATAGTGAAAAACAGGTGTTAAAGGATATTTCCTTTGAGGTGAAAAAAGGCTCAATCTACGCTTTGCTCGGGACCAATGGAGTCGGGAAAACAACGACTTTGAAAATCATTTCGGGCCTGCTTAAACCGACGTCAGGCTGCGTCGTGATTGACGGTAAAGAAATAGATTCAGAAGAGGGGGGGCAAATATCGGCTGATATCGGTTTTGTGCCCGACCATGCTTTTTTATATGATTACTTAACGGGAGTCGAATACTTGCGTTTTACAGCGGAGATGTTTCAAGTGCAGTCTCAGCGGACAAATGATTATATAAAGAATATGTTAGAGACGCTGAAGCTTTCACAAGACGGAAATCAGCTGATTAAAACCTATTCACACGGAATGAAACAAAAATTATCAATCGCTGCCGCGCTCATTCATCAGCCTAAGATCTTAATCCTTGACGAGCCGCTGACGGGCATTGATTTAATCAGCGGCAAAACGATACGGACGTTATTGAAGGAGTACGTCAAACAGGGGAATACGGTCCTGTTATCGACTCACCTGCTGGAACTGGCGCATTCGTTGTGCGATACGATCGGTATTATCCATGACGGCGTTTTTGCGGCGGAGTATCAGTCATCCGAGCATTCATTAGAAGAAATCGAAGAAATGGCTGAGCGTATCTATACATGATGAACCGCATTTTGCCGGCAATCAGAACGTCCGCCATTCCGTTAACCGCGTCATTGCTGTTTTTTTCAGGCGGTGCAATCGCTGCGGTTTTTACCGATCACTTTGTATCATCAGCGTCTTATAATGGCTCGTCAGGCGCAGTTGAATTGTTAAAGAATAATGCAATCGCTTGTCTGTTTTTAGCGGCAGGTTTTTTTACTTTTGGGTTGACCTCAATCTTTTATTTATTCACCAATGGATTTATTTTAAGCGGCTCTATTATCGAAAATCTGCAGGGCGGGATCCCTTTATATCAGATTATTTTACTGCTAATTCCTCATGGTATATTTGAAGTTCCTGCGTTATTATTAAGTGGCGCCATTGGTTTTAAGGGCGTTGAATTGGTCGTCAGGCTGTGTTTTTCTAAAGAGAGAAGGATAATAGCTTCAATGTTCAGGCATATCGGAATATTGGTGCTGTTTATTATTTGTCTGCTGATCGCCGCCGCCATCATTGAAACTTATATCACACCAATTTTTAAGTAAAAGGGGCAGAAATCATATGAGAAGTAAATTATCATTAATCGGTGTGCCGATTGTTATGATTATCGGTTATATCATTTCTTTATCCTTTGAGTGGCTGTTTCCTGTTCTTACTTTTGGGGCAGCGGGGCTGTATCTCTTTTTATTTGCCCCGGTGCAAAACAAATTCATCCGTTACATCTTTTTGTTTATTTTTGTGATTAATCTGTTGGCCAGTGCGGCTCTTTATTTTGGTATTTAATAAAAAAATGACATTCATGTTGAATGTCATTTTTTTTATTTTCGAGCGGCTCTGCTGTGGGTTAAAATCTGTCGCCGTTGAAAATTGAGTTTTTTACGATTACGTAGTCGACATTGCGGATGGCTTCGAGTTTATTGCCTCCGGCGTAAGAAATGGAAGACTGCAGATCCTGCTCCATTTCAATCAGCGTATCCTGCAGAGATCCTTTATGCTCAACATGCATTTTTTTGCCCTCGACGTTTTTCTTTTCGCCTTTTTGAAATTCGGAAGCGGAGCCGAAATATTCTTTGTACAGCTTGCCGTCGATTTCGATCGTTTGTCCCGGTGATTCTTCGTGGCCGGCGAATAATGATCCGATCATGACCATAGACGCGCCGAAACGGATGGACTTCGCAATATCGCCGTGCGTGCGAATGCCGCCGTCAGCAATGATCGGTTTGCTTGCCGCTTTTGCACACCAGCGAAGTGCGGCTAATTGCCATCCGCCGGTTCCGAAGCCGGTTTTAATTTTTGTGATGCATACTTTCCCGGGCCCGATCCCCACTTTTGTCGCGTCAGCGCCCGCGCGTTCCAGTTCCCGTACAGCTTCAGGCGTCCCGACATTCCCTGCAATGACAAAGCTTTCCGGCACATGTTCTTTAATAAATTGAATCATGCTGATCACGGCATTGGAATAGCCGTGCGCGATATCAATAGTAATATAATCCGGTACAAGCTCCTGTGCTTTCAGCTCGCGGATGAATTCATAATCGTTGTCTTTCACGCCGACGCTGATCGAGGAAATCAGTCCGCGTGCTTTCATATTCTGGACAAAGGCCAGGCGTTTTTCCGGCTCGAAGCGGTGCATGATATAAAAATATCCGTTTTCCGCGAGCCAGGCCGCGATGTTTTCATCTATAATCGTCTGCATGTTGGCCGGTACGACCGGAAGTTTAAATGTGTGTCCGCCCAATGTAACTGATGTATCACATTCAGATCGGCTGTTTACAACGCATTTTGCAGGAATCAGCTGAATATCTTCGTAATCAAATACATTTTCCATAAATAACACCCCTAAAAGCGAATGATAAAATTATAATTAAATTAAAATGTTCGTCTTTTTATAATGTACTTTGTTTTGTCAGGAATGTCAAATGATTTCATGCTGCCTCATACGCCGTCAGCTTGTCATCTTTTTGCAGTTTGGTTATCATAGTAGTATTGGGTGCTGCCAGACATTTGTTACGATAGATAGATTTGCAGAAGAAGGGAGGGGCCGGTATGGAACAAAAACAGCCCGGGCACAGCCCGAAAGCCCAGAAAATTCAGGACCGGATTATTTTAGGCACGATTTGGGTCGTGTCGGCGCTTGTGATTGCGCTCGTTGTCGGAACCGTCATGAATTATATGTGGATCTTTAAATAAAAAAGAGTCTGTGCCGGCAGGACACAGACTCTTTTTTTATTATTTTTCAAACATGCTTGTAGAATGCAGAGGCTGGACGCGCGCTTTCGGGTCCATGTAAGCCTTCGCGTTGTTCACGGCTGTCGGAGCTTCGCCGAAACCGCTCGCGATCAGCTTGACTTTGCCTTCATATGTGCAGATATCTCCGGCGGCAAAGAAGCCTTCGATATTGGTTTCCATCGTGCTTTTGACGACGATGGAGTTTTTCTCGATTTCAAGACCCCAGTTTTTAATCGGGCCGAGGGAAGAAACAAAGCCGTAGTTTACGATCAGGTCATCAATTTCAATGATTTCTTTGCGGTCGCCTTTCACTTCTTCGAGAACGAGCTGTTCGATCCGGTCTTCACCGACAAGTTCAGCCGGAACAAACGGTGTCAGCACGTTGACTTTAGAATTGTGCAGGTTTTCGACACTGTGCTCATGCGCGCGGAATTTATCACGGCGGTGGATGATGCTGACTTCTTTGGCGATCGGCTCAAGCATGAGCGCCCAGTCAACAGCGGAATCGCCGCCGCCCAGAACGGCAACGCGTCTGCCTGCGAATTGATTGAGGTCGTCAATGAAGTAGTGCAGGTTTTTGCCTTCATATTGCTCCGCTGATTCCAGCTCAAGCTTTCTCGGCTTAAATGCGCCGTTTCCCGCGGTGATAATGACCGTTTTTGAATAATGCGTTTCTGAATTCGTGACAAGCTTAAACACACCGTCAGCCTGTTTTTCAACAGATTCAACGGCCTGCTCTAAGCAGATGGTCTGATCGAACTTTGCCATTTGCTCTTTTAAGTTGTTCACAAGTTCTTGGGCGCGGATTTTCGGGAATCCGGCTACATCATAAATATATTTTTCAGGGTACAGCGCGCTGAGCTGGCCGCCAAGCTGAGGCAGGCTCTCAATGATTTTGACGCTCGCCTGTCTCATTCCCCCGTAAAAAGCGGTAAACAGGCCGACCGGGCCGCCGCCGATGACCGTAATATCATAAACCTTTGAATCCTCTTGCATACCAAATTGCCTCCTAATTGAAAATTGTTATTAATTATAACATAGAATTTGAAAGGATGACGAGTGCCGAAAACCGCCCGGCCGCTTCATTCTTGAAAAAAATTGCGCCTGCCGCTAATATGGGGACAAATTCCAATCCGTTTTTTCCTGAATGTTTTCCGATGCTTCCGGATAGTATGGTGATATGCAGACATGTGCGGTTTTCTAAAAAATTTATAATTCATTTCATAAAATCCCGCCAATAAGCTGAAGCTAATACAAATGTTGATTTGATTATGCGTCTAACAGCAAAAAAAAGAAGGTGGATGTGATGGCATTGAATAAACCCAAAATCGTGGTTTTAGGTGCAGGTTATGGTGGATTAATGACAGTAACAAGGCTTCCGAAGCATATCGGGGCAAATGACGCCGAAATCACTTTGGTCAATAAACACAATTATCATTATGAAACGACATGGATGCATGAAGCGAGCGCAGGAACGCTCCACCATGACCGCTGCAGATATCAAGTGAAAGATGTAATTAATGATTCACGGGTCAAATTTGTGCAGGATACCGTAAAAGCAATAGATGTGCAAAATAAAAAGGTGACGCTTTCACAAGGGGACATCCCTTATGATTATCTCGTTATCGGGCTGGGCGCCGTCCCTGAAACATTCGGGATTAAAGGCTTAAAAGAGTTCGCCTTTCCGATCGCTAATATTAATACGTCACGTCAGCTGAAAGAGCATATTGAGCTCCAATTTGCGACATACAATACGGAGGCCGAAAAACGCCCCGACCGCTTAACCATCGTCGTCGGCGGAGCGGGCTTTACGGGAATTGAATTTCTCGGCGAACTTGCGAACCGCAAGCCGGAGTTATGCAGAAATTATGATATAGATGAAAGTCTCGTCCGGATCGTCTGCGTCGAAGCCGCTCCGACGGTTCTGCCGGGATTTGACCCGGAGCTTGTCGATTACGCCGTTCAATACCTTGAGAGCAAGGGTGTTGAGTTTAAAATCGGCACGGCGGTTCAAGAATGCCGCGCGGACGGTGTCACAGTCGGCAAGAAGGATGAAGAGCCTGAAGAAATCAAATCGCAGACCGTTGTCTGGGCCGCAGGCGTACGCGGACATCCGATCGTGGAGGAAGCAGGTTTTGAAAATATGCGCGGCCGCGTCAAAGTCAATCCCGATCTTCGGGCGCCCGGCCATGATAACGTTTTTATTCTCGGCGACAGCTCGCTCTTTATTAATGAAGAGACGGAACGGCCGTACCCGCCGACTGCTCAGATCGCGATGCAGCAAGGAGAAACCGTGGCCAAAAACCTGGGCCGTCTGATTAAAGGAGGCCAGCTTGAAGAGTTCAAGCCGGACATTAAAGGAACCGTCGCTTCCCTCGGTGAGCATAACGCGGTCGGTGTCGTATACGGCAGGAAGCTCAAAGGCACGCCGGCGTCCTTTATGAAAAAGGTCATTGACAACCGTTCGTTATTTATGATCGGCGGACTCGGCCTGACACTGAAAAAAGGGAAGTTTAAATTCTTCTGAAAAACCCGCAGGAGCGGGTTTTTTCTTCTTTCAAAAAAGAGCGTTATATAAAGCATGTAAGAGAAAAAAATGAATGTTTCCGCTTACATGAAATGATTCGTTACATATTCTGACTTGGTGCTTGACAAGTAAATATGATATATTATCAGAAAATTGAGAAAAAGGGTGATCCGCATGAAAACGACAGCAAAAAGCACGGCGGCGTGTCCGTTCTGCTCAGGTAAAGGGTATTTTCAATTGCTTCTTGGCGGCTCCGAAACATGTCCCTCCTGCCAGGGAAGCGGCAAAGAGAGACGCTGAATTTTCCATACGTTGACTTTTTTACCGCCCCCGAGGTACACTGAAAGTGCTGTAGGGGGTGGATGTTTGTGATTAGTTTGCCGGTGGTTCTGATCTCAATCGTACTATTTTTCGTACTGTTTTTCGGCATTGGCTTTCTGTTGAACATGCTGCTGAGAATGTCGTGGATTATGGCTGTTGTCTATCCGATTGTATGCCTTTTCATTATCAGTAATAAAAAGATGATCAGTTACGTGCAGGCGCCGGGGGAATCATTTCAAAGCCTGTTTCAGCGGATCATGTCATTAGCGGTTGCGGATGTCGTGATTTTGGCAGGCGGACTGGCGGGAGCAATCATGTCAGGCATTGCCATAAAGGCGCTGAGAAAAAGAGGATATCAAATGTTTTAAGCCGCTTTCTTATTCAAAGAAAGCTTTTTTTGTGCCTCGGCGCTTTTTGTATAGCACCTCACCGGGTTGGGAACACTGACTCGGAGGAGAGTGATTTCAGATTGACGATAATCAGACGCGTATTCATGATTGCGCTTTTTTTGGGCGCATGCCATGCGACATACTTTTCCATAACGGGTGTTGAAGCAAAGGATCTGACAAATTGGATGACGGAACATCGAGGCGCCGTTATGAAAAACATCGGCACTCCGTTTCAATCCTTACAGAATCAGCCGGAAAAGCAGGCATCAGGCAAGGTAAAACCGCTGGAAGAAGCTTTTGACTGGGAACGCTATCCGTCAAAAAAGGTGACGGCCACCGGTTATACCGCAGGAGCGGAATCTACGGGGAAATCTCCGGGCCATCCGCAGTATGGAATTACATATTCAGGCGTGAAGGTCAAACGCGATTTATATTCAACTGTGGCTGCTGATCCGTCTGTTTTCCCGATCGGGACGATTCTGTTTATACCGAATTACGGATACGGGGTTGTCGCCGATACCGGTTCGAAAATTAAAGGCAGCCGTCTGGATCTCTACTTTGACACCGTAAAGGACGTCTATAACAACTGGGGCAAAAAAACACTTGATGTCTACATTGTCAAAAAAGGGAACGGCAAAGTGACCGAGGACGAACTTGTAAAGCTGAACGAAACAAAGTCACTTCAAGTCTTCAGAAATCAATACAAAACGGTAAAAGAATAAAAACGCTTCAGCATCCGCTGAAGCGTTTTTTACATAAAGAAATAATTTAAAATCAGTGTCAGTACAATGCCGGTGACGCCGCCGAAGAACACTTCGATCGGCTGATGGCCGAGCAGTTCTTTCAGTTTCTTCTGTTTTTCTTTCTCTTCCGCTTTCTGAAAGTCCTTCGCTTCGCTGACAAACCGATTAAAGTCGATGACCAGTTTATTAATGACCGTCGCCTGTTCACCCGCATGCCGCCTGACACCGGTAGCGTCAAACATCGTAATGACGGCGAAAATCGCGGCGACTGCAAACAGAGGCGAGTCCAGTCCCTGTTCCAAAGCGACTCCGGTTGACAGCGCGGTGACGGCGGCGGAATGGGAGCTCGGCATGCCGCCGGTGCTCGTCACAAGAGACCAGTCAAGTTTTTTGGATACGATAAATTGAATAGGCACTTTTACAACTTGGGCAAAAATAATGGCAGCAAAACTCGCCAGTAAAGGAAAATTCATAAATACATCCATATGCGACATCCTTTCTGTATCTGCGAAAGTCCGATCATATCGAAAAACTGCAGAAAACGCCCTTAGTTTGGTAAAATAAAATCAATGGAAAAATGTTTTTTCATTATACCACTTTACATAACAAATACCCACATAAGGAGTGTGTACTCATGTTTTATGCATCTGATCAATTGCGGCATCCTGAAACCCTTGTCATCGGTCTTTTTCAAAAAAGCATGCTGAGCGGATTTACGAAGGAATTGGATGATAAACTGGACGGACATTTGACACAGCTGTTAAAGGACGGTGATGTGTCTGCCAAACGCAATCGTGTATCAAAAGTATACCCTCCGGCTGCGACGGGTATGAAACGTATTTACTTTATCGGCTTGGGAAGGGAAGCGGATTATTCGTTTGAAGATGCGAAAGAATGCTTCGCACGCGTGTTTCAGCAGATTCACCAAGATAAAAAACAAGAAGTATCCGTTCTGCTTGATACGTTCGTCTCCGGTGAAGTGCCTGCCGCCGATGCCGCTCATGCGCTTTCGGAAAGCTGTCTGCTTGCGGTTTATGAGGTGCAGGATTATAAACATAAATCGAATGAGCCGGATCAGGAACTGACTTCCGTCTGCGCCGTGACCGAAGAAGACTTGAGGGAAGTGCAGGCCGGCCTGAACGTCGGCGCGGCATACGGCCAAGGGACGAACTCAGCCCGCACGCTTGTGAACATGCCGGGAAATATGCTGACGGCCACCGATTTGGCGTCATATGCCGCTGAGCTTGCGGCAAAATATGATTTTGAGTGTGAAATTTTAGAAAAAGAAGAAATGGAAGAGCTCGGAATGGGCGGGCTGCTAGCCGTTAACAAAGGCTCATCCGAACCGCCGAAAATGATCGTTCTGAAGTATCAGGGCAAAGATCATTGGGAAGACGTCATCGGCCTGGTCGGAAAAGGCATTACCTTTGATACCGGCGGATATTCGATTAAGCCGAAAACCGGCATCGTCGGCATGAAAAGCGATATGGGAGGGGCCGCTTCGGTATTGGGCGCAATGGAAATTATCGGCGAACTGCGGCCTGAACAAAATGTGCTAGCCGTCATTCCGTCTACGGACAACATGATCTCGTCTGATGCCATGAAGCCGGATGACGTCATCGTCTCGCTCAGCGGAAAAACCATTGAAATTCTGAACACCGATGCGGAAGGCCGCCTCGTGCTTGCCGACGGCATCACATATGCCAAGCAGCACGGAGCTTCTGTCCTCGTAGACGTCGCAACGTTAACGGGCGGTGTCATTGTCGCCTTAGGAAACGAAATGACGGGCGCCATGACCAATCACGCCGGATTTTATAAGCAGGTGGCAGAATCGGCGAAGGAATCCGGAGAGCCGATCTGGCAGCTTCCGATTACAGAAAAAGATAAAAAACGCGTGAGAAACAGTCAGATGGCTGATTTGAACAATTCTCCGGGTAGAGAAGGCCACGCGATTATGGCGGGCACATTCATTGGTGAATTCGCGGAAAACACCCCGTGGGTTCATCTCGACATTGCGGGAACCGCGACGGCGAATAAAGCGACATGCTTCGGCCCTGCCGGCGCAACAGGCGTCATGGCAAGGACGCTGGCCGTTTTGACTGAGCGGTTTACGCCTGAAAGATAACAGCACCCGCTGCCTTGATGCAGCGGGTTTTTTGATTTCCAAAATCTTTAGTTGACTAAAGCGCAGAATGTATGTTAACTTTAATTATCTACTACATTAGCAAACTAAAGGATTTTTGGAGGGACTCATCAATGAATGCTGTTGTTGTCGCAGTATTGCTTATGCTCGTCTTAAGCCTGCTGCGTGTCAATATTATTATAGCTTTAATGATCGGAGCGCTTGCCGGCGGACTGACAGGGGGCTTAGGCCTCGGAGAGACGGTGAAGGCTTTTACGGACGGTCTCGGCGGAAATGCAACCGTCGCGGTCAGCTACGCGCTGCTCGGAGCATTTGCCGCAGCGCTGACAAAGACGGGGCTTCCCGATGCAATGGTCGAAGCGTCTGTCAAACTAATCGGTAAAAAGGAAGATTCGCGGAAAAAAGCACTGTCTAAAGTGTTGATCGTACTGATTATTTTAATCATATCCTGTTTCTCGCAAAACGTGGTGCCCGTTCACATTGCGTTTATTCCGGTATTAATTCCGCCGCTTTTAAAAATATTTAACGAACTTGAAATGGACCGCAGGCTGGTCGCGTGTGTGATGACATTCGGACTGACTGCGCCGTACATTGTTCTGCCGATCGGATTCGGACAGATTTTCCAGGGGATGCTGAGAGATAATATGGCATCAGCCGGTTTAAAGGTGCCGCTCAGTGATATCCCGTATGCTTTAATCATCCCGACGGCGGGGATGGTAGTCGGTTTAATTTTATCCGTCATCGTCTTCCGCAAACCGAAGAAATATGAGACGAAGGAGATTGCCGGATTATCGTCTTCTCCTTATACGAAAAAAAGCATTGCGATCGCCCTGTTCTCCATTGCCGTGTCGCTTGCCGTTCAGCTCTACCTGTCACAGGTGCTCGGAGTGGAAGGCATGATCATGGGCGCGCTCGCCGGCTTGTTTACGCTGTTTATCAGCGGAGTCATGAAGCGCAATGAAGCGGATAAGCTGATCACAGACGGCATGATTCTGATGGCCTTTATCGGTTTTGTTATGCTCGTTGCGGCCGGTTTTTCAAATGTATTGAACAAAACGGGCGATGTAGCTTCCTTGGTCAAAGCATCAACAGGCTTGATCGGCCACAGCCAATCGTTAGGCGCGCTCCTGATGCTGATCGTCGGTTTATTAATCACGATGGGAATCGGATCGTCATTTGCAACCGTACCGGTCATTACGACTATATTTGTTCCGCTGTGCGCTCAGCTCGGATTCAGCCCGATGGCGACGATCGCGATAATCGGAGCGGCCGCCGCGGTCGGTGATGCGGGTTCTCCTGCAAGTGACAGTACGCTCGGACCGACGTCAGGCCTCAGCGCCGACGGACAGCACCACCACATTTGGGATACGTGCGTCCCGACATTTATTTTCTATAACATTCCGCTTGTCATATTCGGCTGGATTGCCGCAGTTGTCCTGTAAAAAAAGGCTCCCGGAAAGGGGAGCCTTTTTGAATGCTTGAAAAAACTTACGCCGGATTTCGATTGAAGCCCGTCGCTTTATGAATGGACCTGTAAACGGCAGGCGCGACAGATGCCAATAACAATGCTAAAATGATATCTTTTATGAAAAACCAAATCATATAAAACCAAGCCATTCCGTAGCTGATTGGAGCATGAAGCCATAATTTCAGCGCAATATACGTATAGGTCGTGCCAATGAGATAAATGACCGCGGTACCGATCAAAGAGGCCCATGCATAATGCAGACGGCCGGGTTCTTTTGTCTTTTCCAGCAGCCAGCCTGCTGCAAATGCCGCCGGGATGTAAGCGAGAATAAATCCCCCGCTCTTTCCGATAAACGGTGCAAAGCCTGCTGAGAATTGGGCGAAGATGGGAGCCCCCGCGAGTCCGGCCAATGCGTATACCGTCATTGCAATGGCGGCCCGTCTTGCGCCGAGAAGCATCGCGGCTAACAGGCAAAAGAAAGGCTGCAGCGAGAGCGGAATTCCCGCAACTTGCAAAAAGGGAGCCATTGATGTAATGTTGGCGCCGATGGCCATCAGTGCGGCAAACATGCCGATAAGCGCCATATCGCCCGCGCGAAGGTTGCGTTGTTTCATTTGTTTTTCCCCCTTACACTTGTACCAGATTAGCGTAATCGAAGGATAATTAATTGTCAACACGAATTTTATATAGGTTTACTAAAAGGAGGGAGCCCTATGTTTTTCGGGAAAACGAAACAAACAGGACAGTCGGATCGGATTCCGCCAAACCAAAATGTCACAACGAAGTTTCCCGTGCTTCACGCCGGAAATGTTCCTTATTATGAAGATATGTCAAAATGGAACCTGCAGGTGTACGGGCTTGTCGATCGTCCTATGCTGTTAAGCTTTGACGATATTAAAGCCTTTCCGAAAGCCGAATTGAAAAATGATATTCATTGCGTTACGGGCTGGTCCCGTCTTGATAACGTCTGGCAGGGCATACGCGCGAAAGACATCGCTGAGAAAGCGGGTGTGCACAAAGAAGCCGGTTTCGTCATTTTGCACGCTGAAGAGGGCTGGACGGCCAATCTGCCGCTTTCTGATTTTACGCGGGAGACATCCCTGCTGGCATATGCGCATAACGGCGAGCCGTTAACGCCCGAACACGGCTATCCGCTCAGAGGCGTTTTCCCCCATCTTTATTTTTGGAAAAGCGCCAAATGGCTGCGCGGCATTCAGTTCACAAAGGAAAACCACCCCGGCTTTTGGGAGAAAAACGGCTACCATATGAGGGGAGATCCATGGAAAAATCAGCGCTTTACATGGGATTAAACACATATCATCATATAGTTCTTAGGTACCTTATTGAAATAAGGTGCTTTTTTTATATCCAAAATCCATTGACTTTGTTTGGCAAAAAACCTATTATTTGAAGTGTCTTTTGATATTGAAAATCATTATCAATAAGCGGAGCGAATGTCATAGAGGGGATGAACTCATAATGGACGGAAAACAAACAAAGCAGGGTCTCGCGCAGGCCGGACGATACGCGATTCCGGGTACAGAAGTAAGAGAAATGCGTTCAAAAGGAGGCCGTACGTATCGTATCTTCGTCTCTTTTCCTCAGGAACAACCGCCTCCATCCGGCTTTCCCGTCATCTATCTGCTTGATGCGAATTCCGTGTTCGGTACAATGGCCGAAGCGTTGCGGATGCAAAGCCGCCGGCCGGAAAAAACAGGCGTTGTCCCGGCGGTGATTGTCGGAATCGGCTACCCGACTGATCAGCCGTTTTCCGCCGAACGCCACAGTGATTTTACGATGCCGCTCTCTGAATCAGAACTGCCGGTGCATCCGCGCGGCGCGGCGTGGCCTGAACAGGGAGGAGCGGAAGCGTTTCTGGCATTTATAGAAGAAGCAGTAAAGCCCGCGGTGGAGCGGGATTATCCGATCGACAGAGACAGGCAGACGATTTTCGGCCATTCACTGGGCGGTCTTTTTGTGCTGCAAGTGCTTTTGACGAGACCGGACATGTTCCAGACCTATGTTGCCGGGAGTCCGTCAATTCACTGGAACAAACGTTTCATTCAGGAAGAAGCGGAGCGTTTGTCAGACCTGCTCTCTGAGGACAATCTTCAAGTCAGCGTACTGCTGGCAGCGGGAGAAATTGAAAAGACACATAAAAGCAAAATTCCGCAGCACGCAGAGGCGCTGTATTCTGTACTATCTGAGTTTGAAGGTGGCGGAGTCCGCGCTGAATACCGCGAGTTTGAAGGAGAGGGCCATATCTCTGTCCTGCCCGTTTTAATCAGCAGGGCCCTGCGTTTCTGCCTGAATCCGGGAGGGCCGCATACCCCGTATTCTCCTGCCTGAGAAAAAACAGGCCCTTCGAACTAAATGCGGCTGATTCTAATTTTCTAATTGACGGAGTGTTTTGATTTGGATATGATTGTCTTGAATCATAATTGATAATGATAATCATTATCAATATAGAAAGGGAATGATAATATGGACGCATTGGGAATGAGAGGGAAAACGGCGGTTGTCACCGGCGCCGCTCAAGGCATCGGAGAAGCAACAGCGCTCGCCCTTGCTGAACAAGGCGTAAATGTGGCTGCTATAGATAAGAACGAAGGCCTGCTTCGGGGGCTTACTGACAGACTCAGGGAAAAAGGCGTGCAGGCACAGGCTTTCGCAGCAGATGTATCAGACAGTGCGGCTGTCAATGATATCATCGCCGCCGTTGAACACGACATGGGTCCTATTGAAATATTGGCGAACGTTGCGGGCGTGCTGCGGCCAGGGCCGGTGCATTCCCTCAGTGATGAAGAGTGGGATCAAACATTTTCAGTTAATACGACCGGTGTATTTCATGTGTCACGGGCTGTCAGCCGATACATGATGGAGCGGAAAAAAGGCGCCATCGTAACGGTCGGTTCAAATGCAGCCGGAGTTCCGCGTGCTTCCATGGCGGCTTATGCGGCGTCGAAAGCGGCAGCCGTCATGTTTACGAAATGCCTCGGGCTGGAGCTTGCGGCCTATCATATCCGCTGCAACATCGTATCTCCCGGCTCAACGGAAACCGACATGCAGCGTGCGCTGTGGCGGGATGAAAACGGAGCACAGGACGTTATCAGAGGTTCGCTTGATACATATAAAACGGGAATTCCGCTTCAAAAGCTGGCAAAGCCTTCTGATATTGCAAATGCCGTTTTGTTTCTGGCCTCTGAACAGGCAAGCCATATCACGATGCATGATTTATGCGTGGATGGCGGCGCTACTTTAGGCATTTGATGTAACGAGAAGGAGGGACAATAAAATCATGACAAATCAACATTTATTGACGGAAGTGTCTGCAAAAGAGGTGCTGGACGCTTACAAGCCCAGAGCGTTCTTTTTAGCTTCCCCGAAAAGTACGCTCCTTGCAGAAGGTATGTTTGCAAAAGTGCCGGATGCAGACGCGGAGAATCAGCTGGACTCACTGCCTGAACGTGTGAGACAGACGCTTCTTGAGGCAAAGCAAGCCGGCATCAAACATCCGATTGTGGCCGGCGCCATTCCGTTTGACGGGAGAAAAGCTTCGCGGCTTTTTGTACCGAAAGCCGTCCTAACGGCAGGGCCGCTTTCGTTTACGGAAGCTTCCGCAGAAAAACCCCAAGCGAATACATATGACATCCGGCCCGTTCCTGACCCTGAGGACTTTATGAGCGGTGTGGAACAAGGCGTTTTAAACATTACGGACGGTCCGCTCAGCAAGATTGTACTGTCAAGGACGCTGCATCTGACCGCTGAAAGAGATATCGACATTCCCCAGGCCGTCAAGCATTTGGCGCAGCACAACCCGCGCGGCTATACATTCGCTGCAGATGTGACGGGGACGTCAGAAACAAGAAAAACGCTTTTCGGCGCGAGTCCTGAACTGCTTCTGTCGAAAAACGGAACATCCATTTTGTCCAATCCGCTGGCAGGTTCCAGACCGCGAAGCACAGATCCCGCTGAGGATCAGAGAAGAGCGGAGGAACTTCTGCAATCAGCTAAAGACCTGCATGAACATGCCGTAGTCGTGGCCGCAGTTGCCGCCGCACTTAAACCATTCTGCCGTTTGCTTGATGTGCCGGAAAAACCGTCACTCATTAAAACTGAGGCGATGTGGCACTTGTCCACCGAGGTGAAGGGAGAGCTTAGTGATCCGTCAACGACATCGCTTGAGCTGGCCATCGCTCTTCATCCGACGCCCGCTGTATGCGGAACGCCGACGGATGCGGCGAGAGAAGCGATTCAAAATATTGAGCCGTTTGACCGCAATTTCTACACGGGAATGGCGGGCTGGTGTGATGCTGAAGGTGACGGAGAATGGATTATCGCACTCCGCTGCGCCGAAGCGGAAACAAGGTCTCTACGGCTCTTTGCGGGTGCCGGGATTGTCGCCGGATCAAAGCCGCAGGACGAACTGGACGAGACATCTGCGAAATTCCGCACCATGCTCCGGGCGATGGGGCTTTATCAAGATGAGATGTAAAAAAGGAGGAAACGGATCGTGCTGACTGGATTTACGCCATGGCCGGAAGAATGGGCTGACAAATACCGCAAAGACGGCTGCTGGAAGGGTGAAACATTCGGAGGGATGCTGAAAGAGCGCGCGGCTTTATACGGAGATCAAACTGCCGTGACGTGTAAAGGTGTACATTGGACCTACAAAGAATTGGATGAAAGGGCTGACCGTTTGGCTGCGGGACTGCACAAGCTCGGAATTCAAAAGGAAGACCGCGTTGTCGTTCAGCTGCCGAATATCGCTGAGTTTTTTGAAGTGATTTTTGCGCTGTTCCGGCTCGGGGCGCTGCCCGTCTTCGCGCTGTCTTCTCACAGAAGCAGTGAGATTACGTATTTCTGCGAGTTTGCGGAGGCGAAAGCATACATCATTCCTGATACGCATTCAGGCTTTGATTACAGAACGCTTGCCAGACAGGTGAAAGACAAACTTCCGGCTTTGGCGCATGTCATTGTGGCCGGCGACGCTGAGGAATTTCAGGAACTGAGCAGCCTGCATAGAGAGCCCGTCCAGCTGGAAGACGTCAGCCCGGCGGAAGTCGCCTTTTTACAGCTTTCAGGAGGCAGTACGGGGCTGTCCAAGCTGATTCCGAGGACACACGATGATTACATATACAGTCTGCGCCTCAGTGCGGAAATATGCGGCTTGGATCATCACAGCGTTTATTTAGCCGCTTTGCCGACAGCGCATAATTATCCGCTCAGCTCACCCGGTGTGCTGGGAACTTTATATGCCGGGGGCCGGGTTGTTCTGTCACCCGCGCCGAGTCCGGATGACTGCTTCCCGTTAATTGAAAAAGAGCGTGTCACGATTACAGCGCTCGTCCCGCCGCTTGCGATGGTGTGGATGGAAGCATCCGCTTCGCGACGTGATGATTTATCAAGTCTTCAAGTGCTTCAGGTTGGAGGCGCCAAATTCAGCGCTGAAGCGGCCCGCCGTGTGAAAAGCGCTTTCGGATGCACTCTTCAGCAGGTTTTCGGAATGGCGGAAGGATTGGTGAATTATACGAGACTGGATGATCCCGAGGAGATCATTGTCAATACGCAAGGCAGACCGATGTCACCATTTGATGAAGTGCGGGTTTTAGATGATGACGGACGGGACGTGGCTCCCGGGGAAACCGGACATTTGTTTACACGCGGCCCTTACACGATCCGCGGATATTATAAAGCGCCTGAACATAATAAAAGATCATTCACAGATGACGGCTTTTATCAGACCGGCGATCTCGTCAAACTGACGGCGGACGGTTATATCGTCGTCGAAGGACGCGCGAAAGATCAAATCAACCGGGGCGGCGAAAAGATTGCCGCTGAAGAGGTGGAAAATCACCTTCTGGCTCATCCTGCCGTTCATGATGCGGCCATGGTTTCAATGCCGGATGATTTTCTCGGAGAGCGGTCCTGTGTGTTCGTCATTCCGAAAGGAGAAGCGCCGAAACCGGGAGAGCTGAAAGCGTTTTTACGGGAGCGAGGGCTGGCGGCATATAAAATTCCCGACCGGGTTGAATTTATCGCTTCTTTCCCAAAAACCGGCGTCGGCAAGGTCAGCAAAAAGGACCTTCGCGAAACGATCGCCCAAAAATTGAAGCCTGCTGAAATCAAACAATCATAAAAAGGAAGTGTTTATATTGGCTATACCGGCTATTCCCGCATATGCGCTGCCGACAGCGTCAGATATGCCTGAAAATAAAGTATCATGGACGCTGAACCCGAAACGCGCGGTGCTTTTAATCCATGACATGCAGAATTATTTCGTCGATGCTTTTGAGAAAGGGAAGGCTCCGATCACGGAGGCGGCTCAGAATATCAAGAAAATAAAAGAGCAATGCAAAGCGCTCGGCATTCCGGTGGTGTACACCGCGCAGCCGGGCAGCCAAGACCCGGCAGACCGCGCCCTGCTGACGGATTTTTGGGGGCCGGGACTTAAAAGCGGTCCTTATGAAGAAAAGGTCATTCCGGAGCTTGCCCCCGAAGATCAGGACATTGTCCTCACAAAGTGGAGATACAGCGCGTTTAAACGGACGAATCTCCTTGATATCATGCGTGAAAAGGGCAGAGATCAGCTCATTATTACGGGAATTTACGCACACATCGGCTGCCTCGTCACAGCCTGTGAAGCTTTTATGGATGATATTCAAAGCTTCTTTATCGGAGACGCCGTAGCTGACTTTTCTTCAGAAAAACATAAGATGGCCATCGAATATGCGTCCCAGCGCTGCGCTTACACAGCTTTGACAAACGAAGTGCTGGAAGTGCTGGGCGGCTCGCCGGTTTCTGACGGAAAAGAGAAGACTCCCGCCGCATTGACAAAAGAACGGGTTCGGGAGCAAATTGCGGCGATTCTTCAAGAATCCCCGTCCGATATTCCGGATCAGGAAGACCTGCTGGACAGGGGCCTTGACTCCGTCAGAATCATGAGCCTTGTCGAACAATGGCGCCGTGACGGAGCTGAAGTGACGTTTGTGGAACTGGCGGAGAATCCGACGCTTGAAGAGTGGTGGAGACTGCTTTCTTCCCGATCTCAAAAAGTCTTGCCGAATGCAGATTATTTATAAGGGAGAGAAAATAGAATGCATGATACACAACAGCTGCCTCTGACAGGCGCACAGGCCGGTATCTGGTTTGCGCAGCAGCTTGATCCTGATAATCCGATTTACAATACAGGCGAGTATGTTGAGATAAATGGCGCGCTCGATGTGAACATATTTAAAACGGCTCTTGAACGTGTGCTGACCGAAGCCGCATCATTACACGCCCGCTTCACAGAGGGAACAGACGGACCGAGACAGACGATCGCTCCTTCTTGTGAGGCCGCGATTGATGTCATAGATGTGAGCGCAGCGGCTGATCCGAAGCAGGCCGCACTCAGAATCATGCAGACTGATTTGGCTGAGCCCGTTGATATGGCGGCCGGGCACTTGTACCGCGACATTGTATTCCAAGCCGGACCGGAACGTTTTTTCTGGTATCAGCGCATTCACCACATCGCGATAGACGGCTACGGTTTTTCACTGCTGGCACGGCGTACGGCGCAAATGTACACTGCAATGCGGGAGGGACGTCCGGATAACGGGCGCTCCTTCGGTTCTTTGGAGGATCTGGTAAAAGAAGATCAAGAGTACCGCGCGTCTGATCAATTCCTGAAAGATCAGGAATTTTGGATGGAGAAATTTGCCGATGAACCTGATGTCGTCAGCTTGGCGGAAAGAGCGCCGAGAATGTCAACAAGCTTTCACAGGAGCACGGCTTATCTTTCTGAAACGGCTGTACAGCATGTGAAATCGATTCCGAACTGGCATGAGGCGGTCACGGCTGCGGTAGCTGTATATGTTCATCGGATGACAAGCGCCGGGGACATCGTGCTCGGTTTGCCGATGATGGGACGGATCGGCTCGATTTCACTGAATATTCCGAGTATGGTGATGAATCTGCTGCCTTTGCGGCTTGCTCTCCGCCCGGATATGAGTTTTCACGAGGCGGTCAGCCAAGTGGCAAAAGAAATCCAAAGCATCCGGCGTCATCAGAAATATCGCCATGAAGACCTGCGCCGCGATCTTAAATTATTAGGAGAAAACCGCAGGCTGTTCGGACCGCAAGTCAATGTGATGCCGTTTGATTACGCGCTTGATTTCGCCGGATCGCGGGGAACCGTTCATAACTTATCAGCAGGGCCCGTTGATGATTTGTCAATTAACGTTTACGACAGAGCCGACGGCAGCGGATTGCGTGTGGACTTTGATGCGAATCCGGAAGTGTACAGCGCCGAAGATATTGAAAACCATCAAAAACGCTTCCTGCTGCTGCTGGAATCAGCTGTGAAAGACCAGACACAAAAAATCGGCACACTCAATCTTCTGCTTGAAAGCGAACGTCTCCGCGTGCTGAAAAGCTGGAATGACACGTGCAAACCTGAAAAGCAGAAAAGTCTCCCGGAGCTGTTTTACGACCAGACCGTAAAAACACCGCACCGCCCGGCAATCATCACGGAAAACGAAGAGCTCACCTATGCCGAATTGAACAAGCGCGCAAACCAGCTTGCCGGCATGTTAAAGCAAAAAGGGCTCGGGCCGGAACAATTTGCCGCTTTACTGCTTCCGCGGTCACAGGATTTGGCCGTGAGCATGCTGGCTGTTTTGAAAACGGGAGCCGCGTACCTGCCGCTTGATCCTGATTTTCCTTCTGAGCGGATCACATACATGCTCAAAGATGCACAGCCTGCATGTCTGATTACAACGATGGAATTATCGGGCCGCATGCCGGAAGACAGCAATGCAAAAAGGATTATTCTTGATGACCCGGATACGGTAAAAATCATTGCCGGTCAAAATGCTGACGGTCCTGCTCAGGCGGAATGTTCACCTTTAAACCCTGCTTATATCATTTATACTTCGGGCTCAACGGGCAGACCGAAAGGCGTTGTCGTCACATTAAAAAGCGTAAGCAATTTTCTCTTATCCATGCGGGAAATGTTTCCGCTTGGCGGACAAGACCGCCTGCTCGCCGTTACGACTGCGGCGTTTGATATTTCAGGACTTGAGCTCTTCCTTCCGCTCATCAGCGGGGCAGGGTGCGTCATCGCCCGAAAAGAGACGATTCAGGAGCCGCAGGCGCTTGCGCACATGATTCACTCATACGGTATTTCAATCATGCAGGCAACACCGACATTATGGCATTCATTAGTCACAAATGAACCGGATTCACTTCGGTCGCTGCAGGTGCTTGTCGGAGGTGAGGCGCTCCCGAAAGCGTTAATGCATGCCCTGCTTGAATTAGGCTGTACGGTGACGAATCTGTACGGGCCGACTGAAACAACAATCTGGTCGGCCGCACAGCCGCTTGCAAAAGACTATACAGGGGCGCCCCCGATCGGAAAGCCGATTTGGAACACGCGGGTATATGTGCTGGATGCCGCATTGCAGCCCGTCCCGCCGGGAGTTGCGGGTGAGCTTTATATCGCGGGCGAGGGGCTTGCCAGAGGCTATTTTAACAGGCCTGATTTAACAGCGGAAAGATTCATTGCCGACCCGTACGGCCCCGCAGGTGCGAGAATGTACCGGACGGGCGATCTCGTGCGCTGGCGTGAGGACGGTTCACTTGATTATATCAGCAGATCCGATCATCAAATTAAAATCCGCGGATTCAGGATAGAATTAGGGGAAATTGAGACGGTGCTGTCGAACTATCCGGGTATTTTGCAGGCCGCTGTCATTGTCCGTGAAGATCAGCCGGGAGGCAAGCGGCTGGCGGCTTATGCTGTCGCGGATCACCCCCTTGATATCGGCGGCCTTCGTGCATATATGGGCGAAAGCCTGCCGGATTATATGGTGCCGGGCGCATTTGTACAGGTGGAGGAACTGCCGCTGACACCGAATAAGAAGCTCGATCGCAATGCTCTGCCTGCCCCTGATTTTTCCGCTGTCCTGAGTGACAGAGGGCCGCGGACGCCGCAGGAAGAAATATTATGCGAGCTGTTTGCCGAGGTTCTCGGTCTTGCACGGGTCGGAATTGATGACGGATTCTTTGAACTGGGCGGCCATTCACTCTTAGCGGGACGCCTGATGAGCCGGATCCGGGAGACGATGGGCGCAGAGCTAGGCATCGGCCGTCTGTTTGATACACCGACGGTTGCCGGGCTCGCCGCACAGCTGGACACTGCAAAGAATGCGCGCCCACAGCTTAAGCCGTTTGCCCGGCCGCAGCATATCCCGCTGTCATTCGCGCAGCTGCGTCTGTGGTTTCTCTACTGCCTTGAAGGTCCGAGCCCGACTTACAACATTCCGGTGATTGTCCGTATGTCAGGAAAGCTTAACAAAACAGCGCTGAAACACGCCTTTTACGATGTTGTCAGCCGCCATGAAAGCCTGCGCACCGTTTTTCCGGAAAATAAGGGCTCGTCTCATCAGCTCATTTTGCCTGCTGAAGAAGCCTGTCCCGTGTTTACAGTGACACATGCAGACGAAAACGAGCTTCAAGACATGCTTGCCGCTGCGGCACGCTACCGGTTTGATCTCGCAAAAGAGCCGGCCGTACGGGCTGAGCTGTTTGATCTTGGTGACGGTGAATATGCGCTGATGGTTCTCCTGCATCACATCGCAGGTGACGGCTGGTCCTTGAATCCGCTCATGCGTGACTTATCCGCAGCCTATATCGCCCGCCAAACAGGCAAAAAAGCAGAATGGCCGCCGCTATCGGTTCAATATGCTGATTATGCGCTTTGGCAGCAGCAGCTTTTAGGAAGCGTATCTGATTCTGAGAGCTTAATAGCGCGCCAGTTGAATTTCTGGAAGAAAACACTTGAAAATGTACCGGATCAGCTGGAGCTGCCGTCTGATTTTCCGCGACCCGCCGAATCAAGCTACAGAGGCGGCGTCATTCCGGTCAAAATCGGCCAAGAGCTTCATACCCGTCTTCTCTCACTTGCCAGAAATCAGCGCGTAAGCCTGTTTATGGTGCTTCAATCAGGGCTTTCCGCACTGCTGACCCGGCTCGGGGCCGGAACCGATATTCCGATCGGCAGTCCGATAGCCGGCCGCAGTGATGACGCATTGGGCGACCTTGTGGGCATGTTCATTAATACTCTCGTGCTGAGAACCGACACCTCAGGAGATCCAAGCTTTTGTGAGCTTCTTGAAAGGGTCCGGACGATAAATCTCGCCGCATATGAACATCAGGACGTGCCGTTTGAACGTCTCGTGGAGGAATTGAATCCGGTTCGTTCCCGGTCAAGACATCCGCTGTTCCAAGTGATGCTCGCATTCCAAAATACGCCTGATCCTGTACTCAGCCTTCCGGACATGGAAACAAGCCTGCAACTCAGCAGCGTCGGAGCGTCCAAATTTGATTTGACGCTGGAATTGGCTGAACAGCGCCATGACGACGGGACGCCTGCCGGTATTGAAGGTCTTTTGGAATTCAGCACGGACCTATTTAAAAAAGAAACGGCTGAAGCACTTGCGGGACGTCTGGTTCTTCTGCTCGAAGATGCTGTATCGCATCCGGAAAAGCCGATCGGAAGCTTAACGATTCTTTCTGATGAAGAGCGCCGAAAGCTATTGCCGGTTAAACGGAATAAACAGCACACTCAGCCTCGAAAGACATTGCCTGAACTGTTTGAAAGACAGGCCGCCGAAAAACCGGATGAAACGGCGGCCGTATATAAAGAGAGCCGGCTCACTTATAAAGAGCTGAATCAAAAAGCCAATCAGCTCGCACATTTGATGATCGCCCGCGGCGTCGGCCCGGAGCAGTTTGTCGCGCTGGCCCTGCCGCGCTCTTTAGATACGATTGTCGGGCTGTTAGCCGTCCTGAAAACGGGAGCTGCGTATTTGCCGCTTGATCCCGATTATCCGTCGGACCGCATCGCTTTTATGTTACAGGATGCCAAGCCTGTATTTATGCTTACCAATCGTGAAGGCGCAAGTAAGTTTCCTGCCGAAAGCGGTATGCCGTCCTTCATTTTGGATGACCCGCAGAAAAAAGAAACACTTGAGCAATATGCCGTCACGAATCCGACTGACGCAGACAGGAGTTGTCCGCTGTCACCGCTTCATCCGGCTTACGTCATTTACACGTCGGGATCGACCGGTGTGCCGAAAGGAGTCATCATCCCGCACAGCAATGTCATCCGGCTGTTTGATTCGACACAGCACTGGTACCGCTTTAATTCTGATGATGTATGGACGATGTTTCACTCTTACGCATTCGATTTCTCTGTCTGGGAAATGTGGGGGCCTTTGCTTCATGGCGGACGTCTCGTCGTCGTGCCGCATGACATCAGCAGATCGCCGGAAGCGTTTCTGGATCTTCTTGTGAAAGAGCGGGTGACCGTGCTTAACCAAACGCCGTCAGCGTTTTACCAGCTGATGCATGCGGAAAAAGAAAACGAAGAACTGGGGCGGCAGCTCGCACTCAGATATATCATCTTCGGCGGCGAGGCGCTTGAGCTGGGCCGGCTTGAAGATTGGTACAGCCGCCATCCGGATGATAAGCCGGTGCTCATAAATATGTACGGCATTACGGAAACGACGGTGCACGTCAGTTATCTTGAATTAGACAAAAACATTGCGGAACTGAAGGCAAACAGCCTCATCGGCTGCGGCATTCCTGATCTGAACGTATATGTGCTTGATGACCGGCTTGAGCCTGTGCCTCCGGGCATCACAGGCGAAATGTATGTTGCAGGGGAAGGTGTGGCACGCGGTTACTTAGGGCGGAAAAGCCTGACCGCGGAACGCTTTGTGGCTGATCCGTACGGCCCGCCGGGAACGAGAATGTACCGGACGGGGGACTTAGCCCGCCTGCGGATGGACGGTTCTCTTGATTATATGGGAAGAGCGGATCACCAGATAAAAATCCGCGGATTCCGGATTGAACTGGGAGAAATCGAGGCCGTTCTCGTCAAACATCCGGGAGTTGAGGACGCGGCTGCAGTCGTCCGTGAAGACCGGCCGGGAGACAAACGGATCGCCGCTTACCTTGTCCGCTCTGACAGCAGCAGCTTAGATAGGGGAGAGATTCGCCGGTTTGCCGGAGAAAGCCTGCCGGATTATATGGTTCCGTCTGCTTTTGTCCAAATGGATGAACTGCCGCTGACACCGAATGGAAAGCTTGACCGAAAAGCGCTCCCTGCGCCTGACTTCCAAATGGAGGTCTCCGGCCGGGGACCGAGAACACCTCAGGAAGAAATGCTGTGTGAGCTGTTCGCAGAGGTGCTGCACCTGCCGCGTGTCGGTATTGAAGACAGATTCTTTGATTTAGGCGGCCATTCTTTGCTTGCGGTCCATTTAATGAGCCGTATTCGGGAAGCGATGGGAGCCGAGCTCAGTATCGGAACATTATTCGAAGCTCCTACGGTGGCAAGTCTTGCTGAAAGGCTTGAGACGGGCACAGGGACAAGCGCGCTTGATGTGCTTCTGCCGCTCAGAACAGCCGGAGAAGAAACACCGCTGTTTTGTGTCCATCCTGCCGGCGGTCTCAGCTGGTGTTATGCCGGGCTGATGTCTTCTTTAGAAGCCGATTATCCGATATACGGTTTACAGGCGAGAGGCATCGGAAAAAAAGAACCGCTTCCCGAAAGCCTTGATGACATGGCGGCGGATTATATTGAAAAGATCCGCACCGTGCAGCCGAAAGGGCCGTACCGTCTGCTCGGCTGGTCTCTCGGGGGAAATGTCATTCAGGCCATGGCGACACAATTACAGAGCCGGGGCGAAGAGGTTTCGCTTTTGGTGATGCTTGACGCGTACCCGAATCATTTTCTGCCGATAAAAAATGCGCCTGATGACGAGGAGGCCGTCATTGCGCTGCTTGCCCTGGGAGGGTACGATCCGGACAGCCTCGGGGATCAGCCGCTTGATTTTGACACCGCGCTGACCATTCTCCGCCGTGAGGGAAGCGCATTAGCCAGTCTGGACGAGTCGGTGATGATGAACCTGAAAGACACGTACGTCAATTCTGTCGGGCTGTTAGGGAAGTACAAGCCGAAGCCGTTCCACGGAGATGTACTGTTCTTCAGATCCGCGATTATTCCGGAGTGGTTTGACCCGATTGAGCCGGATACTTGGAAACCGTATATTACGGGAAAAATCGAGCGGTATGATTTAGACTGCCGCCATAAGGATATGTGCCAGCCGGGACCGCTTGCCGACATCGGCGCGATTCTGGCAGAGAAATTAAACGGACGGCGTACAGTCCGGTAAAGAAAGGATCAATCTGCTATGACAAATCCATTTGAACGGGAAGACAGCTTATATCATGTCCTGGTCAATGCTGAAGGCCAGTACTCACTGTGGCCGGCCTATCTTGATGTGCCGGACGGCTGGGAAACCCGCCTGACGAATGAAAACCGCTCCGTTTGTCTCGAATATATTGAAACAAACTGGCGTGATATGAGGCCGGAAAGCCTGAAACAGGCCGAAGCCGCTAAGATGTAATAAATTAAAGCCTGCCGCTATTTCGGCAGGCTTTTTATACGGATATCAGCTGTTAAGCTGTGTATGATCACAAAATGTATAAGGGTGTCCTTCTTCATTCGTGCACCATGACTGAGACAGAAAAGCCAAAAAGACCGCGGCCCACTGGTCTGCAAACTGGATTAAAATACCGCCGTCGTGCCACGTTCCGTTATCCTTCTTCCAGCGTGTGTCAATTGGATTTCCCTGATTCATATGAATATTATGCATGCCGTTTGTCGGTTTGAATCCGAAAATCTTATCAGCGCCCGGCTCCGGTCCGAATTTAGAGCCGTAAATATAGACGGCGGCTTTTTCAGATTTGGCTTTTTGCATATACGTCTCAATAAAATCATTTAAGTCATTATCAGGCCCGGTGACTTCATGCGGGAGCGGCACCATGTTCCGGGGATCAAACAATCCGCCGCGGACATAATCCAGCGCCAGCTCACGGCTCGTTTCATCAATTGGGGTGTACCCATACGGTATGTTCGGCAGCAGGGTGATCGCGCTTGCGTCAAAATGATCGCGCGCCGCATACAGAACCTCTGATTCTTGTGAACTTGACATGACATTGATCGCACAGCGATAGTGCGTATCAGGCTCGCCTAGCACCTCGACTTGAAAATGCGGAGAATCATCATCTGTTTCCCTTCTCATATCTAACACAGTGCCTTTTAATACACCATAGTGCTGAACAGCCATATGAATCCTCCTTTTTCTTCCGGGATATGAATTGATATTCGAGACAGGTGTCCGTTTTTCCTTTTATGAGAAAGAAAAAAGGACAGCCCGCTGATCAGGCTGTCCTCTTCATATCTATTAAGCTTTTGCAGCTGAACCTTGCATCGCTTTTTCAGCAGGCACGTAGTCATAGCCTAAGTCTTTGGCTACCGCTTCATACGTGACATGTCCGTTAGCCGTATTCAGCCCCGCTTTAAGCGCCGGGCTCTCGGCAATGGCTTTCGCCGCGCCTTTATTGGCGATTTCAAGCGCATAAGGAACGGTCACATTCGTTAATGCGAGCGTAGATGTACGCGGTACGGCGCCCGGCATATTGGCGACAGCGTAATGAACGACGCCGTGTTTTTCGTAAGTCGGATTATCGTGTGTTGTAATATGATCAACGGTTTCCACAATGCCGCCCTGATCAATGGCAACATCAACAATGACGGAACCCGGTTTCATCTGTTTGACCATTTCTTCGGTAACGAGAGTCGGCGCTTTGGCTCCCGGGATGAGTACGGCGCAGATCAGAAGATCAGCTTCCGCGACAGAGTCTGCAATATTTACAGGGTTTGAGATCAGTGTTTTAATCTGATGCCCGAAAATATCATCAAGCTGACGCAGGCGGTCTGCGTTCAAATCGATCATCGTCACATCGGCACCGAGTCCGACAGCCATTTTCGCGGCATTTGTTCCGACGCCGCCCCCTCCGATGATCGTGACTTTCCCGCGGGATACACCCGGTACGCCGGCTAATAAAATTCCTTTTCCGCCCTTTGGTTTTTCAAGGAACTGAGCACCGATCTGAGCGGCCATTCTTCCGGCCACTTCAGACATCGGCGTAAGCAGCGGAAGTGAACGTCCGTCCGTTACCGTTTCATACGCAATAGCTGTCACGCCTTTTTCTGTAAGCGCTTTAGCTAATTCCGGCTCTGCAGCTAAATGAAGGTAAGTGAATAAGATCAGGCCTTGACGGAAATACGCATACTCCTCAGCCAGCGGTTCTTTTACCTTCATGACCATTTCCGCATCCCATACTTGCTGTCTGTCCTCCAGAATTTCCGCGCCTGCAGATACATAATCTTCATTAGTAAAACCGCTTCCGAGTCCCGCTCCGGATTCCACAAGAACCCGATGGCCGTTTCCGATAAGCTGTGAAACGCCTCCAGGTGTTAATGCCACTCGATTTTCATTGTTTTTGATTTCTTTTGGAACCCCGATAATCATGTCTGTTTCCCCCAATGTTTGTGTGATGCTTCAAGTGTAGCGCGATTTTTGCGAAAATTCTTTGTTTGAAACAGAAAATAAAAAAACACGGATTTGTGAAATTTCACGAACCCATGCTGCGAAGCTTGATATCAAGGTAAATCGTAAACTTTTCATTCACGTTTTTTAAGTCGATTTCTGCGATCTGGCTGATTCTTTTCAGCCTGTAATTCAATGTATTGACATGAATGTTAAGCGCTTTAGCAGCGGTGTTGACGTTGCTGTCGGCATCAATGAAATGTTCGAGCGTTTTTACCATATCGGCCTGATGCTCTCTGTCATACTGCTCAAGTTTTGACAGGGAATAGTTCATATAGCCGCTGTGCTTGCGTTTTTCATCCAACACATCAAGGTACTGATAAATGCCGAGTTCAGAAAAACTGAAAAGGTGTTTGGTTTCTCTCACAAACCGTTCTTTCGCTTTTAATACGGAGAGCGCTTCCTGGTAGGAGCGGTAAACGTAAGAAATCGATTCGTAAATACCGCCGAAAGCAATCGACGCATCCTCAATTTTATATCGTTCTTTCAGCTGTTTTTGAACATGGAGGGCGAAATGCTTTAAATCTTTAAAAGGCTGATCAGTTTTCGGCGCAGCTAGTAGGATTAATTCATTTGAATCGACAGTCGCCAGCATGACATGTATCTGCTGTGTCGTTTCCTGCAAATATTGCAGCTGCTGTTCCGTCTTTTCAGTCAGCTCCTCATGCAAACGGATGATCATGACGCTGAATACGGACGGCAGCGCCATTCCGAGCTTATGAAATCCTTCGGCCATCTCGGCTTCCTGATAAATATGGCCGGTCAGCATTTTCCAAAAAAACTCCTGGCCCCGCTCTTCGATTTTCGTTTTGCGGATCTGCAGGTGCAAAAGCTTGTTCCGCACCGCTTTGGCTGCCAGCTGAAGCGTCTTCAGGTCCTCGTCATTGAGCTTTTTTTTGATCTCAAGCGCCCAAATAAATCCGAGAACCTGACTGTTTTTCCAGATGGAAATCGCCACGCGGTTGCTCAGGCCTACCTCGTCAATTTCTTTCACTTTGATCGGCTGGTCCGTTTTTAAAAGGGCCGGAATGGTTCCGTCTTTCCACAGTTTGTTGATGACTTTTTCAGGCACCCTCCGCCCGATAATCGTCGACGTCCGGGCCGGATCTGTACAATCGCTGTGCGTGCTGTATGCAAGCAGTTTATGATTAACGTCTTCTATTGTAATGGGGCATTGAAGGACCTCGCTGATATGGTCGGCTACATCTTCAAGCCTGTCGAAACTGTACTTAAATGGATCTTTTGGATTGGTCATCTGTATCCCTACTTTTTCATAGCTTCATATCTTGATCTTACCATCTTGTTTTTCAGACTGAAAGGCATCTTTGAACGGAAGCGGAGTAGGAAAATAGGATCATTTGAAAAAATGGAAAAGAATAAGATAATCATACTATTATATTTACAAAATGTGTAAATATAACGAAAAATCCAATATATCATAAGACTCATTTTGTAAAATTAAAACAGATTTGTTTGACTGTGCCGAATTGTTGTTTTTATAATAATGACGTTCAAAAAATAAGTGAATTAGCCCATATTTAGGCTGATGACACAGGAGGGTATAAGGAATATGTCTGGATTAATTCGTGTCACACCCGAAGAGCTAAGAGCGATGGCTAAGCAATATGGCGTTGAAAGTCAGGAAGTCATGAATCAGGTTGACCGCCTGAACCGCATGATTTCTGATTTGAAAGGCATGTGGGAAGGTGCTTCAAGTGAAGCATTCGCGGATCAATATGAGCAGCTGAAACCTTCATTTATTAAAATGTCTGAATTGCTTCAAGATGTGAATCATCAGCTCGATCAAACGGCAAATACGCTTGAGTCTACTGACCAAGATATCGCTAACCAAATTCGCGGATAATAAGATGAATGAAGAACGGAGCGCCTGATTCAATCAAGAAGACGGCGCTCTTTCTATGTAAGGGTGATATGAATATGTATATCGATATTACAATAGATTTAACACATTATAACGGCAGCGTCTTCGATCTCAGATTGTCAGATTACCATTCTGTGAAAAAAGTCATTGATATTGCCCGGCAGGCTCAGCAAGTATCCGTTCCGCCGCGTGAAGGCTATTGGATCAGAGTGGTCAATAAAGAAACGGTTTTTTCCGGAGAGCAAAAATTATCTGACTGCGGCATTACGAACGGAGACCGCCTTGAAATTTTATGAGAGGACATGGTGGAATGACAGGTCATAACAGATCTTATTTAGAAACAGAACTGGACGCCGTCCGGGAAGAAACCGAATCAGGCTTCACGTTCACCTTCCAGCGGGAAAAAGTCAAACTTCTTGACGGGCTGGAAGCAAACGTGATTAAAGAGGCCGATCCTTTTTTTCAAAAAGAGGTTTCAGTCTCAGAAGACGAAGTAACCATAACGATCAGACCCCCTTCTTCTTACCAGGCTTTCCGCTATATAAAAGGAAAAGATAAAAAAAGCAGGTGGCAATTTGCCTACCGTCTCGTTCAAGCCGTGAAACAGCATAAGCTGAAACGGCTCAATCTGATTGCCGCCCCGGAGAATATCGTGTTTGATAAAGCGCTGACACCTTACTTTCTTCATTACGGCGTAAAGGAGAGCCTCCCGCCTTATGAGGAAGACAGAGAAAGGGTGTTAAAAGAGCTCAAAGCATGTGCGGCGCTTGCGGCTGACGGGGCTTTCACCTTCGAAGAATATTTGAAGTACAAGGAGACGCTTCAATTCACTCCCGAGGTAAAAAGCGTGTTAGAAGCGGAAACGTTTGAAGAACTGGAAGAAACAATTCTAACCGTAATCGATTCCCTCGAAGCAAGGGACAAGACATACATAAAACTGCCGAAAAAGAAATGGAAAATCCAAAGATACGCCGGACTGGCGCTAGCCGTCCTCCTTGTGCCGGCACTTCTGTATTCCTTGTACGCACTGTTTTTCGCCCAGCCGAAGCAAGAGGCAATCACCGAAAGCAACCGCTATTTTTTAAATCAGCAGTACAGCAAAGTCATTGACACACTCGCTAAATACGATGCGGAAAGCCTCCCGGAATCTGTGCAGTACGAGCTTGCTTCCTCTTATGTGGCAGTTGAAAATCTGAGGGAAGAACAGCGGAAAAACATCGGAAATCTGGTCACTCTGCAATCTGATCCGAAGCACTTCCTATATTGGATTGATATCGGCCGAGGGGAAAATGAAGAAGCCATCAATATCGGCCGCAATCTTGAGTACAACCCGTATATATGGCTCGGGCTTACAAAATATAAGCAGCAATTATTGGCGGACGACAGTATGAAAGACGACGAAAAGCAGAAAGAACTGGACGCTGTGGAAAGCGAGCTGGAGAAGGCGAAAAAAGAGCAGGAAGAGCAAAACAAAGAAGCGGACGAAAACACCGCTGAAGCTTCCGCAGGACAGGATAAAGACGGCAAAAAGGACGAAGCAAAGGATAACAAAGAGAGCGACAAGAAAGATGAGAAAAAAGATGAAAAAAAATAACAGCGTATATCAACTGGCCGTAAATAACGATCAGGCAGTCAGGAGGTTCGCCATATGAGTCTGTTATGGGTCTTTTACCGGGAGCACGTACAAAAGATTCAGCTGTCTGAACTCCCGCCGTCTCAGCCGATTACGATCGGCCCGGAAATAAAGGATACGATCACGTTCGGCACACTGCCGTTACGGCAGCCTGCCGCAACCCTTTATCGTAAGGAAACAGATCGTTACGAAGTTTTCCTGGGAAATAACTGTGCCGGCGAATTGACAATAGGAAATGAAATGCCCGGCCGGATTGAAGAAGAGACGCTGCGGCTTCTTCTCACTCCTGATCAGGAAGAATCCTCCGTTTACTTTATCGGCGGGAAGGACGAGATCGTTTTCTCATCAGCAACAGAGGAAGCGGATATATACAAAGAGCCGTCGTCCGCTCAAACAGGCGATTTTTATCTGCGAAAAGCGGGAGGAAGCTGGTCTGTTGTTCCTGGCGGCCGGGAAGTTTATCTGAACGGAGAGCTCACAAAAGCTCCTGAAAAGCTTCGGACGGGAGATGAGCTGCTGTGGAATTTTCTGCGTGTGAGGCTGACCGAGGATGACCTTTTAGAAGTCATTCATCACGAACCGTTTCAAAGCGGCTTAATCAAAACGTTAAAGCCAAGCACCGAAATGAAAAAGAAATACCCGCAATATCGAAGAACGCCGCGGATGGTCTACGATCTTCCCGAAGACCGCGTGTCATTCAGTTTCCCTTCGCAGGAAAGCGAACAGAATAACCGGGGGCTGTGGCTCGTCATTCTGCCTCCTGTGGTCATGCTGATTGTAATGGGGGTTGTCGCCATTATACAGCCGAGGGGTATTTTCATTCTCGTCTCTTTGGCGATGTTTATGATGACTCTCATTACGTCCACCGTGCAGTATTTCCGAGAAAAAACGCAGCGGAAAAAACGGGAGGAAAAGCGGGAGCGTGTGTACAAGCAATATTTAGAAAACAAACGGAAAGAGCTTCAGACGCTTTCGGAAAAACAATTGCAAGTGCTGACGCATCACTTTCCCCCGTTTGAAAAAATGAAATATTTAACCTCTGAAATCAGCGGCCGCATTTGGGAGAAATCGCTGGAAAGCAGGGATTTCCTGATGCTCCGGCTCGGAACGGGCACGGTTCCGGCAAGCTACGAGATTTCGATGAGCGGCGGAGACCTGGCGAACCGTGATGTCGATGATTTGATGGAGCAGTCGCAGCACATGCAGCGTGTATATAAAGATATCCGCCATGCGCCCGTGACCGTTGATTTACAAGAAGGGCCGATGGGGCTCGTCGGGAAACCCCAGATCGTCAAAAATGAAATTCATCAGCTGATCGGCCAGCTCGCTTTCTTCAACAGCTACCATGACCTGCGGTTTGTCTTTATCTTTCATGAAGAGGAATATAAGGATTGGGAATGGATGAAGTGGCTGCCGCAATTTCAGCTGCCTCATATGTATGCGAAAGGGTTTATATATAATGAACAGACGCGCGATCAATTGTTATCGTCCATTTATGAGCTGCTGCGGGAACGGGATTTGGAAGACGAGAAAGAAAAAAAGATCTTCCAGCCGCATTTTGTTTTTGTCATCACAAATCAGCAGCTGATTGCAGAGCACGTCATTTTAGAATATATCGAAGGCCGGCATGAGCATCTCGGCATCTCGGCGATCATTGCCGCGGAAACGAAGGAAAGCCTGGCAGAAAACATTCACACCCTCGTCCGCTACATTAATGAGGATGAGGGCGACATTCTCATTCAGAAGAAAAAAGCGGTGCAGATCCCGTTTAAGCTGGACAGGCATGAACGGACAGACAACGAGCGGTTTTCCCGGACGCTTCGGACATTGCACCATCAGGTCGGAATGACGAATTCCATTCCTGAAACGGTCTCATTTTTGGAACTGTTTCATGCGAAGGAAGTAAAAGAAATCGGCATCAGGCAGAAGTGGGAGACAAGTGAGTCTGCTAAATCGCTGGCTGTTCCGATCGGCTACAAGGGAAAAGACGATATCGTGCATTTAAACCTGCATGAAAAAGCCCACGGGCCGCACGGATTGCTGGCGGGAACGACCGGCTCCGGGAAAAGTGAATTTCTGCAAACGTATATTCTGTCATTGGCCGTTCATTTCCACCCGCATGAAGCGGCGTTTTTGCTGATTGACTATAAGGGCGGAGGAATGGCGCAGCCGTTCCGCAAGATGCCGCACCTTCTCGGAACCATCACGAACATCGAAGGAAGCAGAAACTTCAGTATCAGGGCGCTTGCCTCCATCAAAAGCGAGCTGAAAAAACGGCAGCGGCTGTTTGATCAATACCGCGTCAATCACATCAATGACTATACAAAGCTGTATAAACAGGGAGAAACGGATATTCCGATGCCGCACCTGTTTTTGATTTCAGATGAATTCGCCGAGCTCAAAAGCGAAGAGCCTGAATTTATCAGGGAGCTTGTCAGCGCGGCGCGCATCGGGCGGAGCCTCGGTGTGCATTTAATCCTCGCCACGCAAAAGCCGGGCGGCATCATTGACGACCAGATATGGAGCAACTCACGCTTTAAGGTCGCGCTGAAAGTGCAGGATGCAAGCGACAGTAAAGAAATCCTGAAAAACAGTGATGCGGCGAATATTACCGTCACCGGACGCGGCTATTTGCAAGTCGGAAATAATGAAGTGTATGAGCAGTTCCAGTCTGCCTGGAGCGGTGCCCCTTACATGGAAGATGTATACGGCACCGAGGATGACATTGCCATCGTTACCGATACCGGCTTAATTCCGCTGTCTGAGGTCGAGACGGATGATGCGGCGAAAAAAGACGCCCCGGCAGAAATAGAGGCCGTAGTCGAAGAAATCGAGCGGATTCAAAAAGAAATGGGCATTGAAAAGCTGCCGAGCCCTTGGCTGCCGCCGCTTGCCGAACGTATTCCGCGCACGCTTTATCCTGCGAAGGAAAAAGACCGCTTCTTCATCGCCTGCGTGGATGAGCCTGATCAGCAAAGACAGGCGCCTCTCGCTTATACGATGATGGATGACGGCAACATCGGTATTTTCGGCTCATCCGGCTACGGCAAGTCAGTTTCTGCCATCACGTTCCTGATGAACTTCGCGGAAGGATACACGCCACAAGAGCTTCATATGTATATCTTTGATTTCGGAAACGGAACGCTTCTGCCATTGGCAAAGCTTCCGCACACCGCAGATTATTTCTTAATGGATCAAATGAGAAAAATTGAAAAATTCATGATCCGCATCAAGGAAGAAATCGAGCTGCGGAAACGGCTGTTCAGAGAAAAAGAAGTCAGCCATATAAAAATGTACAATTCGCTCAGTGAAGAAGAGCTGCCATTCATTTTTATCACAATTGATAATTTCGATATCGTCAAAGACGAAATGCATGAATTGGAAACGGAGTTCATCCAGATTTCACGCGACGGGCAAAGTTTAGGCATTTACTTCCTGCTGACCGCAACGAGGGTAAACGCCGTCCGCCAGTCGCTGTTAAACAACTTAAAAACGAAAGTCGTTCATTATTTAATGGATCAGTCAGAAGGATACTCTATTTACGGGCGTCCGCCGTTCAGTCTCGAACCGATTCCGGGCCGCGTCATGATCCAAAAAGAAGAACTGTATTTCGCGCAAATGTTTCTTCCGGCAGAAGCGGAAAATGACCTCGAGATGTTCCAAGCGCTGAAAGACGATGTCAAAGCTTTAGCTGTTCGCCATGCCGGAACAGCCGGTCCAAAACCGATTCCAATGCTCCCGGACATGCTGACGGCCGGCGAATTTTCGCTCCGTCTCGAACCGGGTCAGGAACCGTTCCGAATTCCTGTCGGGCTGCATGAGGAAAAGGTCAGCCCCGTGTACTTTGATCTGGGTAAATATAAACATTGCCTCATTTTAGGACAGACACAGCGGGGGAAAACAAACATCCTGAAAGTCATGCTGAATCACCTGCTGCGTGAAGGAACTGAAAAGATCGGACTGTTTGACTCAATTGACCGCGGACTGTCGCAATATGCGCAGGAAACAAAGGTCAGTTATCTGGACACAAAAGAAGACATACAGCAGTGGATCGAATCTGCTGAAGCCATATTCACGGAGCGTGAAGCCCAGTATGCACAGGCCGTTAAAAATGGTGATATGCACAAACTCAGTTTCTCTCCGATCGTGTTAATGGCCGACGGCATTACAAGATTCCAGCAGACAATCGACACCGCCATTCAGGACAAGCTGGCGATGTTTATGAAATCTTACGCGCATGTCGGCTTCAGTTTTATCCCGGCGGGCAATCACAGCGAATTCTCAAAAGGCTATGATTCCTTAACGACGGAAATGAAACAGATCCGCCACGCGATGCTGCTTGTGAAAAAATCCGAACAAAACGTCATTCCGCTGCCTTACCAAAGGCAGGAACCGGACATTCAGCCGGGCTTCGGCTATTTGGTTGAAAACGGGAAGGAGCAAAAAATCCAAATACCTCTATGTTCAGCGGAAAGGGAGGCCGTCAGATGACAGAACAACGAAAAAGCCTGATCAAATTAATAGCCGCGGTCGTTATCATTCTGGTGCTGCCGGTGCTGTTTTTCCGATTTATCGGCGATGACCCGGGAAAACAAAAAATCAATGCCACCCGCCAAATCGCAGTCGTGAATGAAGACATGGGCTTACAAACAGATGAAAATGAGGGGCAGGAATCCGTCCATTTCGGAAAAGAAGTGGCGGCGGCTCTCGGCGGCCGTCCGGATTATTCCTGGACGGTTGTCAACAGGAGCGCGGCTGAAAACGGTCTGGCGGCTAAGAAGTATGACGCCGTCGTTTACATTCCATCCGATTTTTCAAAAGACATTTTAAGCTATGACAAAGAGCGTCCGCAAAAAGCCACGCTGACATTCAATATTCAAAGCAGCCTGAACGCCGTCAACAAAGAAAAAGTGCAGCGTGAGCTTGAAGACGCCCAAAAATCAATGAATAAAAAAATGTCGGCATTGTATTGGAATTTCGTCTCACAAAAAGTGAACAATGTCAGAGGCGATTTTGACAAGATCGTCAATAAAGAATCAGAATTTCAAAACGTCATGTACAACTTTTACAAGCCGAGCTCAAATGACTTGGCGGGTGAAATCAAACGGCAAAAAGACCTGATTGACGAACTGAAAAAATCAATGAATGAAGCCCAAGGCGCGGCCAAAGAAAAATTGACTTCGGCAGATGAAGCCAAAAACACGCTCAAAGACTTTGCCGATACGGTTGAGCGCTATAAACAATATCAGGAAAATCAGAAAAAACTGCTGATGGCCGCGCAGGAACAAAATCAAAAGCAAATTACAACCGGCCTGAACGCCATTAAAGCACAGCAGGCCGCCAATCAGTTCAGCGCCATGATGAGCGGGCTGTCTTCAGGCATAAACCAGGCGCAGACACAGCTTGACCAGACAGGAGCGGCTCTGTCTGCCGCCCAGCAGGTGAGAGAAGCGCAGGTGCCTGATCAGGAACGCGGGATGGCAAATATTCAATCCAATTTACTGGACAATTATTTGACTCAATATAAAGCTCAAGCAAGATTTGAAACACTGAACAGCATCCAAACCCTGATGAAAAGGGATCGGCAGGCATTAACCGTTCCGGAAAATGATCCGGGGGATGACGGCTCAGATGAACCGAAAGAAGAAGAAAAACCGGAAGAAGAAAAACCCGGTGATCTGAAAATTGACCTTGACGATCAGCGTGACGAATTAAAACGCATCTCCGCTGAAATCAATCAAATTTCAGACGGATTAAAAGAACCGGAAAAAGAAAATCCTGACCCTGAAAAACCGGGCCAAGGCGATGACGGTGAAAAACCCGGAGGTATCGATCCGAATAACGGAACGGCTCCCGGAGAAGACGGAAAAACGGAAGACGGCACAAAAGATCAGCAGCCTGATTCCGATAACACTGGCGGCGAAGAGCCAAAAACCGTCCAAACCGCATCGGCCGCTAAAAACGTCACTCCGCCTGCTGTTGAGCCGGCGGATGATTCAAACGATTCAGAAGGAGACAGCGGCACGGGAGTTTCTGACGCGAAAGAAAGGCTGAACCAAGCCGCAGAGCGCCTTCAGCAAATTGAAAAAGAGCTGGAAGAGAAACAGCAGACTCATAATGAAGAGCTGAAAAAACGTCTCGATGCTCTTGATGAAGAAATCCAAGGCCTTAAAGACCGAATTGGTGACGCGAAAAAACGAGCGGACAAATTACGTGAGCAGCTGGAAGAATCAAAAGAAAAGAGAAAACAAGACTTCAATACCATTTACAGAATGATTGTAAAAACAGAACAGAACATTCTGAACTACCCGTCATTGGATAGCGGCCGCAAATCTGCTCTTGAACAGATGTTTGCCGCTGACATCAATACAACAGAGATATCCGATTTAATGAGTTACTATAATGATTTATCTTTGTATGAGGCAACACTCTATCACTCGCTTGACGCAGGCTCGCTGCCTGATGTGAAAAACAGGGTGCTGAAAGCCCAGCAAGGCGAAGTCCAAACCGTTCTCTCCATCAAACCGGAAGAAACGGCAAGCTGGGAAAACTTGAAAAACAATAAGATGCAGACAGATGAAGACATCAGCAATTTCATTAAAGGCATGACCGAATTCTCGGATAACTACAGCTCGTATATCAGAGATGAACAAGCCGGAGTGCTCAATGAGCTCGCCAGCATTTCAGACAGCGCGGCTAAAGCATCCGATCAGCTGGCAGAAGGCGCTGTGCAGGAAGCGGCCGCATTCAGCGGAGACGGATTAACCGGAACGATGGCGCTCGGCGCTCAGGATACCGTCGGCCGCGAAGTGCTGCAAATGTCTGACACGATGGGCCATCTGTCAGAACGCCAGTCCGGCATCATCAGCTATACCGACAATATGCAGCAAAGCGTAAATGACGTCCAGCATAAAGCGGACACCCTGAACAGCAACTGGGGCAAAAACGTCGATTCCACGAAATTGATCAGAAATGACGTGTACGGCATTTTAGGGAACGCGCTCGTTGACGGACAGGAAAACGGATATGTTTACGATTATCTCGCCAATCCGCTTAAAATCAGCGGAGAGGTGCCGGAAGACCGGGTTCAGAATGTTCCGCCGGTCGTCATTTTGGTAATCGTTCTGATCAGCAGTCTTCTGATCGGCTATTTCAGCTCGTATTACCAGCAGGCGCCGCTTCTTGTCAAAGGCGCGCTCTTTGGGATTTTAAACATAATGGTCGGACTGATGATCAGTCTGTTCGGTCTGAATATCTACTCGCTTCCGGACGATCAGACGATTAAATGGTCAGTCTTTACGATTCTCCTGCTTGCGGCGAGTTCAGCTTTCATCCGGGCAGCCTTTGTCTTTGGCTCAATCACCGGATGGATCGCATCATCAGCGCTCATTCTCTTTTATGTGGCGCCTTTGATCGACCTGATTATGCCGAACTTCAGCTTTGACAGCCCGGTATCGAAAGTGTATATCGATATTCAATACGGAACGGGCCATCTGTTTGCGATGGGCATAACGGTTCTTGCGATCATTACGCTGATTGCGGCGGCGCTTCCGCTCATCATTCGGCTGCTTGCGGAAAAAACGGAGGAAAGTGATCAGTCTTATGAGGCGTAACACAATCGTGGAAAAAGGAGTTTTGCTGTTTGCTCTCTCCTTTCTCCTTTTCCTCCCGCATGCCGCAGCCGCGAATGAGGACAATACTGATGTCAAGCCGAATGAATATGAAAAGAAGGACATTGAAATTCGTACGGATTATCTTCATGACGATGCCTATTCCGAGGAAAAAACGGCGCTTCCGAAAGAACAGAAGGACATCACGTTCGATCAGCCGGCAGAAAACCCGGATGAAAAACTGATATCAAATTTGTTTACATCGTCAGAAACGGAGCCGAATACGATCAAAGCGCAATCGAAAAAACTGGGTATCACATTTGCCGAGCCTGCCGTGCGGCACACCTCAGCAGACATGGAAACGGATGAGAAAAAGACTTCCTTTCTGCTGCCTGTCATTTATGCCGTCTTGATCCTCCTCGGCATTGCCGCAATGATCTATCTGATTCCGAAGGTCACGGCGCAGGAAAAGGCAAAGCGGTAAACGGATCGCTTGTGTTTGCGGGAAGACAGCCCGTAAAATAAGAAAAAAAGGAGGAGTTTCATGCAGTTTTTTCTTATAACAGGCGCGTCAAAAGGATTGGGACGGGCGCTGACGGAACAGGCGCTGCAAGAAGGAGCCGAAGTCGCCGCGCTTTCAAGAACGATAAGCGGGGAAAAGCGTGAGGGACTGACAGAATACAGTGTTGATTTAACTGATCTGGCAGATACAGAGCGGCAGATGAAGGCGATTCTTGATCAAGCTGAGAAGAAGCGGTATTCCGCCGTCACACTGATCAATAATGCCGGAATGGTGGAGCCGATCAAGCGGGCGAAAGAGGCTTCCGCGGAAGAATTGAACCGCCACTACACCCTTAATCTGACGGCGCCCGTTTTGCTCAGCCAAATGTTCACAAAGCGTTTCGAAGCGTTCAGCGGCAGCAAAACAATTGTCAACATCACATCTGGCGCGGCGAAAAATCCCTATAAAGGATGGAGCGCGTATTGCAGCTCAAAAGCGGGACTTGATATGTTTACGAAAACATTCGGGTTCGAACAGGAAGATGAAGAGCTGCCGGTCCGCATGATATCATTCTCGCCGGGAGTGATGGATACAGACATGCAGGCTGTCATCCGTTCTTCGTCAAAAGAAGATTTCCATGACATCGAGCGGTTCCGCAATCTGAAAGAAACGAAAAACCTCAGAAGCCCGGAATACATCGCCAGTGTCATTCACTCACTGATCGCGGGTGAGCCGGAAAACGGACGGATGTACGATATTAAAGAGTTTTTGTAGAGCAGCTTTTACGCTGCTCTTTTTTTGTTTGTACAATCACTTCGGCGCCTGGCGGCATATTATGAATGAAACACCGTGTAAGGGGTATAAGAAATGTATCAGATGAATTGAGTTTCTTCTCGATTTATGTTAGGATTCTAAAAATATAATTAAGGAGGGGTTTCCATGAGAAATGTAACGTTAATGGATGTCTTCACCCATCCAATCGCACAAAAGTATTTACAGCGCTCCGGTGTCGCCCATGCGATTGCCTGCGCGTTTCATGCATACCGTCTTGCCGTAAAAGCGGGTGTCAGTCCCGATCTTGCGGCGAAAGCGGCTTTACTGCATGATGTCGGCCATTACGAATGGTACACAGACGGCAAATGGGACTATGAAAAGTACAGAAGAAACGATATCCATGCCATAAAAGGCGCGGAACGGGCGCATAAGCTGCTCATCCGGCTCGGTGAAGAACCGAAAGCGGCGAAAGACATTGCGCTGGCGATTCTGCTCCACACCGATTCCTATCTGCCTGAAGGCGAACTGGACAAGAATACGCTCCAGCAAATCGTGAAACAAGCGGACGAACTCGATGAAGAACCTGGCGGACATCATCATTACCGCCAAATGGATCACACGGCCGCGCTCAAACAAATCCAAAAGCTTGATCAGTTAATTGACCAAGCCCAATATCCCATAAGAAGCTCAGTCTAGGCCACTCATGCGGCCTTTTCCGCTTTACATAACCCCGCAAACTCACTAACACCTTTTCCCCTCCGATAGACGTACTGTGTCAAAGCCTTTGTCCGCTGCATATGATGAAGGAAAACATAGTAAAGGGGATCAGCGAAAATGGCCCATCAAGGAAGCCCGCAACTCGTCTCGTTAGTAGATCCTTACGTTTATCAGACCATCCATAAGCTTATCGGCTCAAGGTTTATCATTCAAACCGTCAGACGGATTGTCAGGGGACGGCTGATTGATGCCGCTCCGGATCATATCGCCATTGAAGAAACGCATGACCGCGTATTATATATCAGGAACCGCCATGTGGTTTCTGTCATGCCTGATTATACCGAACGTGTGTAACAGCCCAGGATAAGGCGCAGACCGGAGGCGGCCCTTACAGAACCCCGGTGCGTCTTCTTTTTTGAGATACATAGATGCACGGCACCTTTTTTTGGTACAATCACAGTACAAGTTCACATGACAATAGGAGGAAACCGCTTGTTGAAATCAAAGGTCCATTTTTGGACGCTGCAAATTTTGCTCGTTTTGCTCATTATTTACGTATCAACGAAAGTCTCGTTTATTTTTCAGCCGTTTTTCGGTTTCATCACTACTCTGTTTTTTCCGATTTTGATCTCGGGCATTTTGTTTTTCATTTTTAATCCGATCGTGCGCCTGCTAGAGAAAAAAATCCCCCGAACATTGGCGATCCTGCTCATTTATCTCGTTTTCATCGGCCTGATCGCCTTTATGTTCACCGCAATCGGACCGATCGTAGCTTCTCAGGTCACGGGGCTGATTAACAATTTCCCTGATTACATTAATCAGATTCAAAGCTTGATTACACAATTATCCCATTCCAAATGGTTTACGTGGATGATGACGCAGGATTATGTGTCGATAGAAAAAATCCGGCAGTCTCTGACGGGATTTTTACAAAGTCTTCCGCAAAATATTACGGCAAGCCTGTCGGCCGTGTTCGGCGTCGTTACGAATATTACGCTTGTCGTGATCACCGTTCCGTTCATTCTGTTTTATATGCTGAAGGACGGCCGGCGTTTTCCGCTTTTGGCGGTTAAAATTCTGCCTTCTTCCTACCGTGCGGAGGGCCGGAAAATATTTAACGACTTATATGTCACATTGGCCGCATATTTCCAAGGCCAGCTGCTGATTTGTCTCTTTGTCGGAACGGCATGCTTTATCGGTTATTGGATCATCGGCCTGCCGTATGCGTTAATTCTCGGGATGGTGATCGCCGTCACCAATATCATTCCGTACCTGGGACCGTTTCTCGGGGCGGCACCGGCGGTCATTATCGCGTTTATGGATTCTCCGGCTAAGGCGCTGTTTGCCGTGATTGTTGTCGTTGTCGTCCAGCAGCTTGACGGAAACCTGCTTTCTCCGCTTGTTATCGGGAAGCGGCTCAATACCCACCCGCTCACCATTATTCTTCTGCTTATCGGAGCGGGCAGTTTCGGAGGTATTCTCGCAATGATTCTGGCCGTGCCGGTTTACGCGGTCTTAAAAGCCTTCGTCTTAAATATCGTCCGGCTTATCAAACTTCGTCAGCGATCGAAGTTGGAAGACAGCCGCAAGCCGAAATAAAAACGGGCACAACTCCAGACGCAGCGCATAAACTGCTGTAAAGAAAAGCGGAGGTGTGGGTATGCCTGCAATTGTGGGACCGATTTATATTATGAGCTTAGCCGGAGATGCTGCGGCGAGCTTCGGTGACGTGTTTGCCATTTCTCCCAAAGCCGTTGACCACTCAGGCGCGGGGTCAGGGGCGTTTCATTCCGGAGATTTTGTCAAAGTCACTAATAAATTCAGCAAAACGCGCTTTGAAGACATTGATCTGTTTGATGAACCTGATTGGTTTAACGCGTGACAGCCTCCTTTAGGAGGCTGTCGCTTTTTTGTAGTATAATAGAATCAGTCTTTTATAAAAGGGGAATTTTTATGAAAATCAGAAAAGCGAATATTACCGTTCAGTCCGGAATGATCGGCGACGTGTATCTGCATGAAAATAAAAAAGAACAGCATACCCTCGTAGCCGTTCCGGAACTTGAGTGGAGCACGATCATTTCCTATGAGGAAGAGAAAAAGGCGCTGGCGCAGCGGCTTTTACAATCATTCAGCAAGCTGATAGATGAAGAGCCCGCCGGAGAGCTCTCAGGAAAGATCTCCCATTGGGTCGCTGAAATGTAACGAAGACGGTTTACCGCGTCCCGTCCGGGGCGATAATTGTAAAACAAGCTGAGGAGGGAAGGCCGATGAGCGACAAAACGGTTGACCTTTATTTACAGCAGGGTATGTACGGCCCTCTGCAGACGAAACCGGATGAACGGCATTTATTTTTAGGCTCGCTGCGTGAACGGGTCATCATTGCCCTGACGAAGGGGCAGGTGCTGTAAAAGAAGCCGTATGAAGAAGTGAAACAGGCGCTGAAAAAACGAAAAGATGCGGTGCTCTATATAAACGGAAGGCTCCCGTATCATGCTTATTCACCCTATATGAAGCTTGCCGCACTGGAAGGTGTCCGAAGCTCCGTGATCTCGGATCTTCAATTCGAAACGCCGCTCGGCCTGGTATTTGCCGCCGATCATGCGGTGAACCTTGACGGCATTTACGTTCAGGATGACATTTTCAAGCGCTCACTCCTGAAATCTTAGAAAAGCAAGTGTCATTTTATAATGCCAATTCACTTACAAGTGGAGATAGGATATAATGGTTTTCATATGAATGGCGGGGAGGCCGGCTATGAAAAAAGCATTTATTTGCATTGATTATACGAATGATTTTGCAGCAGAGAACGGAGCATTAACCTGCGGAGAACCTGCAAGGCAAATTGAGGATAAGATTGTCAGTTTGACGCAAGCATTTATAGAAAATGGTGATTACGTTGTCTTTGCGGTAGATTCACATGATGCAGACGATGACTTTCATCCGGAAACACGCCTGTTTCCTCCGCATAATATCAACGGCACGGAGGGCAAAGAGCTGTACGGAAAGCTCTCGCCTCTTTATGAGAAACATAAACACGCAAAAAACGTAAGCTACATGGAAAAATCGAGATATTCTGCTTTTGCTGGAACGGATTTAGAGCTGAAACTGCGGGAACGGCAGATCACTGAACTGCATCTTGCGGGCCTGTGCACCGACATCTGCGTTCTTCACACGGCGGTTGACGCCTACAACAAGGGCTTTCAGATCGTCATTCATCAAAACGCTGTGGCAAGCTTTAATCCGGAAGGGCATGAATGGGCGCTGTCCCATTTTAAGAACAGCATCGGAGCGCAAGTGGCAGAGTAAGGAAGGGGAAAACAATTTTGGTGGAGCATGGTTTTAAAGACGACAGTTTGTCTTTACATACAGATCTTTATCAAATTAATATGGCCGAAACGTACTGGAGAGACGGCATTCATGAGAAAAAAGCAATTTTTGAACTTTTTTTCAGAAAGCTTCCTTTTGAAAACGGCTATGCGGTATTTGCGGGCTTAGAAAAAGCAATCGAATACTTGGAGAACTTCAAGTTTACTGACAGCGATCTGAACTATTTAAAAACGGAATTGCACTATGCTGATGATTTCATTGATTATTTGCGGGATCTGTCGTTTACCGGATCTCTTTACAGCATGAAAGAAGGAGAGCTCGTCTTTAACAACGAACCGATTATGCGGGTTGAAGCGCCCCTCATTGAAGCGCAGCTGATTGAGACGGCTCTGCTTAACATTGTGAATTACCAAACATTAATCGCCACGAAAGCGGCCCGCATTAAAGGAGTAGTCGGTGATGAAGACGCCCTTGAATTCGGAACGCGGCGCGCCCATGAAATGGATGCGGCTATGTGGGGAGCGAGAGCGGCTCTGATCGGCGGCTTCAGCGCGACGAGTAATGTAAGAGCCGGCAAGCGTTTTAATATTCCGGTATCCGGCACGCACGCTCATGCACTCGTACAAGCGTACCGCGATGAGTACACGGCTTTTAAGAAATATGCGGAGACGCACAGAGACTGCGTGTTCCTCGTCGATACGTACGATACGATCCGTTCAGGCATGCCGAATGCGATTAAAGTCGCGAAAGAATTCGGCGACCGGATCAACTTCATCGGCATCCGCTTAGACAGCGGGGACTTGGCGTACCTGTCAAAAAAAGCGCGTGAAATGCTTGATGAAGCGGGTTTCAAAGACGCAAAGGTCATTGCTTCAAGCGATCTTGATGAGCACACGATATTAAATCTGAAATCGCAGGGAGCGAAAATCGATACATGGGGAGTCGGCACAAAGCTGATTACCGCATACGATCAGCCGGCCCTCGGCGCGGTTTACAAGCTTGTCGCCATTGAAGAGAACGGCAAACTGACCGACACCATCAAGATTTCGTCGAACCCTGAAAAAGTGACAACGCCGGGAAGAAAGAAAGTATACCGGATTATCAACAAGCTGAACCACCACTCGGAAGGGGATTATATCGCTCTTTATGACGAGCGGGTAAATGACCAGAAACGTTTAAAAATGTTCCATCCCGTTCACACGTTCGTCAGCAAATTCGTCACTGATTTCTATGCGAAAGACCTGCATGAGCCGATTTTTGAAAACGGGGTTTTATGCTATGATAATCCCGAAATTACCGACATCCAGCAATACGTGCAGGATAACCTCAAACTTCTGTGGGAGGAATACAAACGGATCAGCAAGCCGGAAGAATATCCGGTTGATTTAAGCGAAGACTGCTGGAGCAACAAGATGCAGCGGATTCATGAGATCAAAAGCAAGCTGAAACGGGAACTTGAATAGAAGACAAAGCAGCCTTTCCTTTCTCTGGAAAGGCTTTTTGTTTGCGATAATATTTTTCACATTTAGACAAAATTCGTCAAATTATTTGATATACTTATGTTCGAAGGCCGCATCTAAGGGGGTAAATGAATGAAGGTGTTTGTTGCCAGACAGCCTATCTTCAACAGGAATGAACAGGTTGTTGCTTATGAACTTCTTTACCGGGAGAGCGAAGAGAACCGTTATTCGGCCGCAGACGGAGATAAAGCTACGACTGATCTCATTATTAACAGCTTTATCAACATCGGAATCGAAAAACTGACTGAGGGAAAACGCTGCTTTGTGAATTTTACAGAAAGCCTGATGTTTTCAGATCTCCCTACCTCCTTTGATCCTGACCAGCTCATTATCGAAATTCTTGAGGACATACCGATCACTCCGGCTCTGATCTCAAGATGCAGACAGCTGAAGAAATTAGGATATACATTAGCACTTGATGATTTTTACGCCATCAATCCGGCAAATGAAGAATTATTGGAACAGCTGATGAAATATATTGATATTTTAAAAATCGACTTTTTGCAATCCTCGCGTCTGGAACGCAAAAAAATCATTCAGACGTACAGCTGTAAAAGTCTGATTTATTTAGCGGAAAAAGTGGAGACAAGAAAAGATTACAAACAGGCAGCCATCGACGGCTTTCACCTGTTTCAAGGATATTTTTTCAGTGAACCGCGTGTCATCAGCGGGAATGATCTGACGTTTCATTTTCATTCTTACTACCAGCTTTTAAACGAATTAAACCAAGACCAGCCCGATATAGAGCGCGTGACGGAATACATAGAACAGGACGTTACATTATCGTATCAGATTCTGCGTTTTTTAAACGGATCGCAGACAAGGCTGAAAAAAAAGATAGACAGCATCCGGCAGGCCATCATGATGCTTGGGCTGAATGAGATTAAGCGCTTGATTTACATTCTTTCATTCAGAGATTTAACGGCGAAAAGCCACTCAAGCCAAAAAGAAATCATTAAGATTTCCTTAATCAGGGCTAAGCTGTGCGAACTGCTTGCGAAAAGGACCGGAAGACCGCAGCCCGCTTCCTACATGCTGATCGGCATGTTTTCACTCATCGATACGCTTCTCCACAGGGAGCTGGAGGATATCGTCAAAGAACTGCCTTTAATTGATGAAGTCGGACAGGCGCTGCTCGGTTATGAAAACGATTATTATAAGATGCTCGGGCTCGTCAAAGCCATTGAATGCAACAACTGGGACTGTGACGAATGGGGAAAAGAACTGGACAAAGAAGCAGCGTATGAATGTTACTTGCAGGCAATTGAATGGTGCCGGCAGCTTATCGTGGATTGATGCTTTAAGCCGACCACCTGAGGGCGATGATGAACCGGCTTTGCTCCCTGATCAGACTGACGCGGATGCCGTCGGGATTAAATGTCACGTCAAAGTCATTTTTGATGCCGGTCTGCTTAATGAGCCGCTTGACCGCTGCGGCGTCAGATGATTCCGCTGCGGTGAGGATGCGGCGCGCAAGCTCTTTTGACGCCGACAGCCGCGCAAGAAGCAGGCGGGCATCCTCCAGCATGCCCGCAGCGTCTTTTGCGGACGCTGTCAAAATATTTGCGGAAGCCTGGGGAGCAGGCGCAGGATTGCGGTACGGCACGGCGAAAACAGGGCAGCATAGATACACATAATGCATGCGGCGGCCTCCTTCCTGAGATGACATTCGTTATATATGAGTATAGGCCGCGTGATAACGAGTTATGACATGCAAAAAGACCACAATGCGGGGGTTGCGGTCTTTTCGGTGTTTGTCGGTGGATATGCGACGCTGTTCGCCCATTCTGTTTTGAAATTGCGACGACGGGGACTATAGTCCTTGTCAGTTTGTCGGAAAACCGTTAAAAAAACAGCAGAACCACAAAATTGATCTGCTTCATCCCAAACGTCTGCCTTTATCATAGTTATATAGTCCTGTTCGTTAAATGCTCTATTCGGGACTATAGGATTATCGAGGTTTGCGGTGTCACGCAGATACTTTTACACATACTTTTCGGTGAAAAATCCCGCAAAAACGTTTACACTATTAGTAACAGATCAAATACCTAGGACTCGTTCACCATACACAATTCATTGATCTTTCAAAAAAAGGAGTGTGGAAACGGTGGAAAAGAAATTAGAAGAAGTAAAGCAATTATTATTCCGACTTGAAAATGATATCAGAGAAACAACCGACTCTTTACGAAACATTAACAAAAGCATTGATCAGCTCGATAAATTCTCATATGCAATGAAAATTTCTTAAAAAGACTTGGAAACAAGTCTTTTTTTTGTGCATTTTTCACCCATTTCATGGATAAAGTATTATACGATTGTTAAAAAAACAAAAACCCGCTGTCTTTCATCACCTGCATTTAGTAAAATAGAATGGGAGGGTGAAGACAATTATTGAGCAAATGTGTTTAGATGCCGAAACGATTAAAGAGAAGATGAAGGAAATTGTAAATGATAATCTTTACAATTCAGATTTGATCAGTCTGCTATGCTCTTTTATTGAAACCAAAGAATCCTTCCTTTTTGGAAACCTGGCATATCAGCATTACATAGCATTTCAAGGAGAAAATCTCAAAGAAATAGAGATGTTGGCTGCAGGAATTGAATTGTTAATCTTATCATTTGATATTTTAGATGATCATGAAGATGAGGACAATGGAAGTGCTCTTTGGATGAAAATAGATCGCTCAGTATCGTTAAATGCCTCAACTACTCTCTATACAGTTAGTATACAGTTCATTCATTCTCTTTGTACAGTTTCTGATTTTTCTCGGTTGGCTTTAAATTATGCATTAGAGGCTATGCAAGGGCAGCATGATGATCTAAAGAATTCGGCTGAAACGGAAGAAGAATGTCTCGCAATGATAAAACATAAATCAGGTTCACTTATTGCGATGCCATGTGTTTTAGGAACTATGCTTGCGTGTGGAGAGTATAACAAAACTGTTGAGAATTATTCCTATTTTATGGGGATTGTGAAACAAATAGAGAATGATTATCACGGGCTGTTTAATAGTGAACGCAGTGATATTAACAAAAAAAGAAATAATTTAGTTTTATTATACTTAAAACGAAAATTTAATCCGATGTCAGTATCAATCCTCAATATAATGAATTCAAACAGGGAGTATCAATTATTGCTATCTGATATAAACTCATTTAAACAAAAACTTTGGGAGGCCGGAGTGACTCAATATGTTTCGGTTATGATCAGAGTATACGAGGATAAAATAATGACTGAATTAAACAAACTCAATATTAAACTTGAATTTTTCAACTATAAATCATTGAATGAGGGCGCACCATTATGAACCAAGACATCGTAAATTTTTTAATGAGAAATCCAGAGGTTGTGGAAAAGCTAGGAAGGGGAGAAGTGAGCTTAATAAGTATTCCTGACTCGCTTATTCCTGATATTATTAAAATCTTTAACAATAAATTTAAAATAGGGAATGATGATCCTGCTTGGCGTACTTAAAAAACAAGTGAACCATGGTATTTTGAAGAAGTTTTTAAAGTTTTTTTCGGTTGCCTTATTATTGTTTAGTATTTTCTATTTTACTTTTGTAATATATTATACTCAAAATGGAATAATTATAGGTACCAATGTCGTTCAAGTTTCTAATCAAGAACTGAAAGTCGTTGATATGACAAGGTCCTCCTATGGAAGATTAATGGGGTTGGAAATTGGAGACAAAATTGTTGAAATAAATGGACATAAACCAAATAAAGAAAATATTTATGGCTCTTACCTAGCTAAAGTTAGACAATTAAAAGTTGAGCGTAATGATAAGTTAATTAAATTAGATGACTTTGAATTTATCTATTTAGATAGCCCGTACAGTTTCTTTTCATATATTGTACCAAGTATTTTTTATTTACTAAGTTTAATATGTATTTTTTACATCTTTAGAGTTAACTTAAAGAAAGACAGCATATCGGCATATATTCTGATTTGTTTTTTGCTATGTATATCTATTGCTTATTTAAGTGCCGGAGGAGTGACAAGGGGTTACCCTATAAATCGTTACATTAATCTTTATACATTTTTAGCAGTGCCTGTTTTGTATCTTAATTTCCTGTATCAATATTTTAAAGAATTAAATGTGAAATTTTCACGAGGGATTTATATTCTAATTTTATATAATTTGCCTTTAGTGAATATCATATGTGAACTTTTTGAGAAACATATAAAGTATAATGTGATTACAAGCCTTAATCTCTTAACTTTTTTATTTGAAATGATGGTGGTTTATGTATGTCTTATACTTTATCAAATAAAGCATAGAAAAAAAGATTTTGCTTATTTGTTAAAAGTATTATTAGTATCTAATACCATTGCATTCTTACCTTTTACTTTATTATATATTGTTCCTCTTGTGATCTTTGGGCAATATGTATATAGTGCGGTAATCACTGCACCTTTTCTTTTGCTTATACCGTTAGCGCTGGTATATCAGTTTGTTGTTAATAAGATATATAATATTGATTTTTTGCTGGGGCGCCTGCGTTATTATTGTTTATTAGCGGTTATCCCTACAATTGGAATCGTTTGGGTTTTTGTTGTGTTTATGAACAAAAATAGAGATTTTAATACTTTTCAAATTACCTTGTTTGTTTTTCTGATTATGCTTTCTGTTTTTTATTTTAAAGAAGTGCTGGACTATAAGTTCCGCTTAAAGCGTTTCTCAGAAAAGTATAATTATCAAGACAGTATTTTTAAATACACACAATTGATTAAAAGTGTGTCAGTCTTGAACCAAGTTTTCACACATCTTAAAGCGACGATTTTAGATGTTTTGCCAGTAAGCAAAGCTTATATATTTGAAATTAGTTCTGGCGGAGAAATTGTGTATTTTGACAAACAAAGTACAGAACCAAATTGGTATCCCTATAAAGACAAATTTGAAAAGGTCAATTCGGAAATCGGCAAAATCATTGAGATTAATCAAGGGTTCCTCATGAAAATTGGCGAGAGAGGAACAAGTTCTTATGTTTTGCTTTGTTTATCAAGCATAAATACACCGAAACTTACAATGGATGAGACTTCATGGCTGAAGACGTTATCATTTTATACCAGTGTATCGATGGAAAACGTTTTGCAAATTGAGGAACTTATGGATCACCTTCAAAACCTGAAACAACAAGGCTCAAACCCGGTCTGGCTCAAAAAGCTGATGTTTACGATCGAGGAAAAGCAACGGTCGGATCTGGCCCGTGATCTGCATGATTCGGTGCTGCAGGATTTGATTTCTTTGAAGCGCCAGTGTGAGCTGTTTCTGGCTGATTTTAAAAGAGAAGAGCCTTGCCAGTTAGAGGTGCAGGACAAGCTTCATCAGATGAATGAGCAGATGTCGGATGTTATTTTGATGACCCGGGAGACGTGCCATGAGCTTCGGCCTCAGCTGCTGTATGATTTGGGTCTGGTCAAGGCGGTATCCAAGCTTGCCGCACAGCAGCAGGAGCGTGCGCCGTTTCATATCCGTCTGAATACGGGCCGGTTTACGGCGGCGCTGGATTTGGATACGCAGCTGAATTTGTACCGCATCATTCAGGAATTTCTTTCGAATGCCATGAAGCATTCACAGGCCAATGAGGTGCTGATTATGCTGATCAGCATTCAAAATAAAGTGATTCTGCATTATGAAGATGACGGGGTCGGGTGCAATCAGGAAGAAGGCGGCGGACAGTCGATGAGCATGGGGCTTTCGGGCATTAAGGAGCGCGTCCGGGCGCTTGACGGCCGGATGAAAATCGACACAAGTGAAGGAAATGGTTTTAAAGCGGATATTGAAATGGAATTGTAACCAATTTATCACCAAATCGACTTGGCAGAAGCCAAGTCTTTTTAATAAAATGGAAATGAATGAGTAAAAGGGAGGAAACCATGAAAAAGATACTAGTGATTGATGATCATCCGGCTGTCATGGAGGGCACCAAGACGATTCTGGAAACGGACACGAATCTTTCTGTCGATTGCCTCAGTCCCGATGCCAGTGAACAGTTCGTTCTCCGGCATGATTTTTCAGCTTACGATCTCATATTAATGGATTTAAATCTGGGTGATGACCTCAGCGGCATAGAGCTTTCCAAGAAAATCTTAAAAGAGAATCCTCTCTGTAAAATCATTGTCTACACAGGCTATGAAGTTGAAGATTATTTTGAAGAATCCATCCGCGCGGGCCTGCATGGCGCCATCAGCAAAACCGAATCTAAAGAGAAAATCATGCAATACATATATCACGTGCTCAACGGACAGATTTTAGTTGATTTCTCCTATTTCAAACAGCTGATGACCCAGCAAAAAACAAAAACGTCTTCTTCCCCTCAAAGTGAGCAGGATCGGTTAACTCCGAGAGAGCGCCATATTCTCCAAGAGGTCGAAAAAGGTTTGACCAATCAGGAAATCGCCGATGCGCTTCACTTAAGCAAGCGGTGCTGATCGCCAAGTCAGATAATGTACTATAAACCTTGAAAGGAGAATGATCTATGAATCTGAATCATACATTGCTCGGCGCACTCGGCATTGAAATCACTGAAAACACGGCGGAGAGATGCGTTGCTGTTATGCCGGTGGATAAGAGGACGGTGCAGCCTTTCGGATATCTGCACGGAGGCGCGTCCGCAGCGCTGGCGGAGACTGTTGCAAGCATCGGCGCCCAGCATTTTATCGACCAGTCGAAACAGGCCTGTGTCGGGCTTGAGATTAATGCCAATCATTTAAAATCCGTGAAAGAGGGCGGTACGGTCACGGCGATTGCGGAACCCGTTCATGCGGGCAGGACAACCATTGTGTACGGGATTAACATTTTCGATGAAAGAGAAAGGCTGATCTGTGTGTCCCGCTGCACGCTGGCTGTTATAACAAAATAAACAAACAGCCGGAACCCTGAATCGTCCGGCTGTTTGTTTTTACAAGTATGAATCTTCTTTTCGTTTGATCACAAAGTTTCTGATCCCTTTATAATCATCCTGAACGCTTCGTTTATCAAGCGCCGTTCCCGAGTTATACGCGGCTCTGCATATGAGGTGCGCCCCGACCGGCGCCGTCAGCAGGATAAAAATGATGCCGAGCAGTATTTTTACGGAAATTTCTCCGGTCAGCAGCCACAAGTAACCTAACACCCCGAGCAATATTAAATTAACGCCGAGTGTCGAGCCTTTTGAAGAGGCGTGGGCGCGTGTATACATGTCAGGAAGTCTGAGTGTGCCGAAAGACGCGACCAGGCAGATCAGCGATCCCATCAGAATACAAACGGCGACGGCCCATTTAACGATTTCGATCATTTTCGATAATCTCTCCTTTCTCCAAAAACTTAGCGAAGGCAATCGTGCCGATAAATGATAAAATGCCGAGCAGCAGAATGATATCCAAAAAGGCCGTTGTTCTTAAGAGGATGGATACGAGCGCGGTCATGGCAATCAGATTGATGCCGATCCCATCAAGCGCAACGACCCGGTCCGGTATCGTAGGCCCTTTAATGACTCGAATGACGTACAGAAGAGTCGAAACCGCCATAATGCCGAGTGATAATTGCAGAATAAACGTAAACATCAGCGGCTCACCTCCTGAATGGCTTTCTCAAAAGAGACGCGGATGTCATGAATCGCTTTCTCCGCATCCTCAATGTCCATGGCGTGTATATAGAGAATCGACCGGTCATCGGAGATATCCATCACAAGCGTACCCGGTGTCAGAGTGATTAACAGCGAGAGCAGTGTGATCTCCCAATCCTCCGTCAGTTCCGTCTTAAACGCGAAAATGCCCGGGCGGATGTTCATCTTCGGCGAAATAACGGTTTTCAGCACGCTGACATTGGCCAGATATAATTCTTTTATAAAGATCAGCATCAGTTTGATGACCGACCATATTTTCCAAATGTAAAACGGCCGCGAGAAGAAGCGCCGGAAAAAAAACAGCGCCGCCAAGCCCGCGATAAATCCGGTAACAAATCCCGCCGCGCTGAGGCTGTTTGTAAGAAACATCCAGCAAACAGCGAGAAGAACATTTAATAATAGTTGCAAAGCCATGCCATCTACTCCTTCAAAACAGCTTCAATGTATTTTTCCGGATTCAGCAGATTCTCAGCCGTCTGATTGACATACGGTGAAACCCATTCGGTTCCGAGCCCGAACAGAAGCGACAAAAGGAGAAAAGCGGCTGCCGGATAAAGAAGCCCTTTTGCGGACCGTCCGCCCGCGCCCGGGATTTCTTTTTCTTCTCCCCAAAAAGCCGTCGTAAAAACCTTCAGCACGGAATACAGCACAAGCAGGCTCGACAAGAGAATCAATACGGAGAACAATGTTTCCCCCTGATCAAAACCGCCTTCAGCAATCTTCAGCTTGCCCACAAATCCGCTGAACGGCGGGATGCCGGCCAAAGATATGGCGGAGATAAAGAACATCCATCCCAAAACGGGATAACGGGTGATCAGGCCGCTCATTTTATGCAGACTCGCCGTGCCGGTCAGCGTGATAAGCGTTCCCGCCAGCATAAACAGCGCTCCTTTTATCAGCATATCGTGAATCAAGTAATAAACCGCTCCTTGAATGGAGGCCGGGGTGTTCATGGCGATGCCGAACAAAATCACGCCGACGGCTGTAATAATATTATAGATGACGATTTTCATGACATCCGAAAAGGCGATAGACCCGATTACGCCGAATAATACCGTCAGCATCGCAAGCCACATCATCAATTGGTGGGTAAAGCCTGCATCGTGAATGAAAATCAAGGTGAATACTCTCAAAATGGCGTACAGGCCGACTTTCGTCAAAAGAGATCCGAATAAGGCCGAAATCGCAGCCGGCGGGGCGTAATAAGAGCCCGGCATCCAGAAATACAGCGGGAATATCCCGCCCTTTAAACCGAAAACGACGAGAAACAGGACGCCGATGACAGTTATCAGCCCGGTCTGGCCCGATTCGCTGATTTTCACGCTTAAATCAGCCATATTCAGCGTCCCCGTCACCGCATATAAATAACCGACACCGATGACAAAAAACGCGGATGACACAATGTTAAACACGATATACTTCAATGATTCTCTTAATTGAATTTTCGTTCCGCCAAGCACGATCAGCATGTAGGACGCGATAAGCAGAAGCTCAAAGAAGACGTACATGTTGAACAGGTCACCCGTCAAAAACGCTCCGCTTACCCCCGCGAGAAGAAACTGCACCCCTGAATAATAAAAAGCGCGCTCCCGTTTTTCTCCGATAGAGCGGAAGGAGTACAAAATGACGAGCAGCCCGATGACGGCGGTTGTCAAAACAAGCAGTGCGGCGAGCTGATCAGCGGCGAGCACAATGCCGTACGGCGCTTTCCAGCCGCCGAGTGTCAGCGTCTGAATCCCGTGTGTAAAAACCGTCTGAACGAGAACGGCGCTGATGACGATGGAGACACAGGAAGCGGCAGTACTGAATATCCGCATCAGCATCACGTGCCTGTTCATAAAAATCAGCAGCACTGCGCAAAGCAGCGGCACCAAAATAGGCAATATCACAAAGTTATTCATGTTGATCATTTCCCCTCATTCGATCCATATCGTCCGTTTTCAGTTCCTGATAGGCGCGAAACGCCATCACAAGCAGGAAGGACGTGACGCCGAACGAAATAACGATCGCCGTCAGTATGAGTGCCTGCGGCAGCGGATCGACAAACGATGTGCTTTTTCCGCCCAGTATGGGAGGGGCGCCTTTTTTCAGTCCGCCCATGGTCAGAAGCAGCAAATGGACGCCGTGGCTTAAAAGCGCGGTGCCGATAATCACGCGCAGCAGACTTTTAGAAAGCAGCAGGTAGGTTGCCGCCATAAACAAAATACCGGCAATGACAGACATTAAGATTTCCACTATTCTTCCTCTCCAATCGTTTGAATAATGGTCATCGTCACGCCGACAACAACGAGATACACACCTAAATCAAACAAAGTGGCCGTCGCAAGCTCCGTATTCCCGAGCACCGGGAGATGAAAATGGCCGAATGTATGGGTGAGAAAGGGGGCTCCGAATAAGAACGAACCTGCACCCGTTGCAATCGCGATAAGCAGACCCGCGCCCGCTACATAAATAAAATTGACGGGCAAAATCGACTTGACGGTTTTTAAATCAAAGGCCAAAAGCAAAAGCACAATGGCCGAAGATGTAATCAGCCCGCCGACAAATCCTCCGCCGGGAGCGTTATGCCCCGATAAAAATAAATAGAAAGAGAAAAGCAGAATGATAAAAGATACAAGTTTCGTTGCCGTCTGAAGGATGATGTCGTTTGTTTTTTGCTGTCTCAACGCTCTTCTCCCTCCTCTTTTACTTTCGTTCTGATCATGCCGTAAATGCCGAGTGCGGCAATCGACAGCACCGTGATTTCAAACATTGTGTCAAATCCCCTGAAATCAACGAGGATGACGTTGACGATATTATTGCCTCCGCCAAGCTTATGGCTGTAAGCTGTGAAAAAAGAGGCGATACTGTCTTTTGTTTTTTCGCTGGAAGACGCGATTCCGAGCATTGTCACGATGACGCCGACACCGAGAGAAATGATAAAATTCGTCAGCCGGAATGTTCTGGTCTTCTTTTTCCGCCGCATTTTCGGCAGATGATAAAAACAAAGAAGAAACAAGGCGACGGATATCGTCTCAATGACAAGCTGCGTGAGCGCCAGATCGGGCGCTCTGAAAATCACGAAAAACAGCGCGAGCGTATACCCGACAACTCCGAGTGAGATAATGGCCGTCAGCCGCGATTTGGCGAACACAGTCGCAATCGTTGCGCTCACCATAACGAGCGACAGCACGATTTCATACAGACCGATCTCAGCCATTCCTTTCGTTGTCATGGAAAAGCCGCCTTTCATCACGAACGCCGCTCCGATGAGAATGATAAACGCCGCAAAAATATACAGCAGATAATCCCGCAAAAATCCGGTCATATAAGATGACGTCAGCTGGTAAGATCTTTTTTCCATACTGCCCGTCACCGCATTGTAAAGCCGGTTCAGCGTCAGTTTTTTCGGAAACAGACTGTATACCCGCTCCCATTTAGACAGAGACACGTAACCGATCGTGCCGACAATGATAATGCCGACGGTCATCAGCACTTCAGCCGTCACACCGTGCCACTGGGAAATGTGGACATGGAATGTATCTCCGCCGGTTAACAGAGCCGGATAAATGGAATTCATCGCCGGTTCAATCAGGCTGCAGGATAAAACATTCGGTGCGAAAAACAGACTGACGGCGCAAGCGGCAAGAATCACCGGCGAAATCAGCATGCCGAGCGGAGCTTCATGCGGCGTCTTTTCAAGCTGATCCGTTTTGCGCGCGCCTCTGAACGTTCTGAAAAACAGCTTCATGCTGTAGATAAACGTGAAGACGCTGCCGATCCACGCCAGAACGGGGAACAGCACGCCCCACGTATCCAGGCTGAAAATATCTGCATGAGCAATCCGCAGCATACTGGTAAAGAACATTTCTTTACTTAAGAAGCCGTTAAAAGGAGGGAGGCCGGCCATGGAAAAGGTTCCGATCAATGAAACGGTAAACGTTATCGGCATAAGCGCCATCAGTCCGCCGAGCCTGCGGATATCCCTCGTTCCCGTTTCATGGTCGATAATGCCGACCGCCATAAATAAACTTCCTTTAAAAGTAGCATGGTTAATTAAGTGAAACACAGCCGCGGTCACAGCCGCCGTGAAATACTCCGAATGCTGAAAGTGAAGCGCGGCGGCTCCTGCGCCGAGCATCGATACAATCATACCGAGCTGGCTGACTGTGGAAAAAGCCAGAATCGCTTTTAAATCGGTTTGTTTAATCGCGTTGAAGGAAGCCCATACCATCGTGATCAGACCGACTGAGGCAACCGTCCAAAACCAGACGGGTGAAAACGCAAAAACCGGACTGAATCTGGCAATCAGATAAATGCCCGCTTTCACCATTGTTGCCGAGTGCAGATAGGCGCTGACAGGAGTCGGGGCTTCCATGGCATCAGGAAGCCAGATGTAAAACGGAAACTGCGCTGATTTCGTAAAGGCCCCCAATAACAGGAGAACCATTGCCGGAATAAAGAACGGATGGCCGGCGATAATATGCACCTGGTTGACCATTTCCCTGATACTGAATGAGTCCGTCATCAGATATAGCAGGATAAAGCCGCCGAGCATGCACAGTCCGCCGCCGACGGTAATCAGCAGTGATTTTTCCGCCCCGTAGCGTGATTTCTCCCGCTTATGCCAATACCCGATTAATAAGAAGGATGACAGGCTTGTCAGCTCCCAGAACATATAAAGCACAATGACGTTATCGACGAGCACAACGCCGAGCATCGCACCCATAAACATCAGCAGGTACACGTAAAAGGGGCCGAGCTTTTCTTTGTCCTTCGATAAGTAAAAAATACTGTAAAGTGTCACCAGAGAGCCGATGCCCGTAATCAATAAAGCGAATAACAGCCCGAGTCCGTCAATATAAACGGTATAGTTAATACCGAGGGAAGGAATCCATTCGGCCGCATACCGGATGGTTTCTCCCGCCATTGTCAGCGGGAGCTTGCTGATAAAGTAAACAAACAGCACAACGGGCAATATCAGCACAAACCAGCCTGTATGGACTTGTTTTACCCGTTTATAAAGAAAGGGAACGATAAATGCAAATAAAAAAGGCGCCAAAATCGCGAAATGTAACAGCTGCAACAGAAGACCTCCTTTGCTTGTTTTTCATCAAGCAACTGCTTTATGTAAGAGTGAAAAAATCAATTCACGGTCATAGGACCCAGTACAAATTATATCGCACTTTTTTTTACCCTGCTACGGCATAATGTATTCCTCTCTGTGTTTTTGTGGTCTTTTGAACCTAAAATAAATTTATCAAATATCCGGATCTTTGTATATACATTTAGCTTTCAGATCAAGCTTTACAAAAGGAGCTGGTCAGATGAAAAGAAAGGCGGCAGCCTGTATTGGAATATTTTGTTCTATTATTGCAGGAACATTCATAGCGGACGATTTCTGCAAAGGGAGGCAGGAGACGGAGGCAGATGAATGGGAGTATTTTTTTCTCGGGACAGAATACGCGCACGACAAGCTGAGTGCGGCTGAATCAATGCAAAAGCCGTTTCAGCCGCGTGAATATATTAGAATCGTTTATAGATGAAAAGAGTTCCGGCAACAGGGCGCGGAACTCTTTTTGTATGATGATCAGCGTTTTCCTTTAATATAAGGGATGCCGTTGGCTTTAGGCGCATCCGCGCGGCCGATGAACCCGGCAAGCGCGAGAATGGTCAGAATGTAAGGAGCCATCAGCATGTATACATTCGGAATGTCTTTGAACAGGGGCAAAAGCGAGCCGATAATGCTCAAACTCTGCGCAAATCCGAAAAACAGCGCAGCCCCGAGCGCGCCGATCGGATGCCATTTGCCGAAAACAAGCGCGGCAAGAGCGATAAAGCCTTGTCCGGAAATGGTGGAGTGCGTGAAATCAAGCGCGATTGTAGAAGCATACACACCGCCGCCGAGCCCGCCAAACAGCCCGCTGATCATGACGCCGATATAGCGCATGGCGAACACGTTGATTCCCATCGTATCTGCCGCCATCGGGTGTTCTCCGACAGAACGGATGCGGAGGCCGAACGGTGTTTTGAATAAAATAAACCAAGAAACAAAGGCCAGTACGATGGCTAGAATCGAAGTATAATATACGTCAGAAAAGAAGATCTTTCCTAAAACCGGAATGTCGCTTAACCCCGGAATGTTCGTTTTGTAAAAGGGCTCCGGGATTTTATCAGTCTGCGCCTTGCCGTATATCAGCTTAACGATAAACAGCGTCGCTCCTAACGCAAGCATATTGATCGCCACCCCGGTTACCGTCTGATCGGCGCGGAAAGAAACCGCGGCAGCCGCGTGAATCAGCGAGAACAGTCCGCCGGCAATCATAGCCGCAGCCAGGGCGAGCCACGGGGCAGCGGCGCCGAGCTCACGTCCGAAAAATAAGTTGAACATGACGCTTGTAAAGGCGCCGATAATCATCAGGCCTTCCAGACCGATGTTGACAACCCCCGATCTTTCAGAAAACACGCCGCCGAGAGCGGTTAAAATAAGCGGAGCCGCATAAACGAGTGTGGCCGGGACAATTATGGATAAAATCTGCAGGAAGTCCACTTACTTCGCCCCCTTTTTCTTCAATTTATCAAGGATGAGCCGGATGGCGTAGCTTGATGCCACAAACAAAATAATAATGGCGATGACGATGTCAACGACTTCAGAAGGCACACCGGATTCAATCGGCATATTTAAGGCGCCGACTTTAAGGCCGCCGAGAAGACAGGCCGCAAGAACCACGCCGATTGCCGTGCTGCCCCCTAGAAGCGCAACCGCGATGCCGTCGAAGCCGACTCCGGTAAACGCGCCTTTAACCGCCGCGTATTGAAAGGTTCCGAGCCCTTCCATCGCGCCGGCAAGCCCCGCGAAGGCGCCGGAAATCATCATGGCATACATCATATTTTTTCTGACGCTCATTCCGGCGTATTGTGCCGCGTGCTGATTAAAGCCGACAGCCCGAAATTCGAATCCGCTTTTTGTTTTATGAATGATAAACCACATGAAGACTGCCGCAAACAAAGCGATCAGTATCCCCCAATGAAGGCGGGAGTAGTCTGTCAGCTGCTCTAAAAACGGCGAGCGGAGCGACGCGCTTTCATGAATTTTGTCTGTTTTGTCCCTGTGGTCCGTCATGACATCGGATATGAGGTAATTGGTTAAATGAAGAGCGATATAATTCATCATGATCGTGACAATCACTTCGTGAACAAAAAAACGGGCTTTTAAAAATCCGGGAATCAGCCCCCAAATGCCTCCCGCGGCAGCAGCCGCCAATAACGAAAGCGGGAGGTGGATGTAAGCGGGAGCGTCAAAGGAAGTCCCGACCCAAACCGCGGCCGTCCAGCCGACAAGGAGCTGTCCCTCAACACCGATATTGAACAGGCCGGTCCGAAATGCGAACGCCACGGCCAATCCGGATAAAATATAAGGCGTAATCTGCCGGATCGTTTCCCCGAGATAATACATTTCACCGAAAATGCCGTTCCAAAGAGCCGAATACCCGCTTGCGACATTGTAGCCGCTGGCAAGCATGATGACCGCGCCCGCAGCCAGACCAAGAATGATTGCAATCAGCGGCACAGCCAGATGAGAAAGTCGATTAATCATGTATGTTCCCTGCCTCCATTTGCTTACTTCCCGCCATTAAAAGACCAAGCTCCTGCTCGTCTGTTTCCGGCGGATTGACGTTTGCGATGATGCTGCCTTCAAAGATGACGGCGATGCGATCGCTGAGATTCATGATTTCATCAAGCTCAAAAGACAACAGCAGCACAGCTTTACCGGCGTCACGCTGCTCAATGAGCTTTTTATGGACGAATTCAATCGCGCCGACATCGAGCCCCCGCGTCGGCTGGGCGGCAATTAATAGGTCGGGATTTCTGTCCACTTCCCGGCCGATAATGGCCTTTTGCTGATTTCCTCCCGAGAGAGAGCGCGCGGGCGTATATTCATCAGGCGTTCTGACGTCGTATTCTTCAATCAGGCTTCGCGCTTTGTCATAAATCGCGTGTTTATTTAATATGCCGAAAGAAGAGTAGGGCTTTTGATAATAACTTTGCAGCACGATATTTTCTCCGATCGGAAAATCTAGAACGAGTCCATGTTTATGCCTGTCCTGGGGGATATGCCCGATTCCTGATTCAGTGACTTTCCGCGGCGGCATGTTTTGCAGCTGTTTGCCGTTTAACGTGATCGTGCCGGCATGTGTTTTTCTGAGACCTGTAATGGCTTCGATTAATTCAGATTGGCCGTTGCCGTCAACGCCCGCAATGCCGACGATTTCACCGGCTCTGACAGAGAGGGAGAGCTGTTTGACCGCCTCAACTCCGCGCGCGTCTTTCACCGTTACATCAGAAAGCGAAAGCACTTCCTGTTTCGGTATAGCCGGCTGTTTATCCGTCTTGAATGAAACTGCGCGTCCGACCATAAGGCTTGCCAGTTCATCCTGATCCGTATGTGCGACATCGAGTGTTGTAATGCCTTTTCCTTTCCGGATGATGGTGACACGGTCGCAGACTTCCATGATTTCTTTTAATTTGTGGGTGATGAGGATAATGGATTTTCCTTCATTGACCAGGTTTTTCATAATCTGAATCAGTTCTTGAATTTCGTGCGGGGTCAGCACCGCGGTCGGCTCGTCAAAAATGAGAATGTCCGCGCCCCGGTAGAGGGTCTTTAATATTTCCGCCCGCTGCTGCATACCGACAGATATATCGGCAACTTTAGCTTCAGGATCAATCTGCAGGCCGTAACGGTCGGAAATATCGCGCACGTCCCGGTCGGCGCGCTGTCTGTCAATCCGTCCTAATTTTTTCGGCTCTTTTCCGAGAATAATATTTTCTGAGACAGTAAAGGTATCCACGAGCATAAAATGCTGGTGCACCATTCCGATGCCGAGATCGTTGGCTTTGTTCGGGCTGTTGATGTGAACACGTTCACCCCGCACCCGGATTTCACCTTTTTCCGGCTGATACAGGCCGAATAAAACGTTCATGAGTGTCGATTTCCCCGCGCCGTTTTCCCCGAGCAGGGCGTGTATTTCGCCTTTTTTCACTTGAAGCGTGACGTCATCATTGGCAACGATTCCGGGAAACTCTTTGCGTATATTAAGCATTTCAATGATATAATCCACCGATTTGACGCTCCTTTTCAGAGATGCTTTGATGAAAAAGCTTGGCAAAAGAAAAGCTGCAAGAAGATGCAGCTCTTCCTTCGCCGCTCTTTCCAAAAAAGAGAGGGGATAAGCACGAAAGTCTCCTTATCCCCTGATTTCTTACTCAGCCTTGAAGGATTTCAATTCTTTTTCAGTTGAAGGGATCTCGAGTCCGTCCGCGATTTTCTTCTTCCAATCGTCTGTTGCTTTGATGACATCGTCAGAAAGGTTTTCCTTGTGATCCGAGATGCCGACTGCATCCTGTGCCAATCCGTAAGTTAATGTTTTGCCGCCCGGGAATTTGCCGTCACTTGCTTTTTTCGTTAAGTCCTTCACGGCTGTATCCACTTTTTTGACCATTGATGTGAGCGTGACATTGTCTTTTGTGCCTTCAACTTGACCTTCCGCATACTGGTCTTTATCAACGCCGATGACCCATACGTTGCGTTTCGGATCTTCTTTTTTAAGGTTTTTTGCTTCCGTGAAGACGCCCGTACCCGTTGCGCCGGCCGCGTGATAAATGACGTCAACGCCTGATTTGTACATGCTTTCAGCTGTGGCTTTGCCGACATCGGCTTTGTCGAATCCGCCCGCATATTTCACTTCGACGGCCGCTTTCGGATTTGCGGCTTGTACACCGGCGCGGAAGCCGATTTCGAATTTTTTGATCAATTCAGACTCCATGCCGCCCACAAATCCGACTTTTCCCGTTTTGCTCGATAACGCAGCTGCTACTCCCGCGAGGAATGAACCTTCCTGCTCTTTAAATGTAAGGCTCGCCACGTTGTCTTTTTTGACAACGGCGTCAATAATCGCAAAATTTGTGTCTTTGCGCTGATCAGCGATTTCGCTGATGGAATCCTGCATCAGGTACCCGACGCCGTAAATCAGGTCAAAGTGTTCCCGTGCTAATTTATTTAAGTTCGTTGTGTAATCTGCATCTGATTTTGATTGGAGATAGTCAAACCCGCTTTTGCCTTTTGTAAGCCCCTTGTCTTTTCCGAATGCCTGAATGCCTTCCCAGGCGGACTGGTTAAATGATTTGTCATCGACTCCGCCGATATCCGTGACCATGCCGACGGTAAAGTTTTTGCTGCCGGAGCCGTTTGCTTTGTCACTCGAACCGCATGCGCTTAATAGGGTTCCGGCCGCCGCGATGAGCGCTACCGCCATTCCGATTTTGCGTTTTTTCAAAGATATAACCCCCCTGTAAAATATGGCTGATACCGTTTTTTTCAGACTTGAGCCGCCGATAGGATACAGAATCGAAAAAACTTTCTGATAATAGTGATGAGACGTCTCTCTTTTGCCCGCTTTGAGCGGCTGTCTCGTGTTAGTTCGGGACTTATGTCATATCTGAAAAGATCAGCTAACCAATCATAATTTATCATTTTACCCAGCATAAATAAATAGAAATTTGCTTATTTTTAAAAAAATATCAATATTATGAATCTGTTTCCTCATTTGGATAAATCATAGGCGGCTCCGTCGGGTCATTATTCTTATATAGCATATCAAAACGGAATCTCAAGCCTTTTGTCAGGGGATATGACAGTAAAAAGCACCGTTCACGGCGGAACGGCGCTTTTGACATTATAAATATTGTTTTATGGTGCTGACATTGCCGGTGTTGATATGGTATTGAAAGACGGGTCTGCCGATCGTGCCGTACGCCATCTCTACGTTCAGCACTTGAATGTCTTCAAGAAATTTAAGGTATTTCCGGATGGAGACTTGCGAGATTTCAGTATGCTTGGCGAGGTCTTCCGTAGTAAAAGAGCTGTCGCCGAAAGATTCGATGCTCGCCCAAATGAGTTTAAGCGTGCTTTTTGTCAGTCCTTTCGGAAGGTGAACCTTTTCCGCCGCTACTTTCTTTTGAAAAAGCTCCGCATCTAATTCTTTCTGTGTCATGCTTCTGTGTGATTGATAAACCTTCTGCTTGCGTCTGTAGTCGGAAAGGGCGGTTTGAAAGCGGTCAAACTCAAATGGTTTGATTAAATAATCGACGGCGCCGTACCGAAGTGTTTTTTTGATGACATCCAGCTCGCTTGCAGCTGAAATGACGATGACATCGACCGATTCATTTTGTTTGCGGATTTCCGTTAAAAGCTCAAGACCGTTTTTTCCCGGCATATAAATGTCAAGGAGGATGAGGTCGATATGATGCTCGCTTAACACGTGCAGCGCGCTTTGAAAGGATGAAGCGATCCCTTTCAGCTGAAAGCCTTCAATCTGGCTGAGATAGCGTTTATTTAATTCACCCACCATGGGGTCGTCTTCAACTATGAGTACATTAATCATCATTTTCCTCCTTCGGTTCATACGGAATGCGAAGACTGAAAGTCGTTCCTTCATTCTTTTCACTTGTCACAATCATGTGGCCTTTTAAATTTTCTGTTGCCTGCTGGGTAAAATAGAGACCGAATCCCCGGTTTGTCCCTTTCGTGGAATAGCCTTGTTCAAAAATACGGGTTTGGTCTTCGGCGGACATTCCGGCCCCGGTGTCCGTAATTTCTATATCAAGCAGTCGATCCTGAAACCGCATCGAACACGTAATGTTTTTTTTCGGCATCTGCGCCACCGCGTCAAGCGCATTGTTCAGCAGATTTCCGATAATCGTAATGAGCTCATGGATGACGGCGGGATCCGCCGCATTCGGAATCAGGCTGCCAAGCTGAATGTCCAGGTCAGCGCCCTGTTCGCGTATATAGCTTTGTTTTCCCAGCAGAAACCCTGCAAGAACCGGACTTTTGACATCGCTGATAATCTCGCTTGTTTCCGTCTTCTGCTGAATGGCGATATCCTTAATATAAGTGCCGAGATCATCATATTCTTTTAACTGGACAAGTCCTAAAATGACATGAAGCTTATTCATGAATTCATGGGACTGTGCTCTTAATGCGTTTGCATACATTTTAACACCGGACAGCTGTTCTGCTAAATGTTTGACCTCCGTTTTGTCCCTGAAAGTGGCGATCGCTCCGACGGTTTGTCCTTTCAGATGAATCGGAACCTCATTAAAAACAAGCTCAAGTCCGTTAATGCGGATATCCCTGTCCTGAAGCGGTTTTTTCGTTTCAATCACCTGCTTCAGCCGGCTTTTCGGAAGAATATCGTTCACATCTTGATCAACCGGATTAGTCGGAATACCCATTTTAATAAAGAGGCGTTTCGCTTCGGCATTGGCGAGCTTAATTTTTCCCCGCGCGTCAACCGCGAGGATGCCTTCCTTCGTGGATTCGAGCATGGCGCTCCGCTCTTCCAGCAGAGTGGCAATTTCATAAGGCTCAAGACCGTACATAATGTTTTTAACGGTGCGGGCGACAATGACGGCTCCTATAACGCCGACAAAAATACTTACGCAGATAATGAAATAAAGCGGTCTCAAACTGTGGCTGACGACATCCTGTATTTTGTTAAGCGAAATTCCGACCGAAACGACGCCCACTTGTTTTTTATCTTTTCCGTAGATCGGAACGAAGGCTCTCATGGATTTCCCGAGCGTTCCCGCTGATGTGCTCGTTTTGATATGGCCGTGCATCGCCGGCTGCTCGTCTCCGCCGGTGAATTTCTTGCCGATTTTATTTGCGTCGGGGTGGGTGAGACGGATGCTGTTCATATCCATCACCACGACAAATTCGGTTCCTGTCGTATGCTGGACATCCAGTGTATAGTGCCGGAGCTCTTTCAGCCCTTTTCTTGTTTGCAATGCCTGCGCGACACTCGGTGTTTCCGCGACCAGCTTTGCGGTGCGCAGGGCGGTTGTCCGTTCTTCTTCTTTCACGCGGTCTGCGGTCTGGACGCTGATGGTGAAAAAGGTGATACAAAGTGCGATAAGAACGACAATACAGACGAATATCGTTAATCGGGTTTGCAATTTTAATGTTTTTTTCATGACAGCCTTCCTTACGTTTATCATTCCCGCGTTCTACTTTACTCCGAAAAAGCCGGTTTGTGAAGATCGGGCTCTTATTTCGTAAAAGTGAGGAAAAATGGAATTTTTTATCTTGTCAATGTGTTTTAAGTCCTCCATAATAAGTGAAGTAGATTACAGAAAGGGACTTTTTATATGAAAAATACTTATTGGACGGGTTATTTTCCGCTCGTTGCGATTCTGCTTTTTAGTTCGTCATTATCCATTTCTACCTCGCTTTATGTCATGAAAATGCTTCAGACGCTCGGCATGTATCAGGGAATGCTGGATTATTTCTCTGAGAAAGGGATCAGACTGGCGCTTTTTGCAGCGTTCGCCCTTGTGTATTTTATGCTTTTTTCGGCTTTGAAGCTGATTGCAAACACAGTGACAGAGCTGTCTCTATTGTTTTTCACAAATGACCCTGAAGGGGAAAACCTGAAAAAAATCAGATTAGGCTCTTTAATTTATGTAGGCGGCGGAATTCTTTCCTTTGCGCTTGTGCAGAATGGTTTCTGGATTGCGGCGTTTTTTGCCGTTGTCACGCTCGTTTATTTGATCTTCATGGTGTACAGAATCTATTCAACGCTCTCGGTCGTTTCGCTGATCGGTTTCATATTGCTTGAGATTCTGTTTTGGTTTACTTTTGTTATCGGTATTTTGTACATCTTTATCAAGCTTTATAATAGCATAATGGCTAGCTTACCTGTGTAAGCTAGCCATTTTTATTAGGATAGAAATCGGTTTTTGATCTCAGGGGAGGGGAGCATGCATGCTTCCTTCTTTCCGAACCATTTATAACGGCGCCGGGCGATGAAAGAATAAGCTCTGTCCCTGAGAGGGCGGGGCACTGCGAAAAAAACCGCTGACAGCCGCCAGGCCCCGGAGAGATGCCGGGCAGCCTTTAATACGGCTGCGGATTTTTTGTAGATCCGCCCGTTTTCGATAAAAATCATGCTGTCAAATTGTTCTGTCGGAAGTCCTTCTGATGCCAAAAGCTCCCGGGCGGTATCTGATTGCAATGATGCAAATGAGATCAGGCCGGCCGGATCGCGTTTAATGATGAATTGAACGGCGCCGCTGCATAAGTTGCAGACGCCGTCAAACAAAAGCACGCGGTCCGGAAGCTGAGCTGGTTTCAAGTCGGATCCCCTCCATTATCTTTAATAAGCTGCCTGCAGCGTGTTTTTCCAGATCGAAAGCTGAGGGCTTGCGTCATGTAGATATTCGACGCTTGACGGTGTATCCTTGCCGACCCATACCCCCATCGTGTAAGCATCCGTCAGGCCGACAAACCACATATCGTGATAGTCATTTGACGTCCCTGATTTTCCGCCGACGTACGGAGCTTTAAAGTTCGCTTTTTTCCCTGTTCCGCTTTTCACGACGGCTTTCATCATTTCTTTGATCTGCATGTTGGTCCGCACGCTGAATACCTGCGTCGGCTCATCTTTCCATTTTAATATCGTTTTTCCTTTTAAATCAGTCACTTTCGTAATTGCGTGACTCGGCGTATAAACGCCGTTGTTTCCGAACGTGGTGTACGCATTGGTCATTTCAAGCGGCGTCATGCCGTTTGTAAAACCGCCAAGCGCCGCAGGCAGACGGTAATCCGCGCTGACCAGCTTCGCGAAATGAAACGGTTCAAGATAGCTGAACGCCTTATTGACGCCCACGCGGTCCATGATTCTGATGGCCGGTGTATTGTACGAGTATTTAAACGCCGTTTCCAGCGTAACCGTCCCGTACGTGCGGTTATTATAGTTCTGCGGGCAGTAATCCGCACTGCAGAATTTGCTTGCGTCAATCTTGCTGTGTGGCGTTGCGCCGGTCTTTTCAATGTAAGGCCCGTAATCAAGCAGCGGCTTAATGGATGAACCGGGCTGTCTGTATGCCTGATAGGCGCGGTTGAAATCATATTTATGATAATCTTTCCCGCCTGAAAGCGCGATAATCTGATGCGTCTGATGATTAATCACGGCCGCTCCGCCCTGAACGCCTGCATACGGCAGATTTTGATTCACTTGGGCGACGACCTGATTTTGCATATACGGATTCAGCGCCGTATAAATCTTCACACCGTCTTTTAACAATGTGCCGACTCTATCGGAAAGCTCACTCTGTATTTTTTGTTTCGCCTTTCCGGAAGCTTTTTCAAGGCGTTTGTCATAGCCTTCAGATGATGAAACAAGCTGTGTGAATTCATCATTTACATAGGAAACATAGTCAGGATATTTGTTTGTTTTTTCGTTTATATCAAGCTTGATCTTTTCCTTTTCGGCTTTTTTCAGCTGTTTTCCGGATATGACACCCGCTTTTTTTAATCCGTTAAGCAATCTGACTTGTCGTTTTTTCGTATAGTCAAAATGCTTGAGAGGATCATATAATGTAGGGTTATTAGGGATGGCGCAGATAAAGGCCATTTCTCCCAAGGTGAGAGATTTCAGCGGCTTGCTGAAATAAAATTGTGCCGCCGAACCGACACCGTATACACCGTTATTAAAATAAATCGTATTTAAGTAGCCTTCCAAAATCTCATCTTTGCTGTATTTTTTCTCAAGCTGATAGGAATAGGCCAGCTCCGTCAGTTTTCGGCTGAAGGTGCGTTCATGGCTTAAATACACATTTCTCGCCAGCTGCTGGGTGATGGTGCTGGCGCCCTGGTCAATTTTATGATCTTTAAAATTGGAGGCGGCCGCTCTGACCATCCCCATAAAGTCAAACCCTTTATGCTCATAAAAATGACGGTCTTCAGAGGTTAAAAACAGCTGTTTTACCTCATTCGGTATTTTATTAAAGGGCACGATCACGCGGTTCTCATGATCGCTGACAATCTCAGAAACAAGGCTTCCGTCCCTGTCATACATGTAACTGTTTTGAACCAGGTTGATCGCTTTTAAATCAATATGTTTATCGAGCACCTGATCAAAAGGCTTGATTTGTTTTACCTCTTTGCCGGAAGCAATAACTGTAAATGCAAACAACGGGATAATGCCGAGCAGCAAAATCCATCCGATTATTTTACGTACCATGGTCACTCTCTTTTCTCCTGATTTCTAGCCATATCGTATCATTCTTTTAAGAATACGAGAAGGTTAAATTTAGAAGAAATCGTAATTGCTGATCGGTCAGCCCGCATCAGACGCTGTATCTTTTTGCAAATGTCCGGCCAGCCATAAAAGCCCCGCGCCTGCCAAAAAGAGAAAAGCGGTGACGTAGAAAGCGGCCGAAATGGAAAAACCGCTCGATACCGCACCGCCGAGCAGAGGGCCGATTACGTTTCCGAGAAAACGAAAGCTGACGTTATAGCCGAGCACCTCCCCCTGAATGCTGCCCGGCGCCCTGACGCGGATCGCTGCCGTAATACAAGGCAGCGTCCCGCCCATGACCATCCCGAACAGAAATCTGAAGACTAAAAGGATGGAAAGGGAGGAGGCGAGCGCCTGCGGAATAAAAAACACCGCTGAGGCAATCAAAAGCACGATTAAGATCCGGCTGTGGCCGAAGCGGTCGCCGAGGTCTCCCCATTTCCGGGCCAGCAGCAAGCTTCCGAGTCCGGTCGCAGAAAACGCCATTCCGGAGAAAAAGGCTAAATTAACAGGTCCGTGCAGCTCATTAACATATAAAGCGAGAAGCGGCTGAATACTGAAATTGCCGGTCTGCACGATCATAGTAAGCACCATCATCGCCCAAAGCGCGGGCTGGTGAAAAATATAAGAGAGCACCTGTTTTCTGGAGTAGGTTTTCCGCTTGCTTTGTTTCTCGCCGAGCGGCTGCTCATTGACCTGAAATAAAACGAGAAGCACAGATGCGAAAATGACAAAAGACGTAATAAAAAACGTGTACGTAAACCCGAAGCTGTCAGCAAGCAGCCCGCCCAGCATCGGTCCGAATAAAGTGCCTGACACTTGACCCATCTGCAGCGTGCCGAGTGTTTTCCCGGCAGTCTCTTTCGGCGTCTGCGCCGAAATCATCGCCAGTGATGTCGGAACAAAGCCCGTGACAAGGCCCATAAGCAGCCGGAGGACAAACAGCTGATAAACCGATGTCACAAACCCCATCAATAAAATGCTGACGGCAATGCCGGTGCCTGTAATCAAGAGAATTTTTTTGTAGCCGCGCTTATCGCCGAATCTTCCCCAAAACGGGGAAATCACAAACGCCATTAAAAACGTGACGCCGAACACATAACCGCTCCATCTCTGCACATACCCGCCCGAATGGGGGCTGATCGTTTCAATATATAACGAAAGAAACGGAACAATCATAGTCATGCTGGCGGAAATAAAGAAATTTGTAATCCAAATGACGACGAAGTTCTTCTTACGGACAGAAATAACATCACCTTCTTTACTTTTCGTGTGTCTAATTATAAGTATATAGGAATGAATCCGGTATTTGTATTTTCGATGCGGATATAGGAAAATTCATTATTTTTAGAAAATGAAGAAAGTTTCAGAGGGGAAACTGATATACTATCATAAAATATCATTTTTGATCGGAGGAAAGGCAGGTGTAAAAAAGTGGATCAGCGCAGTCTTCTCATTATTGATTTTGAATTTACGATGCCTGACGGAAAATACAGCCCGCAAAATTTCTTTCCCGAAATTATTGAAGCGGGGATTGTCAAGACAGTGAATGATGAAGTGACTGAAACGTTTTCGAGTTATATCAAACCGAAAAAATTTCCGAAGCTGACAAAACGATGCAAAACCTTTCTGAACATCACTCAAAAAGACGTGGACGGCGGAATCACGTTTAATGAATTCATCCGAAAATTAAATGAGCTTGACCCTGATAAAAACTGCACGATCGTCACCTGGGGCAATATGGATATGAAAGTGTTAAAGCAAAATTGCATGTTTAACCACATCCCCTTTCCATTTAAAGGAGAACTCCGGGATTTGTCCCTTGAATATAAAAACTTCTTCGGAGACAGAACTCTGACCGGGCTTTGGAAAGCGGCTGAAGAGTATGGCGATAAAGGGACGGGCACACATCATAAAGCGCTTGATGATGCGCAGACGACTTATAAATTATTCAAGCTTGTCGAACGGGATAAACAATACCTTGAAAAACCGAAACCTCCGACGATCGGCGATCGCGTCGATCTGACTGAACTGTTTCGCCGGGCCACATAAAAAAACCCAATCATGCCGACTGGGTCATAGTCTTTTAAAATAGTCGCGCTCTAACACGGCCAAGTTGGCGAGCGAACGTTTCGCCCATTCTGAGCCGTCCGCTGTGAGCTGATCTTTCAGCCGGGCAGCCGCCGCTTGTAAGGAAGCCGTATAATCAGGAACTTCGCCTTCAAACGGTTTGACCATATGATGCGGTATGTTTGTCTGTTCTCCGAATGCCAGCGCTCTTCTTTCATGAAAAAACGGAACATCGGCCTGCTTCGGATGATGAAGATCTCCTTGAGCGGGATGCGTCAGAACGGCTTTAATTTTTACTAAATAGTGATTGGGCCTGACGTCTGTCACTTCCCCTATGTATACTCCTGTTTTATAAAACCCTTTTACGATTGTGCCGATTTCAAATGAATTCATTGCGTTCACCTCTCTGTTTATTCTATATAAGATCAACGCGATTGGCTAGAGAACAGCTGCCGGAAGCCTGACAGAGGCCGTGGTGCCCGAGTGCTCTCCGCTGGTGAAATAGACGGAGCCTTCATGATGCTGAATAATGGAGAATGTCACAGTAAGCCCAAGTCCAGTGCCGTTAGTCTTCAGCGTATAATACGGCTTGCCGAGTTTTTGAAGTTCTTCGTCGGACATGCCGATTCCATTATCCGTAATCTGAATGAGAATCATCTGTTCCTGTTTTTGGACGGAGACCTCGATATGGCCGTTTTCAGAAGGCACGGCTTCAATACTGTTTTTAATCAGATTAATGAAGGCTTGTTTTAGTTTTTTCACATCCCCGAACACATATAAATCCGGCTCGCTTCGAACAGTAACGGTCACCGATTTAAAATTGGCGTATGACTCCATTAAGGAACCAGTTTCCTTCACAAGCAGAGAAATATCAAACTTTTCTTTTTCATAATCATCCTGCTTCGCCATATCCAGATAATTCGTTATGATCGTCTGAGCCCGGTCAAGTTCGGACAGCACAAGCTTCTGATACCCGGCGTGTGATTTATCCTGAAGCTGATCGCCGCTGAACAGCAGCTGCACGAAACCTCTGACGACCGTGAGCGGATTGCGGACTTCGTGTGCGACGCTTGCCGCAAGCTCGCTGACAACAGCCATTTTCTCTGAGTGAATCAGCCTTGCCCGCATGGACGCATTCTCATCAATGATTTCAATCAAATAAATGCACAGCACAAGAGCGCTGATCTGAAAAAAAACGGATACTCCCGCCTCATAATATACGGAAGATAGATTTTGAAAGTTGAAAATATTGGTCACGGAATAGATGAAGACAGATGCGGTTAATAAGGCGGCTTCAGTACAGCCGATGAGAAGAGCGAAAATCAGTTTCTTCCGCTTTGAAAAAAAGGGCCATTTCGTTTGGAGCTGGATAGAGATGATGATTAAAAAAGGAATTAAGGATAAGAAAAAAAGAGCGGAAGGTTCAAACCATATGAGCTGGAACAAAACAGACGCTGCTCCTGCGGCAAGTCCTGCGGCAGTTCCGGAATAAAGCAGGCAGACGATAATGGGAATCAGCTGCAATCCGAAACGGACGGAATGAAGCTCCTGGATGGGAAAAGCCGTACATAATAATGAAGATGCCGCTGCAAATACGGCGACCAGCAGGCGGTTCGCTCTCGGCACAAGCAAATCGGGCTTGCTGAGCCAGAAGACTTGATAGAGAAAAATAGGAAATAAAAGAAAAGAGAAGTGAAGCAGATAATCCTTTACAATCTCCATTTATGCGAAATCCTTTCTTATGTAAATATGAACCTATTATAACATCTTTACCGGCAAAAAAAGTATATATTTCTCTAAAGAGAACGCCCTCATCTCTTCTGATAAAGGCGTCCTTTACATTATGAAGCAAGCGCTGCTTTGATTCTCTCAAGCCCTTCTTTTACAGCTGCGGCTGAACAGCCGACATTGAGTCTCATAAATCCTTCGCCGCCCGGCCCGTATTTCGTTCCCGGTTCTAAAATGATTTTCCCTTTTTTGAGCATTCTTTTTTTGAGCTCGGCGTCTGAAAATCCGTATTCGCTGAAATCCATCCAGATCAAATAGGAAGCATCAGGCTTCATCATGCGGACTTTCGGCAATTCTTTTTTAAAAAAGTCCTCAGCTAATTTCATATTTCCCTCAATGTAAGGAATCAGCGCGTCAAGCCAAGGGCCTCCCTTTGTATAAGCCGCTTCGATTGCTGCAACCGCAAATGTGTTGAGATTGGAGATCCCGTTCCGATGCAATGCCGCGGAGAATTTCGCCCGCTTATACCGATCAGGAATGATAATGGCCGATGCCTGAAGGCCGGCAATATTAAACGTCTTGCTCGGCGCGACACAAGTAACGGAAATCCGCGCAAAATCCTCAGACAGAGAAGCAAAAGGCGTGTGCGGTTTTCCGTACAGCATCAAGTCGGAGTGAATCTCGTCAGAAACGACGGTGACGTTATGGGCGGCGCACAGTGATCCGAGCTTCAAAAGCTCATCCCGGCTCCACGCTCTGCCGGACGGATTGTGCGGATTACAGAGAATCATCAGCTTAACTCCTGAATCGCTCAGCTTTTTCTCAAGGTCCTCAAAATCCATGCGGTAGATTCCATTTTCTTCCCGTAAAGGATTATGTAAAACCTGCCGTTTGTTTTCTTCGATCATCTGATAAAAAGGCGTATATACCGGTGACTGGATCAAAACCTCATCTCCCGGTTCGGTAAAGGCCTGGACGGCCATGCTGAGCGCCGTCACAACTCCGGGGCTGAACGTGATGCTTGCGGGATCTGGCCGGTAGCCGTGCCGTGTATCAAGCCATGAAGCGACGGCTTTTTTTGTGTTTTCGTCAGGAGACGTATAACCGAATATGCCATGGTCAAGACGGGCTTTTAATGCCTCTGTGACTGCTTCGGGAGCGCGGAAATCCATATCGGCCACCCACATCGGAAGTGCGTCCGATACGCCGAATAACGCTTCCGCCTTGTCCCATTTCACCGATTGAGTGCCAAAGCGGTTTTCTCGAAGGTCAAAGTTCATGTATGTCACTCCTGTTGTATCATTATTTTTCACATCGTATCTATGATAAAATAGATTTTCAAACTTTATTATAAGCGGTGATGAAAATGGAAGAAAGCCAAGCGGTCATGGAAATGATGAAAATCATTGCCAAGTGGGACCCGTTTAAATATGGAGAAGAATTTTATGAGACAGAAGCTGTCGATATCGTTCAGGCCGTATATCGTGAAGACAGCGCCGGCAAGCTGGCAGAAGCCATACAGGACATCTTTGAAGTTTCATTTGAACAAAAGCTTCCGATCGAAGACTGTCAAAAGGCCGCCGCGCAGCTTCTGCTCATAAAAGAAAGCAGCTCCTGCACCCCTTAAAACCGGCTGAAACGCCGGTTTTTTTATTGGACAAATTCAAAAATCCGCTCTGAAACAAACTCAGGACGCTCTTCGGGGACGAGGTGCCCCGTATTTTTAAGCGAATATAAAATAGAATCCGGCAGGTCGTGATGAAGCCGTTTTCCGACTGAAACCGGCACGACCCGGTCTTCTTCCCCCCATATTAAAAGAGCGGGGTTTTGTATTTTCTTCAAATCCTCAGAGTCCAAATCGCCCTCCCTGTGTCTGATGAACCTTGTCATCGCTTTGAAAATCTGGCGGTCTGTAAATGGTTTTTCATAACCATCAATCATTTCCTGGTCGATAAGCGTCCGGTCGTGCACGACATTTAACAGGTTTTTCAGCACGCCGTCTTTTGAAAGCCAATACTTAAGATACAGGTCAAAACAAGGGATATGCGTTCCGACTATAATCGACGGATGCGAGCGTTTTAAATACCCCGAGCTGCACAGCAGGACGATTTTAGTAAAAAGCTCGGGTTTAAGCAAAGACGCGGATAAGGAAATCTGGCCGCCCATCGAATGGCCGACGAGCCCGGCCCGGCTGATATTGAGCTTTTCCAAAAGTCCGATCAGAAGCTTGGCGAGGTTTGCATAAGTGTATACGAACGTCCGTGACTTTTCCGATTGTCCGAAAGGAGGCAGGTCAACGGCGATAATATCATAATGGTTTCTGAGCAGCGGAATCAGTTTTCTGAAGCTGAAAGCCGAAGATAAAAAACCGTGCACGCAGACGAGCGTCTGTCTGCCGGGATTCTCATAATGCTCGTAATACAGCTCAACTCCGTGTATCGCGGCCCGTTTAATCGGTGAAACAGCTTCCATGAGCGTCTTCTCCGTCCTTTCTGTGTTGTAGTGTAATGGCTTTTTAATTGTCAGATTTTAGCTCTGGTTTCTTGCGGGTTTTTCTTAGCATTTGTCGAAAATCATGATATAATGTCATGAAGATTTTTGATAAAGCAAAGGTGTGAAACGTATGAAGCTGACCGAAAAAGAAACAGAAATATTAGAAATTTTAGACGAAAACAGCCGCGTTGATGCGGAAACGATCGCCAAAATGGCGAACATTCCCGCCGATGAAGTCAAAAGCATCATTGAAAAGCTTGAAAAGGAAAAAGTCATCATTGATTATGCGGCGATGATCGACTGGCGCAAAGTTGACGGGCTGGAAGGCGTCACGGCGATGATTGACGTAAAAGTCACTCCGAAACGAAATGTCGGCTTTGATGAAGTTGCTGAACGGATATACAGATTCCAGGAAGTCGAATCAGTGTACCTGATGTCAGGGGTGTATGACTTATCTGTCGTCATCCGCGGCAATACGATGTCAGACGTGGCGAGCTTCGTTTCTGAAAAACTGTCCACCCTTGAGTCTGTCGTTTCCACGACAACGCACTTCATCCTGAAAAAATATAAGCATGACGGCAAAGTCTTTGAAAGCGGAGACGATGACAAAAGAATCGTGGTGTCTCCGTAAATGGAAACGAAGACTTCTTATTTATCGGATTATGTGCAGCAGATTAAACCGTCAGGCATCCGCAAATTCTTTGATCTGGCCGCTACGATGGAAGGCGTCATTTCACTGGGAGTGGGAGAGCCTGACTTTGTGACGGCTTGGAACGTGAGGGAAGCGAGTATTCTTTCTTTAGAACAGGGCTACACGGCTTATACCGCAAATGCGGGTCTTTATGAATTGAGAGAAGAGATCAGCCGCTATTTAGATCAGCGGTTCGGCCTGAATTATTCGCCTGACAGTGAACTGATCGTTACGGTAGGGGCAAGCCAGGCGCTTGATCTCGCTGTCCGCGCCATTATGAATCCCGGAGAGGAAATGTTAATTCCCGAACCGTGTTTTGTCGCATATGAATCACTCGTGACGCTGACGGGGGCGAAGCCGGTGCCGATTCAGACTGTCGCTGCAAAAGGTTTCAAAGCATCCCCGGCCGATTTTGAAGCGGCCCTGACGGACAAAACGAAAGCGCTGCTTCTTTGCTCGCCGTCAAACCCGACCGGTTCCGTCTATTCGAAAGAAGAACTTGAATCCATCGCTGCTTTCGCTGAAAAACATGACTTGATCGTGCTTTCCGATGAAATTTATGCCGAGCTGACGTATGATGAGCCATTCACGAGCATGGGGGCCATCCGCGGCATGAAGGAGCGGACGATTCTGATTTCAGGGTTCTCCAAAGCATTTGCCATGACGGGATGGAGACTCGGATTTACGGCGGCGCCTCCCGTAATCAGGGATGCCATGCTCAAAATTCATCAGCACGCGATGATGTGCGCGCCTTCTATGGCGCAGTACGCCGCGCTTGAAGGTTTGAAAAACGGTCAGGAAGACGTCGAACGAATGAAAAAAAGCTATCGGAGACGCCGAAATCTGATTGTGGAAACACTGAACGAAATCGGACTCGGCTGCCACCATCCCGGCGGAGCGTTTTACGCTTTTCCTTCCATTCAATCGACAGGCATGAGTTCAGAAGAGTTCGCGGAACAGCTGCTTCTTGAAGAAAAAGTAGCCGTCGTTCCGGGGAATGTATTCGGCCCGAGCGGCGAAGGGTACATCAGATGCTCCTATGCAACATCTATTGAGCAGATTCAGGAAGCGCTCGTCAGAATCAAACGGTTTGTTGAAAAAAGGGCATAAAAAAAGATACGAACCCGGTTCGCATCCAAATAAAAGGGGGGGAATACTAGAAAGCCTTCGTAATCATAGTATACCCACCTTTTTCTGTGCTTAAACATCATCATACAAAAAAGTTCCCTTTGCGAAAAACAAACTTGTATGATATAATTTTAAATTGCGTATAAACTGTATTTAATTTAACTTAGGAGTTGTTATGAATGGCAGCAAAATTTGAAGTGGGCAGTGTTTACACTGGTAAAGTAACAGGATTACAAGCGTATGGTGCGTTTGTTGCATTAGATGAAGAAACTCAAGGACTTGTTCACATTTCTGAAGTCACTCACGGTTTCGTAAAAGACATTAACGAGCACCTTTCTATCGGTGACGAAGTACAAGTAAAAGTTCTTGCAGTTGACGAAGAAAAAGGTAAAATCAGCCTTTCTATCCGTGCGACTCAAGCAGCGCCTGAAAGAAAAGAAAGCAAGCCAAGAAAACCGAAAGCGGCTCAAGTTTCTGAAGAAACATCTGCTCCGCAAGGTTTCAACACATTGAAAGATAAGCTTGAAGAGTGGATCGAACAGTCTAACCGCAAAGACCTTATCAAAAAATAAGCATCAAAAAAAGCACCGGATATGTATGTTCGGTGCTTTTTTTATGTTTATCTGACTTCTGGATTTGCCGCTTCCTCGCGGGATGTTTCTTCGTTCGGCTTAAACAGCAGGCCGAGATTGATGAGACCGGCGATGCCGACAAGGCCGTAAATAATCCGCGACAGAGCTGATCCTTGGCCGCCGAAGATGGCTGCTACTAAATCAAATTGGAAAAATCCGATCAGTCCCCAGTTAATCGCGCCGATAATGGTTAAAACAAGACAGATCCGCTGAATAACACTCATGTAAACAACCTCCTCTATGAATTCGTGAAACAGTTATAGATTGTGACAAAGCAAAGAAACTATACATTCTTCATTCTCCGGCGTGAAAATCGCATCCTGTCTCATGCTGTACCAGTGCCTTTCCCGTGAACCCGCTGTCATGAAACCGTGTGATGTGCCGTCAAAAAAGCGGATTGCTTTACATTGAACGTCAACTTTCTGCATAATATAAATCCAAAGGAGGAGATGTCATGCAAAACTTTACATATTGGAATCCGACAAAATTGATTTTCGGAAAGGGAGAGGTTGAAAAGCTTCCGGAAGAAATCAAGCCGTACGGAAAAAACGTGCTGCTCGTATACGGAGGCGGCAGCATTAAGCGCAGCGGTCTTTATGATCAAGTAACCGAGCTGCTGAAAAAAGCAGGAGTTACGGTACATGAATTGGCAGGCGTAGAGCCGAATCCGCGTGTCTCAACGGTGAACAAAGGTGTTGCGCTCTGTAAAGAAAACAACATCGATTTCTTATTGGCCGTCGGCGGCGGAAGTGTCATTGACTGCACGAAAGCCATCGCCGCGGGCGCTAAATATGATGGTGATGCGTGGGATATCGTCACGAAAAAACACCAGCCGAAAGAAGCGCTGCCGTTCGGAACAGTGCTGACACTTGCGGCGACCGGTTCGGAAATGAACGCCGGATCAGTGATCACAAACTGGGAGACACAGGAGAAATACGGATGGGGAAGCCCGCTCGTTTATCCTAAATTCTCTATTCTTGATCCGGTAAACACATTTACCGTTCCGAAAGACCACACCATTTACGGCATGGTCGATATGATGAGCCATGTGTTTGAACAATATTTCCACCACACGTCAAACACGCCGTATCAGGACCGGATGTGTGAATCACTTCTGCGCACGGTGATTGAAACAGCGCCGAAGCTGATCAATGATCTGGAGAACTATGAGCTTCGTGAAACCATTTTATATACAGGCACCATCGCATTAAACGGAATGCTGTCAATGGGCGCAAGAGGGGATTGGGCTACACACAACATCGAGCATGCGGTGTCAGCGGTGTACGATATCCCGCACGCCGGAGGTTTAGCGATCCTGTTCCCGAACTGGATGAGACATGTGCTCAAAGAAAATCCGGCCCGCTTTAAGCAGCTTGCCGTCCGTGTTTTTGATATTGACGAGGCAGGCAGATCAGATGAAGAGATCGCGCTTGAAGGGATCAGCAAGCTGTCTGCTTTCTGGACGAGCCTCGGCGCTCCGAACAGACTCGCTGATTATGATATTTCAGATGAAAAGCTGGATACGATTGCAGATAAAGCGATGGCAAACGGCGCATTCGGACAGTTCAAATCACTTCAGAAAGAAGATGTGCTTGCGATACTGAAGGCATCATTGTAATAGAATAAAGGGGGCGGCCGAACTGGCAGCTCCTTTTTTTCTGTGTTATAGTAATTCCCTTACGATTTTTTTGGAGGTTATGATAAATGGAGAACTTTACGTACTACAATCCGACGAAACTGATTTTCGGAAAAGGTCAAATCGACCAATTGAAAAAAGAGCTGAAACAATACGGGAAAAACGTGCTGCTTGTATACGGAGGCGGCAGCATTAAGCGAAACGGCCTGTATGACCAAGTAACAGGCATCTTAAAAGAAGAAGGCGCAGCCGTTCATGAGCTTGCGGGCGTTGAACCGAACCCGCGTCTGGCAACGGTGAATAAAGGAATTGAGCTGTGCAGACAGCATGAAATTGATTTTCTTCTCGCAGTCGGCGGCGGAAGTGTCATCGACTGTACAAAAGCGATTGCGGCCGGAGCGAAGTATGACGGAGACGCATGGGACATTTACAGCAAAAAAGTAACGGCACAGGACGCGCTTCCGTTCGGCACGGTGCTGACGCTTGCGGCGACAGGCTCTGAAATGAACCCTGATTCCGTTATCACAAATTGGGAAACGAATGAAAAATACGTATGGGGCAGCGATGTCACTCATCCGCGTTTCTCCATTTTAGACCCTGAGAATACATTCAGCGTTCCGGAAAACCAAACCGTATACGGCATGGTGGATATGATGAGCCACGTATTCGAACAATACTTCCACAATGTTGAAAATACGCCGCTTCAGGACAGAATGTGCTTTGCGGTGCTTCAGACGGTGATTGAAACAGCGCCGAAACTTTTGGAAGACCTCGGGAACTACAAGCATCGCGAAACGATTTTATACGCGGGTACGATCGCTTTAAACGGCACGCTGCAAATGGGCTATTTCGGCGATTGGGCTTCCCACACGATGGAGCACGCCGTATCAGCGGTTTATGACATCCCTCACGCGGGAGGACTTGCGATTCTGTTCCCGAACTGGATGAGATACACGCTTGATACAAATGTAGACCGTTTTAAAAACCTCATGCTCAACATGTTTGACATTGATACCGAAGGCAAAACAGATAAAGAAATTGCTTTAGAAGGAATCGATAAGTTATCAGCGTTCTGGTCAAGCCTCGGTGCGCCGTCCCGTCTTGCGGATTATGACATCGGCGAAGACAAGCTTGAGCTGATCGCAGATATCGCCGCAAAAGAAATGGAACACGGCGGATTCGGCAATTTCCAAAAACTGAACAAAGATGACGTGCTTGCCATCCTGAAGGCGTCTCTGTAAGATCACATCCTGCAGATCTATCGGATTTTCTATGAGTGAATCAGGAGCAAGTGAAACACTCCTTGCACTGAAACAACTATGGAAAGTAAGAATAAAAAAGAGCGCTGATTAAATCAGCGCTCTTTTTTATGCATTCTGTGTACTAAGATCTCGCTGCGCCCCCATATAGCTCCCCATTAAGTTTTGGTAACCAGGAAGATGACTGGAAATTAATGCGCCAAACCCTTCAACATCGTTGCGCCAATCACGTTGTAACTCGCATGCTACACTAAACCAGTTCATAAGCTGTGCGCCCCCATGAGCCATACGGGTTAATGATGCATCTGCTACTTGCTTACTGAATGTTCCCGAAGCATCTGTCACAACAAACACTTCGTAACCTGCTTTGATTGCGGAAAGTGCAGGGAACGCAACGCAGACATCTGTAACTACACCTGCGATAATAAGTTGTTTTTTTTCAGTCGCTTTAATGGCTTTCACAAAATCTTCGTTATCCCATGCATTAATTTGTCCTGGACGCGCTATTTTTGGTGCATCAGGAAAGAGATCCGTCAATTCCTGCATGAGTGGGCCATTAGGTCCATTTTCGAAACTCGTTGTTAAAATAACCGGTAAATCAAAGAATTTAGCCGTATCGCCAAGAGCCAATACATTATTCTTAAATTCATCAACACCATAGTCACGTACTAGACCGGAAATAAGGCCGGTTTGATGATCCACCAAAAGAACAGCAGCATCATCTTTTGAAAGACGGGAATAAAGATCAGACATTTTATCATCCTCCTTAAATTCATTAAGTAAGTTTGTCAAAGGCATCTAAGAATTATGTAGAAAGCTTCTGAGGTGACTTTTAGTGAGGGTTATGATCCTTCTATTAATCTGGAACGGGAACCGGAGCATGATCAATCCAATGGATGAACTGTTGTAAATAGCGTTGAAGATAACGGTTTGTTTGTTCATCCGTAAGTATATTTTGAGTGGAATCAATTTTCTCATGGACTTGCGAAATCAGCATTTTTTGAAAGGGCAGCACATTGACTTGCATAGCTTCGAGTACTTCTCTCATTTGCATTTGGCTAAAGGCAGTACCGAACCCTCCGGGGGTTGCTCCGATTAAGCCAACCGGTTTTCTGTTGAACACAGAAGAGGTCCGCGGTCTCGATGCCCAGTCCAATGCATTTTTTAAAACCCCCGGCATTCCGGAATTGTACTCTGGACTTACAATGATGACGCCGTCAACATCTTGTATATCTGCTCTAAAGGATGTTACGGATTCAGGCGCTCCGGCCATTTCTAAATCTTCGTTAAAAAAAGGAAGACGGTCTATTTCAATCCAACGAAATTGCGCCGAATGATCCAAGTCAATCAATGATTGAGCAATTGCTCGATTATACGAGTTTTTTCGTAAACTTCCACAAATAAGACCAATGGTTTTAGTCATAAAATCACCTCCCGGTTTAAAATTATTTTCATCTTAACATGATAACCCAAATATAGACACTATTTTTAAAAATGGAAGTATTTGATTTATCGTGCGTGCATTCACCTTTACTGCATTTTTCGTCATCTGATTAGTGATCCTTCTCACCATGCATACAAATATAACGTTCTGTGCAATACCTATCTCAAAACCGAGATATTGTAAGAAAAAATGAATGCGTCTTTAGCGCAAATCCCGTATCCGTCAGGCCTTCTTCATGACTTGATTTAGAGGTAGAGTTCATATAAAGTGGAAGAGAAAACAATTCACCGTGATGGAGGGACAAGCAAATGACGCATGTACGCTTTGATTACTCAAGAGCGTTACCTTTTTTCAATGAACATGAACTTACATACGCACGTGATTTCGTAAAAACGGCACACCATAATATCCATGAAAAAACAGGCGCCGGAAGCGACTTTTTAGGCTGGGTGGACCTCCCTGAAAACTACGATAAAGAAGAATTTGCGCGCATTAAAAAAAGCGCTGAAAAAATCAAATCAGATTCAGACGTGCTTCTCGTCGTCGGAATCGGCGGTTCATACTTAGGCGCCCGCGCGGCGATTGAAGCGCTCAACCATTCTTTCTATAATGTCCTGCCGAAAGATAAACGCAAAAACCCTCAAGTCATCTTTATCGGCAACAATATCAGCTCAACTTATATGAAAGACGTTATGGATCTTTTGGAAGACGCTGATTTCTCTATCAATGTCATTTCTAAGTCAGGAACGACGACGGAACCTGCCATCGCTTTCCGGATTTTCCGCAAACTTCTTGAAGAAAAATACGGAAAAGAAGAAGCGAAAGCGCGGATTTACGCGACAACTGACAAAGAGCGCGGCGCTTTAAAAACGCTTTCTAACGAAGAAGGCTTCGAATCATTCGTTATTCCTGATGATGTCGGCGGGCGTTTCTCCGTTCTGACTGCGGTGGGTCTTCTGCCGATTGCGGTAAGCGGGGCTGATATCGACGAAATGATGAAGGGCGCGTTTGATGCAAGCAAAGACTTTTCCAGCTCGGAATTAGAAGAGAATGCGGCTTACCAATATGCCGTCGTCCGCAACGTTCTGTACAATAAAGGCAGAACCATTGAAATGCTCATTAACTATGAGCCAGCCCTGCAGTACTTTGCAGAATGGTGGAAGCAGCTCTTCGGTGAAAGTGAAGGAAAAGACGAGAAAGGAATTTATCCTTCCTCCGCTAACTTCTCAACAGACCTTCACTCTCTCGGCCAATACGTGCAGGAAGGCAGACGCGATCTGTTTGAAACTGTATTAAACGTAGAAAAACCGAAGCATGAGCTGACAATTGAAGAAGCGGAAAATGATCTCGACGGCTTAAACTACTTAGCCGGCAAAACGGTCGATTTCGTCAATAAAAAAGCGTTCCAAGGTACGATGCTGGCTCATACAGACGGAAAAGTGCCGAACTTAATCGTCAACATTCCGGAGCTTAATGCATATACATTTGGATATCTCGTCTATTTCTTTGAAAAAGCGGTGGCAATGAGCGGTTATCTGCTCGGAGTCAACCCGTTTGATCAGCCGGGTGTTGAAGCCTACAAGGTGAACATGTTCGCGCTTCTCGGCAAACCGGGCTTTGAAGAGAAAAAAGCAGAGCTTGAAAAACGCCTTGAGAAATAAAAAGAATGGCTGGCCCGCATGACGGGTCAGCCTTTTTTAAACCGTGAAAGGTGTGATGATGAATTGACATGGCTCTTATGTAAGCATACCGTCATTTCCTTCTGTTCCGCCGCTATTGTCTTTTTTGCGCTGAATCCGTCCTCTGCTTCCCTCTTACAAACGATCTTTTTTTTCGCTCTTCCCCTCGGCTTGTTTACGGATATGGTCCGGCTGAAACTGAAGATGGGCCGGATGCATTCGCTCATTACGAAGTGCTGTCTGTATGCCGTCGTTTTCCTCATTTCGCCGGATGCCGCTCTCTCCGCAATTGTGACGTATGTTCTGATTGAATGCGCCGTTACCTCTTTTCAGCGTCTGTCTGCTGCTCCTGATTCTTTGCGGAAGCCGTATGAAGATATCGCAGACCGGGGACGCTAAAGACTAAAAGGAGCGTATTTACATGATCAGCATACCATCTTCACTTGAAGGACAGTCTTTTTTACTCCGCGAATTGGAACAGGTGCTGAAACCGATCGGTTATACCATCGGAGGCGGCTGGGAATATGACCGGGGATTCTTTGATTACAAAATTTCCGATCAGGACGGCTATTTGTTTCTCCGTATCCCTGTTGAAGCAAATAAAGGACGCCTTGATGAACGGGGAACGGCCGTTACAATCGGCACACCCTTTTTGCTGAGGCACGTCTATCAGCAGGAAACGGATGATGCAGCAGGGGGCGGAGTTTTTGAATCATTATTCAACCAATTCTCCGAGCCGAAACGCCGGGATGCGGCAATTGACCGCTCATATATAGATATCGGCATCTCGCTCGTGAAAGAGCTGGAAGATGTCCTGCTGCATTAAAGCGCCAAAAAAAGATCAGTACTGAGCACTTGGTATGACAGAGGAGGGGTCAGCATCGGCCCCTCTTCTTTTTGTATGCCGATAATCGTTGTATTCCGTTTGAGATAATAGCGCGCACAATCATGATAAGAGGAGCCTTTTAATTCCTCGGGGACGGGAATGATGCGAACCTTTTTCTCCAGCGTCAGGTCGGACAGCGTCTGCGGCTTGGCAAGCTGCATCTTGACCCGGTAATGCTCAAACATCACCCGGCTCGACAGGCGTGATGTGCACAGAATCTTATTGGCTCCTGCACGTTCGGCGTTTTTGACATACCGTTCCGTTAAAATTTCCACGATACAATAAACGGACGGATGCAGCCCTTTGATGGCGAGAAGCGTTAATACCGAAAGCATATCAGCTTCGGATTCATTTTTCTGCTGGTCTGCTGTCAGAATGACGGTATCAGCTTCCGTAATATTCGCTTTATTGAGCGTGCTGTCATCAGCGGCATGTCCGCGGATGAAATGGACATTTTCAATAAGCGGCCCTTCCCTTAATGAATCATCAATCAGGACGACAGTTTTTGACGGTGCAATGTGCTGCAGTTCTTTCAGCAGCATATGCGACTTCTCATTCCATCCGATAAGAATGACGTGCCCCTTGCCTTTAAAGGCGACCTTCCCTTCGATATAACGGTGCTGTTTGCTGAACACGGCTGAAGAAAGCGTGGCGAAATAGGCGGTCACAAAACTCGCTCCGCTTAATACAAGCACCATGCCGGCAATCTGCCCGAGCGGCGTCTGCGGAACATAATCGCCGTAACCGACCGTGGCTACCGTAATTACCGCCCACCAAACCCCTTCAAACACAGACGTGAATTGCTTCGGTTCAAGCATGTAAATCAATTGGCCGAACAATAAGATCAAGGCGATAATGATCAGTCCGATCCGGATATATAACGGCCATCTCAGCCAGGAAATAAAGATACGGTTTGATTTCATTCGGCCTGCTCCTCTTTCGACAAAGAGATGGACAAAATCTGCTTAATAATGGTGTTTAATTTTTCATTCAGCTGTTCCTGCCCGTATGAGTCACGCGCCTGTCTGATTAAATCGGCCGTCTCATCCTCAAACTGAATGAGAGGTTCGTCGTTTTCCGATTCATTATAGAGCTGGATGAAGGCGTCAAGCCCCTCATTCATTCTGTCTATCGCATTGCTCAGCTTTTCTTTTTCGCCATTTGTCACTTTCATGATGGATCACACCTGTATCTTTTTTATTACAGTATGTCCCAGTTCGTTTGATGTCTTTCAAAAATCAGCGAAAACATATTCACCTTCATTTTTTCATATGATAAAGAAAGCGGACCGAAAAAGGGTGAGTCAGATGACAGTCATTCAAAAACTGCTGGCGGCGCTGGCCGGAGCGCAGCTGCTCGCTTCAGCGGCCGTATTGCTTATTTTCGATTTAAATGGATATGATCATATGTCCGGCAGCTTTTCATGGGTCGCTTTCGCAAAAGGGACTGTCGGCACGTTTTCGTTTTATACTGCAATGGCCGGATGTGTTCTGATTTTGCTCGGAGGATTGATTCCTGTCAGAAAAAAGAAGCGGATTTCTGTACAGGAAAGCGGGCAATCATTAAAATAATATATAAGCAGATCGTACGATATAAGAGAAAAAGGAAGAGGATAATATGCTGTTTGTCTTTTTAACAATTGCTGCATTGGGATTGTCGTTTTGGGCACAATTTAAAGTGAAAAGTAATTTTCAGAAATACTCAGACGTGGAAGCTTCCAGTCAGCGGACCGGGGCGGAAACGGCAAGACGGATTCTTGATATAAACGGTTTATATGATGTGCCGGTAGAACCGGTAAGAGGCACTTTAACAGACCATTACGACCCGACGGAGCGGGTGGTGCGTTTATCTGAGCCGGTATATTACGGCCGCTCCATTTCCGCCATTTCCGTCGCTTCCCATGAAGTCGGACATGCTTTGCAGCACCAGGAATCTTACGGCGCGCTTGTGCTGAGGCACAAAATTTTTCCGGTCGTCAATTTTGCCTCAGGGGTCGCCCCTCTGCTTTTCTTGGGCGGAATGCTCCTTGGCAGCTTGAATTTAATCGGGCTCGGCATTATTTTGTTTTCTGCCGCTGTTTTTTTCCAGCTTGTCACACTGCCTGTCGAGTTTAATGCCAGCGCGAGGGCGAAGCGGATTATCGTGTCGGAAGGATTCATTCGCAACAGTGAAGAACACGGCGTGAATAAAGTGCTGAACGCCGCTGCGCTGACGTATGTGGCTGCGGCGCTCGTTTCATTATTCGAGCTGCTTCGTTTTGTGATGATTTTCTTAAATGGTCGTGATGAGAATTAACACGAAGGAGGTGGCCCCTTACCGTTTGCGGTAGGGGTTTTTTTGCTTATATTAAAACTGATTCTCATTTTGCTGTTAATCGGATTAACGGCCATCTTTGTCGCTGCGGAATTTGCGATTGTCAAAATCCGCGGTTCAAAAATTGCGGAGCTGGTTGAAACCGGAGACAGCCGGGCGCTTGCGGCGCACAGGGTGATTACAAATCTCGACGAGTATTTATCAGCGTGCCAGCTCGGCATTACGATTACGGCGCTCGGACTCGGCTGGCTCGGGGAACCGACGATTCAGCGGCTTCTTCATCCTGTTTTCAGTCTGATCGGAATGCCGTCACCCATTACGCACGTCGTCACGTTTATTGCGGCGTTTATCGCCGTCACGTATCTGCACGTCGTCATCGGGGAGCTTGCGCCGAAAACGATATCCATTCAAAAAGCTGAAGCCGTCAGTCTGTGGACGGCAAAACCGCTCATCCTCTTTTATAAAGTGATGTATCCGTTTATCAAGCTGTTAAACGGCTCAGCCGGATTTTTGGTCAAGCTGTTCGGATTTCATTCGGTGAAAGAACATGAAGTCGTGGTCAGTGAAGAGGAATTGCGGCTGATTTTGTCTGAAAGCTATAAAAAAGGTCAAATCAATCAATCCGAATTCCGTTACGTCAACAAAATATTTGAATTCGATAACCGTGTCGCCAGAGAAATCATGGTGCCGCGCACCGAAATCGCCGCCATCTCGCTCGAGCAGTCAGTTGATGAAGCCATTCATCTGATCATTAACGAGCGGTATACGCGATACCCGGTCATTAAAGAAGACAAAGACCACATTCTCGGCATTATTAACAACAAGGATTTATTTAAAGCGTATTTTCTCGGCCGTTCCATCGAATTAAAAGAAATTATGCGTCCGGTCATCAGAGTCATTGAAAGCATCCCTGTTCAAGAGCTGTTGATCCGCATGCAGAAGGAGCGGATTCATATGGCGATTCTTGTGGACGAATACGGCGGTACGGCGGGACTTGTGACTGTCGAAGACATATTGGAGGAAATCGTCGGCGAAATCCGTGATGAATATGACCAGGATGAAATGCCCCACATCGTCAAAAAAGGCGAGCATCATTATGTGATGGACGGAAAAGCGCTGATAGAAGAGGTGAATGATCTTCTTGATATCGCGATCGAAAATGAAGACATAGACACGATTGCGGGCTGGCTCCTCACACAAAAAATGGAGCTGAAAAACGGTGATGTGTTTCATGCTGAAGGGTGCGAATTCAAGGTGCTTGAAGCAGAAGACCATCATATCCGCTTTGTTGAAATTAAAAAAACAGATTTCTGAGCCTCCTGCTTTTGCAATGAGGCTTTTTTTGCGAAAAAAAATGCTTCTTCATCCCGCTTCTTCATATGCTGTAAAGAAAGGAGTGGACGGTATGAAAACGGATTGGTGGAAAACGGCGTCCGTCTATCAAATTTATCCCCGCAGCTTTATGGATTCGAACGGGGACGGAATCGGCGACATGAACGGCATCAGAGCAAAGCTTCATTACATAAAAGAGTTGGGGGCTGATGTGATCTGGCTTTGCCCCGTTTTTGACTCGCCGGGCGCCGACAACGGCTACGATATTCGAAATTACAAACAAATTGCCGAAGAATTCGGGACGATGGAGGATTTTGACCGGTTCCTCGCGGATATCCATGCGCTCGGCATGAAGCTGATTATAGACCTCGTCGTCAACCATACGAGTGATGAACATCCTTGGTTTATCGAATCGCGCTCAGCGAAAGATTCCGAAAAACGGGACTGGTATATCTGGAGAGACGGAAAAAACGGCAAAGAGCCGAACAATTGGGAAAGCATTTTCGGCGGATCGGCGTGGGAATATGATCAAAAGACAAACCAGTATTACCTTCACCTGTTTGATAAAAAACAGCCTGATTTAAATTGGGAAAACGAAACGATGAGGCAGTCCGTTTATAAGATGATCCGCTGGTGGCTTGATAAAGGCATTGACGGCTTCCGGGTGGATGCCATTTCTCACATCAAGAAAAAAGAAGGGCTCCCTGACATGCCGAATCCGGACGGTCTCCCGTATGTCCCGTCCTTCCCGTATCATATGAATACAGAAGGCATCGTGGATCTCTTAAAAGAGCTGAAGCGTGAAACATTTTCACATTATCCGATCATGACGGTCGGCGAGGCGAACGGGGTGACGGCTTGGGAGGCAGCTGATTGGGCCGGTGAAGAAAACGGCGTCTTCCATATGATTTTTCAATTTGAACACCTCGGCCTTTGGGATACGGATGATGATCAAGGCATTTGCATCCCGGCGCTTAAGCGCATTTTGTCCGACTGGCAGAACAGCCTTGAAGGAAAGGGCTGGAATGCGTTATTTATGGAAAATCACGACCAGCCCCGATCCGTTTCGGTATGGGGTGACGAACGGTTTTTGACAGAAAGCGCTAAGGCACTTGCCGCGATGTATATGCTGATGAAAGGCACGCCGTTTATTTACCAGGGACAGGAGCTCGGCATGACCAATGTTTCGTTCCCATCCATTGAAGATTACGACGACGTCACAATCAAACAGCTGTATGAAAAAGAGACGTCCCGCGGCGTTCCGCATGAAAAAGTGATGAAGACGATCTGGAAGAAGGGCCGGGATAATTCACGGACACCGATGCAATGGAACGGGACGGCGAACGGCGGGTTTTCTGAAGTTTCTCCGTGGCTCGGGGTGAATCCGAATCACACATGGCTGAACGCTGCATCGCAAATGAAGGATGAAACTTCCGTATACCATTTCTACAAACGGCTGATCGCCCTCAGGAAAGAACATGACGTATTGATCAGCGGAACTTATGAATTGCTGCTTCCAAAAGACCGGCAGATTTATGCCTACTTAAGAAAAAACGGAACGGAAACCGCCCTGATCATCACCAATCTGACTAAAACTCCCGCATTATACAGGCATCCCGGTTATCCGCTTGACGCCGATGCGCTCGTGCTCGCAAACATGGAAACGCCGCCGCATCGGCATGTGACATCCTTCCTTTTAAAGCCTTATGAGGCCCGCGTATATATATGGTGAAAAACTTCAGTTTTGGGGCTGAAGTTTTTTATGATCTGCGTTTATCATCGCGATCCGACAGGAAAAGACAAATACAGAAACGAATATGGGAAAGGAAGAGAAAAAGAGAGGAGGCATTCATATGCTGAAACAATTGCAGATTCAAACAAACAGACGGGATGAAATGATCGACATCACACATGAAGCCGAAGCGTTTCTCCGCGAAACAGGCGTGAAAAACGGTTTGGCGCTCATATACTGTCCCCATACCACCGCCGGCATTACCATCAATGAAAATGCCGACCCAGATGTGAAAAGGGATATGCTCCGCAGGTTTGACGAAGTGTATCCGTGGGAGCACGAACTGGACCGGCATATGGAGGGAAATACGGCGGCACATATGAAGGCGAGTACAACGGGCGCATCCCAGCATGTCATCATAGAAGGCGGGCGCCTGATCCTCGGAACGTGGCAGGGCATTTATTTTTGCGAATTTGACGGTCCGCGAAACAGAACATGTTATATCAAAATCCACGCTGAAACGGAGGCAGCCGCAAATGAGTGAGTGGATGGACGCATTATCATTAACAAAGCCAGTCATTCAGGCTCCGATGGCCGGAGGGCTTGTCACGCCGCGCCTGGCTGCGGCGGTATCAAATGAAGGGGCGCTCGGAAGCCTCGCTTCAGGATACGTCAGCCCGCCGGCGCTTGAAAAACAGCTTATCGAGATGAAAGACCTGACCGGCTGCTCCTTTCAAGTGAATCTGTTCGTCCCGGAAGAAAGGCAGATGCCTGAGGAGGAACTGGTTGAACAATGGAAAGCGCGCATCCCGAGGGCAAAAGATGCCAAGCCGTTCTCCGATCTGAAAGAAGAGTGGAACGATTTTGAAGAAAAAGCGGAGCTTCTGATCCGTTACGGGGTCAAAGCGTGCTCATTCACCTTCGGCCTGCCGCCGGAAGAAACGGCGGAAAAGCTGAAGAAAAACGGCTGCTTCCTGTTCGGCACGGCGACAACGCCGGAGGAAGCGAAGGCTTTTGAAGAGCGGGGAATGGACGCCGTTATCCTACAAGGAATAGAAGCCGGGGGACATCGCGGATCGTTTCTGCCGGTTAAAGGAGAACCGGCTCTCGGTCTTATGGCGCTCATTCCGCAGGCTAAAGATGCGCTGAATATCCCGGTCATTGCGGCAGGCGGCATTTTTGACCGCCGCGGGGTGCAGGCAGCCCGATGTTTGGGTGCGGACGGCGTTCAAGTCGGCACGCCGTTTCTCCTTTGTGAAGAAAGCAGCGCTTCACCGGCATATCAAAAAGCCATTGCCGAATCAAAAGGAGCCGACACACGGCTGACCACCTTGTTTTCGGGAAAACAGGCGCGCGGAATCGTGAATCAGTTCATGAAAACATATGAAGCTGACGAGGGAAAAACGCTGCCTTATCCGCTGCATAATACGCTCACAAAGCCGATGCGCGGGCATGCGGCTCAATCAGGAGATGCGGAGTATATGTCTTTATGGGCGGGCCAGTCCGCCGCGAAGCTTGAAGGGCCGACAGATGTGAAAGCCGTTTTGGACCGCTTGTGCCGATCATAATCAAGATGCTGTGAGGTGATGGAAGATGAAGATTCTTCAAATGTCCTATAAAAAAAGAGGAAATATTGAATTTGTCTTTGAAGATTTTCCGCATTCCAAAGTCACCATGGCGCCGATTAAAGGGTATTACTTTGTCCGGGCCATTAAATGGAGCAGACGGGACAGAGCCGTCACCAGCCATGATTTAGAGAAGTTTGAATGGGCGGCAAATCAAGCGCTCGGCACGACGGCTTTTTACCGAAAAAGAAAAGCATTTCACATCCCATCGTCACATTGACAGACGATGGGATTGTTTTAATGCATCATCCGATATAGCGCGGGCGCATCAAGCCTTGTCGCCTGAGAAAGCAGATAAGCCGACTGCACGGCATCTCTTTTTCTTAAAGAATTCAATTTCTGGATAATCTGTTCAGCGGTCAGAATCCCGAGACCGTGGGCGAAATATTGGTCATTCCCCATCACAATGACATTTTCTCCCCGCCACTGGGCCTTTGCAGGATTAAAATCAGGGTTTTTAAAATATAAACAATCTCCCCTTAAAAAGTGGCTGCCGGTTTCCGTGTAGATCGGCAGATGCTCATAGTGCCAGTCATACAAAGTAATATCCCGGAAAAGGCGGTCAAACCGTTCTTCACCAATGGTCTTTAAAACGGCCAGATAATAAATCACGACAATGGCCGTCGCGCATTCAAATGCATAAAACGCCCCGTTTTCAACAATATCCCGAATCGCTTTTGAAGCGGGAATTCTGTACTTCAGCTCCAGGGCTCCTTCCGGCGTCAGTCTCCAATAAGCCGTATTTCCGTATGTTTTGGCGAAAGTTGCAAATTTTGCACCTGATCCGTGCAGTTCCCTTGCGGCTTCCACAATATGGCGCCGCACCCGGGCTTCAAACATCAGTTCAGCAATCGATCCGTAATCAAATTGTACGGGAGAATGGGTCAGTTCATTTAGATACGGAACAAGGCTTTCTTCCGTCTGCCAGTTCGCAATGTCCTGGGGCCGAAGCACTTGGCCGGAAATGATAATCATCTGCGCGCCCCCCCTATCTTTTTTTATAAGATATGCAGGAAGCTTGGGAAATGAAAATCAAGTCATAAAAAAGGAGGAAATGTTAACAAAATGTGAAGTCTGAGCCGATATATAAGGTATCACACATGAGGGAGCAGCTTAATATGAAAAAATTCATTAATTGGTGCACAAAGGCATCGATTTCACGTAAATTAATCATTTCATTTATCGTGATCTTAATCATACCGATTCTCGTGCTAGAATTCAGTTCATACCATACGGCGAGCAATTCGCTGGATGATCAGATTTCAGGCAACGCGAAAAACAACATCGAATCTTTTAACACAACCATTACAAATGATATCGGCGCAAAAGCAAAGGCGATTGAATTTTTCAGTGAAACCTTAAAAGGGTCATCATTCTCAAAGAAAAACATGTCTGCTCTTGAAGAAAAGTTCGGGCAATACACGTCTATTCATAAGGACGTAGCCCGCATTTACGGAGGAACGGAAGACGGCAGCTACACACAGGCGCCGAAGGAAAATACTCCGGCTGATTACGATCCGAGAACACGCACATGGTATAAAGACGCTGTAAAGGCCGGCGGCACGCTCGTTGTCACCGATCCTTACACTGCGGCAAGCGACGGCAGCATGGTCGTCACCGTGGCAAAGCAGATGCAGGACGGAACAGGCGTAGTGGCCATGGATATTGCGATTGACCAGCTGCTGAAACAGATGCAGGGAATCAAAATCGGGCAAAAAGGCTTCGTGTTTATCACATCTAAAAATAAAACCTATGTCGCGCATAAAGACCACAAACCGGGCGATAAAGTCTCAACCCCGTGGCTGAACGAGGTATACAGCAAAGACAGCGGAATTATTTCATACAAGCTTGATGATGAAAATAAAAAAATGGCATTTACGACAAATAAACTGACCGGGTGGAAAATAGAGGGGAGCATGGAGCTCAACGAAATTAAAGACGCCTCACAACCGGTGCTGACGATGGGAATGATCGTCCTTGCAGCATCCATTATCATCGGGGGAATTTTAATTCTGTTTATTGTCAGATCCATTACATCACCGCTGAAACGTCTTGTCCGCTCGTCTAAACAAATCAGCGGCGGAGACTTGACTGAAACCATTGAGATCCGCTCGAAAGATGAATTGGGCGAACTGGGCGCAAGCTTTAATGAAATGGGAGAATCTCTGCGCGGACTGATCAGCGCGATCCAAAGCTCGGTCGACAACGTGGCTGCGTCATCAGAAGAGCTGACTGCTTCAGCTTCGCAGACAAGCAAAGCGACAGAGCATATTACGATGGCGATTGAGCAGTTTTCAAACGGGAACGAAGAGCAGAGTGAAAAAGTCGATTCAAGCTCAGCCAAGCTGAATCATATAAATGACGGGCTCGCCGCCGTTTCCCGCACATCATCATCCATTACGGAAGCATCTAAACAATCGAAAGAAGCTGCCGGCACCGGGGAAGAATATGTGCAGCAAACCGTCGGGCAGATGAATCTCATCAATCAATCCGTCCAGCAGGCGGAAGCTGTTGTAAAAGGTCTTGAGGCCAAATCAAAAGACATCGCTCATATTTTAAGAGTCATCAACGGCATTGCCGATCAGACAAACCTGCTTGCATTAAATGCAGCCATTGAAGCGGCAAGAGCCGGTGAATACGGGAGGGGCTTCTCAGTAGTAGCGGAAGAAGTGAGAAAGCTTGCCGTCCAATCCGCCGGTTCTGCAAAAGAGATTGAAAAACTCATTCAGGAAATCACGTCTGAAATTAATACGTCGCTTCACATGTTTACATCCGTTAATGAAGAAGTGCAATCAGGACTTGCGGTGACGGACCGAACGAAAGAAAGCTTCCAGAATATCTTCGGCATGACAAATGACATCGCCGAGAAGCTGCAATCCATGAACGGCACGGTTGAACAGCTGTCAGACAGCTCTCAGCACGTCTCAGCCGCGGTAACCGATATTGCGGACGTTTCACGGGAAAGCGCAGCAAGCATTCAGGATATTGCCGCATCCGCAGAAGAACAGCTTGCATCTATGGAAGAAATCAGCACATCCGCCGACACTTTGGCGCAAATGGCCGAAGAACTGCGGGAATTAACGAAACAATTTAAAATCAACTAGTAAAAAAGGACGCTTTCCGGATGGAAGGCGTCTTTTTTTATGGCTTCATCGGGAAAATTAAATAAAAAGTCTTATCTTAAAAAGAGCACATAGAACTATTTTTCATTTATGACTAAATTTTCAATGTAATAAAAAGGGAGAATGCCGATATAAACAGTAAATGATTGAAAGAGGTTTACAAAATTGAAAAAAACAGCAAAAAACATCGCAAAAAAATCAATAGCCAGAAAACTCATCATTTCATTTTTACTGATCTTAATCATTCCGGTAGCAGTGCTGGCTGCCAGCGCCTATCGTTCGGCTGCCTCATCCGTTGAAAATCAAATGATGGAAAGCGCCGAAGGGAATGTGCAAATCTTAAACAATATGATTGATGACCGGATCGGGACGTTTACAAAAAGCTCAGCATATTTCAGCGAATGGGCGACAAGCGCAAAATTTAAAGAAAAAAACCAAACGGAAATGAAAGACAGATTCAAGCAGTTCATAGAAAGCAATGATAAAGCTGCCGCCGTATTTTCAAGCAGCAAGGATGGCACGTTTACACGTTATCCTCATGCCGATATGCCGGCCGATTTCAATCCGCTTGAGAGAAACTGGTACCAAGAAGCCATGGAGAATAAAGGCCAAACCATCATCACGGACCCTTACCAGTCCATTTCAAACAAAAAGATGGTCGTCACCATGGCCCGTGCGGCTCAGGACGGCTCAGGTGTCGTCGCCATTGATATTAAAATCGACGATCTCATTACGATGACAAAAGAAGTCAATATCGGAAAAGAAGGATACGCCTTTATCCTCAGCAAAAATAAAAAAGCCGTTGCCTACAGCAATGAAAAATCCGGCGCGGCGGTATCGGGAAAATGGGTTGATACATTATACAGCGGGGAAAAAGGCGATTTTGAATATACGATGAGCGGAAAAGCGAAAAAAATGGCGTATGTCACCAACGAGGCGACAGGCTGGAAGATCAGCGGAACCATGTCCGTTGATGAAATCAAAGATGCGGCAAGACCGGTTCTGATCACAGCCATTATCATTTTGGCCATAGCGGTAGCCGCAGGAATGGTTTTCATTTATTTTGTCATCCGCTCTATAACAAAACCGTTAAAACGTCTCGCAGCGTCAGCGGAAAAAATCAGAAGCGGAGATCTGACGGAAACCATTCAAGTCAGCTCTCAAGATGAGCTTGGCGTGCTCAGTAAAAGTTTTAATCATATGACAGATTCACTCCGGACGCTTATTCAGGGAATTCAGGACTCTGTTGAACATGTCGCTTCCTCCTCAGAGGAGCTGACGGCTTCCGCCGAGCAGACGAGCAAAGCAACGGAACATATCACCCTTGCGATTGAACAGTTTTCTAATGGCACGGAAGACCAAAGTGAGAGCATTGAAAAAGCGACAGCCCAAGTGAATGAGATGAAAGACGGGCTCAGCGATCTGGCGGAAGCGGCAGCCGTTGTGACGGAAACTTCTATTGAATCGGCGGAGATATCCGGTGCCGGAGAGCGGCTTGTTAAGAAAACAGCAGGCCAGATGGACACCATTGATCAATCCGTAAGTAAAGCGGAACAAGTCGTAAAAGGGCTTGAGCACAAATCGCAGGACATCACCAGCATTTTGCGCGTCATTAACGGCATAGCCGATCAAACGAATCTTCTCGCTTTAAACGCAGCCATTGAAGCGGCAAGAGCGGGAGAATACGGACGCGGTTTTTCAGTCGTTGCCGAAGAAGTGAGAAAGCTTGCCGTCCAATCAGCCGATTCAGCAAAAGAAATCGAAACCTTAATCCATGAAATCGTTAAAGAAATCCATACATCGCTCGGAATGCTGGAATCCGTCAATCACGAGGTGAAAAGCGGACTTCAGCTGACGGACGAAACGGAAAAAAGCTTCCGGGACATTTCCGTCAAAACAAATCAGATTGCCGGTGAACTGCAAAATATGAATGCAACCGTAGAACAGCTCTCCGCCGGATCTCAGGAAGTATCGAACGCTTCAGAGGATATCGCGGCTGTCTCCAGACAAAGCGCGGCCGGCATTCAGGACATTGCGGCTTCTGCTGAAGAGCAGCTCGCCTCTATGGAAGAGATCAGCTCATCCGCCGTCACGCTGGAAAAAATGGCGGAAGAATTACGCGAGCTGACAAAACGCTTTAAAATAAGTTTTTAATTAAGTCTAAAAGACTACTTTTGCAATAGGTAAAAAGTATGTTTTGTTATATTTCTTCTTTTTGGATATGTATATTTACCCATAATCGCCGATATGAAGGGTAAACACGTAAGAGGAGATATAGCAGATGAAAAAAATCATGCAAATCATCAAGCAGAGATCGCTTACAAGAAAACTGCTCATTTCTTTTTTGGCCATTCTTATTCTGCCGATTTCAACGCTGGCTTTTATCGCATATCAATCGGCGGTAAGCACGCTTGACAAGCAGATGATGGGAAGCGCATTAGATAATGTGCAGCAGATTAATGATATGATCAATACCAGCATCAGCCAGAAGGAAGACGGAACGGCATATTTCAGCGATTGGCTCACCAAGGATCGGTACAAGCCGAAAAACCAATCGCAAATTACCGATAAATTCACAGAGTACATGAAAATCAATAAAGATGTGGAATCCATCTATACGAGTGACACGGAAGGCCATTTCACACGGTATCCCGATCTGCAGATGCCTAAAGGATATAATCCGCTTGAAAGGGACTGGTATAAAAAAGCCGTGGAAAACAAGGGGAAAGTTGTTGTAACAGATCCTTACCGCACAGCTTCCACCAATACGATGGTCGTGACGATCGTTCAGCAGACGAAAGACGGCTCAGGGGTCGTCGCCATCAATATGAAAATCGAAGAACTTCTGAAAACGACAAAGAAAGTAAAACTCGGAAAATCCGGCTACGCTTTCATCCTGACGAAAGACAAAAAAGTGGTCGTTCACCCGAACCGCACGTCAGGCACAGCATTAGACGGAGATTGGGCTGAACAGCTGTACGGCAGCAAAAAAGGTGATTTTCAATACAAATATGACGGCCAGGAAAAGAAAATGGCTTATGATACGAACGAGCTGACAGGCTGGAAAATCAGCGGAACGATGTATCTGGACGAAATTCATGAAGCGGCGCTGCCGATCCTTCATCTGTCCCTGCTTGTTCTGGTGTTAGCAATTGTCATCGGAACCATCGTCATGGTGCTGATTATCCGTTCAATCACAAAACCGCTCAAGCAGCTTGTGAGATCGTCGAAACAGATCAGTGAAGGCGATTTAACCGAAACGATCGAGATCCAGTCAAAAGACGAATTAGGCGAGCTTGGCAAAAGCTTTAACAATATGGCAGCTTCACTCAGGTCTCTCATCCATGCCATTCAGGATTCCGTGAATAACGTCGCGTCTTCCTCAGAGGAGCTGACGGCTTCAGCGGAGCAGACAAGCAAGGCAACCGAACATATCACACTGGCAATCGAACAATTTTCTAACGGAAATGAAAGCCAGAGTGAAAAAATTGAAAGCGCCGCGGAACATATTTACCAAATGAACAGCGGGCTCAAAGATATGGCGAAAGCATCTGCTGTCATTACTGAATCCTCCGTCACATCAGCGGAAGTCGCCAATTCAGGCGGAAAGCTCGTTCATCAGACAGTCGGTCAAATGAACGTCATTGACCGGTCAGTGAAAGAAGCTGAACAAGTGGTGCGCGGGCTTGAAACAAAATCAAAAGACATTACAAACATTCTCCGTGTCATTAACGGAATCGCCGATCAGACAAATCTGCTTGCGCTGAACGCGGCAATTGAAGCCGCGCGTGCCGGTGAATACGGCCGGGGCTTCTCCGTCGTCGCAGAAGAAGTGAGAAAACTTGCGGTGCAGTCTGCTGATTCAGCGAAAGAAATCGAAAGCTTAATTATAGAAATCGTCAACGAAATCAATACATCTCTCGGCATGTTCCAATCCGTCAACAAAGAGGTGGAGAGCGGGCTGGATATTACGAATCAGACCGAAACGAGCTTCAGGCGGATTTCGGAAATGACCAACCAGATCGCCGGAGAAATTCAAAACATGAATGCCACGGTAGAACAGCTGACAGCCGGTTCGCAGCAGATTTCAGGTGCTTCCGAGCAAATCGCGTCCATCGCAAAAGAAAGTTCAGCCAGCATTCAGGATATCGCGGCATCCGCCGAAGAACAGCTGGCTTCCATGGAAGAAATCAGTTCGTCTTCAGAAACGTTATCCCAGATGGCGGAAGAATTACGTGATATGACGAAACAATTTAAAATAGAATAATAGTCCATAGAACACCCAAATGTGCTGTTTGGGTGTTTTTTTTAGTTTTTTTAATAAATCTTTTGTCCTAGCTGTCGATAATAGATTTAGCTTTTCAAAGAAGGAGACTGAAAAAATGAAACAACTGATACATTGGATCAAACAGCCATCCATCAGCAAGCCGCTTATCGCGGCATTTTTAGCCGTATTGGTGCTTCCGGTCGGCATACTTGCCTATTTCAGCTACCAAACGGCGGGAAGTACATTAGAAAACGAACTGACCCACAGCGCGCAAGGAAATGTCAGCGAACTGAACAGCGTGCTGGAAAACATGCTCGAAGGCAAGCTGAAAGGACTTGACTATTACAGTGAATCAATCACAAAGGAAAAAATGAACAAAAAAAATAAATCCGACCTGCTTGAAAATATGAAGCAGTATGTCACTGTAAATGACGATGTCACATCAATTTATGCCGCGTCCGCCGACAAAGCGTTTGTGAAATATCCGTCCGCTGACGTGCCGTCCGGTTTCAATCCGCTCACACGCGAGTGGTATACAAAAGCGGTTGAAAAAAGCGGACAGCCAGTGTTTACAGAGCCTTATAAGGACGCTGCAACCGGACAAACGGTCGTTACGATTGCCCAGCAGACAAAAGACGGCTCAGGCGTTGTAGCGCTGGATATTAATCTGGGCGACCTGCTAAATGCCTCTCAGCGCGTACAGATCGGTCACAAAGGATTTGCTTTCATTACAACGGGAGATAAAAAATACATCGCCCATCCGACCATCAAAGCGGGAACGGAAGGCTCCGGAGACTGGACGAAAGAAGTATTTTCGAAATCAAGCGGATCGTTTGAATACATGTTTGAAGGACAGCAAAAGAAAATGGCCTTCACGACAAATAAACTGACGGGCTGGAAAATCGCCGGCACATTCTTTGTCAGTGAGATACATGACGCAGCCGCGCCTGTCATGAAAATGGCGCTGATCATTCTTGCGATTTCTCTTATCGTCGGCGGGATTTTAATCTTCTTTATCATTCGCTCGATTTCAAAACCGCTCAAAAAACTTGTCTCGACATCAGCTAAAATCAGCGACGGCGATTTAACCGAAGTGATTAACATCAGGTCGAAAAATGAATTCGGTCAGCTCAGCCAAAGCTTCAATGAGATGTCGGCATCACTCCGGTCTGTCATCGGCGTCATTCAATCATCCGTCGAACATGTCGCTTCTTCATCCGAAGAGCTGACGGCATCTGCCGGACAGACAAGCAAGGCGACCGAGCATATCACACTGGCGATTGAACAATTCTCAAACGGAAACGAATCACAAAGCGAGAAATTGGAAGAAAGTGCTGATCACCTGTCCCAAATGAATACGGGCATTGCCGAGACGGCGAATGTATCGGCGGAAATCACTGAATCGGCCATTCAAACTTCTGATACGGCCGGAAGCGGAGAAAAATTAGTGGCGAAAACGGTCGGCCAGATGAAAACAATTGATCGTTCCGTACAGCAGGCGGAAGCCGTCGTAAAAGGACTGGAAACGAAGTCGCACGACATTAAGAGCATTCTGAACGTCATTAACGGCATTGCCGATCAAACAAACCTGCTTGCTCTAAACGCGGCTATCGAAGCAGCCAGAGCCGGCGAATACGGGCGCGGTTTCTCCGTCGTTGCGGAAGAAGTGAGAAAGCTTGCCGTCCAATCAGCCGACTCAGCGAAAGAAATCGAAACGCTGATTCAGGAAATCGTCAAAGAAATCGCCACATCGCTTTCTGTATTCCAAGCGGTGAATCAAGACGTGAAAGAAGGCCTTGATATTACGGACCAAACGGCCGAAAGCTTCAAAAAAATCTCGGAAATGACGACTCAGATTTCAGGCGCTTTGCAGCATATGAACGGAACGCTTGAGCAGCTTGCGGCCGGGTCGCAAAACGTGACAAACGCGGTGGAGCACATTACCTCAGTCGCCAAAGAAGGGTCCGCCGGCATTCAAGACATCGCCGCGTCAGCCGAAGAGCAGCTGGCTTCCATGGAAGAAATCAGTTCCTCTGCTGAAACGCTTGCGCACATGGCCGAAGAACTGCAGCAGGTCACACGGAAATTTACGATTCAGTCTGAAGACGAAGAACAGCTGTAACGAGCTGTTTCTTTTCCTCAGCTGAAAAAAGCGATACACTTGAAAAAAAGAAGGGAGTGGCAGTGATGAGATTAGAAGGCAAGAAAGTCATAGCGCTTGTCAGTGACGACTTTGAAGACTTAGAGCTTTGGTATCCCGTCTACCGGATGAGGGAGGAAGGCGCGATCGTCCATTTAATAGGAGAAGAAGCCGGCCGTTCATACAAAGGAAAATACGGCGTGCCCGCGACGGCGGATTACGATTTTAAGAGCCTGATTATTCAGGAGTATGATGCCGTGCTCGTGCCTGGCGGCTGGGCTCCTGACAAACTGAGAAGATATCCGGAAGTTTTGGACATCATCCGTACGATGAACGAGCAGAAAAAGCCGATCGGCCAGATCTGCCACGCTGGCTGGGTGCTCATATCTGCCGGAATTCTCGCAGGAAAAAAAGTAACGAGCACGCCCGGCATCAAAGACGACATGACAAATGCCGGGGCACAGTGGCTGGATGAAGCTGTCGTAACTGACGGCCACATTGTATCAAGCCGCCGCCCGCCCGACCTTCCGCAGTATGCAAAAGCGTTCGCTGACTTGTTAGCGTCCAAATAAAAAACATCCGCCCGAAACCCGGGCGGATGTTTTTAGTTTTGATCGGCGGGAAAGACAATTCCGATTTGTTTTCTCGCTTCTTCCATAATGCTTGCCGTAATGAAAGAACGTTCAAAGGTATTTTCGGAAGACTCCTGCTGTCCGTTCCGAAGAAGGCTGATGAATTCAGCCGTTTCATAATACATCGCCGGTTTCAGATCAGGAACGGAAATGTCCTCCATCCGTCCGTCACGATAGCGGATTTCCGCCCGCTCCGGCCCGTGAATGCTGTCCAGCACGATTGTGCCGTCTTCACCCTGTATTTCCGCAGGGGCAAACGAATTTGAAATTTTTGAATGCATCAGCACCGCTTCAAACCCGTCGTATGACAAAATAACCGTGCCTTCGCCGTCAACGCCGGATGCTAGTTTGTGACCGGTCGCAATGACGTTTTTCGGTTTGCCGAACAGGACGACGGCCGGATAAATGCAGTATACGCCGATGTCCATTAACGAACCGTTCGACAATTCAGGCTTAAACGCATTAAGCACCGTTCCGTTTTTATATGCATCATATCGTGATGAATATTGGCAGTAGCTTGCCGTGAATCTCCTGATCGGTCCGATTTTATGTAAGTGGTGTTGAAGCATGCTGAAGTTCGGCAAAAACGTCGTTTTCATGGCTTCCATCAAGAGAACGCCGTTTGATTTGGCTGCGTGAATCATGTCTTCCGTTTCCCTTGCGTTAGACGCAAACGGTTTTTCGCACAGCACATGCTTGCCGTGTTCCATAAAAAGGATCGCCTGCTCTTTGTGAAATGCATTCGGGCTGGCGAGATACACCGCATCATAGGCTTCGCTTTCCGCCATTTCTCTCAGGCTGGTGAAATAATGAGCAGCGCCGTGTTTGCCGGCGAATTCCGCCGCGCGTTCCTCAGTTCTGGAATAAACCGCCGTTAATTGAAAATCATCAATAGCAGAAGCCGCCTCCAGAAATCGTTCTGTAATCCAATTCGTTCCGACTGTTGCAAATCGAATCATTGCTATCGCTCCTTCTATGTATTGGCTTACATTATAGCTTTTTTTCAAAGAAACATAAATGGAAAAAAGACTGTCCGCCAAAAGTATAGGAAAAATTCCCATAGAGACCGGTTATTATTTTTCATTACAGGAACGATAGTGTACAATTTAAGTAAAATACATATGATGGAGGAACAATAGTGGAAACATTGCAAACATGGGGCGGCAGATTTAAACAGTTTTTCTTAGACAATAAATTTGTCTTGTTTTTACTTGTATTGCTGCTCATCGGTCTCAATATCCTTGTCTTTATGAAGACATCTTTTATTTTCACACCCATTATCGTCCTGCTCAAAACGATTGCGCTCCCCGTTATTTTGACAGGAATTGTTTATTATCTGCTTAATCCGATCGTAGATATATTGGAAAAAATAAGAGTGAAAAGGGTCTATTCCATCCTGCTCCTTTACCTTGTTATTATAGGGCTGATTACGATTACGATCGTTTCTATTATTCCGTTTTTAAAGGAACAGATCATGAGTTTGATCGACAATCTGCCGAAATATGTGGACATCGTTGAAGATCAGACGAAAAGCCTGATCGGAAGCGATTTTGTAAATCAGGCGCAAAAGACGATGAATATCAACATTTCCGATCTTGCCAATAAAGTATCGGCGCAGGCGGCGACAATTGCAAACAGCACATTTACCGGAGTCGGGAATTTTATCGGTGCGCTGACGGAAGTGATTATTTCGATTGTGACCGTGCCGTTTATTCTGTTCTATTTGCTGAAGGACGGCAAAAAACTGCCAATCTATATCTTGAAATTTGTGCCCACCCGTCTGAAAGAACAAACGTATACGATGCTGAGCGAAATGAACCACAGATTAAGCTCCTATATCAGAGGACAGGTCATCGTCAGCTTCTGCATCGGGTTTTTATTATTTATTGGCTATCTGATTATCGGACTTGATTATGCGTCGCTGCTTGCGGTCATTGCCGCTTGTACGAGCGTTGTTCCGTATTTAGGACCGACCATTGCCATCACGCCGGCGATTATTATCGCTTTGGTCACTTCGCCTCTTATGCTGCTGAAGCTTGCGATTGTATGGACCGTTGTCCAGCTCGTGGAAGGAAAATTAATTTCTCCGCAGATCATGGGGAAAAATCTTCACATTCACCCGATTACTATCATTTTTGTTCTTTTAACCGCCGGAAAGCTGTTCGGGGTTGTCGGCATTATTTTAGCCATCCCGGGCTACGCGGTCATCAAAGTGGTCACGACCCATCTGTTTGATTGGTTCAAAATGCGCTCGCATTTATATGAAGAAGAAAAAAATGATGCCGTATCGAAGTCATAAAATCGGAACCGACATGATATTTATTATAAGACAGGCTTTCCTTCAGAGGAGAGCTTCTCTTTTGTAAATGATAAATGAAGGGAAGAGTAGGATGACACTATGGGAGATGTTCACAGCAGCCGTTTTGGGAATCGTGGAAGGGCTGACGGAATACGCGCCGGTTTCTTCCACGGGACATATGATCATAGCGGATGACATCTGGCTGAAATCCGGAAGCCTGATGAATCCTGAAGCCGCCAATTCCTTCAAAGTGGTGATCCAGCTCGGTTCGATCCTGGCGGTGGCCATTGTGTTTAAGGATCGGATATTAAATTTACTCGGCCTCAAAAAAAACGTGACGCGCGACCAGCAGAAAGGATACAGGCTGACCATCGCGCAAATCGCTGTCGGTCTTGTTCCGGCCGCAGTGCTCGGCTTTTTATTTGAGGATTTCATTGACCGTTATCTATTCTCCGTCAGAACGGTCGCTTACGGACTGATTGCCGGAGCCGTGCTTATGCTGATTGCGGACTGGATCAATAAAAGAAAAGATACGATCAATACGGTAGACAGAATCACCTACAAACAGGCTTTCTGTGTCGGTTTATTCCAATGTCTCGCCTTGTGGCCCGGCTTTTCCCGATCAGGCTCAACGATTGCCGGAGGTGTCATTCTCGGCTTAAATCACCGGGCAGCCGCAGACTTTACATTTATCATGGCCATTCCGATTATGGCGGGTGCAAGCCTTCTGAAGCTGGTGAAATACTGGAGCAGTCTTTCTCCTGACATGATTCCGTTTTTTCTTGTCGGTTTTATCTGCGCCTTTGTCGTCGCTCTCTTAGTTGTCAAATTTTTTCTTCGGCTTATTAATCGGATTAAGCTTGTCCCGTTCGCCATTTACCGTGTCATCCTCGGCATCATTTTAATCATGCTCGTGCGGTAAACGAAGAGGCCCCCGGAGGGTCTTTTCTATGTTTGAAAAACGTCTCAGAAAAATGTAAGCAAACTGAATTTTCGGCTTGAAATTCGAAGGAAACTCGTCTATAATAAAACATGACGTTACCGCACGGGGCCATAGCTCAGCTGGGAGAGCGCTACGCTGGCAGCGTAGAGGTCAGGGGTTCGAGCCCCCTTGGCTCCATACCTTTAAACCCTTATTCTATAAGGGTTTTTTTATTTGTCAGGAACAGAGCCAACAGCCCCAAAAAAGCCTCGCCTTCAAATTAAGATTGAATGGTTCAAAATATTGAGCTGTCTCATTTTCAAGTTTTTCGGTTACATGTCTTCGGCTTGCATGACCGGTGCGTTTCTGAATGGCGTTCATATTTTCACCGGCTTCTATAAGGAGAGTCTAGGTGGTTTTCCGAATTAGGGTACATTTATCTGGTTTTAATCTGTTTAGACAGGATAAGTCGAATATTGACAAAAAGGATTATGACCATAAACTCAAAGCAAGAGTCGAAAACCCCCAAGCTAATATACCGAACATCACAGAGAACCTAAGACAAGCTTCAAATTTTGTAAGCCCTCGCTCTCTTTTTGTTTTACCTAATTTCCAGTAAACAGCATAGCCGGAGAAGACCAAAATGATTACTCCGAGTCGTGTCATATCTTCTAAAAATTTTATACCATCCATTGATTTTCACCTCGTTTATTTATGAGAAAAAAATAAAGTAGACTTGTAGAGAGTCTACTTATAAACCAATTCCAAAGTACACATTTTCATGAGCTTAAAACATTTGAGTGATAAAGTAAGGCGCATTTTAAAATGACACATCCTTAATCCTCCCAATTATATTCCCCATACATTAGTTTTATTATCGCAAACGGAATGGCCGTTTCCAACAGTTATGTGAAAATAAGTAATCTGGCAGACCGCAAACAAATTGCGGTTTTTTTATCCAAACATAATTTGGAAATATTAGAATATTATATAAAAGGAGGAGTGGCCTTGTGAGTTCTGGTTTTACCATCATCAGAGGTAGGCGTTAAAATTAATGAATGGTACAAAATGATACGTCAGTTCAGTGTTCCGGATGCGGAGATTTTGAAAGCGGAAGTCGAGCAAGAAATAAATGAGATGGAAGAAGACGAGTATCTACTGATTTACTACACCCTCATGAAATTCCGCCATCAGCTCATGCTGGATTATTTAGAACCGGTGACTACCCGCGTGAGACCGACAATTGACGAGCTGCTGGAAAAAATCGAAGCATCAAATAAAGGAATTTCCGGACTGCTGTGCTATTACTCTTTATTTTTCCGCGGCATGTATGAATTTGATCAAAAGCAGTATGTAAAGGCGATCGGCTTTTATAGAGAGGCTGAAAAACAACTCATTCATGTGCATGATGAAATTGAGAGAGCGGAGTTTCATTTTAAACTGGCTGAAGCATATTATGGTATGAAACAAAGCCACGTCTCCATGCATCACGTAAAGCAAGCGCTCGATATTTACGATCAGTATGAGTTGTATAAAGTCCGGAAAATTCAATGTCTATTCGTCATATCGGGGAATTATGTTGACTTTAAACGCTTTGAAAAAAGTTTGCCGCATTTAGAAAAAGCTTTAGAGTTGTCGAAACAACTAAATAATAATGAAAGGCTGCTCAGTTCTGCTTATTACAACATAGGAAAGAATTACGGAGACCTAGAAGAATACAGTAAAGCTGAAATCTACTTAAAAAAAGCAGCGGAGATATCTGAAAAGTATAAATTGGGTAACCTCCCGCATTCCTTGTTTACATACGCAAAGCTTCTATTTAAACAAGGGAAAACAAATGAGGCGATTCAAATCAGCAAAAAGGGACTTTCATCAGCGATACATCACGGGGATAAGCTGTTTGAATCTCTGCAAAAATATTTGGATGCTTTATATATTAATGCAATAGACCAAATGCGAATCAAAAAAACAATTGATTACCTTGAGAAAAATAAAAACTATTCGTATGTGGAAGATATTGCTCTTGATACGGCTGCTGTTTATGCAGAGTCAAAACAATATGACAAATCTTATGTTTATCATCAAAAAATGATTCAAACGCAAAAACAAATTCAGAGGGGGGAATGCCTGTATGAATTTTAGAAAAGGCGTATTTATCATTGTATCGGCTGTCGTTTTAATGTCAGGGGTTGGTCTAACGGCCTCGGCTGTTTCATTTGATGGATCATATCAAGTTTCATCTGATCGTAATCAAACCTAAGAAGGAGAGTGCCTGTATGAATTTTAAAAAGAGCATCTTCATCGTCCTGGGTCTGACATTGACTTTAGTATGTGGATTGGGTATGAACTCGGTAGAAAAACAAGCACAGGATACAATCAAAGTAGCTTCTGATCGTTTTCAAACTTGAACGTATAAAGCCTTTTCTTCGGAAAAGGCTTTTTTAGTTTCTTCATTAGTTTCAAAACATCCACCTGGTTTTTCTTTTCAATTGTTCCATGGAGGGATTTTTCCCAAAGCGGGACATATAATAACTTTTCGTTCAAAATCAGTCATTTGATCATCCCCCAACTTCATAAGTCTCAACGGATAAAAAAGAATCAAATACAATAAGCCATGTATCCCCCTTTAAGTCCCTCACACGAAATCCTTCCGTAGGTGGTCCCGTAATGAACTGCGCAGATAACTTTGCGTATGTATCGGTCGCCATCAGCTCGAACGATAAATCTATGCTAATATTTAAAAAATATGGCACTCAATATTTATAAGTTCAATTTTCTTTTCAATTTATCAATTTAATGGAGGGAAAATAGAAAGGAGAGAAATGAGAAAGTATTTTGGGATCGTGTCGCTTATCATTCTTTTATTCACATTGTGCTTTCTGCCTCATATTCATTGGGCGCTTGGAATGCTAGGAATTGTCGCGGGGAGTATTCTGGCAATCAAATCGCCTAAAGGAATCGCAAAGAATATTTCTTTTGTTATCCTGGCACTTTGTTTACTTTTACTATTATTATTGATTGTGATGGGCGTTTTGATGGCAGGTCTAGTGGGGAATTAACTTTCATTTACAATCCTATTTGGGGACCAACTTGTTCATTTTTCGCCAAACAGAAGATTTTTTATCAGAAAGATTCGTCAGCAACCCCTATCATTTCCACACTGGCAGTGTAGAGATCAGGGGTGCGAGCCCCTTGGCTCCATACCTTTATAAGTTTTTAATCCTCTGCAGCAGCCTCTGTGTTCTGCTTACTATTTCTAACAACTAAATAAAAGGAATGAGAGGAAAAATGAAAAAGAAAATCTACCTTATACTAACTCTTTCAGCGGCAGTGGCACTTCTTTTAACAGCGCTCCCCGTTCTTTCTCCTGTCGTCTTCACGTCTGCTTCAGAAAAAGGAGCCATCAGGCATGACATTTATAAAAAAGGCTATCCGTATCAAAGCTACTTTGCGATTCTTCGAAAAGAAGAAAACAACAATGAGGCCGGGAACCTTTATGATGTAAATTGGTTCGATTGGAAAGATGAAACCGGACAGACGCCGCACTTATGTTATTCGAAAAAATTGCCCGAAGGTGAGTACAAAGTAAGCTGCGGGACCGTAATGATTAAGAGCCCCTCTTTCATGAGGGGCTTTTTTTAATGCCGCTCCTGCTCTCCGTTTAATACCCCCAATATAACTGCGGATCATAATGCCGATACGGATCATTCGGATAATGCGTATTTGGCTGATAAGGTTTATTCATATCGTGAATACCCGTATTTTCAGACTGCCCGCAGTATTTATCGGGACCTATCACAGTTGATTTGCGGATCGGTGAAACAGCTTTTTCCCATTCCTGTTCATTCAGACAGTACGTATGCGCCATGATCTCGGGCGGTGTGAGGCGGAGAATATCCGAGCCATAAATCACTTCAGGCGTATGGGCGTCAAATATGGCCAAAAGATGGGTATTATCTGAAGTCGCGATCTCATAATGCCACCACCCCTGCGGAATATTCGCCACTTGCCCGGGGGTGATCGGGTAATTTCGTATTTTCTGGGTGAACGGATTCAGCATCGACACGGTTGCGGAACCCGAAATACAGTACACCAATTCAGCGGCATTTTGATGGGTATGCGGTTCAATCACATTTGTCTTGCTCAAAAAGATATCCAATAATGAAATATTTTCAAGCGTGTTTAACTGTTTAATCCCCAATACATTGATAAAGTTCCGATGATCTTTAGTGAAAAAACGGCTCTCATTCACATCATATGTGAACTGTGTATTCGGAGACGTGTAATCCATATAAGAAACCATACAATCCCCTGCTTTCATGTGTAAACGTATAATTTCTAGAATATGTGTCCCGGTTCCAATAGGTGAAAAAGGGAATAAAAACCAATGATTCCAAACTGACCACAATATTGTGACGACTTTTCTAAAGATTCATTTAAGATATATCTTTTATTCGAAATATCTCTTACTATAAAGATATATTGAAAATACATCTTTAGAAGGGTTGAGGATGAACATGCTGGATGAGAGAACAATAGACATCATCAAAAGCACAGTACCCGTATTGAAAACACATGGAGAAAACATCACAGGACGCTTTTATAACCTGATGTTTCAAGATCATCCCGAACTGTTAAATATGTTTAACCAAACGAACCAAAAGAAACAGACGCAGCGCACAGCATTGGCAAATGCAGTCATTGCGGCTGCGGGGAATATTGATCAATTAGAACAAATCATTCCGGCTGTCAGACAGATCGGCCATAAACACACAAGCATCGGGGTAAAGCCGGAGCATTATCCGATTGTCGGAAAATATTTGCTTCTGGCGATCAAGGATGTGCTGCAGGATGCCGCAACTCCTGACATTATGGAGGCTTGGGAAAAAGCTTACGGCGTCATTGCAGAGGCTTTCATCGGCATTGAAAAAGATATGTACAATGCGGCCGGATGGCAGGGATATAAAGAATTTACGGTGATAAAGAAAACCGAAGAAAGCAAAGACATCACATCATTTTATATCAAACCGAGCGACGGCTCTGCGCTTCCTGAATTTGAAGCGGGGCAATATATCAGCATTAAAGTGCGGATTGCAGATTCTCCTTATACGCACATTCGCCAATACAGCCTTTCTGATGCTGCCCGAAAAGGCGAATATCGAATTTCCGTGAAAAAGGACGGGGCGGTTTCTTCTCATCTCCACAATGAAGTTCATGAAGGAGATAAACTTGAAGTCAGCGCACCCGCCGGGGATTTCAAACTGTCTTCCGCCGAAAAACCGGCTGTCCTTCTCAGTGCCGGTTCCGGAATCACGCCGATGATGAGCATGCTGAAAACAGCCGCCGAAAAACAGCCGGAGCGTTCCATTACTTTTATTCATGCCGCGAAAAACGGAGAGTACGCCGCGTTCCGCAAAGAAGTCGAGCAAGCTGCGGCAGGCAATCCGAATATTAACGTCATTTATGTATATAGTGAACCGTCAGAACAAGACCGCTCAGGGGACAAGCCGTTTTACAGCGGCCGGATTGATCAAAGCTTCTTAGAGCAGCTTCATCTGAATCAAGATACTGAATTTTACTTGTGCGGTTCAGCACCGTTTATGACGCAAATGAAAGATATGATTCTTGCACTCGGGTTTAACTCTGATTCCGTTCAATTTGAATTGTTCGGTCCTCAGCTGAGCATGGCATAAAAAAAAGACTCCTCTTTGAGGGGTCTTTTTGTTTGCATACATGTTCTTTCTCCGTCTTTTTCCCTATTTTATTGAAATTTTCATCAATGACCAGTAAAATTATAAATCTAGTGATTCCGGAATTAAAGGAAGGTTGATATGAAAAAGAAAGCAAAGACCAAAAGGGTGCTTGGATGCCTTTTTGCTGTATCTCTTATATTCGGATTATTTCTGGTATCAATGGTGTTTTCGAAATTCATAGCGACGGAAGAAAAACCGCCTGAAGAGGTGGACGGGCAGCAGGTCTTTATTGACAGCCTTTCCGGGCATGCTCAGATTTTATATGAGAAATATCATGTCCTTCCGAGCATCACCCTTGCACAGGCCATTCTCGAATCGGATTGGGGGAACAGTGAGCTTGCGGGAAAAGCGCGCAACCTGTTCGGTGTAAAAGGTGATTATAAAGGAAAACACGTCACGATGAAAACAGATGAATTTGAAAAAGGGAAACGAAAAACGATTCGGGCAAAATTCCGTAAGTACAACACGTTTTTTGAATCCATGGATGACCACGCCAAATTATTTGTCAAAGGAACGTCTTGGAATAAAAAGAAGTATAAACCCGTCATAGAAGCGGACGATTATAAAACAGCTGCGGCAGCCCTTCAAAAATCCGGCTATGCCACAGATCCCGACTATGCGGAAAAAATTAAAGATGTCATAGAAACCTATAACCTGAATGAATTTGACAAAATCAATGCCTCTCTTAAAGCAGTTGATAAGAAAGGCGCCATCAAAGACTACGCCATGGAAGACATTTGGTCCAAGCCGTCGAAAGAGCAGCATTCTATTAAACTGGCATCGGCGCAAAAGTTTACCGGCCAGCATATTAAAGTTGTCTCTGAGAAGCAAAACGGCGGATCTGTCTGGTATCAATTTCAGGTGAAAGACAAGCTGATCGGCTGGGTTGACCAAACCGCCGTCCAGTTAAATGAAGAAACATAAGCATCACAAAAGCCGGCCGCAGCCGGCTTTTTTTACATTCCCTCTGTTTCAAATCTTTTAATATCACGTTTATGCCCCATCAGCACAAGGCAGTCACATTCATGGATGACAGACTCCGGAGAAGGGGACAGCTGAATGTCTCCATTATGTTTCACGGCGAGAATGGTGCAGCCGAATCTGGCACGGACGCCGAGGTCAAGAATGGTTTTTAAATGGAGTTTTTTCGTGGCTGACAGTTCTACGATACTGTATTCATCTGACAGATCAATATAATTTAAGACGTTTTCATCCGAAAGGCTTTGCGCAATCCTCACGCCCATATCCTTTTCCGGATGAATAATACGATCAGCGCCGATTTTCTCAAGCACTTTGTGATGATAATAATTTTGCGCCTTCACCCAAATGTTAGGGATGTTCAGTTCTTTCAATAACAGCGTCGTCAGCGTGCTTGCCTGAATGTTGGCGCCGATTGCCACGATGACATATTCAAAATTTCTGATGCCGAGCGATTGAAGTTCGCTTTCTTCCGTCGCATTTGCCCGCACGGCATGAGTGGCATAAGAGGAGTATGCGTTGACCCGCTCTTCGCTGATATCGACGGCCAGCACCTCATGCCCCATTTTAAAAAGCTCTTTGCAGATGCTTCCGCCGAAACGGCCGAGTCCGATGACGGCAAATTGTTTATTTTTGATTTTTCCCAATCCTCATAACTCCTTAAGAAACTGTTTTCGTCACTCCAAATACAACAAACAAGAATGTACTCCTGTTTCAAGGGTTTGTCAATGCGAGGGCCGGAAGAAAGAAAACAGCACAAAAAAAGACCGGCTGACAAGCGATGAGCTTGTGCCGGTCCGTTTTTCGCAATTATTTGCAGTTGCAAGGCTGTGTCGGCGGTGTACTGCGTTTTTGAACAACAATTGTGTCCTCAGCATAGAATTTAGAGCCGATGCTCAATGATTTATTTTCTGCACGGAACTTATATGTACCTGCTGCAGGCAATGTTTTATTATTAAGAGAAAGCTTAAATTCCGCTGCGCCGAGCAAATCAATGTTTAACGGAAGTCTGACTGTTTTGCCGTTATTCAGAATCTGTCTTTCACGCAAAGCGTGTCCGTTGATTGTATCTTTTGTTGTAGCCGCAAATCCGCTAGGAAGGGTAAATTCCATAACGCCTAAGCTTAGGATCGTGTTCGGGCGGTACGTCAATTCGATATCAGAAAATGACCATTCCTGCTGGCTGGCACCTGTGTATTTTGCAAATAAAGTAGCGGTCGCCTTTGTGGACATTTCCGGCTCGTGAACGGTTGAACCTGATTCAGCGGCGAATGATGCTGTCGGCAGAGAAAGCAGTAAAGCCAAGCCGAATAAACTTGCCATGACAGTTGAGAAAAACTTTTGTTTCATATCAAAATCCCCCTTAAAAAAATTTGTCGATCGTTCTTAAAAAAGAACGACTGTACCTATAAAAATTTACCATCAATTTTAATGGAAGTAAATGGGGTTATGTTCCTATATTTCCTCGAAAATAATCAAATCGCGTCGAAAAATGACGAAGAAAAAACGCCTGATTACGATTCAGGCGTTTTTTCGTCTGTTTCTATCGGAATAAAGTTAAAAATCTCTCCGCTCCGGACTGAATCGGCGAGCCGCTTCAGCCAATGATAATAGGCCTTCGAGCTTTCAAGCTGATCATATAACTGCCGTGCTTCTTCCTGTAATTCCGCGCTGCCTTCCTCTGCCAGCAAAACGGCCTGCAAATCCGCCTGGGCCTGTACGATGGCGGACAAATTCACCTGAACTTCCCGATCCCATTTCGGCGGGAAGAAATTCGTGAAAAACGTAAAAAAATCCTTTTCCGCCACAAATGTATGCTTCCGCGTCCCGCGGTGAAAGGTTTTTTTGACCACATTTAAATCCTGCAGCTTTTTGACGCCTGTGCTCATACTCGGTTTGCTCATCTGCAGTTCCTCACGCATTTCATCAAGCGTCATTTCATCTCTCATATACATTGTTCCGTATAAAATCCCGACACTCCGGGTGATTCCGTACAGATCCATCGTCTCAGCAATGGAATCAATGACAAGATCCCTTGCTTGTTCTATAGCTGCAAATTCTGGATTCTCATCCATACTGTCCCTCTTTTCCTCTTGAAGATTAAATTGATTAAGTCATTTCTTTATGTTCTTAATCTTAACGAATCATGGCAAAATGTCAAAACCTAAGCGGACAAACAAGGTTTTGACAGGTTAAAAAACATGTGTTAAATTAACATTGTTAAAAACATTAAATTTTTATTTAACAAACTTACTTTTCGGTAAGGAGGACTCTCATGAGCAAAACGCTTTATATCGGCGGCGAATGGATCAGTGCAGAAAAAAAGCAGACCCGCCGTATCATCAATCCATTTAATCAGGAAGAAATTGCAACAGTATGCGAAGGAGACCGGGACGATGCGGTGAAAGCCATCGCCGCAGCCAGAAAAGCATTTGATGAAGGGGAGTGGCCGGTGCTTTCCGGACTGGAGCGCGGTCAATTTGTTCTGAAAATTGCGGAATTAATCAGACGCGATCTGAACGAATTAGCTGAGCTGGAATCGCTGGACACAGGGAAAACCATTGAAGAAAGCAAAGCCGACATGGATGATATCGCAAATGTATTTCAGTATTATGCCGGTTTGGCTGATAAAGACGGAGGCGAGGTCATCTCATCTCCGATTCCCGATTCCGTAAGTAAAATCGTCAGAGAGCCAATCGGCGTATGCGGACAAATTACGCCATGGAACTATCCGCTCCTTCAGGCGAGCTGGAAAATCGCTCCCGCTCTTGCGGCTGGAAACACGATCGTTTTAAAGCCGAGCGAGATAACTCCGCTGACAACCATTAAAGTCTTTCAATTAATAGAAGAAGCCGGTATTCCGAAAGGAGCCGCCAATCTTGTGCTTGGACCGGGCGCTTCTGTCGGGGATGAGCTGGCGAGAAACCTTGACGTCGATTTGGTGTCCTTTACGGGCGGAATTGAAACAGGCAAAAAAATCATGCAGGCGGCAAGCGGCAATGTGAAAAAGATTGCCCTTGAGCTTGGCGGCAAAAATCCGAATATCGTGTTTAAAGATGCGGATCTCGAAACAGCTGCAGATCAAGCGCTCAACGCCGTGTTTTTTCATGCCGGCCAAGTTTGTTCTGCAGGCTCGCGCCTTTTAGTGGACGAAGCCATTCATGATGAATTTTTAGCCGAGCTGATCAAGCGCACGAAAAGCATCAAATTAGGAAACGGTTTTCATGAAGATACGGAAAGCGGTCCGCTGATTTCCGCCGAGCATCGGGCCAAAGTTGAAAAATACGTAGAAATCGGCATCGAAGAAGGGGCAAAGCTGGAAACAGGCGGCAAACGTCCTGATGATCCCGCTCTTCAAAACGGTTTCTTCTATGAACCTACTATTTTCTCAAACTGCAAGTCTGACATGAGAATTGTCCAAGAGGAAATCTTCGGCCCCGTTTTAACAGTCGAGTCATTCTCTTCTGAAGAAGAAGTGGTCAGACTCGCCAACGATACCATTTACGGGCTGGCCGGAGCGGTATGGTCAAAGGATATTGAAAAATGCGAACGCGTAGCCGCGAAACTGCGGATGGGTACGGTTTGGATCAATGATTTTCATCCGTATTTCGCGCAAGCGCCGTGGGGCGGGTACAAACAATCAGGCTTCGGCCGCGAACTCGGCAAAATCGGTCTGGAAGAGTACACGGAAGTCAAACATATTTACCGCAACACGAAACCCGCACCTGTTAACTGGTTTCAAGCATAACGAGGAGGAGATATAATATGACATTAAATATGAAAGTAGAAAGCATGCATAAATTCCATACATTCGAAATCCCGACAGTTATTAAGCACGGAATCGGCGCGATTCAGCATGCGGGAAAAGAAGTCAGAGCGCTTGGCGTCACAAAAGCGCTGCTCGTAACAGACCCGGGAATTTATAACGCGGGAGTGGCAAACCCGGTTATTGAATCCTTGCAGGAAGCGGACATCGAAGTCGTCCTGTTTAACAAAGTGGAGCCGAACCCGCCTGTACGTCTTGTGAACGAAGGATCTGAACTGTATAAAAAAGAAAACTGCAACGGCCTTGTGGCTGTCGGCGGCGGAAGCTCTATGGATACGGCGAAAGCGATCGGAGTAGAAGCGACACACGAAGGAAGCGTGCTTGATTATGAAGCAGCGGAAGGCAAAAAGCCGCTGGAAAACCGTATTCCTCCGCTGACAACGATCCCGACAACTGCCGGAACAGGTTCAGAGGTTACGCAATGGGCGGTCATTACGGACGAGGAAAGAGAATTTAAATTCAATACGGGCGGACCGCTTATCGCCGCGCATTTAACAGTCATTGATCCTGAGCTGCATACGTCCATGCCTCCGCATGTGACGGCTATGACAGGTATCGATGCCCTCGCGCACGCCATTGAGTGCTATACGATGAAATTCGCGCAGCCGATCACTGATGCTGTGGCTTTAATGGCAATTGAATATGCGGCGCATTATATTAAGCGTGCGTTCGCGGACGGAGAGGATTTGGAAGCGAGATACGGCATGGCGCAGGCGGCGATGCTTGCCGGACTTTCATACGGCAGTGAATCCGCAGGCGCTGCGCATGCAATGAGCCAGACACTCGGCGGCATCATTCCTGTCGCTCACGGGCAATGCGTCGCAGCTATGATGGGGCCGGTAATGGAATATAACTGGAAGGGATATCCGGAAAAATTTGCCCGCATCGCCAAAGCATTCGGAATCGATACAAGCAAAATGACAACCGAAGAAGCGGCCAAAGCGTCCGTCAATTGGATGTATGACCTTGTAAAAGATTTAGAGGTGCCGAGTTTAGAAGAACAAGGTGTGTCTCCGGACATGATTGAGCGTTTATCAAAAGAAGCCATGAAAGATCCGCAAACCTTCGGAAATCCAAGAGACTTGAATGAGAAAGCATACAACTGGATTTACAAACGCTGCTTTGACTTAACGCCGAAAACGGTATAATAATTGAACCCCGCTCCTTTACAGAGCGGGGTTTTTTAAGGATAATGTCAAGAAAAAGGCGGTGACGGGTGATGTGGAAGTGCATAACAGCAAAGGCGGAAGGCGTATATATAGCGGATACGGAACAATTTGTTACCAAAAAGATGGACAAGCTTCGGGCGGAATACGGCGGGTTTCCCGGTGACCTTCATTTCGGACTGACAAAAAAAGCCGGTGCGCGGGAGCCGATGTATCAAAGAGGGACGGAAATTTTTAACCGGAGACAAATTTCAATCGTGTCCATGGAGGAATGTGATGAGATTGCGGCGGCGATGGGGGTTTCTCATATCTTTCCCGAATGGCTCGGCGCTAATATCGCAATCAGCGGTTTTTCTGCACTGACGTCGCTTAAAGAAGGAAGCAGAATAATATTTCCAAGCGGTGCGTCTCTGTTGTGCGAGGGAGAAAATGATCCGTGCATTCAGCCGGGAGAAATCATTCAATCCTTTTACCCGGATCAGCCAAAACTCGCTGCGGCGTTTGTGAGGCATGCGATGGGCAGAAGGGGAATTGTGTGTATTGTTGAACGGCCGGGAGACATATGCACGGGTGATTCGGTCGACATTCATTCTTATGAACCGAAACGCGTCAAGAAAAAAATCGAAAAGGTCTGACTCAGACCTTCTCGATTTTTTGTTTGATTTCTTTTATTTGATTGATGTGACGCTTTTCATGATGGCCGATAAAATCAATCCACTGGCGGATCGTCAGTTCTTGAAAAACGGGATGCGGAAGCACCCGTTCAAAGTCTTCCTCGTTTAATGATGAAATAACGGCGGTCAGCTGCTGTCTTGCCGTATCTAATTCTTGTTTCGCTTCAATGACTGATATTCGGTTTTGCTCAGGTTCAAGCTGTGACGGCGCCGGCCGTTTATTTGTTCTGTCCTCTATAAACTCCATCGGTTTTTCTTCGATTTTTTTAAACGGTGCGTCTTTTGCCTGCTTTGATAAAAGACTCTGCGCTGATTCGTCAATTTTCTTTAAATGGTCAAGGACTTCGCGCACGCTCCATTCATCAGCCGCGGGCTTTTGGTTGAATTCCTCATCAGAGAGTCCTTTCAGTTCTTCCCAAGTCTGCTGTCTGGCTTCATTAAAAATGCTCATTCTATCTCCTCCTTTGGAGTAAACATACCATATCCGGATTGGATAATCATGTAATCAGCCTTATTTATCAGAAAATTGAAACCATTTCCCTTTACACCCGTATATAAAGTAACACTCCGAGACCCGGCCGAAAGGAGGAAAGTATGTGGACATATTTCATCTGCCGCTTGAAACGATCTATCTTTACACACTGATTATTGCGGGGAGCCTCACGCTTTTGATTCTGTTTTTTCAAGATGTGTTTCACGGCCTCTCGGAAGTCATTCCTGTTTCATTCGTAAATCCAACGTTGATTTTGTCGTTTTTGACCATCTTTTCAGCCTCAGGTTACATCGGCGAAATCGCAACTTCGCTTTCAAATCCTATCATTGCATTACTTTCATTTGTGCTTTCAGTTTTTTTGGTCAGCCTGCTTTACTTCTTCATCCTTGTACCGCTTTCATCAGCGGAAGAGTCGCTCGTATATCGGGAGTCGGATTTAAAGGGCAGAATCGGCAGGGTTATTACTTCCGTTCCGAAAGACGGCTATGGGGAAGTGATCATAGAGGGAATCGGAGGCGCCATTTCTAAATCTGCGGTCAGCTTTGATCAAGAACAGATCAAGTACGGAACGGACGTATTAGTGATTGATGTGAAAGACGGAGTGCTTTTTGTGACGCCGCATGAACCAATCTGATATCTAAGGGGGAGCTGTTATGACTATGCCGATCATCATCGTCATCGGAATTGTATTCTTTTTACTCATCGCACTTATTGCTGTATTTATTACGAAGTACCGGACAGCGGGGCCGGATGAAGCCCTTATCGTGACCGGAAGTTATTTGGGAAATAAGAACGTCCACATTGATGAAGGCGGAAATCGTCTGAAAATCGTCCGGGGCGGGGGAACGTTCGTGCTCCCGGTATTCCAGCAGGCAGAACCTCTCAGTTTACTGTCAAGCAAACTTGATGTCTCTACACCTGAAGTCTATACAGAACAAGGGGTGCCGGTAATGGCCGACGGAACCGCCATTATTAAAATCGGAGGCTCCATCGGTGAAATCGCCACAGCAGCTGAACAATTTTTGGGGAAATCCAAGGACGACCGTGAGCAGGAGGCGCGGGAGGTGCTGGAAGGCCATCTGCGCTCCATCCTCGGCTCCATGACCGTTGAAGAAATTTATAAAAACAGGGAAAAGTTTTCTCAGGAAGTCCAGCGGGTCGCGTCTCAGGATCTTGCCAAAATGGGGCTGATGATCGTTTCCTTTACGATTAAAGATGTCCGCGATAAAAATGGCTATCTAGAATCGTTAGGTAAGCCGAGAATCGCCCAAGTCAAGCGGGATGCGGACATTGCCACGGCAGAAGCGGATAAAGAGACGAGGATTAAACGCGCGGCCGCTGATAAAGACGCAAAAAAATCAGAGCTGGAGCGGGCGACGGAAATAGCTGAAGCGGAAAAAATCAATCAGCTGAAAATGGCGGAATACAGAAGAGAGCAGGACACAGCAAAAGCCAATGCCGACCAGGCATATGACCTCGAAACAGCAAAAGCCCGCCAGCAGGTGACAGAGCAGGAAATGCAGATTAAAATTATTGAGCGGCAAAAGCAGATTGAATTGGAAGAAAAAGAAATTCTCCGCCGTGAGCGCCAGTATGACTCTGAAGTGAAGAAAAAAGCCGATGCCGATCGTTATTCGGTAGAACAAGCGGCCGCAGCTGCAAAGGCGAAGCAGCTCGCAGAAGCAGATGCCGAACAGTATAGTATTGAAGCGATGGCCAAAGCGGAAGCTGAACGCGTGAGAATTGACGGTCTTGCTAAAGCGGAGGCTGAAAAGGCGAGAGGAAAAACCGAAGCAGAAGTCATCCGCCTGAAAGGTCTTGCGGAAGCGGAAGCTAAAGAGAAAATTGCTGAAGCCTTCGAAAAATACGGGCAGGCCGCAATCCTCGATATGATTGTGAAAATGCTGCCTGAGTATGCGAAGCAAGTCTCGGCGCCTCTTTCCAACATTGATAAAATAACGGTTGTTGATACGGGAGGAAGCGGTGAAAACGGCGGAGCCAATAAAGTCACGGGCTATGCAACCAATTTAATGGCCGGTCTTCAGGAAAGTTTAAAAGCATCTTCCGGAATCAATGTAAAAGAGATCATTGAGAATTTTTCAGGCAAAGGAAACATAAAACAAAGCATAAATGAACTTACAAAAGAACTGAGCGATTCGAAAGAAGAACGCAGCTCTGGATAAAAAAACAGCAGGCATAACCCGCCTGCTGTTTCAATTTGCCCGCTTGGATTCAAGAAGCCGCGGCGCTGTCATGAATAATAAGATAAGGACAATGGCTGAAAGGATAAAAGAAGGAATCATATAAGTCGCGTTGTAGACGAGCGAATAAATCCAGACCGGAGTGCCCTTCGGAGCATAGCTTCCGAAAAAGACCGCTCCGGAGATTACATGTGCCGCATACCGCAGTACACTGCCGATAAAAACGCCGCTTACCACATACACCGTTAATGCGCCTCTTTTTTTAGCCAATGCCGTTTCACGGACACCGGAAGCAAACAAGCCGCTGAAACCGAGAACTGCAAACGCCGCGATATAATCAAGAAATAGCTGCACCGGATGCTGCAAAAACAAATTGCCGATGGCGATCTGGACAATCCCTGTTAAAAAGCCTGTCGTAAGCCCGGCCTTCACTCCCCAGCGGAATGAAATCAAAAAAATCGGAATCATCATAATAGAGACTGATCCGCCTTGGGGCATCCGGAGAAACATACCTGACACAATGTCCAGAATGACGGCCGCTCCGGTCATAATCGCTATTTCTATTAAGCGCACAAGCTGTGTTGAATGATTCATAGTTTTCCCCCTGCTCAGACAACCGTATCAAGGATAAACAAAAAAGCAGCGCGGGGAAGGATGGGAAAAGGTCCGCGCGCTGCTTACATAAACTGCAAATCATTTGGCTTTGCCACATCCCTACGCCAGCGTTAACTAACAGGTTCAAAGGGTCAGAACAAAACGTTCACTCTCAGCTTTAATGCTCCCCTTGTGGTCATCAAGTATTTAGTTCAATCTTACTATACAAGAAAATATACCAAACCACAAGACTGCATTCTTTCTATAGAAGAGAAACTGAAATAAGTATGAAAGAAAATAAACGGAGACTTTTTTTAAAAAAACTATTGTCATACTTTCAAAAGGGTGTTATATTATTAAACGTCGCTGATGAACAGCAGACAAAACAAAAAGCTTCGAAAACGACTTGAAAAAAGTTGTTGACATAAAAGAAGCTGAGTGGTAAGATAATAAAGCTGCTTCGACAAGCGGTAATGATCTTTGAAAACTAAACAAGACAAAACGTACCTGTTAATTCAAAGTTTTAAATAAATCGCACAGTGATGTGCGTAGTCAGTCAAACTAAGGTCTGCACGATGCAGATCACACAGACGTTACTGCAGGATGCAGTGAACTTAGTCTGTGATCCATTTATCGGAGAGTTTGATCCTGGCTCAGGACGAACGCTGGCGGCGTGCCTAAT
>NZ_JBIUFR010000002.1:0-568435 GCF_053545315.1 Bacillus sp. CIS52
AGTTTTGAGAGAACACTCTCAATGGTTTGGTGGCGATAGCGAAGAGGTCACACCCGTTCCCATGCCGAACACGGAAGTTAAGCTCTTCAGCGCCGATGGTAGTCGGGGGTTTCCCCCTGTGAGAGTAGGACGCCGCCAAGCCATTACACGTAAGTGTAATATACGGAGGATTAGCTCAGCTGGGAGAGCATCTGCCTTACAAGCAGAGGGTCGGCGGTTCGAACCCGTCATCCTCCACCATTTCTATCATACATAAGTTGGCGTATTAGGCCGGTGTAGCTCAATTGGTAGAGCAACTGACTTGTAATCAGTAGGTTGGGGGTTCAAGTCCTCTTGCCGGCACCACTTTTATATGTTATACTATATAAGTCTCTTGTAAAAAGAGCCATTAGCTCAGTTGGTAGAGCATCTGACTTTTAATCAGAGGGTCGAAGGTTCGAGTCCTTCATGGCTCACCATGTTTTTTTCTTGCGGATGTGGCGGAATTGGCAGACGCGCTAGAATCAGGCTCTAGTGTCTTTACAGACGTGGGGGTTCAAGTCCCTTCATCCGCATTGCCAAACGCGGAAGTAGTTCAGTGGTAGAACATCACCTTGCCAAGGTGGGGGTCGCGGGTTCGAATCCCGTCTTCCGCTCCAACTAAACTATACCATCCATGCCGGGGTGGTGGAATTGGCAGACACACAGGACTTAAAATCCTGCGGTAGGTGACTACCGTGCCGGTTCAAGTCCGGCCCTCGGCACTTATTGTTGCGCCCGTAGCTCAATTGGATAGAGCGTTTGACTACGGATCAAAAGGTTAGGGGTTCGACTCCTCTCGGGCGCGCCATACATACTTTTGAAAAATCGGGAAGTAGCTCAGCTTGGTAGAGCACATGGTTTGGGACCATGGGGTCGCAGGTTCGAATCCTGTCTTCCCGACCACTTTGGGGCCTTAGCTCAGCTGGGAGAGCGCCTGCTTTGCACGCAGGAGGTCAGCGGTTCGATCCCGCTAGGCTCCACTTGATTTTAATTGTTTTTTGGCGGTGTAGCTCAGCTGGCTAGAGCGTACGGTTCATACCCGTGAGGTCGGGGGTTCGATCCCCTCCGCCGCTACCATTGGACCTTTAGCTCAGTTGGTTAGAGCAGACGGCTCATAACCGTCCGGTCGTAGGTTCGAGTCCTACAAGGTCCACCACTTATACGGAGGAATACCCAAGTCTGGCTGAAGGGATCGGTCTTGAAAACCGACAGGGGTGTCAAAGCCCGCGGGGGTTCGAATCCCTCTTCCTCCGCCATATCTAATTTAATCATCATCGCGGGGTGGAGCAGTTCGGTAGCTCGTCGGGCTCATAACCCGAAGGTCGCAGGTTCAAATCCTGCCCCCGCAACCAAAAAAATGGTCCGGTAGTTCAGTTGGTTAGAATGCCTGCCTGTCACGCAGGAGGTCGCGGGTTCGAGTCCCGTCCGGACCGCCATTTATATAAAAAGGCTCGGTAGCTCAGTTGGTAGAGCAACGGACTGAAAATCCGTGTGTCGGCGGTTCGATTCCGTCCCGAGCCACCATTTTAATTTAATATTGTTTTGGCGGTTGTGGCGAAGTGGTTAACGCACCAGATTGTGGCTCTGGCACTCGTGGGTTCGATTCCCATCAATCGCCCCAAACAAATGCGGGTGTAGTTTAGTGGTAAAGCATCAGCCTTCCAAGCTGATGTCGTGGGTTCGATTCCCATCACCCGCTCCATTTTTATATTGTCGTGGGCCTGTAGCTCAGCTGGTTAGAGCGCACGCCTGATAAGCGTGAGGTCGGTGGTTCGAGTCCACTCAGGCCCACCATGATAATTTTCCACAGTAGCTCAGTGGTAGAGCTATCGGCTGTTAACCGATCGGTCGCAGGTTCGAATCCTGCCTGTGGAGCCATATGGAGAAGTACTCAAGTGGCTGAAGAGGCGCCCCTGCTAAGGGTGTAGGTCGTGTAAGCGGCGCGAGGGTTCAAATCCCTCCTTCTCCGCCATAAGGCCCGTTGGTCAAGCGGTTAAGACACCGCCCTTTCACGGCGGTAACACGGGTTCGAATCCCGTACGGGTCATTAAAAAAACCTTGCATACTATGCAAGGTTTTTTATTATGAGTTCATATTGTAAATGGTAAAAGACAGGTATGTGGCAAAAGCGCTCCATAATAAATAAGGAACCAAAAGCCAGGCTGAAGCTTTGCTGTATTTACCGGCAATCATCAATAAAATGAGTGTTGTAACGGCTACAAGCAGGCAATCGATAGATGCAGCAAGAAAATTTTTCTGTGTGAATTGAAAAAAGCTGAATCCTTGATTCACGATATAATTGATGAGAAGCATCACCCAGAAAGCTTTGGATTCTTTACATGAAAGCTTTACGTATACCAAGGCTGCTGACAGGGAGATAAGTGCAAACAAAACCGCCCATATGATGCCTATCACTGATCCGCTCGGCGTCCAGTCAGGTTTTTGAAGCGCGTCGTACCATTCCCGATCTACGGGAAAGAGAAACCCCGCTAAGGAAAACAAGGCATATGTAATGATAAATACAATGATCGCACCGATATACTTCTTTTTCATCTCTTCCCTCCATTGTTCAATGTCATTCCCGATTTTAGAAAGGTCAAACCTTGTTGAGAGCCATGCACCATTAAGTGTATGAGTTTCCATTGCAAAAATGCAACAAATGTAAAAACCCCGGCTTACCGGGGTTTTAGTCAGCATGAAGATCGCCGAAAGTCGTCATAATTCCTTCTTCATCCAGTTCCTGTTCATATTTTTCGTGGTCTCTGCTTGGATACACGGAAATGTTTTTTCCGGTAATATCTGTGGCGATAAAATTTTCATAATCCTCAACATAGCCGATGTTTTCTTCTGAGTTCATTGTCATATCGTTGTAGCTGAGAGGCGGAACCTCTAAATCTTGAGGTGTTTCTGAGTTTCCGTATTCCTCTACATCCTGATATGAGTCTTCACTATCGTAAGGCGGCCGTATTGATTCATCATCATCAAATTCAAACTGTCCGAACGGTGTTTCCTCTTCAATCGGCCTGTCTTTAGAAACGGCATCCTGAGAGGAATATTCCGCCAAGGTGGTAGCCGTCGGCAGAGCTTCCAGTCTGTCATAAGGGATTTCTTTGCCGCTGACTTCACAAATACCGTATGTGCCGTTTTCAATTTGTTTCAAGGAGTAATCAATGTCGCGAAGGTGCTCCCGTTCATGGTCGAGGAGCGCCAGATCTTTTTCACGCTCGTATAATTCAGTCGCCTGATCGCCGGGATGATTGTCATAGGAAGACAATTCGCCGGATGACTGATACGGGAATTCATCTGTTAATTGAAATTGGTCATTCTCTTTAAAACGACTTAAGATATCATGTTTGGCTTCTTCGAGCTCTTTTTTCAAGTGTGTGATCTGTTCATTTGTAAGCACATCATTCCCTCGTTTCTATGTGATGCTTATGACTGTTAGTATGAACGTTTTTGTGCAGAAAAATGGTGGATAAAAATGGTCGTTTTCCCACAGTAAAGTAAAGGATACAGTGATTGCCGAGAGTGGGGAAAGAAAATTCAAGTTTGTTTCTTTATTCATTTGCGCAAAAAGGTTTATAATAAGAAATGCAGGCATTTTGTCGTGCGCAAATCTGTGTGTTTGACACAAAGTCATCACAGGTGTATTGTATTAAAAGCATTTAACGGATTATGGAGGAATGTCTCATGGTGACAACGGTGCAGCATACGTTCCGAGAGGAAGCAGATCATGCATTACATAAAGCCAAACAAGTCAACCATGCTGTCTTATTGAGCTATTCAAGACGTATTGCGTCTTTAGACCCTCTATCATTTTTCAAAGACGGAGCAAAAAAATATAAAGGCAAACGATTTTTTTGGTCAGAACCCGGTAGTGAATTAACAATAGTCGGTCTTGGCACAGAAGCGCTGTTCCAATCGAATGAAAAAAACGAAAAACGTTATCAAGATGTTTTTGAACAATGGGAGCGCTTTAAAAAGACGGCTTATCATATTCATGAAGAAGAAGAGGCGGCGCATACCGCGGTCGGCCCTGTCTTATTCGGCGGTTTTTCATTTAATCCCGCTGAAGAAAGAGGAGACGAATGGGATGGGTTCGAAGAAGGACTGTTTTTTATTCCCTCACTCATGCTGACAAAGACGGCGGATGGTGATTATTTAACCGTCAATCAATGGGCGGCAGACGGCAATCAGGCAGAAGATGTGCTGAAACGTCTGAAATCTTTTTCTGAAGCTTTTACAGTTTCTTCAATGACATATGAGGAATATCCTGATTTAACAAAAGCGGAAGAACTAGATGTAGAAAACTGGCTTGACGCCATTAAAACAGCAACAAATGATATGAAAGCAAATCAATATGATAAAGTCGTCCTGGCAAGGGAAGTCGTTTTGTCATATGACGGGCCGATTCCGGCGGAGAGCGTTGTCCGCAAGCTTTTGACGGATCAAACGACAAGCTATGTTTTTGCGATTGAGCAGGGAAATAAATGCTTTGTCGGCGCTTCACCGGAACGGCTGATCAAAAAATCCGGCAAAGACGTCATGTCCTCTTGTCTGGCAGGTTCAATTAAGCGCGGAGAAAGTCAGGAAGAAGATGACCGTCTCGGCGAAGAATTGCTGCATGACGAAAAAAACCTGGCGGAGCATGATTTTGTGGTTCAGATGATAAACGATGCTTTTTTATCGAGCTGCAGTGATGTGAAAAAGCCTGCAGGTCCGCAATTATATAAAACAAAAAGTGTGCAGCATCTATATACACCGATCACCGGCCGTCTTAAAACGTCCGCTTCGCTGTTTGATTTAATTGAAAAGCTGCATCCCACACCGGCATTGGGCGGAGCGCCCCAGCAGAAAGCTGTTGATGTTATTGCTGAAATTGAACCGATGACACGCGGGTGGTACGCGGCGCCGATCGGCTGGATGGACGGCAGGGAAAACGGAGAATTTGTCGTGGCCATCCGATCAGGATTGATTGAAGACAAAAGGGCGCGCCTTTTTGCAGGCTGCGGCATTGTTGAAGATTCAGATCCGCAATCAGAATATGAAGAAACACAAATTAAACTAAAGCCGATGATCTCTGCTTTAGGAGGTGAAAGGCTTTGACAAACCCGATTACACATTATATCGGAAGCTTTATTGATGAATTCGCTCTTTCTGGTGTAACCGACGCGGTCGTTTGTCCCGGATCGAGGTCGACTCCGCTGGCGGTTTTGGCAGCGGCCCACCCGGATATTCAAGTCCATATACAAATTGATGAACGATCCGCAGGTTTTTTCGCACTCGGTCTTGCAAAAGCCCGCCAGCGTCCCGTCATGCTGATTTGTACGTCAGGAACGGCAGCGGCTAACTTCTATCCGGCCGTGATTGAGGCTCATTATTCAAGAGTGCCTCTCATTGTCCTGACTGCTGACCGGCCCCATGAATTAAGGGAAGTAGGGGCGCCTCAGGCGATTAACCAGCATTTTCTGTTCGGTAACTTTGTTAAGTTTTTCACAGACTCGGCTCTTCCCGAGGAAAATCCTCAAATGCTGAGTTATATCAGAACTTTGGCCGGCAGAGCCGCAAGTGAAGCGGGGAAACAGCCGATGGGACCGGTGCATGTCAATGTGCCGCTCAGGGAGCCTTTGATGCCTGATTTGTCAGCCCGGCCTTTTGAAAGAATGAGATCAGATCGGCATGTCTCTGTCACAACAGGGATTCAGTCTGCCGATCCGGCCTCACTGCGTCATATTACAGAGCGTCTTGCGAATACCGAAAAGGGGATGATCGTCTGCGGCGAAATTCACGGTGAAGCAGAAAAACAGCAGATCCTCGCGCTTGCCGAGATGCTTCAATTCCCGATTTTGGCTGATCCGCTTTCAAATCTGCGAAACGGAAAGCATGATAAGGCGCTGATCATTGATGCTTATGACTCGTTCTTAAGAGATGAGGAGATAAAAGAAGTGCTGCGTCCGGAAGCTGTGATTCGCTTCGGTCCGATGCCGGTTTCCAAACCGCTCTTTGTATGGCTCAGGGATGATCCTGCCATTGAGCAGTTTATCGTCGATGAAGACGGAGGGTGGAGAGATCCCACTCAGGCCGGCGCGCATATGATTCATTGCCATCCGTCGGTGTTTTTGGAAGCGGTCCGTTCAGTTGAAACGGGAAGACGGCTATCCGAATGGCTGGAGAAATGGCAGTTTGTCAATGAACGGTTCCGCGGCCATTTACAGCATGCGGGCATGGATAATTTGTCATTCGAAGGAAATGTATATCGTCACCTTCAGCACCTTGTTCCTGAAGACAGTTCGATTTTTGTCGGCAACAGCATGCCGATTCGCGATGTGGATACTTTCTTTGAAAAGCAAGATCGTTCCTTCCGCGTCTATGCCAACCGCGGAGCTAACGGAATTGACGGAGTTGTTTCCTCGGCTATGGGCGTATGTGAGGGAACAAAAGCTCCCGTCACGCTTGTGATTGGAGATTTATCGTTTTACCATGATTTAAACGGGCTGTTAGCGGCTAAAAAACTTGGAATTCCGCTTACGGTTATTTTAATAAACAATGATGGCGGCGGGATTTTCTCATTTTTGCCGCAGGCATCTGATAAAACTCATTTTGAAGAACTATTCGGTACGCCGACGGGCCTTGATTTCAAGCATGCCGCAGCACTGTATGGCGGGACGTATACTTGCCCTGAGACATGGGAAGCATTTAAGGATGCATATCAGCCGCAGGCGGACAAGCCCGGACTTCATATTATCGAGCTTAAAACAGATCGGACCTCAAGAGTTCAATTCCATCGCGATCTGCTGCAGGCCGCAGTGCGGGAAGTGAAAAAAGAATGGAGACTGTAACTGTCAAAATGGCTGACGGCGTGTGCTACCGGGTGAATGATACCGGTGACCGCTCGTCTGAAGCAATTGTTTGTCTGCACGGATTTACGGGCAGTAAAGAATCATGGATGTTTCTGCGCGAAATGTTTCCCGGCGAGCGAATGGTGATGATTGACTGCCTGGGTCACGGGGAGACAGACGCGCCTGTGCAAGCGGCAAGGTACAGTACGAGCCGGCAGGTTGCGGACCTTGCCGCCGTTTTTGATCAATTAAAACTTCACAAAGTGAAACTTATTGGTTATTCTATGGGGGGAAGACTTGCGTATTCCTTTGCACAGGCATTTCCGCACCGGGTGTCAGCGCTTGTTTTGGAAAGCTCCACTCCTGGTCTCAGCACGCTTCAGGAACGCAAAAAGCGGATTCAGTCAGACCGGAAGCTTGCGGACTTTATATTGAAGGAAGGCATAACATCGTTTGTCGATTATTGGGAGGGCATTCCGTTGTTTGCCACGCAGCTTTCTCTGCCGGACAGCGTAAAGGCGTCCATCCGTGCCGGCAGGCTGAAAAATAATCCGTCCGGACTTGCAGGCAGCCTGCTCGGAATGGGGACGGGCTCGCAGCCTTCCTGGTGGGATGCTTTAGACCGCATCAAGGCGCCCGTTCTGCTTATATGCGGTGAATGGGACGAAAAGTTTTGCGTGATTAATCAAAAGGTGCATAACCTGCTCCCATCAAGTAAAATAGAGGTTGTCAAACAGGCGGGGCACACGGTACATGTGGAACAGCCGCGAATTTTTGGTAAGATAGTAAGTGAGTTTTTATACGGCTTGTAAAGCATATAGAAAATAGCTTTTCGGCCGGACTCAGGCAAAAATGAAGGAGGTCATATCAATGGCTGCAGAATGGAAAACTGAACGTCAGTACGATGAAATCTTGTACGAGACGTATAACGGTATTGCAAAAATAACAATTAACCGCCCGGAGGTACATAACGCATTTACTCCTAAGACGGTATCAGAAATGATTGACGCATTTGCTTGTGCGCGTGATGACTCTAATATTGGTGTCATCGTTCTTGCGGGAGCGGGAGATAAAGCATTCTGTTCAGGCGGAGACCAAAAAGTCCGCGGTCACGGCGGATATGTCGGAGACGATCAGATCCCGCGTCTGAACGTGCTTGATCTTCAGCGTTTGATCCGCGTGATTCCTAAACCGGTTGTAGCAATGGTTTCAGGTTACGCGATCGGCGGAGGCCATGTGCTTCATATCGTCTGTGATTTAACGATTGCGGCTGATAACGCGATTTTCGGTCAGACCGGACCGAAAGTGGGAAGCTTTGATGCCGGTTACGGTTCAGGCTACCTGGCGCGTATCGTCGGACATAAGAAAGCCCGTGAAATCTGGTATCTGTGCCGTCAATACAATGCGCAGGAAGCGCTCGACATGGGTCTTGTCAATACGGTTGTCCCATTAGAGAAACTTGAAGAGGAAACCATTAAATGGTGTGAGGAAATGCTTGAGAAAAGTCCTACAGCCCTTCGTTTCCTTAAAGCGGCATTTAACGCAGATACAGACGGCCTCGCCGGAATTCAGCAATTTGCGGGAGATGCAACACTTCTTTATTACACGACAGACGAAGCGAAAGAAGGCCGCGATTCCTTTAAAGAAAAACGCAGTCCGGATTTCGGTCAGTTCCCTCGTTTTCCGTGATCAGATGACACTACGAAACAGCTTGAGCCGCTCTGGTCCAAGCTGTTTTCTTTTCAAACACAGTACTTTTACCTCGGAGATGATAACATGCTGACAGAACAGCCAAATTGGCTCATTCAAAGGGCTCAGCTGACACCTGAGAGAATCGCTCTCATATTTGAAAACAAACAGATGACATTCAGAGAATTGTATCATGCTTCTGAACAAATGGCCGCGCGGCTGTCCGAATACTGCAAGCTTAAAAAAGGAGACCGTGTTGCAATTTTGCTTTCTAACCGCCCAGAAATGATTTATGCCGTTCACGCCTGCTTCTTATTAGGAGCGGAAGCGGTGCTGTTAAATACGAAGCTCTCAAAACAAGAACGGCTGTTTCAGCTCGAAGATTCAGAGGCGAAGCTTTTATTGACGGAAGACGGTTTTTGCCGCGAAGATTATGAATCTGCAGTCGCTGTCGCAGATGTGGACGAGCTGCAAGCTGAAAAGGCGGGTGACATGGAGCCGGAAGCTTATGTAACACTTGATGATACGGCGACTCTTATGTATACGTCAGGAACAACGGGAAGGCCGAAGGGGGTGCAGCAGACTTTCGGAAACCATTATTCCAGCGCTGTATCGTCTGCGCTGAATCTGGGGGTCACGGAGCGGGACCGCTGGCTTATTGCGCTGCCGCTGTTTCATATCAGCGGTCTGTCAGCGCTGTTTAAGTCGGTCATTTACGGCATGCCTGTCGTGCTGCACCGAAAATTTTCAGTTACTGATGTGCTTGCCAGCATCCGCTCACACCGGGTCACGATCATATCAGCGGTGCAGACAATGCTTTCAGGTCTGCTTGCGGAAACCGAACAATGTCCGGAATCATTGCGGTGCATTCTGCTTGGCGGAGGGCCGGCCCCCCTGCCGCTCCTTGAAGAATGCCGAAGAAAGCAATTTCCGGTCTTCCAGTCTTACGGCTTGACAGAAACCTGCTCACAGATTGTCACGCTGTCACCTGAATTCAGCATGGAAAAGCTCGGCTCGGCCGGTAAACCGCTGTTTTCATGCGAGATCAGAATTGAAAAAGAAGGAAATCGCTGTACGCCGTTTGAACACGGTGAAATCACGGTAAAAGGCCCGAATGTGATGAAAGGGTACTATCATCGTGATGAAGCGAATCAGGCCGCTTTTCATAATGGCTGGTTTAAAACGGGCGATCTTGGCTATTTAGATGACGAAGGGTTTTTATATGTGCTGGACAGACGGTCGGATCTCATCATTTCAGGCGGAGAGAACATCTATCCGGCTGAAGTGGAAGCGGCGCTGCTTGCCCATCCGGCTGTAGCAGAAGCAGGTGTTTCAGGAGCCGAAGATCCAAAGTGGGGGAAAGTGCCGCATGCCTTTCTCGTGCTGACTTCTTCTGTCAGTGCAGAAGAGCTGGCCGCCTTTTGCCGAGAACGCCTTGCAAAATATAAAGTGCCGGCTGCTTTTTTCGCGGTTGACGAGCTCCCGCGGAACGCGTCCAATAAACTGATGAGACATCGGCTGAATGAGCTTCGTAAAGGAGAATTGTCATGATTAAGATTGAAAAAATCACCCTTTATCATGTAAGTATGAGGCTGAAAAAACCGTTTAAAACAAGTATTGAAACGCTGCAGGACCGCAAATTTTTGATCGTGGAGGCGATCGACGAAACCGGCAGAACGGGCTGGGGGGAGGTATCGGCGTTTTCTTCTCCTTGGTATACAGAAGAAACGATTCAGACATGCGCGCATATGCTGAGAGATTTTTTCATCCCAAATATCGTAGGCCGCGAGTTTTTCCATCCGTCAGAAGTGCCTGACAGTCTCGCGCGTTTCAAAGGAAACCGCATGGCAAAAGCGGGGCTCGAATCAGCCGTGTGGGATCTATATGCCAAGAAAAAGGGGATATCTCTCGCAGAAGCCTTAGGGGGCAAAAGAGATAAAGTGCCCGCCGGGGTCGTAGTGGGTCTTGCTTCGGATGATGTGATGCTTCGGGAAATTGAGCAATACGTAAAAGAAGGTTATCAACGTATAAAAATAAAAATTCAGCCCGGCCGTGACGTTGATTTGGTCAGAGCCATCCGCAGCCGTTTCCCGAACTTACCGCTGATGGCGGATGCCAACTCGGCATATGAACTGAAAGACATCAGCAGGCTGAAAGAATTGGATGAATTCCAATTAATGATGATAGAACAGCCGCTTCAGGCAGATGATATTGTCGATCACCGCCACCTGCAAAAACATTTGAGAACGGCGATATGTCTTGATGAAAGTATATGCTCATTTGATGACGCGAGGCGGGCGATTGAGCTTGGAAGCTGTAAAATCATTAACATAAAACCGGCGCGTGTAGGAGGCCTGACAGAAGCTTTAAAAATACATGATTTATGCAGAGAGCATCACATGCCGGTATGGTGCGGCGGAATGTTCGAGACCGGCATTTCGAGAGCGCAGACAGTCGCGCTTGCTTCGCTGCCGCAATTTACGATACCGGGTGACATTTCCTCATCAGACCGATACTGGGAGGAGGATATCGTTACTCCTGACATCCGTATCGAAGAGGGATTTATCTCTGTTCCGGACGATCCTGGACTGGGTGTCAGCGTGAATCAGGAAGTAATGAGAAAATACGTCACCCAAATGGACGTTTTCACAACGAACAGCTGATAAAACTTTATTTCAGCAAGTTGAGCACACTGTAAGCTGCTGTTATATTGAAACTGTTCAACATCACCCCTTCCCTGTTTGAACCGGCTGAAAAAGCCGGTTTTTTTAGCAGACGAATGTGATAATTTTTTTCAAACAGTCTCAGCTTAACATCGCAAGCGTTGCTTTCTCGATACTGATTGTACCGTCTGCCGCCGCCAATTTGCCGTTTCTGCAATGCTTTTCATCGGCGCCGAAATGAAAAAGAGCTGTATAAAAACAGCTCTTTTTTTATAAATCAAACGGTTTAAAGGTTTTGCAATCGGTTTCTTCACTTTTTTCAGCGGTTTCGCCTGTATGGCTGACAACATAAATCGCGTCGGCCGTGCATTTGTTTCCTTTGCCCCAATAAGAGCAGTTATTGACTTCACACAGTATTTTTTGATGATCCATGCTGACTCCCCCTCCATGATAAAAGGTACGCCATTAGTATGAACCGCTCTGATTTCTGTTATTCCTCTTGGCGGATATAACGTCTGTCTTTCATAAAGAGCTTCCAGAAGAAATAAAACCCGGGAAACAAGATAATGAAAGCGACGATATACGTCATAAACAGCGCCTTGAAGGTTGCCGGCTCCGTAAATCCAGACATGACCGTAATATCGGGATAAATCATATAAGGAAGGTGGGCCCGTCCGTACGCATAGCTTGCCAGGAAATATTGCAGCGCAATGGCGATCATGGCGATTCTCGGTTTGCCGATGTTCTGGCCGAAGCGTTTATTCGGCAGAAACAGGGCCGCGCCCGCAATAATAAATGTAATGACAGACAGGATGAGCCATGTCTTGTCTTTCATCATCCCCGTATACAGCCAGCCGGCTTCAGAGCGTAATGTCACCATAATGAAGATGGCAAAAAGAAGTGACAGCGGCCCTGTTATTAAAGAGCTCCGTCTGTAGATGCGGTACGCATGCTCCTCTTCCGCAACATTTGAAAAGTCAGCCAGAAGCAGCGAAGATAAAAACAAAGTGCTTAAAATGGCAAAGCCGATAAACGCATACGCATTAGGGCTTGTAAAGACATTTGCCAAATTTAAGTGATACACTCCGCCCGTCTTGTCGATAAATCCCCCGTGTGTGACCGGAAGGACCAAAATCAGCACGGCAGGAATAATGAAGCCTGAAATTCCGGAGATATATCTCATGATTTTTCTTTCCTTCGCCGTATTGGAGAAGACGAGAAAGCCGCTGCGGATCGCTAAAAGCAGCAGAATGATACTCCCCGGAATCAATAAAACGGTCCCCAGCACGAAGGTTGCCCCGGGAAAGAAGCTGAAAAGGGCGACAACGATTGCGACGATAAAGACATTGGTCACTTCCCATGTCGGGGACAAATAACGGTTGGCGATGTTTGTCGCCTTTGTTTGTTCTTTATTTAAATAAATCATCGACCAAAAGCCGGCTCCGAAGTCCATCGTTGCCATGACCGCGTAGATAAACACGAAGCCCCATACGATTGATATCGCGATGAGAGCGTCCATGGTAATGTCCATTTCAATTCAGCCCTTTCTTTGTTAAGATTCCGCCGCTTTTACATCCTCCTCAACGGGATGTTTGCGGAAATAATAAAGCAGCACATAAATGACTGCGGCCGCCAAAATGGCGTAAACCACCGTAAACAGGATGAACAGCAAGCCGATTGAACCGGTTGTGGTGACGACATCTGATGTTTTCAGCAGATGATAAATCACCCATGGCTGCCGTCCCGTACAAGCGAATATCCACCCGAATTCAATTCCGATCAGACTGAGCGGTCCTGCGGTTAAAAATAAAATTAAAAGCCAAGTCGGAAAGCTGTCTTTCTTTAAGATTTTTCTCCATACGATGCCGATGATGGAGTATAAAATGAGCAGCATTCCGATGCCGACCATTCCGTTAAACAGTGTATGAATGAATAAAGGCGGCCACTCGTCTTTCGGAAACGCGTTCAACCCTTTAACGACGGTATCAAAGCTGTTTGCAGCCAAAAAGCTTAAAGCCCACGGCACTTCTATCGCCCATTTTACTTTTTCTTCTTTTGGATCGGTAAAACCGCCGATCGCAAGCGGAGCGTGTGATCTTGTTTCGAACAGCCCTTCTGCGCCCGCAAGCTTTTCAGGCTGGTATTCGTAAAGAAGCTGAGCTGATTCGTGTCCGTTTAAAGAAGCAATAATGGAAAAGATTCCGCCGATCGTTAAAGCGAGCAGCAGCGCTTTTCGGTGAAACCGGTATATCTGCTCCTGTTTTCTCGTTCTTAGCATTTTATAAGCTGCTACTGAGGCGACGATAAATGCACCGGTCATGAAAGCCGTCAGAACGACATGGCCCGCGGTGGTGAAAAAGCTTGGATTAAAAAATGCGGCCCACGGTTCGACGTCAGTGATTTTGCCGTTTAAAATTTTAAAGCCGGCCGGCGTTCCTTCAAATGCGTGAACATTTGTGATTAAGACGGCAGATGCCGCAGCGCCGATCAAAACGAAAATAACCGCAATGATGCGCATCGCCGGAGTCAGCCGGTCAGCGGCATAGACATAAATGGACATAAACAGCGCTTCGATAAAGAAAGCATAAATTTCAATTTGAAACGGGAGTGACATCACTCTGCCGATGACCTCCATGAATCCGGGCCACAAAAGAGCAAGCTGTGTACCCGCGATCGTTCCGGTCGGTATCGCCACGCCGAGCAGAACCGCCTGCGCCTTTGTCCACCTTTTCGCCATAATGGCATAATGAGGATCTTTGGTTTTTTGATAAATCAATTCAGCCATTAAAATCATCAGAGGCAAGCCGACACCAAGCGTCGCAAAAATAATATGAAAGCCCATGGTTGTCCCGAACAGGCTTCTGGCTAACACTAAATCATCCACGTCATAAACCGCCTTTCTTATTACCGTTTTATGTAATGTGGTTATATTATTTGCTGAAGCCATTAGATTATTCTTCTGATTCCATATATGGGCAGGGTTTAGAAATCAAGGGATCAGGGCATATATGATTGACAAGCGCCTATTTAAGGTTTAGAATAAAACGTAATTATTACGATTTAAGAAAGGGAGATCAGCATGAAAAAAGATATTCATCCGGATAACCATCAAGTGATTTTTCAAGATGTGAACAGCGGCTACCGATTTTTAAGCCATTCAACGAAAACGTCAGAGGAAACGGCAGAGTGGGAGGACGGAAAAACATATCCGCTGATTAAAGTAGAAATCAGCTCAGATACACATCCGTTTTATACAGGCCGCCAAAAGTTCAACGAAAAAGGCGGGAGAGTCGAACAGTTCAACAAAAAATACAATATGGGAAAGTAAGACAAGCCCGAGGGGGTTTGTCTTATTTATTGGGCCGTCTGTTACTTTGTGATCAGGTGCGGGTAGTGACGAAATGGCCCGCCTTGTGTTATATTGTGAATAAAAAGGCAGAAAGGAAACACCAAGATGAGTCTTCTAAACGATATCATGAATTTTAATGAGCAGTTCACTAAAAACAAAGATTATGAAAAATACCAAACATCTAAATTCCCGGATAAAAAGATGGCGATTCTGTCCTGCATGGACACACGCCTTGTTGAATTGCTTCCCCATGCGATGAACATGCGAAACGGCGATGTGAAAATTATTAAAAGTGCCGGCGCGCTTGTCGCCCACCCGTTCGGAAGCATCATGCGCAGCCTTTTAGTGGCCGTATATGAATTAAACGCTGATGAAGTCTGCGTGATCGGCCATCATGATTGCGGCATGAGCAAAATCAACAGCGAGGATATGCTCGGTAAAATTATTGACCGCGGTATTCCGAAAGAGCGGATTGACATGCTGAAGCACTCAGGCGTTGATCTTGATCAATGGCTGAAAAGCTTCGATTCTGTAGAAGCGAGTGTGACAGACAGCGTAAACGTCATTAAACACCATCCGCTTTTCCCTGACAATGTGCCGGTGCACGGTCTGGTGATTGATCCTGAAACCGGTAAACTTGATCTGGTGATCGATGGCTACCAGCATATGGACTAATGCTTTTGCTTTTTTTCCGGTACGGGATCAACCCCGCCCGGATGAAACGGATGGCACTTTAAGATTCGCTTCAAGGTCAGCCATCCGCCTTTTAATGCGCCGTGAGTCCTGACGGCTTCGATTCCGTACTGAGAACATGTCGGATAGAAGCGGCATGACGGCGGCGTCAGCGGAGAGATGAACTTCTGGTATCCGCGGATTAACGCAATCATTATGGTTTTCATCAAAAAAACCACCTTTCTAATGCCAGTATAGAAAAAAAATTTCAGATTGAAAAGCTTCCGCCGCAATTCTTATCGGAAAACTGTGTTATAATGGATGCATATTCTGAAAAAAGGGAGTGCTATTATGCCTTCAGTAGAAAGCTTTGAGCTTGACCATAATGCGGTTGTGGCTCCGTATGTAAGACATTGCGGGGTGCATAAAGTCGGAACAGACGGCGTCGTGAATAAGTTTGACATCCGCTTCTGTCAGCCGAACAAACAGGCGATGAAGCCGGATACGATTCATACGCTTGAGCACTTGCTTGCGTTTACGATTCGCACACATTCTGAGAAATACGATCACTTCGACATCATAGATATTTCACCGATGGGCTGCCAGACAGGCTATTATCTTGTTGTGAGCGGCGAGCCGACAGCGGAAGAAATTGTCGACCTGCTTGACGCTACGCTGAAAGAAGCCATCGATATTACGGAGATCCCGGCAGCCAACGAAAAACAGTGCGGCCAGGCGAAACTTCATGATTTGGAAGGCGCGAAACGCCTGATGCGTTTCTGGCTGTCACAGGATAAAGAAGATTTGCTCAAAGTGTTCGGATAAAAAACAGGCCTTTTTGCTGTCATGCAAAAAGGCTTTTTTACATATTTCTAAAAAATGTCACACCTTATGTGTAAGCGTTTGCTAAAATAGAAGCAAACATGAAGGAGTGATGGAATGAAACGGGCTGTATTAGCGGGTATGTGCGGTATGGTATTTCTTTTATCTTCTTGCGGAGGCAATGCGGACAAAACCTCCGCGGATGAAGAGCCGAAAGCGCTTGAAGTCAAGCTTACCGGACCGGAAACGGCAGAGCCGCATGAAAAAGCAGAATACAAGGCGGAAGTTTTTTACGGCGGTAAGCGGGTCACGGATGCGGATGAAGTCATGTTTGAAGTATGGAAAGAAGGAAAAAAAGGCAGCGGCAAAACAAGCAAGGCCAAGGAGGAAAAAGGGGCGTATTATCTGCGGACTGAATTCGATAAAGAAGGTGTATATACCGTTCAATCCCACGTAACGGCAAAACAGCAGCACAATATGCCGACTGTAAAAGTGCGTGTCGGGGATGCTGAAGCTGCCGATGATTCCTCCGGCCGTGAGGAAAAGGCGCAACATCATTAAGGTTTGTTTTTATCCGTCAATCCGTTTGATGCGTCCTGCGGCGGATCGATCGTATGCTTTACGTTATAGGCTCTTACCGTCGACCAGATGGATAAAAGCAGCACGGCAAGCACGATAAGAAAGCCGAGACTCAGTAGAAGCAGCATGAAATCCCTCCTTTTTAACAAATGATAACATATTTTCCATATGGAAAACCAAGGGCTAAAAATTTATGTTTTAACACACGATATATAGGGTATATCAATAGTAAACCAAAGGAGGAAGATTGGGATGTCAGAAAAACTATTGGAAGCAGTTAATAAACAAGTTGCAAACTGGACGGTCATGTATGTGAAATTACATAACTATCATTGGTACGTCAAAGGGAAGGACTTTTTCACATTGCATGAGAAATTCGAAGAGCTGTATAACGAAACGGCTACATATATTGATGACCTTGCAGAGCGTCTGCTGGCATTAAACGGCAAGCCGATCGGCACCATGACGGAATCATTGAAGACTGCTTCTATAAAAGAAGCGGAAGGCAATGAGAGCGCAGAACAAATGGTACAGAACATTTATGATGATTTCACTGTCATTGCAGAAGAGCTGAAAAGCGGAATGGATCTCGCAGATGAGGTCGGGGATGAAACGACCGGCGATATGCTGCTGGCCATTCACCAGAATATCGAAAAACATAACTGGATGCTGAAAGCGTATTTAGGATAATTAACAAGGGAAGACCGGGGCTTTAGAGCGTCCGGTCTTTTATTTGGCCGCCGAAGATGTTGTCCATTTTTCTGAAAAATCCAGACCGTTCCGTTCACTTTTCATAGAATAATGTAAGGCCGTTTCTGTGAAAGGATGTTGGATCAAATGGGCAGAGACTTTGGCATCTTTTCGTTTTTTGCAGTGATTGTGTCGGCAGCGGGATTTTTCTTTGGCGGTTTTCAGTATTCGTTTCTGGTTTTGCTATCGGTCATGGCGATCGAATTTATCAGTACAAGCTTAAAAGAGTCTCTTTTGCATCAGCTGAGCCCAAAAAGGCTTTTTGCGCGGCTGGTCAAAAAAATTGTGACCCTGGCATTAGTCTCAGTTTGCCATTTTTTTGATCAGCTGCTTTATACCGAAGGCGCTATCCGTAATTTGGCTATCATGTTTTATATCTTATACGAATCGGTACAGATTGTGATCACGGCAAGCTCGCTGGGCATCCCGGTTCCGCAGGTGCTCGTCGATCTTTTGGATACCCTGAAAAATAAATTCAAGCGCAAACCGTAACATTTGCTTCAAACGAGGCTATACTAGCGGGTATGATGGTTTTCCTCTGAATTTTTGATAAAGGGCTTCCGAACAAACGCAACTGTGGTATGATGTATGGAAGATATGAAGGAACGGATTAGAGGGATAAACATGTACGAGTTTAAAGACTATTATCAGAATACTGTTCAGCTCTCCTTTGAACACCAGCCTTTTTCAGACAGCCCGAAGCACGTATGGGTCATATGCCGATATGGCGATAAATGGCTTTTGACTGAGCATGAAGACCGGGGGTTTGAATTTCCGGGCGGAAAAGTGGAGCCGATGGAATGTGCGGAGGAAGCGGCCCTGCGCGAGGTGAAAGAAGAAACCGGCGCTGCGGTAAGACACCTTCAGTACGTCGGACAGTATAAAGTTCTCGGCAGGGAAAAGATAATCATTAAGAATATATATTTTGCCGATATTGAAAGGCTTGAAAAACAGGCTGATTATTTTGAAACGAAGGGGCCAGTGCTGTTCAGCGAACTGCCGGAGAATCTCCCGAGAAATAAAAAGTTCAGTTTCATCATGAAAGATTCAGTGCTTCCGATCAGCCTGAAAAAGCTGAAAGAGGACGGCGTATTTCAATCATAAAAACGGAGACCCGGCGATACCGCACGGGTCTTTTTTATATTTTTCCTTTCGTCCATTTTCTTTCTAACCATTCGACTCCCTGATACATCAATGTCGCAAAAACAGCGATGATCAGAAGGCTTAAGAACACCAAAGTGAAATTGAAGACTTGGAAGCCGTAAATGATCATGTAGCCCAGTCCCTTTTCGGACACAAGAAATTCGCCGACAATGACCCCGACCCAGGATAAACCGACATTCACTTTAAGCGCAGAAACAATCGCGGGGGAGCACGCCGGCAAGATGACTTCTTTAAATATGATGCGCCTTTTCGCTCCGAAGGTTTTCATGACCTTAATATAATTCTCATCCACTTCCTGAAAAGCCGTAAAGACGACGATCGTCGTGATAATGACACTGATGACTGCACCCATGGCTACGATGCTTGTGAAACTCGGCCCGAGTGCGACGATAAGAATCGGCCCGAGTGCGACCTTCGGCATCGCGTTTAAAATGACGAGGTACGGGTCTAACACACGGGCGAGCCTGTTTGACCACCATAACAGAGCGGCGAGGCATGTGCCGAGAAGTGTGCCGAGCAAAAAGCCCAGAACGGTTTCTCCTAATGTAACGCCGATGTGAGCCGCAAGAGATCCGTCCGCGATCTTTTCCGACAAGAGCCGGCAAACGGCAGAGGGTGAGCTGAAGATTAACGGATCGATCCAGCCTGCCTTGCTCGAAATTTCCCACCCGGCAAAAAATACGATGAAAATGGCGGCCTGATACGCACGGATCCGGCGTTTTTCTTTTTGGTGGTTTTTCTTAAACTCCTGATGAAGCTGTTCAATCGTGCCGCTGCTGTTTTTCAAGGGAGTTCAGCTCCTTCCATATCGTTTGAAACAGCGGCTGAAAGGCCGGGTCCTGACGCGCGTCAAACGGATCTAAGGACGCGAGCTCCTTGGGCACGGTGAAGATTTGATGGATGGTGCCCGGCTGATTCGAAAATAAATAGATCGTATCGCTCATGGCGATGGCTTCACCGATATCGTGGGTGACGAGCACGGCGGTTTTTTGAAAATCTTTTAATGTTTTGAAGACAAGGTTTTCTAAAGAAAGCTTCGTTTGAAAGTCCAACGCGGAAAACGGCTCATCCAGAAGCAGCAGTCCCGGGTCCGGCGCAAGCGTTCTGGCAAGTGCCGCCCGCTGCCGCATTCCGCCTGAAAGCTCTTTCGGATATTTTTTTTCGACGCCGATTAATCCGAGTTTAGGCAGAAGGCTGAGAACTTCAGCCCTTTTTTCTTCTGTTAATGTTTTGGAAATGTGTAAACCGAGCAGGACGTTTTCCTCAATTGATTTCCAAGGAAATAAATAATCCTGCTGAAGCATATAGCCGATTTGGTGTTCTTTATGGTTCGGCACGCTTCCTTCAATCAGCACCCGGCCTTGCGCGGGGGCGATAAGGCCGGCCAGAATGGACAGGAGTGTGGTTTTTCCGCATCCGCTCGGCCCGAGAAAAGAGATGAAATCCCCTTTTTCAATATGAAAATGTATATCTTTCACGGCGGTTGTTCTTTCTTTCAGCGAGAAATAAGTATGTGTCACATGATCCACTTGTAAAAAAGACATTCATGTTCCTCCTATTGTTCTGAGGTGGCTTTTTTGGCGATTGTTGTGTTGACGAGTTTGCTGTACGGAATATGTTTCGGGAGCTCTCCGGCTTCATCCATAATTGATTGGAGCTGTTCCCATTCATCCTCTTGCAGAACAGGGTCTGAAGAGAATGATTTTTGTTTTTTATAGCGTTCTATTGATGCTTCAATAATGGCCGGGTCGGTATCTGCAAATTCCTTTTGAATCGTTTTTGCGATGTCTTTGGCCGGGTGGCTTTCCACCCATTGCTGGGCGCGGTAAATGGCGCGGGTGAATTTTTCCGCCGTTTTTTCATTGTTTTTTAAATAGCTTTCTTTTGCCATAAAAGTTGTGTAAGGCACTTGGCCTGAAGCTTCTCCGAAGGATGCGACGATATGGCCGATGCCTTCTTTTTCAAATTGGGATGCCGTCGGTTCAAACAGCTGCACATAATCACCGGTGCCGGATGCAAATGCGTTGGAAATGTTGGCGAAATCAATGTTTTGAATCAGGTTGATGTCTTTTTTCGGCTGTATGTGATGTTTTTTCAGGACGTACTCACCGGCCATTTGAGGCATGCCGCCTTTTCGCTGGCCGAGAAATGTTTTTCCTTTTAAATCGTCCCACTTGAATGATGTCTCATCCTTCCGCGCCACGAGAAAAGTGCCGTCTGTCTGCGTCAGCTGCGCGAAGTTGATGATAGGATCTTTAGCTCCTTGCGCTTCCACGTAAATAGATGTTTCAGAACCGACCAGCGCGATGTCAGAGCCGTTTGACAAAAGCGATGTCATCGTTTTGTCTCCGCCCCATGTTGTTTGAAGAGACACTTGAAGCCCTTCTTTTTTAAAGAAACCCTTCGCTTCAGCGACATACATAGGCGTATAGAAGACGGAGTGTGTGACTTCCGCCACCTTCACCTTTGTCAGACTTTCTTCCTGTCTGCAGGCCGGAAGAATGAGCAGGAATAGGGCGCATATGACAAAGATACAGCTCGTTTTGAGCCATTTGTTCACGTTGTAACCTCCTTATATTAAGCGTTAAAATAACCCTTTTTGCTTTACATATCGTATGATGGGTATAAAAAATGTGTGAGTGCCCATATTCAGGTTGGGAAAGAATAAAAAAACTGATGATGAAGGAGGCTCATTTGCTTTGCTGGTTGAAAAGAGAAGGTTTCCGTCTCCGAGCCCGCATGTCCGGCTCTTTGCGGTATGCTACGAGTCAGAAGGGCTGAAGGTAAAGGGGCTCCTTGCCGAGCCTGCGGCGCCGGGAACATACGACGGTTTTTTATATTTGCGCGGCGGCATAAAAAATGTCGGCATGGTCCGCCCGGGAAGAATCGTTCAGTTCGCTTCCCAAGGCTTTGTCGTGTTTGCACCTTATTACAGAGGCAATCAGGGCGGCGAGGGAAATGAAGATTTTGCGGGAGAGGACAGAGAGGACGCGTTTTCCGCTTTCCGCCTGCTTCGGGATCACCCGAACGTCAGGGAAGGCCGGGTTCATATTTTCGGGTTTTCCCGGGGCGGCATCATGGGGCTTTTGACTGCGATCGAGATGGGGCATCAGGCGGCTTCGCTCGTCTCTTGGGGCGGTGTGAGTGATATGGTGCTTACTTATGAAGAGCGGAAGGATATGCGGCGGATGATGAAGCGGGTGATCGGCGGCACGCCGAAAAAGGTGCCGGATGAATACAGATGGCGTTCGCCGTTTGAAAAAGCAGACCGTATTCAAGCGCCTGTGCTGCTCATCCATGGCGAGAATGACGAAAATGTTTCGATCGAACATGCCCGGATGATTGAGGACAGGCTGAAAGAGGTGGGAAAACCGGTAGAAACCTGGTATTACAGCGGTTTTACGCATTATTTTCCGCCGCAGGAAAATAGACGCATAGTCCGGCGTCTGGCGGAATGGATGAAGACAAGGTAAGATAACGGATTTATGATATGATAATAAAGAAAAAGAGAATGAAAGGGGATTTTCATTTTGGGAATGCCTGTTGAATTTAATACAATGATTGTGACAAAAGGCAATGAAAAACGGATAGAGGAAAATATTTTTTTATTGGAGAAAGAGGGCTACCGCGTTTATCCTCTTGATATTCCGATGGACGTGCGCAAAACAAAAAACGGCGAGAAATCCGGGACCGGCGAAGTCCAAAAGCTCGAATGGGCGAACGGACGGACGAGCATTACATACAGACTCACTTCGCTTCATTCGACTAACTGAAAAAACAAAAGCCGAGGGCAGCAGCGCCCTTGGCTTTTTTGATTAAACGAGAGGCCCGCCGGCTTTGGCGATCGAGTCTGCATGAGAAAACTTTTTAAAGTTTTCTTTAAACTCATTGGCTAAAAACAGCGCCTTTTCGTTGTATGCTTTTTTATCGCTCCATGTGTTTTCAGGCTGAAGAACCTCATCCGGAACGCCCGGAACGTGAACGGGGCTGTGCAGGCCGAAAATGCTGTCTGCCGTCATATCTGTCTGATCAAGCGTGCCGTCAATTGCGGCTTTTACCATCGCTCTTGTATACGAAAGTTTCATCCGCTCTCCGACTCCGTACCCTCCGCCGGTCCAGCCTGTGTTGACCAGGAAGACTTGAGCGCCGTGCTCGTCGATTTTATGCCCGAGCATTTCGGCATAGACGTGAGCCGGAAGCGGCAGGAAAGGTGAACCGAAACACGTGGAGAAAGTCGTTTGCGGAGATGTCACGCCGCGCTCGGTTCCCGCGAGTTTGCTTGTGTACCCGCTTAAGAAATGATACATTGCCTGTTCCTTCGTCAGTTTGCTGATCGGAGGGAGCACCCCGAACGCGTCCGCCGTTAAAAAGACGATCGCCTGCGGATGGCCGGCAATGCTCGGCTGCACGATATTGCCGATCATCTCAATCGGATACGCGGCTCTTGTGTTTTCCGTGTAGAAGGAATTGTCGTAATCCGCCTCACCCGTTTTTTCATCAAGCACAACATTCTCAAGAACAGAGCCGAAGCGGATCGCACGAAAAATCTGCGGTTCTTTTTCTTCGCTCAGATTGATACATTTAGCATAACATCCGCCTTCAATGTTAAACACGCCGGAGTCTGACCAGCCGTGCTCGTCATCGCCGATCAGTTTCCGGTCCTCATCGGCCGAAAGCGTCGTTTTCCCCGTGCCGGAAAGACCGAAGAACAAGGCGACATCACCTTTTTCACCGACGTTGGCTGAGCAGTGCATCGGCAGAATATCTTGCTGCGGAAGAAGGAAGTTCATAATGGAGAAAATTGATTTTTTCATTTCTCCGGCGTATTCGGTACCGCCGATTAAAATGACGCGCTTTTCGAAAGATACAATGATAAATGTTTCCGAATGCGTGCCGTCCGTCTCCGGATCCGCTTTAAAATGCGGAGCTGAGAGAATGGTAAAGGGCTGTGCTTCCGAATCCCTTTCAGCCGTCTCCGGTCTGATAAACAGCTGGCGCGCGAACAGGTTGTGCCATGCAAATTCATTTACGACTGTAATCGGCAGTCTGTATTTTTCATCTGCGCCTGCGAATCCTTCAAAAACAAACAGTTCATCTCTCTGTTTTAAGTAGCTGACGACTTTGGCGTACAGCTTTTCAAACGCCTCTTCAGAAATGGGCTGGTTCACTGCGCCCCAATCAATTTGATTTTCTGTGCTTTTTTCACGAACGATAAATTTATCTTTAGGTGATCGCCCCGTATATGCACCGGTAGTGGCGCGTACGGCGCCCGTAGATGTCAGTGTGCCTTCATTTCGGGTGATCACTTTTTCGGTAAGTTTTGGCGCCGATAAATTATGATGCACATTTGGACTTGCGAGTAATGCTTGAAGATCTGCAGTTAAATCAACTAATTTCATAAAACCCTTCCTTTGCCGGTTTATTTGTATTTCGCTGAATGTGGAATTAGTATAACACATATATAAAAATAGTCTATACTGTTTATTATTATTTGTTTGTGTTTTTCCATTGCTTCCTGAAATAAAGGCGCGTAATCGCTTTAATTCATATTGACACTTTCCGCCCTTTTACGATAAGATATTTCATTGAGCGGATACTCTTATCCCGAGCTGGCGGAGGGACAGGCCCGATGAAGCCCAGCAACCGGTTTCTCTGTAAAAAAGCAGGTGAATACACTGTGGGAAACCAAGGTGCTAACCTGATGCAAGGTTTAATATTTCCTTGAGCGATAAGAGTGAAAGGCACACAGACCAAACCCTTTCCTCGAGTGGAAAAGGTTTTTTTATTTCATAAAATATGCCAATTAACATTCTCTGATATAGTATGACATTGTATTAAGAGGGAGCGAGTTCCGTATCATATGAGAAGGTCTTTAAAAAGATCTTTTTTCAGGAGGAAAAGTGAATGAGTAAAAACCGTCGACTATTTACATCTGAATCTGTTACTGAGGGTCATCCGGATAAAATCTGTGACCAAATTTCTGACAGCATCTTAGATGAGATTTTAAAAAAAGACCCGAACGCGCGCGTAGCCTGTGAAACATCTGTAACGACAGGCCTTGTGCTGGTAAGCGGAGAGATTACAACTTCAACATACGTTGACATTCCGAAAACAGTCCGTGAAACGATTAAAGAAATCGGCTACACACGGGCAAAATACGGATTTGATGCGGAGACTTGCGCTGTTTTAACATCAATTGATGAACAGTCTGCGGATATCGCGATGGGTGTCGATCAGGCTCTTGAAGCGCGTGAAGGCACAATGAGCGATGCTGAAATCGAAGCTATCGGAGCGGGTGACCAAGGTCTGATGTTCGGTTATGCGTGTAACGAAACGAAAGAGCTTATGCCGCTTCCGATCTCTTTGGCGCATAAATTGGCCCGCCGTTTGAGCGAAGTCCGCAAAGAAGACATTCTTCCGTACCTTCGCCCTGACGGAAAAACGCAAGTTACCGTTGAATATGATGAGAACAACAAGCCGGTCCGCATCGATGCGATCGTCATCTCAACTCAGCACCATCCGGAAATTACGCTTGAGCAGATTCAGCGCAATCTGAAAGAGCATGTCATTAACCCTGTCGTGCCTGAGGAACTGATTGATGACGAAACAAAATACTTCATCAACCCTACGGGACGTTTCGTAATCGGCGGTCCTCAAGGCGATGCGGGACTTACCGGCCGTAAAATCATCGTTGACACATACGGCGGATATGCACGCCACGGCGGCGGTGCATTCTCCGGTAAAGATGCGACGAAAGTAGACCGTTCAGCGGCTTACGCTGCGAGATACGTAGCAAAAAACATCGTGGCTGCAGGACTTGCTGATTCTTGTGAAGTGCAGCTTGCATACGCAATCGGCGTGGCACAGCCTGTATCTATTTCCATCAATACATTTGATACAGGAAAAGCTTCTGAAGAGAAACTGATCGAAGTCGTACGGAATAACTTCGACCTGAGACCTGCCGGCATTATTAAAATGCTTGATTTGCGCCGTCCGATCTATAAACAGACTGCCGCTTACGGCCACTTCGGACGTCACGATGTGGATCTTCCTTGGGAGCGTACTGACAAGGCGGATGCGCTTCGCAAAGAAGCACTAGGAGAATAATTTTATAGCCGCTTATTTAAGCGGCTTTCCCTTTTTGCAGATGCTGCCATGCTTATTTTTTACATAGCGTGAAACCAATGGCGTAACAAAGCGTCTATAAAAAGGGGGTTCAATTAGAAAATTACACTTATGGAGGCTATACTATGTGTGGATTTGTCGGTGTTTTTAATAAGCATCCATTAACTCAAACCGCAGATCAAGAAGAGCTAATCAAACAAATGAACCAAATGATCGTTCACCGCGGTCCTGACAGCGATGGGTATTATCATGATGAGCACGTCGGATTCGGCTTCAGACGGCTCAGTATTATTGACGTAGAAAACGGCGGACAGCCTTTATCATATGAAGATGAGAAATATTGGATCATTTTTAACGGCGAAATCTATAACTACATTGAATTGAGAGAAGAGCTTGAAGCGAAAGGCTACACTTTCAATACAGATTCCGATACAGAGGTGCTCCTTGCGACATACCGTCATTATAAAGAAGAAGCTGCTTCAAAGCTTCGCGGAATGTTTGCGTTTTTAATCTGGAACAAAACTGACCGTGTCATGTACGGCGCGAGAGACCCGTTCGGCATTAAACCGCTGTATTACACAACCATCGGGGACAAAGTGTATTTTGCATCTGAAAGAAAAAGTTTAATGGCCGCTCAAAACGGTATTGATCTCGATAAAGCTTCTTTACAGCAATATATGTCTTTCCAATTCGTCCCTGAACCGAGCACGCTTGACGCTGAAGTGAAAAAAGTCGAGCCGGGCAGCCAGTTTACGATCCGCCCGGAAGGCGAAATCGCGTTTAAAACGTATTTCAAAGCGAACTTTAAGCCTGTTCAGTCCGATGAAGATAAATTGGTGAAAGAAGTCAGAGACGCAATCTTTGACTCTGTCAAAGTCCACATGAGAAGTGACGTTCCTGTCGGTTCGTTTCTATCCGGCGGCATCGACTCTTCTTTTATCGTCTCAGTTGCGAAAGAATTTCACCCGAACCTTAAAACATTTTCTGTCGGCTTTGAACAGCAGGGCTTCAGTGAGGTTGACGTAGCGAAGGAAACAGCTGCCGCGCTCGGGATTGAAAATATCAGCAAAGTCATTTCTCCTGAGGAGTATATGAACGAGCTTCCGAAAATCGTCTGGCACTTTGATGACCCGCTTGCAGATCCGGCGGCGATTCCTTTGTATTTTGTCGCGAAAGAAGCGAAAAAGCATGTAACGGTTGCATTATCCGGGGAAGGCGCGGACGAGCTGTTCGGCGGGTACAATATTTACCGCGAACCGCTGTCGCTTAAACCGTTTGAACGCATTCCGTCCGGTCTGAAAAAAATGCTTCTTCATGTGGCGTCCGTCATGCCGGAAGGAATGAGAGGAAAAAGCCTCTTAGTCCGCGGCTGCACACCGCTTGAGGACCGTTATATCGGGAATGCGAAGATTTTTGAAGAGCCTGTGAAAAAACAGCTGCTCAAACATTACAACCCAGAGCTTTCATACCGTGATGTTACGAAGCCGTACTTTACGGAAAGCCGTTCATACAGCGATATTAATAAAATGCAGTATGTTGACATTCACACTTGGATGCGCGGCGATATCCTGTTAAAGGCTGACAAAATGACGATGGCCAATTCATTGGAGCTGCGCGTGCCGTTCCTTGATAAAGTCGTGTTTGACGTGGCATCTAAAATTCCGGATGAACTGAAAACGAAAAACGGCACGACGAAATACCTTCTGCGTAAAGCTGCTGAAGGAGTTGTGCCTGATCATGTGCTGAACCGCAAAAAACTCGGTTTCCCTGTGCCGATCCGCCACTGGCTGAAAAATGAAATGAACGAATGGGTGCGCAACATCATTCGTGAAAGTGAAACAGACGCTTATATTGAAAAGGATTATGTCCTTCAGCTTCTGGAAGATCATTGCGCAGACAGAGCGGACAACAGCCGCAAAATCTGGACCGTGCTGATCTTCATGATCTGGCACAGCATCAATGTCGAAAAAAGACTGGTGCCGGAAGAACTGAATCATCAGCCGAAAGAAGTCATTTTCGTTTAATCCAAAAGGCTTTCGATGTTATCGAAAGCCTTTTTTCTATTGTTTTATGTAAACCGTTTATTCCGCTATGTTTTCAGTAAAGTATTACGCAATATTCAGAAAAAGGTTATAATAGGACTAATCGGGCAGATTCCGGAAAGTGCTTTCTGGCTATTTCGTCTCGGTTTGTTACTTTTCTGTCAAAATCAGGGGGGAGAGTTATGCAAAACAAAGGAAAAACGCTTCACCGCGGTTTGGAAGAGAGGCATATCTCGCTTATGTCTTTGGGCGCCGCGATAGGGGTCGGACTGTTTCTCGGGTCAGCTTCTGCCATAAAGCTTGCAGGACCGGGGATTTTAGCCGCTTACGCCTGCAGCGGGCTGGTTATGTTTTTTATTATGCGGGCATTAGGGGAAATGGCGATTCAAAAGCCTGTTGCCGGCTCATTCAGCCGCTATGCCAGAGATTATCTCGGACCGCTGGCCGGTTTTTTAACAGGGTGGAATTATTGGTTTTTATGGGTCGTGACCTGTATGGCGGAAATCACCGCGGTCGGCATTTATATGGGCTACTGGTTCCCTGACGTGCCGTCATGGATCTGGGCGCTTTGTGCACTCGTCATTATGACAGCTGTCAACTTTCTGGCGGTCAAAGCGTATGGTGAACTTGAGTTCTGGTTTGCGCTCATTAAAGTCTTGGCGATTCTGTCAATGATTGCGATCGGTCTGGTGATGATCATATTCGGTCTCGGAAACGGAGGCGTCGCGCTTGGAATCAGCAATTTATGGAGCAACGGCGGCTTTTTCCCGAATGGGATTAAAGGGGTGCTGCTGTCGCTGCAAATGGTCATGTTTGCATATCTCGGAATTGAGCTGATCGGTGTCACAGCCGGTGAGGTCAAAAATCCGGAAAAATCATTGGCGCGGGCCATTGATACTGTTTTTTGGCGCATTCTCATTTTTTACGTCGGAGCTTTATTTGTCATTATGTCAATTTATCCGTGGCAGGAAATCGGTTCAGGCGGAAGTCCGTTTGTTTTGACATTTGAAAAAATCGGAATTCCCGCAGCAGCCGGAATCATTAATTTTGTCGTTTTGACGGCGGCTCTTTCTTCCTGCAACAGCGGGATCTTCAGCACGGGGCGTATGCTGTTTAATCTCGCGGAGCAAAATGAAGCCCCGAAAGCCTACGGCACGGTCACAAAAGGCGGCGTGCCGGGAAAAGCGGTATTGGTTTCAGCGGGTGCGTTATGCATCGGCGTTCTGCTGAACTACGTGGTGCCGGCGAAAGTGTTTACGTGGGTGACAAGCATTGCGACGTTCGGAGCAATTTGGACATGGGCGATTATTTTGCTTTCCCAAATGAAATACCGTAAAAGTTTACAGCCGGAAGAACGGAAAAAACTAAAATATAAAATGCCTTTATACCCTTTTTCCTCATACATTTCACTGGCTTTTCTCGCATTTGTCGTTGTACTGATGGCTTTTGATGCAGAAACCAGAGTGGCTGTCATCATCGGCCCTGTCTGGTTCGGCATTTTATTAGCAGCCTATTACGGGAAAGGCTTCCACAAAAGAAAACACATAAACCTGGAAAACGGACAGACATTCGCTGAAAAAGCGTAAAAAAAGAGCCCGCTGAAATGGGCTCTTTTTTCATAGGATCGGGTAAAAGGGGGAAGAATAAAACAAATTCCTGAACATTTTGCTACTGTTTCCTGACAATCAGGGGAACGCAAATGGTTATTACTTAAATAATATTTTGAAAAATGGTACAGTAGTAAAACAAAGCTGATCTTTTTTATTTCTCTTGCAGTGTTTTATAGTATCGGCCTTTTTCAACATATTCCGTTCTAATTCTCTCCATGTCCCGTATGTCTTCTTCTGTCAGCCGGCGGATGACCTTTGCGGGCCGGCCGAACGCAAGACAGCCGGGAGGAATGGTTTTGCCCGGAGGAACGAGACTTCCGGCGCCGATAAACGCGCCTTCTCCGATTTCCGCCCCGTCCAGAATGACGGAGCCCATACCGATTAAAGCATTCTTTCTGATGACTGCGCTGTGCAGTGTAACCTGATGGCCGATCGTGACGTCATCTTCAATAAGAAGCGGGCGGCCGGGACTTTGATGCAGACAGCTCAAGTCTTGTATGCTGACTCTTTTTCCGATCCTTGTCGGCGCAACATCCCCGCGGATGACGGCTGAGAACCAAATGCTTGATTGTTCTCCGATCACGACGTCACCCGTAATGACGGCGTTATCCGCAATAAACGCATCAGGATGTATATCCGGCGTAAATTGTTTATAAGGGTAGATTATCATGTCTCATCCTTCTTTCTTTAAATTTATGTAAGAGGTGAACTGCATGTGGACTTGGAAAGCAGACAGGCCCGTCGGTACCATTGTCATCATCCACGGGGCAAGCGAATATCACGGGCGTTATAAATGGCTCGTTGAAATGTGGAGATCTTCCGGATATAACGTGGTGATGGGCGATTTGCCGGGTCAGGGAACATCCACCCGCGCCAGAGGGCATATTCGCTCTTTCCAAGAATACATTGATGAAGTAGATATATGGATTGATCAAGCGAGAACGCTTGAAGCACCCGTTTTCCTTTTGGGCCACAGCATGGGCGGACTGATTGCGATAGAATGGTTTAAGCAGCAGAGAAATCCCCGCATTACGGCACTCATTTTATCATCACCTTGTCTCGGGCTGCAAATAAAAGTCAATAAAGTGCTTGATTTTGCGTCTAAAGGGCTGAATGTCCTCGCTCCGTCCATCAGAGTGGACTCCGGTTTATCGCCTGATATGGCGACGAGGAATGCGGATATGATTGAAGCGGATCAAAACGATTCTTTATATGTCACGAAAGTATCTGTAAGATGGTACAGAGAGCTTATAAAAACGATTGATGCCGCTATGGCGCCGACTGATGCGTTTTTAAAGGTGCCGCTTTTGCTGATGCAGGGCGGTGATGACAAAATCGTCGATAAAATGAAAGTCCGCAAATGGTTCTCTGGTGTGGCTTCCCATAATAAGTCTTACCGGGAGTGGGAAGGGCTTTATCATGAAATTTTCAATGAACCGGAAAGAGAAGCTGTGTTTAAGGCGGCGAAAGCCTTTACAGATCAGTATATTTGAATTCGCTGGGGGTGCATATGTTGACAGTACCGGAACATCCTTTTAACCTTATGGCAAAAGTGTATCGGGAAATTTTTCCGCTCGTTCATCAGGAATTGAATATGTGGCGGGAAAAATCAGATTCCATTAAAAATACCGAGTTGCGGCAGCAAGCGGCCGCAAGTATCCGTGATAAATCGTTTCATTGTGAAGGCGGCGGCATTTTAGCACTGCTGTCGGGAGAGCAAAAAGAGAAGTGCGTGCAATTTATCATCGCGTATCAGACGATCAGTGATTATCTGGACAATCTGTGCGACCGCAGCACATCGCTTGACCCGGAGGATTTCCGCATGCTTCACCTTTCCATGCGGGACGCGCTGACGGTCGGTGCAGAGGTGCAGCCGTACTATCAGTACAGAGAGGAACAGGATGACGGCGGTTATCTTCATGAGCTGGTCAAAACATGCCAGCGGGTGCTTGGGTCAATAGAACATTACAGCCTTATTAAACCGTATCTGCTTGAGCTGTGCGATTATTATTGCGATCTTCAGGTTCATAAGCATGTCGTAGAACATGAACGCGTTCCGAGGCTTAAAGCCTGGTTTGAGCAGTATCAGTCAAAGCTTCCGGAAATGGAGTGGTTTGAGTTCTCGGCCTGCGCCGGCTCGACGTTAGGCATTTTCTGTCTCGTTGCTTATTCATTCCAGCCTGATTTTAACGAACATACCGCTGAGAAAATCCGCAGCAGTTATTTTCCGTACATACAAGGCTTGCACATTCTGCTCGATTATTTAATTGACCAGGAAGAGGATCTGCTTGAAGGCGATTTGAATTTCTGTACGTATTATCAGTCTCATGAAGAAATGATGCAGAGACTGAAGCATTTTATTGAAAAAGCGGATGAACATCTGCACGGCATTCCGCATGAAAACTTCCACCGGCTGATTAACAGGGGGCTGCTCGGCGTCTATTTATCCGATGACAAAGTCGCCAGCCAAAAAGAAATGGGCCGCCTCGCGCGAAAGCTGATCAGAGCAAGCGGAAAAACGTCATTTTTCTTTTATATCAACGGAAGAGCCTACCGCAAATTTCAGAAGATGGCTTGGACGAAAAGTTCGTAATGGGTGAACTGCGCCTTTCGTGTATATCATGAAGGTGCGGTTTTTTTATTCTTAGAATGAAATATTGTTTGCGCAGGCATAATATGATACTTTAATTTTATGAAAAAATTAAAGTATTTAGTCATCATAGGATTAATTTCCATGACGGGCGGCTGCTCCGTCATACATGCTTCCGCCGGCTATCATCCCGTATTAATAGCTCACAGGGGCTCTTCTGCGATTGAACCGGAACATACTGCTTTATCCTATGCACGTGCCATTAAAGACAAAGCAGACTATATTGAGATAGACTTAAGGGAGACAAAAGACGGCCATCTGATTGCAATTCATGATAAAACAGTCGATCGGACAACTGATGGTAAAGGATTGACAGAGGATCTGTCTTTGGCTGAGATCAAAAAACTGAATGCCGGAAAAGGAGAAAAGATTTTAACGATTGAAGAAATCATAGAGAAATTCGGACAAACTGCCAATTACTATATTGAGACAAGAGAAAGTAACGGCAGCCTGGTGATGGAAAAGAAGCTGATTGACATATTACAAAAATATAAGCTGATTTCCAGTCATAAAGCAGTCATTGAATCCTTTAGCGAGAAGAGCTTAAAGAAAGTTCGGTCTATGAATAAAAGCGTTCCTCTTGTTCGGTTATTAAAAGATAAAGAGGCTGAGAACATAAATGATAAGCAGCTGCAAGCCATCAGAACATATGCTGATACAGTCGGTCTTAATGCTAAATTAATAAATGAAGCCGCCGTCAAACGTATCCACCACAATAAGATGAAAGTTCACGTCTTTTTTGATAAGGAAGATGAGCGGGCTCTGACGCCGATTATGCTGAAACAAAAAGTAGATGGGGTATTTACAAATAATCCTGCGTATACACGTAACGTGCTGCAAAAGCAGTAAATAAAAAGAGACATGCAATTTACGCTGTCTCTTTTTTTAATGTTTTCTTTTTTGCCGCAAGGTGCATTGCAAATTTGCCGATCAGCCCGATGACGAAAAATGCGGCAAACCACCAATAATAGGTTTTTGCGAACTCAAATCCTAAATGTCTTGATAAGATGATGACGAACATGACATAGGGAACACTGGAAAATATGATGCGAAGAATATTCAAACTGCTGCTCCTCCCGGATGTTACATTTAAACATGTACTTTTTTCCATTATTCATGGTAAGGGACTTTCGAAAAAATGTAAACACCATTCACAAAAAGAATCGGCCCGCTTATGACAGGCCGATTCTTTATTTGGCGGCAGATTTCTTTTCAATCGCTATAATAAACGGCGGATCGTTTCGCTGATTGAGAAAGCCGTAGCTCAGCACGCGCGCCTTTTCCTGATCTAGGTTTTCGCAATACTTTAGAAGCGCATTCTTTTCCGTCTTGCCTTCAGGATGCCCGTGGTACACAACGAGAACGATCAGCCCGTTTTCCTTCAGCAGTTCAAGGAGCTGTTCGATGGCAGAAATGGTAGAACGGCCGTTTGTCGTAATGCTTTTATCGCCGCCGGGCAGATAGCCGAGATTAAACACCGCACAAGCCACATGCCCGTGCGCTTCCTTGGGCAGAGCGGCCTTGATTTGATCATGGCTCTTATGGTGAAGCGTGACGCGCGGGCTGAAGGCGGCACCGAGCCGCTCCTTCGTTTTGGCGAGTGCGTCCGCTTGAATATCGAAGGCATGAACATGTCCTGTCTCACCGACAAGGCCTGCCAGAAAATATGTATCATGTCCGTTGCCCATCGTCGCGTCAACCGTGATATCTCCTTCTTGAGCGGCTGACTTCAGCAATTCTTTACTGAAAGGGAGGATATGCATCAAGGTCATAGGGCAGTCTCCTCCCCGATTTTCCTGAAATGCTTTCCTTGATAGCTTCCCCGTGCTTCCAGCTCTTTTTGAATGGCGCCCAGTACTTCCCACTTGTTGACGCTCCACATCGGCCCGACCATTAATTCAATCGGCCCGTCTCCCGTAATGCGGTGAACGATCATTTCCGGGGGAATGATTTCGAGCTGATCACATACAAGCTGGACATATTCTTCCTGAGAAAGGAATTCGAGCTTTCCTTTTTCATACTGCTTCACCATCGGTGTGCCTTTTAATAAATGAAGCAGGTGAATTTTAATGCCTTGAACATCCAAATCGGCAACCGCTTTGGCCGTGTCCATCATCATGTCCCTGTTTTCGAGCGGAAGTCCGTTAATGATATGGGAACAAACGCGGATGCCGTGTTTTCTCAGCTTATTGACGCCCTCAACATAGCAGTCAAAATCATGGGCGCGGTTAATCAGAAGGGCGGTCCGCTCATGTACGGTCTGCAAACCGAGCTCAACCCACAAATATGTCCGCTCATTCAGTTCTGCTAAATATTCCACCACATCATCGGGCAGGCAGTCCGGACGGGTTGCGATAGACATGCCGACAACGCCGTCAAGCTTGAGTACGGATTCAAATTTCTCACGCAGCTCCTCTACCGGAGCATGCGTATTCGTGAACGCTTGAAAATAGGCGATATATTTGCCGTCTTTCCACTTTTCGTGCATGCGGTTTTTGATATCGTGAAATTGCGTGAGTAAGTCATCGGCCCGATTGCCGGCAAAATCGCCGGAGCCCGCAGCGCTGCAGAACGTGCAGCCGCCGTGTGCGACCGTGCCGTCCCGATTCGGACAGTCAAAACCGCCGTCAAGCGCGACTTTAAACACTTTATGTCCGAAATGCTCCCGCAGATGATAATTTAATGTATGGTACCGTTTTTCCGTATTTGAATAAGGAAAAGGGTTATTCTCGTTCAATGTTCAAAAAGCCTCCCTCACATCAGATGCATCCTAAAATTGTAGCATGAATGATGGGGGTTCACAATGTGAAAACAGATGCGGCTTTCTTTTGCTTATTATGACTGCAGACAGAATTCTCATTCCTTTAGCTGACATACGGAAAATTTGGTTCCCTTTCCTGCAACCTTCGGGTGTTATTCATTTTTCGTCCGCTCAAACTAAATTTGATTTCCATTCACTGAGGAGGGGTTTCGTTGGCAACAAGACAATCAGTAGATGAACATCTCCAAAGAAGCGAACAGGCGTATGAATTTGCGAATGAGCAATTTATAACCGCTTCAAAACAAGAGCATTATAATGATAATGAGTACAGTGAAGCGCAAATGATGCTTGAAAACGCGGTGAATGAATTAAACAAGCTGTCATTATCTGCGAATGATCAGCAGAGAGAACAGCTTTACCGAATGAGGCTGCAGCTGCAGACTTTGCAAAACAATATGATTTTGCAGCGTAATTTCGATTACTGACCGCGCTGTCTTAGATGGTGCAAAAAAACCTGCCGGAATCCCGGCGGGTTTTTTTGTATTTCTTTTCAAAAAAGAATTGACAATAAGGCGGAGTGTGTTTATTGTATTACGTGTACTACTTGATGTAATACACCGCAAACACTCAAAAAAATAAAAACGACATATAAATGCTGAGCAAAGGAAAGGAGAGCTTTCATGAAAAACAAAAGATCCGTAAAACAAGATGTGCCCCTTATTATCGCCGCTTCGGTTTTGGCCAGCAGTCTGTTTGTCATTCTTGTCGTCATCGGTTTTCAGTGGCAGAACATTTAAAGAAATCGAGCAGCTCGTAAAAGAAAGAAGGGAAGTAAATGATTCAAATCGACCCGAGAAGCTCAACTCCGATTTATGAGCAAATCATACAGCAATTGAAAGAGCTTTGTTTGAAAGGGATCATGAAGCCGGGGGATAAACTTCCTTCTGTCAGAGAATTGGCAACGATCATTATCGCCAATCCGAATACCGTCAGCAAAGCGTACAAGGAGCTTGAACGCGATGGCGTCATTGAAACGCTGAGAGGAAGAGGAACGTATATATCGGAGAATGCAAAAAAGACATTGGTTGAAGGGAAGATGACGATGATAAAAGAGCAATTGAAACAGCTCATCATCGATGCCCATTACGCGGGAGTTGAGCTGGAGAAGCTGCAGGAATGGATAAAGGAAATCAGCGCTGATGTGAAAGGAGGCACGGATCATGATTGAATTGCGCAATCTCTCAAAAACAATTGACGGTAAAGAAGTGCTCAAAGATATTTCACTCACTATCGGAAAAGGAGAAATTTTCGGGCTGCTTGGCCGAAACGGATCAGGGAAAACAACGCTGCTCCGGCTCATTCAGCAGATTCTCCTGCCGGACCAAGGGACGGTTTTATTTAATCAGGTGGAAATAAAGCGGCACCCAAAAGTAAAACAGAATATCATTTATATGCCTGTTGAAAATCCTTTTTATGACAAATATACATATAAACAGCTTGTTGCGATTGTAAGCAGAATCTATCCGAATTTTGATGTGACTTACGCCAATGAACTGATGAACAGGTACAATATTCCGGAAACGAAGAAATACCGTGAACTATCAACAGGGCTGAAAAAACAGCTCGCGCTCGTCCTTGCCTTTGCGTCACGGCCGGCACTGATTCTTTTGGATGAACCGACGGACGGCATTGACGCCGTAACGCGTCATGACGTGCTTCAGCTTATGGTGGACGAAGTGGCTGAACGGGAAACGAGCATCCTGATTACCTCACATCGTTTAGAAGATATTGAGCGAATGTGCAACCGGATCGGATTTTTGGAAGGCAACCAGCTGACGAATGTGATGGATTTGGATGATATGAAGGAAGAATACATGAAAATCCAAATGGCGTTTGAAGAGGATGTCAACTTGATGATCAGAGAACAAAACATACCGATTCTCGACCATGCCGGTGTATTTTATACAGTGCTGATTCCGAAAAACGATGAGAAGAAAAAGGAATTTCTGCAAAAGTTGCGGCCGAAAGTATGGAACGAACTTCCTGTGAATTTAGAAGAAGTCTTCATCGCGAAGTTTGGGGGGAACCGGAGATGGTAGACAGGGGATTGCTGTACAGAGAATGGATGCAGAATCGAACTGTTCTCGTGATGGTCGGCATTTTTTTAGCGGCAGTTAATCCGTTTGAAGTATTAAATACCTATCTGGTCTACCAAGGCTGTCTGGATACCCACGGAGCATATTGTAAGTTTTATGTGAATTCTTTGGATAGCGGAATGCTGAACTTGAACTGGGCGCCCGGTGTGATCTTGGCGGTTTGCTTATTCGGACTGGAGCGTACGAAAGGAACGATTGATGCACTTTTCAGTCTGCCTTATTCCCGCGCTCAGGTGTTTCACACCAAATTTTGGCTCGGAGCAGCGGTCATTGCCGGATTCCAAATCATCGGCTACGGGCTGGCCGAGCTGCTCATTCTTCTGTTAAAGCCTGAGCGCGTATATTTCTTCCATCATTACAGCGTCGGTGAGATCATTGTGAGTATTTTGGCTTTTGCATTGGTCGCTAGCGCAGGCTGCTTAACGGGCAATACGTTCGCCCAGCTGTTAACGGCGTTTACTGTGTCGATAGCGCCTTACCTGATTATTACGTTGCCGCTGTCAAATGCGGAAGTCATTTTCGGGGTCGGCATGTATGAGCTGATGCCGTCAGAAGATGCTTATCTCGAAGTATACAATCTTTTTCAATATTTGAATCCGATCATGTACATGGATACAGATTGGGTATCTGCCAGCAAGTATATATTACTCATCCCGGCAGTGATGAGCATTGTATTTTATGCCATCGGGTACTTTTGCTATGTCAGACAGCCGGTGGAACGGAACGGCCGTTTTTTCCTCTGGAGACAGCTTGACCGCCCTGTTCAGATTGTGGTCATCATGATCGGCGTTCTCGGTTTTGGTCTCGCGGGGTACTCGACGGGACAGTCAATGACAGGATATGTGGCCGGGATGATTGTCGGGGGAGCGGTCGGATTTTTAGTCAGTTATTTTGTAATTTATAAAAAAGCAAAGCATGTGTAAGAGAGGAGAACCGGAATGATACCGCGGGGATTATTGTACACAGAATGGAAGAAAAATCAGTGGCTGTTTTTGTTGAGCGGTATTTTATTAATAGCGGCAAACCCTTTTATGGTTTATAACAACTACTCAACATATCAAGGGTGTTTGAATAACCAAGTACTTCAAGATTGTGAATTTGCGTTGAGTTATACGAATGGGTCGCTTCTTTCTTTCAGCTGGGTTGTGAGTGTCGTCATTGCTGTCTGCTTATTGGGCTTGGAACGGACAAAGGGAACGATGGACGCCTTGTTAAGCATGCCTTACAGCAGAGGCCAAATCTTTCAGACTAAATTCTGGCTTGGCGCGGCAGTCATTGTTGTTTCTCAGGCGATAGGCTACGGAGCGGCGTCATTGCTCATATCTTTGCTGAAACCGAGCCATACGTACGATTTTGATCATTTTTCAATCGGAATGATTGTCATCAGTTTTATGGCTTACGCCCTGTTAATGGCAGCCGGCGCATTAACGGGACAGATATTCGCCCAGCTGTTAACTGCGTTTACAGTAACAGTTCTGCCCTTTTTACTCATCGGTCTGCCGGCCGCGAATCTGGAGGTTGTTTTCGATATTAGTGTGGGAAATCAATTCTCTTTCATCAGCAGCTATATCGAATCTCGTCTTTTTGTATTTATAACTCCTGTTGGATATGTGTTTAACGACTGGATCAGAGAAAGAGATTTAGTCTTAATAATTCCGGCAGTGATGAGCCTCGTCTTTTATCTGATCGGTTATGTCAGCTTTCTGAAACATCCGAATGAACGGAACGGCAGATTCTTTCTATGGAGAAAATTGGACCGTCCGGTGCAGATTCTGGTGATTGTGTTTGCCGTTATGGGGTTTGGATTATTCGGATATGGAGTCACAAACACGATGTTCGGCTATTTAGCCGGCATGTTCTTCGGCGCTGCGATCGGGTTTTTTATCACTTATTTTACGGTTTACAGGAAAACAAAGCATATGTAAGTTTGTATGAAAATGTGTAGTTTGGGGGAAGGCAAGGTGCCGATTAACGGTTTGCTTTATAAAGAATGGAAGCAGAGGCAGACACTGCTGCTTCTTACAGCGGGGTTCTTATCTATATTAGGCCCTTTGGCAATTATAAATGAGTATTTTCACTATAAGGATTGTTTGGGTGCGCTTCATCAATATTCAGGTTCAGTTTGTACATTCAGCATGAATTACAGCAATCAGAATTTGATTGGGCTGCACTTCATTCCTCCTGTTATGATGGGGCTTTTTCTGACAAGAGCGGGACGGGCTGAAAACATGTTTACATTGAGTCTGCCGTATTCGAGAAGCCGGATATTCCATACTAAGTTTTTGTTGGGAGCAGCCGTGTTAGCCGGCTCGCAGCTTGTTTCTTACGGATTATCTGACATATTGTTTCTTGCGCTTAAACCTGACGCTGTACATCATTTTCACTCATTCAGCGCCGGGATGCTGGTCATCAGCTTGATGATTTATGCATTAGTGACAGCTGCCGGCACGATAACAGGCAATTTAGCAGCACAGCTGATCACAGCGTTCATGGTCTCCGTTTTTCCGATCGTTGTCTTGATCATTTACCTGTTAAACGTTGAGTTCCTTTTTGGCAGCCAGGCTGTGCAGAATATTCATTTTCCTTGGAGCGGATTTCTGATCTATTTCATGCCTGCCGCTTACATCCATACACCATGGATGTATTACACGAAACATGCCTTGCTTATATCTGCGTTAATGGGATTTTGTTTCTATCTTTTCGGCTATGTGAATTTCCTGAAAATGCCGAGTGAGCGAAGCGGACATTTTATCTTGAACAAACATACAGAACGTATAATCCAAGGGCTGGTCATAGCGCTTAGCATGCTGGGAAGTGCGGGTGTATGCGGATATGCTTATAACGGTAACGGTTCATATACCGGTTACATATTCGGCATGCTGATCGGGGCGGTTATCGGGTTTTTCATCAGTTATTACTTCATCTATAAAAAAACGAAACAAATATAAAGGGGAGTGGTTTACGTGATAGAGGTGCAGCATATCGATCATTCATTTAAAATCGGCAGGAAAGGCAGAGAGAGTCAGGTACCGGTGCTGAAGGACGTCTCTTTGACGGTTGAAAAAGGGGAAATCGCCTGTATCGTCGGGCGAAGCGGTTCCGGAAAATCGACGCTTCTGAATTTAATTTCCGGCTACATAGCGCCGACGAAGGGGCGTATCGTCATTAACGGCACTGATGTGACGGGCTTCAGTGAAAAAGAGTGGGCTCAGTTCCGCCTCGGGCAATTCGGCTTTATTTTTCAAAGCTTCCAGCTCATTCCGAGTCTGACAACCTATGAAAATGTTGAAATGCCGCTTGCCCTCAAAGGGATTAAACCGTCTGAACGGAAGCAGAAAGTCGCAGACATGCTGAAACGGGTCGGACTTGAGAATCATGCGAATCATTATCCGAATGAGCTGTCGGGCGGCCAGCAGCAGCGTGTCAGTATCGCAAGAGCGCTGATTTTAAATCCGTCGATCATTTTAGCAGATGAGCCGACGGGAAGCCTTGATTCAGAAACGGAGCTTGAGGTGCTTTCATTAATTCAGCAGCTGAACCGGGAGCGCGGGATTACTTTTGTCATCATCACGCATGACGATGAAGTCGCTTCGATTGCGCATTCAAAATTCCAGCTGCATGACGGCGTATTAAAAGGGGGCGTTACTGTTGAGATTTAAGGATCAGGTTCACTTTATCAGAAGAAATATGAAGAAAAACCGCCTGCGTGTTTTCATGACTGTGCTTGCAACAACGATGGCATGTGCATTTTTGGTTGTGCTGGCCTCCGTCGGATTCGGCATTCAAAAAACGATAACAGACATAACCATGAGCCAGCAGATCGTAACGGAAATAAGAGTGCTCGGCCAAGAGAACGGAAAAGCCGTGAAGAAATCAGACTTGGAAAAATATAAGAATGTCAAGTCTGTCGTTGAAAGAACCGAAGTATATGAACCGAATAAAGCGTCATTGGATAACAGGACAAACGAAGGTTCAACGATCGTGTTAACAAATATGAAAGACGAAGTAAAAGCCAATATGGAGCTTGATCAGGGAAGAGTAGCCAAATCAGAAAATGAAATTGTGGTCGGTTATGATTTCGCGAAAAACCTATTGACGAAAAAAGAAGCTGAGGCTTACAACAAGGACTTAAAGGATCATCAAGACGATGTCTCAGATGTGAAAAAGCCAAAAGGCTACACGAAGGATCTGCTGAATAAAACCATACAGCTGAGCATTTCTAAAACGAACAATGATAGCGGAAAAACGGAAGGAACCAGAACATACGACTTTAAAATTGTCGGGATTACAAAAAAACCGTCCCAAGATTGGATGGAGGACACAAATATTTTTATCAGTGATCAATTCAAAAAGGATTTTTCGAAATTCTTAGATTTTAAAGGCGGAAATGCTGAAAAAAGCATAAAAGTCTACGCTGACAAATTTGACAATGTTGAACAGTTAACGAATGATTTGAGTGATGACGGTTATCAAGTCATGTCCGTCACAACCGAGCTGCAAGGCGTCAACACCTTTTTCCTCGTCTTTAAAATCGGTCTGATCTTTGTCGGCTTTATCGCCGTCGTCATTTCTGCCATCGGTATTTTCAATACGATGACGATGGCGGTTACGGAAAGAACGCAGGAAATCGGGATTATGAAAGCGATCGGCGCAAGCCCGTCCATCATCCGCAGAATGTTTTTGATGGAAAGCGCCTATATCGGGATATTAGGATCTGTCATTGGTATTATCATTTCTTACGGAGTGAGTTTTGCCGTTAATCTGGCTGTGCCGGTTATCTTGAAAGCGGTAGGGGGAAATACCGGAGCTGAAGATCTTCATTATACCTTCTCCTATATCCCGCTCAGCCTCGTGGTGATCGCAGTTGTCATTTGTGCGGGGGTCGCGGTGATTTCGGGTATGAATCCGGCACGGAAAGCGACAAAAACCAACGTTCTGACCGCATTAAGAAGAGAATTGTAAAGAGAAAAAACCGGCTGGACGCAACAGCCGGTTTTTCATCTATCTATCAGAAAAGGGCGGATACCATGTTTCACATTTTGTTAATAGAAGATGATAACACTTTGTTTCACGAGATGAAAGAAAGATTAACAGGCTGGTCATTTGCGGTGCACGGAATAAAGGATTTCAGCCGGGTCATTCAGGAGTTTGCAGAAATCAAGCCCGATTTGGTGATCATTGATGTACAGCTGCCGAAATTTGACGGCTTTCACTGGTGCAGAATGATACGTTCTCAATCAAACGTACCGATTCTGTTTTTGTCCTCGCGCGACCATCCGGCAGATATGGTCATGTCGATGCAGCTCGGAGCGGATGATTTTATACAGAAGCCTTTTCATTTTGATGTGTTAATCGCGAAAATCCAGGCGGTATTCCGCCGCGTGCACCAATACGGCACAGAACCGGCGTTGATGAAAAGATGGTGCGGGGCGGTCATTGACACAGAAACCGGCACAGTCAGCCATAAAAACGGTTCGGTCGAACTGACCAAAAACGAAATGCTGATTTTAAAACTGCTGGCCGAGCAGAAAAATAAAACCGTCAGCCGCGAAGAACTCATCAGAAGCCTATGGAATGATGAACGTTTCGTCAGCGATAACACGCTGACGGTGAATGTCAACCGGCTGCGGAAAAAGCTCGATCATTTAGGCATCGGGAAAATGATTGAAACCAAGGTGGGGCAGGGATACATCGCAAAGGAAGAAGACGGTCTTTATGATTAAATCATTTCTGCTCGAAAGAAAAAGCTGGATCGCGATGTTTCTTTTTCAGCAGGCCGTACTCCTTTTCGCGGCATATATTGATCCCTCCATTCCGTTTTTATCGGCGCTGTATTTTATTTATTTGTCACTTCTCGCCTTTCTCGTTTTTCTCTTGTTCCGCTATCGGAAAGAGACCGCTTTTTATAAAAGCTTAAAAGATTGGGACGCTGATTTAGATATTTCCGGTCTTAAAGCGCCCGACAGTCCGTTTGAGTCGATTATTGAAGAAAGCATTGAAGAACAAACAGAGCTATTAAGAAATAGCTCACTTCATATGCAGGCGGCGTCAGAGCATGAAAAGGACGATCTGATGTCATGGATTCACGAAGTCAAAACACCGCTGACAGCGATGCATCTCATGATCGAGCGCCTTGATGAACAGCCGCTGAAAGCCCCTTTGCATTATGAATGGCTGCGGATTCATCATCTCCTCGATCAGCAGCTTCATCAGAAACGATTGTCCTTTATCGAAAATGATTTATCGTTCCAGCGCATTCAGCTCCGCCCGCTCGTTTTCAAAGAAATTAAAAATCTGCAATCATGGTGTATACAAAAAGGAATCGGGTTTGACATTCAGCTTGAGGCACCGGACGTTCTCAGTGACGGAAAATGGCTTTCCTTCATTATCAGACAGCTGTTAAGCAATGCCGTCAAATACAGTGAAGCGGATGATATAACCGTAAAAAGCTATGAACTAAACGGCCGGGTGCATGTGGATATCAAAGACCGCGGCATCGGCATCAAGCCGAAAGATCTTCCGCGCATTTTTGAAAAGGGGTTTACCTCCACGCGGATGAGCCGTGATCACGCGTCAACGGGAATGGGTCTGTATTTGGCTCAAAAAGCTGCGGCTCCGCTTCACATCCAGATCAGCGTGCGATCAGAGCCGAAACGAGGCACGGTTTTTACCTTGGTATTTCCGAAACAGAACGACGCCGTCAGCATGTTCAGCGTGTGACAAAAGTGTCACACGCTTTTCTCTTTTGTTCGCTTAATCAAACGAAAAAAACGGCTTTTGTTTTTAAAATGAAGATAACCAATGTAAAAGGAGAATCGTAACTGATGATTTTAGAAGCAGGCAATATTCGAAAAAACTACGGAAATAAGCTGAATAAGCAGGAGGTGCTGAAAGGAATTGATCTTCAGATCCAAAAAGGGGAATTTGTCAGCATTATGGGCCCGTCAGGATCAGGGAAAACCACTCTTTTAAATGTGCTATCTTCCATTGATAAAGTGAGCGCGGGCACGATCAGACTGAATGAGACGGAGATCACATCCATGAAAGAAAAACAGCTTGCCGAATTCAGAAAACGGCACCTCGGTTTTATCTTTCAGGATTATAATTTATTGGATACGCTGACCGTGAAAGAAAACATACTCCTGCCGTTATCCATTACGAAAATGCCTAAAAAAGAGGCGGACCGGCGATTTGCCGAGACGGCAGAGGAGCTTGGCATCTATGAGTTGAGAGATAAGTATCCGAGTGAAATTTCCGGCGGACAAAAACAGCGGACGTCTGCCGCGAGAGCTGTTATTCACGAGCCGGGGATTATTTTTGCTGATGAGCCGACGGGAGCGCTTGATTCTAAAGCCGCCTCCGACTTGCTGAATAAACTCAGCCGCCTGAATCAAAAACGCCGCGCTACCATTGTGATGGTGACGCATGATCCGGTTGCCGCCAGCTATTCCGGCCGTGTGGTTTTCATTAAAGACGGCCGTGTGTATACACAGCTGAATAAAGGCGGCCAGGACAGACCGGACTTTTTTCAGGATATTATGAAAACGCAAGGTGTATTGGGCGGGATTCAGGCATGAGCATTTATCATTTGATCTTCCAGAATCTGAAAAAGAATATGAAAAACTATTACCTTTACGTTTTTGCGCTGGTGTTCAGCGCCGCCCTTTATTTCGCGTTTGTCACGATGCAATACGATCCGGCGCTTGATGAAATGAAAAGCTCCATAAAAGGAGCGGCAGCAATCCGGGCCGCCTCCATACTGCTTGTGGCGATCGTGTCGGTATTTCTTTTATACGCCAACACCATTTTTATCAAACGCCGCGGCCGGGAAATCGGCTTATTCCGATTAATCGGCATGACGAAAATGCACATTTTCCGCATACTCAGCACAGAAAACTTCATTTTGTATTTCGGATCGATATGGATCGGTATTTTTGCCGGCTTTTCTCTCTCGAAATTATGTATGATGATGCTGTTTCATACAGTCGGTGTGAAAGCCTCTGTCTCACTGTTTTTTTCAAGCAAGGCGCTCGTTCAGACGTTAATTGTGTTCGGGGCAATTTATGTGCTGATTATGATGATGAATTACCTATTTATTAAACGGCAAAGCATTTTGTCTTTATTTAAAACCGCGTCATCGTCAGAAAGCAGTATAAGACAGCTCTCTTGGGTGCAGATGACAATCGGCGTCATCGGTATCGCGGCCATTATCGCCGGCTATGCCGTGTCCGCAGATTTATTCGGAGGCAGTTTTACAACCATGAATGAACTGTTTTCGGCAATGGTGTTTATTCTCGGCTCGGTCATTATCGGAACCTATCTGTTTTATAAAGGTTCGGTCAGCTTTCTGGCGAACCTCATCCGGAAATCAAAAGGCGGGTATCTGAATGTCAGTGAAGTGCTGTCTTTGTCATCCATCATGTTCCGGATGAAGTCAAACGCCGTGCTGCTGACGATTATTACGACGCTGTCGGCGCTGGCAATCGGTTTGCTGTCTTTAAGCTATATCTCATATTACTCTGCGGAAAAATCGGCTGAGCAAAATACAGCGGCTGACTTTGCGTTTGATAACCAAAAGGAGTCAGACTCATTTACCGCCTTATTGAAGAAGAACGGAATTGAACATCAAGTGAAAACAATCAAGACCTTTCAAGCCGGTGTCAATATGAAGAACATCGTAAACGGCGATATGAAAAGCTTCAAACAGGACCCGTCCAGCTTGGCGCTGCCGATTGTCAGCGAGAAAGACGCAGAAGGAGTGTCACTCTCCGACGAAGAAGCCGTGTTGACCGGATATAATGATATGATGAGAAAATTTCTCGATCTGAAAACGTCAGGTGCCATTGATATTAAAGGCAAAACGGTTAAAATACCGCTGGCGTATAAGGGCTTGAAGGACGACTTCCTCCTGTCATATACATTTACAAGCGGAGGGCTGCCGACCGTTATCGTCACGCAGCACGTATTTGACAGGATCGAGAAAGATATCGACCCGTCCATTCAGGGAAAATCAAATCGGTTTTTCGGCATTACACTCAAACATGAAAAGGACATCCAAAAAGCTGATGACCTGTTTCAGGCGCAGTATTATTCAGACGGCGCCCTTTCACAGTTTGAAACGGCTGACACCCAAAAGAAAAATATGGGGCTGATCATGTTTATTGTCGGATTTTTAGGCTTAACCTTTCTGATCACCTCGGGCTGTATCCTTTATTTTAAACAAATGGGCGAGTGTGAGGATGAGAAGGCTGATTACACGATATTGCGGAAGCTCGGCTTCACAACGGGAGATCTGCTGAAAGGCATCCGCCGGAAGCAGGCGTATCATTTCGGCATTCCGCTCGTTCTCGGGCTGTTCCACAGCTATTTTGCCGTTCAGTCAGGGTGGTTTTTATTCGGAACGGAAGTATGGACGCCGATGATTATCGTCATGGCGCTGTATACGCTGCTATACTCCATTTTCGGCATGCTGTCGGTGCTTTATTATAAAAAGGTCATTCGGTCCGCATTGTAAAACAGGTTGAGGAGCCCCGCTGTGCGGGGCTTTTTTCTGCATGAATAGAAAAAAGCGATTTTTAAAAGAATAGACATACGTCATTTTTTCGCGCGGGGGAGCCTTATGCAGAAGTATTTTCAATTGAAATCTGAAACAGGGGCTTTTCATCTTTTTTCCAAGGAACACATTTTCACGCTGTTGATCATCGGATTGCTGGGGGCGGGCGTGATCGTATTCCGGAAAACGCTCCATCACGGCCAGCCGAATCGCGTTTTCCGATATGTGCTGTTCATTCTTCTAGCCGTGTCGCAGGTCAGCTATCATATATGGCTGCTATGGCATCATGCCTGGTCGCTGAAAACATCTCTGCCGCTGCAGCTGAGCGACCTTTCCGTCTATTTGGCGATGCTGATGGTCATGACAAAAAGCAAAAAGCTGTTCGCCTTTCTCTATTTTGCCGGTTTGGGCAGCGCCATACAAGCGATGGCCACACCTGATTTAGGGGCGTATTCTTTCCCTCATTTTCGGTACATCGTATTTTTCATCTCGCACGGCTGTGTGTTTCTAGCCTGTCTGTTTATGGCCGGTGCCCAAAAGTACAGGCCGTCGGTGCGCGCGCTCTGGGTGTCATTGCTGACCGTAAATCTGTACGGGGCGTGTGTCTTTTTGATTGACCATGTGCTGAATGCAAACTACCTCTATTTAATGAAAAAACCGAAGACCGCTTCGCTTCTGAATGTTCTCGGCCCTTGGCCGTGGTATCTTCTTTCAATGGAAGCTGCGGTGATGCTGAGCTTTTTCATTCTGTATATTCCGTTTTGGCTGCTGAGAAAAAGAGCATGAATCCCGTTTATGTTTGTGAAGCCGATCATTTGTAATTTTTTCAACATTCCGGCATTATTTTTTTCAGATTCTGATGTTGTAAAAAGGCGTCCGCGGCGATAAAATGAATCTGCTATGATAACGTGATCGATACGGAGCTGCAGCTTGCGGTTTCCGTTTTTTCATGGGTTTTTTTATAGAGAAAGGGGGATCGGTATGCCGCGCGCTTTGAAGATATTAATTATCGGAATGTTTATCAATGTGACGGGCGCATCTTTTTTGTGGCCGCTGAATACGATCTATATTCATAATCATTTAGGGAAATCGCTGACTGTCGCGGGGGTTGTTCTGATGCTGAATTCCGGAGCCAGTGTGGCGGGGAATTTATGCGGCGGATTTTTGTTTGATAAAATCGGCGGATTCAAATCCATTATGCTGGGTATTATCATCACCTTGGCAAGTCTTCTCGGACTCGTTCTGTTTCACCAATGGCCCGTTTATATTTGGCTGCTCGTCATTGTCGGGTTCGGTTCCGGCATCGTGTTTCCGGCCAGCTACGCCATGGCGGGAGCGGTCTGGAAAGAGGGCGGACGGAGAGCTTTTAATGCGATTTATGTAGCTCAGAACGCAGGTGTCGCGGTCGGTTCAGCACTCGGCGGAATGGTTGCGGCGTACTCGTTTACGTACGTGTTTTTAGCCAATGCTTTGCTGTATGTGCTGTTTTTCCTTATCGTATTTTTCGGGTTTCGAAATATTAAAACCGGAAATGCGGGCCAGGTCTCTGTACTGGACTACGAGCCTGTCAGCAGCAGAACGAAATTTACGGCGCTTCTTATACTGAGCGGCGGGTATGTTCTCGGGTGGATTGCCTATTCGCAGTGGTCCACAACCGTTGCGTCACATACTCAAAGCATCGGTATGCCGCTTTCATTATACAGTGTGCTCTGGACCGTAAACGGAATACTGATTGTCGCCGGACAGCCGCTTATAGGTGCTGTTCTGAAAAAATGGTCCGGTGCGTTAAAAACGCAGATGGTCATCGGCTTTTGTATTTTTATCGTCTCGTTGGGCGTGCTCCTTGGCGCCAAGCACTTTCCGATGTACCTTACCGCGATGGTGATTTTAACGATCGGAGAAATGCTTGTCTGGCCTGCCGTGCCTACTATTGCCAATCAGCTTGCGCCCAAGGGGAAAGAAGGGTTTTACCAAGGGTTCGTCAACAGTGCGGCGACGGGCGGCAGAATGATCGGGCCGCTCCTTGGAGGCGTGCTGGTTGATCAATACGGCATGAGCGTGCTGCTTTTGTTCCTGATGGCGCTTCTTGTCGTCAGCATCCTAGCGACGGTGCTGTATGACAAACGTCTGAAAACCGTTAATAAACAAAACGTCCAAGTGCGATGACGACATAAAAAATCCCGCTGTTTCGGCGGGATTTTTTATTTATAAGAGCGGAAGCACGTTGACGGCGTCCTTAACATTTAAATACGTCTTTAATGAAGTAAAGCTGGCATCAAGCTGATTCATTTTCATGGCAAGGGAAGGCTTGATACCGGTGATGATCAATTCTGTGCCAATTAAATTAAGCAGATGATGCAATTTGAAAATCCGGTCTGCGGTCTGTTCGTTTACCTCAGCTAAACCTGATAAGTCTATAATTAAGTAATCATCTTTAGATGCGGTTAATATGTCTGTCAAAGTTGTCACAATGGAATCAAATCGTTCTTCTGTTAAATTCCCCACTAACGGCATGGCGGAGATCCTTTTTCGAATCGGAACGATCGGCGTTGACAGCGTCGCAATTTCTCCGAGGGAATCCTCAAGAAGCTTTTCGTACTCTTTCTGCTCTGTGATGTCTTTTTGAAATCCGACAAAATAGAGCTTGTCTTCAACATAAAGAGGATCAATATTGAGTTCATTCCAAAACGGGGTGCCGTCTTTTTTTACATTTTTCAGCCGCACCGTGATCTTTTCTTTATGTTTTAGGCCTTTTCTTATTTTCGCGACTTGTTTTCGGTCGGTTTCTTTTCCTTGCAGAAATCTGCAGTTCTTACCTAATATCTCTTCGGAAGAATAGCCTGTCATATCCATAAATCCCTGATTCGTATAAATGATGGGATTGTCCTCAAGAGAGGGGTCTGTAATCACCACGCCGATGCGTGCGTGATCAAGCGCCTTTTTGATAAGCTCCAGCTGCTCCAGATTTCCGAGTACATTTGAGTCAGCCATATAAAACCCCCTTTTGGCCGTAAAGCTGCGCACTTTTTTCAGCCATTGTTTCTCCCCTTTTTAAATGAATCTACAGTAACCGTAGCATAACACATGTTCTGTTTCAAGCAGCCGCAGTTTGCAATTTGTCATTCGGGCTTGTCCTCATATACACTGAATATATAAAGGGAAGGCACATCATCGCTAAGTAAGTGACTAGGTCATTGTCACTGGGTGAAAAATGAATCTAATGCATCAAGCTTACCGATCATGTGTTCACATATAATGGAAGAAACAAGCTTTTTACTTTCCTGCTCATTCGCCGGTATGTAGATATCGAAAATCATCGTATTCGTAAGGGGGCTGGATGGCCTGAAGTCGCTTTACTAAATAAGGGCTTTAGGAAGGTGATGAAGATGCTGCATCAGGTAATTATTGCTTGTGTAATTGGAGGAATCATGGGGGTTCTCGGTCATGTGAAAAAAAGAGGCAGGCTGGAGAAACCCAGAATGACAAAGCGGTTTATCTATCTCGGTTTTTTGGAAGATGGTTTTATCGGAATGGCTGCTTCCATCTTACTTGTCTTATCCGCTGACCCCGATTCAGGAATTCAACTCGTCATCTTATCCATAATCGCAGGCTACGGCGGAGAAGCTGTTCTCAGGAGCTTTGATTTTGTCAGGGAACAAAACAGTGATTCGGCCGAAGCAAAACCACACCAGCAAAAAAATCCTCCATCAAAATAATATCCCCGCTCATGACCCGTTCTGGGTACATTCCCATTGTATACAAACCTGCTTGCACTTATGAACAGAATTCTATAAAATACAGGTAAGATTACGGTAGCGATAAGAACAGTGAAGAGGAGCAGTAAGAAGCAGATTTTGCAGTCAGAGAGTTGACGGCCGGTGCAAGTCAATCAAGTCTGTTTCCGAACTCGCCTCAGAGTTGCAGCGGCAAAACCGCTGACGCATAACTGCGTTAAAAGTATCAAGTGAGTGCGGCTTAAAACCGCGCTAACGAGGGTGGTACCGCGGGAAACAAAAATCTCTCGTCCCTTTTTGGGATGAGGGAGTTTTTTTTAGTTTTAGAATAATCTGAATATCATCTTCCTTATCCCGTCAATACTTGGACTACATACGCCGTATTCAATCAGAAGGAGGTTTTTGCGTTGAGTTTTCAGCACGAAAAAATAGAAAAGAAATGGCAGAATTACTGGTTGGAGCATAAAACGTTCGCCGTCAGCGAAGAGAGTGACAAGCCGAAGTTTTACGCGCTTGACATGTTCCCGTATCCTTCAGGAGCCGGCCTTCATGTCGGGCATCCAGAAGGCTATACGGCAACCGATATTCTTTCACGCATGAGACGCATGCAAGGGTACAACGTGCTTCATCCGATGGGATGGGACGCGTTCGGGCTTCCCGCCGAGCAATACGCGCTTGACACGGGGAATGATCCGGCTGAGTTTACGAAACACAATATCGATAATTTCCGCCGCCAGATCCAATCGCTCGGTTTTTCATATGATTGGGATCGTGAAATCAATACGACTGATCCTGACTACTACAAGTGGACGCAGTGGATCTTCACCAAGCTGTATGAAAAAGGTCTCGCTTATGTAGACGAAGTGCCGGTCAACTGGTGCCCGGCACTCGGAACGGTGCTTGCGAACGAAGAAGTCATTGACGGCAAAAGCGAGCGGGGCGGCCATCCGGTTGAACGCCGCCCGATGAGACAATGGATGCTGAAAATCACTGCTTATGCGGACAGGCTTCTTGAAGATTTAGAAGAGCTTGACTGGCCTGAAAGCATTAAAGACATGCAGCGCAACTGGATCGGACGCTCAGAAGGCGCAAACGTCCATTTCGCGATCGACGGCACTGACGACACATTCACGGTGTTTACGACAAGACCGGACACGCTGTTCGGCGCGGCTTATGCCGTGCTGGCTCCAGAGCATGAGCTTGTGGAGGCCATCACGACGGCTGAACAAAGAGAAGCGGTAGACGCTTATATTAAAGAAGTTCAGGCGAAAAGTGATCTGGAACGGACGGATCTTGCGAAAACAAAAACGGGCGTCTTCACGGGCGCATATGCGGTAAACCCGGCAAACGGGGAAAAGCTGCCGATCTGGATAGCTGATTATGTCCTCGCTTCTTACGGAACAGGGGCTGTAATGGCCGTGCCGGCGCATGATGAACGCGATTTTGAATTCGCCAAAGTGTTCAGCCTGCCTGTCAAAGAAGTCGTAAAAGGCGGAAACACGGCAGAGGAAGCGTACACGGGAGACGGAGAACATATCAATTCCGGCTTTCTGAACGGACTGAATAAAGCGGAAGCGATTGAAAAAATGATCGCCTGGCTTGAAGAAACGAAAAACGGTGAGAAAAAAGTGACATACCGTCTGCGTGATTGGCTGTTCAGCCGCCAGCGCTATTGGGGCGAGCCGATTCCGGTCATTCATTGGGAAGACGGCACTTCAACAGCCGTTCCGGCAGAAGAGCTGCCGCTGATTCTGCCGAAAACCGATGAGATCAAACCGAGCGGAACAGGTGAATCACCGCTTGCCAACATTAAAGAGTGGGTAGAGGTCACTGATCCTGAAACGGGCAGAAAAGGCAGAAGAGAAACGAACACGATGCCGCAATGGGCGGGAAGCTGCTGGTATTTCCTTCGCTTTATCGACCCGAAAAATCCGGATCAGCTCGCTTCACCTGAGAAACTGGATAAATGGCTGCCTGTCGATATTTACATCGGAGGAGCGGAGCATGCCGTGCTTCACCTTCTGTACGCGCGTTTCTGGCATAAATTCCTCTATGATATCGGTGTCGTACCGACGAAAGAACCGTTCCAAAAGCTGTATAACCAAGGAATGATTCTCGGGGAAAATAATGAAAAAATGAGTAAATCCCGCGGAAATGTCGTTAATCCGGATGAAATTGTGGCGTCTCACGGAGCAGATACGCTCCGCCTGTACGAAATGTTTATGGGGCCTCTTGACGCCTCTATCGCCTGGTCTGAATCAGGTCTTGACGGAGCGCGCCGCTTCCTTGACCGTGTATGGCGTTTGTTTATCGAGGAAAACGGCGAGCTGACGGGCAAAGTGACAGAAGGCGCGGGCGAGACTCTTGAGCGCGTCTATCATGAAACGGTTATGAAAGTGACTGAAAACTACGAAGCTCTTCGCTTTAATACGGGCATCTCTCAGCTGATGGTCTTCATTAATGAAGCCTACAAAGCGAATGAACTTCCGAGAGAATATGTCGAAGGCTTTGTGAAGCTGCTTTCTCCTGTTGCGCCGCATTTGGCGGAAGAACTGTGGGAAAAGCTCGGCCACGAAGGTTCGATTGCATACGAAGCCTGGCCTGCTTATGACGAATCAAAACTGGTGGATGATGAAGTGGAAATCGTCGTCCAGCTGAACGGAAAAGTAAAAGCGAAATTAATGGTTCCGGCTGATGCTGATAAAGCAGCATTAGAACAGCTCGCACAAGCTGACGAAAAAGTAAAAGAGCAGCTTGAAGGAAAAACGATCCGAAAAATCATTGCCGTACCGGGCAAGCTTGTCAATATCGTCGCAAACTGACCGGACGAAGCCCCTCTCCTACAGAGAGGGGATTTTTTATCAGGCCTCTATCATAGAAATCGCACCGCGGGCTTTGGTATACTTACACCATAAAGATGAATGGGAGTGTCACATATTGAAAATAAATGAAATCAGCACAGCCGCACTTGAAGAAAAATTAAAAGCGGGAGAAGAGCTGTATCTGATTGATGTCAGAGAAGATGAAGAAGTCGCCGAAGGAATGATTCCGCAGGCTGTTCATATCCGCATGGGGGACATCCCAGAAAAGATGGATGCGTTTGACAAGGACAAGGAATATGTATTTATCTGCCGTTCCGGAAAAAGAAGCATGAACGTTTGTATGTATTTACATGAGCAGGGCTTCCGTACGGTTAATGTTGAAGGCGGAATGCTGGAATGGGAAGGCGAAACAAAGCCGAAGAAATAACGTTTTGAAGTGAAAGAAGAAAAGGGATGCACGTCTTTTCTTCTTTTTTTATAGAAAAAAACGGGAGGCGATCAGGTGAAACCGGTCATACGCGCTATGAAAGCAAGTGATATCAAACAGGTCCGGCAAATCGCGGAACGAAGCTGGCATCATACGTATGAAGGGATTATCCCCAGACACATTCAGGATCAGTTTCTCGAATCCGCCTATCAGGATGAGATGATGGAACGCCGGTTTCGTCATTCACTGTTCCTTGTGGCAGAAGAAAAAGAGGGAAAACATCTCGGTTTTGCAAATGCCACCTCGGTTCAAAAAGACGGGAAAGCGGAGCTCGCCGCCATTTATATTGATCCGGATTGTCAGGGAAGCGGGATAGGCACGGCACTTCTTAAAGAATGCATCAGACAGTCCGGCGGGATAAAAGAGCTTTATGTCCATGCAGAAAAAGAGAACCGCCCCGCCCTGTCCTTTTATCAGGCTAAAGGATTTCAATGGGTATGTGAATTTGAAGAAGACTTTAAAGGACACACCTTACAGACGGTCAAACTGGTGCTGAACATATAAAGCGTCCGGCCCCCTCAAGGGCCGGATCGCGAATGATCAGTGATAAGCTGGAAGCCAGTCTTTGTGCGTTTCAAATAAGTCATCGCACAAAGATATGATGTCATTCATGGAAAGCTCGGCGCTCGTATGCGGATCAAGCATCGCCGCCTGATAGACGGCTTCCTTTTTTAAAGTGACGGCCGCTTCAATGGTTAAAAGCTGTGTGTTGATGTTCGTTCTGTTGAGCGCCGCGAGCTGTTCCGGAAGTTCGCCTGAATAGCACGGCATAATTTGATTTTTGACGGCGGCGCACGGCACTTCTACGATCGCTTTCGCCGGCAGATTCGGTATCAGCCCCGTATTCAGCACATTGCCGCCGAACATAAACGGATGCCCCGTCTCCATCGCTTCTATAATTCTCGAACCGTATTCTTTCGAGCGTTCATGCGTCAGGTTTTGATTGTTGATGATGCCGTCTCTCATCGTTTCCCAATTTTTGATTTGTTCTGTGCATCTCCTCGGATATTCATCAAGCGGAATTTGGAGTTCGTCTATCAGCTCCGGATATCGGCTTTTTATAAAATACGGGTGATATTCGGCATTATGCTCAGATGATTCCGTGACGTAGCAGCCGAACTTATCCATCAGCTCAAATCGAACCATGTCTTTATGTTTCGTCTTTTGCTTTTCACGGGCACGTCTTTTAATTTCCGGATATAGATCAATTCCGTCTTTTTTGATCTCCAAGAGCCAAGCCATGTGGTTGATGCCGGCAATGCGTTCTTCCGTACCTTCGTGATCCATGCCGAGTGAGTCAAACAGATCTTTCGTACAGACCTGCACGCTGTGGCACAGGCCGACCGTTTGCACATTTGTATGTCTGAGCATCGCGCCGGTCAGAGAAGCCATCGGATTTGTATAGTTTAACAGCCATGCATCCGGACAGACTTCCTCCATGTCTTTTGCGATATCAAATAAAACGGGGATGGTGCGGAGGGAGCGGAAAATGCCGCCTATTCCGACAGTATCGGCGATCGTCTGGCGGAGGCCGTACCGCTTCGGAATGTCAAAGTCGATGACCGTTGCGGGTTTATAGCCGCCGACCTGAATAGCATTTATCACATAGCCGGCGTGTTTAAGCGCCTGTTTTCGGTCATCGTAAGAGATGATAGAAACGCTTGTATTATATCGGTCTCTCATATTTTCAAGCATGAGCTGGGATTCTTTCAGCCGCACAGCATCAATATCGTAAAGCGCGAATTCAAATCCGTTTAAAGCTTCAGTCAGTAAACAGTCTCCCAGCACATTTTTTGCGAAAATCGTGCTTCCGGCTCCGATAAACGTAATTTTCTTCAACAGAAATTCCTCCCTTTTCTTTTCAGCCTTTAACCGCCCCGGAGGACAGCCCTGAAATAAAATATTTTTGAAGGGCCAAAAACAAAACGACCATCGGCAGCATCGCCATAATCGCGGCTGCGGCGACTAAGTGTAGATTGTTCGCATTTTCGCCGAAAAATCCCGCAATAGCCACGGTCAATGTCTGCACCTTCTGATCTTGTAAAAAGAAAATCGCAAATTGGTAATCGTTCCAGATAAACACGCAGGAAATGATGCAGACTGTTGCGGTAATCGGTTTCAACAAGGGAAACACGATCGTATAGAAAGTCCTGATCAATCCCGCGCCGTCCATCCGGGCCGCTTCCTCAAGCTCTTTCGGAATGGAAGAGCGGATAAACCCTGAATATAAGAAAACGGTCAGCGGCATATATGCAGCCGTATTAATGAGAATGGCTGCGGCATGCGTATTGATCAGCCCCGCATCAGCGACCATCTTGTATAAAGGAACCATGGAAGTCAAAGGCGGGATAATCATAATTGAAATCAAAAGGCCGAAGACGATTTTATTCAGCTTCGTATTTCTTCTTGCGAGCGGATATGCGGCAAGCGAACCCATGAAAATTAACAAAGCGGCGGAAACGGCCGTAATGATGATCGTGTTCAGAAAGGATTGCCCAAGAGAGGCCCGCTCCCATGCTTCACGAAAATTCTGAAAAGAAAAAGCGGAAGGCAGCGACCATTTTGAACTGTAGTCTCCTTTTGCTTTTAAGGACGTGGTCAGCAGAATGTAAAAGGGGACAATATGAACGCATGAGATGACGGCAGCCAACAGGGTAAAGATCTGCATTCGGGCTGTTTTCATGACATTTCCGTCTCCTTTCGCTTGAAATACACGAGAGCGGTAAAGCTGATGACGAGAATAATGACGGACATAAACACACCTTGGGCGGCGGCATACCCCGCATCCTGCCGTTTAAAATATAAATCATACATAAACGTCGACATTGATTGAGAAGAATTGCCCGGCCCGCCTGCGGTCAGCGCGAAAATGACATCAAACAGTTTCAGCCCCCCGATGATATTGATGACCATATTGATGGTGACAGCCGGCATCAACAAAGGCAGTGTAATAGTGAAAAACGGCTGAAGACCGCCCGCGCCATCCATTTTTGCCGCTTCGTAATAATCTTTCGGAATGCTTTGCAGCCCTGCTAAATACACAATCATCGCAATGCCTGCGTATTGATAGGTGTTAATCATGACGATAATCCAAGGGTTCGCCGACGGACTTGCCAGGGCATTGACAGAACCGGCTCCCAGCGCGCCAAGCACATCATTCAGCGCGCCCCCGTCATATGAGAAAATAAAATACCAAATGTATCCCATAATCAGCGGACTGATAATGACGGGCAGGTAGACGATCGTTCTTGTGATCGCCTTCATTTTTAAGCTCTGATTCAAAAGCAAAGCATATAAAAGTCCGAGCATATTCTGAAAAAAAGTGCTTCCGAGTCCGTAAAGCAAAGTGTTTTTCACAACGAGCCACGTGTCCGGGTCTGTAAAAAGCCTTTTATATTGAGTGATACCCACCCACTGATACGTCTGCGAAAAACCGTTCCAGTTTGTAAATGTGATAAAAGCGCCTTTGACAAACGGAAAAATCATAAAAATAAAAACCGTGGCAAGAGCAGGGACGTACATCCACCATAGTGACGCGGGTTTTACAGGTTTCTTATTTTGATATCCGGCGGTTTCTCTTGCAAGATCACTCATTCTTTTTCAGCTCCTCGTGATCAGACTGAAGACGGAGCCGCTTATATTCTCTGCCGAGTTTCGCCGAAATTTCACCAGGAGTTAAAATATCAGCCATCAGCTCCTGTCCGGCTGTTCCCATTACATCCCACATTCCGTTCGGCAAATAAAGGCGGTCGAAATAAGGCTGCACCTTAATATGCTGATAGCGCTTATAGTCATTTGCATAGAAAATGTCCGTTTGCACATTCACTAATCCGGCCGGGAGCGAGGTCGCTTCGGCAATTGATTTTGCGTTTTCGGGACGGGCCATAAATGCGATAAACTGTTTCGCTTCTTCAAGCTGCGGGGAATCCTTGGATGCCGCAAGCGTATAACGTTCGCCCCCGATCCATACCGGTGCGTCTCCCTTGTGGATAGCCGGGGTCGGGATGATGCCGACTTTTACCTTTGGATTGATTTGAGCGACGTCTTGGCCGAGGGTGCCGCCCTGCAGCGTAAAGGCGATTTTGTTTTGCGCCATCAGTTCGATGAGCTGGGACCGTTTTGCCGTCACGGCATCTATATTGAGCAGGTTTTCCTTTTGCATCTCTTTCAGTTTGTCAGATAAATAGGTGAAGTGTGTCCAGCGGAAGGTTCCGTTTAACAGCTGTTTTTTGTAACGGTGAGCGGGATCTGTGATGAGAAGCGGTGCGGCGAATTGATCGTAATATTGGGCAAATGAACTTTTTTCATAACCGGCAAACCAGAAGGGGGTGACTGTTCCGCCGCTTTTTTCTTTAATCTGTCTCAGTGCCTTCATCAAATCATCCATCGTTTCCGGCGGTTTAATGCCGTACTTTTCCAACAACGTACGGTTGTAGGCCAGTCCGTCCTTTGCCTGATTCAGAGGGAAGGCGTATATTCTGCCTTTGGCGTCCTTAAGCATGCTGTTTAAATTCGGATCGAGCCGCTTCGTCCAAGACATTCCGCTGAGATCGGCTGTATATTCTCCATAGCGGATTTTGGCCCAGCCGTGCGTGTCGAAAAGATCGGGCATGTCATCGGCCGCCATTCGGACCCTCATCATATTTTCGTAGTCATTGCCTGGGAAATGAACGTTTACGTGAATGTCCGGATGTTCTTTTTGGAATGCATCAGCCAATTTTCTGAATACGGTGCGTTCGCTGTCTGAGGAAATGGTGGAATAGACTGTCAAGGTTTTCTGCTTTTCTCCTGAGCTGCTCTCTTTTGCCGAGCAGCCGGTAAGTACCATACAAGTAAAAGAAAGAAACAAAACCAGTAAGCGTTTCATCTTTTCCTCCTTTAAATATGATATAAACGCTGCGGGAAACGTCACCTCCTTTCTTGTGAACCGCAGCTTTGTCTGACAATCAGTGAAGTGGGAAGCGTCACGGCCAGCGGGACGGTTCTGCCATTTAAACGGTCGAGAAGCAGTTTGACGCCCGTCCGGCCCATCTCTTCCGTGTATACTTTTACCGTTGATAACGGCGTGCTGGCGTATTCTGCTTCATCAATGCCATTGAAGCTGACAATCGCTGTATCACGCGGGACTTGAAGGCCGGCCTCCTGCAAGGCTTTTAAAGCGCCGACGGCCATTGAATCACTTGCGATAAAGAAAGCGTCAGGCAGACTCCCGCTTTTGATGGCTTCCTTCATCAGCCGGAAACCTTCGTGCATGCTGTATTCGCCTACCAGCACATGCTCCGGCTCGGCGCCGGCCATTTGTAAAAAAGCGGTCAGACGCTTATCTTCAATCGTTTGATTGCTGTTTACACCATTTATGACGGTATGCTCCCGTTCACGGCCGCCAATATAGCCAAGCCGCTGATAGCCGAGTGACAGCAGATGTTCTATCGCCTTTTGCGCTGCGGCATAAAAATCCACGCTGACGGAGTCGTAGCGAGAGGGATCGGGTGTGCCGTTGACAAATACGGCGTGCCTGAAAGCGGCGCAGATATTCGTAAGCGCCTCGTCTTGGAGGCTGCCGATTACGATCACACCGTCCAAATCGTGAAATAATTGCTCTTGGAAAGAACCGAGATGGATAGAAGAAGTGATAAAGATTTTTTGTTCAAAACATTCTTCTTCAATGCCTTTTCTGATCGCTGAGAAATAAGGATCCTGCCGTTCTTCCTCCGGTGACAGACAGCTGACAACGCCGATCAGAGGCGCTGAATCGCTGCGTCTGCGGTTCTTTCGTTTTTTTGCCGCCGGCTGATAGCCGAGCTCATCGGCGATCCGCAGGACTTTTTCTCTTGTTTCTTCAGTCACGGCCAAAGAGTCATCTCTGTTCAAAATTCTTGATACTGTCGCACTGGATACAGATGCTTGTAAGGCAATATCTTTGAGGCGGACCATTTTGCATCTCCTTTTTACTAAAAATTTACTAAATAGAAATGAACTGGTTATGATTAAAGTGATATTATCACATTTTAGTAAGCGTTTTCAATAGCGATTTTCGGTTATTTTTAGTAAAGATCAGTAAAAAAGAAAAACTTGTTTATTCTCTATCATAATTCATTTCTACCGGAATAAATTGATAGGGAAAGGAGAGGATGACGTGCTGAAGATAGCTGTGTTTGATGAGGAGCATGAGAAGGATTTGCAGACTGAAGTCAATTCATTTTTAAAGGGGATTTCTGAAGAACAGCTCGTTGATATCAAATATACGGTAGCGGCAGCTTGTGATCCGGAAGGGGAGCAGCTTTATTGTTTTTCCGCTCTCATTTTATATCGGAAATAAAGAAGCCCGGACGAATGGCCGGGCTTCACTGTGCATTATGCTTTTTTGACGCGGGGACTTCTCGGCTTTTGGTATTTCTCCGCTTGTTTGATTCCTTTTCTTTCGCTTGCTAATGATTTGTACAGAGACACGATCATCAGAAGGATTACGACTGAAAACGGAACCGCAGCGAGAATGGCTGTGTTTTGCAGTGCGGCAAGGCCGCCGGAATATAATAAAACCGCTGCTACGGCCGACTGGATAATGCCCCAGGTGACTTTCACCCGGTTTGAAGGGTCCAACGAGCCGTAAGTCGTCTGCATTCCAAGCACAAATGTCGCTGAATCGGCTGATGTAATAAAAAATACAGCGATCAGAACAAGCGTCAACACGGATGTCACCATTGTGAGCGGATAGTGGCTGAGAGCGCCGAACAGCATCGTATCCGTCGACAATCCGGCGACATTGAAGACGCCTTTCTGCTGAAGGTCCATTGCAGATACGCCGAAAATCGCAAACCATAAAAAGGCCAATATACAAGGTGTCACTAACACACCGATTAAAAATTCCCGGATGGTCCGGCCCCTTGATACACGGGCGATAAAAATGCCGACAAACGGAGACCAGGAAATCCACCAGGCCCAATAGAAAATGGTCCAGCTGTTAATCCATTCGCGTTTTTGGGGATCATTCGGTGACAAGCGGAAGCTCATCTGCACGATATTTTGGATGTACTGCCCGATAGAATCGGTAAATGAGTTCATAATCAGCACCGTCGGGCCTACAATGAGCATGAAAAGCATTAATATACCCGCGAGCACCATGTTGGTATTGCTTAAGTATTTAATTCCCTTGCCGATTCCGCTCCACGCAGAAATTAAGAAAAGCACGGTCACGACAACGATCAAGATCAGCTGAATGGAAAATGTCTTCGGAATGCAGAATAAATAATGCAGACCGCCGTTGATCTGAGTCGCGCCGAGCCCCAAGCTTGTCGCCACACCGACAACCGTTGCAAATACGGCGATACAGTCAATCGTCTTGCCGATCGGACCGTTCACTTTATCGCCTAAAATCGGTGTCAGTGTGCTGCTGATCAAACCGGGTGCATCTTTTCTGAATTGAAAATATGCGATACATAAAGCGACGACGGCGTATATGGCCCAAGCGTGCAGCCCCCAATGGAAAAACGTATACCGGAGCGCATCACGAAAAGCTTGGGGCGTTTCTGTTTCACCTGAGGGAGAGCTGATCGCGTAATGGCTGATCGGTTCCGCAGCCCCGTAAAATACCAGGCCGATTCCCATGCCTGCGCTGAATAGCATGGCAAACCATGATAATAAGCCGAATTCCGGTTTTTCCCCGGGTTTTCCGAGTTTTATTTTGCCGATCGGACTCACGATGAGAAAGAGACAGAAACCGACAAATATTGAAACGGCCAGCAGATAATACCAGCCGAAAGAATCCGTAACAAAACGTTGTGCCGTATCTGTCACTTGCTGCAGGCTGTCAGGTGAAATAACTCCCCATAAAACCGCAGCGGCTGTGATAACGATCACAATCCAAAAAACACTGGAGATATTCTTTTTCTTCAAACGTTCTCACCCTCTGACTATTTTTTCAATACGCCATTTGCTTTAGTATGATCGTACGATTGCAGGTCATTCCTTTCTTCCTATTCCCTCAATCAGGTGAAACAAAACGCAGAAAACTCTATCATATTTTTGGTGGGGACGCTCACGTTAATGTGCTTAAAACTATTTTACAGCGAGTGTGAGTAACGTCCTGCATTCAAGCCGGCGAGACGGCCCGTAACAAGGGCTGACGTGATATTATAGCCTCCGGTGTAGCCGTGAATGTCAAGGATTTCCCCGCAAAAATATAAGCCCTCCATTTTTTTAGACGCCATTTGTTTCGGTTCAATCTCTTTGACGGAAACACCGCCGCCCGTGACAAACGCTTTGTCCAAAGAAAGCGTTCCGTCTGCTGACACCGTAAATTGTTTGCAGTCTTTGACAAACGCCCTGAATTGATCCTTCGGCAGCTCCGTAAAGCTGATCTGAGGATCAAGGCCGTTCCGCTCCAGAAGGAAAAGCAGGTACCGTTCCTGCATCCATGGTCTGAGCGCGTTTTTGAGCGCTTTTTTCGGCGCGTCTTTCAGCTCCTTGTGCATCCGCTGAAATAACTCTTCCTCGGTGATGCCGGGAAACAGATCGATGCGGAGCTTGACCTCTGGCTGCTTTTTCAGTTCTTTGACGACAAACTGGCTGCAGCGGAGAATGGCCGGGCCTGACAAGCCGAAATGGGTAAACAGCATGTCCATCACATGTGTGACGACAGGTTTGCCTTTTTTATTCAGGACGCTGACGGCCGTGTTTCTAAGAGACAGCCCCTGAAGGGTTTTTTGCTTAATAAACGGCTCTGACGATGTAACCGGCACTTCTGTCGGAAAGAGTTCAGTCACGGTGTGCCCGGCCGCTTCCGCCCATGCATAGCCGTCTCCGGTGCTGCCGGTATGGGGGACTGATTTTCCGCCGACCGCGATAATGACGGCGCGTGCGTTAATGTGTTCGTCATTGTTTGTCGTAATGCCCGCTGTTCTGCCATTCTCGTACCGCACTTCTTTGATTTTTTCATTTGTGCGGATGGTGACATTCAGTTCTTTTAAACGGTTCAAAAGCGCATCGACAACGCTTTGTGCTTTGTCCGTCACCGGGAACATGCGCCCGTGGTCTTCTTCTTTCAGCTGAATGCCGAGGTTTTCAAAAAAGGCGATAATATCTTCATTATTAAATTCGGAAAATGCGCTGTATAAAAAGCGGCCGTTGCCGGGAATGTGTTTGATAATCTCTTCAACAGGGAGGCGATTGGTCACGTTGCAGCGCCCGCCGCCGGAAATCGCCAGCTTCCGTCCCAGCTTGTTTCCTTTATCAATTAATAGAACATCTGCCCCTTCTTCACCTGCGGCAATGGCAGCCATTAAACCGGACGGGCCGCCGCCGATCACAATCACGTCATAATGTTTCATATTTCATCAACAACTTTCTTTTTCGCGTATAATAGGCGGAAATGTCCGCTTCCTGCTATTATAGCGAAAGAAAGGGAATCCTTAAACGTGTTTTGTTTTTTTAGGGCTTCCCAAAAAGTTTCCCGCTGTAATTATTACCGTCTATTTGCCCAGTTGTGTTAAAATAGAAAAGTTGAATCTTCGTAGAAAATGGTGATGAGGAAACATGTCAAGCAAATTGTTAAGGGGCACGTTCGTGCTGACGCTCGGCACCTATATATCGCGGATTTTAGGGATGATTTATCTGATCCCGTTCGGAGCGATGGTCGGAGCGACGGGCGGAGCTTTGTTTCAATACGGATATAATCAATATACACTGTTTTTAAACATTGCCACGATGGGATTTCCCGCCGCGGTTTCAAAGTTTGTCTCGAAATATAATTCCAAAGGAGACTATGAGACGAGCAGGCGGATGCTGAGAGCGGGAATGTCGGTTATGCTCGTTACCGGGATGATCGCTTTTTCGATACTTTATATTTCGGCGCCGTTTTTTGCGGAAACATCTCTCGGCGGCGCAAGTAACAACGGCCTTACGATTGACCACGTCGTTTATGTCATCCGGATGGTCAGTCTGGCACTTTTGGTTGTGCCGATTATGAGTCTTGTACGCGGTTTTTTCCAAGGCCACCAGATGATGGGGCCGACAGCCGTTTCTCAGGTTGTGGAGCAGCTTGCCCGGATCATCTTCTTATTGGGCGCAACATATTTGATTTTAAGAGTGATTAACGGCGGCCTTGTCATCGCAGTCGGATATGCGACTTTCGCAGCGCTGATCGGATCATTCGGAGGGCTTGTCGTCCTTTATATTTACTGGAATAAGCGAAAAGGCGATCTTCTGGCGATGAAGCCGAACCTCGTCCCGTCAGCGAACTTAAGCTATAAAAAAATGTTTATTGAGCTTTTCAGCTATGCCGCTCCTTACGTTTTTGTCGGACTGGCGATTCCTTTGTATTCTTATATCGATACGAATACGTTTAATAAAGCGATGATTGCGGCGGGCCATAAGGACATCAGCCAGGACATGCTGGCGATTGTCACCCTCTATGTACCGAAGCTTGTCATGATTCCGGTTTCTCTGGCGACCGCTTTCGGTCTGACGCTGATCCCGACGATAACCGAATCATTTACGAGCAGGAATTATAAGCTTTTGAATCAGCAGATTAACCAGACGATGCAGATCATTCTGTTTCTGGTAATCCCCGCCGTTGTCGGAATGTCGGTGTTATCAGGGCCGGCCTATACGTTCTTCTACGGTTCTGAAAGCCTTCGTCCGGATATCGGACAGGATATTTTGTTCTGGTACGCGCCTGTTGCGATTTTGTTTTCTCTGTTTACAGTAAACGCCGCGATCCTGCAAGGGATTAATAAGCAGAAATTTGCGGTCGTGAGCCTTTTTATCGGCGTCATTATAAAAGTGGTGCTGAACGTGCCGCTGATCAAGCTGTTTCAGGGAGACGGCGCCATATTGGCAACGGCGCTCGGTTATATCGCTTCTCTTCTGTACGGTTTTATTATGATTAAGCGCCATGCGGGCTATTCGTATACGGTGCTTATGAAGCGGGTCATTTTAATTGCGGTATTATCCGTTGTAATGGGAGTCGCAGTCAAGCTGACTCAATGGCTGCTCAGTTTCTTCGTAACGTACCAAAGCGGCCAGCTGCATGCGGCGATTGTCGTCTTTGTCTGTGCCGCTGTCGGCGGTGCAGTGTACATGTTTGCCGCGTACCGGATCGGATTTTTGCAGAAAATGTTTGGAAACCGTCTGCCGCGGGTTTTAAGAAGAGGCAGGCATTCCGCCCATTGAGGAATAATGAACAGTCCGCTTATTGCGGGCTTTTCTTTTTAAAGGAGAGGATCAGGATGAGACTTGATAAGCTGCTTTCAAACAGCGGATTCGGCTCAAGAAAAGATGTGAAAAAAATCGTCAAGGCAGGGGCTGTCATGATTGACGGAGAGCCGGCGAAAGATGTGAAAACCCATGTCGATCCGGATAAACAGGACATCACGGTATACGGAGAGCCGGCAGACTACCGGGAATTTATTTATGTCATGATGAATAAGCCGCAAGGAGTGCTGTCCGCTACAGAAGACAGCCGCCAGCAAACGGTGGTTGATCTGCTGACGCCCGAAGAACAGAGATTCGAACCGTTTCCGGCGGGGCGTCTTGATAAGGATACCGAAGGATTTCTGCTTCTGACCAATGACGGGCAGCTCGCTCATCGTCTGCTTTCTCCGAAAAAGCACGTGCCTAAAACATACGAGGTCCGGTTAACCTCACCTCTGTCACCGGAAGACATCATCAATCTGGAAAAAGGCGTCGTCATTGAAGGGGGCTATAAGACGAAGCCGGCAGCCGTTGAAACCATCACTCAAAGCCCTGATGAAACGGTCATTCATTTGACGATTACAGAAGGCAAGTATCATCAGGTGAAGCTGATGGCAAAGGCTGTCGGAAATGAAGTGGCTTATTTAAAACGGCTTTCGATGGGGGCTGTTTCTCTTGATCCGGAGCTTAAGCCGGGAGAATTTCGCGAGCTGACTGAAGAAGAGCTCGCAGCGCTGAAAGATACTGAAGTGTAATCGATATCAGAAAAGCCCAAAACAGATTTGTTTTGGGCTTTTTATATAGAGGAACAAAAAACAACAAGGCAAAGACGCTGCTTTGCCTTGCAGCATGTCAGGCCGAAAAAGGCCTTATGTAATTGTTCGCTTAAGATGTAATTTTTACTTTTTTTCGTGTTGTCTCCCACTTGCCTCGGCTAGGACTATGAACAAGATCATTGTATGCTAACACATTTAAGTCTCGCTGAATGGTTCTAGGTGTAATGCCGAATTCATCAACCAGTTCCTGTGTCGTCACAAGACCTTTTTCCTGGATGAACATGTAAACTGATTTAATCCGAGTCAGCATACGATTTGTTGAAGGTTTCAAAAAACCACTCCCTATCATAAGATCGGATGGACTTGATATACCACAACTTTCGACTCTAAAACTTCGTACGAATAAGCAACAAAGGCAGACATTCTGTTTTTTCTCTTTTAACTGCCTCCATTATACACGATATGGCGGACATGAATCTAGGAATAAGCGCAGATAATTTTTACCAATTGAGCGCCGCTTGGTGCATTACTATGCCCGGCCCGCTTTTATTATTATGGAAACTGAAACTTTTTTTATACGTGTCCGTATGAAAACGGGGGAGGGAGAAAGCTTGGGAGACTTATTGAATGCAAACATCGTCTGCGCCGGTTATGCTGACAGGCCGAAGGTGATCTCAAATGTATCTCTGTCGGTCAGCGCGGGGGAAATTGCCGGGTTAATCGGGGCAAACGGGGCGGGGAAAAGTACGGTGATTAAGGCGATTCTCGGGCTGTGCAGGGATATAGAAGGCGGTATTGAATGGAATGATTCATCCTATGCTTACATACCGGAGCGTCCGAGTTTTTATGAAGAACTGACGCTTTGGGAGCATCTTGAACTCACAGGGTCATTGCGGGGGATAGAAGCCGGAGAGTGCCGTGAGCGGGCCGGGCGGCTGCTTGATGAATTTTCATTGACAGCGGTAAAACATGAATTGCCTTCCGGTTTTTCAAAAGGGATGCAGCAAAAATTGATGCTCATACAGGCGTTTTTGGCGAAGCCGGATATTTACATCATTGATGAGCCGTTTATCGGACTTGATCCGATCTCAACGAAGCTGTTTACCGACATGCTGATTGCTGAGAAGGAAAGGGGCGCGGGTATTCTAATGTGCACCCATGTTCTGGATACCGCCGAAAAAATCTGCGACCGATTTTATTTGCTGGATCAGGGCGCTCTGCTTCTTCAAGGCACGTTAGCGGAGCTGCAAGAAAAAACGGGGAGCCGTTCATTGTTAGATTGCTTTTATTCAGCGGTTCGGAGCAGTCAGCGATGACCGGGCGGGCTTTGTTTTTTCAAAGGATGTTTCATTTTTGGCGGTATCAATGGAAGGTGTTTCAGACGGTCATTGATTGGACGGTCGCGCTGTATATCGTTCTTCCTGCTGCCGCATTGGCCGTTTATCAATATGCTGAATGGCTGAACGGCAGGGGGCTTCTTGATAGAGCTGCCGGTGTATTAGGCTGGGGCTGGCTGTATGTCTTCAGTGTCCTGCTGTTATGCACCGGTTTTATTCATACCTTTTTGCTGGAAGCGGATCATGTGTTTTTGGTGCATGCAAAATATCTGATGAAAAAGCTGAAACGGTACGCGCTTTTGTATTCGATGTTCCTTTCACTTATCAAATGGGGCGTGCTTGCCGTGCTGTTATTTCCCTTATGGCGCCAGTACGGTGACTGCACCTTCTCGGCATATTCAGGCATTTTTTGCTGTCTGTCCGGCTTTCATGCTGCGATATTGGCAGTGCATCGGCAAAGAAAAATCAGACGGCAGACAGTCGGACATCAGGCGGCAGGCTGGCTGAAAGCGGTGGTTCTGTTGACGGGCGCGTGTTTCATGATCCGGTTTGCCGCCGAGTGGTACTGGCTTTGGCCGGCAGGATGTATATTATTCATCTGCTCCGTTCTTTTGACTTGGAAAGAAGCGGAGTCCTTATCAGCTTTTGAGGAAGAAGTGCTTGAGGAGAACAGGCGCAAGCTTTCATTCGCCGCCTCTGTTTTGATGCTCAGCCATGATGTGCAGCTGCCGAATGTGAAAAAGAAAGAGCGGAGCAAGCCGTTTTTATATCCCGGCTCAAAGCACATCTTTACAAAACGGTCGGCGTATACGGCGTGGAAAGAATTGTTTTTTAAAGTGCTGATCCGAAATGGCGGGTATCTCCGGCAGCTTTACCTTTTAACCGCGGCTTTTACGGCTCTTATTCTCGTTCTTCCGCTTTTGCTGAAGCCGGCAGCCCTCATTTTATTTACACTGGTCAGCCGATATGCCGCGTCGCTTCTCTTTGACCGGATTACGGACAAACCGGTTTTAAGCGGTATCAAAAGAGACAGTGATGACTATTTCCGGGCGAGAAACAGCGCATTAACCCTCATTCAAATCATCTGTTCCGGATGGTGCCTTATTGCGGCGGTTTTTTCCGCCCTTTATATGTGAAAAATCCCTTTCCGAAAAAGGAAAGGGATTTTTTTAATGTCCGTTCAAAATAAAAAGCTGAATAAAAAACAGCACCGCAAAGATGATGACTAAAGGATGGATTTCGCGCCATTTTTTCTTAGCGAGCTTCACAAGCGGGTATGAAATGAAGCCTAGCGCGATTCCGGTTGAAATACTGGATGTTAAAGGCATCGCCAAAATGACGAGAAAGGCAGGGAATGCTTCATCAAGCTCATTCCAGCGGATATTCGACACCGCTCCCATCATCAGGCTGCCGACAATAATCAGAGCCGGTGACGTAATGGCGGACACTTCTGATAAGACGCTGACAAGCGGACTGAAAAACATGGAAACGGCAAACATAACGGCAATCGTCAGCGCCGTCAGGCCCGTTCTTCCGCCGGCGGCCACCCCTGCTGAAGATTCAACGAACGCGGTCGTCGGGCTGGTGCCGAAAATGCTTCCGACCGTCGTAGCGGTCGAATCAGCCAAAAGCGCTCTTCTCGCATTCGGCAGCTGATTGTTTTTGATCAATCCTGCCTGTTCGGCGACACCGATCATGGTGCCGGTCGTGTCAAAAATCGTAACGAGAAGAAAAGAAAACACAACGGCGTACAGACCGTGGTGCACGACATCCCCGAGGGCTCCGAACGGATTTGTTATTAAAAGCCCCTCAGGCAGGTGCGGGAAGGACATGAACCCTTTTGTAAAATGAATCTGACCGGTCAAAAAGGCAATGACAGCGGTCAGCGCCATACCGATGAACAGAGCCCCGTTTACATTCAGCACCATCAGCACGATACTGATGATAAGCCCGATAAGCGTTAAAATGACGGCAGGTGAATGAAGATCACCGAGTGCGACTAAATTAGATTTATCAGCCGTGATGATACCGGATTGGCGCAAACCGATAAATGCGATAAATAAGCCGATGCCGGTCGTAATTCCGTATTTTAAATTGCCCGGAATGGCTTCTATTAGTTGTTTTCTTAAAGGCGTTAACGATAAAATGATAAAGATGACTCCCGCGATAAATACGGCGCTGAAAGCCGTCTGATACGAAATGCCGCTGCCTGCGCCGACAACATGAAAGGCGAGATACGCGTTTAAGCCCATGCCGGGGGCAATGGCAATCGGAAAATTCGCAGCGAGAGCCATCCATAAAGTTCCGACAATGGAAGCGATAATCGTGGCGGTGAACACCTGGTCAAACGGAATTCCCGCATTTGAAAGGATCACCGGGTTGACGACAATGATATACACCATTGTAAAGAAGGTGGTCAGTCCCGCGGTAATTTCTCTTTTTATTGTCGTTTGATGCTTGTCGAGATGAAACATAAGTACCTCCAATGACGAACATTTTTTCAAAACATCATCTATATTATTCGTTTTATGAACATTTTGCAAGTCTTTATCAAGAAAGGGGATTTGTGATGAACTGGGAAGTTGAAGTTATTCGAAACAAAGAAGATCTCATCCGAGACACGCAGAAATTTTTACAGATCAACAGCGTAATGGACGAATCAACAGCCGGCCCCGGCCGGCCGTTTGGGGAAGGCGTCAATGCCAGCCTGACTTCACTGCTGGAATTCGGTGAAAAAGAAGGCTTCACCGTCAAAAATCTTGACGGCTATGCGGGCCATATTGAGTGGGGGACGGGTGACGAAATTGTTGGCGTTCTGTGCCACGTCGATGTCGTTCCGCCCGGAGACGGCTGGACAAGCGATCCGTTTTCAGCCGAAATCAGGAACGGCCGGATATATGCCAGAGGCGCCATTGATGATAAAGGGCCGACAATGGCGGCGTTTTACGCGCTGAAAATCGTCAAAGACATGCAGCTGCCTTTATCCAAACGCGTGAGAATCATCATCGGAACAGATGAAGAGAGTGATTGGAGATGCGTGGACCACTATTTCAAACACGAAAAAATGCCTGACATCGGATTTGCCCCTGACGCCGATTTTCCGATCATTAACGCGGAAAAAGGAATGATAGATGCCACACTGCGTATTGCAAAAAGAACTTCTGACAAAGACGCAAAAAACGCGCTTCTGTCATTCCGTTCAGGGCTGCGCTTGAACATGGTGCCGGATGCGGCTGAAGCGGTCATTGAAGGGGCCGGCCTGGATGCCGTGCACGCATATTTCAGCAACTGGCTGGAGCGGTCAAAAACACAAGGTGAAGCGGTTTCGGAAAACGGAAAACTGACGCTTCGGGTGTTCGGAAAATCATGCCACGCGATGGAACCGAATAATGGTGTCAATGCCGGCTTAAAGCTTGCTGAATGCCTTAACGGAACGGAACTGGATGAAGCCGGAAAACACTTTGTCAAAACCGTCAGTGACTATTTTTCAAATGATACACGGGGCAAAAAGCTGAAAATTGATTGCAGGGATGACATCAGCGGAGAGCTTACATTGAATGTCGGCACCTTTACATACAGAAAGGGTGAGGGCGGAGAACTCGGCATCAACATCCGTTATCCCGTCACTTCGGACAGCCAAGTGATTCGTGATGCCTTTATGTCCGCTGCTGAATTTCGGCTTGAAGAATTTAAAGACAGCAAACCGCACCACGTATCTGCCGATCACCCGCTCGTAAAGACGCTTCAAAAGGTTTACGAAGGACAGACGGGAAAGAAAGCGGATTTGATTTCAATCGGCGGAGGAACGTATGCGAGATCCCTTGCGGCGGGCGTGGCGTTCGGACCGCTGTTTCCCGGCCGGCCTGACAGCGCGCATCAAAAGGATGAGTACATCGAAATTGATGACCTTCTCCGGTCAACCGCTTTATACGCCGAAGCCATTTATGAGCTTGCCAAGTGATCACAAAAAGGGACGCCGAAAGCGGCATCCCTTTTTTATCATTCAAATGACCATAAATCCGTTGATAAATAACGTTCTCCCGTATCGGCCGTCATACAGATGACGATCTGTTCGGAAGGGAGGCGTTTTGCGGTTTCAATGGCGGCAAAGCAGGCGGCGCCTGAAGACGGGCCGACGAGTATACCTTCTTCCCGGGCCAGGCGCCGTGTTGTCGTATACGCATCTTCATCAGATATTTTCATGATTTCATCGTAAACGTCCTGATTCAATATGCCGGGAATAAATCCGGGGCTTGTCCCAACCAGCTTATGAGCGCCGGGTTTTCCGCCGGACAGTACCGGCGATCCCGCGGGTTCGGCGACATGAACAATCATATCAGGGAAAAGCTCCTTCAGCGTTTCTCCGGTTCCGGTAATAGTTCCGCCCGTTCCCGCCGTTGCAACAAAAGCACCGAGCGGCCTGTTGAGCTGCTGAACGGCTTGATAGATTTCAATCGCGGTCGTTTTTCGGTGGGCGTCCGGATTTGCGCCGTTATCGAATTGCATCGGGATAAAACTTCCCGGAATCTGTTTGGCGAGTTCTTTCGCTTTTTTGATGCTGCCGGGCATTCTTTCAGCCCCCGGCGTTAATACCACCTCGGCGCCGTACGCTTTAAGCAGGTTGATGCGTTCTTTCGTCATCGTGTCAGGCATGACGAGGATTGCTCTGTAGCCGCGGGCCGCCGCGTTCATCGCCAGACCGATGCCTGTATTGCCGCTTGTCGGTTCGATGATGACAGAGCCGGGTTTTAAATGCCCGCTTTTTTCCGCTTCAATGATCATATTGTAAGCCGCTCTGTCTTTGACACTGCCGCTTGGGTTAAATGATTCTAATTTTAAATAGACTTGAGCTGCATGTTCTGGCTGAAGGCGATTGAGCTTTACGATCGGTGTGCCGCCGATCAGCTCCGCCGTGCTGTTTGCGATTTTCAAGACCGGCTCATTCCTTTCTGTATAAAACGTTCGGTACATAATATCCTATCATAATAAGCGGACAGGGTTCTCCTCTCCGCGTATCCGTTTTATAATAACACCATAACAAAAGAGGGGAGATCCTCATATGAAAGCTTCATTGCCGCATTATTTTATCGGCATTCCGATTCCTGCTGACATTGCTGAACCGATTTGGGAAGCAGCCAGAAAGGAGCCGGCGTTAACATTCAAAAAATGGGTGCATCCGCATGACTATCATATTACACTCATTTTTCTCGGGGCTGCGGATGAAGCCCGGCTTGCGAAACTATTGCCTTTGCTCACATATGCTGCGTCGAAAGCGCAGCCGTTTACCGTACAGTTTCAGCATCTGGATGTTTTCGGCGACCGCAGACAGCCGAGAGTGCTTCACCTAGAACCTGAACGGAATGAACGGCTCTTTGATTTGCGGGAAAAAACAAAACAGGCTGTTTTGAAAGCCGGTTTTCAAGTGGAAAAACGGCCGTATCATCCTCATATGACGATGGCGCGGAAGTGGGCGGGAGACCGGCCGTTTCCGGACGATGTGCCGTTTGAAAGCGGCAGGGTGCAAAGCGCCGTCAGCCGGTTTTCCCTGTTTCAGACCCACCTTGACCGGTCGCCAAAATACGAAGAAATCGCACAGTTTCAATTGACATAAACAAATATTCGGAGTGGGGAAATCACATGGCACAGATCATCAAAATTCACGATTGCATATCAAGATATGAGCTCAATCCATATCATTATATGAACCAGTTTATCCGGCTGAAGAAAGAACGCTGGGAGGCTCTCCTTGAAGCGTTTGACCGGAAAACGGAGGAAAAAGAAACAGAAACGGCTCAAGGCGGTGAAACCGGCCAAACGCCGGCCCGAAAAAAATTTTTCTTAAAAAAGAGAAAAGAAGAAAAAACGGCCGATATAAATGAAAAGAGGCACCAATGGTTTGATGAGCCGGAGGAAGAAGAGGCGCTGTTCGGACATCTTCCGTCTCAAAAGTCTGAGCTCGCGTCTTTTTTCAAAGAACAGCTGTATGACTTTCAATTAAAATGGGCGAGCTCCACGCTTTCTCAAAAGTCTGAGCTTTCGCAGGCGGTCAAGAGGGACAGGATATTAAAAATGCTGGCTCAAAAGCTGCCCGATTCCTATTTTGTCATGTATCATCCGGTTCTTCAAATCCAGCAGGCGTCCGTCGAGCTGAGCATCATCATCATCTCCCCGCTGGAGATTTTCTGCGCTGCTTTTATGGAAGCTGAAGAGGACAGCGTATATATCGGATCAAAACATCGTTTTTGGGAAGAGAGGGGTTCCGGCAGCACGCGCCAAGTATTAAATCCGTCTCTCAGCCTGAACCGCACGGGCTCGGTCGTTTCGCAAATCGTGAAAGAAAAGCAGGCCGACATTCCCGTCAGGAAGCTTTTGCTCAGCAGAACGTCTTATTTTGATTACCCGGAGCCGCCATTCGGGCTGGATATAGCCGATAAACGGACCGCCGCAGAGTGGCTGGAAAAGCAGCGGAAAAATACGGCGCCGATCAAGCACCATCAGCTGAAGGCGGCGAAGGCACTTTTGTCTTACGGCTTAAGCGATTCAAGCCGGAGACAGGAATGGCTTGATTAAAACGGACGTTTGGAGGCTGTCTCTTCTTCTATGAAGCAGGTGAAAACAAACGATGAGTCAATGGTTTTTTATTATTAATCCGGTCTCAGGAGGCGGGAGGGGGCGGCGTGTCTGGAAATCGGTTCAAAAAGAGCTGACCAGACGCGGTGTCAGCCACCGCTCCTTTCTGACCGGACATCCCGGACATGCGGAAGTGCTGGCGAGACAGATTTCAATGATGCAGGATCATAAGCTGAAACGGCTTTTTGTCATCGGCGGTGACGGCACGATGCATGAAGTCATTAACGGACTGAAAGGAATGGATCAGATTGAACTGACCTTTGTGCCCGCCGGTTCGTACAATGACTTTTCCAAAGGCCTCGGTGTTAAGAAGTCGGCGCTTCTCCATGAAATCAAAGGTCTGCACCGCCCGCTCACACGGAAATTTTTCGGGGGAAGCATCAACTTTTTTCATGACAAAGCACAATCTCTTTATTTTATTAACCACCTGTCTGTAGGGTTTGACGCCTCGGTTTCGAAGGCAGCCGCGGAGTTTCCGTTTTCGCGTGTTCTTCGGTTTCTGCGTCTCGGCTTTGTGATTTACCCGCTTGCGCATATACATACGGCCTCGGGATTTCAGCCGTTCCGGTTTGCATGCACGGCAGACGGCCAAAGGCATGAATTCCGCAATGTCTGGTTTGTCATTGCGGCAAATCATCCTTATTACGGAGGCGGTATGAAAGCGGCGCCTTCTGCAAATCCCCGCCAAAACGATTTTGATATTGTCATTGCGGAAAACCTGTCCTTTTTCTCGCTGTATCGTTTTTTATGGGCGATGAGCTTTGGCCGGCATATCAAAATGGACGGAGTGACGGTGATAAAGGGGAAGGAATTCATTTTTGAAACAGATGGGAAAATTCCGTTTCACGCTGACGGCGAACTGGTCGGAACGACGCCGTTTCGGCTGATGCCGGGCGGAGCGCCGTTAAAAATAAAAACATAATAAAAATAAAACCCGTCAAATCTTTCTTGGCAAAGAACGGTTTGCGGCATAAATCTTCAGAATTCACAGGTGTTCTTGCTAGTTTTGCTTGACGAAGTTTGTGCTGTAGCGCTAAAATTTATAAGACGGCTATTGATTAGCATATGAGACTCTCAATAGCTGTCTTTTTTATTCTCAAGAAATTGTTTATGACAGGCTGCTCCGCCGAAAGAGAAAGGCTGGAGGCCTATTCTAAAATATTTTAAGAAATGATGGGTTGAACATTGATATGAACTGGTTGGGACAATTACTAGGTAGCGATTGGGAGATCTTCCCCGCCGGAGGAGCTACAGGAGATGCATATTATGCGAAACATAACGGCCAACAGCTTTTTTTAAAACGTAATAGCTCGCCCTTTTTAGCCGTGTTATCCGCCGAAGGCATTGTTCCGAAGCTGGTTTGGACGAAACGGATGGAAAACGGAGACGTTATTACGGCTCAGCATTGGATGACGGGCAGAGAGCTGAAGCCGAAGGATATGAGCGGACGCCCGGTGGCTGAGCTGCTCCGCAAAATCCACACATCTAAAGCCTTGCTTGACATGCTGAAAAGATTGGGGAAAGAACCGCTCGATCCGGGCGCTCTTTTGTCGCAGCTGAAGCAGGCCGTCTTTGCTGTGCGGCAATTTTCGCCGCTTATTCAGGAAGGCCTTGCTTATTTGGAAGCTCATGTGGATCAGGTGCAATTCGGTGAAAAAGTCGTTTGCCATTGTGATGTGAATCATAATAACTGGCTTTTGTCTGAAGACGACCAGCTGTATTTAATAGATTGGGACGGCGCGATGATAGCTGATCCGGCCATGGATCTCGGCCCTTTATTGTATCATTACGTCGAAGAGCCAGCGTGGGACAGCTGGCTTGGGATGTACGGCATGAAGCTCACGGAAGGGCTTCGGCTGCGGATGGCGTGGTACATGTTATCAGAGACCATCACCTTTATCGCCTGGCACAAATCAAAAGGAAACGACAAAGCGTATCATGATGCCATGGAAGAGCTTCATGCCCTGATGAAGCGGATTGTCAAGTAGTCAGGAGTACGAATCCATCTGCTCCACCCATTGGGACAAATGGTTTTGGTGCTCCTGAATATGCGTGTCGATGGAATCGGCCGTGATGCCTGACTGGCTGTAGCGGTAGACATCCTCGAGCACGTTTTTTATATTTGAATCAAGCCCGGTGTTGGCCATCAGTGATTTGATGACGCGCTCGAGCTGTTCATACTCGGCAACCGTGCCGCAGCAATCCAATTGGTGGTCGGCCAGTATGTCCTTTAATAACCGGACCTGATGTTCGCTTGTTAAGCCCATGATTCATATACACATCCTTTCTGTGTCATACATTGTGCAAAGCGGTGAGGTTTTATGCATCACATGAGTGTTCCGGACCGGGGAGCCTCTTTTTTTATGCAGCCGGAGCCTTTAAAAGGCGCTTGCGGCTCTTTTTGTTTCATGGTATGTTGTTACTCGAAATTATAGATAGAGGTGTCAATCATATGAGAATGCGCCATAAACCTTGGGCGAATGATTTTCTGGCAGAAAACGCTGACATCGCCATCAGTGATCCGGCTCAGTATAAAGGGCGGTGGAACACGGTCTTTGGCAATGACAACCCGATCCATATTGAAGTCGGTACGGGAAAAGGGCAGTTCATTTCAGGAATGGCCAAGCAAAATCCGGATATCAACTATATCGGAATTGAGCTGTTTAAAAGCGTCATCGTCACTGCCGTCCAAAAAGTAAAGGACAGCGGGGCTCACAATGTCCGTTTGTTAAATATAGACGCGGAAACACTGAATGACGTATTTGAACGGGGAGAAATCAAGCGCGTATATTTAAACTTTTCTGACCCTTGGCCGAAAAACCGTCACGAAAAACGCCGTTTAACCTTTAAAGCGTTCTTGAAAAAATACGAAGAAGTCATGGGCGAAACGGGTGAGATTCATTTCAAAACCGATAACCGCGGGTTGTTTGAATACTCTTTGAAAAGTTTTTCCGAATACGGCCTGCTCCTGAAGGAAGTCAGTCTCGATCTGCACAACAGCGATCCAAAAGGCAATATTATGACAGAATACGAAGAAAAATTCTCCGCGCTCGGCCAGCCGATTTACCGGGCTGAAGTTGAATGGAGAACAAAAGACAGACTCTGATGCGGGAGTCTGTTTTTTTATGCCTCCATTTGCTACCATTACATCAGGAGGGATCAAGATGGAGACATTGAATATTGGGAATATTTCATTAACATGGCTGGACGGCGGTGTAACGCATATGGACGGAGGAGCGATGTTCGGCGTTGTCCCGAAGCCTTTATGGTCGAGAAAATACCCTGTAAACGACAAAAACCAGATTGAATTAAGAACAGACCCGATTCTGATCAGAAAAAACGGCCTGAATATTTTGGTTGACGCGGGGATTGGCAGAGGGAAATTCTCCGATAAGCAGAAAAGGAATTACGGTGTAACGCAGGAATCCAATCTGAAAAAATCTCTGAGTGAACTCGGGCTTTCCTGTGAAGACATTCATATTGCGGCAATGACCCATCTTCATTTTGACCATGCATGCGGCCTGACGGAATACCGCGGAGAGGAGCTTGTCTCTGTTTTCCCGAACGCCCGCATTGTCACTTCTGCGACAGAGTGGCAAGAAATGAGAAACCCTAATATCAGATCGGAAAATACATACTGGAGAGAAAATTGGGAGGCTGTACAAGATCAGGTCGAAACCTTTGAGAACGCGTATGAGCTCACAGAAGGCATTACGATGCACCACACCGGCGGCCACAGTGACGGACACAGTGTCATTGTGTTAGAAGACGGAGGGGAAACGGCTGTGCATTTTGCCGACCTGATGCCGACAAACGCCCATAAAAATCCGTTATGGGTGCTGGCATATGATGACTATCCGATGACCTCCATTCCGCAAAAGCAAAAATGGCAGGCGTTCGCGGCAGAGAAAGACGCCTGGCTGATTTTCTATCACGACACGATTTACAGAGCCGTAAAATGGGGCGAAGACGGCGAAGTGGCGGCGTCTGTCAAACGGGAGAAAAAATAAGCGGATCAAATGATTTACCTGTATGAATTTCGGGAATAAAAGCAAACCTAAGACAAATTGCTTTGAAAGGAAGAGACAGGTGAATCAATTTCAAGTGACAACAGATGGAGAAATCAAAACAACTCTGCGCGGATTAGAAGTTCTTTCTACTCCTTTTTTAAATAAAGGGGTGGCCTTTACACAAGAGGAAAGAAAGGAACTCGGACTCGAGGGATTTCTGCCGCCGAAGGTATTGACAATCGAAGAGCAGGTGAAGCGGGCTTACGAACAGTTCAGTTCGCAGCCTGACGAGCTGAGCAAAAATGTGTACTTGACTGCTCTCCATGACCGGAATGAAACATTATTTTACAGGCTGTTAAATGATCATTTAGGCGAAATGCTGCCGATCGTATATACGCCGACAGTCGGCACCGCGATCCAGCGTTACAGCCATGAGTACAGAAAACCCCGCGGTCTGTATTTGTCGATAGATGATCCTGAGGGAATGCGCGCCGCATTTCAGCAGTTCGGAAAAAATGAAAATATTGATTTAATCGTTGCGACAGATGCCGAGGGCATTCTGGGAATCGGTGATTGGGGCGTCGGCGGCATCGCCATTTCCGTCGGAAAACTTGCGGTGTATACGGCAGCGGCCGGAATTGACCCGTCACGAGTGCTTGCGGTCGTATTGGACGCGGGGACGAATCAGGAAAGCCTCTTAAATGATCCGTTTTACGTCGGAAACCAGCATTCAAGAGTGCGCGGCGAGAAATATGACCGCTTTATTGATGAGTATGTCTCGCTTGCCCGGGAAACATTCCCGAATGCGCTGCTTCATTGGGAGGATTTCGGCACGGCTAACGCCCGCGGCATATTGAAACGGTATAAAGATAAAGTCTGTACGTTTAACGATGACATTCAAGGAACGGGCGCGGTGTCGCTTGCAGCTGTTTTAGCCTGCGCGAAAGCATCAAAAGTGCCTTTAAAAGAACATAAAGTCGTCGTCTTCGGCGCGGGAACGGCCGGTATCGGAATTGCTGAGCAGCTGCGTGAAGCAATGGTGCATGCCGGATTAAGCGAAGAAGAATCATACAGCCGCTTTTGGTGTATCGACAGAAACGGACTGTTAACGGATGACATGAAAGACTTGCGTGATTTTCAGGTTCCGTACGCCCGGCCTGCCGATGAAGTGAAAGAGTACAGCCGCAGCGGTGAAGGCGGATCAATTGATCTGGCGGAGACGGTCCGTCAGGCCAAGCCGACGATTCTGATCGGCACATCTACTGTATCAGGCGCATTTACGGAAGAAATCGTCAAAGAAATGGCCTCACATGTCAAACGGCCCGCTATTTTGCCGATGTCAAATCCGACCACATTATCAGAAGCAAAACCGGAAGACTTAATTAAATGGACGGAAGGCCGCGCGCTTGTCACGACGGGCAGTCCGTTCCCGCCTGTTGAGTATAACGGCGTGACGTACCATATCGGCCAGGCGAACAACGCGCTCGTATTCCCGGGACTCGGACTCGGCACGATTGTGACAAAGGCAAGACTCATTACAGACAATATGTTTGTCGCCTGCGCGAATGCCATCGCCGGTATGGTGGATGTCGGCAAGCCTGGGGCGCCGATGCTCCCGAAAGTGGAAGATCTTAGGACGGTATCGGCAACTGTAGCGGTAGCCGTAGCGAAAGCGGCCATCCAGGACGGTGTAGCGGAAACGGAGCCCGAGGATCTGATCCAAACGGTGCAAGACGAGATGTGGCACCCTGTATACAAACGGATTCGGCCGATGTAACCGAATAAAGCCCAAAACGCTGATGGTTTTGGGCTTTATTTTTTGCTTGTCCGAATTATGAGGCGACAGAATCAATGACATCGACAATCTGGCCTGTTTTTGCATTGACCATGACTTCATATTGCTCCAGCTCGCCGAAAGCCGAACGTGTCACACCGGTTTTGTATACCTGGATGGTTTCTCCGTTTACCTGGTAAGGCTCAGGCTCTGTGTAAATCCACGATCCGTCTATCGGTCCGCGCTGTTTAAAAGCCGCTTTCACGATACGGAGCGCTTTTTCTGAAGAGATATAAGGTTTCATCGCATACTTTTTCACTGCGATGGCAGCGAATAATCCGACTCCTGCACCTAAGAGAAAATGACGTAATTTCAATATGAAGCACCTCCAATTATGTCGTAGTTTTTATTATACAGAAGATGCCAGACGGTGTTAAGTAAAGCGGCGGTTTTGCAGCCCATTCAATCTGACCGCTTGGAAAACAGTTGTTTTTCTAATAAAATAAAAGCATTACATAGAAATGAGGGGAAAATATGAATGAGGAAACGAAAACGCTTTTCCGGACGCTGACGCAGCTTCCCGGCGCACCGGGAAATGAACATCAGGTCCGCTCCTTTATGAAACGGGAACTTGCGAAATATGCGGATGACATCGTGCAGGACAGACTCGGAAGTGTTTTCGGCGTAAGGCGCGGTGCTGAAGATGCGCCCACTATTATGGTAGCAGGCCATATGGATGAAGTCGGATTTATGGTAACGCAGATTACGGATAACGGCATGCTGAGATTTCAGACGCTCGGCGGCTGGTGGAGTCAAGTGCTTCTGGCCCAGCGCGTCGAGGTTCAGACGGATAACGGACCTGTCATCGGCGTCATCTCAAGCATCCCGCCCCACATTTTAACGGATGCCCAGCGCGCAAAGCCGATGGAGATCAAAAATATGATGATTGATATCGGTGCAGATGACAGAGAGGACGCGGTCAGAATGGGGATCAGACCGGGTCAGCAGGTCGTGCCGGTATGCCCGTTCACTCCGATGGCCAACGAGAAGAAAATATTGTCCAAAGCGTGGGATAACCGCTACGGATGCGGATTAAGCATTGAATTATTAAAAGAGCTGCACGGAAAAGAGCTGCCGAACAACCTGTACGCCGGGGCCACCGTTCAGGAGGAAGTCGGCCTGAGAGGGGCGCAGACAGCGGCCAACATGATTCAGCCTGATCTCTTCTTCGCGCTTGATGCAAGCCCGGCAAATGATATGAGCGGCGATAAGGAGCTGTTCGGCCGTCTCGGTGAGGGAGTGCTGCTCCGCATACTCGACAGAACGACGGTCATGCACCGCGGGATGAGAGAGTTCGTCCTTGATATGGCGGAAACGCACAATATCCCTTATCAATATTTCGCTTCCGGCGGAGGAACGGATGCCGGGCGGGTTCACATATCAAACAGCGGGGTTCCGTCAGCCGTCATCGGCATTTGTTCAAGATACATTCATACAAATGCCGCCATCATCCATGTCGATGATTATGCCGCGGCGAAAGAAATGCTCATTAAGCTGGTCATGGCGAGTGACAAGCAGACGGTTGAAACGATCAGAGAAAATGTGTGAAAAAATAAGCAGGCCCGCATAAGGCGGCCTGCTTATTCTGTTTCAAATAAATAAGAGAGTGCTTTCATCGCTTGATTGACGGTTTCCACCGTAATATTCGCTTTGCCGGAAAGCTCTTTCAGCGGATGGTGCAGCTCTTTCGGACGGATCAGAATGAGCGGCTTGCCTTTTGCGATGGCATAAGAAGCATCCATTGCGGTATTCCACTGTTTATATTTCTCGCCAAACAGGGCGATCACAAAATCGGCTTTTTCCATCAGCACCTCTGTACGGAAATTGTTGATATCAGAGGCTCTGGCGTCCTTTAAAACAGAATCAGGCTGCTCGCCCATAATCTCTTCTCCGATATTGTCTGAGCGCTCATGGTTTTCCATCGGTCCGACAAACGTAATCGGCAGGTGCAGCGCTTTTGCTTTGTTCTTGATCTCGTTCCGCCAATCGCTGTGGATTTCACCGGCTAAATATACGACAAACTGCATCTTTTGCTCCTCCTTATTCCATATTCAGATTTTCGTACGGCTATAAGCCAAATGGTAAACGAAACTTGCTTGATAATGCAAATGAAATATGATAATGATATTGCATATAGTTGGTCTTGCTGTAAACAGTCTGGTATGATCCAATTGGACAAACATCAGCATACAAAAAAACTCAAAATCCAGATGGAGGAATGACAATGAAAAAGATTGAAAGCACGGAAGAATTGCAAAAAGCGGTACAGGACGATTGGGCGGTATTTATGTTTTCTGCAGATTGGTGCCCGGACTGCCGCTTTGTGGAGCCGTTTCTCCCTGAGCTGGAAGCGGATTTTCCTGAATTCACTTATTACTACGTAGACCGCGATCAATTTATCGATACATGTGCGGAATGGGAAATCTACGGCATTCCGAGTTTTGTGGTATTTAACGGAGGAAAAGAAGTAAACCGCTTCGTCAGCAAAGACCGCAAAACGAAAGAAGAAATCGAGCAATTTTTAACCGATTCCCTTGCTAAAGCATAAAGGAGGCCACGGGCTTTGAAGATGACGTCGAGGAAGCTGTCGGATCTATTAAAACAGCGCCTGCAGCACGAGAACCGATCCTTCTTTTTTGACAGAGAAAAAGACACCCTCCGTGTTGAGGATCAAACGACCAAAAAAGGCATCACATTAGAACTTCCGCCGATCATCGCCAAGTGGGAGACGAAAAAAGAAGAAGCGATCGACGAGATCGTCTACTATGTGTCTGAAGCGATGGAGGCGATGGGAGGAAGCGGACAGGAGATGTCCGGAAAGGAAGCCGGAATTTATCCGGTGATCCGCTCCACGTCATTTCCTGATCAAACGGGCGACGGCATTCCGCTCGTGTATGATGACCATACCGCCGAAACCAGAATCTACTACGCGCTTGATCTCGGCAAGACGTACCGCTTAATTGACAGCCGGATGCTTGAGAAAGAAAACTGGACAAAAGAACGGATCAGGGAAACGGCATCATTCAATCTCCGCTCGCTCCCTTCGGTCGTGAAGCAGGATACGGTTGCGGGCAATTATTTTTATTTTTTCAGAGCGAATGACGGCTATGACGCCAGCCGGATTCTCAATGATTCGATTCTTCATGAATACAAACAGGCCGCTGAAGGCGAATTAGCGATTTCTGTCCCGCATCAGGATGTATTAATACTTGCTGACATTCGAAATGAATCGGGTTATGATATTTTAGGGCAAATGTCCATGAGCTTCTTTGCAAGCGGCACGGTGCCGATTACGGCCCTTTCATTTCTCTATAATGAAGGCAGACTGGAACCTGTGTTTATCATGGCGAAAAGCCGGCCGAAAAAGGATTAGAAAGGATTTTTCTTATGAACGCTTTTTACAATAAAGAAGGTGTGGGAGATACGCTTCTGATCTCTCTTAAAGATGCAGCACGTGAAGAAATCGGCTATGAAAGAGAAGGCGATGTCGTCAGAATCTTTAACAAAGAAACAAAAGAAACGACGGGCTTTAATATTTTTAACGTATCTTCTTATTTACAGATTGAGGACAACGGCCCTGTCGCTTTGTCTGAGACATTCGTTCAGGACGTGAATGAAATACTGAACAGAAACGGCGTTTCAGAAACGCTGACAGTTGATCTTTCTCCGAAATTTGTTGTCGGTCTTGTTGAATCGAAAGAAAAACATCCGAATGCGGATAAACTGAATATCTGCCAAGTGAATGTGGGAGAGGAAACCCTTCAAATCGTTTGCGGCGCGCCGAACGTAGACAAAGGACAAAAAGTCGTCGTTGCTAAAGTCGGCGCGGTGATGCCGAGCGGACTTGTCATTAAAGACGCTGAATTAAGAGGCGTTCCGTCAAGCGGCATGATCTGCTCCGCGAAAGAACTCGCTTTGCCGGATGCACCGTCGGAAAAAGGCATTCTCGTTCTTGAAGACAGCCGTGAGGCCGGCGAAGCATTTCAATTCTAACTCCCATAAATAAGCGCACAGAATCGAATGATGTGAGAGAAAGCCGTTAAGCAGGCCTGCTTAACGGCTTTCTTCAGTTGGGAGCTTAATCTTTTCTGAGCGGCCCGGCAGTGGTATACTAAATATCGTCCCAGACTACTAATAAGGGAGTTAGAGAGTGATTAAACATGAGTTGGCTGAATAAATTTTTTGACTTATTTTTAGGTGAAAAAGAAGAAGAGCATGAACATGAACCGAACACACATGCCCAAATCCCGAAACAGCAGATACCGGATCAGCCAGAAGGCAAATTAACGCGCATGGAAGATCCTAAAATATATTACGAATATCCGAAAGGGAATTTCCGCTTTCCAGTCGTTCCGGATGGCTATAAGCGAACGGAACAAAGACAGCAGGAAAGGCATGAACGCCGCCGCCAGCCGTCCCGGGGATATGCCGCCGCGACGGAGCATACGGAGCGGGAGCGGAAACAGCATACATATGAAGAGCCGGAGCCGGTGAAAAAGCCCTTTAAACCGTCATCAATTCCTTCACCGGTCTACGGTTTTCAATCTCAGCACAGCATTAAAAAAGCGCCTAATCCGCAAAAGCAGCGTGAAGAGAGCGTGACATTGCTGTCAGAGGAGCAATTTGTTCCGCCAAAGTCCGGTCAGGAAACGGAAAAAGAGCCCGCATTCACAGCATCCGGCATAACAAAACAGACGGACACCCGGCCGGAACCGTCTGTGAAACAAGAAACGGAAGAATTCCAGGCCGCCAAAAAAGAGCAGCCGCACACTGAGGCTGAGAATGCAAAAGAGCAAGTGTACAGTGCATCAGAACCGCGCCAGGCTAAGGACCTGCAGCAGCCGGAAAGCACGGAACCTGAAGGCTATACAGATCAACAAGAGCTGGAACAAACCGAGCCGCAGCCTTTAAATGAGACTGAGTATGAAGCGTCCCGGCCGTCTGAACACACGGAAGAACAAGCGCCGCAGCAGGAGGAGTATCAGCAGCCTGAGACGGAAGCCGATCAAGCTTTTGAAACCGCTGGGGAACCGGTATATACATACTCAGAACCGGGGAATGAAGAGGAAGTTCAGCCGCAGTCTGAATCGCCTGAGGCTGACGCGGAACAAAAAGCAGATGAACAGCCTGAGTTCAACGAAGCCCCTCAGCATTCTGAACCGGAGCCTGAATCTGCAGTCATCGATCCGGCCGAAGCCCCGTCCCCGCCTGCCGAAGAAAAAACGAAGAATTACGAACAGCCCGTGAAAACGGCGGAGCGGCCGAAAGAACGCAGTGTTCCGTTTAACGTCATGATGCTCAAAAGCGATAAACACAAGCAGGCGAAGACGCCAGAGGGCGGAGCGGGCTATGTTTTTCCGAATCTGTCGCTTCTGGACGTACCGCCGGCGCAGAGACATGACGACCAATCATGGATTGAAGAACAGCGCGAGCTTTTAAACGTTACACTGAAAAACTTTAATGTACGCGCCCAAGTCGTTCATGTCACACAAGGCCCGTCCGTCACAAGATTTGAAGTGCATCCTGAGCCGGGAGTGAAAGTAAACAAAATTACAAACTTAGCAGATGATATAAAGCTGAGTTTATCTGCCAAAGATATTCGGATTGAGGCGCCGATCCCCGGCAAAAACACGATCGGCATTGAAGTTCCGAACCGCGTAAGCAAGGTCGTTGATTTACGGCAGATGATCAGAAGCGCCGCTTTCAGGACGAATCCGTCTCCGCTTACAGCCGCGCTCGGTGTCGATATTTCCGGCAACCCGGTCGTCATTGATTTGAAAAAAATGCCGCACGGCTTGATTGCGGGTGCGACAGGATCGGGAAAAAGCGTCTGCATCAATACCATTTTGGTCAGTCTGCTTTATAAAGCAGATCCGAGCGATGTCAAAATGCTTTTGATTGATCCGAAAATGGTCGAGCTTGCGCCTTATAACCAAATTCCGCATTTAGTCAGCCCCGTCATCACGGACGCCAAAGCCGCAACCGCGGCGTTAAAATGGGTTGTGGAAGAGATGGAACGGCGGTATGAACTGTTTGCTCATTCAGGTGTGAGAGATATCGGCCGCTTTAATGAATTAACGGCTGATCATAATACAGGCGAAAAGCTCCCGTACCTCGTAGTGGTTATTGATGAGCTTGCCGATTTAATGATGGTCGCGCCGAACGATGTGGAAGAAAGCATTGCCAGAATCGCGCAGAAAGCGAGAGCCTGCGGCATTCATCTCCTCGTCGCGACACAGCGTCCGTCTGTCGATGTCATTACCGGCATGATCAAGGCGAACATCCCGACGAGGATCGCATTCTCCGTCTCAAGTCAGGTCGATTCCAGAACGATTATCGACATGGCGGGGGCGGAAAAGCTGCTCGGAAAAGGCGACATGCTTTACTGGGAAAACGGTACCGGAAAACCGGTGCGTCTGCAGGGCAACTTTGTGTCAGACAGCGAGATCGACCGCGTCGTCTCTCATGTCAGAAAGCAGCTCCCGCCTTCTTATTTGTTTGAACAGGAAGAACTGATCAGGCAGGGAACTGCCCTCAAGGAAGAGGACGAGCTGTTTCCTGAGGCGTGCCAATTTGTCGTGGAGCAAAACAGCGCCAGCACCTCCAGCCTTCAAAGAAGGTTCAGGATCGGCTATAACCGTGCGGCGAGGCTGATTGACATGATGGAAGCTGAAGGCATGATCTCAGAAGCAAAGGGCAGCAAACCCCGCGAAGTGCTGATTACGGCTGCTGACATTACTCAAGAATAAGAATATCGTTCATTTTTCTCACAAACATGGTATGATAATGGATGGACCATCAAACAGCATCACTGTCACGCGCTGAAATATCATGCGGCAGGTTTAATCAAAAAGAAAGTTACAGATACTGACGATAACGTAAAAATAAATGGAAGCGCCGCTGTGCGGGCTTTTCGCCCGCGGCGGTCGCAAAATGAAATGAGCGTCATATACTGGGGAACAGATAGACGTTTGTTGGAGGTACGATTATGACTGTTTATCATTTTGTTGGAATAAAAGGGACAGGTATGAGCCCGCTTGCTCAAATCCTGCATGATACAGGGTATCAGGTGCAGGGATCGGATATCGAGAAGCAGATTTTTACTCAGGCTGCCCTTGAAAAAAGAAATATCCCGATCTATCCGTTCAGCCCCGATAACATCAAACCGGGCTTAACGGTAATCGCCGGAAACGCATTCCCTGATTCTCATCCGGAAATCGCAAAGGCGCTCGCTGAAGGAATTCCTGTTATCAGATATCATAAATTTTTAGCTGAATATATGAAAAAATACACAAGTGTCGCGGTTACGGGCGCACACGGCAAGACGTCCACTACGGGTCTCTTGGCACACGTGATGCAGCAGGCGAAGCCGACTTCGTTTCTTATCGGAGACGGGACGGGCAGAGGAAATGAAAGCAGCGAATACTTTGTATTTGAAGCCTGCGAGTACCGCCGTCATTTCTTAAGCTATCAGCCTGATTATGCGATCATGACGAATATTGATTTTGACCACCCTGATTATTTCGCCAACATTGACGATGTGTTTGATGCTTTCCAAAACATGGCGCTTCAAGTCAACAAAGGCATCATTGCCTGCGGTGATGACGAGTATCTGCCGAAAATTCACGCCAATGTGCCTGTCGTTTATTACGGCACGGGAGAAGAAAACGATTTTCAAGCGAGAAACATCGTAAAAAATACGGAAGGCACGACATTTGACGTATTTGTCCGCAATACGTTTTACGATACGTTCTACATCCCGGCATACGGCCATCACAATGTCCTCAATTCATTAGCGGTCATTGCGCTCTGCCACTATGAAGAGATAGACGTGAACATGATTAAGCGCGGACTTGAATCATTCGGCGGCGTCAAACGCAGATTCAATGAAAAAGTGATCGGCAGCCAGGTGCTGATAGACGACTACGCCCACCATCCGACTGAAATTAAAGTCACCATTGAAGCGGCGCGCCAAAAATATCCGGAACGTGAAATCATCGCGGTATTCCAGCCGCATACGTTTACACGGACGCAATCATTCCTTGATGAATTTGCAGAAAGCTTGAGCGCGGCCGATCGTGTGTATCTGTGCGACATTTTCGGCTCTGCCCGCGAGAACGTCGGCAAACTCACCATCACGGATCTGCAGGAAAAAATCGATAACGCAGAACTCATTGAAGAGAATGACACATCCGTGTTAAAAGCGCATAAAGACGCAGTGCTGATCTTTATGGGCGCCGGAGACATTCAAAAATATATGAGGGCCTATGAAAACGTCATAGCGTAACAAAAAAAGCAGTGGGGCTCTCACTGCTTTTTTGCGCGTGCTGCAAAGGGATTTACCGATAAACGGAGAAATAGTATACATACAGCCCCTTTCATATATGTTTATCATTTTAATAATTGGGTATATACCATTATATCCTGCAATAAGGAGGTATTAGATGATTATCATTCTTTACTTAAGTGTCGCACTCATTGCCGTAGCATTTCTCATCCTCGTCATTTATCTGTCAAAAACATTAAAGTCCGTGCAGATGACCTTAACAAACGTAGCGTCGACTTTAGACGGCCTTGAAGGGCAGATGAAGGGCATTACCGCAGAGACAACTGAGCTGTTACATAAGACAAACCGTCTCGCGGAAGACATTCAGGAAAAATCAGAGAAATTAAATACGGTTGTCCATGCTGTGCAGGAAGTGGGAACTTCCGTCCAGCAGTTTAATACATCCATAAAGCAGGCAGCCGGTTCCGTTTCAGCCTCTGTCAGAGAGAACCAGGATAAGATCAGTCAGGTTGTCACCTGGAGCCAGGCCGCTATGGAAATATGGGACAAGTGGAAGCAAAAGAAAAAAACATCGCTTTAATCATAAGAAAAATCCACTAAGGAGGAATCATAATGAGCAAAGATGGAATCAATAGTAAGGATTTTTTAATCGGAACGCTGATCGGGGGAATTATCGGCGCGACAACGGCATTGTTTCTGGCGCCTAAATCAGGCAAGGAACTGCGCGACGATCTCGGCAGCCAGGCTTCCGCATTGAAGGATAAGACGGACAGAATGACGGCCGACGCGAAAGAAAAAGGCTCTCAATATGTCAGCATCGCCAAGGATAAAACATCTAACATCACCCAGCTGGTAGCTGATCAGTCAGGCCAGATTATGAATAAAGTGAAGGATTTAAAAGACCGTTCTAAGAGCACACTAACCGAGAAAGCCGAAGAGACGAGAAGCGAAATGCAGGACACGGCCCAAAGCATCAAAGCCGAAGCGGAAGACGCCGGGGAAAAAGCCGGTCAGGCAAATCGCTGATCTTCAATAAGGAGAGATAACAGACATGACAAAGCAGCTGATATCGTCAGAAGAAGAGTTCAAAAATGCCGCTGAGAAAGAAAGCACGTTCGTGTTTTTGAAACACAGCACAACCTGCCCGATCAGCCAAGCGGCGTTTCAGGAGTTTGACGCCTTTGCATCGGAGCATTCAGAAGTGCCTTCTTATTACCTGCAGGTGCAGGACAGCCGGCCGCTTTCAAACTATATCGCCGAGACATACGGCGTGAAACATGAAAGCCCGCAAGTATTCGTCATTACAAACGGCGAAGTGAAATGGCACGCGTCTCATTCCAAAATCACAAAAAACGCAATAGAGCAGCACCTTTCATAATTTGCTGACCGCCGGATGATACCGGCGGTTTTTTTTTGAAAAAAACTATTGATCATTTCAGCCATATCATGTAGGATATCAATATACGTTACTTCAACGCATAAAAGCTTAAAAGCGTTTTGGTAATAAAGTGAAATGTGAAAAAATTTATTGTTTCATATTCCTATTTTCGCATAACTATAGTAAGATGCATGTTAACCATTAAAATAAAACATAGCATAGAAGGGATGAAAAAGATGAGCAACAAGGAATTAGAGAGCCTAAGACAGCAGGCAGACGCACTAAACTTACAAATCCTTAAATTAATCAATGAACGCGGAGCCGTTGTAAAAGAAATCGGTAAAGCCAAAGAAGCACAGGGTGTCAACCGATTTGACCCCGTCAGAGAGCGTACAATGCTTAACCGCATTATTGAAAGCAATGACGGCCCGTTTGAAAACTCAACAATCCAGCATATTTTCAAAGAAATTTTCAAAGCCGGCCTTGAGCTTCAAGAAGAGGATCACAGCAAAGCGTTGCTCGTCTCCCGGAAGAAAAAAGCAGAAGATACGATCGTTGACATTAAAGGCGAAAAAGTCGGTGACGGCGATCAGAGATTCATCGTCGGTCCTTGTGCCGTAGAAAGCTATGAGCAGGTTGCGGAAGTAGCGGCCGCTGCGAAAAAACAAGGCATTAAAATCCTGCGCGGAGGTGCGTTCAAACCCCGCACAAGCCCGTATGATTTCCAAGGTCTCGGCGTAGAAGGCCTGCAGATCCTCAAACGCGTCGCTGATGAATATGACCTCGCGGTGATCAGTGAAATCGTTACGCCTGCCCACATTGAGCAAGCGATTGATTACATTGACGTCATTCAGATCGGCGCACGTAACATGCAAAACTTTGAATTGCTGAAAGCCGCCGGTTCGGTTAAAAAGCCGGTATTGTTAAAACGCGGTCTTGCCGCAACGATTTCAGAATTCATCAATGCAGCTGAATACATCATGTCACAAGGAAACGACCAAATCATTCTTTGTGAGCGCGGAATCAGAACGTACGAAACAGCAACGAGAAACACGCTTGACATTTCTGCCGTGCCGATTTTGAAACAGGAAACTCACTTGCCGGTGTTTGTTGACGTCACACATTCAACAGGCCGCCGCGATCTCCTGCTTCCGACAGCAAAAGCGGCGCTTGCGATCGGCGCTGACGGCGTGATGGCCGAAGTTCACCCTGATCCTTCCGTTGCCCTTTCAGACTCTGCACAGCAGATGGATATACCTGAATTCGAGAAATGGCTGAACGAATTAAAGCCGATGGTGAAAGTAAAAGCATAATAAAGTGTTCCGTTCTTTAAGGGCCGCCTCGTGCGGCCCTTTTTCGTTTCTTCATTTTATTTAATTATAAAATGGAAGTGAACGTTTTCATCACTGGGAAAAACGTGTATAATTTCATGAGAAGTATTTAAATTTGATGAATAATGAAAAATAATGTACACTACTGACTTACGCTTACAACCATAAACGACAGAATGCGAAAACGCACGACATTTCTTTACATAAAGTGTTTATGCTATAGATAAGGATAAGTGTATCCAGTAAAAGGAGTGGTTTCAGTGAGCAACATTACGATATACGATGTGGCCAGAGAAGCAAATGTCAGCATGGCGACTGTTTCCCGCGTCGTAAACGGCAATCCGAATGTAAAACCGACGACCAGAAAAAAAGTATTGGAAGCCATTGACCGGCTCGGCTACCGCCCGAACGCGGTGGCAAGAGGACTGGCAAGCAAAAAAACGACAACGGTCGGCGTCATCATCCCTGATATCTCAAGCATTTTCTACTCGGAACTTGCCCGGGGAATTGAAGATATCGCGACGATGTACAAATATAATATTATTTTAAGCAACTCGGACCAAAACCTCGAGAAGGAACTGCACCTGTTAAACACGATGCTTGGCAAACAAGTGGACGGTATCGTATTTATGGGCGGCAACATTACGGACGAGCATGTCGAAGAATTTAAGCGCTCTCCTGTGCCGATCGTATTGGCGGCATCAGTGGAAGAACAGGCAGAGACGCCTTCTGTCGCCATTGATTATGAACAGGCGATTTATGATGCCGTTAAGCTTTTCATTGAGAAAGGGCATCGCGATATCGCATTTGTCTCCGGACCGATGGCAGAGCCGATCAACCGCTCGAAAAAACTGCAAGGGTACAGACGGGCGCTTGAAGAAGCGGGCATCCCGTTTAATGAGCAGTTCGTAGCGGAAGGCGATTACACCTATGATTCCGGAATGGAGGCGCTTCAAAGCTTAATGGGCCTTGAGCGGAAGCCGACGGCAATCCTTTCTGCAACGGATGAAATGGCGCTCGGCATTATTCATGCGGCTCAGGATCAAGGCCTGTCGATTCCTGACGATCTTGATATTATCGGTTTTGACAATACGAGATTGAGCCTGATGGTCCGCCCTCAGCTTTCCACAGTCGTGCAGCCTACTTACGATATCGGCGCCGTGGCGATGAGGCTTTTGACAAAACTGATGAACAAAGAGCCGGTTGAAGAGCATATCGTCGAGCTGCCTCACCGCATCGAATTAAGACAATCAACAAAGTCATAAAAAAACGGAAAAGCAAGCTTCACTCTGAGGAGTGGAATCTTGCTTTTTTACTTGAGTAAGGAGAAGATATGAAACGTTTTGATTATCTGACACCCGTTGGATTTATGTTAGGATGTATTATTGTCGCAATCGGAATTCTCTCAGGAACGGGACTTGCGGGAATCAGTTCATTTTTAGATCTGACTTCTTTTTTAATCGTCACAGGCGGCCTTGCCGCGGCGGTCTTTATCAGCTTTCCGCCTCGGGATTTAAAGAAAACCCCTTCTGTTTTAAAACAGGTATTTTCCCGTCAGGATGACAATGTGAAGGACCTTGTCAGAGTATTCGTCAGCCTTGCGGAGCAGGCGCGAAGACAGGGGCTGCTGTCTCTGGAGGACCGGGCGCGCGAGATCAAGGATCCGTTTTTGAAAAAAGGGCTTTTGCTTGCGATTGACGGCTGGGATGAAGAAACGATCCGGCTGGTGATGGATTCTGAGATCGCCGCGATGGAAGAACGACACAGAAAAGGAAGGCGCGTTTTTGAAAAAGCTGGTGATTTCGCGCCCGCCTGGGGAATGATTGGGACGCTTGTCGGACTCGTGCTCATGCTTAAAAATTTAAATGACCCGCATACCCTCGGGCCGAACATGGCTGTTGCGCTATTGACGACGCTGTACGGCGCGCTGCTTGCCAATCTCGTGTTTATCCCTATCGCGGCAAAGCTTGAAGAAAAAACGGAAAGTGAAATTTTCATCAAACAGGTTATGATCGAAGGGGTTGTCGGCATCCAATCGGGAAAAAATCCCCGCAACCTCGAAAGTCAGCTTGTCGTTTTCAGCTCAAGAGAAGACTGGCGTAAAGGGCAGCCTGCGAACAAGAAAAAGGGCGCTGTCCATGAAGCTTAGAAAAGAGCGTTTTGAAAGAAGAAACAAACCGGAAAATTCCGGCGGTTCACCAAGATGGATGGTGACGTTCGCTGACTTGATCACGCTCATTCTCGTGTTCTTTATATTGCTTTTTTCGATGTCGCAAATAGACGCGGAAAAATTTCAATCAGCCGTTTCATCGATTCATACAAACGGCAGCGGGGGTGTTTCGGCGTCATCAGACAAAGCAAACGAAAATAAAGAACAGGATTTGCTGCTGCAGAACGTGAAAACATACATAAAATCGCACCATTTGAGTTCCAAATTAACGGCAAAGCGCGATGAGCGCGGAGTGGTTCTTGTGCTGCAGGAGGCCGTTCTATTTCAGACAGGAAAAGCGGATGTGCTGAAAAACGCCGAACCAGTCCTGCATCAGATCGCAGTGCTTTTGAAAACAATTCCGAATAACATTCAGGTGGAAGGCCATACGGACAGCCGCCGGATTTCCACCTATCAATTCCCGTCGAACTGGGAGCTGTCGTCTGCAAGAGCGGCGAGTGTGATCCGGTATTTTACCGCGAAAGAAGACTTTTCCGCCAAACGGTTTAGTTCAGTCGGATACGCGGATACGAAACCTGTGAAGGACAACAAAAGCCCCGGTCATATGAATGAAAACCGCCGTGTGGAAATTGTCATAAAAAAAACGACCTCCTCGTAAGGGTCGTTTTTTTATTTTGTTTTATACCGCTGTTCAGACCGGATGGCAAAAAGCGCTTTTTCCACGGTTTGGGCGTTTTTTTCTGATATTTCTTCTTTTCGGGGAATCGGAGGATATAATTGTTCAGGGTCACTCCAAAACGCGGGCAGGGTATAGGGCGAGTGTTTCTGCCATTTATGAATCCACTCCTGCGGTATGCGCTCCCCGGGATCAATCCCTTTCATCTCAAGCCATATACGGCTCCATGCTCTAGGAACCACTCGCCAAATATCGTATCCGCCTCCGCCGACCGCGATCCATCTGCCGCTGCAATGTTGATGGGCTAATGAGTGAGCGAGCCGGGGGATTTCCTGATAAATGGAGATGGTAGTGGACAGGTGTGTCAATGGGTCGTAATAATGGGCGTCCGCTCCGTTCTGGGTCAGGATTACATCCGGCTTAAAAAAAGCCGCGATTTCTGAAGCGGCCGTTTTGTAAGCGTGAAGAAAGGAATCGTCCTCTGTGAAAGCGTCCAGCGGAATGTTAAAAGAATAGCCGTAGCCTTGCCCGCTTCCTTTTTCCAGCACTTGTCCCGTCCCGGGAAATAAATAACGCCCGGTTTCGTGAAATGAAACTGTGCAGACATCTGGCCTGTCGTAAAACGTAAATTGAACGCCGTCGCCGTGATGAGCGTCGGTATCAATGTATAACACTTTTGCCCCGTAGTTTTTCTGAATGTATTGGATGGCCACGGCGCTGTCATTATAAATACAAAAGCCCGATGCCCTGCCGCGGAAGCCGTGGTGAAGGCCCCCGCCTAAATTGCAGGCATGCCTCGCCTGTCCCGTCATGACATAATCTGCCGCTGTTAAAGTGCCGCCCACCAGAAGCGACGCGGCTTCATGCATGCCGGAAAAAACGGGGGTGTCTTCCGTTCCGAGCCCGTAGCTTTCTCCTTCCGCGGCAGGGAGCCGGCCTGCCCCCGCTAGTTCAACCGCCTGTATGTAATCCTCTGTATGAACGAGTGCCAGCTCTTCTTTAGAGGCCATGCGCGGAGCTGCGATATCTCCCTCTTCAAACGCGTCCGCCGCCTGAAGCAGCTCGTATGTCAAAAGCACGCGCTGCTGATTGAACGGGTGATCCTGGTGAAATTGATACGTCTGATAAGAAGGCGAGTAAACAAAAACGCTGTCTCTCATGACTGATCCCTCAATTGTTTCGGCCACAGGACATTGTACCCGGCTTCATGAACGCTGCGGATAAAAGGGAGCGGATTCATCGTCTTCACCCGGAAGACGAGTATATTTGCCCCGGCGGAATCATGAGGATAGACGAGCACGCTCAAGATTTGCAGCTGAAGATCGCGGCACATGCAGCTGAGATCAGCAAGACTTTTGGTCATATCCGTCACCAAAATTTCCACCTGTGATCCCGGCTGGGCTGCGCCTGTCAGGCTGACAAAGGTCCGGAGTACATCGGTTTTGGTTAAAATGCCCGTCAGCTTATGATTTACCGTAATCGGCAGACATCCGATGCCATGCTCATAGAAAGAAGCCGATATTTCCTCTACGAAATCAAGCGGATGGGCGCAGATGACATTCCGTTTCATAATGGTTTCCACTTTGTTTGTCAGAAACGCGACGCGGTCTTCTTGTTTAAAGCTGCCCGGGCCCGCCTGTTTAATGTCTCTGTCTGTGACGATGCCGGCAACGTGCAGTTCTTCGTCGATGACAGGGAGATGGCGGATATGATATGCCTTCATTTTATGTACGGCTGTTTCTATGGAGTCGTTTTTTGTGACGGTGATGACGTCCCGTTTCATGATTTGTTCTGCAATCATCTTTTTATCCCCTTTGTATGTCAGTCAATACATAAATCGCTGATAAAAACGAAGTCTGTCGAACTGTTCAATTGACTCCTGACTGACGTGCCTGCCGATGCGGGCCATCAGACAATTGGCCGGATGAGAGCTGATTTCCGGTTCATCCGTTGCAAACCAGACAAGACCTCCGGCATTCATCATCTTTTCCATGATCTTTCTGTACTCCCACACGTCTTTTTTCATCCCTTTTAAATCCCAATGCCAGTAATATTCTGTCGTCATGATGATGTACCGTTCCATCTGTTCATCCATCATGCTGACAGTCAGCAAAGTTTTTCCGACAGAACAGCCTCTGTAGCCGGGAGCGACCTCGATCGCCCCGAGTTCAAGGAGATCTTCCATATTTCCGTCAGACCACCGTTCAAGCGGATCAGGATATAAATACGTCACATAGCCGATAATCGTCTCTCCGTCCCTGGCGATGATGATCCGCCCTTCGGGAAGCCCGGCTATTTCGATTAATGCTTTGTGCTGTTCATGAGGAAGGCGAAAGGCTGTCAGGCCTTCATGAAACTCATACTGTGCTAAGTTCTCTGGAGGAACGGGCCCTTCTACCAAAAGAGGACCGGCTGCTGTCTGAATAGATGAAGAATGGTACGTTTTATGATGTTTCACTGATTCACCGCCTGTCGGTTCTTAATAAAAACACATCTCCTTTAAGCATAACAAAATATAAAGCGTTTTCAATAGTACGGTAATTTATATTTTAAAAATTGAGAAAACTGTGAACATCTACTATAATTAGTCTATAGATAAGCAAAGGGGGATGTTGCATGAATTTGAAAACGTTGCCAGCGGAAAAGGGGAATTATCATCTGCAAAATTATGAGGAAACATACCGCAGCTTCGATTGGAAAGAAGTCGAGACGGAGTTTTCCTGGCATCAGACCGGAAAGCTGAATGCCGCGTACGAAGCGATTGACCGTCATGCCGAATCATTTCGCAAAAACAAAGTAGCGCTGTATTACAAGGACGCAAACCGGGAAGAAAAATACACGTTTAAAGAAATGATGGAGGAATCGAATCGGGCGGGAAATGTGCTGAGACGGTATGGAAACGTTGAAAAAGGGGACCGCGTTTTCATTTTCATGCCGCGTTCGCCGGAGCTTTATTTTATCATGCTCGGCGCAATTAAAATCGGTGCGATTGCCGGCCCTTTATTTGAAGCATTTATGGAAGGCGCCGTGAAAGACCGCCTGTTGAACAGCCAGGCCAAGGTTGTCGTGACAACACCTGAACTGGCTGAACGGATTCCGGCGGACAGCCTGCCCGACCTGGAGCATATCTTCATTGTCGGCGGCAGCAAAGAAGCCGGAGATAAAATCATTCATTATGATAAAGCGGCTGAAGGAGAAAGCACGAGACTTGATATTGAATGGATGGACAGAAGAGACGGCTACCTGCTTCACTATACATCAGGGTCAACAGGAACACCTAAAGGCGTGCTTCACGTTCATGAAGCCATGATTCAGCAATACCAGACCGGCAAGTGGGTGCTTGATCTTAAAGAGGACGATATATATTGGTGCACGGCGGACCCGGGCTGGGTGACCGGGACGGTGTACGGGATTTTTGCGCCGTGGCTGAACGGAGCGGCGAATGTGATCGTCGGCGGCAGATTCAGTCCGGAAAATTGGTACGGCACGATTGAAAAGCTCGGTGTGAGCGTCTGGTACAGCGCTCCGACGGCTTTCAGAATGCTTATGGGCGCCGGAGATGAAATGGCGTCCAAATTTGATCTTACTTCACTTCGTCACGTCCTGAGTGTCGGAGAACCTTTAAACCCGGAGGTCATTAAGTGGGGACATAAAGTATTCGGCAAGCGCATCCACGATACGTGGTGGATGACGGAAACAGGCGGGCAGCTTATCTGCAATTATCCGTGCATGGAGATCAAGCCGGGTTCAATGGGGAAACCCATTCCGGGAGTGGAAGCGGCGATCGTTGACAATCAAGGGAATGAGCTTCCGCCGTACCGAATGGGGAACCTCGCCATTAAAAAGGGCTGGCCGTCCATGATGGATTCCATTTGGAATAACAAAGAAAAATATGAATCTTATTTCATGCCGGGCGGCTGGTATGTTTCCGGAGATTCAGCTTATATGGATGAAGACGGTTATTTTTGGTTCCAAGGCAGAGTCGATGACGTCATTATGACATCCGGCGAGCGCGTCGGCCCGTTTGAAGTCGAAAGCAAACTTGTTGAACATCCGGCGATTGCCGAAGCCGGTGTCATCGGAAAGCCGGATCCTGTCCGGGGAGAAATTATTAAAGCATTTATCGCGCTCAGAGAAGGGCATGAGCCATCCGATCAGCTGAAGGAGGATATTCGTCTTTTTGTAAAACAAGGGCTGGCCGCCCATGCCGCACCTCGGGAAATTGAATTCAAAGATAAACTTCCGAAAACACGGAGCGGAAAAATCATGAGACGTGTGCTGAAGGCGTGGGAGCTGAACCTGCCGGCAGGCGACCTGTCCACAATGGAAGATTAAAGAGACGGCGTTGACATCACATCTTATTTATGTTAAAAATGAGTAAGCTTCATACGAAAAGGTTTTGATTGAGACAAGTAGGATATCTGATTGTTCCAGAGAGCTGATGGCCGGTGAAAATCAGCACATAAGATATGCCGAATACACTCATGAACCGCTTTTGCGAACAAAGCCCTTCCAAGGCTTTCAGTAGTGGAAGAACGGACACGGTCCGTTATCAAAAAGAGTGATAAAAGCTTTTTTATGCTTTTATTAGTAGGGTGGTACCGCGATTATATCGTCCCTTCGTTTTAAACGAAGGGGCGTTTTTTATTTCCATAAAAAAAGGAGCAGACAAAATGACTAACTTATTAGAAGATTTATCCTTCCGCGGCTTAATCCAGCAAATGACGGATGAAGAAGGACTGAATAAACAGCTGAACGAAGAAAAAATCCGTTTATACTCAGGTTTCGACCCGACGGCGGACAGCCTGCACATCGGACACCTTCTGCCGATATTGACACTGCGCCGTTTCCAGCTTGCAGGCCACCATCCGATTGCGCTTGTAGGCGGAGCGACGGGGCTGATCGGCGATCCGAGCGGTAAAAAAGCGGAGCGCACGTTAAATACTCAGGATATCGTTGTCGAATGGTCGCAAAAAATTAAAAATCAGCTTTCTCAATTTTTAGATTTCGATGCAGGAGAAAACCCAGCCGTCATAGCGAACAACTTTGACTGGATCGGAAAAATGAGCATCATTGATTTTCTCCGCGACGTCGGAAAGAACTTCGGAATCAACTACATGCTTGCGAAAGATACTGTAAGCTCAAGAATTGAAACCGGAATTTCTTACACGGAATTCAGCTACATGATCCTGCAATCCTACGATTTTCTGAATCTGTACAGAGAAAAGAACTGCAAACTCCAAATCGGAGGCAGTGACCAGTGGGGCAACATCACGGCAGGTCTTGAACTGATCAGAAAATCGGAAGAAGAAGGGGCGAAAGCGTTCGGCCTTACCATTCCGCTCGTCACAAAAGCTGACGGCACGAAATTCGGCAAAACAGAAGGCGGCGCGATTTGGCTTGATAAAGAAAAGACATCGCCGTATGAATTCTACCAATTCTGGATCAATACAGATGACCGTGACGTCGTCAAATATTTAAAATACTTTACTTTCTTATCAAAAGAGGAAATTGAAGCTTATGCTGAAAAAGCGGAGACGGCTCCAGAGAAAAGGGAAGCGCAGAAACGCCTTGCTGAAGAAGTGACTGTACTTGTACACGGCCGTGAAGCGTTTGAGCAGGCCGTTCATATTTCTCAGGCGCTGTTCAGCGGCAATATTAAAGAGCTTTCCGCTCAAGACGTCAAGGTAGGTTTTAAAGACGTGCCTTCACTTGAAAAAGACCGCTCTGAAGAACTGTCTTTAGTAGACGTGCTTGTGGAATCTAAGTTGTCGCCTTCAAAACGGCAGGCCCGCGAAGACATTCAAAACGGGGCTGTTTACATTAACGGAGAGCGCCAGACGGATATCGGTCATCTGCTGACGGCGGAAGACCGCATCGAAGATCAATTTACCGTACTGCGCCGCGGAAAGAAAAAATACTTCCTGATCACATACTGAAAATAAAGAGCAGTCCGGCCGCTCAATGCGGCAGGCTGCTTTTTTATGTTTTGCGAATACTGCACCGGGAAATGAGTACAGTACGTAGTATAAGCAAAACAGGGAAGGGGCGCTGCGCCATGAATTTCATGTTTACCATTGCGAAAGAAAGATTGCAGCGGGATCATTGGGAACAGCAGCAAAGCATGAACGCCGAAGTCAAAGCCGAAGAACCTGAGGCGGAAGAAGAAAATCCGACCTCATAAAACAAAAGCCTCCATTCCCAAGGGATGGAGGCTTTTGTTTGTCACCATATCAGTCTGACGGCGGCCATCAGTACAACACCTGTAATAACCGTGATGGATAAGCTTTTCGTCCGCATTGCGCAAAGCAATGTCGGGATGAGGACGATCATTGCTTTCCAATTAAAGGTCAAAGTGCTGTTTGTTTTTATGATCATGCTTTCCGTTACCAAGGCGGTCAAAATACAAAGCGGAATAAAGGAGAGCCACTTTAAAGCCAATTCCGGCATCTGAATGTTCCGGACAAATATAAAAGGAACAATGCGCGGCACAAGCGTAACAATCATGCAGCCGAGTATAATCCAGATCATTTGCGTGCTGATGCTCATTTGTCCGTCACCACCCCGATTGTTGCCACAATTACGGTTGAGACGATGACCGCGATGTGTGACGGGACGAAATACGATAACAAGATCATAAAAATGATCATATAGAGAATAAGGGAGAGGCTGTGTTTCAGCTTTTCCGACGCGGACGACTGCAATTGCAGCACCAAAAGCGCCGCAAACATAGCGGGCAAAGCAAAGTCCAGACCGAAGCCGTAAGGATCAGATATCCATTGTCCGAGAAGCCCGCCCATCACACAAGAAATAACCCAGCACGCATAGGCGGTTATATTGAGGCCGTTCATCCACTTATCGTACAGCCTGCCGTTCTGAACCGCCTTGTTCACCGCTACCCCGAAAGATTCGTCAGTAAGCAAAGCACCGAAGCCGATATTCTTCACCAAAGAGTATTTTGTAAAATAAGGCGCGATGGTCAGGCTCAGGAGCAGGTGCCGCAGATTGACGATGAACGTCGTTAAAATAATGACGGAAATCGGACTCCCGGAAACAAGAAGTGAGCAAATAATAAATTGGGCGGCGCCGGCATAGACCAATAAGGATAACAAACAAATTTCAAGAATACTGAGGTGTGAGGCAACGCCAACAATGCCAAAAGCAAAACCGACACTCATATAGCCCAGCAGTGTAGGCACACAATCCCGCACCCCCTGTAAAAACGTATCGTTCATTTCCCGGGAAACGGCTGTTTTTTGCACTTCTGTCTGAATCATTTTTATACTCCTTCCTTAGAGATTATAATGATAACGACTAATGAAAAAATCAAAGAAAATACGGCTCACATTTAAATGAAACGATTTCCGGTGACGACATGAAATAACGCATGGTTTTGTTTCATCAGACCTTCAACTTTTTCAGCTCCGACTTCTTTCACAAGCTCCGCAAACATCAGGTCATGCCTCATATATTCCATGGCCACGAGAACGAGAGCGGGATCTTCTGTTTTAATGGCCCAGGCATTCGTCTGCGGGGAAAAATTGGCGATTAAGACTTCTTTATTATCCCGTGCTGCTATCGTTAATCTTCCGCCCATGCGTTTTTCCGCCACTTCAGGAGACATATTATGATGTGTCGTATTTCCGAGCTTCACTTCCGGAGGGCCGAACACAATCGAAAAGACGGGTAATTTTTCGGCGGCGCGTTTGTTAACGGCCTCTTGAATAAAGGGAATCTGCTGTTCCCAGACAGACAGCCATAACTCTTCCTCGGCTTTTTCAATCATATCCTTCAATTCATTGATGACATGATCATTTGTGCTGATGCGGCGGATAACATTCATCTCCTGCTCGCTTTCAAGCGCCAATAATTTCTCTTCAAGATAGCCGAAGGAGCTCTCGAAGTCATGCCGCAGCCGGTCGATTAATTCCTTTCCGGCAAGCGGGGCATATGTAACCGGATCAGACGGCACAATATGGACAGCGCCTTTATCAACTAATTTTCCCAATACTTCATAGATCATTGAGCGGGGGACGCCTGACCTTTTACTGATTTCATATCCGGTAACAGGCGAGTGTTTCAACAAGCCGATATATGCTTTGCATTCGTATTGAGAAAATCCGAATTTCTGCAGTTCTTTCAGAACATCCTCCATAAACATCCTCCATAGTGGTTATTCATGAAACTACTATAATGTAAGCGGTTGTATGTTGTCAATGGGACTTGAGTGCTGAAAGAACAATTCGCCCGTGTTGTCGCTTTCCAACTTATTTTGGGGAGAGTTACTTGTATGGCTCTTGTGAAAAACGTTGCCGTAGACCCACACGGATGCCGTTTGATACGATAAATCCAAGAAGTCAAAAAGAGGAGGATCATGGTGGAAAACACCTCTAAAATCGCTTTTTTATCAGTGATAAGCAATTCTCTGGTCGTCATGCTCAAAATAGCGGTAGGCATGGTAACCGGGTCTGTCGCAATACTTTCCGAAGCCATTCATTCTTTTTTAGATCTGATCGCCGCCTTCATCGCGTTTATTTCCGTCAGGATTTCAAAAAAGCCGGCTGATACAGGGCATCCGTACGGCCATGGAAAGGTCGAGAATCTGTCCGGAACGATCGAAACAATGCTGATTTTTGCGGCGGGGATTTGGATGATTTATGAATGCATTCAAAAACTGGTAAACCCGGAGCCTGTTCATCTGCCGGTATTAGGAATCGTTGTGATGCTTGCGGGAGCTCTTATTAATTTGATCGTCTCGAAATTAGTAAAAAGAGAAGCTGTAAAGGTTAATTCCGTGGCAATGAAATCAAATGCCCTGCACTTACTGACTGACGTGTACACATCATTAGGCGTAGCGGCAAGCCTTTTGGTCGTTACATTAACGAAGTGGTACATACTTGATCCGATTATAGGTATGGTGCTGGCGGTGTATATCATATATGAAGCGTTTAAATTAATGAAAGAAGCATTTCCACCGCTGATTGACACCCGTTTGTCAGAGGAGGAAGAAAAAACAATTTTAGAGATTATCGAAACATTCCATCACGAATTTATTGAAATTCACGATTTTCGCACAAGGCGGTCCGGCCCGCAGGAGTATATTGATTTTCACATGGTCGTGGCGTCTCACGTGACGATTAAAGACGTGCACGACTTGTGTGACCGCATTGAAAGGGATATTACGGATGAATTTAAACAAGCACAGGTGATGATTCATCCCGAGCCGGAGAGTGAAAGGAAAAAATAAATCAGTTCTTGTATTTTGCGTTTTAACAGAGAGGCCCGTTTGCACGGGTCTTTTTGTTATGTAAATGACTATTTCTATCACGGATTGAGAGAGAAGCTTATACAAGAGAGACTTTCATTTCATACGTTATGGTGTAAAGAAAAAGGGAGGTGAATACGATTGAACGCTATTTCTGTTAAAGAAATTGAACATGGAGTCGCCGTTGCTCATAGAGAAGGGTTAGGGGAGTATTTGCACCAAGAACCGGTTTCCAGAAAAAGCAAGCGCCGTTCACGCAGCCAAAAACGGACACACCGGACACACCGTTCACGCAGCCAAAAACGGACGCACCGGACACACCGTTCGCGCAGCAGAAAACGGACGCACCGGACACACCGTTCGCGCAGCAAAAAACGGACACACCGGACACATCGTTCACGCAGCAAAAAACGGACACACCGGACACACCGTTCACGCAGCAAAAAACGGACACACCGGACACACCGTTCACGCAGCAAAAAACGGACGCACCGGACACATCGTTCACGCAGCAAAAAACGGACACATCGCACAAGACGGTCCCATCAGAAACGACGCTCTTCCCGCAAACGCTGTTTTAAATGCTGACTGTAGAAACGATGATATATGATCTGCTATAATGGGAATAAAGGGACTGGATAAAAACTCCAGTATCACCTGCGGACACTGAACTGACAACATGACGCTGTTTGTTCGTGTCCGTTTTTGATTTTTGAACAACATGCCGAAGGATAAAACAGGAAGGGATGACGCCGAATGAAGCTGAATGAGGAAATGTATCAAGACTCTGAAGGAGAAACAATCTATTCGCAGGATATCAGCAGCAAGCTTTTGCATATTACGGACAGCGGGCATATCAGCGTTGACTTCATCAGCATAAGCAGGCTGCAGAAGGCTTCGAAAATCGCGATCTTAGGTGACAGCGTCGCCCGGGGGCTGCGTGCGAAATACAGCTTTGGTGACATTCTGAAAGACCGGACAAACGCCGAAATCACCAATCTGTCTGTCAGCGGCGTCAATATGAGTAACAACGGAAACGATAACATTTATCAGCAATCGCTGAAAACGTCGGGACAAGATGTCATTATCGTGCAGGGAACAGATGATGATTGGTGCGGCCACATCCCCATCGGCACAGATGAAAAAGATATCACTTCATTTTACGGAGGTTTCTGCCAAGTCATTCAGCAGCTCCGCAGCAGAAATAAAGGCGCGAGCATCATTGCAGTGACCCCGACGAAACAAGCGAAAATGTCAAACGGAAAAATCGTCCGACGTGATACTGATAAAAATAAACTGGGTTTGAAGCTGGCTGACTATGTGAAAGCCCAGAAAGAAGCCTGCACCCTGCTTTCTGTACCGTATGCCGACCTATTTGATACGGATCTCATCGACCCGTATAATCCCGCTTTCCGTAAAATGTGCATGTCAGAAGGCCTTCATCCGAACGAGACAGGGCATCAAATTATCTTTCAGGAAATCTGCCGAAATTTTTATTATTATTACGGATGAAACAGCACTGAAAGGTTATTTTCGGCTTTTCTCTTCTAAAAGCTCAATCATTCTTTGAGTTGCACGCCGTTGCGCTCTTAAAAGCGAGACGATATTTCCGGTAAAACCGATTAAAATGATAAGCAGAAAAATGATTATCCACATAAGCGAACCTCCCGTCGAGTGTTGAAAAACCCACTCTTTATTTTACTTATTATGGATGAGGGAGAGAATAGGTCTAACTATTGGTGTTTCTTTATAAATCCATAAAAAAATGCACAGACTGAACTGGTCTGTGCATTTTTATTCGCTTATTTCAGCAGATTCAATGATTCGCGATTAAAGGCTTCCAAATCGTCAGGTGTTCTGCTTGTTACAATGTTATGGCTGACAACGACTTCTTCATCTTTATAATTTGCGCCGGCATTGATTAAGTCTTTGCGGATGCTGCGGTATCCCGTGATATCTTTTCCTTTCAGAAGGTCGGTATCAATCAGCAGCTGCGGGCCGTGGCAGATCGCAAAAACGGGTTTCTGATTTTCCACGAATGCTTTAGTAAATTCACCCGGGCGGTCATCTCCGCGAAGCAGATCCGGTGAAAAGCCTCCAGGAATTAATAACGCATCGAATTCAACGGCGTCTGCGTCTGAGATCGCTTGATCAATCTTTACTTTTTCACCGTGCTTGCCGGTCACTTCTTTTCCTGCTTCCAAATCTATGGTCACCACACTGTGGCCTGCTTTTTTAAATGCTTCTGCCGGGCTTGTATATTCAATATCCTCGAATTGGTCTGTTATCAGAACTGCGATTTTTTTGCTCATCATCATGCCTCCTGTGTAGTTTGTATATGACAAGGATATCAGGCAAATCGCTCTCTCTCAACGTATTTGCTTGAAGATAAGCATAAAAAAGACCCCTCTGAAAAAGAGGAGCCAAAAGGTACGGAGGTCTGCTGAAACTTGCGTGTTTAACCTGAGATAAGGCAAGAAATCGAACCAATTACTTTTTGTGTCTTTTTTTATGCTTTTTACATCCGCATTTCCCGGGATCGCCCGGATCAATAACCTCATGAATTGTTTCTTCCTGATATACGTAAACCACTTCTTTGTCAGTATACGTGTCAGTCACAATATACTTAGGGTCACAGTAATATACTTTCGATTTTTTACCCATTCATCTCACCTCCCGTACTTTATTAAATGCTGACAACGGACAAGTACACCACGGCAAGTCCACATTTTGAAGTTTGCAATAAGGGGCGGATAGTATCTGTATGGTTTTTCCTGAATTCGCTTCAAATTGGGATGGTTAACGCTTTTTAATCAGGGAAATTTATAAAAAAGAATTCAACATAATTCTTTTCTCAGTTCAACGAGATGCTGACATCTTTGGAGGGATTTCTGAATGCTCGATGAAAAAACAATTGAAATCGTTAAAAGCACAGTGCCGGTCTTAAAAGAGCATGGTGAAGAAATCACAGGACGATTTTATGACCTGCTGTTTCAGCATCACCCTGAGCTGCTGAATGTCTTTAATCAGACGAATCAAAAGAAAAAAACCCAGCGTACAGCTTTGTCGAATGCTGTGATCGCGGCCGCCGCCAATATTGACCGCTTGGAAAACATCGTTCCCGTCGTTAAACAAATCAGCCAAAAACACCGGAGTATCGGAGTTAAGCCCGAGCATTACCCAATCGTTGGCAAGTACTTGTTAATCGCGATAAAGGATGTGTTAAAAGACGGGGCTTCTCCTGAGGTCATTCAGGCATGGGAAAAAGCATACGGCGTCATTGCAGACGCATTTATCGGTATTGAGAAGGAGATGTATGAACAAGCGGAAACACAAAAAGGCGGCTGGAAAGACGATAAGGCGTTTAAAATTGATAAAAAAGTAAAAGAAAGCAAAGAGATCATGTCTTTTTATTTAAAACCGGAAGACGGACAAGTTCTCCCCGAATTCAAAGCGGGACAATATATCAGTGTAAAAGTATACATTCCGGATACGGGTTATACACATATCCGCCAGTACAGCCTATCCGATGTGTCCGGTAAGGATTATTACCGGATTTCCGTGAAAAAAGAAGGGGTTGTTTCCTCTTATCTGCATGACCAATTACATGAAAAAGATTCAATTGAGATCAGCGCTCCGGCCGGTGACTTCGTATTAGACCCTGCTTCCAAAAAGAATCTTGTTCTCATCAGTGCCGGTGTCGGAATTACCCCGATGATCAGCATGTTAAAGACGGTTGCCAAAGCCCAGCCGCAGCGAAACGTTCTCTTTATCCATGCGGCAAGGAGCGGCGAGTATCATGCGCTGCGGCATGAAGCGGAAGAAGCCGCGGAACATTCATCCGTTGACACCGTCTTTATTTACAGCGAGCCGTCCGAACAAGACCGTTCAGAAAACATTCGCTTTCGGGAAGGCCGGATTGACAAACAGCTGTTAGAAGAAGTGATGACAGAAAAAGAGGCTGATTTTTATCTGTGCGGATCACCATCATTCATTAAGGCAATGAAAAAGCTGATTTCCGAATTCAATGCACCGCCGGAATCGATTCACTATGAATTATTCGAACCGCAGCTGAGTATGGTGTGATGAAAGAAGGGAATACGATGATTTTAATGTATGAAGCACCCGGATCGGGTGCTTTTTTTATTCTGTGAATCATCGGGAACTTCTTAAGTTCGGTTTAGAAATTTAAAATGATTTTATAGTCACCATTACTGGCTTTATTTCAAGTGCAGTTTATTGTGATAGTGTGTTAACATGATTTTTATATTTTTGATAATATATGGGTGGTTAAAAATAACACCTTGAATGAGGCAGATGGGGGAAAACAAAATGACTACTGAGAAAATTATTATTTTTGACATTATGATGTACATCGTTTTCGGTGTGGTTAGTGTTTACTTAATGTCGCAAACTAATTTTGGACCTGGTGTGTTGATCTGTATTATTGTAGTTTATCTTGCTGTTATCGGGTACAAAGTCAAACAGTTAGTCAGTCGGGATGATTCTTAGGTTGCGTTAAGGGGATTACGAAAAGTGAAAAGGAAAATTGGTCAGGGTTTAACAATTAAATAGCAAGCATAGTTGGCGAAAAGCCGATAGTTATCGAAGCAAGAAACGATTTATATGAAAGTAGCACTTATAGCGGAAAATATAGAAAGGTTTTTCTCCATAACAGAGAATTTTTAGGGAAGGATATTAAAGTAGGTAAATCATATTCAAAGTCGTATTATCCTAAAAAGACAAAGTTTTTTATGTCCCAACATACTTCGGTAGCCGGTTGGAAAGGTTCACTTCCTGATACTTCCACTGGAACGTCGGCTCCTGCTCTTGCGAATAAAATAGCAATGCTGTATCCGGAGATAATAAATACTCACAGCAAAAAAACAATGCCTTTACCGGCTAAAGCAAATTTCCCGGTTGTACCTGTCGATAAAAGAACTAAATGGGATAGCAGAACGGATCGAGGTAACTATATAAAGAAGTATATCGACACATACGGTGATCCAAAGTGGAATTGGAGTTCATTCGATATTCTCCATGTGCTTCCGCTAAAGTAAGGGGGAAAGAATAACTTTAATAATTTGTATCCTCTCCCTCGTGATATGCACCAAAACCTATTAAATCCTTGGTGGGATAAATATTAATAAGTAAGAGGTGGCTCAATGGCAGTTTTTGTTGAAAAAACGCTCCAAGGTCTAAAAGAATTAATTGATGAAAAAGGCCGCTTGAAAATTTTAGGGAATGAAGGAACGCTTTTAGAAACAGAATGTACTTTCTCTAAAGGCGCAACAGATCTGGAGATTGAGAGTTTTGAGAAGAAAATAAAAGTCTCACTTCCTGAAGATTATAAAACCTTTTTAAAATTGCATAATGGGGCCAGAATATTTGAATCGTTGATTTACGGTGAGAATGTAGGTGGGGGTTTGCATATTCTTAATTTAGAAGAGATTGAAAAGTATATGCAAAATGATTTTTTAAAGCCTCAGTTTATTCCCGTCGCACATCTGTTAGACGGATGTTATTTGTTAATTGACAAAACCAAAATGTCCATAGATCCAAACTATTTATGGTTCCGCGGATTTATTGAGTATGAACCAATGCAACTTAATTTTGAGATATTCTTAGATAGGTATATTTTATCTCAGGGATCAAGTTTTTGGGAATGGAATATCTATACTGCTGAGAATTATTACAGAACTCACCAGAGTGATGAGCTTTAAATCATCCGTATACGGCCGATTTCAGCCCATCAAAATAACCAGCAGGAACAATAATGCCTTATAAAGAAGCATTGAATTTCCTAAACATGCTATTTTAGCCGAGGAGAAAATGAGGCACCTGGAGGGATTATAATTGAAAAAAATGATTCTTTGTGCAGCCCTAATCTTTGTTACGTTAAGTGGTTTAGCTGCAGTTAAGATTAATCAAGAATCATCAGATGTTAAAATAACAGAGCGCCCGGTCGGTACTTTAAAATTAGCAGAGCGGCCAGTTGGCACATAAAAAAGCCCCGGACAGGGGCTTTTTTTAATAAAGAGAGGGGGCATCTGTCCACCATTCTGACAGCCCAAAAGAAAAACCCTAGAAATGTTGATATAACAACGTTTCTAGGGTTTAATCCAATGCTCTTTAAAGAGCATTTCAATTAACGAGAGTAGAACTCAACGATAAGCGCTTCGTTAATTTCCGGAGCAAGCTCAGAGCGCTCTGGAAGACGAGTGAATGTACCTTCAAGCTTTTCAGCGTCGAAAGTAAGGTACTCAGGAACGAAGTTGTTTACTTCTACAGATTCTTTGATGATAGAAAGGTTTCTTGATTTTTCGCGAACACCGATTGTTTGACCAGGTTTTACTTGGTAAGACGGAATGTCAACGCGGCTTCCGTCAACAAGGATGTGACCGTGGTTAACTAATTGGCGTGCCTGACGGCGAGTGCGCGCAAGACCAAGCTTGTACACAACGTTATCAAGACGTGCATCTAAAAGAATCATGAAGTTTTCGCCGTGTTTACCAGTCATTTTTGCAGCTTTGTCAAACAATGTACGGAATTGACGTTCGTTTACACCGTACATGTGACGAAGTTTTTGCTTTTCTTGCAATTGCAAACCGTATTCTGATAGTTTTTTACGCTGTCCCGGACCGTGGGGACCTGGTGCGTAAGGGCGTTTTTCTAATTCTTTACCTGTACCGCTAAGAGAGATTCCTAAGCGGCGGGACAGTTTCCATGATGGACCTGTATAGCGAGCCATAATGTGACTCCTCCTTTGGTTTTATTTTGTGGAAAATAAAAACCGTCTGTTCGATCCGACCGTGCACATTTTGTTTTCATGTATCCTCGCTCCAGCAGCAGAGAGTTACACGATACACCTTACAGCTAAGGAACAAAATGCAAACACAGAAGCTGAACAAAAAGGCTGCAATATTTCACACAAAGAACATTATATGATTTTTCTCCGCCGCCGTCAACCATTTCTCCATGAAGACTGCCGGTTTATGATATAATGTACAAAAATGAGTAGTACATGTTTAGGTGATAAAAATGAAAAAACAAACAATCGATGAAGTGACGGCCTTTCATCAGAAAATGCTTTCTTTTTTCTTAACGAAATCTGAATCCGTCTCATTATCCGACTCGCTGTTATGGCTGGCCTCAGCTCTAGAATCCTGCTTTACATCTCTTTCATTGACCCTTTCACCGGCTGAATCAGCACGTTTCACCATAAAAACAGAAGAGGAACCGAATTATGCTCCGCTGAAAGAGAGTGACGGCCGTTTTATGATCAGGAATCAGACGTCCGGCAGATCCTTTTATCTGCGCACGGAAGGCGGGCTGCCGATCCCGGAATCATTGCCTGAGCTCGTTACTCAATTTATCAATCAATCTGTGAGACAGAGCGGGCTGTTTGACAAAACAAAGCATCAGCGGAAAATCCACAGAATGACAGAAATGTTCCATTCGCTTTTAGATCAGGATGAAGTATTGGAAAAGCTGCAGGCGAGTTTGAGGAAGGCTTTCCAGTCTTTCCGTTTTTCACTGTTCATCTCGCAGGACCAGGATACGGACAGACAGCTCCCCGCAAAAGAATTGCATATGGACGGAGAAGACGCCGATCAGTTTGCCCTGCAGGTGTTTTTATCAGGCAGAATGCTCAGGAAAGGCAGGTCATCTGCTTACCTGCCGATCAAAGGCCAGCAGGGGACTTACGGGGTTCTGAAGACGGAGGGAATGCAGGACGCCGCGCTTTCGTGCAGCACGCTGAGTGAAATGCTGCTGCTTACAGGCGCAGCGGGAAAAGCATTTGAAAATGCGCAGCTGTATGAGCAATCGAAAAAAAGCATTGCGAATCTGGAGCTCATTAATGAAACATCGCGCCAGCTGAATCAGCGTCTCAGGCTCACTGATACGATGCGGGAGCTCGCCGCCATCATGACCCAATCGTTTTACGCCGAAGAAGTGGCTTTTTTTCATATTGATCATTTTGAGACGCAAAATCTGCTTCCCGGACATACCGCCTTTTTTAAGACAGAACGCGCCAACCCATATATCAGCATTGTGAAAGAAAAGCTGTTCGAGGGAGAAAAGGGTGTGTTTATCGGCAGCGGAAAGACCGTATTCGGCGAAAATGGCTACGGTTCGCTGATGGCGGTGCCGATGATCGAAAATGACACCGTCTTCGGATTCGCGATTTTATTGAAAAAGGATTTGTATGCTTTTACGTTTGAAATGTATAAGCTTTTTCAAGCGCTCATTCACCATGCGACATTGGCTGTAACGAACTCCATGCTGCGCGACAGGCTTGAGCATCTTGTTCAGACAGACCAGCTGACGGAGCTGTATTCAAGAACCTATTTGGATGAGAAAATTCAATACAGCATGAAAATCCATAAACGGGGTGTATTTATCCTCGTTGATATCGATAATTTCAAACACATTAATGATACATACGGACATCAAACGGGAGATTCGATCCTCATTCAGGTGGCCTCCGTTATGAAAAACCATATCCGGGAGCACGATGTTGCCGCGAGATGGGGAGGCGAAGAGCTGGCTGTCTATCTGCCGAACATCAACGTGTCATCCGGAGAGCGCATTGCCAAAAGGCTCGTCCGCGCCATCCGGGAAAACACCGAGCCGCGCGTAACGATTTCCTGCGGCGTTTCCTGCTGGTCAAAGACTGGCCCTAAGCCGTTGAAAATGCTCGTTCAGCAAGCGGACGAGGCGCTTTATATCGCCAAACGGAGCGGTAAAAACCGGCTGATCATCCATCAAAACAGCACGGCGACGTAAAAAAGGAGCCGGCCTGCGGGCCGAACTCCTTTTTTATCCTAATCGTTTTTCAAGCGTTTCAACAAACTTTGCTAAATAGGTTTCGTCCGTTTCATCAAAACGGTTTTTCACGGGGCTGTCAATGTCCAGCACACCGATCACTTCTCCGTTTACGCGGATCGGGAGGACGATTTCTGACTGGGAAGCCGCGTCACAGGCAATGTGTCCCGGGAACGCATTCACATCGGCAATCCGCTGCACGGCGCCGTTGGAGTAGGCAGTGCCGCATACGCCTTTGCCGAACGGAATGCGCACACAGGCAGGAAGTCCTTGAAATGGTCCGAGTACAAGCTCGCCCTCTTTAGCGAAGTAAAACCCCGCCCAATTGACCTCATGTAATGAATGGTATAAAAGCGCTGACGCATTCGCGTAATTTGCGATCGCATCCGTTTCATCTTCTGTCATGGCTTCGAGCTGTTTAAGCAGAAGCTGATAACTTTTTTCTTTATCTCCGGACTGTTTTTCGACATGAAACATGGAAAACCCTCACTTTTTCTATAATATCAAACAAAGTTCCGGCCGTTCTGCCGGCATTTGTCGAGAAGTTCTTACAGGAACGGCGCCTTTCTGCTTGAATTGTAAACACATAAAGGGGTGAGCCGTATGAAAGTAAGCACCAAAGACAAAATTATTAACGCCGCTGTCCTGCTGTTTAACCAAAAAGGCTATTCCGGCACGTCCGTCCGTGAAATCGCAAAGTCAGCTGATGTAAATGTTGCGCACATCTCCTACTATTTTAAAGGGAAAGGCGGATTAATGGAACATTTAGTTTCCGAGTTTTACGAAGGCTATACTGAAGCGCTGGAAAAAGCCGCCGGCAGTGTGAACGGTGAAGACGCGCAGGAACGCATCCTGCGGGTGATTTTCGATATTTTATCCTATCAGCACGATCATCGTCAATTAACACGTTTTGTGTATCGGGAAGTGACGATTGATTCCGTGCTTATCAGGGAAATTATGTCTACTTACTTAATGAAAGAAAAATATATTTTCCAGCTGGTGATTGAAGAAGGGCAGTCACGCCACAAACGGCTGACGCTGCCCGTGCCGCATTTTATTCTGCAATTGAAATCCCTCTTGATGATGCCGTATCTCCAGCCTCAATATATTACGGAGGTGCTCTATATGCAGCCTCATGAGCCGTACTTTTATAAAAGGTATTTTGAAGAGGTGAAGATTTGGATCGAAAGCGTGTTCCGCCGTCCCGATGCGGCGCTTATGAAGTGACGATGCTTTTGTACGTTTCATAGGAACTGCCGACATCTTCCGCTTGATGGGCATCCGACCCGAATATGAGCGGGATTTTTTTTTGCTTCGCCGTCTCAGCCATCCAATCCTCTATATATACTTCCCCGGCAAACTTCTTTCTGAGTCCGGATGTATTCACATCCAGCTCCATTCCGTGCTCTTTCACGGCGTCAAGACAGCGGGCCGCAAGCTCTCTTATTTGAGGTGACATGCTGTAAGGGAAAAGGCGCGCGAATTTTTTGACGAGCGTGATATGGCCGACCCGTTTTGGCTTAAATGGTCCGAGCGGTGTTACAATGGAAGAATACACAGTTTTGTAGTATTGCTCATATACGGCTTCAACGCTGCCGAAGTGCGCGGCCAGCTGCTGAAACGCATGCTCATCAAAATCAAGGCATATATAAGACGGACCGGCCTTCAAAAAATGAACGGATAAAATGCCGTCATCCAGTGAGGGGCCGTATGTGTTAAGAAACGCCGCGGTTTCTTCTTCATACCCTGTGATAAAATCGGTTTCAAGCCCAGTCAGAATGCTGATTTGTCCCTTGTATTCCTTTTTCAGCTGTGACAGCCGCTCCAAATAAACCTCCATCTGTCTGAGATCCATTGCGCTGTCTTGAAGCGGTACAGGATCTTGAAAAGACGGGGGAAGGGGGGCATGCTCTGTAAATGTGATCGAGTCAAAGCCTTTTTCCAGGGCTTTTTCGACATATTGTTTCAGCGTGTCTTTCGAGCCGTGAGGGCAAAAAGGCGTGTGGATATGAGCGTCTCGTTTTTCCATTTGTGTCACTCCATTAAAAAATTGCAGAATCCTGCCGAAATTATGCAAAAAGTTTTTGATTTCTGGTCAAAAAATGTTGGTTACATGGTATCATAATAACAATGAAAACGACAGATTTTCTCAATACATATATTGAAATCTTTCTGAATACATAAAACACCCTGACAGATTAAGAGAACAACAAGGGGGCTCATTATGGAGTTAGTCATCGGATTATTGGTTATACTGCTCGCGCTCTTTGCGGCGGGCTACTTTTTCAGGAAAAAAATTTATACGGAAATTGACCGGCTGGAGTCATGGAAGATTGAAATTTTAAACCGTTCGATAGTGGAAGAAATGTCCAAGATCAAGCATCTGAAAATGACCGGAGAGACGGAAGAGTTCTTTGAAAGATGGCGTGAAGAGTGGGATGAAATTGTCACAGCCCATCTGCCGAAAGTAGAAGAGCTCCTTTATGATGCCGAAGAGAACGCCGACAAATACCGGTTTAAAAAAGCGAATCAGGTGCTTGTCCACATCGACGACCTCCTCACCGCCGCTGAATCAAATATAGAAGGCATATTGCGTGAGATCAGCGACCTTGTGACGAGCGAGGAAAAAAGCCGCGGAGAGATTGAACAGGTGCGTGAGCGGTATTCAAAAGCGCGGAAAAACCTTCTGGCGTACAGCCATCTCTACGGTGAGCTTTATAACAGCCTGGAGACGGATCTCGATGAAATTTGGAGCGGCATAAAAGAGTTTGAAGAAGAGACGGAAGGCGGCAATTACATCAAAGCGAGAAAAGTGCTGCTTGAACAGGACCGTAGGCTGGATCAGCTTCAAACATACATAAATGACGTTCCCAAATTGCTCGCGGACTGTAAACAGACCGTGCCGAACCAAATTGCCAAGCTGAAAGACGGCTACCGGGAAATGACGGAAAAAGGCTACAAACTGGAGCATATTCAAATCGAAAAAGAGCTGGAAACACTCACAAATCAAGTGAAACGGGCCGAAAACGCGCTTTTGGAAGAATTGGATGTCGACGAAGCATCCGCCATTCTTCAGCTGATTGATGAAACCATTCAATCGATGTATGAACAGCTGGAAGGCGAAGTGGAAGCCGGTCAGTCCGTCTTAAGCAAAATGCCTGAACTGATCATCGCGTATGAGAAGCTTGAGGACGAAAAAGAGCGCACAAAAACCGAAACAGAGCTCGTCAAGGAAAGCTATCAGCTGACGGCGGGAGAAATCGGCAGACAGAACGCGTTCGAAAAACAGATGGAAACAATCGGCCGGCTTCTTGAGCAGGCGAGAGAAAAACTCGACGGTGAGCATGTCGCTTACTCACTGCTGATTGAGGAAGTCGAAGCCATTGAAAAACAGCTGGAAGAGGCTCAGAAAGAACATGCCGAATACCGTGAAAATCTGCAGGCGCTCAGAAAAGAAGAACTGCAGGCGCGGGAAACGCTGACGTATCTTCGGAAAACCATTTCTGATACGGCCAGAATGCTGCAAAAAAGCAATGTGCCGGGGATTCCCGAGCAGGTCAAGGACAAGCTGGAGACGGCAAATCATCATATAGAAGAAACCGTCAGCCAATTGGAAGAGCTGCCGCTGAACATGGAGGAAGCCGCCAAACACCTCACCGAAGCCGAAAAGATGGTTGAAGAAGTCAGCGAAGAGGCGAAGGAACTTGTCATTCAGGTGAAGCTTATTGAGCGGATCATTCAGTACGGCAATCGCTTCCGAAGCCAGAATCACATTTTATCTGAACAGCTGAAAGAAGCTGAACGGCTGTTTTACGCTTACAGCTATAATGAAGCTTATGAGATGGCGGCAGAAGCTGTTGAAAAAGCAGCTCCCGGCGCCGTGAAAAAAATTAAAGCTGATCAATCCGCTTCATAGCCGTACAGGCAAAAACTGCACCCTGATGTACATCAGAGGAGCAGTTTTTTTGTTTCTCACGGAATATAAAAAACGCCTGCGGCTGATATCGTCAAGCCGCAGACGCTGAATGTTACGATTTCACTTTATTTAATTCGATAGGAGGGCTGGTAAAAAGCGTGATAATGCAGCCGATGAGCGCTCCGGCAATCCCGGGAAGCACCCAGCCGATTCCCATGTTGTAAAGCGGAAGATTTGCGTTTAAGAATGAATCTAATGATCCGAGCGGAATGCCGGCTGCCTTCAAGCCGTCCAGAATGCTGAAGAGCCCGGTTCCGATCAGGCAGGCGATATAAACTTCCCGTCTTTCCTTAAAGATTTTATCAATAAAGGAAAGGACGATAATGACAATCGCCAGCGGGTAAATGGCTGATAAAATAGGAACTGAAAATGCAATGATCTCAGCAAGCCCGAAATTTGAAATCGCCAGGCTGAAGAGCGTGACAATCGTAACCACCATTTTGTATGATAAAGCGGGAATCAATTTTGAAAAATATTCGCCGCAAGATGTAACAAGCCCGATGCTTGTCGTTAAACAAGCAACGGTAATGGCAGAGCCGAGAACGATGTTTCCCAGTGAACCGAACAGGTAATCAGATGAAGCTGATAAAATCTTTGCGCCTTCGCCGAGCGGCCCTACAGCGTCCGTGCTTGTCGCTCCCAAATAGGCCAAAGATAAATAAATGAATGTCAAACCTGCCGCTGCTATAAGACCCGCTTTAATACAAGCGGCCGCGAGCGCTTTACGCTGGGTGACGCCCCTGCTTTTAACAGCGTTGACGACAACAACACCGAAGACGATCGAAGCGAGCGCATCCATTGTTTTATAGCCTTCCAAAAATCCTTTGAATACCGGTGTTCCGGAATATGCCTGATGTACGGCGCCCAGCCCGCCCATCGGAGTGACAATGGCTTTTACGACGATGATTAAAATAATACCGAATTTAATAGGAGTCAAAATCTTTCCGACTCTGTCCACGATTTTGGAAGGATTAAGAGCTAAATAATACGTAATGGAAAAAAAGATTAGCGTGAAAACAAATAACGACAGTCTTTCGGGAACACCATGCAAAAACGGAACTGCACCGATTTCATATGAAACGGTTCCGGTTCTCGGAATCGCAAAAAGCGGTCCGATTGATAAATAAAGCACAACGGTGAAAATAGTGCCGAATACCGGATGAGCTTTATCGGCAAGCCCTTTTGCATCTTTACCCGTTAATGCGATGGCGATGATACCTAAAAGCGGCAGACCAACGCCGGTCAGTAAGAAACCGCCCATCGCTTTCCAGACATTATGCCCAGCCGCTTGTCCAAGCTCCGGCGGATATATCATATTTCCTGCCCCGAAAAAAAGTGCGAAAAGCATGAAACCGATAATAACGGTATCTTTGACAGGTAGTGAGTGTTTCATAAAAGTCCTCCTAAATACTATGTTGAAATATTCTGTCAATTAATTGTCAGATAATATAACAAAACGAACATAACTTATTATATGGCAATGTACAGAGAAGTCAATACTCGATTTATTGCGAATTTATATTTACTTTTGTTATGGTAGCATAAATATCATACGATGTACCGTTTTCATAAAAGGAGTAAAAAAAATGATATATTTAGACAACAGCTCAACGACCGAGCCGTATGAAGAGGTATTGGATGTGTACAAACAGACGAGCAGCCGGTATTTCGGCAATCCTTCGTCCCTGCACCGATTAGGAACTGATACGGAACGGCTCCTTGAAGCTGCCGCTCAGCAAATAAAAAAAACCTTGGGTTTGAAAAATTATGATATTGTATTTACATCAGGCGCGACTGAAGCGAACAACGCTGCGTTAAAGGGAGCCGCCTGGGCAAACATGAGTAAAGGAAAACATATCATTGCTTCAGCGATTGAGCATCCTTCCGTGACGGAAACGCTTGATCAGCTGACAGAGCTGTTTGGCTTTGAGGTCACATATCTTCCGGCCGATCAAGGCGGCTTCGTTTCTTTAGAAGACGTAAAAGCGGCCATCAGGCCGGACACAATACTCGTCAGCGTTATGCATGTCAATAATGAAGTCGGCTCCATTCAGCCCGTAAAAGAAATCGGAGCGCTGTTAAAACAGCACCGGAATATTCTGTTTCATGTTGATCATGTACAGGGCATTCATAAAGTCCCGCTGTCTATAGAAGAAGCGGGTATCGACCTTTGCACCATTTCAGGGCATAAATTTCACGGCTTAAAAGGAACCGGGGCGCTTATCGTCAAAAAGGGAACGCGGCTCATTCCGCTTATGACGGGCGGCACCCAGCAAAAAGGCATCCGTGCCGGGACAGAACATACATCAGGCGCCGTTTCCCTTGCGAAAGCGGTCAATCTTTCTGCACGTGACATGAATGAGCGGCTTTCTTCTATGGAGGCGGCTAAGAATGCGCTGATAGAAAGGCTGAGCGGGACGGACGGGGTCGTCATCAACACCCCCGTAAAAAACAGCGCCCCGCATATCATTAATTTTTCCGTTCCGGGCATCAAGGCGGAAGTGCTGCTGCACATGCTTGAGGAAAAAGGAATATATGTTTCAACGACCGCGGCATGTTCGGCAAGAGAGCACAAGCCGAGCCGTGTTCTTCTGCAAATGAATAAAGGCGAACAGATTGCATCAAGCAGCATCAGAGTCAGCCTGAACTTCAGCCACACGGCTGATATTACAGAGCCGTTTATGGCCGCGCTGGCGCCGGCTGTTCAAAAACTAAAAAAAATGATGAGGTAGCAAATGAATTACGATCATATTTTAATCCGTTTTGGTGAAATATCCACAAAAGGAAAAAACAGACGCAGTTTTATTGAGAGATTAAAACAGAATATCCGCCTGGTATTAAAGGATTATAAAAAGGTAAAATACTTTTCAAACCGGGATCGGATGTCAATTACACTTAATGGAGAAAACCCGGAGGAAATTTGTTCCTTATTAAAGAATATATTCGGCATTCAGAGCTTCAGTCTCGCCATTAAATGCGAAAGCAAGCTTGAAGAGATTAAAAAAACGGCATTAGCCGCGATGGAAGGCCAATATAAGCCGGGGAATACGTTTAAGGTCGAGACCAAACGGGCTTACAAGCAGTTTGAATTAGATACGAACGCGATGAACGCTGAGATCGGCGGCCATATTTTGAAAAACACGGATGGATTAACCGTCGATGTGAAAAATCCCGATATTCCGCTTCGGATTGAAATCAGGGAGGAAGCCACATTCCTGACCATCCGTAACGAAAAAGGCGCCGGAGGGCTTCCTGTCGGTTCCGCGGGGAAAGCGATGCTGATGCTTTCCGGCGGTTTTGACAGTCCGGTTGCCGGCTTTTACGCGATGAAACGGGGATTATCAGTGGAGGCCGTGCACTTCTTCAGCCCGCCGTATACGAGCGAACGGGCAAAGCAGAAAGTCATGGACCTCGCGGGATGCCTCGCAAAGTTCGGAGGCAGTATGACGCTTCATATCGTGCCGTTTACAAAGACGCAGGAGCTCATCCAAAAACAAATTCCGGAAAACTATACGATGACGGCGACGCGGCGTCTCATGCTGCAGATCGCGGACAGAATCAGAGAAGAACGCAAAGCGCTTGCGATCATTACGGGGGAAAGCCTCGGCCAAGTGGCAAGCCAGACGCTTGAGAGCATGTATGCGATCAATGCCGTTACGGCAACGCCGATTTTGCGTCCTCTGATCGGAATGGACAAAACAGAAATCATCGAGAAATCAAAAGAAATCGGCACTTATGAAACAAGCATTCAGCCGTTTGAGGACTGCTGCACCATCTTTACGCCGCCAAGTCCGAAAACACGCCCGAAAAAAGAAAAAATCGAGCATTTCGAAAGCTTTGTTGATTTTGAACCGCTGATTGCAGAGGCGGCAGCCGGTATTGAGACCATTACTGTTTACTCAGAACAAGAAGCTCACGATAAATTTGCCGGCCTGTTCTAGAACTGTATACAATTACCAAAGTTTTTTTGAATGAGGACATGTGTTTTATCACATTCTATACTCACAAGGAGGTGATACACATGTCACAACAATCAAACAGCGGAAACAGCAACCAGCTTTTAGTGCCAGGAGCTGCACAAGCTATCGACCAAATGAAGTATGAAATCGCTTCTGAATTCGGTGTAAACCTTGGACCGGAAACAACTTCTCGCGCCAACGGTTCTGTCGGTGGAGAAATCACAAAACGTCTTGTTTCTTTTGCTCAGCAAAGCATGGGCGGAAGCAGCCAGCAGCAGTTTTAATCACAACTTCACATAATGGCTAAAAGAGCGGGGAATTCCCCGCTCTTTTTTCATGAATAAAGCTAGAAGGCATGAAGCAATTTATGCATATCTTTATTGTTACGTCCTATGTTTATGTATAATAGGGAAAGAAAGTGAGGAGTTGTTCGTGTTAAAACGAGAAGATTTAATCGCCCCAAAGAACTATAACCTAGTAAATGAAATCGAAAAGTTCAGCCGTTCCAAAGAGAAGAACGCGCTTATTTGGGAAGATCAAACAGGCAGCAAGAAAGTCTGGACATATGAAAAACTGATGGAAGAAACGAATAAAATCGGAGCCCGCCTGAAAGGTCTCGGATTTGAAAAAGGCGATAAGCTGATTGTCATGGTTCCGAGAGTGCTTGAAGCGTATGCTGTGTATTTAGCGATCTTAAAAGCGGGGATGGTCGTCATTCCTTGCTCGGAGATGCTTCGCGCCAAAGATTTGGACTACCGCATTAAACACGCCGAAGTGAAAGGCGTTATCGTTTATCCTTCATTTATAAACGCGTTTGATGAGGTGAAAACCGATCAGCTCGTGACATTGGCCATTGGTGAAAATGATGCCGGCTGGAAAAACCTCTTAACGATTGAAGCGGACGGAGACAGTTTTCAAACCGCTGATACAACTAGAGAGGACATGGCGTTTTTATCCTATACTTCAGGAACGACCGGCCAGCCTAAAGGCGTTGTACATACACATGGCTGGGCTTTTGCCCATTTAAAAACATCCGCCGGTGCATGGCTGGATATTTCTGAAGACGATACAGTCTGGGCCACCGCGGCGCCCGGCTGGCAGAAATGGGTGTGGAGCCCGCTGCTTGCCGTTCTGGGAAGCGGCGCAACAGGATTTATTTATCACGGCAGATTCGACGCCAAGACGTATCTGGAGATGCTTGAGCGCCATCAGATCAATGTCTTCTGCTGTACGCCGACTGAATACCGCCTGATGGCCAAGGTGGAGGAATTGGACAAGTATGACCTTTCTGCCCTTCACAGCGCAGTTTCTGCGGGTGAACCTTTAAACCGGGAAGTCATTGACATCTTCCGGAAACATTTCGGCATTAAAGTGAGAGACGGCTACGGCCAAACAGAGAGCACTCTGTTAGTCGGCGTCCTGAAGAACATGGATATTAAGCCGGGAAGCATGGGGAAACCGACACCGGGAAATCAAGTAGAAATTATAAACGATGAAGGCGAAATATGTGAAATAGGCGAAACGGGCGATATCGCCGTGCACTTGAGCACACCGGCCCTATTCAAGGAATATTATAAAGACCCTGAAAGAACGAAGAAGCAGATTCGCGGAGATTACTTTTTGACAGGCGACCGCGCGAAAAAAGACGAGGACGGCTACTTTTGGTTTGAAAGCCGCAATGATGACATTATCGTCAGCTCCGGATATACAATCGGGCCTTTTGAAGTGGAAGATGCGCTCGTCAAGCATCCGGAAGTGAAAGAATGCGCCGTCGTGGCGAGCCCGGATGAAATCAGAGGTTCAATCGTAAAAGCTTATGTCGTTTTACAAAACGATGAGAAGCGCAGTGACGAACTTGTTAAAGAACTGCAAAACCACGTAAAAACGATTACGGCGCCTTATAAATATCCGAGAGAAATTGAATTTGTCGAAAGCCTGCCGAAAACGGCATCCGCAAAAATCAGACGGGTGGAGCTGAGACAGCGTGAAGAACGGCTGAAGGCGGATAAAAAAGCTTAATACAGAAAAAGGGTGAGCGGGGATGAAAGCGATTTGGCACGGCGGCACCATCTATACAATGCTTGACGAGAACCATGTCACTGAAGCCGTCTATACCGAAGACGGCTTCATCAGACAGACGGGCAGCTTTCAGGAGCTCCGCGAGACATACGGTTTGCCTGATACGGAGGAAATCGACTTACATGGGGCTGTCATGTTTCCCGGTTTTACAGACAGTCACATGCATTTGATCGGACACGGTGAAAAACAGCTCCGCCTTGATTTGTCACAGCTGAGGTCAAAAGAGGCGATACTGCAGGCTGCAAAAGAAGCAGAGCGTGAATTGGAAGATGGCGAATGGCTGATCGGCGAAGGCTGGGATGAAAATCTGTTTGAACAGCCGGTTTACGTAACGAAGCATGACCTTGACCCGCTCTTTCCCGATCGCCCCGTCCTGCTGAAACGGGTATGCAGGCACGCTGCTGCAGTCAATTCGGCCGCATTGCGCGCGGCGGGGATTATAAACCATACACCTGATCCAAACGGCGGGATTATCGTCCGGGACAGTGCCGGTCCGACAGGCCTTCTGCTGGATAAAGCCCAAGAGCTTGTGACTCAGGCTCTTCCGCCCGTCTCGCTTCACTATGTCAAACGCGCTCTTCAAACGGCAATCACGGACTGCTGGACAAAAGGCCTGACCGGCGGGCATTCCGAGGATCTGGCATACTACGGAGACGCGTCCGTTCCCGTTGCCGCGTATGAGTCATTAACAGGCAGCGGCCTGCTCCCTTTTCGGGCACATCTGCTTGTTCATCACGAAGCCGTCGACAGGTGGAGCGCTCTGGACAAAACGACAGGGCCTTATCTGGAATACGGAGCGATGAAAATCTTCGCAGACGGCGCGCTCGGCGGCAGAACGGCTCTTTTGAAAAAGCCTTATCATGATGATCCGTCTGTTTCCGGCGTTCAGGTGCACGATGACGAAACCCTTGCCGCTCTTGTTTATAAAGCGAGACAGAAAGGGATGGAGATCGCCGTGCACGCGATTGGCGACCTTGCATTTGAAAAGGTGCTCGATGTGATCGAAAGATACCCGGCAAAGCCCGGACAGCTAGACAGGCTCATTCATGCGCAAGTATTAGATCACGGTTTGATGGAAAGAGCCGCCCGGCTTCCGATCGGCCTTGATCTTCAGCCGCATTTTGTGGCCAGTGATTTTCCGTGGGTGATTGACCGGCTCGGAGAAGAGCGGATGAAAACGGCTTTTGCCTGGAAAACCCTGCTGTCGAAAGGGCTGCTGTGCGCCGGAGGTTCAGATGCCCCGATAGAACCGGCAGATCCCATTCTGGGCATTCAATCGGCTGTGCTCCGTACAAGCAAGCAGCACCCGGAAGGTCCGGCCTATTATGAAAAAGAGTGCCTGACCGTGTACGAAGCCATTCAGCTTTACACGGAGGGAAGCACGGCAATCATCCATAAAGAACATAGCCGCGGACGGATAGCTTCCGGCTATGATGCCGACTTTACCGTTCTCAGCGGCGATCCGTTTAAAACGGACCCGAAAAAGCTTCATGAATTGGAAGCTGTCAAAACCGTCGTCGGCGGCCGTATCGTATATGAAAAAGAGGACAGGCGTTAATGCCCGTCCTCTTTTTTTATGATAAAAATGAGCGCTTTACTTTTTCCCAGAAAGAGTTGTCTTTCAGTTTGACCGTTTTGATTTTTTTATCGGATAGTGTAATCTCAACCTTTTTGACATTTCTCGTGCTGAGCGCTTCATTATCAAGTCCGATAATCGGATGCTCATTGCCGTCCTGCACCACCTGCAGTGTCAGCTTCCGGTCCGCGCTTAAAATAAACGAAGATCCGAGGGTGCGGTATGTGTTGTTATTCAAAGAGGCCAGTTCGGATACCTGCATGCAGGAAATCAAAGGGTCAACAACAGCGCCTGAAACGGATTTATTGTAGGCGGTGCTGCCTGTCGGGGTGGAAATGATCATGCCGTCGCCTCTGAAGGTCTCGAAGTGAAGATCATCGATTAACACATCCATCACAAACGTTTTAATAATGCTTGAACGAATGGAAACCTCGTTTAAACAGTGAAAATGATTGCTGTCGTCCACCGTTACATGAATGAGCGGGTATTTTCTGACCTCAAGCTGTTCCGCGGTCATGCTGTCCGCCATTTTTTCAGGCTCATCGCTGTGAAAATCACAGTACAAATGGGCTTTTCCTTTTTTAGCGATGCCGACATACAGGCAGTCATCACGGAATCCGGTTTTTCTGACGGCCTGCAGAAATGAGCCGTCGCTGCCGATGCTGGCGATAATCCCGGCATCCTCCGGTTGGGCCGCAACTGTAAAACCGTGCGATTTGGCAAGCTGCTTCAGAGAGCTGACTTGTTCTTTTGTTTCGTTGTCCTGTTTGTGAAAAAAATAAACATTGCGGCGAAGATCGGTCATATCTCCATTCCCCTTTGCTGTCATATTTACGTTTTTCTCCCATCAGATATTGTGTTAAAATACCTGTGGCAATAGTGTAACATGTTTCCTGTTTATCCGTTAAGTGAAAGCGCTTCATGAAAAAAGTGAATCTTTTTTTCCAGGAGAACGTACGAATAGTGACAGAAAAGGAGGCAGAACAAATGAATGCAAAAAGATGGATTGCGCTCGTCATCGCTATCGGCATTTTCGGCGTATCAGTCATTGCAAGTGTGACTGTCGGGGTGCTGAAAAATGTCGGAGATACAGGGTCTGACTTTGCATCCCTGACAGATGACACAGAGGAAGTGACGCTTGATAAGGGAAGCCCCGGCAGTAAAATCGCCGTGCTTGAAGTGGACGGCACGATTGAGGATAACGGGGAGTCCGCAGGCCTGCTCAGCTCAGGCGGGTATGATCACAGATCATTTTTAAAACAAATAGAGCGTGCGAAAGAAGATAAAAGTGTCAAAGGAATTGTCCTGAAAATCAATTCCCCTGGCGGAGGCGTGTATGAAAGCGCGGAAATACATAAAAAACTGGAAGAACTAAAGAAAGAAACGAAGAAACCGATTTATGTATCCATGGGCTCCATGGCGGCATCGGGAGGCTACTACATCTCAACGGCCGCTGATAAAATCTATGCTTCACCGGAAACGCTCACCGGCTCACTCGGCGTCATCATGGAAAGCGTCAATTATTCTAAGCTCGCTGATGAACTCGGCATCAAGTTTGAAACCATCAAAAGCGGCGCGCATAAAGACATTATGTCACCGACCCGCGACATGACGAAGGAAGAAAGAAAGATCATGCAGACGATGGTCAATGATTCGTATGAAGGGTTTGTCAATGTCATTTCAAAAGGCCGGCACATGTCAAAAGCAGATGTGAAAAAAATTGCCGACGGCCGTGTTTACGACGGCAGACAAGCGAAAAAAATCGGCCTCGTTGACGATCTCGGTTTTTACGATGATACGATCAGCGCGATGAAAAAGGACCATAAAAATATGAAAAACGCTTCAGTCATCACGTATGAGGAAGGATTCGGATTAGGCTCGCTCTTTTCCATGAGCGCAGCGAAAATGTTTAAAAGCGAAATTGATTTTCTGAATATGAAAGAGCTTATTTCGCAATCCGGCTCGCCGCGGATGATGTATCTCTATGCAAAGTAGGGGGGAAGAAAGAATGGACGCAACTTACGAAGGCTTTCACGGCAAGGAAGAGGAAGCCGAGCAACAGGGGACGCTCGACCCGGCTTACGCGGGCTTTTGGATCCGGTTTTGGGCGTTTCTTCTCGATTGGCTGGTGATCTGGGGGCTTAACCATATCATCGTTTCACCGGTGTTCACGCTGATGAATTTACCGAAAACAAGCGGAATGTTTACAATCTCAGCCTATTCCGTCACAACTTTGATCGTCTACCTCGCCTATTTTGTGTTCATGACAAAATGGTTTCATCAGACACTCGGCAAAATGGTCTTCGGGTTAAAAGTCACTTCTTTGACGCCCGGAAAACCGCTGACATGGGGCACCGTCATTTTCAGGGAAGCAGTGGGGCGTTATATCGATAAAATCTGGATTCTTTATATTGTCATTGCGTTTACGCCTAAGAAGCAGGGAATTCATGATCTTATTGCCGACACAACGGTGATTCACGAAGCACTGTACCGCAAATAAAAGCAATAAACCCGGATAAACATCCGGGTTTATTTTTTTTGGTTTTGGCGATAATGCAGCTAAGGAAGTGAAGCTTATGGGATATGCCGCAGCAGCTGTTATTCTCATTCTCATTTTGTTCTGGCTGCTCATGAGGATGAAAATCCATCTGACTTTCGAATATCTGCATGATAAAGATAACGACAAAATGACGTTTAAACTCTCTGCCTTATACGGGCTGATCCGTTTTAAAAAAACGCTGCCCGTTATTAAAGTAAACAGCGAAGATGCGTCAATTGATGTCAAGCAAGACACAAAATCTAAAATAAAGGGTCAGCAAAAAGAGAAGAAAAAAATCACATATGAAGATGTCAAACAGACCATTCACAGAATAGAAATGATTCTGCATCAGGTCGTCAGAATGCGTCAAATCGGCGCCTCATTTCTTGCGGGAGTCCGCGTGACGAAGTTCGAATGGATGACGGTTATCGGAATAAAGGACGCCGCCGTTACGGGAATCGCCGCCGGCGGCTTGTGGGCCGTAAAGGGAGGCATTACGGCGTTGCTGTATGACCATCTGCGTTTTATACATAAACCGGTGTGCGAAGTCATTCCGTCTTTTCAAGTGCCTGCATCCAAGACGCATTTGCAGTGTATATTCTTTTTTCGTTTTGGACATCTTATAGGTGCAGCTTTCAAATTGCTCAAATACGGGCGGAACGGACTTTCTATCATACGAAAGAAACAGCCGGTTCCGGTTGCTTCAAAGAATGATTCATCAGTTTAAGGAGGAGCGCACATGGCAGACCATCCCATTCAAGGTTTAATGAAAACCGCTATGGAAAATTTGAAAGAAATGATCGACGTGAATACAATCATCGGTGATCCGGTTGAAACGCCTGACGGCAGCGTAATCTTAACGGTTTCAAAGGTCGGCTTCGGATTTGCGGCAGGCGGAAGCGAGTTTGGAGCAAAACCGGCTGAAAAAAGAACCGAGGACGACGAAAGAAAAGAGCAGAAGCTCCCGTTTGGCGGCGGAAGCGGCGGCGGAGTATCCATTACGCCGATTGCGTTTCTGATTGTCGGAACAAACGGCGTGCGTATGCTTCATTTAGACGAGAACACCCATTTGATTGATAAACTGTTAGACTCCGCGCCTCAAACGATTGAACGCATCCAGCATATGTTTAAAAAGAATGAAAAAGGCCGGAACCAAAAAAGAACGGATATTGATTTATAACAGAAAAGTTAACTGCCGCCCGCAGTTAGCTTTTTTTACGATGCGGCATAACCTTTGCAGTTTGCATAAAACTCGACTATGATAGAGCTATACATAGATAAGGGAGGAATCAGAATGGCTGAGATTACATTTAAAGGCGGAGCCGTGACGCTGATCGGACAAGAAGTGAAACCGGGTGACCAAGCTCCTGACTTCACGGTTTTGACAAACGGATTAGAAGAGAAGACATTAGCAGATATGAAAGGGAAAGTAACGATCATATCCGTTATTCCTTCCATTGACACGGGCGTATGTGACGCGCAGACGCGCCGTTTCAACGAAGAAGCAGCAAAACTCGGCGATGTGAACGTTTATACAATCAGCGCCGACCTCCCGTTTGCACAAGCGCGCTGGTGCGGAGCGAACGGAATCGACAAAGTTGAAACATTATCGGATCATAAAGAGATGTCATTTGGTGAAGCATTCGGTGTTTACATCAAAGAACTTCGTCTTTTGGCGCGTTCCGTATTCGTTCTTGATCAGGACGGAAAAGTCGTTTATGCGGAATACGTAAGCGAAGCGACAAACCACCCGAATTATGAAAAGCCTATCGAAGCTGCAAAAGCGTTAATCAAGTAAAGAGAGAAAAAGAGCTCCGGGTGCTGCCGCGGAGCTCTTTTCATGGCAAGGAGGAAACAGTATGCAACACGACCATGTCGGTCAGATTTATGAACTTTTAGATGAAGCCGCCCAAGTAATAGCAGAAGGCCTTCAGCTGTCTTATATTGAGGGGCTTGCGGAAGCGGGAGAGATGTATTTTCTCGAAACGGCCGAACAGCTTCGGCTTCAGGAAAAACAAACCGAACAGCTTAAAAGCCTGCTTGCGAAAGCGGACTTCAAACAATGGGAACCTGAATGGATCCGCAAGGCGTTCCAGCTCGCCATTTTAAAAGGATTGAAAGATAAATCCCATCCGAACAGACAGATGACGCCTGATACGATCGGCCTTTTCATCAGTTACCTCGTGAATAAATTTACGGGCGGCCAAAAAGGCCTGACATTGCTGGACCCCGCCTGCGGCACCGGAAACCTTCTATTGACCGCGGCAAACCAGCTTTCTGACAAAGCGGCAAAAAGCTTCGGCATTGAAATCGATGATGTCCTTCTGAAGATCGCTTATGCCCAGGCGAATCTGCAGGAAAAAGAAATGGAGCTGTTCTGCCAGGACAGTCTTCAGCCGTTATTTATCGAACCGGCTGATGCGGTCCTCTGCGATTTGCCGGTCGGCTATTATCCGAATGACGAAGGCGCAGAAGCGTTTGAGCTGAAAGCGGATGAAGGCCACTCATTTGCCCACCACTTATTCATTGAGCAGAGCGTCAAGCATACAAAACCGGGCGGATACTTGTTTTTTATGATTCCGAACCATCTGTTTGACAGCGCCCAAAGCGATAAACTGAAGCGGTTTTTTGCGGAAAAAGTATATATCAACGCCCTTCTTCAGCTGCCGGCTACTCTGTTTAAAGACGAAGCGCAGGCAAAGAGCATTTTAATTTTGCAGAAAAAAGGCGATGGCGCAAAGCCGCCGAAACAAACGCTTCTGGCCAATCTTCCTTCCTTCGCGAACCAGCAGGCGATGCGTGAGATGATGGCAAAATTGGATCAATGGATTCAAAAAGAAAAATAATGGCGAAAAAGCAGGGTGGGACGCAAAATCCCGCACTGCTTTTTGCTTTTGAAAATGAATGGATATCAGGCTGCTGACACAACTTAAGGAAAGAACATAACATTCCGTAAGACCGAGCCGTCCATTTGGCACAGTGCGGATTTATCAGAAAATAACGACTTCATTTTGTAAGCGGTACCAATATGGATGTTGACTTGAAATGCTGAGTTGACAATGTTTAAATGGAAAAGTCAGATATTTTTTGGACTGCAGTTACGGTCTGGGAAAAAAGAACGAAACAAACGAAGAAGAATTTTGATAGGAGCGTCATTTATGTCTAAAATTATTGCAATTAATGCAGGAAGCTCATCTTTAAAATTTCAGCTATTCGAAATGCCTTCAGAAAAGGTGCTAACAAAAGGTTTAGTAGAACGGATCGGTATCGCCGACAGCATTTTCACAATCTCTGTTAACGGCGAAAAAAATACAGAAGTGACAGATATTCCGGATCATGCGGTCGCGGTGAAGATGCTGCTTCACAAGCTGACTGAATTCGGTATTATAAAGGATTTAAATGAAATTGACGGAATCGGCCACCGTGTTGTTCACGGCGGAGAAAAATTCAGCGATTCTGTTTTGCTTACGGATGAAACAATCCGTGAGATTGAAGAGATTTCAGAACTTGCGCCGCTTCACAACCCGGCTCACATCGTCGGCATTAAAGCCTTTAAAGAAGTGCTTCCGGATGTACCTGCGGTTGCAGTATTTGATTCGGCGTTCCACCAAACGATGCCTGAGCAATCTTACTTGTACAGCCTTCCGTATGAATACTACGAGAAATACGGCATCCGCAAATACGGTTTCCACGGCACATCTCATAAATACGTGACACAGCGCGCAGCTGAGCTTCTCGGCCGTCCGCTTGAAGACTTGCGCCTGATTTCCTGCCACCTGGGTAACGGAGCAAGTATCGCAGCAGTCGAAGGCGGAAAATCAATTGATACGTCAATGGGCTTCACACCGCTTGCGGGTGTTGCGATGGGAACGCGTTCAGGGAACATTGACCCTGCCTTGATTCCGTACATTATGGAAAAAACGAATCAGACGGCTGATGAAGTATTAAATACATTAAATAAAAAGAGCGGACTGCTTGGCATATCCGGTTTCTCAAGCGACCTTCGCGATATCGTGGAAGCTTCAAAAGAAGGCAACGAAAGAGCGGAAACGGCGCTTGAAGTGTTCGCAAGCAGAATCCATAAATACATCGGTTCTTACGCTGCGAGAATGAGCGGCGTTGACGCGATTATTTTCACTGCCGGTATCGGTGAAAACAGCGTTGAAGTCAGAGAACGCGTGCTTCGCGGCTTAGAATTCATGGGCGTTTATTGGGACCCTGCGCTGAACAACGTGCGCGGCGAGGAAGCGTTTATCAGCTATCCGCACTCTCCTGTCAAAGTCATCATTATTCCGACTGATGAAGAGGTCATGATCGCGCGCGACGTTGTCCGCCTTGCACAATAATGATCGACAAAAAGCACATCCTTAAAGGATGTGCTTTTCTATTGAATGCCGAAGCGCCAAACGTTACGATATGCTTAGTACATAAATGATGAGGTGAAACAATGAGTGTGCATGAACATAAACAGGAAGCCCCGTCAGCGGTGCGCTGCAAAGTGATTACAGTCAGCGACACGAGAACGAAAGAAACCGATAAAAGCGGGCGCGTCATGATGGATTTCATCAGGGAAGCGGGATTTGAGACGGTCGCTTATGACATCGTAAAAGATGAGAAAGGTGAATTGCAGAAAGCCGTTTTATCCGGCTGTATGGATGAATATACAGATGCGGTGCTGTTAAACGGAGGGACGGGCATTGCCGAAAGGGATGTCACCATTGAAGCGGTCACGCCGCTGTTTTCAAAAGAGCTCCCGGGATTCGGCGAGCTGTTCCGCATGCTGAGCTATACGGAGGACATCGGTTCCGCGGCCATTTTGTCCAGAGCGGCAGCGGGCGTGATCCAAAATACCGCAGTCTTCTGCACGCCGGGCTCCTCAGGCGCCGTCAAGCTTGCCATGAAGAAACTGATTATTCCTGAACTGCCCCATGTGCTCCGGGAGATCCGAAAAGACTTATAAATGTATAAAAAAGCTTTGCTCCGCTCAAAAAAATGGGTGGAGTTTTTTTTATAAAAAGCTTGAAAAAACAGAATTTACTTGTTACAGTGTATACATACAAAATGCATTTTTATTAATTAAAACTAATTTTTATACAAGGGGAGCTTTTAACATGGCAGAACAGAAAAAAGTTGTATTGGCATACTCAGGAGGTCTTGATACTTCTGTAGCGATAAAATGGCTGCAAGAACAGGGATACGATGTTATTGCATGCTGCTTAGACGTAGGGGAAGGAAAGGATTTGGCATTCGTTCAGCAAAAAGCGCTGGAAGTAGGCGCCGTAAATTCGTACGTGATTGATGCAAAAGAAGAATTCGCCCAAGAGTACGCGCTTATTTCTATGCAGGCTCATACGATGTATGAAGGCAAGTATCCGCTCGTATCTGCACTGTCCCGTCCGTTGATCGCGAAAAAACTCGTTGAAGTCGCGGAAAAGGAAAACGCAGTGGCCGTGGCGCACGGCTGTACAGGAAAAGGCAATGATCAGGTTCGTTTTGAAGTATCCATTAAATCATTAAACCCTGATCTGGAGGTCATCGCTCCGGTCCGTGAGTGGCAATGGTCGCGTGAAGAAGAAATTGAATACGCTGCAAGCCGCGGCATACCGATTCCGATCAATCTTGACAGCCCTTATTCCATCGACCAGAATCTGTGGGGCCGCGCCAATGAATGCGGTATATTAGAAGACCCGTGGGCGGCGCCGCCTGAAGGGGCATATGACTTGACAGCATCTCTTGAAAATACGCCGGACGTTCCTGAAATCATCGAAATCGCATTTGAAGCCGGTGTGCCGGTTTCAATCGACGGTGTATCCTACCCGCTTGCTGATTTAATTCTCAAGCTGAACGAGACTGCCGGAAAACACGGCATCGGCCGGATTGACCATGTCGAAAACCGCCTGGTCGGCATTAAGTCCCGTGAAGTTTATGAATGCCCGGGCGCAATGACTTTGATTACGGCTCACAAAGAGCTTGAGGATCTGACTTTAGTGAAAGAAGTGGCTCATTTCAAGCCGGCAATTGAACAAAAACTGTCTGAAATCATCTATAACGGTTTATGGTTCTCACCGTTAAAAGACGCGCTGCTTGCATTCCTGAAAGAAACCCAAAAGCACGTCACCGGCGTTGTGCGCGTCAAGCTGTTTAAAGGCCATGCCATTGTAGAAGGACGCAAGTCGGAATATTCTCTCTACGATGAAAAACTGGCGACATATACAAAAGACGATGCGTTTGACCATCATGCGGCAATCGGCTTTATCGAGCTTTGGGGACTGCCGACAAAAGTAAACAGCATTGTGAAAAAGAAGGAGCAGATTGAAGCATGAAGAAGCTTTGGGGAGGCCGTTTTCAAAAAACACCGGAAAAGTGGGTCGATGAGTTCGGTGCATCCATCACATTCGACCAAAACTTAGTCAAAGAGGATATTACAGGGTCTCTCGCTCATGCGGCAATGCTGAAAAAATGCGGCATTCTGACGGAGGAAGAAGAAGGCGCCATCCGTCAAGGACTGCAGACCCTCCTGCAAAAAGCAGAGGAAGGAACGCTTGAATTCTCTGTTGATTATGAAGATATTCATTTGAACATTGAAAAAATGCTGATTGAAGAAATCGGACCGCTCGGCGGAAAGCTCCATACAGGCAGAAGCCGGAACGACCAAGTGGCGACAGACATGCATCTATATTTGAAAGATCATGTCTCCCATATCATCGGGCTGATTGAACAGTTCCAAAAAGCGCTGATCGAAAAAGCAGAGGCCAATGTCGAGACCATTCTGCCGGGGTACACCCATTTGCAGCGGGCCCAGCCGATTTCTTTCGCCCACCATCTGCTCGCCTATTTTTGGATGCTTGAACGGGATAAAGAGCGTTTCCGTGACGCGCTGAAGCGGATTAACATATCGCCTCTCGGATGCGGGGCGCTTGCCGGAACGACGTTTCCGATAGACCGCAGCTATTCGGCGGAGCTGCTCGGTTTTGACTCCATTTATGAGAACAGTCTTGACGGGGTCAGCGACAGAGATTTTATTCTCGAGTTTTTAAGCAGCAGCAGTATGCTGATGATGCACCTTTCACGTTTCTCGGAAGAAATCATTCTATGGTGCTCGCAGGAATTCAGATTCATTGAATTGGATGATACGTACGCAACGGGAAGCAGCATGATGCCGCAGAAGAAAAACCCGGACATGGCGGAGCTGATCCGCGGAAAAACTGGACGCGTATACGGTGATATGATGGGGCTTTTCACGATTATGAAAGGGCTCCCGCTCGCATACAACAAAGACCTTCAGGAAGATAAAGAAGGTATGTTTGACACGGTGAAAACCGTTGAAGGAAGCCTTCAGATTTTTACGGGCATGATTGAAACAATGACCGTAAACAAAGACATTATGAAACAGGCGACAAAACAAGATTTTTCAAACGCGACGGAACTTGCCGATTATTTAGCGAAAAAAGGCATGCCGTTCAGAGAAGCGCACGAAGTGGTCGGCAAGCTTGTGTACAGCTGTATTGAAAAAGGAATCTATTTAAGTGATATGGCATTTGAAGAATTCCTTCAAGCCAGCAGTCTCTTTGAAGAAGATATCTATACCGTGCTCGATCCGCATCATGCGGTTGAAAAAAGAATGAGCGCCGGCGGAACGGGCTTTCAGCAGGTAAAACAGGCGCTCGTAAAAGCAAAAGCCTGCGCCTGCGTTTAATTTGCTAAAATTTCCTTCATATTTTCCCGTCATATCAGACACGCTACATCTATAATGATGGGAGGTTGAAGGAATGCGCAAAGAACAAGACCGTTACATCTATGATGAAAAAGAAAGTGAAGAAACGGCCCGGCTCATCTCAGAGGCATATCAAAGCGGTTATGTCGGTCTGGAGGAAGCCTCAGCCCCTTCAGAAAATTAAGCTGTCTGTAAAGACGGCTTTTTTCGTGCGGATGAAGTGCAAAAAAGTGATATTGCCGCTTGTTTATAGTAAAGTAGAGGGAGAAACGACTTTATTTTATTGAAGCGGCAACGTTGCTTGGGGAGGGTATTCAATGTGCGACATGCTCTAATCACTGCCGGCACGAAGGGGTTGGGCCGAAAAGTGACTGAAATGCTGCTGGAAAAAGGCTTTTCGGTCACAGTGAATTACAGACAGGACGAAGAAGCCGTCGCTTGTCTGAAGGCTGATTATCCCCGGTGCCATGACAGATTGCAATTCGTTAAGGGCGATGTAACCCGAAAAGAAGATCTCATGCGGATCGCCGATGCAGCCCTTCAGCGGTTTGGAAGAATTGACATACTGATTAACAACGCCGGGCCGTACATATTTGAGCGCAAAAAGCTTGCCGATTACTCCGATGACGAATGGTATGGCATGCTTGAAGGGAATTTAAGCGCCGTTTTCCATCTGTTTAAAGCGGTTATCCCGGTAATGAGACAGCAGCGCTTCGGCAGGATTATTACATACGGCTTCCAAGGCGCAGATCATGCCCCCGGCTGGCTTCACCGTTCCGCTTTCGGGGCGGCTAAAGTCGGATTGGCTTCGTTAACGAAAACCATTGCAATTGAAGAAGCCGAATCAGGTATCACGGCCAACATGGTCTGCCCGGGTGATATTGTAGGAGATATGAAAGAAGCGTCTATAGAAGAAGCAAGACGGAAAATCGGGAAAGAAAACACGCCGATCGGGAGGTCCGGAACCGGAGAAGACATTGCAAGAATCATCGCCTTCTTATGTGAAGAGGATTCCGATCTTGTCACCGGAACGGTCATAGAAGCAACAGGCGGGCTGAATGTGATTAACAGGCATCAATCCCTGTAAGTTTTTTCGTTTGTCAAAAAGGGAACTTGATAAATATTAATTTTTTATGAGGTGAAAACGATGAAAGTGACTTATCACGGACATTCTGTCATTCAAGTGGAAACGAAAACCCATAACATTATTTTTGATCCGTTCCTAACCGGAAACAGTCTGACCAATCTGAAGCCGGAAGAAGTGAAAGCGGACGTCATTCTGCTTACTCACGGACACAATGACCATGTCGGAGATACAGAGCAGATCGCCAAACAAAACGACGCACTCGTTATTGCGCCGAACGAACTGGCCGTTTATCTCGGCTTTAAAGGGTTAAACGTCCACCCGATGCATATCGGCGGGGCGCGCCAATTTGATTTCGGCAAAGTGAAACTGACACAGGCGTTCCACGGATCGGCGGTCACTGATGCAGAAAACAAAACCATCACATACACCGGGATGCCGGCCGGGATTTTATTAACGATTGACGGCAAAACGATTTTCCACGCCGGCGACACGGCGCTGTTCTCAGATATGAAACTGATCGGGGAACTGAATCACATTGACCTGGCGTTTCTGCCGATCGGTGATAATTTCACCATGGGGCCTGAAGATGCGAAACTCGCGGCTGAATGGCTGAGAGCGAAACAGGTCGTTCCCGTTCATTACAATACATTCCCTGTTATTGAACAGGACCCTGACGCTTTCGCTGAAAGTCTGCCCGGAGGCGTCGGTAAAGTCATGGCGGTCGGCGAGACCATTGAGCTTGCCTGACATATGTGTCAAAGACCTTCTGAACCAAACGTTCAGAAGGTCTTTTTGTGATGACGCCTTTTTTCGGGCGTCTCATTGCGAATGAATCCCCCGTGCCCTTATAATAAAAGCAGAAGACTGTCCTTAGAGGTGAAACGCTTGGCAACAAAGCATGAACAAATCCTATCGTACATAGATTCGCTTCCTGTCGGTGAAAAAATTTCGGTCAGAAGAATTGCGAAAGAAATGAAAGTCAGTGAGGGAACGGCTTACAGAGCCATTAAGGAAGCTGAAAATAAAGGGTTCGTTTCCACTATTGAACGTGTGGGGACTATCCGGATTGAACAGAAGAAAAAGGAAAATATCGAAAAGCTGACATATGCCGAGGTTGTCAATGTGATAGACGGCCAGGTGCTCGGCGGAAAAGCCGGTCTGCATAAAACGCTGAATAAGTTTGTGATCGGCGCGATGGAGCTTGATGCGATGATGCGTTATACGGCGGCGGGGAACCTGTTAATCGTCGGGAACAGAATCAATGCCCACCGGCAGGCGCTTGAAGCGGGCGCGGCTGTTTTGGTAACCGGAGGATTTAATACCGACGACAGCATTATCGAGCTGGCCGATATGCTTGAGCTTCCGATTCTCTCCACAAGCTATGATACCTTTACGGTAGCCGCGATGATCAACCGGGCGATCTATGATCAGCTCATAAAAAAAGAGATTGTGCTCGTGGAGGACATTTTGACTCCCGCCGATCGGACAGTGACCCTGTCTCCTAAAGATAAGCTGGAGAAATGGTACGAAAAAAATGATGAAACCGGACACGGCCGCTTTCCGGTTATCGACCGGCAGATGAAAATCCACGGGATTCTCACACCGAAAGATATCGCTGGACATGACCGGTCAGTCCCGATTGAAAAAGTAATGACCAAAAACCCTGTCACGGTCATCGGGAAAACGTCTGTCGCCTCAGCGGCTCAAATGATGGTTTGGGAAGGAATCGAAGTGCTCCCGGTGACAGACGGGAACCACAGACTGATCGGTATGATCAGCCGTCAGGACGTCTTAAAAGCGCTGCAAATGATTCAAAAGCAGCCTCAGGTCGGGGAAAAGCTTGATGATATCGTTTCAAGGGGATTTAAAGAAGAAGAAGATGACAAAACGCCGGCTGTTTATCAATATGAAGTCACGCCGCAGATGACCAATCAGCTTGGGACGATTTCTTACGGGGTGTTTACGACGATTTTAACTCAGGCTGCCAGCCGATTTTTACGCTCCCGCAAACGCGGCGAGCTGGTCATTGAAAGCATTACGATTTTCTTCTTGAAGCCCGTTCAGATGGAATCGGTCATTGAAGTGAAGCCGCGCATTTTAGAAGCGGGCCGGAAATTCGGGAAAATGGAAGTGGAAGTGTCAAGCCAAAGCGGCATCGTTTCAAAAGCGATGCTCATGGTGCAGCTGATGGAGAGAAGTTAAGGGACGCATCTCGGTCCCTTGACATTCATTATGCGTGGTCTCTCTCCGCTTCTTTTGCATGGATGGGTTCATAATGCTTATAGGCTTTATACCCGGCCCATGCGCTGCCTGCTCCGATTAAAATGAAGACGCCGCCGATGACGAGGGTCAGGACGGAGTGAAACAGAATCATTTGGTTTACTCCGTACAAAAGCACCAGCGCGCCTAACGCCATACTTGATTTAGCCGAAAAACATTCCTTCTCCAGCGCCCGTTTCGTCTGGATGCCTTTTACTTTGTAATACACGTAAAAGCAGGCAGAAAGCCCGATGAGAAAAACAAAAACCAGCATAAATGAAATCCTCCATTATATGAGTTTGCAAAACCGTTTATACCGTTGCTGAAAGATTTTCCTTTTCCATGGATAAAGAGTATGATTAAATGAATAAAAACAAAAGGAGAAAACGATGAAATCCGAATTGATCAGAACCATATCATTATATGACACCATTATCTTACATAGACATGTGAGGCCTGACCCGGACGCTTACGGATCACAGTGCGGCCTTACGGAAATCCTGCGGGAAACGTATCCCGAAAAAAATATTTTTGCCGTCGGACAGCCTGAGCCGTCCCTGTCTTTCTTATATTCCCTCGATGAGGTGGGTGACGAAACCTACAAAGATGCTCTTGTCATCGTGTGCGACACCGCAAACCAAGCACGGATCGACGATCAGCGCTACCATTCCGGCGCAAAGCTCATGAAAATAGACCACCATCCAAATGAAGATCCGTATGGCGATCTGTTATGGGTCGATACGAATGCAAGCTCCGTAAGCGAAATGATCTATGAGCTGTACCTCGAAGGAAAGCAGCACGGCTGGAAGCTGAATACGAAAGCAGCTGAGCTGATCTACGCGGGTATCGTCGGTGATACGGGACGCTTCTTATTCCCGAACACCACAAAAAAGACATTAAAATACGCGGGAGAGCTCATTGAGTTCCCATTTTCATCGTCAGAGCTGTTTAATCAATTGTATGAAACGAAATTAAATGTGGTGAAGCTGAATGGCTTTATTTATCAAAATGTGTCATTGTCTGAAAACGGCGTCGCTTCCGTTTTCATTAAAAAAGACATTTTGGAGACATATGGAACCACCCCTTCTGAAGCGTCGCAGCTCGTCGGAACACTCGGAAACATTTCGGGTATTCGCGCTTGGGTGTTTTTCGTAGAAGAAGACGACCAAATCAGAGTCCGGTTCCGTTCAAAAGGCCCGGTCATCAATGGAATTGCCCGGAAATACAATGGCGGCGGACATCCGCTTGCAGCCGGCGCATCCATCTTCAGCTGGGATGAAACCGGTCCGATTCTTGCTGATCTTGAAGAGATATGTAACGAACACAAGTAGAGGGGAGACCCTCTTTCTTAGTGTTCATCTGTCACGGGGATGAACCAGCAGCCGAATTCAGTCAGGTCTTCGTAGACGCGGAGATTACAGATTTGGAGTTCTTTTTTTATGAGGGAAGCGAGTGTGTCTGTTTCTGCATATGCGGAATAGCCTTTTCTGATTCGGTCTGCATGATCTTTTGCCAGGCGGCGTTCACTAAAAACCTCCATTTTCCCTTCCTCCCTTCAGAATCATTGAAAATGTCTCATTTACAGTTTATAAAAAAGCGGAGAAAAAAGCGACAGATCTATGGAAATTTTTTAAAAATGACATAATTACGTCGCAAAAGAAATATGAATTTCGACAGACAATCTCGTATAAATCGTCAGTTCCTTTACTTGAGCTTTATATTCCTTTTCATTTATGGTGTACACCTTGTTTTCAATCGTCCGTTTTAAAAGCTCCTTTGTTTTATACACGCTCTCAATATCCTTTGTGATGACTTCAGAAATATCATCTTTCACCTGTTCTTCAAATTTCATCTTATCAGGCTGGGCGATTCTGTATTTTTCCCCATTGATCAGCTTCACATCAACACTTTGGATAAGCAGTCTTTGTTTATTATCCTCATTTAATTTATGAAGATCTTTCTGATAGATGGAGATCTGGTTTTTCAAATCCCGTGCGTGCTCCCGCTGTTTTTCAATTAACGTCACCTGTTCTTCCTGAAACGTTCCGTATGTAAACAGAAAGAACAGCCAGCTGACGATGGCTCCGCACATCATTCCCGCAAAAAAACGCTGCCATCCCGGTTTTTTATAATACTCGGGAATTCTCATGAAGGCATATTCTCCTGAGCCAGCCATGACACAATCAGCCAGCCGGTCTGCGCGCCGCCCATCGCTGAAATAATTAATAGAAGCTGTTTGAAGATGTCGCGCGTGTTGCCTTCAAACAGCCCCCGCTCAAAACTGTATACGGCGTCAAATGTTCCTCCGATAGCCGCGACAAGCGCCCAGATCTTCAGCCTGTTCGCCAATTTTGTAATCGCCGTAAGCGGAGGCTCGCCTGATAAATAGGCTCCGACGCCGCCGATGAGCGCTCCGCCGAGCAAAACGCCGAGGGCGATAAAATAACTGCTGATAAAATTCGCCATAAAGCCGGCTTCCTGATCCATATATACACCACCTCACTTTTCTATCATATTGAGCAAAGCGGACAAGTATGATGATGAGTCAAAAAAGAACATTTGTTTCTTAAGAAAACCCGTCTTATAATGTAGAAAGGCAAAATGAACGTATATGGAAAGGAGTGGCGGCATTGTCTTTTGTTCATCTGCAAGTACATAGCGGCTACAGCCTGTTAAACAGCGCCGCTTCTGTAAAAGATCTTGTTACACAAGCGAAGGAGCTCGGTTATTCTTCATTGGCGCTGACGGACGAAAATGTGCTGTACGGCGCCATTGAGTTTTATAAAGCATGCAAGTCAAACGGAATAAAGCCGATTATCGGTCTGACGGCTTCTATATACACGGACGAAACGGAACTCGAAGCACGCCCGCTTGTTCTTTTGGCGGAGACAAACACCGGATATCAGAACCTGCTGAAAATCTCAAGTGCGCTGCAATCCATAGCAAAGGGCGGCATGAAGCGAAAATGGATGAAGAGCTATCATGAGGGGCTGATCGCCATTACGCCCGGTGAAAACGGGTACATTGAAAGTCTGCTGCAAGCCGGGAAATTTGAAGAAGCGGTCAAAGCTGCCGAAGGATTCCGGGAACTGTTCGGAGAAGGCCGTTTTTATTTAGGATACCAGCCGTTCAAAGGTCATGAGACGTTATCGGAAGATATTCTCCGCCTGTCAGCCGAGACGGAAATCCCAGTCTGCGCTGCGGGGGATGTCCGTTATATCAAGAAAGAAGATCAAGATGCGTACCGCTGTCTGTGCGCCATTAAAGCCGGTGAGAAATGGGAGGATCAGAACGGGAATCTGCCGGATTTACACTTGAGGCCGCCTGAAGAGATGGCGGAGCTTTACACGCAGCATCCGGAAGCGATTGAAGCATCCGCGCGTATCGCCGGGCAATGCCGGGTCGATGTCAGCCTCGGACAGACACGCCTTCCGTCTTTTCCGGCGCCGGACGGCAAATCAGCCGATGATTATTTGGCGGAAGTCTGTCACGAGGGGCTGCGTCTCCGTTTCGGCACTCCTGATGAGCGCGCCATCCGCCGGCTTGAATATGAGTTGGACGTCATCAGGCGCATGAAATTCAGTGATTATTTTCTCATCGTATGGGACTTTATGAAGTACGCGCATGAAAAGGGCATTGTGACAGGCCCGGGAAGAGGATCTGCGGCAGGCTCGCTGGTCGCTTACTCGCTTTTCATTACCGACGTGGATCCGCTTAAACATTCTCTGCTGTTTGAGAGATTTCTTAATCCCGAGCGGATCAGCATGCCGGATATTGATATCGATTTCCCTGATACGAGAAGGGATGAGGTCATTCAGTATGTACAAAATAAGTACGGGGCCATGCACGTGGCCCAGATTATCACCTTCGGGACATTGGCCGCAAAGGCGGCGTTAAGGGATACCGGGAGAGTGTTCGGAATCAGCCCGAAAGAAGCCGACCAGCTTGCCCGCCTGATTCCGTCAAAGCCGGGAATGACGCTTGAGGAAGCGAGGCGGCAGTCCGCTCAGCTGAACAGGCGGCTGTCTGAATCCGCCGTTCTTCATGAAGTGTTTCAGGTCGCCAGGAAAATTGAAGGTCTTCCGAGGCATACGTCAACACACGCGGCCGGCGTTGTTCTCAGTAAAGATCCGCTTTCTGAAGTTGTCCCTCTTCAAGAAGGGCATGACGGCGTGTATTTAACGCAGTATGCGATGGATCACTTGGAAGATTTGGGTCTTTTGAAAATGGACTTTTTAGGTTTGCGCAACCTGACGCTTATTGAATCCATTAAAACGATGATTGAAAAAGAGACGAATACGAAAATTGATTTTTCCGAGATCTCCTACCAGGATGAAAAAACGTTCTCCCTATTGTCAGACGGCGATACGACGGGCATTTTTCAGCTGGAATCATCAGGGATGAGGAGCGTGCTGAAGCGTTTGAAGCCGTCGAGGCTTGAAGACATTGTCGCGGTGAATGCGCTTTACAGACCGGGGCCGATGGAAAATATTCCATTATTTATCGATCGGAAGCACGGGCGGGCGCGTGTGGAAGTGCCGCATGAGGATGTAAGAAATATTCTCAGTGACACGTATGGCGTCATCGTCTATCAGGAGCAGATTATGATGATCGCTTCGCGGATGGCAGGGTTTTCATTAGGTGAAGCGGATCTGCTCAGACGGGCTGTCAGTAAAAAGCAAAAGGACATTCTGGACAGAGAGCGAAGCCATTTTGTTGAAGGGTGCTTAAAAAAGGAGTATTCTGTAGTCACTGCAAACGAGGTCTACGATCTGATTGTCAAATTCGCCAACTACGGATTTAACAGAAGCCATGCTGTCGCATACAGCATGATCGGCTATCAGCTCGCCTATTTAAAAGCGCACTATCCTTTATATTTTATGTGCGGTCTTTTGACGAGCGTCATCGGCAATGAGGACAAAATATCGCAATATCTGCATGAAGCGAAGGGGAGCGGGATCCAAGTTCTTCCGCCGTCAATAAACAAGAGCGGTTTTCCGTTTGCGCCGGAAAACGGAGCCGTCAGATACAGTTTGCGGGCCGTGAAAAACGTAGGCGTCTCGGCAGTGAAAGATATTTATAAAGCAAGAACACATAAACCGTTCGAGGATCTTTTCGATTTCTGCTTTCGCGTACCTGCAAAAAGCGTGAATCGGAAAACAATCGAAGCCCTTATATTTTCTGGCGCCATGGACGAATTCAATCAAAACCGCGCCTCCTTGCTGGCCTCCGTGGATGTCGCTTTAGAGCACGCTGAACTTTTTCGTGCAGACGATGACCAAATGGGATTGTTTTTGGAAGAATCGTTTTCCATTAAGCCAAAATATGTAGAGGCTGAGGAATTTCCGCTCGTGGACAAGCTTCGGTTTGAAAAAGAAGCTCTCGGTGTTTATTTCTCAAGCCATCCTTTGTCCGCTTTCAGGGATCTCTTGAAAAAACGGGGTGCGCAAGCGATCGCAAAAGCGCGTCAGGCGCCTAAGGGGCAGCTGTCGATCGGCGCTTTGCTCGCGGGCATCAAAACGATTCGGACAAAGACAGGTCAGCATATGGCGTTTCTCACATTAAGCGACGAAACGGGAGAAATGGAAGCCGTCGTGTTTCCTGACCAATACAGAAGGCTGTCTCCGCTGTTAAAAGAAGGCGCGCTTTTATTCGCCGCCGGAAAAATGGAAGAGCGGCAGGAGAAGACCCAATTCATCATGTCATCCGCCTCTCTCCTTGAGGAGACGGAGACAGACAGAGCGCCGTCTGTTTACATCAAAATCGAAGGCAGCCGGCACAATCAGGAGTTTTTGGAAAAGATGAAGCGTATTTTACTGGAGCATAAAGGGGAAACCGGCGTTTATCTTTATTATGAAAAAGACAAGCAGACCATCAGGCTGCCCGACACCTTTCATATTCAGGCGGACCATCAGGCGTTATACCGTTTAAAAGAGCTGCTGGGCCGCGAAAACGTCGTGTTAAAATAGTGGTAACAACAATGGTTTTGTTATACAATTGAAACAATTGTGCTATCTTATTTAAAGATTCTGAAATTTTTCACCTCCAGCGATTGTACCAGTCTATGCGGCAGAATATGTAACAAAGTACTTAAAAGGAGTGTTTAGCATGTCATTAAGAGAAGAAGCGTTACATTTACACAAAGTAAACCAAGGAAAGCTTGAATCAAAAGCAAAGGTGGAAGTCAGAAATGCGGACGATTTAAGCCTTGCCTACTCTCCGGGGGTAGCTGAGCCTTGTAAAGAGATTTATGACGATAAAAATAAAGTATATGATTATACAATGAAGGGGAACATGGTAGCAGTCGTAACAGACGGATCAGCGGTTCTCGGTCTCGGAAATATCGGGCCTGAAGCTTCACTTCCGGTCATGGAAGGAAAAGCGGTTCTGTTCAAAAGCTTCGCGGGCGTGGATGCATTCCCGATCGCGCTCAACACAAACGACGTGGACAAAATCATCGACACGGTGAAGCTGCTTGAACCGACATTCGGCGGTGTCAATCTTGAAGATATCGCAGCGCCGAACTGTTTTATCATTGAAGAGCGCCTGAAAAAAGAAACAAACATTCCGGTTTTCCACGATGATCAGCATGGTACTGCCATCGTAACCGTAGCCGGACTTGTAAACGCGCTGAAATTATCAGGAAAATCCATGTCATCCATTAAAGTTGTGGCAAACGGAGCGGGAGCGGCAGGCATCGCGATCATCAAGCTTCTTTACCATTTCGGCGTTCGCGATATCGTGATGTGCGACTCTAAAGGAGCCATTTATGAAGGGCGTCCTGCCGGCATGAATGCGGTGAAAAACGAAGTGGCCAAGTTTACAAACCAAGACCGCAATGACGGTTCGCTGCAGGATGTCATTAAAGATGCAGACGTCTTTATCGGCGTATCAGTCGAAGGCGCTTTGACAAAAGAAATGGTGGAAAGCATGGCGAAAGATCCGATTATTTTCGCAATGGCCAACCCGAATCCGGAAATCATGCCTGAAGACGCGCGCGCAGCCGGCGCAAGCGTAATCGGAACAGGCCGTTCTGATTTCCCGAACCAGGTCAACAACGTACTTGCATTCCCTGGAATCTTCCGCGGAGCGCTTGACGTTCGCGCGACTCATATCAACGAAGAAATGAAAATAGCTGCGGTTGAAGCGATCGCTTCCCTCGTTTCAGAGGATGAATTAAGCGCGGAGTATGTCATCCCGGCTCCATTTGACAAACGCGTGGCTCCTGCCGTTGCGAAAGCCGTTGCGAAAGCGGCGATGGAAACGGGCGTCGCCAGAATTACGGTTGACCCTGAGGAAGTGGCTGAAAAAACAAGACAGCTTACGGTCATCGGCGAATAATAACACAAAAAGAATTGGCAGCGCGTTGGGAAAAACAACGCGCTGCTGTTCAATATACGGACTGCTGGCATTTTTTTAAGGGCAGGTCTTAAAAAAATTTCAGCAGAATCCTTATTTCTTTTGAAAACGCTGACAGATAAGGCTGAGCAACGCTTTTGAAGGTCTGTCATCCGTCCGTTTCCGCCTGCTTTTCAGCAAAAAATGTCGAATGGAGGATGACACCGTTTGACAAAAAAAGTACAATAGTTTCGGTAAAGTTATTATTAAGTCTATCTAATCGGAAGACATGCAGTGAAGAGAACCCTTCACAAAAGGGAGGTAATCATTTGTTAAAGGATATATTCACAAAAAAGAAAAAATATGCTTCCGTGCCGTCTGAGCAGGCAAAACATGATGTTCCGGAAGGCATTATGACAAAGTGCCCCAAATGTAAAAAAATCATGCTCACAAAAGAGTTAGATAAAAACCTGCGCGTCTGCATGAACTGCGGTCATCATTTCCCGATGAATGCAAAGCAGCGCATTGAAATCCTCCTGGATGAAAATTCATTCGAAGAATTCAACCAGGGAATGATATCTGAAAACCCGCTCGGTTTCCCGGGATACTTAGAAAAAATCGAAAAAGACCGTGAGAAAACATCGCAGAATGAAGCGGTTGTTACCGGAAAAGGGACCATCAGCGGATTCCCTGCCGTTATCGCGATCATGGATTCGACATTCCGCATGGGCAGCATGGGCTCGGTTGTCGGCGAAAAAATCACGCTGGCAATTGAAAAAGCGAAAGAGGAAAAAGTCCCGTTCATCATCTTTACCGCTTCCGGCGGCGCACGTATGCAGGAAGGGGTCTTAAGCCTTATGCAGATGGCGAAGACAAGCTCTGCATTGAAACTGTTCAGTGAAGAGCAGGGGCTGATTATTTCGGTTATGACCCACCCGACGACTGGCGGCGTATCGGCCAGTTTCGCGTCTCTCGGTGATTATAATTTCGCTGAACCGGGCGCCTTGATCGGATTTGCCGGAAGACGTATTATTGAACAGACGATCGGAGAAAAACTGCCGGAAGATTTCCAGACGGCGGAATTTTTATTAAAGCACGGCCAGCTTGATGCGGTGATTCACAGAAACGACATGAAAGACAAACTCGCATTTCTGCTGGACATGCACCAAACAGGAGGTGAGCATGAGTGGCTGCAAGATTAGAATTTGAAAAACCGGTGATTGAACTGCAGACAAAAATCGCCGAACTGAAAAAATTCACCCAAGATTCGGAGATGGATTTAAGCGCTGAAATCGCAAGGCTTGAAGACCGGCTCAGCAAGCTCCAGGATGAAATTTATAAAAACCTGAAGCCTTGGGACAGAGTGCAGATCGCACGCCTTCCCGAACGGCCGACGACCCTTGATTACATTCAATACCTGTTTACCGACTTTTTTGAGTGCCACGGAGACAGAACATACGGAGACGATGCTGCGATTGTCGGCGGAGTTGCCAAATATCACGGCATGCCGGTCACCGTCATCGGTCATCAGCGCGGAAAAGATACGAAAGAAAACCTTGTCCGCAATTTCGGGATGCCTCACCCTGAAGGCTACCGTAAAGCGCTTCGCCTCATGAAGCAGGCGGATAAGTTTAACCGTCCGATTATCTGCTTCATTGACACGAAGGGAGCGTATCCCGGCAAAGCGGCGGAGGAACGGGGACAAAGTGAAGCCATTGCTAAGAACCTGTTCGAAATGGCCGGCCTGACAGTGCCTGTCGTTTGTATCGTCATCGGTGAAGGCGGCAGCGGAGGGGCGCTTGCATTAGGTGTGGGCAACCGCATGCTGATGCTGGAGAACTCGACGTATTCCGTTATTTCTCCTGAAGGAGCCGCGTCCATTTTGTGGAAAGATTCCAGCCTTGCCAAAAAAGCGGCTGAAACCATGAAGATTACTGCGCCCGATTTATTAGAATTAGGAATTATAGATAATATGATTAAAGAAGTGAAGGGCGGAGCTCACCATGACATCAAGCAGCAGGCGGGCTACATTGACGGCATCCTAAAAGAAACATTAAAATCTCTTCTCCCATTGAACGCCGAAGAATTGATCTCACAGCGCTACGAAAAATACAAAGCCATCGGAAAAGTTTCGGTTGAGGATCAATATATCGGGGCAAACTGAATAGACGTGAAGCCTATGGCTCACGTTTATTTTTTGTGTTTTTTGTGATATTCCTTAAATTTTATTTAAAAACAGTTTATTTAATTGTATAATAGGTAAGGTTTCATGGGAGCTCAGGCGTCCCTTTTCATTGTTTTAGGGCAATGATCATGATATGTTTAACATATATATGTTGCTGAGGTGAATAGGAAATGAAGCGTATAGGAGTATTAACGAGCGGCGGGGATTCCCCGGGGATGAACGCAGCGGTGCGAGCGGTTGTGCGTAAAGCTATCTATCACGATGTAGAAGTTTACGGAATTTATAACGGTTATTCAGGATTAATCAGCGGAAAAATAGAAAAATTGGAGCTGGGTTCGGTCGGTGACATTATCCACCGCGGCGGAACAAAGCTGTATACGGCCAGATGTCCTGAATTCAAAACAGTTGAAGGCCGTGAAAAAGGAATCGAAAATTTAAAGAAACTCGGCATTGAAGGTCTTGTCGTCATCGGCGGAGACGGTTCATACATGGGTGCGAAAAAATTAACGGAACACGGGTTTCCGTGTGTAGGTGTACCGGGTACGATAGATAATGACATCCCGGGAACTGATTTTACGATCGGATTTGATACGGCGTTAAACACCGTAATTGATGCGATTGATAAAATCCGTGACACAGCTACGTCGCATGAGCGTACATACGTTATTGAAGTGATGGGACGCCATGCAGGCGACATTGCTTTATGGGCAGGTCTTGCAGGCGGAGCGGAATCCATTTTAATCCCTGAAGCGGACTACGATATGGAAGAAATTATCGGCCGTCTGAAGAGAGGGCATGACCGCGGTAAAAAACACAGTATCATCATCGTTGCTGAGGGGGTAGGCAGCGGGGTTGAATTCGGAAAACGCATCGAAGAAGAAACAAACCTTGAAACACGGGTATCCGTTTTAGGGCACATCCAGCGCGGCGGATCTCCAAGCGCTTCTGACCGGGTTCTTGCAAGCCGCCTCGGCGCTTACGCGGTTGAGCTTCTGCTTAAAGGAAAAGGCGGACGCTGCGTAGGTATACAAAACAACAAGCTTGTAGACCATGATATTATAGAAATTTTAGAATCAAAACATACTGTTGAACCAAACATGTATCAGCTTTCAAAAGAACTGTCTATTTAAGACGGAAGAAGCTGAAGATTTCAGAAGGAAGTGAACGAGTTGAAAAAAACAAAAATCGTTTGTACAATCGGTCCGGCCAGTGAAAGTGTAGAAATGCTGACAAAATTGATGGAAGCGGGTATGAATGTTGCCCGTCTGAATTTTTCACACGGTGATTTCGAAGAGCACGGCGCAAGAATCAAAAACATCAGAGAAGCAAGCAAAAAGCTCGGCAAAAACGTGGGGATTCTCCTCGATACGAAAGGTCCGGAAATCCGCACGCACGATATGGAAAACGGCGCGCTTGAGCTTCAGGCGGGAAATGAAATTATCGTTTCTACAAAACAGGTGCTGGGAACGCTTGAAAAATTCTCAGTTTCTTATGAAGGCCTGGCAGACGACGTGTCAGCAGGGTCTATCATCCTGCTGGATGACGGTTTAATCGGATTGGAAGTGATTGAATCAAATCCGGAAAAACAAGAAATCAAAACAAAAATCTTAAACAGCGGCACGCTGAAAAATAAAAAAGGCGTAAACGTTCCCGGCGTCAGCGTCAACCTTCCGGGAATTACTGAAAAAGACGCTAAAGACATCGTCTTCGGTATCGAGCAAGGCGTTGATTTCATCGCTGCGTCATTTGTACGCCGCTCTACGGATGTTCTGGAAATCCGCGAACTGCTTGAAGAGCATAACGCGTCTGACATTCAAATCATCCCTAAAATTGAGAACCAGGAAGGCGTAGACAATCTGGATGCGATCCTGGAAGTATCTGACGGCTTAATGGTAGCGCGCGGAGACCTCGGCGTAGAGATTCCGGCTGAAGAAGTGCCGCTCGTGCAAAAAGAAATGATCAAAAAATGCAACGCGCTCGGCAAACCGGTTATTACCGCGACTCAAATGCTTGACAGCATGCAGCGCAACCCACGTCCGACACGCGCTGAAGCAAGTGACGTTGCCAACGCTATTTTCGACGGCACAGATGCGATCATGCTTTCCGGTGAGACAGCTGCGGGACAATATCCTGTTGAGGCGGTTCAAACAATGTTTAACATCGCCACACGCACGGAAGAATCTCTGAACTACAAAGAAATTCTGTCTAAACGCAGAGATCAGGTCGGCATGACAATTACCGATGCAATCGGCCAATCCGTTGCACACACGGCAATCAATCTGAACGCGGCAGCTATCGTTACGCCTACAGAAAGCGGCCATACGGCGCGTATGATCGCGAAATACCGTCCGCAGGCTCCGATTGTAGCCGTTACAGTGAATGAGTCTGTATCACGCAAACTCGGCCTTGTATTCGGTGTCTTCCCGGCAAGCGGCCAAAACGCGAATTCTACAGATGAAATGCTTGAAGATGCAGTTCAAAAATCACTTGACAGCGGACTCGTGAAACACGGTGATCTGATTGTCATTACAGCCGGTTCTGTCGGTGAATCAGGCACGACGAATCTGATGAAAGTCCACACTGTCGGCAGCGTAATCGCAAAAGGACAAGGCATCGGACGCAAATCAGCATTCGGTCCGGTTGTTGTTGCAAAAAATGCGAAGGAAGCTGAACAAAAAATGACAGACGGCGCAGTATTGGTTGCTTCAAGCACTGACCGTGACATGATCGCTTCGCTTGAAAAAGCATCAGCACTCATCACGGAAGAAGGCGGTCTGACAAGCCATGCCGCAGTAGTCGGTTTAAGCTTGGGCATTCCGGTTATCGTCGGTCTGGAGAACGCAACTTCAGTTTTAACAGACGGACAGGTTATCACAGTTGACGCTGCCCGCGGCGCTGTGTATGAAGGCCGCGCAAGCGTTCTTTAAACAGCTTTAAAAAAGAGAGGGGGGGTTCTCCCTTCTCTTTTGTCTTTAGGTTGATTTTCCTATTCCCATGCGGACGGTGACGCGCTTTTAGAAGGACAGGAGGGCAGAAAAATGAGAGTTTTATTCTTACTGTTTATCGTGTGTCCGGCAATTGAAATCGGCTTGTTTCTGCTGGCGGGAAAATGGCTCGGCGTTTTTCCGACCGTCCTTCTCATCATTTTGACAGGCGTGCTGGGCGCCTTGGTGGCAAAAAGACAGGGAATTGATGTATATCATCGGGTGATGCGCGACCTGCAGCACGGCAGCATGCCGGGGGACGCGCTTCTTGACGGAATATGCGTCTTTATCGGAGGCCTGCTTTTGATGCTTCCGGGTTTTTTGTCCGATATTGCAGGGGCCTGTCTTCTGATTCCGTTCACTCGGAACCGCATGAAGCCGCTTTTGTTCAAATGGCTGAGAGGAATGTCAAAAAACAAGCGGATCATTATCAAATAAAAACGGCAGCCTTTTTGCAGGGCTGCCGTTTTTATTTGGACTGAACAGTAATATAGGCCCATATTTCTTTTAAAGCGCCCGTTGTGATAAAGGCCTGAATGAAAACGAGCAGCGCAGGCCCCGCAGCCAGTCCTAAAATTCCGAACAGCTTAAAGCCGGCAAACAGGGCGATTAAGGTCGCAAGCGGATCAAGCCCGATTGACTTGCTTAAAATCTTCGGCTCCGTCAGCTGGCGCTGAATGAGAACCACAATATATAAAATACCGAGACCGATCGCTTGGGGAAGCTGACCGGCAATGGCCAAATACATAATCCAAGGAACAAATACCGATCCGGCGCCGAGATACGGGAGAAGATCCACCAGGCCGATAAAAAAGGCAATGGTCGCCGCATGCTCAATTCCTAAAAGAAACAGTCCGATAAAGACAATGATCATCGTAAAAAGGATGAGCACGGCCTGCGCCTTAATGAAACCGGCCATCGCTTTTTTCAGTTCTCCCGACACAGCCTTGGCGTTTGCCGAAACGCGTTCCGGAAGAATGGAATAAAGCATCGCTTTCAGCTTGTGCCAGTCCTTAGTCATAAAAAAAGTCGCCAGCATTGCGAATACGAAGACAGCAGCCGTATTGGGAAGGAAGGCAATCCATTTCGGCACCAGCTCTAAAAGATGTGAAAGCATCAGCCCCGCATTTTTAGCGGCTGTATCACCGAGGGTCTGGATATGCGTCACGATGGATGCCTGCTGATTGGTTTCCAGCCCGTTAAATAAGACAGTCAGCTCGTGGTACAATGGCTGAATGCGGGAAGTGAAGAACTCCTCGCAATACGTTATAAAGGCGCTGATATGGGGAGGGAGCGTTTTGGCCAGATAGGCGGTTCCCGAGATGATTTCCGCAACGAGAAAAGTCGCCGCGCCAAGAAGAATCAGCAAAAAGAAGGCCAGGACAATGACTGTATTGACTGATCGGGGCAGCCCCGTCAGTTTGTCCAGCCAGTCAACCACGGGAATGATCGCCGACGACAGAATAAGGGCGATCAGAAACGGATAAGTTAACGAAAATGAGGCGTAACCGGCCGCTAAAGCGCCGCCGGCCGCAACTAGTACAAACAGCGCGCGGAAAAAAACAGTTGCATAGTGCGGATTCACATCGATCCTCCTCTCGGTCGGCACGTCCTATTACATTAGTTTATTCGTCAAAAAAAAGGATATGAATACAGTTATGATGAAGGATGGTGCTTTCAGGATGTTTACACAGGCGAATTTATTTTTACTATTATTGCTGGCCATCGCATTGATAGCCAAAAACCAGTCATTGCTTTTTGCCGTCGGCTTTCTTATTGTGATAAAAGCTGTCGGTCTTGACCAGAAATTGTTCCCGGTGATTCAGTCAAAAGGAATCAACTGGGGGGTCACCGTCATTACAATCGCCGTTTTAGTGCCGATTGCGACAGGTGACATCGGTTTTAAACAGCTCGGAGAAGCGATGAAATCATATTATGCGTGGATCGCTCTCGGCGCCGGAATCGCCGTTGCCTTAATCGCCAAAAACGGTCTCACCTTATTGGAAAACGATCCTCATATTACAACGGCGCTGGTCATCGGCACGATACTTGCCGTCGCGCTTTTCGGCGGCGTCGCCGTCGGTCCGTTAATCGGCGCCGGAATTGCCTATCTGGCCATGCAGATCGTTAAAATATTCACTTCGTAAAGTAAAAAAGCGGCTTAAAGCCGCTTTTTTTGCGGGTGAAAATAAGAGTTTGCAGCGCATTTTGTAGTTCAGACAAATGCCATTTGCATTATTCCGAGGAATGAAGTGGCTTACCATGTAACAAAGAACCTCGGAATCGACGGCGCATATGGCACGAAGACTGAAGATGCAGTAAGGCGGTTCCAATTGATGAATGGATTAAAAGCTGATGGAATTTATGCACTTGAACCAAATCAAAACTTGAAGTGTTGTTAAAATAAGCGGAGGCCCTTTCCTTAAATTTGAAAGTTTGTTAAATTTATAGTGAGAATGAAAAAACACAATTCGGTTGGTAGTCCGGATGCATTATTTAAAATGTCAGTAACCTTCCCCTCCTCGGGATGTCCATCATTCTTCAGTAAATTTAGGAGGAGGGAATCGTTATGAAATTAACGGTTTACTACGATGGTCAGTTTTGGGTAGGAGTAATTGAAGTTGTGAATGATGGGAAATTAAGAGCAATTCGTCATTTGTTTGGACAAGAGCCCAAGGATTCAGAAATCATGCATTTTGTTAATAATCAACTTTTACAGACTCTCTCCCGCACTGAACAAGAAGGGGTTTGTGTTAAAGCAAAATCTAAGAAGTTAAACCCAAAAAGATTACAACGGCAAGCTTCTAAAGAGATGAAAAATATCGGGATATCAACTAAGGCGCAAAAAGCGATAAAACAGGAGCTTGAAGCAAGAAAAGAAAAGAAAAAACAACTGAACAGAAAACAAAGAGAAAAAATAAAGGAACAAAAATATTTAATCAGAAAACAAAAAGCAAAAGAAAAGCATAGGGGCAAATAGTTGGAGAACCCGATGAAGCCCTTCGATTGAAAAGTTGAGCGGCATCAGTTTTTTCTTCGGACTGATTTAGAAAAAAGAAAAAGAAGTAGAAATCGAGCCCTTCTCGAGATGAGGAGGGTTTTTCTGCAATTTATTTAACTTCACTTACATCAGTAAATGAGTCAGTTTCAATTGATGAACGGTTTGATGAGGATATTTAGGGCCGAAAACAGCGCAAATGCAGTCAAACGATTCCAGTCCATGTACGGGGAGCCAACTAAAACCAAGACATGGATTTCCGAAGCTGATCCGAACATTGATTCAGTCGAGTAAACAAAATCCCCCCTTCTTTACCGGAGAAGGGGGGTATTTGCGGTGAAGTTGTTGCGCCTGTCCTTTTAAACTCCCAAAGCTCCCCCAAATGAAAACATGAGAATACATGATTTTACAAAGCGCCTGAAAGCAAGCGATTAAATTTATCAACGCAAAACCTTGATATATAGGGCTTTTAAAACATTTTTAGTTAAAAGTCTACAAATTAATCAGATTATTGTTTATAATAAGAATAGGCTTAAACTTAAATAAGCTTATAAGAATTTGTTATGTTCCTCTATAAGCATATCGGTTATGTAACCGCAATCAATGAAATGTAAGCATTTTCTTAAAGGGGAAAGGGAGTGTTTACATGACTCATTTTAAGTAAGCCGTATGTTTTATGTACTCTTTAAAGGGGAATTTTGATTGAAAAGGAGAGGTTGAATATGACAGCAACACGCGGTCTTGAAGGGGTTGTAGCAACAACATCATCTGTAAGCTCTATTATCGACGATACCCTTACATATGTAGGGTACGATATTGACGACTTGACAGAGAATGCAAGTTTTGAAGAAATCATTTATTTGCTGTGGCATCTGCGCCTGCCGAATAAAACAGAGCTTGCTGAACTGAAAAAACAGCTTGCGAAAGAAGCTGCCGTTCCACAAGAAATCATTGAGCACTTCAAATCCTATCCCCTCAATAACGTACATCCAATGGCTGCGCTCCGGACGGCGATTTCATTACTCGGTCTGACTGACAGTGAAGCCGATGTCATGAATCCGGAAGCGAACTATAGAAAAGCCATCCGTCTGCAGGCGAAGGTGCCGGGCATTGTCGCCGCTTTCTCAAGAATCCGCAAAGGACTTGATCCTGTTGAACCGAAGGAAGAGTACGGTATTGCGGAGAACTTCCTTTACACTTTAAACGGTGAAGATCCTTCTCCGATCGAAGTGGAAGCGTTTAACAAAGCGCTCATTCTTCATGCGGATCATGAGCTGAATGCATCAACATTTACGGCGAGAGTATGTGTCGCCACCTTATCCGATATTTACTCAGGCATCACAGCGGCCATCGGCGCATTAAAAGGACCGCTTCACGGCGGAGCCAATGAAGCCGTCATGAAAATGCTGACAGAGATCGGCGAAGTGGAAAATGCCGAGCCTTATATCCGCAGCAAAATGGAGAAAAAGGAAAAAGTGATGGGCTTCGGACACCGCGTGTATAAGCATGGGGATCCGCGCGCCAAACATTTAAAAGAAATGAGCAAACGCCTGACGAATCTGACGGGTGAAAGCAAATGGTACGACATGTCAATCCGTGTCGAAGAAATTGTGACATCTGAGAAAAAACTTCCGCCTAACGTTGATTTCTATTCCGCATCTGTGTACCACAGTCTCGGCATTGACCACGATCTGTTCACGCCGATCTTTGCGGTCAGCAGAATGTCCGGATGGATCGCGCACATTCTTGAGCAATACGATAACAACCGCCTCATCCGCCCGCGCGCTGAATACACGGGTCCGGATAAGCAGACTTTTGTTCCGATTGACGAAAGAGCCTGATCAAACGGGAGGCTGGTGATTTTCATGTCGTTAGCCTCTTGTTAATCAAGCCCAAGTTGGTTTACAATTTTGATAGAATCTTGAGAAAAATCATTTTATTTTCTATACAAGAAAAATAAAATGTTTTCTAAATATGAATTACATACTGGGAGGTAATATTGTGTCACAAGGTGAAAAAATTACAGTCTCTAATGGAGTATTAAACGTACCAAATAATCCGATTATCCCGTTTATTGAAGGTGACGGCACAGGCCCTGATATTTGGAATGCCGCTTCTAAAGTATTGGAAGCCGCTGTTGAAAAAGCATATAAAGGCGAGAAAAAAATCACGTGGAAAGAAGTTTATGCCGGTGAAAAGGCTTATAATAAAACAGGTGAGTGGCTTCCTGCCGAAACGCTGGAAGACATCAGAGAGTACTTCATCGCCATCAAAGGACCTCTGACGACACCGGTCGGCGGCGGTATCCGTTCTCTGAACGTGGCGCTGAGACAGGAACTTGATTTGTTTACGTGCCTGCGCCCTGTCAGATATTTCACTGGAGTGCCTTCTCCGGTCAAACGTCCTGAAGATACGGATATGGTCATTTTCCGTGAAAACACGGAAGATATTTATGCCGGAATTGAGTATGCGAAAGGTTCTGAAGAAGTTGAAAAGCTGATCAGCTTCCTGCAAAATGAAATGGGCGTTAACAAAATCCGTTTCCCTGAAACATCAGGAATCGGCATCAAGCCTGTTTCTGAAGAAGGAACAAGCCGCTTAGTCAGAGCTGCCATTGAGTACGCGATCGAAAACGGCCGTAAGTCTGTCACGCTTGTCCACAAAGGAAACATCATGAAGTTCACTGAAGGTGCGTTTAAAAACTGGGGCTACGAGCTTGCCGAAAGAGAATACGGAGATAAAGTATTCACTTGGGCCGAATATGACCGCATCGTCGAAAAAGACGGAAAAGAAGCGGCTGATAAAGCGCAGAGCGAAGCGGAAGCAGCAGGAAAAATCATCGTCAAAGACAGCATCGCTGATATTTTCCTTCAGCAGATCTTAACCCGTCCGAGCGAATTCGACGTCGTGGCGACGATGAACTTAAACGGAGACTATATCTCTGATGCGCTTGCCGCTCAGGTAGGCGGAATCGGAATCGCGCCGGGAGCGAACATCAACTATGAAACAGGGCATGCGATTTTCGAAGCGACTCACGGAACGGCTCCGAAATATGCCGGCCTTGACAAAGTCAACCCGTCATCGGTTATCCTTTCAGGAGTGCTTCTTCTTGAACACCTGAACTGGAATGAGGCGGCTGACCTAGTCATTAAAGCTATGGAAAAAACGATTGCTTCAAAAGTAGTAACTTACGATTTTGCAAGATTAATGGACGGTGCAACTGAAGTGAAATGTTCAGAGTTCGGTGAAGAGCTTATCAAAAACATGGACTGAACCTAAAGCAGACTTCTAATGAAGCCAAAAAAGGAGAAGAGAATCATGGGAAAAACACGCAGTAAAGTTTCTGTTATCGGAGCAGGATTTACGGGAGCGACAACAGCCTTCCTTACAGCTCAAAAAGAGCTTGCGGATGTTGTGCTCGTTGATATTCCTCAATTAGAAAACCCGACTAAAGGAAAAGCGCTTGACATGCTCGAAGCAAGTCCGGTTCAAGGATTTGACGCGAAAATCACAGGCACGTCCAACTACGAGGACACAGCCGGTTCTGATATCGTCGTCATCACGGCCGGAATTGCGAGAAAACCAGGCATGAGCCGTGATGATCTCGTATCTACAAACGAAAAAATCATGAGAAGCGTCACACGTGAGATCGTGAAATATTCTCCTGACTGCATTATCGTCGTGTTAACAAACCCTGTTGATGCGATGACATATGCGGTGTACAAAGAATCAGGCTTCCCGAAAGAACGCGTTATCGGACAATCCGGAGTGCTTGACACTGCGCGGTTCAGAACATTCGTCGCTGAAGAATTAAACCTGTCAGTAAAAGACGTGACCGGTTTTGTTCTTGGAGGACACGGTGACGACATGGTTCCTCTCGTCCGTTATTCCTATGCGGGCGGCATTCCGCTCGAAACACTTATCCCGAAAGACCGTCTTGATGCGATTGTAGAGCGCACAAGAAAAGGCGGCGGGGAAATCGTCAACCTTCTCGGCAACGGAAGCGCCTACTATGCGCCTGCTGCATCACTGACAGAAATGGTAGAAGCCATTTTGAAAGATCAGCGCCGCGTGCTTCCGACTATCGCTTATTTAGAAGGCGAATACGGTCATGAAGGCATTTACTTAGGCGTGCCGACGATTATCGGAGGAAACGGCCTAGAGCAAATCATTGAGCTTGAACTGACAGACTATGAAAAAGCACAGCTGAGTAAATCAGTTGAATCTGTCAAAAACGTGATGAAAGTATTGTCATAAGAAAAAAGGGAAGGCTTCCGAATCAGAAGCCTTCCTCTTTTTACAATTAATGAAAGCGTTTTCTTTTTCCCTGAACGATCCTTTCTCTGAAAATGATCAAAAAGGCGAATTGTCTGAACGGGCAGTATTAGATAAAATGAAATCATAAAGTGATATGCAGCACATAAAATAGAGAAAATTGGATGTCGGGGAAAATAGACAGCGGAGGGCGCAGCATGAACAAAAAAATTTTAGTTGTAGATGATGAACAATCTATCGTTACTCTTTTACAGTACAATCTGGAACGGTCCGGCTATGATGTCATTACCGCATCAGACGGCGAAGAGGCTCTGGAGCAGGCAGAGAAGGAAAATCCGGATTTAATCGTACTGGATGTCATGCTGCCGAAAGTGGACGGAATCGACGTCTGTAAACAGCTCAGACAGCAGAAAATGATGGTTCCGATCTTGATGCTGACAGCAAAAGATGAAGAGTTTGATAAGGTGCTGGGACTGGAGCTCGGAGCGGATGATTACATGACAAAGCCGTTCAGTCCGAGGGAAGTGACTGCGCGGGTGAAAGCCATTTTAAGAAGGGCTGACATTTCTTCGCTGTCACAAAGCAGAGAAGAGGAAAAGGACGGGCAGATCCTTATCGGCGAGCTGAAAATTCTTCCGGAGCATTACGAAGCGTACTTCAAGTCGGAACAGCTGGAATTGACGCCTAAAGAATTTGAACTGCTTCTGTATTTGGGAAAACACAAGGGAAGAGTGCTGACGAGAGATCTTCTGCTGAGCGCAGTCTGGAACTATGATTTTGCCGGGGACACCCGGATTGTTGACGTTCATATCAGCCATCTGCGCGACAAAATCGAATCAAATACCAAAAAACCCATCTATATTAAAACAATCAGAGGTTTGGGGTATAAACTGGAGGAGCCAAAAATGAATGAATAAAGTCCGTGTGCGTCTGTTCGCTTTACTCGTTGTATGTATCATATTGGTTTTCAGTGTTCTCGGCCTTTTTTTACAGCAGCTTATTTCTTCAGCCGCTAAAGACAGAACGGCGGATCAGCTGAAAAAGGAATCGGTATACATAGCGGGCCTTCTTGACACCGGCCGAATCGGCAATAAAAGCAATGAAACGGTGGTCCGCGCCGCCGGCCGCACCCTCGGTATAAACGTCTCCGTGCTCAATGAGAAGGGTGATACCGTATTTCATTCCGGCAGGCATGCTGATGATGCAGCCGTAAAGGAGTTCATTTCTCACAATAAAAATGAGGCAGCCATACAGGCGGGAAGCAAAGTGATCCGCGGCGCCGCCGTAAAAAATGACACCGGCCAAACGGCGGGATATGTGCTCGTTTCCTCGGAAATCAGCGGCGGTTCAAGTATTACCGGAGAAATGTGGGGCATGCTGGCAGCAAGTCTTTGTACCGCTTTTATCATTATCGTTTTCTTTTATACAAACATGACGTCCCGTTACAAAAAATCAATCGACGCCGCGACGAAGGTGGCGACGGAGCTGTCCAAAGGCAATTATGACGCCCGCTCCTACAGCGGTTACGCAAGGCGGTCTGACCGCCTCGGGCGTGCGATGAACAGTCTGGCGGTCGATTTGATGGAAATGACGAGAACGCAGGATATGCAGCGCGACCGTCTGTTAACCGTCATTGAAAATATCGGTTCAGGTTTGATTTTAATAGACGGGAGAGGTTTTATTAATCTCGTGAACCGATCGTACACGAAGCAGTTTCATACAAAGCCTGAACGTCTGCTTCGCCGCCTTTACCATGATGCGCTTGAGCATGAGGAAATCATTCGGCTCGTCGAAGATATTTTTATGACGGAGACGAAAAAATGCCAGCTGCTGAGACTTCCCATCAATATTGAGCGGCGCTACTTTGAAGTTGACGGCGTTCCGATCATGGGTCCTGATGATGAATGGAAAGGCATTGTTCTCGTTTTTCACGATATAACGGAAATTAAAAAATTGGAGCAGATGAGGAAGGACTTCGTCGCCAATGTTTCCCATGAACTGAAAACGCCGATCACTTCGATTAAAGGCTTTACGGAAACGCTGTTAGACGGGGCGATGAAAGATGAAAAGGCGCTTTCAGACTTTCTGTCTATCATTCTGAAAGAAAGTGAGCGGCTCCAATCCCTCGTACAGGACTTATTGGATTTATCCAAAATGGAGCAGCAAAACTTTACGATGCGCGTAGAATCCTTTGACGCCGCAAAAATCCTCCATGAAATCGAAGCCCTTTTACAGCATAAGGCTGAGGAAAAAGGCATCAGTTTTCAGCTCGATCTTCCGGAGGAGCCGATTTTTGTGACGGGTGATGTGCACAGGCTGAAGCAGGTATTCCTGAATCTGGCGAACAACGCTTTAACCTACACGCCTGAAAAAGGGACGGTGGCGATTTCGGTAAATGTGAAAGAAACCGCTGTCGATATCAAAGTGTCCGATACGGGAATCGGTATTCAGAAGGAAGAGATTCCGAGGATATTTGAGAGATTTTACCGCGTGGATAAAGACAGAAGCCGCAACTCGGGAGGAACCGGGCTCGGTCTTGCCATCGTAAAGCACTTAATAGAAGCCCATGAAGGCAAAATCGAAGTCACAAGCGAGCCGGGACAGGGAACTGTGTTCACTGTGACGCTGAAGCGGCCGCCGGCAGCGTGATCAGCTTTACAAAGGATTAACAATTTCTTCATGACCTGTTAAACCTATCTTGTTAGGATGTAACAGAACCCCTTCATCCAAGGAGCCAATTTTGACGGCGGGAACGTGTTTTCTTGTTCCCGTCCTTTTTTGCGTTTTGACGGGGTCCGCTCATTTTCCTTTCAAATTGAACTTTGTTAAAATAAGAGAAGCTGTGAGATTAAAAAAACAGAGGAATGACGAGCTTTTGCTCTTAGGAGGATATTGAATGACGGAACGAAAAAAATTAGTGCTTGTCGACGGAAACAGTCTGGCGTACCGGGCGTTTTTTGCATTACCGCTTCTAAGCAATGAAAAAGGCATTCATACAAACGCCGTATACGGGTTTGCGATGATTTTAATGAAAATGCTGGAGGATGAAAAACCGACCCACATGCTTGTGGCTTTTGATGCGGGAAAAACGACTTTCCGCCACAGCACGTTTAAAGAATATAAAGGCGGAAGACAAAAAACGCCGCCGGAGCTTTCTGAACAGATGCCGTTCATCCGTGAGCTCCTCGATGCTTATAACATCAGCCGCTATGAACTTCCTGAATACGAAGCGGATGATATTATCGGCACACTTGCCGTATCTGCTGAGAAAGACGGCTTTGAAGTAAAGGTATTTTCCGGAGACAAAGACTTAACGCAGCTTGCAACCGGGAAAACGACCGTTGCTATTACGAGAAAAGGCATTACCGACGTGGAAGATTACACGCCGGAACACGTCGAAGAAAAGTACGGTCTGACACCGCTGCAAATCATTGATATGAAGGGATTAATGGGGGATTCCTCCGATAACATCCCGGGCGTTCCCGGCGTCGGCGAAAAAACGGCAATTAAACTCTTGAAGCAGTTCCATTCGGTTGAGAAACTGCTTGATTCAATTGATGAAGTCAGCGGGAAAAAATTAAAAGAAAAGCTCGAAGAATATAAAGAACAAGCCCTGATGAGCAAAGAGCTGGCGACGATTATGACAAATGCGCCGATTGAAGTCAAGCTTGACGATTTAGATTATCAAGGGTTCGACCGTGAACAAGTCGTAGCCATTTTTAAAGACCTCGGTTTTAACACGCTGCTTGAGCGGCTCGGTGAAGATAGCGGAGAAACGGCGGAAGAAGATTTTGAGGACATCAATGTTGAAACGGCCGAAGAAATCACCGAAGCTATGCTCGTTTCGCCGTCCGCTTTAGTCGTCGAACAAATCGGGGATAACTATCACGAAGAACCGATACTCGGCTTTTCCATCGTGAATGAAACAGGCCTTTATTATATTCCGAAAGAAACCGCCATCCAGTCCGAAGCGTTTAAATCCTGGGCTGAAGATGAGTCGAAGAAAAAGTGGGTGTTTGACAGCAAACGCTCCGTCGTCGCTTTGCGCTGGCAGGGAATTGAGCTGAAGGGAACGGAATTTGATGCGCTTCTTGCTGCTTACATTATAAACCCGGGCAATTCGTACGACGATGTCGCGAGCGTAGCGAAAGAATACGGCCTGAATATCGTTTCGAAAGATGAAGCGGTTTACGGAAAAGGCGCAAAGCGCGCCGTTCCGGCTGAAAAAGAGCTTGCCGATCATCTCGCGCGAAAAGCGTCTGCCGTTAACAGCCTCCGGGACAAGCTGCTGCACGCGCTGGAAGAAAATAATCAGCTTGAATTATATGAAGATCTCGAACTCCCGCTTGCGCTTATTCTCGGAGAAATGGAATCAATGGGCGTCAAAGTGGATGTTGATAGACTGAAGCGAATGGGCGAAGAGCTCGGGGCGAAGCTGAAAGAATACGAAGAAAAAATCCATGAGATCGCCGGTGAACCGTTTAACATCAATTCACCAAAACAGCTCGGCGTCATTCTGTTTGAAAAGCTCGGCCTGCCGCCAGTAAAGAAAACAAAAACAGGCTATTCCACTTCAGCCGATGTGCTGGAGAAGCTCGCAGACAAACATGATATCGTCGCCTACATTCTGCAATATAGACAAATAGGCAAACTCCAATCAACTTATATTGAAGGGCTGCTGAAAGTCACACGCAAGGATTCTCATAAGGTGCATACGCGATTCAATCAGGCATTGACTCAAACCGGGCGCCTCAGTTCAACTGATCCGAACCTGCAAAACATTCCGATCAGGCTGGAGGAAGGACGGAAAATCCGTCAGGCTTTCGTTCCGTCAGAACCGGACTGGCTAATTTTCGCCGCTGATTATTCACAAATTGAGTTAAGGGTGCTTGCGCATATTTCAAAAGATGAAAATCTGATTGAGGCGTTTACGAATGATATGGACATTCACACAAAAACCGCAATGGATGTGTTTCATGTCAGCGAGGATGAAGTGACACAGGCGATGCGCCGTCAGGCAAAGGCCGTCAATTTCGGGATCGTTTACGGCATCAGTGATTACGGGCTGTCTCAAAACCTCGGCATTACCCGGAAGGAAGCGGGCGCTTTTATTGACCGCTACTTGGAAAGCTTTCCGGGCGTCAAGGCGTATATGGAAGAATCGGTGCAGGAAGCGAAACAAAAAGGATATGTGACGACTCTTATGCAGCGCCGCCGCTATATCCCTGAGCTGACAAGCCGCAACTTCAACCTGCGGAGCTTTGCGGAACGGACGGCCATGAATACGCCGATTCAGGGCAGCGCCGCTGATATTATTAAAAAAGCCATGATTGATATGGCAGCTGAGCTGAAGGAGAAAAAACTGAAGGCAAGACTGCTGCTTCAGGTGCACGATGAATTGATTTTTGAAGCGCCTAAGGAAGAAATTGAAATATTAGAGAAGCTGGTTCCTGAAGTGATGGAGCATGCTTTGGCATTAGACGTGCCGTTAAAGGCGGATTATGCTTCAGGACCGTCTTGGTACGATGCAAAATAAATAAACAGAGAAAAAGGAAGTGATGATTGTGCCGGAATTACCAGAAGTTGAAACGGTCCGGCGCACTCTGACCGGTCTTGTGAAGGGGAAAACGATTGAATCGGCGGACATCAGATGGCCGAATATCATCAAAAAACCCGCCGAGCCGGAGGAATTCGCGCGGCAGATTGCAGGAGAAACCATCCGATCCATCGGAAGAAGGGGAAAGTTTTTGCTTTTCCATCTGGATCATTATGTCATGGTGTCCCATCTCCGGATGGAGGGGAAATACGGTCTTTATCAGGCCGATGAGCCTGACGATAAACATGTGCACGTCGTGTTTCGCATGACGGACGGAACAGAGCTCCGCTACCGGGATGTCCGGAAATTCGGCACGATGCATTTATTTGCGCCGGGAGAGGAACTGAATGCATTACCGCTTTCACAGCTCGGACCCGAACCAGATGATGAAGCCTTTACCGCCGCCTATTTAAAAGAGCGGCTGGCAAAAACGAACCGCGCGGTGAAAACCGCCCTGCTCGATCAAAAAGCAGTCGTCGGCCTCGGCAACATTTATGTCGATGAAGCTTTATTCCGGGCACGGATTCACCCTGAGACAAAAGCGAACAGCCTGTCTGACGGACAGATAAAAACGCTTCATACAGAAATTAAAGACACCCTTCAGGAAGCGATTGACGCGGGCGGGAGCACCGTCCGGTCTTATATCAATTCTCAAGGGGAAATCGGAATGTTTCAGCTCAAACATTACGTATACGGCAAAAAGGATGAGCCGTGCAAAACGTGCGGCACGATGATTTCTAAAATCGTAGTCGGCGGAAGGGGGACGCATTTCTGCGCCCGATGCCAAAAAAAATCATAAACTGAAGCTGTTCAAGCAGGCGGCAGCAGAATGACTTTTTTCTAACACAGTTGATGACCTTTCTCCATATATATATTGTGATTCACCCAATAGGCATATGTCACAATTGCCGATCAAGAGAAAGGGAGAAACGGATATGGAGATTGTTTCTTTGCTGCTTTTGGCTTTTGCTGTCAGCTTGGACAGTTTTTCAGTCGGGTTTACGTATGGATTGAGAAAAATGAAAATCCCGTTCAAAGCGATTGCCGTGATCGCTTGCTGTTCAGCCTCTGTGATGTTTATATCCATGCTGATCGGCCATTTTCTGACAAAGATTTTCCCTGTATCCGTCACGGAGAAACTGGGCGGGCTGATCTTAATCGGAATCGGGGCATGGGTCATCTATCAATTTTTTAAACCGGCGAAAGAGCCGGATTACTTATTACACGAAAAAACGCTGCTAAACCTTGAAGTGAAATCGCTCGGCATCGTGATTCACATTTTGAAAAAGCCGACCAGCGCTGATATTGATCAATCCGGAACCATTAACGGGGTCGAAGCGCTTCTGCTCGGCATCGCCTTATCTATTGACGCCTTTGGCGCAGGCATGGGAGCGGCCATTCTCGGTTTTTCTCCGGTTATGATGAGCGTGACCGTCGGGGTGATGAGCTCGCTGTTTGTGTCATTCGGCATCAACGCCGGGCATTTTCTTTCAAGGTGGAATTGGATAGATAAAATGACATTTTTGCCGGGGATCCTGCTGATTATCATCGGGATTTGGAAAATGTAAGAAGGAGTGGGCTTTTTGAGCTTGGTCATCGGTTTAACGGGAGGCATCGCCAGCGGCAAAAGCACGGTAGCGCGCATGCTGATCGACAAAAAAATAACAGTCATTGATGCGGATGTCATCGCTAGGCAGGCGGTGGAAAAAGGAATGCCGGCTTACGGACAGATCGTTGAAGCGTTCGGAAAAGACATCCTGCTGGAAAACGGCGGCATTGACAGAAAAAAACTCGGTTCTATCGTTTTTACGGACGAACAGAAGCGTCTGATGCTGAATCAGATCGTTCATCCGGCAGTGCGTGCGGAAATGATGAAACAGCGGGATGAAGCCGTTGCGCGAAAAGAGCGGTTCGTCGTTTTGGATATACCGCTTTTGTATGAAAGCGGGCTTGACTATCTGGTCGGCAAAGTGCTCGTCGTCACCGTACCGGCAGACATTCAGCTCGAACGGCTGATGAAGCGGAATTCACTTACAGAAGAAGAAGCGATGAGCCGGATAACGTCGCAAATGCCTTTAGCGGACAAAACAAAAAAAGCTGACGCCGTCATTGATAACAGCGGCAGTCTTGAATATACGAAGCATCAGCTGGAGGAAATATTGAGCAGCTGGACATAAATAAACACCGTTCGGAAAACCGAACGGTGTTTTTCTGGTTAAAAATCAAAATTGTCAGGATCCGGGCCGACACGGAGATTTTCGTTCAGATCATCAATCCGCTTCATATCGTCAGCTGACAGTTCGAAATCAAAGACATTTGCATTTTCTTCAATACGGTGTTTTTTAGTTGATTTCGGAATGGTGATGACGCCGTTTTGCAAATCCCAGCGCAAAATCACTTGAGCGGCTGATTTGCCGTATTTTTCAGCGATTTCCTGTAAGACGGGATGATCAAGCAGCTGGCCTTGCATCAATGGCGACCATGCTTCAAGCTGAATATCTTGTTCGGCGCAGAAAGCGTGCAGTTCTTTCTGTGTCAGACGGGGGTGGTACTCCACCTGGTTAATCATCGGCTTGATTTCCGTTTCTTTCATGAGATGTTTCAGATGGTGAATTTGGAAATTGCTGACCCCGATCGCCTTAATGCGTCCATCCCGGTAGAGGGTTTCGAGCGCCCGCCACGCATCGATGTACTTTCCTTCGACAGGCCAATGGATCAAATATAAATCTAAATAGTCTAAACCGAGTTTTTCTAAACTTGTGTCAAACGCTTTTAACGTTTCTTCATACCCTAAATCGGCATTCCACACTTTTGACGTGACAAAAATGTCTTCACGTTTTAATCCCGCTTCTTGCAATCCTTGGCGGATGCCTTCGCCGACACCCTCTTCATTTCCGTAAATCGCGGCGGTATCAACACTGCGATAGCCGTGCACCAATGCCGTTTTCACTGCATTGACGAGCTCCGCGCCTTCCTCTACTTTAAATACTCCGATGCCGAACCAAGGCATCTCTACTCCGTTATGCAATGTTGCTTTTGCTTGTAAATGTGTTGTCATGTATATGTTCCTCCTATTGTTTGTTTGTTAAAAAAATTAAAATGCGCTGAAGAAAAACTCACCTCCTTTCAAGGACAGTGCGATCCCGCTTTTCAAGCTTTCTGCTCCATCCGGTTAACACGACCGCGCTGAGCACCATTAACGCCCCGATCCAAGCGGTATGAATAATCCCGATTGAATCTGTTATAATCCCGCCGGCAAAAGAACCGATTGCGATTCCGGCATTAAATGCCGCGATGTTTAAGGCTGATGCTGTATCAACGGCGCTTGGCGCAAAACGTTCACTCAGCATCACGACATATACCTGAAGCCCCGGCACATTCATAAACGCCAACAGCCCCATAAAAATAATGGTGATCAGTCCGGCTGTTTTAAACGGCGCGGTAAAAGTCAAGACAAACAGCACAGCCGCCTGGACAATGAACATGTAAAACAATGCTCTCAGCGGATTCCGATTTGATAACCGGCCGCCGATCATGTTTCCGATCGCAATCGCAATTCCGTAAACAAGCAGGATGGCCGCGACGGTTTCTTTCTGAAAACCGGTTACTTCCTGAAGAAGCGGAGATAAATACGTAAACACGACAAAGGTTCCGCCGTAGCCTAACGCTGTAATAATAAATAAAAGCAGCAGCCGGCCGTTTTTGACGAGTTTTATCTGTTCGGAAAATGCGGTTTTCGTTCCTTTGCGCAAATTTGACGGAACGAGAAGCGCATTGGTGAGAAATGCAATGATTCCTACCGCGACGATGACGGCAAATGCGATTCTCCACCCGAATTGCTGGCCGAGATAGGTCCCGAACGGAACACCGGTCACTGTAGCCACCGTCAGCCCCGTGAACATAATGGAAATCGCGCTTGCTCTTTTATGCTCCGGCACGATATTGGCGGCGATTGTTGCCCCGATTGACATGAAAATGCCGTGGGAAAAAGCCGAAATGACCCGCGCCGCCAGTAAGACGCCGATTGAGGAAGCGCTCGCTGCAAGTGTATTTCCGGCGATAAAAATCAGCATTACCCAGAGCAGCAGCGTTTTCCGCGACATGCCTGATGTAAGAGAAGTTAAAACCGGGGCGCCGAATGTCACGCCCAGAGCATACATGGAAACGGTAAGTCCCGCCGTTGTCACAGGTATATGCAGATCATGAGATATAAGCGGCAGCAGTCCGACGCTGATAAATTCGGTTGTGCCGATTGCAAAAGCACTGACGGCTAATGCCAGCAGCGCTGGTAAATAGCTTTGGCGATGTGAAGACATCTGTTTTCCTCCTTGAACGAAAATGTATGGTTGAAATGATGCCGGGTAAACGATATAAGTATAAGAGTACATTCCTTTTCAGCCGGCAAATGTCATTATGATCGATAGATGAGTCATTGAAAAGAACGTACTTTTAAGTGCCATAGGCACTTTTTAGTTCCTATAGATGAGGAGGAATTACCGTTGCTGAAGAAAAAATACAATATATCTGTTGAGGCGACGCTAGAAGTGATCGGCGGAAAATGGAAGTGTGTGATCCTCTGCCACCTGATGCGCGGAAAAAAGCGGACAAGCGAATTGAAGCGGCTTATGCCGGACATTACACAAAAGATGCTGACACAGCAATTGCGGGAATTGGAAGCCGACGGCGTCATCAACCGGATCGTGTACAATCAGGTGCCGCCGAAAGTGGAATACGAATTGAGTGAATACGGCCACAGCCTGGAAAGAATTTTAAACGCGCTGTGCGACTGGGGCGCGATGCATATTTCTAAACGGTACGGCGAGGTGTCATCCGTATTAGAGGACAGCATTTTAAATGACAAATTTAAAGATCCGGAACAAATATAAGAAAAAAGCAGGCAGCCAGAGATGCTGATCCTGCTTTTTTTATGGAAAAAAGATCATTTTATATGCAAAAAAACCGATTGAACAACATATTGATCGGTATAAGGGCGGATTTTTATCAAGTTGTACTGGCGGATTTCTTTCAATGTGTTATACTATATATAATTAAAATTAAATTAGAGTGGCATATTAAAAAGGGGTGACCTGGGCATGAAGGTAAAAGTAGCAATCAACGGGTTTGGAAGAATCGGAAGAATGGTGTTCAGAAAAGCAATGGAAGATGATCAAATTCAAATAACAGCCATTAATGCAAGCTATCCCCCGGAAACGCTTGCTCATTTGATAAAGTATGACACAATTCACGGCAAATACGGTCAAGAAGTCGAAGCCGCCGAAGACAGTCTGATCGTCAACGGAAAACATATTATGCTGTTCAATCGACGGGATCCGAGAGAGCTTCCGTGGAAAGAGTGCGGAATAGACATCGTTATAGAGGCAACGGGAAAATTTAATTCAAAAGAAAAAGCGGTGAGCCATATTGAAGCAGGGGCGAAAAAGGTTATTTTAACGGCTCCGGGTAAAAATGAAGACGTTACCATTGTCATGGGAGTGAATGAAGAAAAGTTCAATCCGGATGAACATGTAATTATTTCAAATGCATCCTGCACGACAAACTGTCTTGCACCGGTCGTCAAAGTGCTTGATCAGGAATTCGGGATTGAGAGCGGCCTGATGACGACCGTTCACGCTTACACGAATGACCAAAAAAATATCGACAATCCGCATAAAGATCTGCGGAGGGCGAGAGCGTGCGGAGAATCCATCATTCCGACTTCTACAGGCGCGGCTAAAGCGCTGTCGCTCGTGCTGCCTCATCTGAAAGGAAAACTTCACGGCCTGGCTTTGCGGGTTCCCGTTCCTAACGTGTCCTTAGTGGACCTTGTCTGTGACCTGAAAACAGATGTGTCGGCCGAGCAAGTGAACGCCGCGTTCCAACGAGCCGCAAAGACGTCAATGTACGGCATTCTTGATTATTCGGATGAACCGCTCGTTTCTTCGGATTATAATACGAACTCACACTCGGCGATCATTGACGGGCTGACGACAATGGTGATGGAAGACCGAAAAGTAAAGGTGCTCGCCTGGTATGACAATGAATGGGGATATTCCTGCCGGGTCGTTGATCTTATCCGCCACGTCGCCGCGCGAATGAAACACCCGTCAGCTGTGTAGAATAAAGATCATGGACATTTGTTAGAAAAAACCCTTAACGCCATATTTGCAAAAAAACACTCCTTGCAAAATAAACTTAAACACAGTATACTATCTTTCGTGAACTTCTTGCTCGTGACTGCTTCGGAATTACTTAAAGGGTTAGGACCTCTCCGGACTAACTTTCCCCCGTGGTAAATGGCCGGGTCAGTTCTCGGAAATTCACTTTTTTAATTCTTGTTAAGGGGGGTCCATGATTATGGAAACAATGGGGCGTCACGTCATCTCCGAGCTGTGGGGATGCGATTTTGATAAGCTCAATGACATGGATTTTATTGAAAAAACGTTTGTAAATGCTGCTTTGAAATCAGGAGCTGAAGTGCGCGAGGTCGCATTTCACAAATTTGCACCGCAAGGCGTAAGCGGAGTCGTTATTATCTCTGAGTCACATTTAACGATTCACAGTTTTCCTGAACACGGATATGCAAGCATTGATGTTTATACTTGTGGAGACCTGGATCCTAATGTGGCTGCTGATTACATTGCGGACGCATTACATGCAGATACAAGAGAAAACATTGAAATACCGAGAGGAATGGGGCCTGTACAGATTAAACAGGCACAAGCGAAAGTACTGTAATTTTCAAAACGCAAACACAAGGGAGCTAAGCTGAAAAAGCCATTACGCGCTTTGAAGCTGATGCTCCTTTTCTAATGTAAAAAAACAGCATTGCTTTTTCTTTAAGCAATTTTTTTGTAAAATAGAGAAAGATAAGGCCGGTCTATCGGCTCTCCCAACACAATAGGCTCATCCTAGATACGTTGGCGGGCATTTACCGGAAGCTTGCGAACCGCATTACAGCAATGAAACAGATGGGAGCTGATCCAATTGAAATGTCCTTCATGCCAGCATAACGGTTCCCGCGTACTTGATTCACGGCCTGCGGACGAAGGGAAATCAATCCGCAGAAGGCGGGAGTGCGAAGCCTGCCATTACCGCTTCACTACATTTGAGAAGTTTGAAGAGATGCCTCTGATCGTCGTGAAAAAAGAAGGTGTCCGGGAAGAATTCAGCCGTGAAAAAATGCTGCGCGGATTAATTAAAGCCTGTGAAAAAAGGCCCGTTCCTTTAAAAACACTTGAAGACATGTGCTTTGACATTGAAAAAGAGCTGCGAAACCAAGGCGTATCTGAAGTCAAAAGCGAACTTGTCGGAGAAATGGTGATGGACCGGCTGGCGAAAATAGATGAGGTGTCTTATGTCCGCTTTGCCTCGGTCTACCGGCAGTTTAAAGATATAAACGTTTTTATTGATGAATTGAAAGATTTAATAAAGAAAGAGCGCTAAAGAGCTAAGAGATGATGTCTGGCTCTTTTCTCATGAGCAAAATTGGCATTTGATAGATGACGGAAACGGTGTAAAATGAGAGTAGAAACATATCGGAAGGTTTGAGAATCATGGCTGACTATTGGAATGACGTATTGCCTGTAGATCCTTATACGGTCAAAAGCCGTTCGCTTCTTCAGGATGTCGACAGACAGGTTTTGACACATCTGTACCAGCCGCTGATCGGTTCATTTGCATTCTCTCTGTATATGACTTTATGGGGGGAGCTTGAGCAGAACCGTTTGTGGGGAGCTGAATCCACGCACAGACAGCTGATGGGCATGATGCAGGCAAATTTAAAAAAGATTCATCATGAACAGGGGAAGCTTGAAGGAATCGGGCTGCTGAAAGTGTATATCCGGGAGTCCGAGCAAAAGGAACGGATGTTTATTTATGAGCTGCTGCCCCCGCTCAGACCGAATGATTTTTTTGAAGACGGCATGCTGAATGTCTTTCTTTATAACAGAGTCGGTAAAACGAAATACCAGCAGCTGAGACAATTTTACACGCATCCTTCCGTCGGCGCGGACGCAAGGGAAATTACGCGTCCGTTTAATCACGCCTTTGCCTCTTTTCAGCCGAGCGAATGGAAAATGACGCCGGATATGGAAGAAGCGATGAAGCTCCCCGAGGACTATGAGACGGCGTCTGTCGGACAAGCGCCTTCCTATACGGTGACGGAGGAAGTGTTTGATTTTGAGCTTTTCATGGCGGGACTGTCAGAAACGATGATACCGCGCAAATCAATCACGCAGGACGTGCGGGAGAGCATTAAAAAGCTTTCATATTTATACGGAATAGATCCTATCTCCATGCAGCACGTCGTCATGACCGCTATTAATGAACAGGATGCGATAACGGCCGAAGCGCTGAGGAAAGCGGCCAGCGACTGGTACCAAATTGAAAGAAGCGGGAAGCTTCCGGAACTGATTGATAAAACACAGCCTGTCCGTCTGCGGGAAAACAAGACGGAAAAGGACGATTCATTGAATGCCGAACTCATTGCACAGCTTGAGACCATATCACCGAGAAAGCTTCTTCAGGACATTGCGGACGGGACCGAGCCGTCCAAAGCAGACCTGCAGATCATCGCCGATATTATGTTCGAACAGAAGCTTGAGCCCGGTGTCACCAATGTGCTGATTTATTATGTCATGCTGAAAACGGATATGAAGCTGTCCAAAAACTATACTCAAAAAATCGCCGCTCACTGGGCCAGAAAGAAAGTAAAAACGGTCCGGGAAGCAATGAAGCTCGCAATAGAAGAGCACAGGCAGTATCTTGATTGGGCGGACGGCAAAACAAACGGCGCGGCACGCGGCAAAAAAACTGTCCGGGAAGAAAAGCGCCCTGATTGGATGAAAGAAGAAGAAACCGGGAAGAAGTCTGAACAGCAGCCGGCTCTTTCCGCGGAGGATCTTGAAGAACAGAAGAAAAAAATGATGGAAGAAATGAAAAAACTGAAAAAATACTCTGCCTACTGAGACAGAGAAGCGGGGTGATACTGAATGGAACCGATCAGCCGATCCTTAGAAGGCGTGACGAAGAGACCTGACTTTCAAAAACGCCTGGAACGAATGCAGCAGCAAGTCATGGCCGACAAAGACGTCCAGGCTTTTTTGAAGGAACAGAAAGATGCAATTAATCAAAGCATGATTGACAGAGGGTTAAATAAACTGTACGAATACGTTCAGCAAAGCAAGCGGTGCGCCTTCTGTTCAAAAGACAACGAGACGAACAGCCTGCTTGAAGGCTATCATCCGAAGCTTGTGATCAACGGACGTTCTATTGATATTGAATATTACGAATGTCCGGAAAAGAGAAAGCTCGACCGCCAGAAAAGACAAAAGTCCCTGATGAAGAGCATGTATATCCAGCGGGATCTTCTCGGCGCGACGTTTCAGCAGATCGACATTACAGATCCGAGCAGACTCGGCATCTTCCAGCATGTGACGGATTTTTTGAAAAGCTATAATGAAACGGGCAAAGGCAAAGGGCTGTACCTGTATGGAAAATTCGGAATCGGAAAGACATTTATTCTAGCCGCCATTGCCAATGAGCTGGCGGAAAAAGAGTATTCATCAATGATCGTATATGTTCCCGAATTTGTCAGAGAGCTGAAAAACTCGCTCCAGGATCAGTCGCTGGAGGAGAAACTGAATATGGTCAAAACGACGCCCGTCCTGATGCTTGATGACATCGGAGCGGAGTCAATGACAAGCTGGGTCAGGGATGAGGTCATCGGCACCGTGCTTCAGCACAGAATGAGCCAGCAGCTTCCCACGTTTTTCTCGTCTAATTTTTCACCTGACGAGCTGAAGCATCATTTTACGTATTCACAGCGGGGAGAAAAGGAAGAGGTAAAAGCGGCAAGATTGATGGAGCGGATTTTATATTTGGCTTCGCCTGTCCGTCTTGACGGGGAAAACCGCCGCCGTCCATAATGCCGGCGTCCAAAGGGAAGGATTTGAGGGAATGAGGAATAAGAAGGCTGTCACATGGGCTGCGGCTGCGGCGGGAGCGGGCCTTTTGCTTTGGGCAAACCGCAAATATCTGAATCTGTCGCCTAAGGAGATCCGTCTTTGGGTGTTATCGTTCGGTGTCTTTGCGCCGCTTGTGTTTATCGGAATTTCCATCGTCAGGCCTTTTGTGCTGTTTCCCGTATCAATCGTTTCCGTCGCCGGAGGATTGGCGTTCGGACCGTTTTTCGGCACCGTGTATACGCTGGCGGGCTCAATGGGCGCTGCGGCCGCGTCTTTTTTTGCGGCCGGGCTGTTTGCCTTTAAAGAAAAAAGCCGTCACGGAAAAATGGAAGCCATTCAAAAGCAGATGAAAACCAATGGCTTCTTTTATATTTTTATCCTTCGCATTCTGCCTGTGAATTTTGATGTGATCAGCTATGCCGCGGGTCTTTCGAAAGTCAGGCCGATGACGTATTTTTTGGCGACTGCAGCAGGCATCATTCCGGGGACGATCGTTCTGAATGTGCTTGGCGCGAGCTTTATGTCCGGAAATGTGCTGAACATGCTCGGAGTCATCTGTCTTTACATCGTGTTTTTATCGCTTCCCTTCATCTTTAAGAAGAAGGTCCGCCATTTGTTCGGCGGTGAAAGCTAACCTTTACGTCTATTTTAAAAACATCCCCCATATACTTGTAACAGATGCCGTAAGGGGGGACAAATATGCTTGAAGTGATCTTTGAAGATGACCACGATACCGCCGCTTTTTTACATCTCATTCAGCAATCGGACGACCGGAGACATTTTATTGTCCGTGAAGGCATAAAAAAAGTCGGAATCGCAAGGTCTGAATCGGCTTTTTGCGTCCAGCGCTTTATTGAGCCGATCCTGGTCAGATTTTTTTTAGAATGTAAAGAAGACGAGCATATGCTTTCGCTTATTGAAGACGAATACTGCTTCACCGATCAGGATGAACAGCAGCAAATCCTTCAGCTTGCACACAGCATTATGGAAGGGGAGCTTGATGATCATCCGTTTGAGCCGAAGAAAGAGCCGCGCACACAGTTTATTTCAGAAGCGCTCCGGACGATTTCACTTGATGCGGGTGTTTTTTCCGTGCGTTCGTTTCAGACGTTCCGGCTCGGCAGGTATTATGAGCGGCTCAGGGAATATACCGAGGCTGCGATAGATGAATACCGGATGGAACAGGAATATCAAAACTTTATCCAGTCTTTGAGAGATTACGTGACATCCAATCCGCCGCGGATGAAGAAAGTCCATATCGTACATGACCGGGCTTTTACACTGTGGGAGCTGCGCTACGTGTCAGAACGGGAACAGAAAAAATACATAGACAGACGGTTTGTGCGGGAGCACCCGATGTATATAGATTCCCACCTGCTTGCGCCGCTGATCTCTATCGCGCCTGAGACGGTAGAACTGTATACGGACAAACCGGAGCATATGATGTCCAGAACGATTCAAAACGTGTTTCAGGAGCGGGTGCGTCTTTTTCCGTTAGGCGCGTTTGCGGCGGAAAAGACGGAAGGATAGCTGCACAGACGGCCTTGCGGCAGCAGCGGGGCTGTCTGTGCGAAATCAGACGAAAAACCGAGTTGCATTTTTCTCACAGACATTTTATAATACATAACAGATTAATGATTGCTACACGTATTGATAAGGACATGAAGCATTGATACCGGCTTTATAAGAGAGGAGAGCCCAGGCTGAAAGCTTTCCAGCTATGGATCATTGTCTTTACCGCCTTTGAACTTCAGCTGTGAACGCCGGAATAAGCGCCAGTAATAGCTGACGGGAACTCCCGTTACAGAGTTTAGAGCCGCAGGTGCCGAAAAAAACCGGCCGCGCGGAAAAAAGGGTGGAACCACGATTCCGTTTATTTAACCTCGTCCCTTTCATAGGGGGCGGGGTTTTTGATTTGCATAAAAAAAGGAGTGACGAAGATGTCAGATATGATCAACATCACATTTCCGGACGGAGCGGTAAAGGAATTTCCGAAAGGAACAACAACAGAAGATATCGCGGCATCCATCAGTCCGGGATTAAAGAAAAAATCTTTAGCCGGAAAACTGAACGGACAGGAAATTGATTTAAGAACGCCGATTCAAGAGGACGGTGCCGTAGAAATTATTACAGAAGGCACAGAAGAAGGCCTGAATATCATGCGTCACAGCACGGCGCATTTATTGGCTCAGGCGATTAAACGCATTTATAAAGATGTGAAATTCGGAGTAGGCCCCGTTATTGAAAATGGGTTCTATTATGATGTTGAAATGGAGCAGGCGCTGACGCCGGATGACCTTCCTAAGATTGAAAAAGAAATGAAACGCATCATCGGTGAAAATCTGCCGATCATCCGAAAAGAAGTGAGCCGTGAGGAAGCAAAAGCCATGTTTGCGGAAATCGGCGATAATCTGAAGCTTGAACTGCTGGATGCCATCCCAGAAGGAGAAACGGTCTCCATTTATGAGCAGGGTGAATTTTTTGACCTCTGCCGCGGCGTGCACGTGCCGTCTACAGGAAAAATTAAAGAATTTAAGCTGCTCAGCCTTGCAGGCGCATACTGGCGCGGCGACAGCAAAAACCAAATGCTTCAGCGCATTTACGGCACGGCTTTCTTTAAAAAAGATGACCTGAAAGAGCATTTGCGCATGCTTGAAGAAGCGAAAGAACGCGACCACAGAAAACTGGGCAAAGAACTAAAATTGTTCGCCAACTCTCAAAAAGTCGGACAAGGCCTGCCGCTCTGGCTGCCGAAAGGCGCGACCATCCGCCGCGTGATTGAGCGCTACATTGTGGATAAAGAGCTGAGCCTCGGCTATGAACACGTGTATACGCCTGTTCTCGGAAGCAAAGACCTGTACGAAACATCAGGTCACTGGGAACATTATCAGGACGGCATGTTCCCGCCGATGGAAATGGACAATGAAACGCTTGTGCTCCGTCCGATGAACTGTCCTCACCATATGATGATTTACAAACAGGACATTCACAGCTACCGGGAGCTTCCGATCCGCATCGCCGAGCTCGGAACGATGCATCGTTATGAAATGTCCGGGGCGCTTTCAGGTCTTCAGCGCGTACGCGGCATGACGTTAAATGACGCGCACATTTTCGTCCGCCCGGATCAGATTAAAGAAGAATTCATCCGCACGGTCCGCTTGATTCAAGACGTATACGAAGACTTCGGCCTGAGTGATTACACATTCCGCCTGTCTTACCGGGATCCTGAAGACACGGAAAAATATTTTGATGATGATGAGATGTGGAATAAAGCGCAATCCATGCTGAAGGCGGCAATGGATGAAATCGGCCATGATTACTATGAAGCGGAAGGCGAAGCGGCATTTTACGGCCCTAAGCTTGACGTGCAGGTGAAAACGGCGATCGGCAAAGAAGAGACATTGTCAACCGTGCAGCTTGACTTCCTTCTTCCGGAACGCTTTGATCTCACTTACGTCGGGGAAGACGGCAAACAGCACCGTCCAGTCGTTATCCACCGCGGCGTCGTGTCAACGATGGAACGCTTTGTTGCTTTCTTAATCGAAGAGCACAAAGGCGCCCTTCCGACATGGCTTGCGCCTGTGCAATTCCAAGTCATTCCTGTATCACCGTCTGTGCATCTTGACTACGCGAAAAAGGTGCAGGAGCGCCTGCAGCGCGAAGGCCTGCGTGTCGAGCTTGACAGCCGGGACGAGAAAATCGGCTATAAAATCCGTGAAGCGCAAATGCAAAAAATCCCGTACATGCTTGTGGTCGGTGACCAAGAAGCTGAAAACGGCGCGGTAAACGTCCGGAAATACGGAGAGCAGAAATCCGAAACCGTTTCATTGGACGATTTTGTGAAAAAGGCTGTAGCCGAAGCGAAAAAATAACCAGACACACAAAAAACCCCATTCTGAATGAATGGGGTTTTTTTTATCTTTGTTTCTGCTTCTCTATAATCGCAAACAGTTCGTGAAGATCGCTGATCACATAATCAGGCGTAATGTCTGTTTCATTTTTCTTATTCGTCCGGTTTACCCACACCGTCGTGATGCCTGCCCGTTTCGCTCCCAAAATATCAGTGTTGAGATTATCTCCGACCATTATGGCATCTTCTTTTTTCAGCTTCAGGAGGCTGAGGCAATGTTCAAATATGGAGGCGTCGGGTTTCCCTTTTCCGAAAGCGCCTGAGATGACGATTTCATTAAAATAAGGCGCAAGCTCAGGAACGCCGGCAAGTTTTTCTTTTTGCAGGCTGGGATCGCCGTTTGTCAGCAGAAGCAGTTCATAAACACCTTTCAGCTTATCAAGCACCGCAAATGTTTCATCATACACATACGGGCGCTGTCTGCGTTCCGCCGCGAAAAACTCCGCCAAATATTCGCCGTAAGCCGCATCGTCTATGCCGACACTTTTTAAGCCGTTCGTCCAGGCGTTTCGTCTGTATTCCGGCGCAATCTGATTCAGCTGTTTAAATCCTTCGCTGACCGGCTCGGAGAAATTCGCCCACAACCCTTCAAACGGATTAATGCCGATCATGACCGTATAAGGATAGGTTTCGTATGACATATACAATTCCCGTGCCGCTTTCCGAACCGCTTCTTCAAAAGTGTGCGGGTCAAGGCCATATTTTTTTTCTGCTTGTAAACATGTTTCCCTGAATGTTGTTCTGACGCTTTTTTCATCCCATAACAGTGTATCGTCCAAATCAAAAAATACGGCTTTCATGATCTTCTCCTCTTTGTTATATTCTGAAACTCTCTGCCGCAAGGCTCCCGTTTATTCTACAATAGATACATAGACTGCGAAAGATTTGTTTTCAGATGATTTGAAAAAAACAGGCAGATTTGTGTCATATTCTGTCTCGAGCATTAAAACGTGATAAAATAAAATTTGAAAGAACAGGTGAAAAAGCATGCTGCATTTGATTATTATGATGCTGGAAAGAGTCGGAATAATCGTCATATTGGGCTTTGTTCTGGCTCATACCAGATTGTTCAGACAGGCGCTCCAGCAGCCTGAGAGCTATAAAGGCAAAGCGGTGCTGATTTCAATTTTCTCGCTGTTCAGTATTATCAGCAACTATACGGGAATAGAAATTCAGCAGAATACAATTATGAATAATGACTGGGTGTTTCAAATTAATCCGTCCGGTTCAATTGCCAACACGCGGATTATGGGTGTTGAAATCGGCGGACTCTTGGGCGGCCCGTATGTAGGGATCGGTGTCGGCATACTGTCCGGCCTGCATCGTTTATCACTAGGCGGCGCGACCGCAGTCAGCTGTGCCGTCTCATCCGTTTTAGCCGGGGTTTTGTCCGGCTGGATCGGGCGGTATTTCAGAAAGCGTTATGCAATGCCGACACCGCGAGTGGCCGCGCTGGTCGGACTCGGGATGGAATCATTGCAAATGCTGCTCATTCTTTTAATGGCCAAGCCGTTTTCTGACGCTTGGACCCTAGTGAGCATCATTGGCATCCCGATGATATTGGTAAACGGGTCAGGGACTTTTATTTTTCTTTCGATCATTCAATCGATGATCCGGAAGGAAGAACGGGCAAGAGCTCTTGAAACCCACAGGGTGCTGATGATTGCCGACCAGACGCTTCCGTTTTTCCGTCAGGGGCTGAATGAAAGCTCATGCAAAAGCGTCGCTGCCATCATCCACAGGCAAACAGGAACGGACGCGGTATCGCTTACGGATAATGAAAAGATTTTAGCTCACGTCGGAGCGGGTGCCGACCATCATATTCCGTCTGAAAGCCTGATTACCGGATTGTCAAAACGCGTCATTAAAACGGGGCATATTATGAAAGCGACATCAAAGAAAGAAATTGAATGCACGCACGATCCCTGTCCGCTGCATGCGGCGATCGTATTGCCGCTGACGTCAAACGGCAAAACAATCGGGACGCTGAAAATGTATTTTAAAAGCCCGTCAGGTTTAAGCCGGGTTGAAGAAGAGCTCGCAGAGGGGCTCGCCATGCTGTTTTCCACCCAGCTTGAACTCGGCGAGGCGGAACTGCAGAGCAAATTGCTGAAAGATGCAGAAATAAAGGCGCTTCAGGCACAGGTCAATCCGCATTTTCTGTTTAATGCAATCAATACGATTTCTGCTCTTTGCCGTACGGATGTGGAAAAAACCCGAAAGCTTCTGCTGCAGCTCAGCGTCTATTTCCGTTCCAACCTGCAGGGGGCAAGGCAGCTGCTCATCCCGCTTTCTAAAGAACTGAACCATCTGCAGGCATATTTGTCATTGGAGCAGGCCCGTTTTCCCGGGAAATATAAAATCAGTCTTGAAATTGAAAACGGTTTGGAGGACATCGAAATTCCTCCTTTTGTGCTGCAGATCCTCGTCGAAAATGCGCTCCGCCATGCATTTTCAAGAAAGCAGGACAGCTGTGCCGTCAATGTCAGCGTGGTATCCGCCGGCCCGTCGGTTTTAATGCGGGTGAGGGACAATGGACGGGGAATTGATCCGGAATTGCTGTCCGTGCTCGGAAACCGTCCGCTGCCGTCTAAAGAAGGAACGGGAACCGCACTTTACAATTTAAATCAGCGGCTGATCGGGCTGTTCGGCCCTGAAGCCGCTCTGCGATTGGAAAGTGAGCCCCAAAAAGGTACGGACGTATCATTTGAGCTGCCTTTGAAACTGATGACTAAAGGAGAAGAACATGCTGAAGGTGTTAATCGTTGATGATGAAATGCTGGCAAGGGATGAATTAGCTTATTTGCTGAAACGGACGAATGAAGTAGATGACATAAACGAGGCGGAAAATATTGAATCCGCTTTTGACAGCATGATGGATCAAAAACCGGATCTGCTGTTTTTAGATGTTGATTTGTCAGGAGAAAACGGATTTGACATTGCCAAGCGGCTGAAAAACATGAAAAATCCGCCGGCTGTCGTTTTTGCGACGGCTTATGACCAATTTGCTTTAAAGGCCTTTGAAGTCGATGCGCTCGATTATTTAACAAAGCCTTTTGATGAAGAAAGAGTCCGCCAGACAATCAGAAAGTTTAAAAGAGTGAAGCAGGACAGGGCAGAAGCCGTCTCAGAACAGCAAACCGCAGCCGGAGCGCATAAGCTTGCGGTATCAGCCGGCGAATCCATTGTCATTTTAGATACGAAGGATATTATTTTTGCGGGCATGGAGGACGGGCACGTTTCCGTCAAAACGTTTGCCGCGTCTTATTCCGTTCATGAAACCTTAGCTGTTATTGAGAAAAAACTGCCTGAGACGGGCTTCTTGAGAGTGCACCGCGCGTTCATCGTGAATACGGAGCATATTACGGAAATTCATCCGTGGTTTAATTCGACCTACAATCTGATCTTAAAAGACGGCTCTAAAATTCCCGTCAGCCGTACATACGCAAAGGACTTAAAAAAGCTGCTTCATATTATATGAGGCGGCTTTCTGCATTTCAGCAGCCGTTTTTTGCATTTCAGATTGAATATTCTGCCGTTTGTGATGAAAGCGCTTAATAAGCCGGTTTCTCTTTTATAATGGACCTAACTTAGAGAAAGAGGTGAAGAAAATGAGTGCGAAGAAAGTGTACGGATTTCTGACACAAGCATTTATTTTTGCCGGCATTATGCTCATATCTAATGGGATTGCAGCGATTGTCCCCATTCCTATACCCGCTTCCGTAGTAGGTTTGGTGCTATTATTTGTCCTTTTATGCCTGAAAGTGATAAAACTTGAACAAGTAGAAACGCTGGGAACATCATTAACGTCACTGATCGGATTTTTATTTGTCCCGTCGGGCATCTCCGTGATGAATTCACTTGGCGTCATGCAGCAGTACGGCGTGCAGATCGCACTCGTCATCTTACTCGCCACCATCATTCTGTTAGGGGCGACGGGCCTTTTTTCTCAGCTGATTCTGTCAGTCAGCCAAAAACGTCAGAAGGCAGCTCCGGCTGATAAACAAACGGTGCGCCGTTCCAATCAAGAAAATGAACTTGTGCAGCATTAGGAGGGAAATCGGATGAGTCCATATTTCGGTATTGTCGTTTCGCTTGCGGCCTTTGGCATCGGCACGTATTTATTTAAAAAAACGAAAGGATTTTTCCTCTTCACCCCGCTGTTTGTCGCGATGGTGCTTGGCATCCTTTTTCTGAAGCTCGGCGGTTTTTCATATGAAGATTATAAAAGCGGCGGAGACATTATTAAGTTCTTCCTGGAGCCCGCGACGATTGCTTTTGCCATTCCTTTATACAAACAGCGTGACAAGCTGAAAAAATACTGGTGGCAGATCATGTCGTCTATCATTGCCGGCTCTATCTGCTCAGTCACGATTGTCTATCTGATCGCAAAAGGCATTCATCTTGACGCGGCCGTTATGAAAAGCATGCTTCCGCAGGCAGCGACAACGGCAATTGCCCTTCCGCTGTCAAAAGGGATCGGCGGCATCACCGACATCACTGCTTTCGCCGTCATTTTCAACGCCGTCATTGTCTATGCTCTCGGGGCTTTATTCTTAAAACTGTTTAAAGTGAAACATCCGATCTCTAAAGGACTGGCTCTCGGCACATCCGGACACGCACTCGGTGTTGCGGTCGGTATTGAGATGGGAGAAGTAGAAGCGGCAATGGCAAGTATCGCGGTTGTCGTCGTAGGAGTGGTGACGGTGCTGGTCATCCCGGTATTCGTTCAGCTCATTGGTGGATAAACCCGGATCATACATCCGGGTTTTTTTATTGTCCGGCTCATCCGCGGACGGCAAAGAACGAAATTTCACATTTTTCCTTGCGCTCCCCCCGGTGCCGTGTTAAAATGAAAAAGTTGATCCGGATAAGTCATTCTTGACTAACGTTCCGGTATTGTGTAGAATAGTTATTGAATTGAATATAAATCACAAGCAGAGGCACCCGCTTCTCACCTGATTGACACATTCATGTAGTTGGCAGGTTGACCGTACATTTTTATTTATGCAGATGTTCGTAGTGTGGGTGTGTTGTCATGCCCGCACTTTTTGTTTGCCTGCAGAATGCAGTCAAAACGCGTTGTGAATCAATTCGAAGAAACTATGGAGGTGGCTCATTATTAGCAAAGATCAATTGGTTAATGAGGGTATCCGTGCACGTGAAGTTCGTCTGATCGGACAAAATGGCGATCAGCTCGGCATCAAGTCCCGTCAGGAAGCACTTGAAATCGCCGGCCGCGCAAATCTTGACCTTGTGTTAGTTGCAGCGAATGCAAAACCGCCTGTATGCCGCATCATGGACTACGGTAAGTTCAGATTCGAGCAGCAGAAAAAGGACAAAGAAGCACGCAAAAATCAAAAAATCATTAACTTAAAAGAAGTTAGATTAAGTCCGACAATCGATGAGCATGACTTTAACACGAAATTGCGAAATGCGATTAAATTCCTTGAAAAAGGCGATAAAGTGAAAGCTTCTATCCGCTTTAAAGGACGCGCAATCACTCATAAAGAAATCGGCCAGCGCGTATTGGACCGTTTCTCTGAAGCATGTGCGGAAGTTGCGACAGTCGAAACAAAACCAAAAATGGACGGCCGCAGCATGTTCTTAATGCTCGCGCCGAAAAACGAAAAGCAATAAGGAGGAAATCCCATGCCAAAAATGAAAACTCACCGCGGATCTGCTAAACGTTTTAAAAAGACAGGTTCTGGGAAGTTAAAACGTTCTCATGCATATACAAGTCACTTATTCGCCAACAAATCCCAAAAGCAAAAGCGTAAGCTTCGCAAGGGTGCTATTGTAAGCGCAGGAGACTTCAAACGTATCAAACAACAGCTTGCTAACATCAAGTAATCGGACAAGGAACAATTAGGAGGGAAATATAATGCCAAGAGTAAAAGGCGGAACTGTGTCGCGTCAGCGTCGTAAAAAGGTTCTTAAATTAGCAAAAGGTTATTTCGGTTCAAAACATAGATTATACAAAGTAGCAAACCAGCAGGTCATGAAATCTGGAAACTACGCTTTCCGTGACCGTCGTCAGAAAAAACGTGACTTCCGTAAGCTTTGGATCACTCGTATCAACGCAGCTGCTCGTATGAACGGTCTTTCTTACAGCCGTTTAATGCACGGTCTTAAGCTTTCAGGCATCGAAGTAAACCGCAAAATGCTTGCTGATCTTGCTGTAAACGATCTTACTGCTTTCAATCAGCTTGCTGATGCTGCTAAAGCTCAGTTAGACAAGTAAGTTGAAAAAGCCGCTCTCTTTCCGGGAGCGGTTTTTTTACGTAAAGGGTGACAATTAATGGCTCTCTTCATTTATGCCGTACTGATAAACGGATACGGCTTTTGGATCATGGGCGCTGATAAAAGAAGAGCGAAAGCGCACAGATGGAGAATATCAGAGAAACGGATATGGCTCACAGCCGCCATGTTCGGCTCACTCGGCGTATGGATCGGCATGCGCACCTTCAGGCATAAGACAAAGCACAAAGCTTTTTTATACGGGGTGCCGCTGCTTTTTCTCGTTGAAGCCGCCCTTGTGGTGATCTATTTGAATGATAAATAAAAAGCAGGAGGGCTCAGCGCCCGCCTGCTTTTTTTGCTTTTTTAATGGGCTGGTCCCAATCAATCTTGCAATTCGGGTACCGCTCCAATACCTTTTTCTCAACTTCTTCGAAATCATCTGCAGAAAAGCTGCTCAGCTTTTCCGGAGTCTCAGTCCATACAAATATCGTATGAATAAACAGCGGATGGTCTTTGGAAGGGATATGCTTCTCTCCTTCAAAGAGCACTCCTTTATAAGTAAGCTGGAGATTTTTTCGCGTGTTTTTCTGTTCATCAATAAAATAAAAATTTTCTTTTGATTGTGCCAGTCTGAGCCTTCTCTTCGGGTTTGCGTAGAATTTGACCGCCATGTAAATAAAATAAATAAGAAGTGCAAGCAAGACAATCCTGAATACTGTAATGGCCATCTGTGTGAAGGCACCTCCTCACCTTTGTCATGATCTGATGTAATACGAAAAACAAAACAAAAGGTTTCATTTTTTTAAAAGAAATAGATAAAAACATTTACCCGTTTTTCAGGCGAATTAATCGTATGCTTCTGCATCGGTTCTGTATAATAAGAAGGTAGTGAAAAAAAGGAGGTTTATTGATGACAAAATTAGATGAAACGCTCACCATGCTGAAAGCGTTAACGGACGCAAAAGGGATACCGGGAAATGAGAGAGAAGTCAGACAAGTGATGAAATCATACATAGAACCATTTGCCGATGAGGTCACAACCGACCGGCTGGGAAGCTTAATCGCCAAAAAAACCGGCGAAGAAAACGGTCCGAAAATCATGATCTCAGGGCATTTAGACGAAGTCGGTTTTATGGTGACGCAAATCACTGATAAAGGCTTTCTCCGCTTCCAAACCGTCGGCGGCTGGTGGTCTCAGGTGATGCTGGCCCAGCGCGTCACCGTCGTGACAAAAAAAGGAGACATCACGGGAATCATCGGTTCGAAGCCGCCTCATATTTTACCGCCTGACGCCAGAAAAAAAGCCGCCGATATCAAAGAGATGTTCATCGATATCGGGGCGTCCAGCCGTGAAGAAGCAATGGAATGGGGCGTTCTACCGGGTGACCAGGTTGTGCCGTATTTTGAATTTACAGTGATGAACAATGAAAAACATTTATTGGCGAAAGCATGGGACAACCGTATCGGCTGTGCGATTGCCATCGATGTATTAAAAAATCTGGAAAACAGCGATCATCCGAATGAAGTATACGGAGTGGGAACGGTTCAAGAAGAAGTCGGGCTGCGCGGGGCGAAAACAGCGGCGCATACCATCCAGCCTGATATCGCGTTCGGTGTGGATGTCGGAATTGCCGGAGATACACCGGGAATTTCTGAAAAAGAAGCGCAAAGTAAAATCGGCGAAGGGCCGCAAATTATTCTGTATGACGCATCTATGGTCTCTCACAAAGGGCTGCGCGACCTTGTCGTAAACACGGCGGAAGAAGCGGGAATTCCGTATCAATTCGATTCCATTGCCGGGGGCGGGACGGATTCAGGTTCCATTCATTTAACCGCAAACGGAGTGCCGGCGCTGTCTATTACGATCGCAACGCGCTACATTCACACTCATGCCGCTATTTTGCATCGGGATGATTATGAGAATACGGTAAAATTGATCACAGAAGTAATTAAAAAATTAGACCGGGAAACGGTTGACCGTATTACATATCAATAATGATACGGAAGAATCTGCTTTTTCAAGCAGATTCTTTTTTTTGTCTGTACAAATATGATCACGATGGCTACAATAAGAAAAGACATAGAAATATCTTACAGAAGATTTTTGTAAGCGCTTCAAAAAAAGAGAGGGGTTATGAAATGAAAAACAGATTCAAACGCATGATCCGCTTTTCGTGCGCAGTCGTCACAGCCGGGCTGCTGCTGCTGTCTTCGTCCCCGGCATCTGCCGCGTTTTGGGGTGCGTCGAATGAATTGCTGCACGATCCGACAATGGCGAAAGAAGGAAACACGTGGTACGCGTTCGGAACCGGTTTGGAAGGTGAGAGGGGGCTTCGTGTCTTAAAGGCGGGCAGCGGCGGCGTGTGGACCGTTCAGAAATCAATTTTTACTTCCCCGCTGTCTTGGTGGGGCAATTACGTGCCGAATTACGGGCTGAATCAATGGGCCCCCGATGTTCAATTTTATAACGGAAAGTATTGGCTTTACTATGCCGTTTCTTCATTCGGCAAAAATACCTCCGCGATCGGTCTTGCATCATCTACAAGTCTCAGTTCGGGAAACTGGAAGGACGAAGGGCTCGTCATCCGTTCAACAAGCGCCAATAACTACAATGCAATTGACCCGGAGCTGACAATTGATAAAGACGGAAATCCATGGCTTGCCTTCGGTTCTTTTTGGAGCGGCATTAAGCTGACAAAGCTTGATAAAAACACAATGAAACCGACGGGATCACTGTATTCCATCGCTGCCAGACCGAATAACGGCGGAGCTTTGGAAGCGCCGGCCATCACCTACCAGAACGGCTACTATTACTTAATGGTGTCGTTTGATAAATGCTGTTCAGGCGTGAATAGTACGTACAAAATCGCTTATGGAAGATCCAAAAGCATCACCGGTCCATATCTCGATAAAAGCGGGAAAAGCATGTCAGAAGGCGGAGGGACGATTCTTGATTCCGGCAATGACCGCTGGAAAGGCCCGGGCGGTCAAGACATTGTGAACGGAAATATTTTAGTGCGTCATGCGTATGATGCCGAAAACAGCGGAATCCCGAAGATGCTCATCAATGATATCGATTGGAGTTCAGGGTGGCCATCCTATTAATTGAGCAGCCGGGCATGTGTGTCCGGCTTTTTACTTGTAATAAAAGATTGACAGTTTGATTCCTCCTTAACTATAATAAAATTGTTCGTACAAATAAAAAGTTAAAAGTTTAATATTTTAATTTATACGTATATTTTTAAATGCAAGCGCTTTATTTTGACAGGAAGGGGAAATGATTGTGCTTCAGAACAAAGAATATGAATTTTGGTTTGTGACGGGAAGTCAGCACTTATACGGAGAGGAAACGCTTCAGCTTGTCGATCAACACGCAAAAGGGATATGTGACGGTCTCAGCGGGGTGTCATCAAGATACAAGATCAGGCATAAAGCGGTTGTTACGTCATCTGAAACAATCAGAGAGGTTTTGCGGGAAGCCCAATATCAAGAAAACTGCGCCGGGATCATCACGTGGATGCATACATTTTCTCCGGCGAAAATGTGGATTGAAGGTCTTTCCGCCTTTCAAAAGCCGATGCTTCATCTGCATACCCAATATCATCACGACATTCCGTGGGAAACGATTGATATGGATTTTATGAACAGCAACCAATCCGCCCACGGAGACCGGGAATACGGATATATCCAGTCAAGAATGGGGCAGACGAGAAAAGTCATTGCAGGCTATTGGGATGATGAAGAAGTTAAACGTGACATTTCACAATGGATGAATACTGCTGCCGCTTGGAATGAAAGCAGGCATATTAAAGTAGCCCGGTTCGGCGACAACATGCGGAATGTAGCCGTTACTGACGGAGACAAAGTCGGCGCCCACATTCAATTCGGCTGGCAGGTTGACGGGTACGGAATCGGTGATCTTACCGAGGTGATGAACAATGTCACCGATGCAGAAATTGAAGCGCTTTATGAAGAATACGACAAATTGTATATCATCAGCGATGAAACGAAACGGGATGAAGCAAAAGTTTCTTCCATTAAAGAACAGGCGAAAATCGAACTCGGATTAACGGCCTTTCTCGAACGGGGCGGATATACAGCGTTTTCGACCTCCTTTGAAGTTTTGCACGGAATGAAGCAGCTTCCGGGGCTTGCCGTTCAGCGTCTCATGGAAAAAGGGTACGGATTTGCCGGCGAAGGCGATTGGAAAACGGCTGCCTTGGTACGAATGATGAAAATAATGGCGGACGGAAAACAAACCTCCTTCATGGAAGATTACACGTACCATTTTGAGCCGGGGCGTGCGATGATTCTCGGATCACATATGCTTGAAGTATGTCCGACAATTGCCCTTGACCGGCCGAAAATCGAAGTCCATCCTCTCTCAATCGGGGGAAAGGAAGATCCCGCCCGATTGGTCTTTAACGGAATCGGCGGTTCAGCCATCATCGCAAGTATCATTGACATCGGAGGGCGGTTCCGTCTCATTCTGAATGAAGCGGAAGGCAGGGAAATTGAACATGATATGCCGAATCTGCCTGTGGCGCGGGTGCTGTGGAAGCCTGAGCCATCGCTGAAAACAGCTGCGGAAGCATGGATTTTGGCGGGAGGCGCTCATCATACCTGTATGTCCTTCCGTCTTACGGCTGAACAGATGCTTGACTGGGCTGAAATGGCAGGCATTGAAAGCATCTTTATTTCCCGCAATACCGAAATACGCGAGCTGAAAAAAGAGCTGAAGTGGAATGACGCATTATACCGGCTGGGAGGGAATTGATATGGCGTATACAATTGGTGTGGATTTCGGCACATTGTCCGGCAGGGCGGTGCTTGTCAATGTCCGGACAGGAGAAGAAATTGCATCCGCGGTCAAAGAATACACTCATGCCGTTATCGACCGTACGCTGCCGAAAACGGGGGAAAAGCTCCCTCGTGACTGGGCGCTTCAAGATCCCGCCGATTATATTGAAGTTTTGGAAACGGCGATTCCGAGCCTGCTTCAGCAGTCGGGCGCTGATCCAAAAGATGTGATCGGCATAGGAATTGATTTTACGGCCTGCACCATTTTGCCGGTAGACGGCGCGGGACAGCCGCTTTGTATGCTTCCGGAATTTGAGCGGGAGCCGCACAGTTATGTGAAGCTGTGGAAGCATCATGCGGCTCAAAAGCATGCAGACCGTTTGAACGCGATTGCCGAAGACACAAAAGAAGAATTTCTCAAAAGATACGGCGGTAAAATTTCTTCCGAATGGATGATCCCGAAAATCATGCAAATTGCGGAAGAAGCGCCGCATATATACGAGGCGGCAGATCGGATTGTGGAAGCGGCAGACTGGACCGTCTATCAATTGTGCGGTTCATTGAAGCGGAGCAACTGCACGGCCGGCTACAAAGCAATTTGGAATGAGGAGACGGGATATCCGCCTAATCATTTTTTCGAAAGGCTCAACCCGTTAATGAAAACGATTACAAATGATAAATTAAGCGGAACCATTTATTCAGTCGGAGAAAAGGCAGGAGGACTGACCGAAAAAATGGCGGAGCTGACCGGGCTTTTGCCGGGGACGGCCGTTGCCGTCGCCAATGTTGACGCTCACGTGTCAGTGCCAGCGGTCGGCATTACAGAGCCGGGGAAAATGCTGATGATCATGGGAACGTCCACCTGTCATGTGCTGCTCGGTGAGGAAGAACATATCGTCCCCGGTATGTGCGGAGTTGTCAATAACGGCATCTTGCCTGGATATGCGGGATATGAAGCGGGGCAGTCCTGTGTCGGCGACCATTTTGAATGGTTTGTTAAAACGTGCGTTCCGAAAGACTATGAGAAGGAAGCCGAGGAAAAACAGATCGATATTCACGAGCTTTTAAGCGAAAAAGCAGCTGAGCTTGCTCCGGGGGAAAGCGGTCTTCTCGCGCTTGACTGGTGGAACGGAAACCGGTCAACCTTGGTGGACGCCGATTTGACGGGCATGATGCTCGGCATGACGCTGCACACGAAACCGGAAGAAATCTACAGGGCATTGATTGAAGCGACGGCGTTCGGAACGAGGATGATTATCGAAACATTCCGCGAAAACGGCGTTCCGGTCGAGGAGCTTTATGCAGCCGGAGGAATCGCTGAGAAAAATCCATTTATCATGCAAATTTATGCAGACGTCACAAATATGGACATTAAATTATCCGGGTCTCCGCAGGCGCCGGCACTGGGATCCGCGATTTTCGGAGCGCTCGCTGCGGGACGGGAAAACGGGGGTTTCTCCAATATTGCTGAGGCTTGCGCACATATGGGGAAATTAAAAGACGGCTCTTATGTCCCGAATCGGGGAAGAGCTGAGATTTATGACAGCTTATATGCGGAATACAAAGAGCTCGTTCACTACTTCGGCAAAGAAAACAATGTCATGAAACGCCTGAAAGCCATTAAAAACCGTGAGTTCGCGAAAGGGGAGAGCCGCCATGCTTGAAGCGTTAAAAGAAGAAGTGCTCGCCGCCAACCTGAAGCTTGAGGAACATAATCTTGTCACGTTTACATGGGGAAATGTCAGCGGCATTGACAGAGAAAGCGGGAGAATCGTCATTAAACCGAGCGGTGTCGATTACAGTGAGCTGACCGCAGACAAACTGGTCGTCCTGAATGAGGACGGAGAGATTCTGGAAGGCTCGCTGAAGCCGTCCTCTGACACGCCGACCCATCTTTATCTGTATAAAGCCTTTCCCGCTATCGGCGGAATCGTTCATACGCATTCCCGCTGGGCGACGAGCTGGGCGCAGTCAGGCAGAGACATTCCCGCGCTCGGAACGACCCACGCGGATTATTTTGAAAGCGCTATACCCTGTACGAGGGAAATGTATGAAGAAGAAATTGTGAAAGATTACGAATATCATACAGGCAAAGTCATAGCGGAAACTTTTCAAAATGAATCGTATGAACAAAATCCGGGTGTTCTTGTCCACAGCCACGGTCCATTCTGCTGGGGAACGGACGCGCTGAATGCCGTGCATAACGCTGTAGTGCTCGAAACCGTGGCGGAAATGGCCTACCATTCGCTTATGCTGAACAAACAGCTCAGCCCGATAGACAGAGTGCTGCATGATAAGCATTTTTACAGAAAACACGGGGCGAATGCTTATTATGGCCAAACTTGACGCATCCGGGTTTCTGATTGATTTAGACGGAACCGTATTCAGGGGGCAGGAGCTGATTGACGGCGCAACAGAAGCCATTCATACCCTTCAGTCCCTAGGCAAAGCCGTTGTCTTTTTAAGCAACCGCGGCAATCTATCAAGAGCCATGTGCCAAAAGAAACTGCTTGGTGCCGGTATCCGCACGGATGAACGGAGCATCGTGCTGTCCTCCAGTGTGACGGCATCATTTTTAAAGAAGCATTATCCTTTGTCAAAGGTATGGGTGTTAGGAGAGAAAGGGCTGACTGATGAACTCGCTTTAGCGGGTGTCACCATGGCGCAAAAACCGGAGGCGGCAGACTGGCTTGTTATCTCTTTGCATGAAACTGTCACCTATGAGGATCTGAATCTCGCTTTTCAGGCAGCTTCCTCCGGCGCGCGCATCATCGCCACGAACCGGGACCGCTCGTTTCCGAATGAAGGCGGCCATGCTATGGACGTTGCGGGAATGATCGGGGCCATTGAGGCATCTGCCGGAGTAAAAACGGAGCTTGTCGTCGGCAAACCGTCTTGGCTGATGGCTGAGGCAGCATGTGAAGCGCTCGGGCTTTCTCCGGGAGAATGCGCAATAATCGGGGACAGCCTCGAATCAGATATCGCAATGGGAAGGCTGTACGGGATGAAAAGCGTGTTGGTTCTGACGGGATCGGCAAAACTTGGGGAGACGCGTCTCTATGAGCCTGACATCGTGCTCGATTCTATGAAAGACCTGACAGAATTAGCGAAGGGGGGAATCCTTTTATGAAACTTTCTCCGGCGGACATTCAATCCGAGTTTAATAAGGAAGGAGGCAGCCGCTCTCCTATTCAAATAGAAGACATCATCATCGGAGCGGATGCAAAAGAAGAGCTTTTCAGATTTCTTCAAAAAAAATGCTGGAAACATCCGGCGATCGTCTGTGACCGGAACACTGACGAAGCGGCGGGAGGGATGCTTGCGGACGAATTGAAGGCCGGCGGGATCAAAGCGGCAAAGATCATCATTCCGGAGCATGAAACAGGAACCGCGGCTGCTGATGAAAGGACACTGATCTATACGCTGATCAATATCGCGGAAGAGACGGATGTCATCATTGCGGCCGGGTCAGGAACGATTCACGACATTACGCGGTTTGCCGCCTGCCAGCGCGGTTTGCCGTTTATCTCATTCCCCACCGCTCCTTCAGTCGACGGATTTACATCGGCGGGAGCGCCGCTTATATTAAACGGCATCAAAACGACGATTCAAACGAAAGCGCCGATCGCCTTATTTGCGGATACGAATCTATTAAAAGAAGCGCCGCGCGCAATGACAGCCGCAGGCTTCGGCGACATGCTCGGAAAAATAACTTCGCTGGCAGATTGGGAGATCTCCCATAGGCTTGCGGATGAGCCGTACTCAGAAGCCGGGGCGAAACTTGTGAAAGACGCGCTTTGGCAGTGCATTGATCACCGTGCTGACATTGCCATGGGAACAGAGGCCGGCATTCGCATCCTGATGGAAGCGCTGATCGTCTCGGGTCTTGTCATGCTTGCTCTTGATCACTCCCGTCCCGCTTCAGGAGGAGAGCATCACATCTCGCATTGGATTGAGATGGAACTGCTGAAGACGAAACAGCCCCCGATTCTCCACGGTGCGAAGGTGGGCTGCGCGTGCGCGGTGCTAAGTGATATTTACAAAGATCTAGCCTGTCACGAAAAGCTTGCAGAACTTCCGCCGCACTTTCGCGAGGCGGTTCAATCAGCATATGAAGGGCTTCCTGACGGCAAAACAATTGCCGGGTGGCTCACATCTGCCGGAGGTCCCGCCAGTTTTGATGAAATCGGTGTAAAACAGGACCTTGTCAGCGACGCCCTTAAGCACGCGCACACACTGCGAGACCGTTATACCGGCTTAACCATCATAAATGAAAATATCGCGCTCTTTGCACATCATTCGCCGCACGGCCTGAAGCGGAAGGGGTAATGACATGAAAAAAACGACCGCTGCATGTTTGGCGCTGATGATGTTCTTATTATTTACCGCCGGCTGTTCACAAGAACGGACTGCCGGCAGGGCGGGAGAAACGGAGCTGACATTTTGGACGTTTAACGGACTGCACGAACAGTTTTATCAGGAAATGGCCAAAGAATGGAATCAGAAATATCCGGAGCGCAAAATTAAGCTGAATACCGTTGTTTATCCTTATGGACAAATGCATGATAATCTATCCGTTTCCCTGATCGCGGGCGAAGGGCTTCCTGATATTGCCGACGTGGAATTAAGCCGGTTCTCGAATTTTCTGAAGGGGAAGGATATCCCGCTTGCCGATCTGACTCCGCTGATTGAAAAAGACCGCGATAAGTTTGTGGAAGCGCGCCTGGCCTTATACAGCAAAAACGGCAAACTGTACGGCCTTGACACACATGTAGGGACGACCGTGATGTTTTACAACATGGATATTATGAAAAAGGCGGGCGTTGATCCCGCATCGATTAAGACATGGGAGGACTACCGGCGGGCGGGGAAAAAAGTACGCGAAATCGCGGGGAAACCGATGGGAACGGTTGAAACAAATGACTCCGCCACATTTCTTTCCGTGATTTCGCAGCAAGGATCAGGCTACTTCAGCAAAAACGGAAAGTTGATTCTGAACAATAAAACGAATATAGACACATTGAATGACTTAAAGGACATGGTAAATGATAAGACCCTTCTGCCGGCTCCCGGCGGCGGCCATCACAGTGAAGAATACTACGGTTTTATGAATCAGGGCGGGGCAGCGTCAGTGCTGATGCCCATCTGGTACATGGGACGGTTTATCGATTATATGCCTGATTTAAAAGGGAAAATGGCGATTTACCCTATGCCGGCCTGGAAAGAAGGCGGGGACAGATCAGCGGGCTTGGGCGGAACAGCCACCGTTGTGCCGAAACAGGCCGAACATCTGAAGCTCGCGAAAGAATTTCTCGGATTTGCGAAAGGTTCAAAGGAAGGAAATATTAAGCTGTGGACGGTGCTCGGCTTTGATCCGCTCCGCTGGGACGTGTGGGATTCAAAAGAATTGAAGGAGAAAAACAAGTACACGGATTTCTTCCGGAACGGTACATCCATTTTTTCCACGCTCCTTGAAGTAAAAGATGAGATCAATCCGATTTATTTGCATGAAGACTTCTCTAAAGCGGCTGATCTCGTCGTCAGACAGGTGCTGTTCGATGCGCTGAAGACGCAGGAAAAAACACCTAAGGAAGCCTTGGACGAGGCGGCACAGCAATTGGAAAAATAAGCAGCCGCCCATTTTAACGGAGAAAGCGGGGGAGCTTTTATGAGACCTGTAAAGACAGAGACAGCGCAAACCGTTTCCGCAGCCCGGAAGAAGCCGCGCCGGCGCAATGTGCTGTATTCCAAAAAAGCGGCGCCTTATCTTTTTACGGCGCCTTTTATCATTTCGTTTCTCGTTTTCTTTTTGTATCCGATCATCAGCGTGTGTATCATGAGCTTTCAGCGGATACTGCCGGGAGAAGCTGCATTTGTCGGTTTTTCCAATTACTCCTCTCTTCTTAATCCAACCTTTTACACCGCACTGTTTAATACATTGGAATATACCTTCTGGACGCTGATCGTGCTGATCCCGGTGCCGCTTCTTTTGGCGGTGATTCTGAATTCGAAGCTCGTCAGATTCAGAAATGTGTTTAAATCGGCACTGTTCGTACCGGCTTTGACATCGACGATCGTCGCGGGGATTATATTCCGGCTGATGTTCGGAGAAATGAATACGTCGCTGGCAAACGAGCTGATGATGAAGCTTGGCGTATCGCCTCAAAACTGGCTCAATAACAAAGGAACCGGCATGTTTTTAATGGTGCTGCTTGCATCATGGAGATGGATGGGCATTAACATTCTTTATTTTCTGGCCGGATTGCAAAACGTGCCGAAAGAATTATATGAGGCGGCTGAAATTGACGGGGCGAGTACGTGGAAAAAGTTCCGGCATATTACCCTCCCGTTTTTAAAGCCGGTATCGGTTTATGTGTTAACGATCAGTATGATCGGCGGTTTCAGAATGTTTGAGGAAAGCTATGTGCTTTGGCAGAATAATTCCCCGGGCAATATCGGCCTCACGCTTGTCGGTTATTTATATCAGCAGGGGCTTGCGTACAACGAAATGGGGTACGGGGCCGCCATCGGAATTGTCCTTTTGCTTGTCATCTTACTTGTCAGCCTTGTGTCGCTGAAACTGTCCGGTTCGTTTAAAGGGGAGGGATAGGTGGTGCGTAACAATCACATGTTTTCCGTGTACAGAGTCGCGTTTACCTTGTTTTTTATCATGCTGAGCCTGCTGTATATCTTTCCGATGATCTGTCTATTACTCGGTTCATTAAAGCCGTCATCTGAGCTGATGCGCATCGGACTGAATCTGCGTCTTGATCCGGATGTGATGAGCTTTGATAACTACACGTATTTGTTCAACGGGGGAAGCATTTATTTTAAGTGGTTTTTTAACAGCCTGCTGCTCGGCGTTCTCACCACGGTTCTCACACTGTTTTTTTCCTCTATGATCGGCTACGGACTCGGTGTATACGAGTTTAAAGGCAGAAATGTTATTTTCGTTCTTGTGCTGATCATTATGATGGTGCCTCTGGAAGTGATGATGCTTCCGTTATTTAAACTGACGGTGGGGCTTCATTTGATTGATTCTTATACGGGGGTGATTCTGCCGTTTATTGTGTCGCCTGTCGCCGTGTTCTTTTTCAGGCAATACGCACTCGGCCTTCCGAGGGATCTGCTCGATTCAGCGAGAATGGATGGCTGCACGGAATTCGGAATTTTCTTCAGAATTATGGCGCCCCTCATGAAACCGGCATTCGGAGCAATGATCATTCTCCAATCTTTAAACAGCTGGAATAACTTTTTATGGCCGCTGATCGTGCTTCGGTCGAAAGAAATGTTTACGCTTCCAATCGGACTGTCAGGGCTGCTGAGTCCGTACGGCAACAACTATGACATGCTGATCTCCGGTTCCGTTTTTGCGATACTGCCGGTGATTATCATATTCTTGTTTTTCCAAAAATACTTTATTTCCGGCCTGACAGTCGGCGGAGTGAAGGGATAGAGAGAGGGAGGAAACATAATGAAAAAAGCGGGAATTACAGCAGATAAAGAATATATCATCGGTGAAGTGGACAAACGGATGTACGGATCATTTATAGAACATATGGGCCGGGCGGTGTATGAAGGCATTTATGAGCCAGGACACCCGAAAGCCGACAAGGACGGGTTCAGAACAGACGTACAGGAGCTGATCAGAGAATTACAGGTGCCGTTCATCCGCTATCCGGGCGGGAATTTTCTCTCGGGCTACAATTGGGAAGACGGCGTCGGACCGGTGAAGGGCCGACCGCGGAGGCTTGATCTGGCATGGCAGACGACAGAAACGAACGAAGTCGGGACGAATGAATTTTTAACGTGGGCAAAAAAAGTGAACGCCGAAGTGAATATGGCGGTCAATCTCGGGACGAGAGGAATCGATGCCGCCCGGAACCTCGTCGAGTACTGCAACCATCCTGAAGGGTCATACTGGAGCGACTTGCGAAAATCGCACGGCTATGAAAAACCTTACGGCATAAAAACGTGGTGCTTAGGAAATGAGATGGACGGCCCTTGGCAGATCGGGCACAAAACGGCGCATGAATACGGACGGCTCGCCGCTGAAACGGCAAAAGTGATGAAATGGACGGACCCGACGATCGAATTGGTGGCCTGCGGAAGCTCAAACAGCGGCATGCCGACCTTTATCGAATGGGAGGCGGAGGTGCTTGAGCATACGTACGAGCATGTGGATTACATCTCACTGCATACGTATTACGGCAACCATGAAAATGATCTTGAAAACTATTTGGCGAAGTCGATGGATTTAGACCATTTTATCAAATCCGTCACAGCCGTATGTGATTATATGAAAGCGAAAAAACGGAGCAAAAAAACGATTCACCTTTCTTTAGATGAGTGGAATGTATGGTATCACTCCAATGAAGCGGATAAAAAAGTGGAGCCGTGGATTACGGCCCGGCCGATTCTGGAAGACATCTACAATTTTGAAGATGCGCTGTTGATCGGTTCATTGCTGATTACGATGCTGCAGCATGCGGACAGACTAAAGATCGCCTGTCTTGCCCAGCTTGTCAACGTGATTGCGCCTATCATGACTGAAAAGGGCGGAGAAGCATGGAGGCAGCCGATCTTTTATCCTTACATGCACGCCTCTGTCTACGGGAGAGGGACTTCGATGAAGCTGCTGATTACCTCCCCGAAATACGACTCAGCGGATTTTACGGATGTGCCGTATGTTGATGCCGCGGCCGTTTACCGTGAAGAGGATGAAGCCCTGACCATTTTTGCCGTCAACAAAAGCAAGGAACCGATAGAAACGGAGATCAAACTGAGAGGGTTTGAAGATTACCGCATCATTGAGCATATCGTGCTGGAGCATCAGGATATGAAAGCGACCAATCAAAAAAACAGAAAAGAAGTTATGCCTCACTCAAACGGAACGTCTTCCGCAAACGCTGAAGGGATAACGGCCTATTTTACGCCGCTGTCCTGGAATGTCATCCGTTTATCAGGAAAATAATGTTCCGAAAAGCCGGGCTGCGACGCCGGCTTTTTTTACGCAAAAATCATCTCTCGTTATCTGATAATTGTGATAATATTTAGAAAAAGAGAAAAGGGGCTGGGATTAAATGAATGCGATTACAATCGTCATAGCGTCTATATGCATTTTGGCGATCGCCTATCGGCTTTACGGTACCTTTATGATGGTCAAAGTATTAAAAATCAATGATCAGACACCGACTCCGGCCCATTTGCTTGAGGATGGGAAAGATTATGTGCCGACGAATAAATGGGTGTCATTCGGCCACCATTTCGCGGCAATTGCCGCTGCCGGCCCGCTTGTCGGACCGATTCTCGCAGCTCAGTTCGGCTATCTGCCCGGGCTGTTATGGCTGTTAATCGGGGCGGTGATCGGGGGAGCCGTGCACGATATTGTCGTATTGTTTGCATCTATGCGGAAAAACGGGAAAACGCTTTCTGAAGTCGCCAAAGAAGAGCTCGGCCCGGTGGCGGGCTTTTGCACGGGTCTTTCGATGCTGTTTATCATTACGATCACGATGGCGGGGCTGTCCATGGTTGTGCTGCACGCACTTGAGAAAAACCCGTGGGGAACGTTTGCGGTGGGGATTACGATTCCGATCGCGATGGGGGTCGGCGTCTACTATAAAAAAACGGGCAATCTCAAACTTGCATCAACTGTCGGTTTTCTTTTGTTAATGGCCGGCGTTGTGATCGGGCCGCGGCTGCAGACAACGGCTCTCGGCGACATGCTGACGTTGGATGCGAAAACACTCGCGGTGGCGCTTCCCGTCTATGCTTTTTTCGCCGCGGCGCTTCCGGTTTGGCTTTTGCTTGCCCCGCGTGACTATTTAAGCAGTTTTATGAAAATCGGGGTATTTGCCGCTTTGATCGCCGGAGTCTTTTTCGTTAATCCAGCCGTTAAATTCCCGGCCGTAACGGAGTTCATTCACGGCGGCGGACCGGTGATCGCGGGACCTGTCTGGCCGTTTATTTCAATAACGATTGCCTGCGGCGCCATTTCAGGCTTTCATGCGTTTGTCGGTTCCGGCACAACGCCGAAAATGCTGGATAAATGGAGTGATATAAAGCCGGTTGCTTTCGGAGCGATGCTTGTTGAATGTCTCGTCGGGATTATGGCGCTCATAGCCGCCGCCGCACTTGAGCCAGCCGATTATTTTGCCATTAACAGCACGCCGGAAATTTTCCGCGCCCTTGGGATGAATGTCGTCCATCTGCCTGAATTGAGCAAAGAAATCGGGCTCAGTCTGGAAGGAAGAACGGGCGGCGCTGTTACGCTTGCCGTCGGAATGACGTATATCTTTACGGAGATTCCGTTTTTCAGTCATTTGGCTTCATACTTTTTTCAATTTGTCATTATGTTTGAAGCGGTGTTTATTTTAACGGCGATTGATGCGGGAACCCGTGTCGCCCGCTACTTGATCCAGGAGTTTTTCGGAGAGGTGTATAAGCCTCTGAAAAAAACAGACTGGCTGCCGGGCTCGATTTTCTCAAGCGCGCTCGCCTGCCTGCTGTGGGGCTATCTTCTGTATTCGGGCGACATCAGCTCCATTTGGGCGCTGTTCGGCGTGTCCAATCAGCTTATGGCGTCCGTCGGATTAATCATCGGTGCGACTGTCGTATTGAAGATAGCCGATAAGCGGCGTTATATGCTGACATGCCTGATTCCTCTCGCTTATTTGTACGTGACCGTCAATTATGCGGGTTATTGGATGGTGCGGTATGTGTATTTGAATCCCGAAGCGGCGGGATACAATGTGCTGAATGGCGTTTTATCTATTATCATGCTCATTCTCGGGTTTGTGATTATCATGGCGGCTGTGAAAAAATGGGCAAACATTTGGCGTGATCCGAGTGCCAGATTGGAAGCTTCAATACCCGGATAAATCTGCCCCGAACTGTAAAACTTGCAGCATCATAAAAGCAGAGAGCCGTTCGGTCTCTCTGCTTTTTCCGTTTATGACAAATCCGCCGCTTCCAAAAGGTAATCCGCCAAATGGACCGCGCGGACACGGTCTGTTAATCCTTCGCGCAAAATGCCGAGCTGCATTTGCAAAAGGCATCCTGGGTTGGCTGTCACGATGACGGTTGCTTCCGTTTTTCCGGCGGCTTTCATCTTGCTGTCTAATATTTTCATAGACATCTCTGATTCTGTTATATTATAAATTCCCGCCGACCCGCAGCAGCTGTCGGCCTTTTCCATTTCTCTGTACTCAGCCCCTTTAATGCCTTTCAAAAGCATGCGCGGTTCCTCTGACGTATGCATCACATTGCGGAGATGGCAGGAGTCCTGATATGTGACGATATGAGGGGATTGCGCCTGAAGGTTCCTTTGATGGAACTTCAGTTCAACCAGTACGGATGAAAAGTCTTTGAGCTTCCGGACGAATTGTTCGGCACGATCCGCCCATTCAGGTTCATCCTTCAGCAAATGCGGATATTCCTGAAGAAAGGCGCCGCATCCGCCGGCGTTTGTAATGATATAATCTGCGTCAAGCGCTTCAAAAGCCGCGATATTCCGCTTGGCCAGTTCTTTTCCCGTCTCTTTTTCTCCGCTGTGCCCGTGAAGCGCGCCGCAGCACGCCTGACCTTCCGGAACCGCGATTTCACATCCGGCCGCCTGTAAAAGCGCCGTTGTCGCATGATTTGTTGCTAAAAACATCGTATCCATTAAACAGCCCGAGAAAAAAGCGGCCCGTTTTTGAACGGGACCCGAGGCGGGAAGAAAACGGGGCCGTTCCTTCATGTCTTTCCGTTTCGGGACGGGCGGGAGCACTTGTTCCATTGTGCGCAGATGCTCAGGCAAAACGCGCAGCATACCGGTTTTTCTGACGGCGGTCTGCAGTCCTGATCTTTGGTATATTCCGAGAAGATTCGCCGCTGTCCGCATGCGGTTTTGATGCGGGAAAAGCCCGGTAAATGCCGCTTTCCGCAAGAGTCGCACGCCCGGCTTATGTTTTTTATTTTGATGAATGATATCCCTTGCTTCTTCAAGCAGCTGTCCGTAATTGACTCCTGCCGGACAAACGGGCTCGCATGCCCGGCATCCGAGACACAGCGAAAGTGAGCGCTCGACATCTTCATCCGGCTCGATCAGTCCGTCTGTGACGGCTTTCATCAGGGCGATCCGGCCGCGCGGCGAATGGGATTCTTGAAATCCCGATTCGATATAGGTCGGACAGGAAGGAAGGCAGAAGCCGCAGCGCATGCAGTTCAGCAATTCACCTTCATCCATGCGGTTTTTGAATTCTGTTTGTATTTGTTTCTGCTCTTTAGCCGTTGTCATTTCATCACCACCACGCGTTTCCTTGACGAATTGGCGAATATTTTTCCCGGATTCAGCAGGTTTTGGGGATCGAGCGCTTGTTTGATCGCTTTCATGGCGGTGATGCCTTCTGTTTTCAGCTTCATTTCTAAATAAGGCGCTTTTACGATGCCGACCCCATGTTCACCTGTTATCGTTCCTCCCAGCTCAATCGCTTTCTCAAAAATGGCGGCAAAGGCTTTTTCGACACGTTCCATCTCCTCTGTATTTCGGATATCGGTGGTGCACGTCGGATGGAGGTTGCCGTCGCCTGCATGGCCGAATGTACAGATGGACAAGCCGTATGTTTCTGCAATCTCGTTAATGGCTCTGACCATATTGGCAATTTGTGATCTCGGCACGGTGGCATCTTCCAGAATCGTCGTCGGTTTCAGTCTGGCGAGAGCTGATAGTGCGGACCGTCTGGCCTCTGTAAGGGCGAATGCTTCCTCCTCGGTTTCAGCCGTTTGGACGGATACGGCGGCTCCGTTTTTACAGATGGCTTCGATTTTTTCCATATCGCGTCTGACCGTGTCGCTGTCACCGTCCTGTTCGATCAGCAGTACGGCTTTTGCGTCTGTCGGAAGCCCGATCTTGGCGTAATCTTCAATGACCTGCAGTGTCGGCTGATCCAGAAATTCGAGTGTCGCCGGAATGATTTTTTCAGCGATGATGGAAGAAACCGATTCTGCAGCCGCTTCAATATGTTCATAGAGTGCGAGCAGCGTTTTTTTCGTTTCCGGCTTCGGAACAAGCTTTAAAGTCGCTTCCGTCACAACACCGAGCGTCCCCTCTGATCCGACGAAAAGCCGGGTCAGATCATAACCGGCGACATCCTTTGTCAGCTTTCCTCCTGTGCGGATGATATCGCCTGAAGCCAAGACGGCTTCAAGGCCGAGGACATAATCCCGGGTGACACCGTACTTCAGGCCGCGCAGTCCGCCGGAATTTTCATTAATATTTCCGCCGATCGTCGATATTTTCATGCTGCTCGGATCAGGCGGATAAAATAACCCTTTCCGTTCAACCGCATGAATCATATCTTGCGTGATCACACCCGGCTGGACGGTTGCCGTCAAATTTTCCTCATCAATTTCAAGAATTCGGTTCATATGTTTGAATAAAAGAACAAGACCGCCCTCAGACGGACATGTGCCGCCGCATAAGTTTGTGCCTGAACCCCTCGGCACGATCGGAATGTCATGTCTGCTGCAAATCGTTAATATACGGGACACGTCATCCGTACAGCGGGGGGCGATTACCGCATCCGGCATGGCTTGCAGCTGAGGGGCCGCATCGTACGAATACACAAGACGGCCAGCCGCAGAATCATCATAATTCTCCTTCCCGACCGCCCGGATGAACTGTTCCTTTGCCTCTCGTGAAATCATATTCTCCCAACCTCCCGATTAGAAAAGCGTTTTCATTTAATTGTAAAGAAAAATGATTTCGTAAACTATGGAGAAATAGATGAAAAATGATGGTTATATCACGTGATTTTTGTATGTTGATCTAAAAAGCGAAGCGCCAAATAAAAAGCCGTTATGTCTTCAGGGCGGTCAAGCTTCATATTTGTCAGCGATTCCAGTTTGGAAAGACGGTAGCGCAGCGTATTAATATGAATATGCATGTCATCAGCGGTGCGCTTTAACGATAACTGCCGGTCGAAAAAGGCGCGCAGCGTATCCAGAAGTTCTTCACGGCCGAGCACATGCTCGAGAACCCGCCGTGAAAATTCAGACCGTGTGCCGGGCGCAATATCGGCAAGACACATATCCAGTTTTAAATCTTCTTCAAAGACGGCCTGCTTGTCAATAGCGCCCGCCGAAAGAGCTTTCTCCGCCTGTCCGTATGATTCCGTCAGGCGTTCTCCCGGAACGATCCGTCCGATGCCGGCCGTGACAGGCTGCCCAAAAACAGTGTTCATTCTTTTGACGAGCTTCTCCTTAGAATCCGAGTTTGTTTCATGATTAATGAGAATACGTTCATTTCCCCAGCGGACAAACAGGTCTCCAGGGTATTCACTTTGCCAGAGGCGCCCGAGCTCTTCTGCTTCATATTGCTCAAAACGGCTTTGAATGAGTATGATTCGGCGTTGCGAATGAAGGTCTGCTGCAAGGAGCTTTGCTTTTTCTAAAAAACCCGGCGACCATTCTTTTAACTGCAGCCAATCCACCATAAAGGATTCAAGCATTCTCTCACGCCATTGCACTTCTTCCAGGTGGCGCGTTTCTTTTATAAAAAGCTCCGTCATTTTTCTGAGCAATTCCCCGAAAGGCAGGATATCGTCAGGGTTTCCTGTCAGACCGAATACTCCGATCACCTCATGACCCGAAAAAACGGGGAGGTTTAATCCTGCTTTTACGCCCTCGAGCCGTTTTTCATCTTCTTTCGTAATGATGACATTCCGTTTTTCCCGCGCGCAGATCAGAGCTCCTTCATGAAAACATCCGGCGCGCGCAGCGTTGGTGCCCGCGATGATCATTCCTTTTGTATCGGCAATAATTACTTCGCGGCTGTACATATGTTTGACTTCGGCAATCAATTTTTTTGCCAGTTCCGGCTGTAACTGCATTGGCGATCCCCCTCGCCATTATTATACAAAAAAAACCGGGTGTGCCATCACCCGGTTTCATGCTTATTGCGCAGGTTTTAATCCGCCTTCAAGTGTTTTGAGCATTTCATTTTTTTCTGAGTCTGACGCATGCTGCCAAAGCACTTCGAATAAGACACCGAGACCCGGAAGCATTTTTTCTTCACCGCTTTGGATGGCGTCAACGATAGTATGCTCCAGCTGATCCTGGTTATTGCCGGTCACATTGGCAATAACGGCGTTGCGTAAATTAAGATCCATTACAACCGCTCCTTTTTTCCTGAATGTGATACGCATATTCTTACCGCGCACGCGGTTTATTATGTGCTGTTCTTGAGATATAATAACAACATGCATGAAAAAAGGAGAGCGCAGAAATAAAGTGAAACGAATTGACTCGGCAAAAAACCAAAAAGTGAAGGACTGGAAAAAACTTCACACAAAAAAAGAGAGACATAAAACGAATACATTTCTGATAGAAGGAGAGCATCTGGCAGAAGAAGCGCTCAAGTCAAAGGGAACAGTAAAAGAAATTCTCGTAAAAGATGAGAGCGCCATCCCGGCCGATCTGGACATGAGCATTCCGTGCTATGTGCTGAGCGAAGATGCGTTTTCAGCCGTGACGGAAACGGAAACGCCGCAGCAGATCGCCGCAGTGTGCCATATGCCGGACGAGAAGCCTGACCGGCTGAAGCGGCTGCTTCTGATTGATGCCGTGCAGGATCCGGGGAATTTAGGAACAATGATCAGAACGGCAGATGCGGCGGGGATTGACGCCGTTGTCCTTGGTGAGGGAACGGCAGATCCATACAACGGAAAAACGCTGCGTTCAGCCCAAGGATCTCACTTTCATATTCCCATTTTGAAACGTCCGCTCGACGAGTTTACCGATGAGCTGAAATCACAAGGCGTCGCGATCTACGGCACGGCGCTTGAAAACGGTGCGGCTTATCAAAGCGTGAAGCCTGAAGAATCGTTCGCGTTAATCGTCGGGAACGAGGGGGCGGGAGTGGACGCCGGTCTTCTGCAAAAAACGGATCTCAACCTGTACGTTCCGCTGTACGGACAGGCGGAGTCGCTGAATGTGGCGGTGGCGGCCGCCATCCTCGTCTATCATCTCAGAGGATAGGTTGCGCAAAGCCGCGAATTTCACTATAATAGATAGCAATAATGTAAAAACCGTGACAGAGGACGTCAATTTTTTCACAAGCTGCCTTCCAGGGAGAAAATGCCGCCGACTGAAAGCATTTTTATCGCAGCACAGAAATTGATTTTCACCTCTCGAGTTGTCACCGGGACCGCGCCAAACGCGCGTAAAGGTGAACCGGAACGATCGTTTCCGTTATGTCAATGAAGCTGTCGGCAGATGAAGTCTGCCTTAAAAAGGGTGGTACCGCGGCCACAACTCGTCCCTTCTCTCAAGGGGCGGGTTTTTTTGTTTTCTGAAAAAGGCATAGAACGGTTTGGTTTACATAAAAGGAGGATGCATGATGGAAGAGAAGCTTAAACAGCTCGAACTGGAAGCTGCAGAAAAAGTAGAAGCGGCAGGTTCATTAAAAGAAGTTAACGACATTCGGGTGCAATATCTCGGAAAAAAAGGGCCGATTACAGAAGTTCTCCGCGGCATGGGCAAACTGTCCGCCGAAGAACGCCCGAAAATGGGAGCGCTCGCCAATGAAGTGAGAGAGCGCATTGCAGCAGCCATTACGGCGAAAAATGAACAGCTTGAACAAGAAGAAATGAATAAAAAACTCAGCAGCCAGACGATTGACGTCACATTGCCGGGCAGTCAGGTAAACATCGGCGGGCGCCATCCGCTGACGGTCGTTATTGAAGAAATTGAAGATTTATTTATCGGCATGGGGTATACCATCGAAGAAGGTCCTGAAGTGGAAACGGATTATTACAACTTTGAGGCGCTGAATCTGCCGAAGGAGCACCCGGCCCGCGACATGCAGGACAGCTTTTACATTACAGAAGAAATGCTGATGAGAACGCAGACGTCACCGGTGCAGACGCGCACGATGGAAAAGCATAAAGGCAAAGGCCCCGTCAAAATCATTTGTCCCGGAAAAGTGTATCGCCGCGACAACGATGACGCGACACATTCCCACCAGTTCATGCAGATTGAGGGTCTCGTCGTGGATCGCAAAATCAGCATGAGCGATCTGAAAGGCACGCTTGAATTGGTCGCCAAAAAAATGTTCGGCCAAGACCGTGAAATCAGGCTCCGTCCGAGCTTTTTCCCATTCACTGAACCTTCTGTCGAGGTGGATGTGACCTGCTTTAAGTGCGGCGGACAAGGCTGTTCCGTCTGCAAAAAAACGGGCTGGATCGAAATTCTCGGCGCCGGCATGATTCACCCGAACGTGCTGAAAATGGCCGGATTCAATCCTGAGGAATACCAGGGCTTTGCTTTCGGAATGGGTGTTGAACGGATCGCAATGCTGAAATACGGCATTGAAGATATCCGCCATTTCTATACCAATGATGTCAGATTCATTTCGCAGTTTAAACAGGCGTAAGAGGAGGATACACATGTTTGTTTCATATAAATGGTTAGAAGATTACGTTGACTTGCAGGGAATCGACCCGGCCGTGCTTGCAGAAAAAATTACGAGAGCCGGTATTGAAGTTGAGGGTATCGAGTATAAAGGGGAAGGCGTAAAAGGCGTTGTCATCGGACACGTGCTTGAGCGTGAACAGCACCCGAATGCCGACAAACTCAACAAATGCCTTGTCGATATCGGTGCGGAGGAACCCGTTCAGATTATCTGCGGCGCCCCGAATGTTGATAAAGGACAGAAGGTTGCCGTTGCAACAGTCGGTGCCGTTCTTCCCGGCAATTTCAAAATTAAAAAAGCCAAGCTGCGCGGCGAAGCGTCTCACGGCATGATCTGTTCTCTCCAGGAGCTCGGCATTGAAAGCAAGCTCGTGGCGAAAGAATATGCGGAAGGCATTTTCGTGTTTCCGAATGATGCTGAAACGGGAGCTGACGCAATGGCAGCCCTTCAGCTTGATGATGCGATTTTAGAATTGGGCTTAACGCCGAACCGCGCCGACGCAATGAACATGCTTGGTGTGGCTTATGAAGTTGCGGCTATTCTCGGGACCGAGGTAAAGCTTCCGGAGACTTCATATGAAAAAGCGGCAGAAAAAGCAGCGGACGCTGTTTCCGTCAAAATTGAAGATACGCAGGCCAATCCGCATTATGCCGCAAAAATCATTAAAAACGTCAAAATCGGCCCGTCTCCGCTGTGGATGCAGACGAAGCTGATGAATGCAGGCATCCGCCCGCACAATAACGTCGTGGACATCACAAACTTCGTCCTGCTTGAGTACGGCCAGCCGCTTCACGCTTTCGATTACGACCGGTTCGGTTCAAAAGAAGTCGTCGTCAGAAAAGCGGCGGAAAACGAAACCATCGTGACGCTGGATGAACAGGAGCGCAAGCTGTCAAGCAGCCATTTGGTCATCACGAACGGAGAAAAAGCGCAAGCCGTTGCGGGAGTCATGGGCGGAGCAGAATCTGAAGTCCGTGAAGACACCACCGCGATTTTACTGGAAGCCGCTTATTTCGACGGACAGACCGTCCGCAAAGCGTCGAGAGACCTCGGGCTGAGAAGCGAAGCGAGCGCCAGATATGAAAAAGGCATTGACCCGGCACGCGTTCTGCTGGCGGCTGAACGGGCCTGCAGCCTCATTCAGGCGTATGCCGGCGGAGAAGTGCTCTCAGGCACGGTCGAAGAAAACCATCTGGAAATCGAAGCGAACAACATTCATGTATCTGTTGACAAAGTGAACGCCGTGCTCGGCATGACAATCACTAAAGAAGAAATCATCAGCATTTACAAGCGCCTCGGTTTTGCAGTCGGTGAAGCAAAAGACGTTCTGGTCGTAACGGTGCCGTCACGCCGCGGAGATATTAAAATCGAAGAGGACCTGATTGAAGAAGCGGCAAGACTGTACGGGTATGACAATATTCCGTCCACGCTTCCGGAAACGGCCGGCACGACAGGCGGCTTGACACCGTATCAGGCAAAACGCCGGAAAGTGAGACGTTTCCTTGAAGGAGCGGGTCTTTCACAAGCGACCACATATTCATTGACGAATGATAAAAAAGCGGCCGCTTTTGCGATCGAAAAATCATTCAATACGATGCTTGCTCTGCCGATGAGCGAAGAAAGAAGCATTCTCAGACACAGCCTCGTGCCGAATCTGCTTGAAGCCGTTTCATACAATCTGGCCAGACAGACTGATTCCGTTGCTTTATACGAAACGGGTTCTGTATTTCTGATGAAGGAAGAAAACACAAAACCGGTTGAAAAAGAACGGGTTGCCGGAGCCGTAACCGGATTATGGCGCAAAAACCTATGGCAGGGTGAGAAAAAGCCGGTTGATTTCTTCGTCGTCAAAGGAATCGTTGAAGGCCTGCTGCATCAATTGAATGTGTCAGACCGGATTGAATTTGTCCAGTCAGAACGCAAAAACATGCATCCCGGCCGGACCGCAAACATTCTTTTGAACGGCTCACTTGCCGGATTTATCGGACAGGTGCACCCGGCAATGGAAAAAGAGCTGGATATCAAAGAAACGTATGTGTTCGAGCTTGATCTTCACGCGCTTCTGACTGAGGAAACAGAACCTGTCGTGTACACGGCGATTCCGAAGTACCCGTCCGTCACACGCGACATTGCGCTTGTTGCAGATAAAACCGTCACAAGCGGACAGCTCGAAGCCGTGATCAAAGAAGCCGGCGGCGCGCTATTGAAAGAAGTCACCGTATTTGATGTGTACGAAGGTGAGCATATGGAAGAGGGCAAAAAATCCGTCGCCTTCTCGCTCCAATATGTCAACCCTGAACAAACATTGACAGAAGAAGAAGTGACAAAAGTCCACGAAAACGTGCTGAAAGCGCTGGAAGAAACGTATCAGGCCGTATTAAGAGGATAAAGAAAAAGCTTGCAGATCACTCTGCAAGCTTTTTTGTTATGACCTTTTCCGTTCTGCAAGGCGTTTTGCTTTTTGCGTATTGGCAAAATGCAGTTTAGTGAACGTCCTGAGGACATCTTCTCCTTTATTGATGATCAGTTTGGCGGCAGCTTCATCGACGTGCGGCCCCGCGCCTTTCGGAATCGTCATCCCGGCTTCCCGGGAAAGCTTATCCATTTCAATTAAGAAAGAATACCGCGCGATGATAGAGGCTGCGGCGACGGAAAGATGTATGCCTTCCGCCTTCGTGCTGAAAAACGTTTTTTCTTTTACGATATCCCGCCCGGAAAGATGCTTAAAATAAATGCCGGGCTCTGCAAATTGGTCAATCAGAATCGCTTCCGGTTTGACACCGTTCATTTTCCTCAGCAGATTGGAAATCGCCTGATTATGAAGGAGCGCCTTCATTTTCCCCTGGCTCATGCCTTTTTCCTGCATCTGATTGTATTTTTCATTTTTTAACACAAGCAGGCTGTAAGGAATGGTTTTAATTAACAGTTTGGCGATTTCAATAATCTGCGGATCTTTTAAATCTTTCGAATCCTTCACGCCCAGTTCTTTCATTAAAGAAAGCTTTGTTTTGTCGGCATAGGCGCAGGCAACCGTTATCGGCCCGAAGTAATCGCCTGTTCCGACCTCATCTGAGCCGATTACCGACATGGACGCAATGCCCGCCGGGGGAGCGTAGAGCGGGTCGGCCGCTTTTTTGACGGTTTTCTTTGCTTTCGGCGCCTCAGCCGTTCCCCAGCGGGCCGCTTCTGTGCCGGCGTTTTTTCCTTGAAAGAGAACCTTGCCCGAACGGTAGGCTGTAATGGTACAGCCCGGCGGCTTAGCCTGGAAGACGGCGCCCTGCGGAACGGCCGGAGTAAGGGAGCCGGCATAGGATTGTTTCATTTGTTCTATAGCGGAAGCGGATACTTTTATAACAGAATGGGACACGATATAATCTCCTTTTTTGGCACTTTTCACTGTATATACCAGTGTATCATAACAGCCTGAGGCTCGTCTTTCCATTCAATCGATAATCGTGGTATGATAGGAACTAGGATTCTCGCGGAATGGAGGAGAAACGTTGTCTGACGGCAAAAAAACCAAAACGACAGTAAACATTTACGGCCAGCACTTCACCATTATCGGGGAAGAAAGCAAAGCGCACATGCGCCATGTGGCCGGAATGGTTGATGATAAAATGAGAGAAATCAATGAGAAAAATCCATATCTTGATATAAATAAGCTCGCTGTTTTGACTGCGGTCAATGTCGTGCATGATTATATGAAACTGCAAGAAAAATATGAATTACTGGAGCGGCAGCTTAAAGAAAAGGAATGAACACCATATGATAGATATCATCATCTTAGTTTTGCTCTTGATGGGCACATTGCTTGGATTGAAAAGAGGATTTATCCTCCAATTTATATATTTAACGAGTTTCATCCTCTCGATTGCGTTTGCGGCGCTTTTTTACAAAAACCTGGCCCCGCATTTAAGTTTTATACCTGCGCCTGATTTTTCCGGCGGGCAGGCGGCTCTTTCTTTTATTAAAGGAAACGTAGAGACGGCTTATTACAACGCGATCGCGTTTGTCATTTTGTTTATCATTGCAAAGATTCTGCTTCGGATTATCGGAGCGGCGCTTAATATCATCGCAAGCATTCCGGTCATTAAACAGATCAACAAACTGCTTGGCGGGGTGCTTGGATTTCTGGAAGTCTATTTATTTGCGTTTATCCTGTTATACATCGCATCCGTACTGCCGGTGAGCACGCTTCAGGATATGCTCGCACAATCGACGCTTGCAAATATCATCACGCATCATACGCCGTATCTGTCTGGGCTCCTGCAAGAACTGTGGGCCCAGTACGGGGCATAAAAAACTTCTCTTGACCGGAGAAGTTTTTTTCAAGCTCTGCGTCAGTTGTGCCGGAGAAGAAAAATTTGTATGATGAAAAGCAGGAAACGACTGGGGGTTAACAGTATGCATAAAAAAGATATCATCAGGCTGCTTGAAACGATTGCGGTCTATATGGAACTGAAAGGGGACAACCCGTTTAAAATATCAGCCTTCCGAAAAGCGGCAGCGGCGCTTGAGCAGGATGACCGCAGCCTGTCGGAAATCGACGACATGATGTCTTTATCCGGAATCGGAAAAGGCACCTACGGCGTCATTCGTGAATATATGCAGGAAGGTGTGTCCAGCACGCTTCTCCAATTGCAGAAAGAAGTCCCGGAAGGCTTGGTTCCTCTTTTGAAGCTTCCGGGCCTAGGCGGCAAAAAAATCGCCAAACTGTATCAGGAGCTTGGCGTTCATGACGCGGAATCGCTGAAAGAAGCATGCGAGCAGCAAAAGGTGCAAGGGCTCGCCGGTTTCGGAAAAAAAACGGAGGAGAAAATCCTTCAAGCTCTCGGAGAAGCCGGAAAACAGCCGGAACGTTTTCCGATCGGCTATGCGCTCGGCATTGCTTCAGTAATTGAAGAACATTTGGACCGGCTGACGGATATTCAGAAATATTCCCGGGCCGGCAGTCTCAGAAGAGCGCGGGAGACTGTAAAAGATTTGGATTACATTATTGCTACAGATCATCCGGAGGCTGTCAGAGATCAGCTTCTGTCCCTGCCGAACGTAAAAGACGTGATAGCGAGCGGGGATACAAAGGTATCAGTTATCCTGACCTTTGAATATGAGACGAGTGTGGATTTCCGGCTTGTGACAGAGGAGCAGTTTGCGACCACACTGCATCATTTTACCGGCTCGAAAGATCACAACATTAAGATGCGCCAGCTGGCGAAAGAGCGCGGCGAACGGATCAGCGAATACGGGGTAGAAACCATAGAAACGGGAGAAGTCAAAACGTTTCCGAGTGAAGAAGCCTTTTACGCCCACTTCGGTCTGCCGTTTATTCCTCCGGAGCTCAGAGAAAGCGGGCAGGAGGTCGACACGTATCGGGAAGAAACGGACCTTGTGGAGCATAAAGCGATAAAAGGCGATCTCCACATGCACTCAGCCTGGAGTGACGGCGCTTTTTCCATCAGGGAAATGGCAGAAGCGTGTATGGCAAAAGGCTATCAGTACATGGCGATCACCGACCATTCCCAATATTTAAAGGTGGCCAACGGGTTAACGGCCGAACGGCTCAGAAAACAAGCGGAAGAAATTGACGCGTTAAACGCTGAGTTTGAAAACTTTCATATTTTTAAAGGCGTAGAAATGGACATTCTCCCCGACGGTTCGCTTGATTATGATGACAGTGTTCTGTCTGAAATGGATCTTGTCATCGCTTCTATTCATTCAAGCTTCAGCCAGCCGGAGCATGTCATTATGAAACGGCTTGAACAGGCGCTGACGAATAAGCACGTGGACATTATCGCCCACCCGACGGGCCGCCTGATCGGCAGACGGGCCGGCTATGAAGTCGACATCGACATGCTGATTGAGCTCGCAGCCAAAACAAATACGGCGCTTGAGCTGAATGCAAACCCCGCGCGTCTCGATTTACGGACTGAGCATCTGATCAAAGCAAACGAAAAAGGCGTGACTTTGGTCATTAATACGGATGCCCATAATATAGAGATGCTCGATGACATGAAAACGGGCGTGACCGCTGCGCGCAAAGGCTGGACTGAAACAAAGCATGTGTTAAACGCCCGGCCGTTACATGAGGTCAAAGCATTTCTGACGCGCAATGATTAAGTAAGGAGGACCATAAAACCGTGCAGCAAAAAGTGTTATCATCACTTGAATTTCATAAAGTAAAAGAACAGATTACCGCACATGCCGCCTCATCGCTCGGCCGGGAAAAGCTTCTGCAGCTGAAGCCTTTGACGGATCTCGCCGACATCCAAAAACAGCTGGATGAAGTCGAAGAAGCATCCGCGGTCATGCGCTTAAGAGGCCATGCTCCGTTCGGCGGGCTGACCGATATAAGATCGGCTTTGCGGCGGGCGGAAATCGGCAGTGTGCTGACTCCGGCGGAATTTACCGAATTGTCCGGGCTGCTGTATGCCGTTAAACAAATGAAGCACTTTATCAGCCAAATGACAGAAGACGGCGTCAGCATTCCGCTGATACAGGCCCATGCAGAAGAACTGATTACATTGGGCGATTTGGAAAGGGAGATTAACTCCTGCATTGACGATCACGGCGAAGTGCTTGATCATGCATCTCCCGCCCTAAGAGGAATCCGGACGCAGCTCAGGACGCTTGAATCAAGAGTGAGAGACCGTCTTGAATCGATGCTGCGTTCATCTTCCGCTTCAAAAATGCTGTCTGACACCATCGTTACGATTCGGAATGACCGCTTTGTCATTCCGGTCAAACAGGAATACAGATCAAGCTACGGCGGAATTGTCCACGATACATCTTCATCCGGTGCGACGCTTTTTATTGAACCGCAGGCGATCGTAGATATGAACAACTCGCTTCAGCAGGCGAAGGTAAAAGAAAAACAGGAAATCGAACGGATTCTCCGGATGCTGACGGAGCATACGGCTGAACACACACATGAAATCGCTAAAAATGTAGAAGTGCTGCAGACATTGGATTTTATTTTCGCCAAAGCGAGATACGCAAAAGCGATGAAGGCGACAAAACCATTCATGAACGGAGACGGCTTTATCCGTCTCAAAAAAGCGCGCCATCCGCTGCTGCCCCAAGATCAAGTCGTCGCCAATGATATTGAATTGGGCGGAGATTATTCAACGATCGTCATCACGGGCCCGAATACGGGCGGTAAAACCGTTACGTTAAAAACACTCGGGCTGCTGACGATAATGGCGCAGGCAGGATTGCACATACCGGCTGATGTGGGATCGGAAGCTGCCGTATTTGACAATGTGTTTGCCGATATCGGAGATGAACAGTCGATCGAACAAAGTCTGAGTACGTTTTCATCCCACATGGTCAATATCGTCAGTATTTTAAAAGAAGTGTCTGAAAACAGTCTTGTGCTGTTTGATGAACTCGGTGCCGGAACAGACCCGCAGGAAGGGGCGGCGCTTGCCATGAGCATTCTTGACGAAGTCCACCGGACAAACGCCAGAGTGCTTGCGACAACCCATTATCCGGAACTGAAAGCATACGGATATAACCGGCAAGGCGTCATGAACGCCAGCGTTGAATTTGACATTGAAACACTTTCGCCTACGTATAAGCTCCTGATCGGAGTACCAGGCCGAAGCAACGCATTTGAAATTTCAAGACGCCTCGGCCTGCCGGAGCATATCATCGGCCAGGCGAAGTCAGAAATGACCGCCGAACACAACGAAGTCGATCTGATGATCGCATCGCTTGAAAAAAGCAAAAAAAGAGCGGATGAAGAGCTTTCTGAAACCGAATCAATCAGAAAAGAAGCAGAAAAACTGCATAAAGAGCTTCAGCAGCAAATCATTGAGCTGAACGCCCAAAAAGATAAAATGATGGAAGAAGCCGAACAAAAAGCGGCGGAAAAACTGGAAGCCGCCGCAAATGAAGCCGAACAAATCATCCGCGAGCTCCGGTCCATCAAGCAAGAACACAGATCCTTTAAGGAACACGAGCTGATTGATGCCAAAAAACGTCTCGGAGACGCGATGCCGGCTTTTGAAAAATCAAAGCAGCCGGAAAGAAAAACAGAGAAAAAACGCGAGCTGAAGCCGGGCGACGAAGTAAAGGTGCTCACATTCGGACAAAAAGGGGCGCTGCTTGAAAAAACCGGCGAGAAAGAATGGAACGTCCAAATCGGCATCCTCAAAATGAAGGTGAAGGAAAAAGATCTCGAGTTTCTCAAATCGGCTCCTGAACCGAAAAAAGAAAAAGCAATCACCGCCGTAAAAGGGAAGGATTATCACGTATCCCTTGAACTTGACCTCAGGGGAGAGCGTTACGAAAATGCCCTCAGCCGCGTCGAAAAATATTTAGATGACGCGGTGCTTGCCGGCTACCCGAGAGTGTCCATCATTCACGGAAAAGGCACGGGCGCCCTTCGCAAAGGGGTGCAGGATCTTCTGAAAAACCACCGCAGCGTGAAAAGCGCGCGGTTCGGGGAAGCGGGAGAAGGAGGATCAGGCGTAACGATTGTCGAACTAAAATAAAAAGGGAGAAAACGTCATGAATGCTTTTTGGGAAAATGAGCTTGTTGAAATCGCGGCTTATTACAGTGTGGCCGTCTTGTGTCTCGTCATTTTTCTGACCGTGTTTGAATTGGTGACATCTTATAAAAACTGGGTGGAAATCCAAAAAGGCAATCTTGCGGTGGCAATGGCGACCGGAGGGAAAATTCTCGGTATCGCGAATGTCTTTCAACACAGCATCGCCCAGCATAATTCGCTTTTGCAAATGATCGGCTGGGGCGTATACGGATTTATTATGCTTTTAATCAGCTATTTTATCTTTGAATTTCTGACGCCCCGGTTTAAAATTGATAAAGAAATTGAAAAAGATAACAGAGCTGTCGGCTTTATTTCATTTGTCATCTCAGTCGGCCTGTCATTTGTGGTGGCCGCCGGGATTTAAGGGGACGGGGAAAAATGGAGAAGCTTGCGAAAGTGCTGCTGTCGGCAGCGGGAATTTTTCTGTTCATCGGACTTATTTATCTGGTCATGACATCTTAATACTGAAAAAGGGCTGCCGAATTGAAATCGGCAGTCTTTTTTATTGAGAATACCAGTTTATGCTCATCGTATCAGAGCAAATGACGGCTTCCCAATTCATGGCGCGGATAACAGACAGCATGTCTTGATCCTCCATGAGAAAGAGTGTTGTGAAAGAATCGTACACACTCATAAAAGCGGCGCGCCGCTTTACATCGGCAATCATCATGTCAGCCTGCAGCAGTCCGCATACATCCGAAGGCGACGTTTGCTTGAGTGAAAATAGGCCTTCCGCTTCGATCGGCTCATAAAAAGTGCAGCGCTCAATGCCTTTTGAACGAAACACGTCCAAGAGTCCCGGTATCAAAAATGGCGAAGTGACATCATCGCTCGGCAAGTACAGATCGGGGTGATGAAGCCGGTTTAACAGCGCGGCGGATTCAGGCCGGGCATATTCATCCCGCAGTGCCGTGACAGCAGTCATCAGTGCAAGCGCGGTCTCTTTTTCAGAGCGCAGTCCGCAAATGGTCATGACGGTTTTCCAGGAAACGGGTCTGCCCATCGCAAGGATTTCTTCATCACTCGGATAGATATGCTCAAAAGGCCGCTTGCGCTTTTGCGCTTCCCACCCATCCGGCATTCGGACAAAGGGATGAAGCAAAAAGGCGGCTGAAGTAAACGGCTTCGGCAGCTGGCGCAGGATAGGAACTCCCTCTTCAAAATGCAGCGTTTCCAGCAAACTCAACACCTCCTGAACTCGAAATAGCATGAAACGCTTTCCAATTCCAATCAGCCTTCTGCTATAATAATAGCGTATAGGAAAACAGAAGGGAGAGGTTTTATGCAGTCTGAAAAGCCATGGCTTTCTCAATATCCCGAAGAGATTCCGTATGAGCTTGAATTTACCGGTCAAACCCTGCCATCCAATCTGACAAACTCCGCAGCTCAATTCCCGAACCATACCGCCATTTATTTTCTCGGAAAAAAACTCACATTCCAAGACGTTCTCACAGATTCATTAAAGCTAGCCGCTTTTTTACGCAAAACAGGCCTGAAAAAAGGCGACAGAGCCGCCATTATGCTGCCCAATTGTCCGCAGTCGGTCATCGCATTTTACGGCGTATTGTTCGCAGGGGGCATAGTCGTTCAGACCAATCCGCTCTACACGGAACACGAGCTTGAGTATCAGCTGCAAGACAGTTCGCCGCGCGTGATCATCACCCTCGATATGCTGTTTCCGAAGGTGATAAAAATGAAAACGTTGTCAATTGTTGAACGCATTATTACAACCAGTATCAAAGATTTTTTGCCGTTTCCGAAAAATATGCTTTATACACTCACGCAAAAAAAACAAGTGCATATCGATTACGACGGACATGAACAGATTCACAGCTTAGCGGACATTTTAAAAAATGAAAAAGCGGAGAAGGCGGAGGAATTTGATATTGATCCTGAGCATGACATCGCCGTGCTTCAATACACGGGCGGAACAACCGGCTATCCGAAAGGCGTCATGCTCACGCACAAAAACATTCAAGCCAATACAGAAATGGGCGCCGCCTGGATGTACAAAATGAAAAAAGGAGCCGAAAAAGTGCTTGGCATCGTCCCTTTTTTTCATGTGTACGGATTAACCGCCGTGCTGAATTTTTCCATCATGCAGGGGTGTGAAATGATTCTGCTTCCTAAATTCAATCCCTTGGATACCCTGAAAACAATCGACAGGCAAAAGCCGACAGTTTTTCCGGGAGCTCCGACGATTTACATCGGGCTATTGCATCATCCGGAACTGAATCAATATGATCTGTCCTCCATAAAAAGCTGTCCGAGCGGTTCAGCGGCGCTGCCGGTCGAAGTCAAACAGAAATTTGAAAAAGTGACCGGCGGAAAGCTTGTGGAAGGCTACGGATTATCCGAAGCATCACCGGTGACCCATTCAAATTTCATCTGGGGAAAAAATAAGCCCGGCAGCATCGGCTGTCCCTGGCCCAATACCGATGCCGGAATCTATTCAGAAGAAAAACGCGGGCTTGCGGAGCCGTATGAACACGGCGAGCTGATCGTAAAAGGCCCGCAGGTTATGAAAGGCTATTGGAACAAGCAGGAGGAGACGGCCCGTGTCATCAGAGACGGCTGGCTGTTTACCGGTGACATGGGATATATGGATGAGGAAGGATTTTTCTACATCGCCGACAGGAAAAAAGACATCATCATTGCCGGAGGATACAACATTTACCCTCGTGAGGTGGAAGAGGCGCTGTATGAGCATGAAGCCGTTCAGGAAATCGTCGTAGCGGGCGTGCCTGATTCCTACAGAGGGGAGACGGTGAAAGCATTTGTCGTTTTGAAAAAAGGCGCCGAAGCGGATGCCGATGAGCTTGATGCGTTTGCCAGAGAGCGGCTTGCGCCGTACAAAGTCCCGAAGCTGTACGAATTCAGAAAAGAGCTTCCGAAAACGGCCGTCGGAAAGATATTAAGAAGGCGTCTCGTCGAAGAGGAAGATGCTTCTCATGAAAACAAGGTGCCTTAAAAGAAAAACTTGACAAAACCGGGAATCCTTTTTATCATGAAGTTATGAATGAATAGTCATTCATTTATTGAAGGAAGGAACGATGACATTGAACCAAAAACGGCCAAAGTATATGCAGATCATTGATGCAGCAGTAGAAGTCATAGCGGAAAACGGCTATCACCAATCACAGGTGTCCAAAATCGCCAAGCAGGCCGGCGTTGCGGACGGCACCATCTATTTATATTTCAAAAACAAAGAGGATATACTCATTTCTCTTTTTAAAGAAAAGATGGGCCAGTTCATTGAACGCATGGAAGAAGAAGTGAAAGAAAAAACGACGGCAAAAGAAAAACTCGCTCTCGTCATTAAGCAGCACTTCACACTGCTCGGCAATGACCGCCACCTCGCGATTGTGACCCAGCTTGAGCTCAGACAGTCGAATATCAAGCTGCGCCTGAAAATCAATGATATTTTAAAAGGTTATTTAAACATGCTGGACACCATTTTGACCGAAGGAATCGAGTCGGGCGAATGGAAAGACAATCTCGACGTCCGCCTCGCCCGGCAGATGATATTCGGGACGATAGATGAAACAGTGACAACATGGGTGATGAACGATCAGAAATATGATCTTCCGGATTTGTCAGACAAGGTATTGGAACTGTTGGTGTCAGGGATTCATCAAAACTAAAGGGGGTTGACGGATGAACAGCCTTTCAGTGGCGGTTGAACAATCTGTCGCGGTGATCACCATCAATCATCAGCCGGCCAACGCGCTGTCCGGTGCGGTTTTAGCTGAATTATCCGGTCTGTTCGACCGGTGTGAAACAGATGACAGCGTCAGAAGCATCATCATTCGCGGAGAGGGAAAATTTTTTTCGGCGGGCGCCGATATAAAGGAATTTACGTCGCTTGATGATCTTGAGCAATCCTCTGCCATGGCGGATAAAGGCCAGCAGCTGATGGAAAGAATTGAAGGGTTTCCGAAGCCCGTTATCGCGGCGATTCACGGCGCTGCGCTCGGCGGCGGTCTGGAGCTTGCCATGGCCTGCCATATCAGAATCGCCACATTGGATGCAAAGCTCGGCCTGCCCGAGCTGAATCTCGGCATTATTCCGGGCTTTGCCGGGACGCAGCGCCTGCCCCGGTACGTCGGCACGGCGAAAGCGCTTGAGATGATCGGCACCTCAGAACCTGTGACCGGAGAAGAAGCGCTCAGCCTCGGGCTTGTCACAATAGGCGCCGAAAATGAAGAGGAGCTGCTGGAAAAGGCGAAAACGCTAGCGGGCAAGTTTGCGGAAAAAAGCCCGCAGTCGATGGCTTCCCTGCTTGAACTTCTTTATTCAAACAAAGTCTATTCTTATGACGGCGGCTTAAAGCTCGAAGCAAAGCGCTTTGGGGAAGCATTTGCATCAGAAGACGCAAAAGAAGGCATTCAGGCATTTCTCGAAAAAAGAAAGCCTCAATTCGGTGGGCGAAGATAAAGGGGATAAGAATATGAATCTATTTGTACTGATGAAACGGACGTTTGACACAGAAGAGAAAATCGTCATTGAAGCAGGAAAGATTCAGGAAGACGGAGCCGAGTTTATCATTAATCCGTATGATGAATACGCCATTGAAGAAGCGATTCAGCTGAAAGAAGAGCATGGCGGAACTGTTACCGCCGTAACCGTCGGCGGAGAAGATGCGGAGAAAGAACTCCGCACCGCTCTTGCGATGGGGTGCGACCAGGCGGTATTAATCAATATTGAGGATGACCTGAGCGATCCCGACCAATACTCCATTTCCACGATCTTATATCACTATTTCAAGGACCGGGAATATGATCTGATTCTCGGCGGAAATGTCGCGATTGACGGCGGTTCCGGCCAAGTGGCGCCAAGGCTTGCCGAACTGTTGAACATTCCTTGCGTCACAACGATTACAAAACTGACAATCAGCGGCGATGAAGCTGTGGCAGAGAAAGACAACGAAGGGGATACCGAAGTCATTAAAACCTCACTTCCTTTAGTCATCACGGCACAGCAAGGCTTAAACGAGCCGCGCTATCCGTCGCTTCCGGGCATTATGAAGGCGAAGAAAAAACCGCTGGAAGAGCTTGAGCTCGATGACCTCGGCATTGATGAAGATGATGCTGCACCGAAACTCAAAACGATCGAACGTTTTCTCCCGCCGCAAAAAGAAGCGGGCAAACTGATCGAAGGAGAAGCCGCTGAGCAGGCGAAGGAGCTTGTCTCACTGCTGAGAAAAGAAGCCAAAGTCGTATAAACCGATATTAAAGAAACTGGGGGATGTCAGAATGGGAAAAAAAGTGATCGTACTCGGAGAAATTCGTGACGGCGCCTTACGGAACGTCACCTTTGAAGCCATAGCCGCAGGCAAAACCATTTCCGGCGGAGGAGATGTCATCGGCGTGCTGTTGGGAAAAGGCGCGGCTGATGCAGCATCAGAACTCATTCAGTACGGCGCCGATAAAGTATTTACGGCCGATGCAGCGGGACTTTCTCAGTATACGGCGGACGGATATGCCGCGGTCCTCGGGGATCTGATCGAAAATGAAAAGCCCGATGCGGTTATTTTCGGCCATACTTCTATGGGAAAAGATTTGTCACCGAAGCTTGCGGCACGGTTTGAAACGGGATTGATTTCAGACAGCACGGATGTAAGCGTTACCGGAGACAACATCGTATTTACAAGACCGATCTATTCCGGCAAAGCCTTTGAACAGGTGATTTCAACCGATCCTTTCATCTTGGCGACAATCCGTCCGAATAACATTCAGGCATTAGAAAGAGATGCAAGCCGCACGGGTGATATTGAAGAGCTTGCGGTCCCGCCGGCAGATTTGCGGACGGTCATTGAAGAAGTAGTTAAAAAAACAGCGGACGGCGTGGATTTATCAGAAGCGAAAATCATCGTTGCGGGCGGTCGCGGGGTAAAAAGTAAAGATGGGTTTGAACCGTTAAAAGAACTTGCCGAAGTGCTGGGAGCAGCGGTGGGCGCTTCGCGCGGCGCGTGTGACGCGGATTATTGCGACTATTCTCTTCAAATCGGCCAAACGGGGAAAGTCGTTACACCGGATTTGTATATTGCCTGCGGGATTTCCGGAGCGATTCAGCACTTGGCGGGGATGTCAAACAGTAAAGTGATCGTTGCCATCAACAAAGACCCGGAAGCGGAAATATTCAAAATAGCGGACTACGGAATTGTCGGCGATTTGTTCGAAGTGGTTCCGCTCCTGACTCAGGAATTTAAAAAGGCCAATATTCATTCATAACCAAAACCCTCTGGCTTCATTTGTCAGAGGGTTTTGGTTTGTGATGATTGATTCGTACAAATTATGTATTGGTAAAATAACAGATTGACATGTACGAACCAATATAATAAGCTTTCTGTAAAGCGCTTACAAACTTATCCTTTCAGCATACATACATCCCAGATACATAGATTGGCTGTAGTGCTTTCATTCTTATTAAGGGGAAGGAATGATCAAGTATGTCTCACAATACGGCAGTCATTCAAACGGATATCACACGGGGAACCATTAACAAAAACATATACGGACATTTCGCGGAACACTTAGGAAGAGGCATATATGAGGGCATCTGGGTCGGAAAAGATTCCGATATTCCGAATACCGGCGGAATCAGGGCGGATGTCGCCTCCGCCCTCAAACAGCTCCAGATTCCCGTTCTCAGATGGCCCGGCGGCTGTTTTGCTGATGAATATCATTGGGCAAACGGCGTAGGGGAACGAAAAACCATGCTGAATACCCATTGGGGCGGAACGATTGATTCAAACGAATTCGGCACGCACGAATTTATGATGCTTTGTGAACTGCTCGGCTGCGAACCGTACATCGCCGGAAACGTCGGCAGCGGAACGGTTAAGGAAATGGCTGATTGGATTGAATACATGACGTTTGAAGCGGGCACGCCGATGTCCGACTGGAGAAAGGAAAACGGGCGGGAAAAACCGTGGAAGCTCAAATATTTCGGTATAGGAAATGAGAACTGGGGCTGCGGCGGAAACATGCATCCTGAGTATTATGCCGACCTTTACCGGAACTTTCAAACGTATGTCCGCAATTACAGCGGGAATGAAATCTATAAAATTGCCGGCGGTGCGAATGTCGACGATTACCGCTGGACAGAAACATTAATGAAAAAAGCCGCTGATCTCATGGACGGGCTGAGCCTGCATTATTACACAATACCGGGCGACTTCTGGAAGGGAAAAGGGTCAGCGACCGAATTTACGGAAGATGAATGGTTCATCACGATGAAAAAAGCGGCTCATATGGATGAATTGATTACAAGGCACAGCGCCATTATGGATCAGTACGATCCGGAAAAAAGAGTCGGTCTGATCATTGATGAATGGGGCACATGGCTTGATCCTGAGCCTGGCACGAATCCGGGCTTTTTGTATCAGCAAAATACGATCCGCGACGCGCTTGTCGCCGCCACACATTTTCACATTTTTCATCAGCACGCAGACCGTGTGCAGATGGCCAATATCGCGCAAACCGTCAACGTGCTTCAGGCAATGATCCTGACAGAAGGCAAAAATATGCTGCTGACGCCGACATATCATGTGTTTGATATGTTTAAGGTTCATCAGGACGCTTCTCTTTTGGCCGCAGAAACAAAAGCGGCCGAATACGAATGGAAAGACGGCCGGCTCCCGCAAGTCAGCATTTCGGCGTCCAAACAGAAAAACGGCGGCATACATATCAGCATTTGCAATATCGATCACCTGCACAAAGCTGACGTGAAGATTGAACTGCGGGGCATAAAAAAGACAGGGAAGCCTTCCGCGACGATTCTGCATGCTGAAAAAATGAATGCTCGCAATACATTCAGCAGCCCGGAAAACGTCAAACCGAAGCCGTTTTCCGGGTTTACGCAGAAGAGCGGAAATCTGGAGGCGGAGCTTCCTCCGATGGCGGTTGTATTAATCACGCTGCCGGCGGGTCCATCTTAAGTTTTGAACGCCTGCTGATCGGTTATCATACATTCTATAAATAAGATTATTTTCGGCGGGTTCGGGAGAAAATAATATAAGCATTAAATTAGCATGAACGAATGGGAGATGCTATACTAAAAATCATCATTTGACATTGGAGGAATAACAAATGGCTATCGTAAAAGCAACTGATCAATCGTTCTCAGCTGAAACAAGTGAAGGTGTCGTATTAGCTGATTTCTGGGCTCCTTGGTGCGGACCTTGTAAAATGATCGCGCCCGTTCTTGAAGAGCTTGATCAAGAAATGGGAGACAAACTGAAAATCGTCAAAATCGACGTGGATGAAAACCAAGAAACTGCCGGTAAATACGGCGTCATGAGCATCCCGACACTTCTTGTGTTAAAAGACGGAGAAGTGGTTGAAACATCTGTCGGCTTCAAACCGAAAGAAGCCCTTGAAGAGCTTGTAAACAAACATCTGTAAGCCGAAAGTTTCTGTTACGGCTACGGCAGGGCGATTCCTTTAAAAGGGATCGCCTTTTTTGATCTTCCAAAAGCTGAGAATGGAGAAAAACAAATGTTCGTGATACACTGAATGGACACAAGAAATGAATGTAAGGAAGGGTAACGTATGAATAAACAACTGAAAGAAAAGCTGGCCCTCCTTCCCGATCAGCCGGGCTGTTATTTAATGAAAGACCGTCAGAAAACAGTCATCTACGTGGGGAAAGCGAAAGTGCTGAAAAACAGGGTGAGATCCTATTTCACCGGTTCTCACGATGCAAAAACCCAAAGGCTTGTGACGGAGATTGAGGACTTTGAATATATCGTGACTTCCTCCAATCTTGAAGCGCTTATTTTGGAAATGAATCTGATTAAAAAATACGATCCGAAATACAATGTCATGCTGAAAGATGATAAAACCTATCCCTTTATTAAAATCACCCATGAACGCCATCCGCGGCTTATTGTCACCCGCAATGTCAAAAAAGACAAAGGGCGCTATTTCGGCCCGTACCCGAATGTACAGGCGGCGCGGGAAACGAAAAAACTGCTGGACCGCCTTTATCCGCTCAGGAAGTGCTCGAATCTTCCGGACCGTGTCTGTCTCTATTACCATCTCGGACAATGCCTCGCTCCATGTGTAAAGGATATTTCCGAGGAGACAAACCGCGAGCTTGTGGAAGACATCACCCGCTTTTTAAAGGGAGGGCATAACGAGGTCAAAAAAGAGCTTGAAGAGAAAATGGCAGAGGCGGCGGAAAAGCTTGAATTTGAACGGGCTAAAGAATTCCGCGATCAGCTTGCTTACATCGAATCGACGATGGAAAAGCAGAAAATGACCATGAATGACCTTCTGGACCGCGATGTGTTCGCTTATGCGTACGATAAAGGCTGGATGTGCGTCCAAGTCTTTTTCATACGCCAAGGAAAGCTGATCGAACGCGATGTCAGCATGTTTCCGATGTACCAGGAAGCGGATGAAGAATTTCTGACCTTCATCGGCCAGTTCTATTCGAAAAACAATCACTTTCTGCCTAAGGAAATTCTGGTGCCTGACAGCGTTGACAGAGATATGATCAGCGAGCTTTTGGAAACCGCCGTGCATCAGCCGAAAAAAGGCCCGAAAAAAGAACTGCTTCTGCTTGCTCACAAAAACGCGAAAATCGCCCTGCGGGAAAAGTTCTCATTAATCGAGCGGGATGAGGAACGGTCAATCGGAGCAGCCGAACGGCTCGGCGAAGCATTGAACATTTACACGCCGCACCGGATTGAAGCGTTTGACAACTCCAATATTCAAGGCACAAACCCTGTATCGGCTATGATTGTCTTTATTGACGGAAAACCGAATAAAAAGGAATACCGCAAATATAAAATTAAAACCGTAACAGGGCCCGACGATTACGGATCAATGAGAGAAGTCGTCAGAAGAAGATATTCGAGGGTGCTCCGCGAAAATCTCCCGCTGCCGGATTTAATCATCATTGACGGCGGAAAAGGGCAGATTAACGCGGCGCGCGACGTGCTTGAGAATGAGCTCGGCCTTGATGTCCCGGTAGCGGGATTGGCGAAAGATGATAAACACCGAACATCCAACCTTCTGATCGGCGACCCGCTTGAACCGGTATTTCTGGAGCGGAACAGCCAGGAATTTTACCTGCTTCAGCGCATTCAGGATGAAGTTCACCGTTTTGCGATCAGCTTTCACAGACAGATCCGGGGAAAAAGCGCCTTTCAATCCGTATTGGATGATATCCCGGGGATCGGCGAAAAACGCAAAAAAATGCTCTTAAAGCATTTCGGTTCTGTCAAAAAGATGAAGGAAGCAAGTCTTGACGATATCAAAAAAGCCGGTGTGCCGGCTGCGGCCGCTCAGCTGCTGTTTGAAAAATTGAAAAAATAGTATTGTGCTTTTCTGAAAAGTCTGCTAGAATGTGAACTAATTTCATAAGATCGTGTTATATGGTGAAGATAGAGGTGCGAACTTCAATAGTATGCCTTTGGAGAATGATGGATTCTGCGAAAAAGGCTGAAAGGGGAGTTCGCCGAAGTGAAACACATCCCATCGGTGTGCTTTGCTGGCTTTGCATTAAATAAATGTAAAGCTGTCAAGAATTCATTTTCTTGGAGGGCTATCTCGTTGTTCATAATCAATCGTAATGATATGAAAAAGCAATGAGAGCTATTCCTCTCATTGCTTTTTTTATTGTGGACACAACGCTCTTTTCTCCTCACCCGCACGAACCAAAATGTAAAGGGTGGTCTAGTATGGGTCTTATCGTACAAAAATTCGGAGGCACTTCCGTCGGCTCTGCCGAAAAAATTCAAAATGCCGCAAATCGCGCTATTGTTGAAAAGAAAAAAGGCCATGACGTCGTTGTCGTCGTTTCGGCAATGGGAAAATCAACCGACGCGCTCGTCAATCTGGCGGCGGAAATTACATCTGAGCCAAGCAGACGCGAGATGGATATGCTTCTGTCTACGGGAGAGCAGGTCACGATTTCGCTTTTGGCCATGGCGCTTCAGGAAAAAGGATATGACGCCGTCTCTTATACGGGCTGGCAGGCGGGTGTCCGCACGGAGGCCGTCCACGGCAATGCGAGAATTACGGATATTGATATCACCGCAATTCAGGCGCAGCTTGCAGAAGGCAGGATTACAGTTGTCGCCGGTTTTCAGGGAGTAACCGAAGACGGCGGCATCACGACGCTCGGACGGGGCGGTTCCGATACGACGGCGGTCGCTCTTGCCGCAGCTTTAAAAGCGGATAAATGCGACATTTACACGGACGTTCCGGGCGTGTTTACGACAGATCCGCGGTACGTCCGGTCAGCGAGAAAACTGGCGGGAATTTCTTATGATGAAATGCTGGAGCTTGCAAATCTCGGAGCGGGTGTTCTTCATCCGCGGGCGGTTGAGTTCGCGAAAAACTATCAAGTGCCTTTGGAAGTGCGGTCAAGCACGGAACATGAAGCTGGAACATTAATTGAGGAGGAATCATCAATGGAGCAGAATTTAATCGTCAGAGGAATTGCATTTGAAGACCAGATTACAAGGGTATCCGTCACGGGCCTTGCAAGCGGGCTGACAACACTTTCAACGATCTTCACCGCGCTGGCGAAACGAAACATCAACGTTGACATCATTATTCAGACACAAGCGGATAATGGGGAAGCAGACATTTCTTTCTCAGTGAAAACGGAAGATTCCGCGCAAACGGTCGCTGTGCTTGAAGAATATAAAAACGCGCTTGACTATGAAAAAATCGAAACTGAAAGAAAGCTGGCGAAAGTATCCATTGTCGGATCAGGCATGGTCTCTAATCCCGGCGTCGCCGCGGACATGTTTGCCGTACTGGCGGAAAAAAATGTACAAGTCAAAATGGTCAGCACATCTGAAATAAAAGTATCAGCGGTTGTCAGTGACAATGATATGGTGAAAGCCGTCGAAGCGCTTCATGATGCGTTTGAGCTTTCTAAACAGCCGTCTGCCGTATAAACGGGCAGGCAAAAAGGCGGGACTTTTGAGTCACCGCCTTTTTTCAATTATACAGGGTCCTTCATATCCCATTTCACGGTCAGGACGACTTTATCCGCTCTCTTTTTGACCTGTTCATAAGATTCTGCAATCTGATCGTTCATCAATTGAATCTGTTCGGCTATAAAACCGGCTTCAAGCTGAAAACACGGCTCTTTCTGGTGTTTGAGCCTGCTGGATACGAGCGGCCCTTCCAGTTCAAATTCCAGCTCTTGCTTTTTTGATCCTGTGTTTGTCAAAGTTCCCCAGCCGGCTTTTTCAAAAAAGGCGGGGATTTCTTCCCATGATTGAAGAGGAAATTTGCGGGCGAGGCGTTTCCCTGCCCAATACATCATGGACGAATGCTCCGGGCCGAGGATATCCGGAAGCACGATTTCCCGGATTAATTCGTAGCCGTATGCGCTGACGCCGAGTTCAGTTAAAGGTTCTAAAGCTGCTTCATAATTATTCTTCATATTATGTATTCCCCTCTCTCCTTCGTTTATTATAGCTTAAACAGGGGGGAGGATTACAGGATGATCCTATAAAACACGTGAAAAAAAGTGAGAAAGGTATTGCAGGAAAATAAAATTTTCACGTCAAATAATCAATTCCGAAAATTATAATTTATGTACACGTTTTCTTGACGCCCTTTTGAGGGAGGAGTAAAATGAAATTGTCAATAAATTTTAATAAAGTGCTTACAATTGAAACGAAGTGGGGGCAGAGATTTTAGCACATTTCGCACTTAAATCAAACAGGGGGTAAAGTAATGTCTGGGAACAGAGAGTTTTATTTTCGAAGATTGCATTCCTTGCTCGGTGTGATTCCGGTCGGCATCTTTTTGATCCAGCATTTAGTCGTCAACCAATTTGCCGCAAGGGGAGCGGATGCGTTTAACAAGGCGGCCGGCTTTATGGACAGTCTGCCGTTCAGGTATGCGTTAGAAATTTTTATTATTTTCTTACCTTTAATTTATCATGCGGTTTACGGTGTGTACATAGCATTTACTGCGAAAAACAACGCTGGCCACTACAGCTATTTCAGAAACTGGATGTTTGTGCTTCAGCGTGTCACCGGTATTCTCACCCTTATTTTCGTCAGCTGGCATGTGTGGCAGACGCGGATTGCCGCACAGATGGGCGCTGAAGTCAACTTCGATATGATGGCGAATATTCTGAGCTCGCCGTTTATGCTCGGATTTTATATTGTAGGCGTTTTATCAGTCATTTTTCACTTTTCAAACGGCTTATGGTCTTTTGCGGTCACATGGGGGATCACGGTCACGCCGCGTTCTCAAAGAATTTCGACTTACGTGACGCTGATTATATTTTTAGCGCTTTCATACGTGGGTCTAAAAGCGATTTTTGCGTTTGTGTAAGAGAACTAGAGATTACTAGAGGGAGAGGGGCTATCATGAGTCAATCAAGCATTATCGTAGTCGGCGGGGGTCTTGCCGGCCTCATGGCGACAATTAAAGCAGCGGAATCAGGCACGGCCGTTAAATTGTTTTCCATCGTTCCGGTCAAACGCTCTCACTCGGTCTGCGCGCAGGGCGGGATAAACGGAGCTGTCAACACAAAAGGGGAAGGAGACTCTCCGTTTGAGCATTTTGATGACACGGTTTACGGAGGCGACTTTTTAGCAAACCAGCCGCCTGTAAAAGCGATGTGTGAAGCGGCGCCGTCCATTATCCACTTATTGGACCGCATGGGGGTTATGTTTAACAGAACGCCGGAAGGGCTCTTGGACTTCCGCCGTTTCGGGGGTACACAGCATCACAGAACCGCATACGCGGGAGCGACGACGGGTCAGCAGCTTCTTTACGCACTGGACGAGCAGGTGCGCAGATATGAAGTGGCGGGTCTCGTCACAAAATACGAAGGCTGGGAATTCCTCGGCGCCGTTCTTGACGATGAGCGCACGTGCCGCGGTATCGTAGCCCAAAATCTGACCAATATGCAAATCGAGTCATTCCGTTCTGACGCCGTTATTATGGCGACGGGAGGACCCGGAATCGTATTCGGCAAATCAACAAACAGCATGATCAACACGGGATCTGCCGCATCAATTGTTTATCAGCAGGGCGCTTACTACGCTAACGGCGAATTTATTCAAATTCACCCGACTGCCATTCCCGGAGACGATAAACTCCGTCTGATGAGTGAATCGGCGCGCGGTGAGGGCGGAAGAGTCTGGACGTACAAAGACGGAAAACCTTGGTACTTCCTCGAGGAAAAATATCCGGCTTATGGAAACCTCGTGCCGCGGGATATTGCGACACGCGAAATCTTTGACGTGTGCGTGAATCAGAAACTCGGCATCAATGGAGAAAACATGGTGTATCTCGATCTTTCGCACAAAGATCCGAAAGAGCTTGACGTTAAGCTTGGCGGCATTATCGAAATCTATGAAAAATTCATGGGAGATGACCCGCGTAAGCTTCCGATGAAAATTTTCCCTGCCGTTCACTATTCAATGGGCGGACTGTGGGTTGATTATGATCAGATGACAAGCATCCGCGGACTGTTCGCGGCGGGTGAATGTGATTATTCAATGCACGGAGGAAACCGTTTAGGGGCAAACTCTCTGCTTTCCGCCATCTACGGAGGAATGGTTGCCGGTCCGAATGCGGTGAAATATGTTGCCGGACTTGAAACATCGGCTGAAGATCTGTCTTCTTCATTATTTGATTCCTATGTGAAAAAAGAAGAAGAAAAATGGGCAGACATCATGAAGATGGACGGCGATGAAAATGCCTACGTGCTTCACCGTGAACTCGGAGAATGGATGACGGCCAACGTAACGGTGGTCCGCCACAATGACAAGCTTTTGAAAACGGATGATAAAATCCAAGAGCTGATGGAACGCTTTAAGAAAATCAATATTAATGATACGACAAAATGGAGCAACCAAGGGGCGATGTTCACCCGCCAGTTCTCCAATATGCTTCAGCTTGCCAGAGTCATCACGCTCGGCGCATACAACCGAAATGAAAGCCGGGGAGCGCACTATAAACCGGATTTCCCTGAAAGAAATGACGATGAGTGGCTCAAAACGACAATGGCTAAACATGCCGGTCCGTTTGAAGCTCCGGAATTTGAATATCAGGATGTCGATGTATCACTGATTGCGCCCCGTAAACGCGACTACTCGAAGAAGAAGGTGGCGAAATAATCATGAGTGAGAAAAAGATACGGTTTATCATTACACGCCAAGATACGCCCGAAAGCGCGCCATACGATGAAGAATTTGAAATCAATTACCGCCCGAATCTGAACGTGATTTCCGCCCTGATGGAAATCCGCAGAAATCCCGTGAATGCAAAAGGTGAGAAAACAACTCCTGTCGCATGGGACATGAACTGTCTTGAGGAAGTATGCGGCGCCTGCTCCATGGTCATCAACGGCAGACCGCGCCAGTCATGTACGGCGCTGATTGATAAGCTGGAACAGCCGATCCGTCTGAAGCCGATGAAAACATTCCCGGTTGTCCGTGACCTTCAGGTTGACCGCAGCAGAATGTTTGATTCACTGAAAAAAGTGAAAGCATGGGTGCCGATTGACGGGACTTACGATTTGGGACCGGGACCGAGAATGCCGGAAAAACGCCGCCAGTGGGCATATGAGTTGTCTAAATGCATGACCTGCGGCGTCTGCCTTGAAGCCTGCCCGAATGTCAACAGCAAATCGAAATTCATGGGGCCTGCCCCGATGTCGCAAGTTCGTCTGTTTAACGCCCACCCGACGGGCGCGATGAACAAGTCAGAACGTTTAGAAGCTTTAATGACAGACGGCGGTCTCGGAGATTGCGGGAATTCACAAAACTGTGTTCAATCCTGCCCGAAAGGCATTCCGCTCACGACTTCAATCGCTGCTTTGAACAGAGATACCAACTTACAAGCATTCCGCAATTTCTTCGGAAGCGACAGAGTATAAGATAAAGAAAAAGAGCCTCTTCCGCACGGGAGAGGTTTTTTTATAAGGAGCTGAAGGTGATGAAACAACCGCAATACATTGACATCCCGTTTGAAGAATGGAGACAGTCGTTTTCTTTCTTTACTGAAGTATCGGTTCGCTTTTCAGAAACGGATATGTTCGGCCATATGAATAATGTAACCCCTTTCATCTATTTTGAAGAAGCCCGGATCGCCTACTTTAAGCAGCGCGGCATGGAAGCGCAAAATGCGGAAACGATGACAGTCGTCGCAAGCCAGCAGTGTGACTATATGCGTCAGGTGATGCCGTATGAAAATCTGCGGATTTATGTCAAAGCAAGCTCTGTCGGAAATGCGTCCGTCACCCTTCATTACCTTGGAGAAAACGAGTCAGGCCTGCCGTGCTTTACCGGTTCCGTCGTTATGGTACAAGTATCAAAGACAAGCGGCAAAGCGGTCAGCTGGACGGAGCGGGAGAAAGGCATTCTGCTCGCCTGAACGGATAACTATTTCTTTAAGTGACGTCACCTCCGAAGCGGCTTTTACATATGATATCTTGACTATATAAACCCATTCGTTTCAGATTCGCTCTCACCTTAGCAAGGAGGGTTACAATACTTGAAGGAGAAAGATTTTCAATCAAAGCCGCTGCTGACCAAAAGAGAAAGAGAAGTATTCGAATTGCTCGTTCAAGACAAGACAACAAAAGAAATTGCAAGCGAGCTATTTATCAGTGAAAAAACTGTACGGAATCACATTTCAAATGCCATGCAGAAGTTAGGTGTGAAAGGGCGTTCGCAAGCTGTTGTCGAGCTTCTTAGAATGGGTGAGCTAGAGCTCTGATTCTTGCCGGTTTTCCTTCTTTACGAGAAGGAGCCGGTTATTTGTGTTGGCGCCCGGAGTGATAGGCATGCGATGAAAATCCCGGCTTTTCCTTTTTCTCCGTCAGTCTTGCATTTTCTTAAAAAAAGAAGGAAAATAGACACGGAGCGTGAATAGCCCAGAAAGATCCTTGAGTGAGGGATGGACAAATGACATCAAAATCTGTAGAGCATGTTGCGGATATCGAAAAATCACTCCGCCATATCGCTGCGATCATTAAACAAAAAGGACGAGAAATCCTTAACCAATATGCAATTACACCGCCGCAATTCGTAGGCCTTCAATGGCTTTATGAATTGGGGGATATGACAATAGGCGAATTATCAGGCAAAATGTATTTGGCTTGCAGCACGACGACGGATCTGATAGACCGCATGGAAAAAAATAAGCTTGTCGAACGGGTGAAAGACCCTGCTGACAGACGGGTCGTCAGAATTCATCTTCTCGCTGAAGGAGAGCGCATTATTCAGGAAGTGATTTTAAAAAGGCAGGCATATTTGCGGGATATGTTTGAGACATTTTCCGAAGAAGAAACAGCCGTCTTCGAAAAATCATTATTGAAACTGCAGCATGAAATGAAAAGAAAATGAGGCGATTTTGTTGGAACAGCCGATAGGAGTCATTGATTCCGGGGTTGGCGGGTTAACCGTTGCTAAGGAAATCATGAGACAGCTACCGAAGGAAAATATCATCTATGTGGGAGATACAAAACGCTGCCCGTACGGCCCGCGTCCTGAAGAAGAAGTTCTTCAATACACATGGGAAATGACCGATTACCTGCTGGAAAACCACCATATCAAAATGCTCGTGATCGCTTGTAATACTGCCACGGCCATTGCCTTGGAGGATATTCAGCGCAAAACGGATATTCCGGTTGTCGGCGTCATTCAGCCGGGTGCGAGAACGGCGATAAAGGTGACGAAAAACCAGCATATCGGCGTCATCGGCACGATAAATACCATTAAAAGCAGAGCGTATGAGCAGGCGCTGCTCGGATTAAATGCAGACCTTCAAGTCGAGAACACGGCTTGTCCGCTGCTGGTGCCGTTTGTGGAAAGCGGACGTTTTCTGCAGGAATCGGCGGAGGAAGCGGTCGAAGCATCGCTTGAGCCTTTAAAAGGTACAGCAATTGATACCTTGATTCTGGGATGCACGCATTATCCGATTTTGAAAGAACCGATTCAGGACTATATGGGAGATCATGTGAAAATCATTTCCTCCGGTGACGAGACGGCGAGAGAAGTGAGCACCATCTTGTCTTATAAAGGTTTGTTAAACCAATCGAATCGTGCACCGGAGTATCAGTTTCTTACAACGGGAGAGCGGAACGGCTTCGCAAAAATTGCCGAAGACTGGTTTGGCCATGAAATCGGCCATGTCGAGAGCATCTCCCTTCAAGAGCCGATCAGAAAATAAATCAAAAAAACCCGCTGTTTACGGCGGGTTTTTTTGCGCATCCCGGTCTATTTCCCGGACAGGGCTCGTATACATCATAGTACAAACAGCCTTAGGAGGGAAAAGTATGCTGAAAAAAGGACCTGCAGTCATTGCTGCAACATGTCTTACTTCGGCTTTTGTATTATCAGGATGCGGTTTGTTTCAATCCGATAAAACAGCCGGGGAAATTGACCCGCCTCAAGACATTTCATATGTAAAGGGTGAAGCGGGGATACAGGCAAAATCAAAGCAATCAGAAAAAAACGGCACGTCTAAAGCCGACCAGCCGGCCAATACAGTCATGAGAGAGCTGTATCTGATTGATAAAAACGGCTATGTCGCAGCACAGACACTGCCTCTTCCGAACAGTGAGGGAACCGCAAAGCAGGCCCTTGAGTATTTGGTTCAGGGGGGGCCTGTCTCAGAAATCCTGCCGAACGGATTCAGAGCGGTGCTTCCTGCGGATACGACGGTAAATGTTGACATTAAAAAAGACGGTACCGCCGTCGCTGATTTTTCGAAGGAATTTAAAAACTATAAAAAAGAAGACGAACAAAAAATCCTGCAATCGATTACATGGACGCTTACCCAATTCAGCTCCATAGATAAAGTCAAAATCAGAATGAACGGGCATGAACTGAAAGAAATGCCTGTAGGCGGCACGCCGATTACGGGCGACTTAAGCAGAAAAGACGGAATTAATATTGAAACCGCCGGAGTGAATGATCTGACAGACACCCATCCGCTGACTGTATACTATCTGGCGGAAACAGAGACGAGCGAATATTACGTGCCTGTCACAAAGCGGATTGACAATTCGGAAACAAATGACATCACCGCTGCCGTTGAACAGCTCGCCGACGGGCCGGGCAAAGCAAGCGGGCTTTTGACGGACTTTAATAACGATGTTAAGCTGCTCAGCAAGCCGGAAGTAAAAGATGGCCGGGTTACACTTGACTTTAACAGCTCTATTTACGGAAGCGCCGATGAAAAAACAAAAATGGTATCATCGGGCGTGCTGGACAGCATCGTTCTCACATTAACCGAACAGCCGTCGATAAAAAGTGTTTCTATAAAAGTAAACGGAAAATCAGAACTGGTGAATGAAAAGGGTGAATCCCTTTCAAAACCCGTTTCGAGACCGTCACAAGTGAATACGGGTAGTTTTTAATTTGTGATTTTTGATATACTAGTAAAAAAGAGGTTAGCGATCCGGGCTGCCTCTTTCTTTATTCACAATCCGGAACAAAAGGTTTATGTACATATAATCGGAGGTAAAATATGAGACACGACGGAAGACAGCACGATGAGCTGCGCCCTATCACATTTGATTTGGATTTTATCACTCACCCGGAGGGCTCTGTTTTAATTACAGCGGGAAATACAAAGGTTATCTGTAATGCATCTGTGGAAGACCGGGTGCCGCCATTTTTGCGCGGCGGAGGAAAAGGCTGGATCACAGCGGAATACAGCATGCTTCCCCGCGCCACGAATCAAAGAACGATAAGAGAATCTTCAAAAGGAAAGGTCTCCGGCAGAACGATGGAAATCCAGCGTCTGATCGGGCGTGCGCTTCGGGCCGTCGTTGATTTGGAAAAGCTCGGCGAACGGACGATCTGGATCGACTGTGACGTCATTCAGGCGGACGGCGGAACAAGAACAGCTTCCATTACCGGCGCCTTCTTGGCAATGGCTATTGCGGCCGGAAAACTCGTGAAAAGCGGCGTTATCAAAACTTCTCCCGTGACAGATTATCTTGCGGCCATTTCTGTCGGGATGGATAAAGAAGAAGGCCTGCTTTTGGATCTGAATTATGAAGAGGATTCAACGGCTGAAGTCGACATGAATATCATCATGACGGGAAGCGGACGTTTTGTAGAGCTTCAAGGGACGGGCGAAGAAGCCACATTCTCCCGTGAAGATTTAAACGGACTGTTAAGCCTTGCCGAAAAAGGAATCCAGACGCTTATTCAAAAGCAAAAAGAAGTGCTGGGAGAAACATTGCCTGAACTGAAATAAAGAAAGAGAGGCCTGATCAGCGTGAAAGAAGCTATTATTGCGACACACAATCCGGGAAAAGTAAAAGAATTTAAGGAAATACTCGAACCGAAAGGCTACAGCGTCTCTTCTTTGGCGGAAATCGGATTTACGGAAGAAATTGAGGAAACCGGGCATACCTTTGAAGAAAACGCCATCTTAAAAGCGGAAGCCGTGGCAAAAGCCATAAACAAAATGGTCATTGCAGACGACTCCGGTTTATCAGTGGACAACCTTGGAGGCAGACCGGGCGTTTATTCAGCCCGTTATGCCGGCGAAGCAAAAGATGATAAGGCGAATATGGACAAGGTGCTGTCAGAATTAAAAGGCATCGAAAAAGAGCAGCGTACGGCCCGTTTCCGCTGCGCCCTTGCCGTCAGCATGCCGGGCCAGGAAACAAAAACGGTTGAAGGTCATGTTGAAGGGTATATAGCAGAAGAACCCGAAGGAGATAACGGGTTCGGCTATGATCCCATTTTTATTGTAAAGGATAAAGATAAAACAATGGCTCAGCTGACAAGCGCTGAGAAAAACAAAATCAGCCACAGGGCGGAGGCGCTCAAGAAACTGTCAAAGCTGCTTGACGCGTAAGGGGGAGCGTATTGCAATGAAAGTGCTGATAATAAGTGACAGTCACGGCCTCGAAGACGAATTGGAGACGATCTCGAAGCGGCACGAAGCCGAAGCGGATCTGATGATTCATTGCGGTGATTCAGAGCTTGATGCCGCACATCCCGCGCTTGTGCCGTATCACACGGTGAAAGGCAATTGCGACTTTGGCGGCGGGTTTCAGGAGGAGCTCCTGCTGGACGCCGGTACAAAGAAAATCCTGGCCGTACACGGACATCTTCACGGCATTAAACAGTCACTTTTAACTGTTTTTTACCGGGCGGAAGAGCTTGGAGCGGATATCGTCTGCTTCGGCCACTCGCATATTGCCGGGAGTGAAGTGCTTCGGGGCAAGCTTTTGATTAACCCTGGCAGCATCCGCCTTCCGAGAGTCCGCAATGTGAAAAGCTATGCCATTCTTACTCTTACAGAAAGTGAAGGCACTGTGACGTTTTACGACGAAACGGGTCAGGAATTGAAGGACTTGGGGAATACAATCAGCTTTTAACTTTTGATGGGGAAGATTTCTTTCTCCCCCATCAAAAGTTTCTAAAAAAATATTGACTTATGATATGAACCTGTATATAATAAATCTTGTCGCTGATACATAAAGCAAAACCTGTCCCAGTAGCTCAGCTGGATAGAGCAACGGCCTTCTAAGCCGTCGGTCGGGAGTTCGAATCTCTCCTGGGACGTACAGAAAAAGAGCTGGTGACATCAGAGTGAAAACTGATGACGCTGGCCTTTTTTATCTGATGACCATATTGTCAATTCGCTGACATCATGGTAAAATGATCAGCAGTACGATTTGATTTTCATGTCCCAGTAGCTCAGCCGGATAGAGCAACGGCCTTCTAAGCCGTCGGTCGGGAGTTCGAATCTCTCCTGGGACGTATAATAAAAAACCTCAAGCCCTGACAATGGGTTTGAGGTTTTTTTGTATTTGTTTTGTTTTATGAAATAAAAGTCCTGTATTTAATGAAAATTGTAAAGAAATTTTAATATAAATGAAACTTAATGAAATATTTACCGTAAGAAATATATGTATAAAGATACTTAAGGCGCCCTTGAGTGATAAAATATCTGATTTCTATTATTTATTTTGTTAATAGTTGATAGAAAGACAGCGGGAGGAATTAGCTTTTGAAGTACGCATTTGCATATAAAAATGACAGGATAGAAACGATCTTTTGCGGAAAAGACGAGCTGTTTGAGGAACTGAAACAATTTTTAATGACTCAATGCGGTTTAATCATTGTTGAGGTTTCAAAGGCTGATTACGATACGGAGCAGGAAATAAATCAATGGAATGACCGTTATACATTGTAAGTAAGAAAAAACCGGCCGTGGGAGACCGGTTTTTATATCATCTGAATCCGCTCGGAGCGCTGAAGCCCCCGGCATGGCCGCTGAAACCGCCCCCGAGCGCGCCGGGATGGGACCCTGCGCCGAGGCTTCCGCCGACATCACTGAAGGTTTGACCGTAGTACCCGCTTGTATAAGGGTATGGGACGAATTGCTGCCCGGCGAATGACAGCGAGCTTTGCGGGGTCTGCTGTCCGTATCCGTATGACGGAAATCCCTGCTGAAAAGAAGGGCCGCCCTGAAACGGGGCTGTATGCATTGGTGCCGGAGGATAATAAGACTGCGGCGGCAGAACCGGTAAAGGCGGAAATCCGGGAGGCAGGCCTTGCATGCCTGATAACATCTTATTCATGACATCACTCATTTCTTCACGAGATAAGAACAGTGTATGCGTATGTCTGTATAAAGAGCCTGTTCAATCTGAACGGAATATCTGACAAGCAGACCGGAAAGAACATGAAAAATTGTGTAATAAAATGTGACATAATCGTATAAGAACGGAAAAATTTCATGTAATCTTGAGAGATTAACAAAAAAATGATAAAAACTTTTAACATTTACAGATCCCTTTGTACCAGTAATGAAAGCGTATACAAAGTAGATTGATTAATCTAAATTGTCTAATAATTATAAAAATGCTGTTGACACTGTCTGCAAACGGGCGTAATATGAGTTCAAACAAAAATAAATAAATGATTCACACTAAAAAGAAAAATCATAAAACACTGAAAAACAAACAAATGAGGGTTCTTTTTTTAAATAAAAGAGCCGCCATAATAAAAAGCGCAGAAGAGGATAAGTAGCTTTGCAGAAGTTTTTTACAGAGAGCCGGTAACGCTGAGAGCCGGTAAAAACAAAGCAAAGTGAACTCACCTCAGAGTGCCGGTCTGAAATGTGAAGAGTAGGACTCGGCCGAGTGAACGCAACGTTTACTCGTTATCAAAACGGATAGTAATTATCCATGAGACGGTCTTCATATGACCGTAAACAAGGGTGGTACCGCGGAAAGCAAAGCCTTTTCGCCCCTTTTGGCTATCGCATGAAATGCTTGGCTGAATGTGGGTGGGAAGGCTTTTTTATTTGCGTCAGCCGGCGCTGCGTTTTATGAATTTGATTTTAGAAGGGAACATTGAAAAGGAGGAACTGAAAATGGGCACAAATGTACAGGCGGATACTGCGTCTGCCGATTGTACAAAGACAATGAACGGGGCTCTGATGCTGATTGAATCATTAAAGAAAGAAAAAGTCGAAATGATCTTCGGATATCCGGGGGGAGCCGTTCTTCCGATTTACGATAAGCTTTATCAATCAGGATTGGTTCACATCCTGCCCCGGCACGAGCAAGGCGCGATTCATGCGGCCGAAGGGTATGCGAGAGTCTCAGGGAAGCCGGGGGTTGTCATCGCTACTTCAGGACCCGGAGCGACAAATTTAGTGACCGGTCTTGCGGACGCGATGATTGATTCACTGCCGCTCGTAGTGTTTACCGGCCAGGTGGCCACTTCGGTCATCGGCAGCGACGCTTTCCAGGAAGCCGACATTTTAGGAATTACGATGCCGATTACGAAACACAGCTATCAGGTCCGCCGTCCGGAAGATCTTCCCGGTGTGATCAAAGAGGCTTTCCATATCGCCACGACGGGAAGACCGGGTCCGGTATTAATTGATATTCCGAAGGATGTCGCAGCATTTGAAGGGGAATTCAGATATGATCATGAGATCAATCTTCCGGGTTATCAGCCGGTAAAAGAGCCTAACTATCTGCAGATCCGAAAGCTCGTAGAAGCTGTCAGCAGTGCGAAAAAGCCGGTTATTTTAGCCGGAGCGGGTGTTTTGCACGGTAAAGCTTCAGAAGATTTAAAAAATTATGCCGAACAGCAGCAAATACCGGTAGCCCACACGCTTCTCGGTCTGGGCGGTTTCCCGGCAGATCATCCTCTCTTTCTGGGAATGGCGGGAATGCACGGCACATACACAGCGAATATGGCGCTTTACCACTGTGACTTGCTGATCAGCATCGGAGCTCGGTTCGATGATCGTGTGACCGGAAATCTGAAGCATTTTGCAAAATCGGCCAAAGTGGCGCACATCGATATTGATCCGGCTGAAATCGGAAAAATTATCGAAACGCAGATCCCAGTGGTCGGCGACAGTAAAATCGTCCTTCAGGAACTATTGAAGCAAAACGGAAAACAGGGACAGTCAGATGAATGGAAACAGCAGCTTTCCGAATGGAAAGAAGAATATCCGCTCTGGTATACAGACGACAGTGAAGAGGGCTTAAAACCCCAAAAGCTGATTGAGTATATTCACCAATTCACAAACGGAGAGGCGATTGTGGCGACGGATGTCGGTCAGCACCAGATGTGGGCGGCTCAGTTTTATCCTTTCCGAAAGGCTGATAAGTGGGTGACCTCGGGAGGGCTCGGCACAATGGGCTTCGGCCTTCCGGCGGCTATCGGAGCGCAGCTGGCTGATCGTAACGCCACGGTCGTTGCCATCCTCGGAGACGGCGGTTTTCAGATGACCCTGCAGGAGTTAGATGTCATCCGGCAGCTGAATCTTCCGGTCAAAGTGATTATTTTGAACAATGAATGTCTGGGCATGGTCAGACAGTGGCAGGAAATCTTCTATGAAGAACGCTACTCTGAATCCAAATTCTCGGCGCAGCCTGACTTTGTCAAATTGTCAGAAGCCTACGGCATTAAAGGCATCCGGATTACATCAGAAGAAGAGGCGGAAGAAGAACTGCAAAAGGCGCTTTCATCAAAAGAGCCGGCCGTTATTGACGTCCGGGTCGCCAAAAGCGAAAAAGTATTTCCGATGATTGCGCCGGGTAAAGGACTTCATGAAATGGTGGGGGTGAAACCTTGAAACGCATTATCACATTAACGGTGGTCAACCGCTCGGGGGTATTAAACCGGATCACCGGCCTGTTTACAAAAAGACACTATAATATCGAAAGCATCACTGTAGGCCACACGGAAACAAGCGGTGTTTCAAGGATTACATTTGTCGTCCATGTGGAAGGCGAAAATGACGTTGAGCAGCTGACAAAGCAGCTTAACAAACAAATTGACGTCCTGAAAGTGACGGATATTACAAACCAATCAATTGTACAGCGTGAGCTTGCACTGATTAAAGTTGTTTCTGCACCGCCGACCAGAACGGAAATCAATGGAATCATTGAGCCGTTCAGAGCTTCCGTCGTTGATGTCTCAAAGGACAGCATCGTCGTTCAGGTCACTGGCGAGTCTGATAAAATCGAAGCCCTTATAGAGCTTCTCAAACCTTACGGCATTAAAGAAATCGCGAGAACAGGCACAACGGCTTTTGCGAGGGGAACCCAGCAAAAGGCGTCATCCAATAAAACAATTTCTATTGTATAACACAAAAAAGGGAGAGATTAAAATGGTAAAAGTATATTATAACGGTGATATCAAAGAGAACGTATTGGCAGGTAAAAAAGTAGCGATTATCGGTTACGGTTCACAGGGTCACGCACATGCGCTGAACTTAAAAGAAAGCGGAATTGATGTCATTGTCGGCGTCAGACAAGGCAAATCATTTACACAGGCCCAAGAAGACGGCCATCAAGTATTTTCTGTAAGAGAAGCGGCTGCCCAGGCTGACATCATTATGGTTCTTCTTCCGGATGAACAGCAGCAAAAAGTATATGAAGCTGAAATCAAAGATGAATTGACGGCGGGCAAATCATTGGTATTCGCACACGGATTTAACGTCCATTTCCATCAGATCGTGCCTCCTGCTGATGTAGATGTTTTCCTTGTCGCCCCTAAAGGACCGGGACACCTTGTCAGAAGAACATATGAACAAGGCGCAGGCGTACCGGCATTGTTTGCCATCTATCAGGATGTATCAGGCGAAGCGAAAGACACGGCTCTTGCTTACGCAAAAGGAATTGGCGGGGCGCGTGCCGGAGTTCTTGAAACAACATTTAAGGAAGAAACGGAAACGGATCTGTTCGGTGAGCAGGCTGTTCTCTGCGGAGGTTTAACAGCGCTTGTCAAAGCAGGTTTTGAAACGCTGACAGAAGCCGGATACCAGCCTGAACTCGCATACTTTGAGTGTCTGCACGAACTGAAATTGATCGTAGACTTAATGTATGAAGAAGGCTTGGCGGGCATGAGATACTCTATCTCCGATACGGCTCAATGGGGAGATTTTGTATCAGGACCGCGCGTAGTCGATGCAAAGGTAAAAGAATCTATGAAACAAGTATTAACGGATATTCAAAACGGTACATTCGCAAAAGAATGGATCGTGGAAAACCAAGTGAACCGTCCTCGCTTCAATGCGATCAATGCAAGTGAAAACGAGCATCAGATTGAAAAGGTCGGCAGACAGCTTCGTGAAATGATGCCGTTTGTCAAACAAGGTAAAAAGAAGGAAGCGGTGGTCTCCGTTGCGCAAAATTAACGTTTTCGACACGACCCTTCGTGACGGTGAACAATCTCCCGGGGTCAACCTTAATGCGCGGGAGAAACTGGCGATAGCCAAGCAGCTTGAAAGACTCGGGGTGGACATTATTGAAGCGGGATTTCCCGCTTCATCCCGAGGTGATTTTTTAGCCGTGCAGGAAATCGCAAGAACGATTAAAAATTGTTCGGTAACAGGGCTTGCCCGTTCTGTCAAAGGTGACATCGACGCAGCCTGGGAAGCGCTGAAAGACGGGGCCAGCCCGCGGATTCACATCTTTATCGCCACCTCAGACATTCATCTGAAGCATAAGCTGAAAATGACGCGGGAAGAAGTTAAGGAAAAAGCGGTTGAAATGGTGAAGTATGCAAAAGAACGCTTCCCGGTCGTTCAATGGTCAGCAGAAGACGCATGCCGCACCGAACTTCCGTTTTTGGCTGAAATCGTAGAAGAAGTGATTGATGCCGGCGCGAGCGTCATCAACCTGCCGGACACTGTAGGCTACCTGACGCCGGCGGAATACGGAAACATCTTTAAATATATGAAGAAACACGTTCCGAATATCAGCCGGGTAAAGCTCTCAGCTCATTGCCACGATGATCTCGGAATGGCGGTTGCCAACTCACTTTCGGCAATTGAGAACGGCGCTGATCAAATTGAATGCGCCATTAACGGCATAGGAGAAAGAGCCGGGAACGCCGCGCTTGAAGAAATCGCCGTTGCGCTTCATGTCAGAAATGACGCGTATCAAGCTGATTCATCTCTCACTCTTCATGAATTGAAGCGGACGAGTGATCTTGTCAGCAAACTGACGGGCATGGCCGTTCCCCGCAATAAAGCGATCGTCGGAGATAACGCTTTCGCCCATGAGTCGGGTATTCACCAAGACGGTTTCCTGAAAGAAAAATCAACATATGAAATTATTTCACCGGAACTTGTCGGTGTGACAGCGGATGCGCTCGTGCTCGGAAAGCATTCCGGACGCCATGCGTTCAAAGACCGCCTGAATACGCTTGGATTCCAGTTTGATAGCGATGAGATCAATAAATATTTTACGATGTTTAAAGAACTGACCGAAAAGAAAAAAGAAATCACCGATGATGACTTGATTTCTCTTATTTTAGAAGAAAAAGTGACGGACAAAAAAATCGGCTATGAATTTTTGTCTCTGCAAGTGCATTACGGGACGTCTCAGGTGCCCACTGCAACAGTCTCTTTGAAAAATCAGGAAAACGAACAGCTGATGCAAGAGGCGGCAACAGGGGCAGGCAGCGTAGAAGCCGTTTATAACACGCTCGGGCGCTGTATTGATAAAGATATTGAACTGATAGATTACCGCATTCAATCCAACCGAAAAGGCGAAGACGCGCTGGCTCAGGTTTACGTCAGAGTGACCGTGAACGGAAAAGAATCATCAGGACGGGGAATTGCGCAGGATGTTCTGGAAGCTTCTGCAAAAGCATATTTGAATGCTGTGAACCGGCAATTGGTGCTGGATTGCAATATAGACGGATTAAAGAGACAGACTGCGGTCGGCTCGTAATAGAAAGGAGAACGTTTGATTTGAAAAAACGCATTGCTTTGCTTCCCGGTGACGGGATCGGACCGGAAGTGGCGGAATCAGCGGCAGATGTATTGAAAAGCGTTGCCGAACAATTCGGACATGAATTTGAATTTGAAAACGGGCTGATCGGGGGCGCGGCTATTGACGCCCATCAAAATCCCCTTCCTGAGGAGACGGTGGCTCTTTGCGAGAGGTCTGACGCCATCCTGCTCGGTGCAGTCGGCGGACCGAAATGGGACCAAAATCCTCCGGAGCTCAGACCGGAAAAAGGCCTGCTCGGCATCAGAAAAAAACTCGGCCTGTTTGCCAATCTGCGTCCGGTGACCGTATTTGAAAGCCTGTCTGAGGCATCTCCGCTGAAAAAAGAATATATCAGCGGCGTTGACTTTGTAATCGTCAGGGAACTGACGGGCGGCCTCTACTTCGGAGAGCCGAGCAGACAGTATGTCAATGAAGCGGGAGAAAAAGAAGCGGTCGATACCCTCTTTTATAAGAAAGAAGAAATCGAACGCGTTGTCAGAGAAGCCTTTAAAATGGCAGCCGGCAGAAAAGGAAAAGTGACGTCAGTTGATAAGGCGAATGTGCTTTCCTCAAGCAGGCTGTGGCGTGAAACGGCAGATGAAATCGCAAAAGAATTTCCTGATGTGACGCTTGAACATATGCTTGTCGATAATGCTGCGATGCAGCTCATCTATGCTCCGAACCAGTTTGACGTCATCGTAACTGAAAACATGTTCGGCGATATATTAAGTGATGAAGCCTCCATGCTGACAGGTTCGCTCGGCATGCTGCCGTCAGCCAGTCTATCAAGTTCAGGTCTTCACTTGTTTGAACCGGTGCATGGATCTGCGCCTGACATCGCCGGTAAAGGGATGGCCAATCCGTTTGCGGCGATTTTATCAGCGGCGATGCTTTTGAGAACATCTTTCGGGCTTGAAAACGAAGCGCAGGCGGTAGAAAAGGCGGTTGCAAAGGTGCTTGCAGACGGCAGCCGTACACGTGATATCGCCCGGGACGGCCAATATGCCGGAACGCATGACATTACTGAAAAAGTAAAAGCCGCAATAGCCGGCGCAAATACAAAATCTATAGTGTGACGCTTTAAAGAAAGCGGTCTTAGTTCATAGGTAGAGGGAGGAAACAAAGATGATGCCTCGAACAATCATCGAAAAGATTTGGGATCGGCATGTTGTAAAAAGCGGTGAAGGAAAACCCGACCTTCTCTATATTGATCTGCACTTAATTCATGAGGTGACGTCTCCTCAGGCGTTTGAAGGATTAAGGCAGAAGGGAAGAAAAGTCAGACGGCCGCAGAATACATTCGCGACGATGGATCACAATATTCCGACCGTCAACCGTTTTGACATTAAAGATGAAGTCGCAAAGCGCCAAGTAACCGCGCTTGAAAGAAATTGCGAGGAGTTCGGCGTCCGTCTTGCGGATCTTCACAGCGCAGATCAGGGGATCGTTCACGTAGTCGGACCTGAGCTTGGTCTGACACTTCCGGGGAAAACGATCGTTTGCGGAGACAGTCATACATCGACTCACGGTGCATTCGGGGCGCTTGCTTTCGGTATCGGCACAAGTGAGGTGGAGCATGTTCTCTCCACACAGACACTCTGGCAGCAACGGCCGAAAACGCTAGAAATCCGCGTTGACGGAACGCTCCAAAAAGGAGTGACCGCGAAGGATGTCATCTTGTCGGTCATCGGAAAATACGGGGTGAAATTCGGTACCGGATATGTCATTGAATACACCGGGGAAGTATTCAGAAACATGTCTATGGACGAACGCATGACGGTCTGCAATATGTCAATAGAAGCGGGAGCCCGTGCGGGACTGATCGCTCCTGATGAAACGACGATTGAATACTGTAAAAACCGTAAATACGCGCCAAAAGGCGAGGAATTTGAAAAAGCCGCCGCAGAATGGAAAGCGTTAAAAACCGATCCGGGCGCCGTATACGATCATTCCATCGTGTTAGACGGCAGCGAGATTTCTCCAATGGTAACTTGGGGCATCAACCCAGGTATGGTTCTTCCGGTCGATGCCCAAATACCTGCGCCGGAAACCATTGATTCTGAAGACGATAAAAAAGAGGCCATCCGTGCCTACGAATACATGGGGATTGAACCGAATCAAAAAATTGAAGAGATTAAAGTCGAGCATGTGTTTATCGGCTCCTGTACAAATTCGCGGATGACCGACCTTCGCCAGGCTGCTGATATGATCAAAGGCCGAAAAGTCGCCGACAGCGTCAGAGCCATTGTGGTGCCGGGCTCTCAAAGCGTGAAACAGCAGGCGGAGGAAGAAGGGCTGCACCGTGTGTTTCTTGAAGCGGGCTTTGAATGGAGAGAATCAGGCTGCAGCATGTGCCTCAGTATGAACAATGATGTCGTGCCTGAAGGGGAACGATGCGCTTCCACATCCAACCGCAACTTCGAAGGCAGACAGGGAAAAGGCGCGAGAACACACCTTGTCAGTCCTGCTATGGCCGCAATGGCAGCCATTCACGGGCATTTCGTCGATGTAAGAAAGTTTTATCAAGAAAAAACAGTTGTGTAAGGAGTGTGCGAAAAGATGGAACCTTTAAAAACGCATACCGGAAAAGCGGCCGTCTTAAACCGGATCAACGTTGACACTGACCAGATTATTCCGAAACAGTTTCTGAAAAGAATTGAAAGAACCGGATACGGCAGATTCGCGTTTTTTGATTGGAGATACCTTGAGAACGGTGAGCCTGATCCTGAATTTGAATTAAACCGCAAAGTCTATGAGGGCGCGTCCATATTAATTGCCGGAGAGAATTTCGGCTGCGGATCATCCCGTGAGCATGCTCCTTGGGCGCTGGATGATTACGGATTCAAAATCATCATTGCTCCGTCATTTGCCGATATTTTTCATCAAAACTGTTTTAAAAACGGAATGCTTCCTATCCGTATGCCGTATGATCAATGGAAAAAACTCGCCGGTCAATATGAAAATCAGTCTCTTAATATGACGGTTGATTTGGAAAACCAGCTCATCCATGACAGTGAAGGAAGAGAAATTTCATTTGAAGTCGATCCGCACTGGAAGGAAATGCTGATTAACGGCTATGACGAAATTTCATTAACGCTCCTGCTGGAGGACGACATTCAGCAGTTTGAATCGAAAAGAAGTTCTTGGCTTCAAGCCTGAAAAACAGCCGCCCGGGATTTATCCGGCGGCTTTTTTTGCCATGTGCGTCATCCTTTCTTGTGTTTCATGACGCGTGTTGATACACTTGAACAAAATAAGCGCCTGAAAGGAAATAGAGTATGACGCATGACAAGAAAAAAGCTGATATCATTCCTTTCCCCCGTCTGAAAGAACGCTTGGTTGATAAAGGGATGGCCGCCATGAAGGATAAACAGTATCAGGAGGCCCTCGAACTGTTTTCAGAGGCGGTAAGCCACGGTGATACCGAGTCCGACGTACATTTAGGCATGGCGATTTGTTTTCTGGAGCTCGGGGAATTGGAAGAAGCAAAACAAGTTTGCGAGAAAATGCTGAACGAAGGGTACGGCCATTATTTTACCGTGCTGCAGGTGTACATGACCATTTTGATTCAGCTGAAACAATATGAAGAAGTCAAAAGCACAATTGAAGCTGTGCTGGAAGAAAACCAGCTCCCTGCAGAAAGTGCGGAGCAATTCTACCGGCTGCTCGAATTCAGCCGCAAAATGACCGATCCCGATCAGCAGGACGAGGTGTGGGAGGAGGAATATGAAGACGTTCTTGATGCGGAAAAAGTGCTGAACAGCCCCGCTGAACAAATGAACCTGATCCATTCTCTCAAAGACCGCAATATTGCGAAATACACGGGTCTCTTAAAAACGATTCTGCAAGATCCGGGCGCACATCCGCTGGTCAAGACGATGATTTTGACGCTGATGGCGGAGCACGACTACAGCAAGCCGGTCCATATTACAAAATTCGGCGATTCAATGACCGCGATACCGAGTGAAACCGTTCAGCCTGATGCGGCTCCGATTTTGCACCGCGTTCTCCGGGTGCTTGATGAAACGCTGGGCAATGAAAACCCTGCATTATACGCCGCCGTTGAGGAACTGTGGAGAAGGCATCTGTACGTCCTGCACCCTTTTATGCCGAAGCTTTTGAACGCTGATTTATGGGCTGCAGCGCTTCATAAGGTCGGTTACGAGATGCACGGCATTGACATTGAGCCGGAGGAACTTCATATGATGTATGAGTTTGACAGCCGCGAACTCGAAGAAGCCTGCACGATGATTAAGGATATTGAAGAAATTTCTTATTTGTAAATCACGCCATATAGTTGAAAGCGATAGGCGTTATGTTATAATATAGTGGTTGTATTTATGTATAGCGGTTTAACTGAAATGAGAATTACGGTTGGACAGGCTGCCAGTTCATTACATAATGATTCTGATTCAAAGCGGTTTTTTCTTTGACAAAGCCGCGGATTGCTTTAGAATGGAAGACCGACACAACCTGAATAGATTTTTGGAGGGAAATACATGTCTGTAAAATGGGAAAAACAAGAAGGCAACGAAGGCGTATTAACGGTTGAAGTTGATGCGGAAACGTTCAAAACAGCTCTTGATGATGCATTTAAAAAAGTAGTAAAACAGGTTTCTATTCCTGGATTCCGCAAAGGGAAAGTTCCGCGCGGTTTATTCGAACAGCGTTTCGGCGTTGAAGCTCTTTACCAGGATGCTTTAGATATTTTACTTCCTGTAGAATACCCTAAAGCGGTTGAAGAAGCCGGCATTGAGCCTGTAGACCGTCCTGAAATCGATGTTGAAAAAATCGAAAAAGGCGAAAGCTTAATTTTCACTGCAAAAGTGACTGTAAAACCGGAAGTGAAACTTGGCGACTACAAAGGCTTAGGAATCGAAAAAGATGACACTGCCGTTACTGATGAAGACGTACAAAACGAACTTAAAGCGCTTCAGGAGCGTCAGGCTGAGCTTGTCGTAAAAGAAGAAGGCGCTGTTGAAAACGGCGATACAGTCGTTCTTGACTTCGAAGGTTTTGTTGACGGAGAAGCATTTGAAGGCGGAAAAGCTGAGAACTACTCACTTGAAGTAGGATCAGGTTCATTCATCCCGGGCTTCGAAGAGCAGCTGACTGGTCTTGAAGCAGGAGCTGAAAAGGATGTTGAAGTAACATTCCCTGAAGAGTACCACGCTGAAGATCTTGCAGGCAAACCGGCTGTCTTCAAAGTGAAAATTCATGAAATCAAAGCGAAAGAGCTTCCTGAGCTTAACGACGAATTCGCAAAAGACGTTGACGAAGAAGTTGAAACGCTTGCTGAATTAACTGAGAAAACAAAAAAACGCCTTGAAGAAGCGAAAGAAAACGAAGCTGACGCTAAATTGCGTGAAGAGCTTGTGCTGAAAGCATCTGAAAACGCTGAAGCTGATGTTCCTCAAGCGATGATCGACACTGAGCTTGACCGCATGCTGAAAGAATTCGAACAGCGTCTTCAAATGCAAGGCATGAACCTTGAGCTTTACACTCAATTCTCAGGTCAAGATGAAAACGCGTTAAAAGAGCAAATGAAAGAAGATGCCGCAAAACGCGTAAAATCAAACCTGACTCTTGAAGCGATCGCTCAAGCTGAAAACCTTGAAGTGACTGACGAAGAAGTTGAAGCTGAGCTGACTAAAATGGCTGAAGCTTACAACATGCCGGTTGAAAACATCAAGCAGGCAATCGGTTCAACTGACGCGATGAAAGAAGATTTAAAAGTTCGAAAAGCAATTGATTTTCTTGTAGAAAACCGTTAATATGGTTCATAATAATAGACATAATGAAACAGGGCGCGATTATTTCGTGCCTTGTTTTGTACAATTATGATATAACTCTTTTTCTTGGGGCAAGATAGTCATTGCCGGGCTGTTTTTTGTCATACATATAGAATGTGCAAGCGCGAAACACATTGTTACCGTCTTACTGGAAAGTATGGTAAAATGCAATACATACTCGATCGTAGCAAGAACCGTTTTCTTTTGCCCTTCAGGTAAAAGAAAAAGTGAGACAAGATTAAGGGGTGAAAGAATGTTTAAATTCAACGAGGAAAAAGGACAATTAAAATGCTCGTTCTGCGGAAAAACGCAAGATCAGGTTCGTAAGCTGGTTGCAGGACCGGGTGTATATATATGCGACGAATGCATCGAGCTCTGTACAGAAATCGTAGAGGAAGAGCTTGGTACAGAAGAAGAAGTCGAATTTAAAGACGTTCCGAAGCCGCAGGAAATCCGTGAGATTCTGAATGAATATGTCATCGGACAGGATCAGGCGAAGAAATCACTTGCGGTTGCGGTATACAACCATTACAAACGCATCAACTCCAACAGTAAAGTGGATGATGTCGAGCTTTCTAAAAGTAATATTTCATTAATCGGGCCGACTGGAAGCGGGAAAACACTTCTTGCCCAGACGCTTGCGCGTATTCTGAACGTTCCGTTTGCGATCGCGGACGCTACATCTCTGACTGAAGCCGGATATGTCGGTGAGGACGTAGAAAACATCCTCCTCAAGCTGATTCAGGCTGCAGACTATGATGTGGAAAAAGCAGAAAAAGGCATTATTTACATCGATGAAATCGATAAAGTAGCGCGAAAATCTGAAAACCCGTCCATTACACGCGACGTATCAGGCGAAGGCGTTCAGCAGGCGCTGCTGAAAATTCTTGAAGGAACGGTTGCAAGCGTGCCGCCCCAAGGAGGACGCAAACATCCTCATCAGGAATTCATTCAGATCGATACGACGAACATTCTGTTCATTTGCGGCGGTGCATTTGACGGCATTGAACAAATCATCAAACGCCGTCTCGGACAAAAAGTCATCGGTTTCGGCTCAGATAATAAAGCGGCAGACCTGGAAAAAGAAGAACTGCTTTCTAAAGTTCTTCCGGAAGACTTGCTTCGTTTCGGTCTGATTCCTGAATTCATCGGCCGTCTTCCTGTCATTGCAAGCCTTGAGCAGCTTGACGAAACGGCACTGGTTGAAATTCTGACTAAACCTAAAAACGCACTCGTCAAACAATACAAGAAAATGTTAGAACTTGATGATGTCGAGCTTGAATTTGAAGGCGAGGCATTATCTGAAATTGCGAAAAAAGCGATCGAGCGTAAAACAGGCGCACGCGGCCTGCGTTCTATCATTGAAGGCATCATGCTTGACGTTATGTTTGATCTGCCGTCTCGTGATGATATTGAAAAATGTGTCATTACCGGATCGACAGTCGCAGACGGTGAAGCGCCTCGTCTTGTATTAAAAGACGGCACAGTTGTCGGCCAAGATAAAACATCAGCATAACATGACAAAACCTCCTGACTCGAATTGATCAGGAGGTTTTTTTTCTTGTCCTGACCCTTCTGAAAATGTTTATTCCGGGCTTTGCTGGGAGATACTAGCGGACAGAGGAATGAATTGGATACATAAATCGTTTTCAGGAGGGACCAGCATGAGTTGGACAGGGATCGCATTATTTGTACAGCTGTTTTTCGGGATAGTCATCGGATTATATTTTTGGAATCTGCTCAAAAACCAGCGTACACAAAAAGTGACGATAGATAAAGAATCAAAAAAAGAAATGGAACAGCTTCGCAAAATGCGCGCCATCAGTTTATCAGAACCTTTATCAGAAAAGGTGCGGCCGAAAAGCTTTCAGGATATTGTCGGCCAGGAGGATGGGATTAAAGCGTTAAAAGCTGCGCTTTGCGGTCCGAATCCGCAGCACGTGATTATTTACGGGCCTCCCGGAGTCGGCAAAACGGCTGCGGCGCGTCTGGTATTGGAAGAAGCGAAAAAGCATAAACAGTCACCATTTCAAAATCAGGCCGTTTTTGTTGAGCTTGATGCGACGACCGCGCGATTTGATGAACGGGGTATTGCCGATCCGCTTATCGGTTCGGTGCATGATCCGATTTATCAGGGAGCGGGAGCGATGGGTCAGGCGGGCATTCCGCAGCCGAAGCAGGGGGCTGTGACTCATGCGCACGGCGGCGTCCTATTTATTGATGAAATCGGTGAGCTTCACCCGATTCAGATGAATAAAATGCTGAAGGTGCTTGAAGATCGGAAAGTCTTTTTAGACAGTGCGTATTACAGTGAGGAAAATACGCAAATCCCGAATCATATTCATGATATTTTTCAAAACGGGCTTCCCGCGGATTTCCGCTTGATCGGAGCGACGACGAGAATGCCGACTGAAATTCCGCCGGCCATCCGTTCGCGCTGCCTTGAAGTGTTTTTCCGTGAGCTGGAAAAGGATGAGCTTAAAACCGTAGCGAAAAAAGCGGCCGACAAAATTCAGAAAGAGATTTCTGATGAGGCTCTCGATGTACTGACCGCATATACGAGAAACGGCCGTGAAGCCGTCAATATGATCCAGATTGCTGCCGGCATGGCGGTAACCGAAGACAGAAAAGAAATTACGACAGAAGATATAGAATGGGTTGTTCATTCCAGTCAGCTCACACCTAAAAACGAGCAGAAAATCGCCGATGAACCGCAAGTCGGCATCGTGAACGGACTTGCCGTATACGGACCGAACAGCGGCGCATTGCTGGAAATCGAAGTGAATGTCACGCCTGCACAGGACAAAGGAAGCCTGAATATTACGGGGATTGCAGAGGAAGAGAGCATCGGCAGCCAATCGAAGTCGATCCGCCGCAAAAGCATGGCGAAGGGATCGGTGGAAAACGTTCTGACGGTTCTCCGCACAATGGGCATCAAACCTTCGGACTATGACATTCATGTCAATTTTCCGGGCGGAGGCCCGATTGACGGACCGTCAGCGGGTATCGCGATGGCCGCGGGGATTTTTTCCGCGATTCACCGCATCCCTATCGACCATACGGTGGCGATGACGGGAGAGATCAGCCTGACGGGCCTTGTCAAACCGATCGGCGGCGTCATTCCGAAAATTAAAGCCGCGAAACAGGCTGGAGCTAAAACCGTCATTATTCCTTACGAAAATCAGCAGTCCATTCTGAAACGAATAGACGGAATCACCATTAAAGCGGTAAAAACGTTCCAGGAAGTACTTGACGCCATATTGGTTGATCCGCCTTCAGAACAAAAACCGTTTGATATCCAAATGAATAAAGAATCCGTATAAACCCCATTTTTATAATGGGGTTTTTTTATGGAGGACATCTTTTCCTTTTTCAGAACAGAAAGAAAGGGTATACTACGAAGAGACTGTTTTATATACTGGGCAGGCGGTAAGCCGATGAAAGCCCGATCCCGGAATTGTACAACGATGAAAAAGATGTATTATAATGGTTCATACTAAAGTCACGGAGGTGTCAGTCATATGGCAGAAGATACAAAACGCAGCATCCCGCTCCTCCCTTTAAGAGGTTTATTGGTATACCCGACGATGGTTTTACATTTAGATGTAGGCCGGGACAAGTCGGTTCAGGCTCTTGAACAGGCAATGATGCATGATCATATGATTTTTTTAGCCACTCAGCAGGATATTTCGATAGACGAACCGGGTGAAGACGACATTTTCACCGTCGGCACTTATACAAAAATCAAACAGATGCTGAAGCTGCCCAACGGTACGATCAGAGTGCTTGTAGAAGGTATTCAGCGGGCGCAGATCCTTGAATACACCGAACTAGAAGATTATACTTCGGTCGATATACAGCTGATGCATGAGGACGATTCGAAAGACGTCGAAGATGAGGCGCTTATGCGGACGCTGCTGGACCATTTTGACCAGTACATAAAAATTTCTAAAAAAATCTCCGCAGAAACGTATGCGGCTGTGACTGATATTGAAGAGCCCGGCAGAATGGCGGATATCGTCGCTTCTCATCTCCCGCTGAAATTAAAGGACAAGCAGGACATTTTAGAAACGGCGGATATTAAAGAACGTCTGAATAAGGTCATCCGTTCGATTAATAATGAAAAAGAAGTGCTGGAGATTGAGAAAAAAATCGGTCAGCGAGTCAAACGTTCGATGGAGCGCACCCAAAAAGAATACTACTTGCGTGAACAGATGAAAGCCATTCAAAAGGAACTTGGCGACAAAGAAGGTAAAACCGGCGAAGTTCAGTCGCTCACGGAAAAGATAGAAGAAGCGGGCATGCCTGAGCGTGTCAAAGAAACGGCGCTTAAGGAATTGAGCCGTTACGAAAAAGTGCCGTCAAGCTCAGCGGAAAGCTCTGTTATCCGCAACTATATTGACTGGCTCATCGCCCTGCCGTGGTCGGACGAAACAGAAGATAAACTGGATATTAAAAAAGCCGGGGAAATCTTAGACAAAGAGCATCACGGTTTAGAGAAAGTGAAAGAACGGATTCTGGAGTATCTGGCCGTGAAACAGCTGACGAAAACGCTGAAAGGGCCGATTCTTTGTCTGGCCGGACCGCCGGGAGTCGGAAAAACATCTCTTGCAAAATCAATCAGTACGAGCATGGGACGCCGGTTTGTGAGAATTTCACTGGGCGGAGTGCGCGATGAATCTGAAATCCGCGGCCACCGGCGTACATACGTCGGAGCGATGCCGGGCCGGATTATCCAAGGAATGAAAAAAGCCGGCAAACAAAATCCGGTCTTTCTCCTCGATGAGATTGATAAAATGTCATCTGATTTCAGAGGCGATCCGTCTTCGGCGATGCTTGAGGTGCTGGATCCGGAACAAAACAGCACATTCAGCGACCACTATATTGAAGAGACGTTCGATTTATCGAAAGTGCTTTTTATCGCGACTGCGAATAACCTAGGTTCCATACCGGGCCCTCTCAGAGACAGAATGGAGATTATCAGCCTGTCAGGTTATACTGAGAACGAAAAGCTGGAGATCGTAAAGGATCACCTGCTTCCGAAACAGATTAAAGAGCACGGGCTCACAAAGAGCAGCCTGCAGATTCGGGATCAGGCCATTACTGACATCATCCGCTACTATACGAGGGAAGCCGGCGTGAGAACGCTTGAACGCCAGATTGCCGCCATTTGCCGAAAGGCTGCAAAGGCCATTGTTTCTGAAGAGAGAAAACGTATTACCGTTACAGAGAAAAATCTGGCCGACTATCTCGGAAAACGGATATTCAGATACGGACAGGCGGAAACCGAGGATCAAGTCGGAGTTGTCACGGGTCTGGCGTACACGACGGTCGGCGGAGATACGCTTTCAATCGAAGTGTCACTGTCACCGGGAAAAGGAAAGCTGATTCTGACCGGGAAGCTCGGAGATGTCATGAGGGAATCCGCGCAGGCCGCTTTCAGTTATGTCCGCTCGAAAACGGAGCAGCTCGGAATCGACCCGAAATTCCATGAGAAGTATGACATTCATATCCATGTCCCTGAAGGAGCGGTGCCGAAAGACGGCCCTTCTGCGGGAATTACGATGGCTACTGCGCTCGTATCGGCATTAACGGACCGTGCGGTAAAACGCGAAGTCGGTATGACCGGGGAAATCACGCTGCGGGGCCGCGTGCTTCCGATCGGCGGACTGAAAGAAAAGGCGCTCGGCGCGCACAGAGCGGGCCTGACCACGATTATTGCGCCTAAAGATAACGAAAAAGATATAGAGGATATTCCTGAAAGCGTCAGAGAAGGGCTGAAATTTATATTTGTGTCTCATCTCGATGACGTTTTGGAACATGCCTTAGTAGGAGAGAAGAAATGAAAGTCACAAAGTCAGAAATCGTGATCAGCGCGGTCAAACCTGAGCAGTACCCTGTTGGGGGGCTTCCGGAAATCGCGCTGGCGGGAAGATCAAATGTAGGAAAGTCATCTTTTATCAATTCATTAATCAATCGGAAAAACCTGGCCAGAACGTCATCAAAACCGGGGAAAACACAGACCTTAAACTTTTACATCATCAATGATGAATTGCATTTTGTCGACGTTCCCGGGTACGGGTTTGCGAAAGTTTCCAAAAGCGAGCGGGAAGCATGGGGGAGAATGATTGAAACTTATATGACGACCCGTGAAGAGCTGAAAGCCTGCGTGCAGATTGTCGACCTCAGACACGCGCCGTCTGCTGAAGACGTCAACATGTATGAATTCCTGAAGTATTACGGCATTCCCGTCATCGTCATTGCGACAAAAGCGGATAAAATTCCAAAAGGAAAATGGGACAAACACTTAAAGGTTGTCAAGCAGACGCTTGATATGGACCCTGAAGATGAACTCATTTTATTTTCCTCTGAAACAAAAAAAGGAAAAGATGAGGCATGGGGAGCCATTAAAAAAATGATCAGCCGGTAATGAAAAACCCAAAACGCAGTGCGTTTTGGGTTTTATCGTATAGTTTTGTTCCGCTTGATAAACAATAATAAAAGGCTGATTCCGATGAAAACATACGGCCAGTATGTTTTGAAATGTTCGGTCGGAATGTGGACGGACTCCAGCCACGCCGTAATTTGTTTAAAGAAGTATAAAAAGAGGGAAAAACCAATCATGGCAGCCGCTTCGTATACATATTCTTTTCTGGCAGCCGCAAATAAGGAGAACCCGAATATAAAGAGCAGCATTTCAAAATCTCCCGGCCACCATGAGAGTTCAGGTTTGGCGAAAAAATGCAAACCTATACCGAACAAAAGCATGCCGATTAGGACGTGAGATCCCGCCGCTTCCTTTTTGCCCTGATACAAGAGTACGGCGCCTAAAAGCATAAGGAGCACCGGCCATTCTCCCTGATTTGCAAACAGGTGAACCTGTCCGCTCTGAAGCCAAGCGAATAATGAAGCGGCAAGCAGAAGTCCCGGTAATAAAATTGATGTTTTTTTCATCCTGTCACCTACCCGCAGTAAAGGATTTTTAGTATGATGATTACAGAGGAAACGAAGCTTTTTATACTATAGCATAACATGTTTGAAATCTGTTCACATTTTCACGAAGAAACTATGTTATAATCATTATAAATAATAAATTCTATGTTAGAATGATTATAAATAAAATGCGATGTACGGGGGTGCATGAAAGGCTATGCATATTCTTGTTGTGGGAGTAGATTATAAATCCGCCCCTATTGAAATACGCGAAAAAATAAGTTTTCAGCCGGATGAGCTTGCAGAAGCGATGCTCCGTTTAAAAGAAGAAAAAAGCGTTCTTGAAAACATTATCGTGTCAACCTGCAACCGCACTGAAATTTATGCGGTGGTCGACCAGCTTCATACCGGCCGTTATTATATAAAGACATTTTTATCCGAATGGTTTTCTCTGCCGAAAGAAGAGCTGTCTCCGTTTCTGAAATTTTATGAGAGCGACGCGGCGATTGAGCATTTATTCCGAGTGGCGTGCGGTTTGGATTCCATGGTCATCGGAGAAACGCAAATCCTCGGCCAGGTCCGTTCGAGCTTTAAAACAGCGCAGACAGAAAAGACAATCGGCACCATTTTCAATGAGCTGTTTAAACAGGCAGTGACCGTCGGTAAACGCACGCATGCTGAAACCGATATCGGCGCCAATGCCGTATCCGTCAGTTACGCGGCCGTTGAACTCGCGAAAAAAATCTTCGGCTCTCTGTCAAATAAGCACATTTTGATTCTCGGTGCGGGAAAAATGGGCGAGCTTGCCGCAGAAAACCTGCACGGCCAGGGCATAGGGAAAGTAACGGTCATCAACAGAACGTTTTTAAAGGCAAAAGAACTTGCTGACCGTTTTTCCGGAGAAGCGCGCAGCTTAAACCAGCTTGAACATGCACTTGCTGAAGCTGATATTTTAATCAGCTCGACAGGCGCAAGTGATTTTGTCGTGTCTAAAGATATGATGGAGAGAGCGGGCAGACAGCGGAAGGGCCGCCCGTTATTTATGGTGGATATCGCTGTTCCGAGAGACCTTGACCCTGCGCTGAACGATCTTGAAGGTGTTTTTCTGTACGATATTGACGACCTTGAAGGAATCGTTGAAGCCAACTTACAAGAACGCCGTGAAACCGCTGAAAAAGTCGAGCTGTTCATTGAAGCGGCAATTGTTGAGTTTAAGCAGTGGCTTAATACGCTCGGCGTTGTGCCGGTCATTTCGGCGCTTCGTGAAAAGGCGCTGTCTATCCAGTCCGATACGATGCAGAGCATTGAGCGCAAGCTGCCTCATCTGACGGTAAGAGAGAAAAAGCTTCTCAGCAAACATACGAAGAGCATCATTAACCAAATGCTGCGCGATCCGATTCTGAAAGCGAAAGAGCTTGCGGCTGAAGCGGATTCTGAGGAAAAGCTGAAGCTGTTTATGCAGATTTTCGATATTGAGGATGAAGCAGGACGTCAGCTGGACAAAAGCCTGGATAACCGCCAGACGGTTCATTCGCTTCAAAAGGCAGAAACAAAAACGGGCTTGCGTCCGCTTGTAAGTGAGTGAGCGCTGTATGATTGATACAGCAATGGCAAGGCTTAATGAAGCGACAATTGTGATTTACGCAATAAGCGTCCTTTTTTACTTTATAGATTTTCTTCAACACAACCGGAAGGCTGGGAAAATGGCCTTCTGGTTGCTTTCTATTGTCTGGACTCTGCAAACCGTCTATCTTTCTTATTTTATGTGGCAGACGGGCAGATTTCCGGTCTTAAATATTACAGAGGCCCTTTACTTTTATGCGTGGGTGCTTGTCACGCTCTCACTTGTTGTCACGCAGATCCTGCGGGTTGATTTTATCGTGTTTTTCACGAATGTCATCGGTTTCTCGATGATTGCGATCCATACATTTTCACCGACGGATCAGCATTCGGCCGCCTTTTCCGGCCAGCTGGTCTCAGAGCTTTTGGTCATTCATATTACAATGGCGATTCTCTCATACGGCGCATTTTCCCTTTCTTTTGTCTTTTCGCTTCTTTATCAGTTTCAATATTCTTTATTAAAGAAGAAAAAATGGGGAAAATGGCTGTTGAGAATTGAAGATTTGTCAAAACTTGATTATATGGCTTACGTTTTAAATGTCATCGGGGTCCCGATGCTGCTGTTAAGCCTGATATTAGGCGTGATCTGGGCGTATGTGTCTCTGGAAACGCTGTACTGGTTTGATTCAAAAGTGCTCGGCTCGTTTATTGTGCTGCTTTTATACAGCTACTATTTATATATCAGAATGATTAAGGAACTGCAGGGAAAAGTGGCGGCGTTATGGAATTCAGCATGTTTTCTTGTGCTGATGATTAATTACTTCCTGCTCGGAAGCCTGTCGCAATTCCATTGGTTCAGTTAACGTCACGCGCCCAAACAGATTCGGGAGGAAAGAAAATGAGAACGATTAAGGTAGGTTCCAGACGGAGCAAGCTGGCTATGACCCAAACAAAATGGGTGATTAACAAACTGAAGGAATTGAATCCTTCCTATAACTTTGAAATCCGGGAGATTGTCACAAAAGGCGACCGCATCCTCGATGTCACACTGTCAAAAGTGGGCGGCAAAGGTTTGTTTGTCAAAGAGATTGAACAGGCGCTGCTGCATCAGGAGATTGATATGGCGGTCCACAGCATGAAAGATATGCCCGCTGTTTTGCCTGAGGGTCTTGTCATCGGCTGCATACCGAAACGCGAGGATCCGCGTGATGCGCTGATTTCGAAGGGGCATCAAAAGCTGGAGGACATAAAAGAAGGCGGCATTATCGGCACCAGCAGTTTAAGAAGAAGCGCCCAGATTCTTGCTGAGCGTCCTGATCTTACTATTAAGTGGATCAGAGGAAACATAGATACGAGACTTCAAAAGCTTGAGACGGAGGATTACGATGCGATTATTTTAGCTGCTGCGGGTCTTTCAAGAATGGGCTGGAAAGACGACGTCGTATCTGAATTCCTCGAACCGGACCGCTGTCTGCCTGCGGTCGGCCAAGGCGCTCTTGCCATTGAATGCAGAGAGTCGGATGAGGAGCTTTTGAAGCTGTTTGCGCAATTCACCGATGAGTATACGCAGCGCACGGTGGCAGCCGAACGGGCTTTCTTACACGCGATGGAAGGCGGCTGCCAGGTGCCGATTGCCGGGTATGCGTCCGTCAATGACAGGGATGAAGTTGAGCTGGTCGGTCTGGTTGCGTCTCCGGACGGAAAGACGATTTATAAAGAAACAGCGGCGGGACATGATCCGGAAGAAATCGGGAAACGCTGTGCGGCGATGATGTCTGAAAAAGGAGCCAAAGCCTTAATCGACAGCGTGAAACAGGAGCTCGATCAGGATGGCAAATGACCTTCCTTTACAAGGAAAGACCGTGCTTGTCACCCGGAACAAAAGACAGGCCGCTCCGTTTCGAAAAAAAGTGGAGGCGCTCGGCGGAACGGCTGTTTCCGCTTCGCTGATCGCTTTTCAGGAAGCGCTCCCGGATGAATGCGCGGACAGTCTCCGGGAAGACCTTTCTGAGCCGGGATGGCTTGTGTTTACAAGCGTAAACGGCGTCCGGTTCTTTTTTTCCTACCTTGATCGGCACGGTCTTGCGCTTTCCGGACGGAAAAAAATCGCAGCTGTCGGTGAAAAGACTGCGCGCGCCTTGAAAGAGCGGGGAGCCGGGACGGATGCGATGCCTGACGAGTATGTGGCCGAATGTCTGGCTGATACATTAAAACGGCACGCATCAGCTGCCGAACCCATTTCAGTGATAAAGGGCAATTTATCACGTGATGTCATAAAAGCGGAGCTTGAGCCGCTTGGCTATCAAATAAGGGAATGGGTATTGTACAATACCATTCAGGATGAACAAGGCATGGACGAGCTGAGACAGGCTGCATCCCGCTCTCATTTTGATTTTATTACATTTACCAGTTCATCGGCGGTGCATACGTTTATGCATGCGGTCGGAAACGGAGAAAAAGCGTGGAAAAACAGCGGCGCGAGCTATATCAGCATCGGCCCTTTGACAGAGAAAGCGCTATTGGAATACGGGATCTCATCCCATGTGCCTGACACTTATACGATTGAAGGCATGCTGGACGTCATGTGCAGCATGTCGGGAAAGGATAGATAATGATGAATCAAACATTTAACAGACACCGCCGTTTGCGCGCGAACGCTGCGATGAGAGATTTAGTAAGAGAAACACGTCTTCACCCTTCAGATTTTATTTACCCTCTATTTGTCGTTGAAGGGCTTGAAGGAAAAAAAGAAGTTTCTTCCATGCCGGGGGTTTACCATGTATCCCTTGATTTATTGAAGGATGAGATGGCTGAGCTGATATCACTCGGCATTAAATCGGTCATCGTTTTCGGCGTGCCTGAAGAAAAAGATGCCTGCGGAACACAGGCTTTTCACGATCACGGCATTGTGCAAAAAGGGATTGCTGAAATTAAAAAGCATTATCCTGAAATGATCGTCATCGCTGATACATGCCTCTGCGAATACACGGACCACGGCCATTGCGGTGTCGTCAAAGACGGAGAAATCCTCAATGACGAGTCGCTTGAACTGCTGGCTCAGACAGCCGTCAGCCAAGCCAAAGCAGGCGCTGACATCATCGCTCCTTCAAATATGATGGACGGTTTCGTCACAGTAATCAGAGAAGCGCTTGACAAAGAAGGGTTCACAAATATTCCGATCATGTCTTATGCAGTGAAATATTCAAGTGAATTTTACGGTCCGTTCCGCGACGCGGCTGACAGCACACCGCAGTTCGGCGACCGAAAAACTTATCAGATGGATCCGGCCAACCGCCTGGAAGCGCTTCGTGAGGCAGAATCAGACGCCGCAGAAGGCGCTGACTTTTTAATCGTCAAACCGTCTATGTCATACTTAGATATTATGCGTGATGTGAAAAACCGCCATCGCCTGCCGCTGGTCGCTTATAATGTGAGCGGGGAGTATTCCATGGTGAAAGCTGCAGCCCAGAACGGCTGGATTAAAGAAAAAGAAATGGTGCTTGAAATTTTAACGAGCATGAAACGTGCAGGCGCTGATCTGATTATGACGTATCATGCAAAAGATGCAGCAAAATGGCTTGCTGAGTAACGATTTCATTTGACGGGAGCTGAGGCAGATGAGAAGCTATGAAAAATCAAAAGCCGCTTTTAAAGAAGCGCAGAAACTGATGCCGGGCGGAGTGAACAGTCCGGTGCGCGCGTTTAAATCAGTTGATATGGATCCGATTTTTATGCAGCGCGGCAAAGGATCGAAAATTTTTGATATTGACGGCAATGAATATATTGACTATGTGCTGAGCTGGGGGCCGCTCATTTTGGGCCACACCAATGACCGCGTCGTTGAAAGCCTGAAAAAAGTAGCGGAAAACGGGACAAGTTTCGGGGCATCCACTGAAGTGGAAAACGAACTGGCCAAATTGGTCATTGACCGTGTGCCGTCTGTTGAAATCGTGCGGATGGTCAGCTCCGGCACAGAGGCGACAATGAGCGCCCTTCGTCTGGCAAGAGGATATACCGGCCGCAACAAAATTTTAAAATTCGAAGGCTGTTACCACGGCCACGGTGATTCACTGCTGATCAAAGCGGGATCCGGAGTGGCGACACTCGGTCTTCCGGACAGCCCGGGCGTACCTGAAGGGATTGCGATGAATACGATTACCGTTCCGTACAACGACTTGGAAAGCGTTGCACTCGCATTCCGGGAGTACGGTGAAGATATCGCCGGAGTCATTGTTGAGCCGGTAGCCGGCAATATGGGCGTTGTTCCGCCGCAGGAAGGGTTTTTACAAGGGCTTCGTGACATTACGGAACAATATGGCGCGCTGCTCATTTTTGATGAGGTTATGACCGGTTTTCGCGTGGACTATAACTGTGCGCAAGGATATTTCGGCGTGACGCCTGATTTAACGTGTCTCGGCAAAGTCATCGGCGGCGGTCTTCCTGTCGGTGCGTATGGCGGCAAAGCCGAAATCATGGAAAGAATCGCTCCGAGCGGTCCGATCTACCAAGCGGGAACCTTGTCAGGAAATCCGCTTGCCATGACAGCGGGACTTGAGACGTTACAGCAGCTCACACCTGAATCTTATCAAGAATTTGTGAAAAAAGGCGATATGCTTGAAGAAGGCATTTCAAAAGCCGCTGAAGCACATGGGATTCCGCACACGTTTAACCGTGCGGGTTCAATGATCGGATTCTTTTTCACAAACGAGCCTGTCATTAACTATGAAACAGCCAAATCATCTGATTTAAAGCTGTTCGCCAAATATTATAAAGGGATGGCTGACGCAGGTGTATTTCTGCCGCCGTCTCAATTTGAAGGATTGTTTCTCTCCACTGCGCATACAATGGAGGATATCGAAAAAACCATTCAAGCCGCTGAGAAAGTGTTCCAGACGATCAGCCGCTGATACCGAAAAGCCGATGCAAGCAAGTCTTGTATCGGCTTTTTTCAATGTCTCCTTTATCATATTTATCCATATTGCGGCATACACCTTTAGTGACATCTAATTGTAAGGATTAGATGAAAGGAGGATATGAACTTGCCGCATAATCACCGGTTGCAATTTTCTGTTGAAGAATCAATCTGTTTCCAAAAAGGACAGGAAGTTTCTGAATTACTTTCGATTTCATTAGACCCTGATATCAGGGTGCAGGAAGTAAATGATTATGTCTCAATTAAAGGATCATTAGAACTTACTGGCGAGTACAACATAGATCACAGCAGTCAATTCGAAGAGCTTGGAAGAGAGCTGAGACATGTAGAGGAAGTGAGGGCGAGGGAGGATGGCACAGCTGAGCTCCTTCATTGCTTCCCGGTGGACATCACGATTCCGAAAAATAAAGTGAGCCACCTCAATGACGTTTTCGTTTTTATTGATGCCTTTGATTATCAGTTAACGGATTCAAGGATCTTAACCATTCAGGCTGATTTGGCAATTGAAGGGCTGCTTGAGGAATCCGAGCCAAAAGAGCCGGAGATCCCTCTGTATGTGGCGCCTGAATTTGCCAGAGAAGAAATGATCAATCTGGCTGACCATCGCTCTGAGGAAGTAAACGAACCTGAATTAGTGATACGCCATAGGCATGAAGAACCTCTGCCTGAAGCTGAAGAACCCCTGGCTGTATCAGAAGAAGCGGCACAAGAAGCCGGGGAGAATGAGGAAGAGACTCCGCCTATACTCAGGCAGGAGGAAGAGGAAGAAGAGGAGGCTGAGGAAACTGAAGAACCTGCCCCTGTTCTGAGGCTGGAAGAGGCGCCGGAACCTGTCTCATATACTGAGCCTCCCCCTCCCGCTGCCATCCTGGAGGAAGAAGAGCCGGAAGAGCCGGAAGAGGCTGAGGAGCTTGAGGAGCCTGCAATCATGGCGGCTGAGAGGAATGAACCTGTATCTGGGGATGATTCAGCAGAAATGCTTGAAGAAACAGCAGATGATGTTGAACCGTTTTCCCCTGCTTTTACTCTGACCCCGCATGCCGATAAAGCAGAGATTGAGGAACAGCCCGTCCTTCAAAAAGAAGAGGAGCCTGAGGCCGAACCGCTTCTCCGTCAGAGTGATCAAGAGGAGGCGGAAGAAGCCGAAGATGAGCCTGCGGTTTTTGAAGAAGAGCAGGCGCCCGCTTATCGCGAGTTCGTTCTGGAACCGCGGGAAGAGGAATTTTACAGCGCACCTAAGTTTCTTGAGGAAGAAGCTCAAGCTGATGAAGGATTTGAAGTTGAGGTGAGGAAGATGGCGCAGCCGGAGGAGGAAACCGGGGAGCCTCTTGATTTGTCCTTTCAGTTTTCCAAACTGCCTCCTGAGGAACCGGCGGCATCTGAGCCGTCTGAGCCGCTTAAAGCAAGAGAGAATCAAGAAGCGGCATCGAAAACGGAGCAGAAGGAAAATGACAACTCTCATTATTTGACGAAATTATTTACAAGAGAAGAAGAAAAGTTTTCAAGAATGAAAATCTGCATCGTCCAGCAGCAAGATACAATCGACCGGGTGTGTGAACGATATGACATCACATCCCAGCAGCTCATTAGAACGAATGCTTTATCGTTTGATGACGAACTGGAAGAAGGTCAGCTTCTGTATATACCTGAATATAATAACAGCCATGCGTAAGCACAAAGAGGCCGTAAAAATGTGGTGAATGGAATGGAAGCAGTCCAATCAGTGCTTCAGGAATACGGGCTGGCGGCCGAATATATTGAGCCTGTCAGCCCGCATGTATGGAAAGTCTACTCAAACCACGGCATTTTTGCTTTGAAACAGCTCAAGCCGGCCCGCAGCAGTGAATTTACGGACTATATGATTGAGATTGAGGAGAAAGGCTACCGTTCATTTGTTCCGATTTACCGCACGCATGCAGGCGATTTTTTTGCGGGAAGCCGCACGGAGGCGTCTTATTATTTAATGCCCTGGCTTCAGTACGATCAGGAAGAAGAACGGGATCAAAAACATGTTTACCTTTTTAAAGAGGTGGCGAAGCTCCATTCCGCGACCGTGCGGGACATCCAAATCCGGACTGAAGATATCAGCGGCTTTTATGAACTGACGAAAAGAGATTGGGAAAATGATAAGCTCGTCTATGAACAATTTGCCGACCGGGCGGAAAAAGAGTGGTACCTTTCTCCTTTTGAATTGCAGGCTGTTACGTATCTTACAGAAACGGTTTCAGCTGTTAATTTTGCTCTTGAACGTCTGGAAGAATGGTTTGACGCGGCAAAGGATCATGACAAAACGAGAGCGGTGATCAATCACGGCAGCTTATCGAGCCGCCATTTTCTATATAATGATGTGGGAACGGGCTTTTTTACAAATTTCGAGAAAGCCGGGCTCGGACCTCCGCAAAATGATCTGCTCGGCTTTTACTCCAGAATGTTCAGAAGCTATCCGAAAGCGTGTCCGGAGTGTCTTGAATGGTTTTATACGTATCACAAATCATTCCCCCTCCGTGAAGCGGAAATCAGCCTGTTCCTCAGCTATATGGCTTATCCGAGCGGCATGTACAAAGTGCTGAAACGGTATCAAACCGGCCAAAGGGGTTCTGAGAAAGAAGAGTGCACGCAGTTATTAAGAGCGTTTTGGCAGATGAAAAATGTTGAACCTTTTCTCATGAAGGTGTATCAGATTGAGCAGGAGAAAAAAAGAAAGGCGGAAAACGAGTCCTCTTCATAGCGGGACTCGTTTTTTTATATCCATTCCAAATGCAGGGCGCATGCTAAAAAAAGCAGGATGGCAAGCAGCAGGACGTCAAAAGTCGTCGGAAAGAAAATCGTCCTGATCCCCTGAAAGATCGTAATCGGTATAATGACTTGCGCGGATACAAGGCGGACCTGTCTGGCCCACGGGGGGAGCGAATAAGAATTGAATTTTTTTCTCACGGCAATTCCTCCTTACATTCGCCTTTCTTTGTATCGTATGTGAGGGAAAGGGCGGGGTGCATGCCCATTTATGTATGACGGCAGCGGTTTTTGGAAAAGATGATTGACGAAACAAAAACACTTTTACTATAATAAAGAACATAATAAATAAGATCATGAGCTGATATAAATACACCTGCTTTGAACGGGAAGAGTACAAGAAAGACGCATGAAGAGAGAGAAGCTACTGTGCTGAAAGGCTTCTTATGCCGTCTCATTGGAAGGTCGCCCGGGAGCATAATTTCTTGAACATACAGTAGAGAAATTCGGGCCGCACCCGTTATCCGTTTAAGTGCATGAACAAATCTGTTCATGAAAAAAGGTGGTACCGCGAAAGAGCTTTTCGTCCTTTATCAGGATGAAGGCTCTTTTTTAGTTGCTCAGCCATTTCTAAACATGCTGGAGGGTTATCATGGATACAAACGAACAAACAATGCCGACAAAATATGATCCGTCTGCGATTGAAAAAGGCCGCTATGATTTTTGGCTGAAAGGAAAATATTTTGAAGCGGGCGGCGATCAAACGAAACAGCCGTATTCTGTCGTCATTCCGCCGCCGAACGTGACGGGCAGGCTGCACCTCGGTCATGCGTGGGATACGACGCTGCAAGATATCGTTACGCGTATGAAACGCATGCAGGGCTATGACGTGCTCTGGCTTCCGGGTATGGATCACGCCGGGATTGCCACTCAGGCAAAAGTCGAAGCGAAACTCCGCGAACAGGGTACAAGCCGCTATGACCTTGGCCGCGAAAAGTTTCTTGAAGAAACGTGGAAGTGGAAGGAAGAGTACGCTGATTTCATCCGCAGCCAATGGGCCAAAATGGGACTCGGGCTCGATTATTCGCGCGAACGTTTCACTCTTGATGAAGGGCTGAACAAAGCCGTGCGTGAAGTATTCGTCAAATTGTACGAAAAAGGTTTGATTTACAGAGGCGAATATATCATCAACTGGGACCCTGCCACAAAAACGGCTTTGTCCGATATTGAAGTGATTTACAAAGACGTACAGGGCGCGTTTTATCATTTGCGCTATCCGTTAGCAGACGGTTCAGGCTCAATTGAAATCGCGACCACCCGTCCGGAAACGATGCTTGGCGACACGGCTGTCGCGGTTCATCCTGAAGATGAGCGCTACAAGCACTTAATCGGCAAAACGGTGATTCTGCCGATTACAAACCGCGAAATTCCGATCGTCGGCGATGATTACGTAGACATGGAATTCGGATCAGGAGCCGTTAAAATCACGCCTGCCCATGACCCGAATGACTTTGAACTCGGAAACCGCCACAATTTAGAACGGATTCTCGTCATGAATGAAGACGGAACAATGAATGAAAAAGCGCTGCAATATAACGGAATGGACCGGTTTGAATGCCGCAAAAAACTCGTCAAAGACCTTCAGGAGACAGGCGTTCTCTTTAAAATCGAAGACCATATGCATTCAGTCGGACACAGTGAGAGAAGCGGCGCCGTTGTTGAGCCGTATCTGTCCACACAATGGTTTGTCAAAATGCAGCCGCTGGCCGATGCGGCGATTGACCTTCAGTCGAAAGAAGAGAAAGTTCACTTCGTTCCTGACCGTTTCGAGAAAACGTACCTGCACTGGATGGAAAACATCCGTGATTGGTGTATTTCCCGTCAGCTTTGGTGGGGCCACCGCATCCCGGCTTGGTATCATAAAGAAACAAAAGAAGTGTATGTCGGCCTTGAAGCGCCTGAGGACAGCGAAAATTGGGAACAGGATTCAGACGTGCTTGATACATGGTTCAGCTCAGCGCTGTGGCCGTTTTCTACAATGGGCTGGCCTGATGGAAATGCTGAAGACTTTAAGCGTTATTACTCAACCGATGTGCTTGTGACAGGGTATGACATCATCTTCTTCTGGGTATCCCGGATGATTTTCCAAGGTCTTGAGTTTACCGGCGAGCGCCCGTTCAAAGACGTGCTGATCCACGGCTTAATCCGTGACGAGCAGGGCAGAAAAATGAGTAAATCCCTTGGGAACGGCGTTGATCCGATGGATGTCATCGACAAGTACGGAGCGGATTCACTGCGCTACTTCCTGGCAACCGGAAGCTCACCTGGACAGGATCTCCGTTTCAGCTATGAAAAAGTGGAATCCACATGGAATTTCGCAAATAAAATTTGGAACGCTTCCCGTTTTGCTTTAATGAACATGGACGGCATGACGTATGACGAACTTGATCTGTCCGGTGAAAAATCAGTTGCTGATAAGTGGATTCTTACAAGACTGAATGAAACGATTGAAGACGTTACCCAGCTTGCGGATCGTTATGAATTCGGTGAAGTCGGACGCCATCTGTACAACTTTATCTGGGACGATGTGTGCGACTGGTATATCGAAATGGCGAAGCTTCCGCTGTACGGGGAAGATGAAGCGGCGAAGAAAACAACCCGCTCTGTTCTTGCTTACGTGCTTGACCAGACGATGCGTCTTCTGCACCCGTTTATGCCGTTCTTAACAGAGGAAATCTGGCAGCACCTTCCTCATGAAGGCGAGTCAATCACGATCAGCTCTTGGCCTGTTCCGGTTCCGGAACATACGGACAAAGAGGCAGCGGCGGATATGAAACTGCTTGTTGAATTAATCCGTTCTGTCCGCAATATCCGAAGTGAAGTTAACACGCCGATGAGCAAACAGGTTGAACTTTACATTAAAACATCTACGGAAGATATTGCCGGACGCCTTGAGAAGAACCGTTCTTACGTTGAGCGTTTCACAAATCCGAGCACGCTGAAAATCGGGACGGATATCACCGCGGCAGACAAAGCGATGACAGCGGTCGTCACCGGAGCGGAAGTGATTCTGCCGCTTGAAGGGCTGATTAACATCGATGAGGAAATCGCCCGTCTGCAAAAAGAATTCGACAAGCTGACAAAAGAAGTCGAACGCGTTCAGAAAAAACTCGGCAACGAAGGATTCATCAAAAAAGCTCCTGAGCAAGTCATTGAAGAAGAACGCGCAAAAGAGAAAGACTACACGGCAAAACGCGAAGCAGTCCGGCAGCGGATCGCAGAGCTGAAAGGCTGATAAAACAGCGGGGCGGTTTCCTAAGAAACCGCCTTGTTGTATAAAAGAGGGGATTTCATTGTTTAATACGTACAAAGAAGCGATCAGCTGGATTCACGGCAGACTTAAGTTCGGCGTTAAGCCGGGCCTTCTCCGTATGGAAAGGCTGATGGAAAAATTGGAACATCCGGAAAAGAACATCCGCGCCATTCATGTCGCGGGCACAAACGGCAAAGGCTCCACCGTCTCTTTTATCCGTTCCGTGCTTCAAGAAGCCGGTTATACGGTCGGCACATTCACATCTCCCTACATCATTACGTTCAATGAGCGTATCAGCGTCAACGGCACGCCGATTTCTGATGAGGAATGGAGAGCGCTCGTTAATGAAATCAAACCGATAGTCGATGAGATTGATAAAACCGATGCCGGAACGGTGACAGAATTTGAAATCATTACAGCGTGTGCATTTTTATATTTTGCGAAGCGGGATGATATCGATTTTGTTATTTTTGAAGCGGGGCTCGGCGGCACATTCGATTCAACCAATATTGTGAAACCGCTTTTGTCGGTCATTACAAGCATCGGACATGACCATATGGCGATTTTAGGCAATACCATCGAGGAGATCGCCGGGCAGAAAGCCGGTATTATTAAAAATGCCACTCCGGTCATTACAGGTGTCAATCAGCCGGAAGCACTCGGCGTTATTGAAGCGGAGGCCGAAGAAAAGCAGGCTCCGTGCCAGTCGCTATATAAAACATGCAGACTGTTTAATGGTGCGGCGCTTCCGTCCGGCGAAAGCTTTTCGCTGGAAACGGAAACGAAATGTTATGAGGACGTTCAAACGTCGCTGATCGGCATTCATCAAAGGCAGAATGCGGCCTTGGCGATATTGGCCGCTGAATGGCTGAATCGCCTGAAAATCACTGCCATTTCTGAAGAAGCATTGCGAAACGGTCTGAAAAAAGCTTCATGGCCGGGCCGGTTTGAACAGCTTCAAAGCCGCCCTTTAGTGTTTGCGGACGGCGCCCATAATGAAGAAGGCGTTGATACGCTGACACAAACGATCAGGCAGCGATTTGCCGATAAAAGCGTCCATGTCGTATTCAGCGCATTAAAAGACAAACCGTATCAGGAAATGATTAAAAAGCTTGAAACCGAAGCAGATTCCATTCATTTTGCGTCATTTGACTTTCCGCGTGCCGCAAGCGCCGAAGACCTTTACAATGCAAGCGGTCTTGCGGATAAGAGCTTTGATGAGAACCCGGACAGTGTGAAAGAGTGGATAGAACAAAAAGACGGAGCGGATGATGTCATCATTATTACCGGTTCTCTATACTTTATTTCAGAAATGAGAAAGCGGCTGATTTGACAGCCCCTGGAACACCCGGCAAGCCATTTTACGGTTTTGCCGGGTGTTTTTATGAGGAAAACACAATTTCAGCCATTTCAGGCATGATATTTTTCTATGCTACAATCTGAGCCAGATTGATAGAAAAGGTGTGGTCTGAATGCTTTTCATTCTGTTTGTTCTCGGTCTGATTTTCGGTTCTTTTTTTTATACAGTCGCATGCCGTATTCCGCTTCGAATCTCGGTTATTTCGCCGCGTTCATCCTGTTCGTTCTGCGGCTTGCCGCTCTCTTGGGGGGAGCTTGTGCCCGTTGTTTCCTATATCCTGCAAAGAGGAAGGTGCAGACACTGCCGTACGAAGCTGTCAGTGATGTATCCGGCAGCGGAATGCTGGACGGCATGTTTATTCACGGCTGCCGGTATCCATTTCGGTTTCTCAAAAGAGCTGCTAATCGCGCTGTTATTTTTGTCTCTGCTGATGATTGTTACTGTGACGGATCTGCAATATATGCTGATTCCTGACAAGGTTCTGCTGTTTTTTCTTCCGCTTTTTATCGCCGGCCGTATTTTTTCTCCGCTGGATTCATGGTATGCGGGGGTTGCCGGAGCTGTTTGCGGATTTGCTCTGCTTGTTTTTATCATGTTTGTCAGTAAAGGAGGCATCGGCGCAGGTGATGTGAAGCTGTTTGGAGTGATCGGACTTGCGCTCGGCGTGAAGCTCGTCCTTATTGCATTCTTTCTTTCCGTTATAATCGGAGCCGTATACGGTATGTGCGCCGCAGCGGGAGGCAGGCTTGGTAAAAAGCAGCCTTTCCCGTTTGCGCCGGCCATCGCAGCCGGGAGCGCTGTGAGTTACTTATACGGTGAAGAGCTGTTCGCGTTTTACATCACACTCGCTTCAGGCGGGGCTTGAAAAATTTGGCGAACGTTTTTTGGACAAGACGACAAAAGTCTTGTTCTTTTTTTTTACGCCTATGCTAAAGTGTGAACCATGATCAGTTCAAGGTACGGCCAAGACGAATGCAAGGGGGAAGAGACGTTGAAAAAAAGGAAAAGCAAAAAGAACAGCAAAGCCAAAAACAATGCCCTTAAAGTAACGATTAACGGAAAAGAAGAAACGATGTATGGACAAGAAGATGTGAATGAAGGCGGGGAGAAAACCGTCACATTTTCAAATTGGGAAGAAACAAAGAAGGCGGAGCAGGAGATTGCAGCATCTCATGAAGAACCGAAAGAAGAAGACTTCAATTGGGATGATGAGAAGAATCATGAGGTATTTGAAGACGATCCGAAAGTCGTCCCGCCATACCAGAAGAAAAACAAGGGTCCTCATTTTCCAAAAAAGAAGCAGCCGTCTTCTCCAGTTAAAAAAGCGGTCACGACAATTGCCGTTGCGGCTGTTTTAGGCACCGGCCTCGGCCTTGTCGCCTTAAATATGTCGGGAAGTAAAGAAGCCTCCGCCCCCGCCTCCGCTGACAAAGGTTCACAAGGACAGACGGTGAAAGCGGGAGACGTTTCAAAAGACAAATCAGAAACAAGCGGCACAGGAAACGCGGAACAGTCAGACGGAAACTATAAAACATTTGCGGTGCAGGCCGGAAAATTTTCATCAGAAAAAGGAGCGCAAACGCTTGTTGACCAGCTGACTGAAAAAGGATACTCGGCTGTCTCTCTGGCAAAAGAAGACGGGTACACATATGTGATAGCGGGTCTTGCAGCGGAAAAAAGCTTATCACAGCAATTGGGACAGACGCTGATAGACCATGATTTTGAGGCTTGGGGCGGAAAAGAGCTCAGCTTTGCGGTCGATTCAGGATTGGAAGGCTCTTTTAAACAAGCATCTGAGCTCTCGGCCAAAGCGATTACCGGCAAAGACATTTCAAAAACGGATGTGGCTGAAGCAGCCAAAGCCGCAGACGGCGCAGACGCCGCTGACAAAAAGCAGAAAGAGGCCGTGCTTCAAGCGCTGAAAGAACTGGAAACGTCCGGTTCCGAATCCGGCTGGAAAGCCCAAAAACAGCTTTTAAGCGTTGTGAAATAATAATCTCTCAATTCCCGTCATCCGGCGGGATTTTTTATTTTGTCATCAAAAAGTTATTTTTCTGAAATTGTGGTTGCCCGTTTGATTTGGTAGGATAGACAAGTATCTTTTTTTCTTAAGCAAACCCTGAAAGGATGACAATCATGACAAAACGCTTAATACTCGCATCACAATCTCCGCGAAGAAAAGAACTCCTTAATCTTCTTCAGATTCCTTACAGCATTATTGCGAGCCGCACAGATGAAAAATTAAATCGAAACCTTTCGCCGGAAGAAAACGTCCAATGTTTGGCCGAGCAAAAAGCCGGTGCTGTATTGGCCGAAAATCCCGATGCAGCCGTTATCGGCGCTGACACGATGGTGTGCATAGACGGCGAGTGCCTCGGCAAACCGCGTGACAGAGAAGAAGCGGCACACATGCTGCGGAAGCTTTCCGGCCGAAGTCATCAAGTCATTACGGCGGTCAGCATTCAGACGCATGACCGGAAAGAAACGTTCTGTGACACGACGGAAGTGACGTTTTGGCCGCTCAGTGAAGACGAAATACAGCTCTACATTGAAACTAAAGAACCGATGGATAAAGCAGGTGCATACGGCATCCAAGGAAAAGGCGCGCTTTTAGTGAAAAAAATAGACGGTGATTTCTATTCTGTCGTCGGGCTTCCTGTCGCTAAAACAATGAGAGCCCTGAAAGAATTTAATATAAAAGCTTGATGTTCAAACCGGGAAGGGGAACAAGGAGGGGTTGATCATCCGTGATCTGCCGTTAAAATTAAGAGATTTCCCCGAAAATGAAAAACCGAGAGAGCGGCTTCTGCACTTCGGAGCCGAACATCTGTCTAACAATGAACTGCTTGCCATCCTGCTGCGGACGGGAACGAAACACGAGTCCGTCATGAACCTCTCTCACCGGCTGCTGCGGACGTTTGACGGGCTGCGCCTGTTAAAAGGCGCTTCTGCTCAGGAGCTTTCCAGCATTCCCGGAATCGGCACGGTGAAGGCCGTTCAGATTCTTGCCGCAATTGAGCTGGGCAGCCGTATTCATAAGACTGCCGCCGGGGAGCACCGGGTCATCCGTTCTCCCGAGGACGGGGCGAAGTATGTGATGGAGGATATGCGCTTTTTATCCCAGGAGCATTTTGTCTGTTTATATTTAAATACTAAAAATCAAGTCATTCATAAACGCACCGTTTTTATCGGAAGTCTGAATTCATCTATTGTCCACCCGCGGGAGGTGTTTAAAGAAGCTTTCAAACGATCCGCCGCATCCTTCATTTGCGTTCACAATCATCCTTCAGGAGATCCTACACCGAGCAGGGAAGATATAGAGGTAACCAGGCGGCTTTTTGAGTGCGGAAATTTAATCGGCATCGAGCTGCTCGATCATTTGGTCATTGGTGACAAAAAATTTGTGAGTTTAAAGGAAAAAGGATATTTGTAACACTTTTTTTTTCGTTGATTTAAGATATAATAGATTTTATGAGTTTTTCCCTTTAGGGTATTTTTGCTTTAAGAAAGGAAGATACATACATATGTTCGGAATTGGTACAAGAGACCTTGGTATAGATTTGGGAACTGCGAATACGCTTGTGTTTGTTAAAGGTAAAGGAATTGTTGTGAGAGAGCCGTCAGTCGTTGCTCTGCAAACGGATACGAAATCGATCGTTGCGGTCGGTAACGATGCGAAAAACATGATCGGAAGAACTCCGGGCAACGTGGTTGCGCTCCGTCCGATGAAAGACGGCGTTATCGCTGATTATGAAACAACTGCGACAATGATGAAATATTACATTAATCAGGCTGTGAAAAATAAAGGATTATTTGCGAGAAAGCCGTACGTTATGGTGTGTGTGCCGTCAGGTATTACTGCCGTTGAAGAACGGGCGGTCATTGACGCGACAAGACAAGCGGGCGCACGCGACGCTTATCCGATTGAAGAACCGTTTGCGGCAGCAATCGGCGCGAATCTTCCTGTATGGGAGCCTACGGGCAGCATGGTCGTTGATATCGGCGGCGGAACAACTGAAGTGGCGATCATTTCATTAGGAGGCATTGTCACGTCTCAGTCAATCCGCGTAGCCGGTGACGAAATGGACGACTCAATCATCAGCTATATCAGAAAAACATATAATCTGATGATCGGTGACCGCACGGCGGAAGCCATTAAAATGGAAATCGGTTCAGCAGAAACCGGTGAAGAAAATGCGTCAATGGAAATCCGCGGCCGCGACCTTCTGACAGGTCTGCCGAAAACGATCGAAATCACGGGAACGGAAATTGCAAATGCCCTGCGTGATACAGTTCTTTCAATCGTTGACGCGGTGAAGAGCACGCTTGAAAAAACACCGCCTGAGCTGGCCGCTGACATTATGGACAGAGGCATTGTGTTAACCGGGGGAGGCGCCCTGCTCCGCAACCTCGACAAAGTCATCAGCGACGAAACGAAAATGCCTGTACTTATCGCTGAAGATCCGCTGGATTGTGTTGCGATCGGCACTGGAAAAGCACTGGAGCACATCCATCTTTTCAAAGGAAAAACAAGATAATCAGGAGTTAAATAGAAGAGGTGTATCACGATGCCGAACAAACGGTTAATGCTATTACTTCTGTGTATTATCATATTGGTGGCTATGATTGGATTCTCGCTGAAGAACGGCCGTAATACCACCTGGCCTGAAAAGCTGATCGGTGATACGACGGGAGTATTTCAAAATATTTTTCACACGCCTGCCGAATATTTTGCAGGGTTCTTCGGGGACATAAAAGACCTGAAAAACACGTACAAAGAAAACGAACGCTTAAGACAAAAGCTGGACGGACAGACACAATATGAAGCGAAGCTCCAAGAACTCAAAGATGAAAACAAGAAGCTGCGTGATGAACTCGGACATGTCAAATCGATTTCCGACTATGATCCGATTTTAGCGACCGTTATCGCCAGAAATCCTGATCAATGGTACAAGCAGATCATGATCAATAAGGGAACGAAGCAGAAAGTGGCCAAGGACATGGCGGTCACAAACGAAAAGGGTGCGCTTGTCGGGAAGATCAAAAGCAGCGGACTCAACAGTTTCACATCAGCCGTTCAGCTGCTGAGCGATGTTGACCGCAATAACAGAGTGGCCACCAAAATCTCCGGCAAAAAGGGAAGCAAAGGCTACGGTTTAATTGAGGGGTATGATAAAAAGAAACAGACCCTGAAAATGACCATCCTTGAACCGGATGAAAAACGCGAAGTGAAAAAAGGCGACCTTGTGGAGACCTCCGGAACGGGCGGCGTATTTCCTCAAGGGCTGACGGTCGGCGAAGTAACCGATGTCGAATCAGATGCTTACGGCCTGACGAAAATCGCTTACGTTAAACCGGCTGCCAACCTGTATGATCTTGACCATGTCATCGTTGTCAATCGAAGCGTAGCAACAGGGGAGGAAGGATCGTGAAACGTTTCCTTCTCCCTTTGATTATGATTTTAGTCTTTTGTGCGGAAAGCATCTATACAGATCTGGTGCATTTTCCTTTCGTTTCCGACGAGCAGCAGGTCGTTCCGCATTTTCTTTTGCTTGCGCTGATTTTTATGTCCGCTTATATCAACCAAAAGCATGCGGTGATCTACGGTCTCATTTTCGGACTTCTTTATGACATCAATTATACGGGTGTTTTAGGCGTTTATATGTTTGGTTTTGCCGGTTTATGCTACCTGGCGGCCAAAGCGTTTAAAGTGCTGCAGACAAATGCCCTGATGGTCATTCTGGTCGCTGTGCTGAGCGTATGTGTGCTTGAATTTTACGTTTACGGCATTCAGACGTTAATCCGCAGCGGCACAATGACGTTTAACGACTTTGTCATTCAGCGGTTTTTGCCGACCGCTGTGCTGAATATTGCGGGAGCCATTATATTAGTCCTGCCCTTTAGGCTGTTTTATATAAGTCTGAAGAAAGAATTAAGAGATGAGTAAAAAGGATTTTATCTTTTTTTGGCGAAAAGAGTATGTTGTTGAGGTGAACATTGATGAAGACCAAAAAGCAGCAATATGTAACAATAAAAGGAACAAAAAACGGCTTAACATTGCATCTGGATGATGCGTGTTCTTTTGATGAGCTTCTCGATGGTCTTCAAAATATGCTGTCGATTGAACAATATACTGATGGCAAAGGCCAAAAAATCAGTGTTCATATCAAACTCGGGCATCGGTATCTGTATCAGGAACAGGCAGAGCAGCTGACTGATCTGATCGCGTCAAAGAAAGATTTAGTCGTGCATTCAATTGACAGTGAAGTCATCGCCAAAGAAGAAGCGCAGCGGATGAAAGAGGAGCAGGAAATTGTTTCTGTTTCTAAAATCATCCGTTCAGGTCAGGTGCTTCACGTAACGGGAGATTTGCTTTTAATCGGAGATGTGAATCCCGGCGGTACGATCAGAGCCGGAGGAAATATATTTGTTCTCGGTTCATTAAAAGGGATTGCCCATGCGGGTTATAACGGAAATAACCGGGCTGTGATCGCCGCATCCGAAATGATGCCGACACAATTGAGGATCAATCATGTGTTAAATCGCTCCCCAGACCACATTCAAAAAGGGAACGACATGGAATGTGCTTATTTAGATACTGACGGAAATATGGTCATTGAACGCCTTCAACAATTGGCTCATTTAAGACCTGATCTAACAAGGCTTGAGGGAGGAATGTGAAATTGGGTGAGGCTATCGTAATAACTTCGGGAAAAGGCGGAGTAGGTAAAACAACAACATCTGCAAACCTCGGTACCGCCTTAGCCATTTTAGGGAAGCGCGTCTGTCTGGTAGACACAGATATCGGACTGCGCAACCTTGATGTCGTAATGGGTCTTGAAAACAGAATTATTTACGACTTAGTAGATGTAATTGAAGGCAGATGCAAGACGCATCAGGCGCTTGTCAAGGACAAACGTTTTGATGATCTGCTTCATTTAATGCCGGCTGCCCAGACAAGCGACAAAACGGCTGTTGTCCCTGAGCAGATCAAATCGCTTGTGCAGGAGCTCAAGCAGGAATTTGATTATGTCATTATCGATTGTCCGGCCGGAATTGAACAAGGCTATAAAAATGCCGTTTCCGGAGCTGATAAGGCGATTGTGGTGACGACGCCGGAAATATCAGCGGTTCGGGACGCTGACCGCATTATCGGACTTTTGGAGCAGGAAGATATTGAACCGCCGCGCCTCATCGTCAACCGCATCAGAAATCACCTTATGAAAAACGGTGACACGATGGATGTGGATGAGGTTGTTCATCATCTGTCTATTGATCTCCTCGGAATCGTTGCTGACGATGATGAAGTGATCAGAGCTTCAAATATCGGCGAACCGATTGCCATGAATTCTAAAAACCGCGCCAGCATTGCTTACCGCAATATCGCCCGGCGTATTTTAGGAGAATCCGTTCCTTTGCAGGTGCTTGAAGAGCAGCAAAAAGGGATGATGGCGAAAATCAAGTCGTTTTTCGGCGTGCGTTCATAAATATACTGGAATACAAAGATCTGATAAAGCCCAGCTTATCAGGTCTTTTTTGTTGTTCAACAGGGCGCATATTTGCAATGGACAAGGCATAGGATGTACAAACCCAACGATTGCAAAGGATGATGGCGATGAGTCACAGAGCTGATGAAATTAGAAAAAGACTGGCCAAAAGGAGAAAACCGCGCCCTGAACCAAAACGGACTTTCGTTCATAATGCCCGACCGCAGAAGCCTCCCGCATGGCAGACGGTCAAGGAGCAGGAAAAGCACAGGCTCCTTCCGGACTATGAATATCAAACGGAACATCCGCCCGAATTTAACGGACGGCATCCGTTGATCAACGCTCATTCTATTATTTTGAAATGCCTGCTGGCCGCCTGTCTCGTACTGATTTCCGCTATCGCCTATAAAACTGACAAACTGCCGCTGAGTCAGATTAAACCGGCGATTGCACAAACCTTTCAAAAAGAATTTCAGTTTGCTGCCGTGAATCATTGGTTTGTATCCTCATTCGGAAACCCGCTCGCTTTTCTCACCCCGGGAACGAAAAAGAAGGACGGTCAGGTAGCGGTCAGCCAGGATATGGCCGTTCCCGCCGCGGGGAAAATCCAGCAGAACTTTCAGAATAACGGAGAAGGCGTCGTTGTTGAAACGGCCAGTGAAGCCATTGACAGCGTAAAAGAAGGCTACATTACGGAAGTGAGCAAAGATGAAAAAACAGGGCTGACGGTGAAGGTGCAGCATGCCGACAATACAAGCAGCATTTACGGCCGGCTCAAAGATGTTGACGTATCATTGTATGACTTTGTCGATAAAGGAAAAAAGATCGGTTCGATCAAGCTTAACGATAAAAGTAAAGGACAGTATTATTTCGCGATTCAGGATGGCGATAAATTCATAGATCCGATTCAGGTGATCACATTTGATGAATAAATGGCTCAGCCTTCTCTTCAAAATTCATGTCCATCCTTTTCTTTGGATTATCATGGGGCTTGGTCTTCTGACGGGGCACATTAAAGCGCTGCTGTGTCTTTTGCTGGTCGTATCCGTTCATGAGCTGGGGCATGCTGCTCTGGCTGTGTTTTTTTCGTGGCGCATTAAACGCGTCTTTCTGCTCCCTTTCGGCGGGACGGTTGAGGTGGAGGAGCACGGAAACCGGCCGCTTAAAGAGGAATTCGCGGTCATTCTGGCGGGCCCGCTCCAGCATGTGTGGCTTCAGGCGGCAGCCTGGCTCCTTTTTATGTCCGGCTTTACAAGTCAGCAGACATTTGAGATGTTTACCTTTTATAATCTCTCTATTCTCTTCATCAATCTTTTGCCGATCTGGCCGCTTGACGGCGGAAAGTTCGTGTTTTTATACTTCACTAAACAAATGGCTTTTCAAAAAGCGCATCTCCTCAGCCTGCAGACATCAGCCGTTTTTGCGCTTTTGCTCTGCTGCTGGATTGTTCTGGCCGTCCCCCTCCAGGTCAGCGCATGGGTGCTGTTCGTCTTTCTCGCCGCTTCTTTATGGGATGAATACCGCAAGCGGCATTATATTCAGCTGAGGTTTCTTTTAGAGAGATATTACGGTAAAAACCGCGATGTCGCCATGCTGCATCCTTTGACTGTCGCAGCCGATGCCAAAGTAAAGCATGTCATGGCCGAATTTAAACGGGGCTGCAAGCATCCCATTATCATTGAAAAAGCCGGCGAGCAGCTCAGCCAGCTTGATGAAAATGAAGTGCTTCATGCATATTTTGCCGATAAACGGACAGATTCCTCCATGGAAGACCTGCTGCTGCCTTACTAGAAATAGATTGACATATCTCTTTAGGTCTGATATATTTTTTAATGTTATGGATATGTAGCACCAATGCTACAACCGCTCGGGACAGGTGATAAGAGCTTTAAAGCCCCCTGTTGCTGGCGAGTCTTAGTCTAATAGGAGGTGCAGAGAATGTACGCAATCATTAAAACAGGCGGAAAACAAATCAAAGTTGAAGAAGGTCAAACTGTTTACATCGAAAAACTTGCTGCTGAAGCAGGTGAAACAGTGACGTTTGAAGACGTATTGTTTGTTGGCGGAGACAGCGTGAAAGTCGGCAACCCAACAGTTGCAGGCGCGACAGTTACAGCTAAAGTTGAAAAACAAGGCCGTGCGAAAAAAATCACTGTTTTCCGTTACAAGGCAAAGAAAAATGTTCATAAAAAACAAGGTCATCGTCAGCCTTATACTAAATTGACAATCGAAAAAATCAACGCGTAAGCATGATTGAGGCAACAATTCGAAGATCCCGAAATGACGGGGGCATTTTGTCCTTTGAAATGACGGGACATGCCGATTTTGCTGAACATGGACGAGATCTCGTTTGCGCCGGGGTTACGGCTGTCGTTTTCGGGGCGGTCAATGCGGTTATCGCGCTGGCTCCTCTCGAACCGATTCTTGATATAGGCGAGGACGGGGGTTATTTCTACTTTGAATTCCCTGAAGCCGCTGATCAGGAAGCTTTGCAAAAAGCGCAGCTGCTGATTGAAGGCATGATTGTTTCTCTTGAAACGATCGAGCGGGATTACAGTGAACACTTACGGTTGACTGCAAACCAAATATAGGAGGTGAGTTACATGCTTAGATTAGATCTTCAGTTTTTCGCTTCTAAAAAAGGTGTAGGTTCTACAAAGAACGGACGTGACTCTGAATCTAAACGTTTAGGCGCTAAACGTGCAGACGGTCAATTCGTAACAGGCGGATCTATCCTTTACCGTCAACGCGGAACGAAAATCTACCCAGGTGAAAACGTGGGCCGCGGAGGAGATGACACTCTTTTTGCTAAAATCGACGGAACTGTTAAATTCGAACGTTTCGGCCGTGACCGCAAAAAAGTGAGCGTATATCCTGTAGCTCAATAATGACACAAAAAACTCCGGTCGTTGACTGGAGTTTTTTTTGCAGTAAGCGGAGTAACATCAAGAATGAAAAGCAGAGGATGCGTGAGTGAACCCCGCCTTGAATGAGGACATCAGCTTCTCATACCCACTGGATATGTTCCCCAAGCAGTGATACCAAAAATGTTTCTGCCTGGCATCCGCAGTGCATGCGATCCGAAAAAGGAACATGATGAACCAGGAAAAACAAGTGTTTTTTTAACAAAGCCTTCTCTGTTATAATTCATAGTACACACTTATCAAGACTCCTAAAAAGAAATTAAACGATTGGGAGTGCGAAAATGAAGGATGTATCGAAGAAACAAGAAGAACCTGTAAGCGATGCGGCTCTGATTAATGAGCTGATCCAATTAATGGGCCATTTCCGTCATGATTGGATGAATAAGCTGCAGCTGATAAAAGGAAACTTAAGTTTGCAGAAGTATGACAGGGTCGTTGAAATAATCGACGAAATGGTCATAGATGCAAAGCACGAGTCAAAGCTCTCAAACCTGAAAATCCCGCACTTGGCGTTTGACTTTCTTACATTTAATTGGAAGTCCCGTTATATGAGGCTCGAATACGAAGTGCTCGGAGAAATTAAAGATTTATCGGCATATGATCAAAAGCTGTCGAACCTGATGAGAAAACTGTTTCATCTGTTCGGTCTGGCGGTAAGCAATGAAAGTGAAAATCATCTGACCGTATCGCTGCAGACGGATCACCCTGACAGACAGCTTATTGTATATCTCGATTTTCATGGAACGATTGCGAATGCAGATGTGTTTGATGAATTTCGCAAATCGCGGTATGAGGACTTTGATGTCATGCAATTTGAGCTGACCGGCCATGAATGTGTGGCCGAAATTGGAATGAACTAGCGGTTTTTTACGGTTTAGAACGGAGGATATTATGTTTGTAGATCAGGTGAAAGTATATGTAAAAGGCGGCGACGGCGGTAACGGAATGGTTGCGTTCCGCCGTGAAAAATATGTGCCGAAAGGCGGTCCTGCCGGCGGTGACGGAGGGAATGGAGGCGACGTCGTCTTTGAGGTTGATGAAGGATTGCGCACGCTTATGGACTTCCGGTACCAGCGCCATTTCAAAGCGATACGCGGCGAGCACGGCATGTCTAAAAACCAGCACGGCAGAAACGCGGACGATATGGTTGTTAAAGTTCCGCCCGGCACGGTCGTTACGGATGACGATACAAAACAGGTCATTGCCGATCTGACTGAACACGGACAGCGCGCCGTCATCGCAAAAGGCGGACGCGGCGGACGCGGGAATACCCGTTTTGCGACACCGGCTAACCCGGCACCGCAGCTGTCAGAGCACGGAGAGCCAGGAAAAGAGCGCTATATCGTGCTTGAACTGAAGGTGCTTGCAGACGTAGGTCTCGTCGGCTTCCCGAGCGTCGGAAAATCTACGCTTCTGTCTGTCGTTTCATCGGCAAAGCCGAAAATTGCCGATTATCATTTCACAACGCTTGTTCCGAATCTGGGCATGGTGGAAACGGATGACGGAAGAAGCTTCGTCATGGCGGATCTGCCCGGCCTGATTGAAGGAGCGCACGAAGGAGTCGGCTTAGGCCACCAATTTCTCCGCCATATCGAACGGACGCGCGTCATCGTTCATGTCATTGACATGTCAGCGATGGAAGGTCGTGATCCGTATGAGGATTATGTGACCATTAATCAGGAGCTCAGTGAATACAATCTGCGGCTGACGGAGCGTCCGCAAATTATCGTTGCGAATAAAATGGACATGCCAGAAGCGGCTGAAAATCTTAAAGCGTTTAAGGAAAAGCTTCAGGATGACCATCCTGTCTTCCCGATCAGCGCGGTGACGAGAGAAGGGCTCCGCGATCTTCTGTTTGAAGTCGCCAACCAGTTGGAAACAACGCCTGAATTCCCGCTGTATGATGAAGAAGAACTGGCGGAAAACCGCGTAATGTACACGATGGAAGATGAAGAAATTCCATTTAACATTACCCGTGATCCGGACGGTGCGTTTGTGCTTTCAGGTGACAGTCTGGAACGCCTCTTTAAAATGACTGACTTCTCCCGTGACGAATCCGTCAAGCGTTTTGCAAGACAGATGCGCGGAATGGGCGTTGATGAAGCGCTCAGAGAACGCGGGGCTAAAGATGGCGATATCATCCGGCTTCTGGAATTTGAATTTGAATTTATTGATTAAAAAGACGGAGAGCTTGCGATGCAGGCTCTCTGATGTAAGAGGGAGGGGTGCAGGTGAAAGAAGAGACATTTTATTTAGTGCGTGAAGACGTTCTGCCTGATGCGATGCGGAAAACCCTTGAAGTCAAAAAACTGTTGGACAGAAAAAAGGCTGAATCGGTTGCAGATGCCGTGCAGAAAGTTGATTTAAGCAGAAGCGCTTTTTACAAATACCGAGATGCGGTTTTCCCTTTTTACACGATGGTTAAAGAACAAATAATCACACTTTTCTTTCATTTAGAGGATCGGTCAGGCGCGTTGTCCCAGCTTTTGCAGGCGGTGGCTGACTCAGGAAGCAACGTGCTTTCCATTCACCAGTCGATTCCGCTTCAGGGCAGGGCGAATGTCACGCTCTCAATCAGCACATCCGCAATGGAAGAAAACATTCATACGTTAATGAATAAACTGAGAAAATTTGATTTTATAGAAAAAGTTGAGATCTTAGGGTCAGGCGCGTAAGGAGAGAAGAGAAACATGAGAGTCGGTTATTTAGGGCCAGAAGCCACATTTACACATCTAGCAGTCAGTTCCTGCTTTCAAAACAGCGTGACACAAGCACCTTATCATACAATACCGGCATGCATGGATGCGGCGGTTGCGGGAGAAGTGGATCTTGCGTTTGTTCCTTTGGAAAACGCGCTGGAGGGATCGGTTAACTTAACGATTGACTATTTGATTCATGAGCAGCCTCTTGCGATTGTGGGGGAAATGACGCTGCCGATTTACCAGCATCTGCTCGTTCACCCTTCGAGAGAAAATGAGTGGAAAAAGCTTGAGAAAATTTTTTCTCATTCACATGCGATTGCGCAATGCCACAAATTTCTTCATCGGCATTTTTCGTCTGTCCCTTATGAGTATGCGAAGTCAACAGGTGCGGCTGCTAAGTATGTGAGTGAGCATCCGGAACTTCCGATCGGCGTGATTGCGAATGAAATGGCGGCTGCTACATACGGATTGAGCATCGTGAAACGGGATATTCAGGATTATCAGGATAACCACACGAGATTCGTCATTCTTTCGCCTGAAAAAGACGTCTCATTTGAAGTGAATGCAAAACTGTCATCAAGGTCGAAAACGACGATGATGGTGACGCTTCCCCAAGATGACCAATCAGGCGCGCTGCACAGGGTGCTGTCCGCTTTTTCATGGAGAAACCTGAATTTATCAAAGATCGAATCGCGCCCGACAAAAACGGGTCTCGGCAACTATTTCTTTATCATTGATATTGAACAGGCGATGGATCAGGTGCTCATTCCCGGAGCCGTTCAAGAGATGGAAGCCCTCGGCTGCCGGGTCAAGCTTCTGGGAACATATCAATCCTATTCGATATAAAAAAAGCCCTTCTGGGGGCTTTTTTTTAATCTTTTATTAATATACCCGCGTCGTCTAAGGCTTGGCAGGCTTGATCAATCCGCTCTTTCGTCGGCGCGCTTAACGTATGGAGATGCACGCCTCCTGTCAGTTGTGAAAGGTAAGCGGCATTTGTCGAGTTAATGTGATCCATGAATTGTTTAACTTCTTTCCGTGTGCTGACTCTTATGGCAGCGGTTAAATCGCCGTATACGGGGTGTTCAATGATGACGTCCTTTATGGTGACCCCTTCATCGACGATGAGTTCAAGCTCTTCTTCCGTCCGCTCCGGGCCGTGCAGGCAGGCGACAATCCGTTCGGCGTTTTTTTCGCCGCCGGCATTCATGCTGATGTATAAATAGCCTTGGCTCGTTGCGATAATCGGTTCGCTTTTTGCTTTCAAGAGTGATATATCTTGTACGATCACCTGTCTTGAGACATTTGCTTTTTTGGCCAATTCGCCCCCTGTTAATGGTGAGCCGGCTTCTTTCAGCCATTGAAGCAGCATGTCGCGTCTTTTCGCCCCCGTAAGCTTCGTTCCTTCTGTCAAATTGCTGATTCTCCTTTCTTTTGCTCCCATAGCGCCGTAAGTGTATGTATCAGCATATCGAGCTGTTCACATGTTGTTTCATTTCCGAATGAGATCCGGAAAAACTGCCGCGCTTCCCGTTCGGTTTTTCTCAGCGCCTTCATAGCTGAAGAAGGGCCGTGACTGCCGGCGGAACATGCGCTCCCGGTTGAGATGCAAATATCATTACGATTACATTCTAACATAACATATTGTCCTTCAAAGGAGTGAAAAAAACACCCGACAATGTGGGGCAGGCATTCACCGCCGGTTTCTTCCTCTGAAAATGTAATAGGGAGGCCCTGAAGCCGAATTTGTTCATAAAAATATTTCCTCAGCTTCTCTGCATGCTCACGGTGTTCCGCCATGTGTTTCACTGCATACTCCGCAGCAGCGGTAAAAGCGCCGATGGCCGGTACATTCACGGTACCGGGCCTGAACCCGTTTTCATGCACGGTATGCGGATAAACCGGCTTCCAGCTGACGCCGGGCCGAATGTAAACAGCCCCGGTGCCTTTCGGGCCGTATACTTTATGACCGGAGACGGAAAGGGCGTCGATTCCCGTCTGATCTGCATTAATCGGCAGTTTGCCGAAACTTTGAACACAATCGCAATGAAGCAAAATGTTTCGATGGTGAAGAAAAGCGGCCAGGCGATCCACTGGCTGGCTGAGCCCGGTTTCTGAATTGGCGTGCTGTATAGAAACAAGCCCCGTGTCAGGACGGATATGAGCCGCCAATATGTCCTCGGTTATAAGACCGTTTCTGTCGGGGTAAATGACAGTGACTTCAATTCCCTGATCAGCTAAAAACGCCGCGGCATTATGGATCGAATGGTGTTCCATTGCGGTCGTAATAAAATGTTTTTTGTGAGAGGGAAGGCCATGCAGCAATGATTGGACGGCCAGAATGTTCGCTTCCGTGCCGCCGCTTGTAAAATAAATGCCTTCTGCCGCTCCGCCGATCAATTTTCCTGCAGACTGTCTGCAATATTCCAGCACATCCGCCGCTCTCCCTCCGGCATCATGAAGGCTGCTTGCATTTCCGAATACCTCTGTACTGAGATGCTGAAAGACTTCCGCGGCTTTTTGGTTTAAAGGCGCTCCCGCCGCATAATCAAGATAAATCATACAGGCCGTCTCCTATCCGTTTATGTTAAAAAAAGCTTGAGTTTATTTTATCCTTGTGTAAATATAGGTGTCAAGACAGGTGTAAATATAACAGGAGGGTGATTATGTCTGGAAAAACAATTATCATCATTGGTTCGGGGACGGCGGCCCTTGCCTGTGCTTCTGCATTTCCTCCGTCATACCAAGTGACCGTCATAACGAAAAGAAACGTAACAAACAGCAATTCGCATTATGCTCAAGGCGGGATTGCTGTTTCATATGCAGAAGATGACTCCATTGACTCCCATGTGAACGATACACTGTATGCGGGCTGCGGCCATAATGACGTGACAGCCGTGCGGGATTTGCTGCAAAGCGGACAAAGCATGATAAACAGGCTGATAGAAAGTCAATTTCCATTTGATACGAAATCAGACGGAACATTTTGTCTCGGCAGGGAAGGCGCTCATTCCAAAAGACGAATTCTGCATGCCGGGGGAGATGCGACCGGGCGGATTTTGGTTGAGTATCTGCTTCGGCAGCTGAGGGACGGCATACGGATCATTGAACACGAAACGGCTGTTGAGCTGCTGATTGAACACGGACGGTGCGCGGGCGTTGCCGTAAAGGATGCTTCAGGCTCCGTTTCTTACAGAAGAGCGGATTGCGTAGTGCTTGCATCAGGCGGGTGCGGCAGTCTGTATCAGTATCATACAAATGATTCCGCCATAACGGGAGACGGCATCGCTCTTGCCTTACGTGCGGGAGCAGAGATCACGGATATGGAGTTCACCCAGTTTCACCCGACCCTCCTTGTGAAAAACGGGACTGTGTACGGGCTGATTTCTGAAGCTGTGAGAGGGGAAGGCGGATATTTAACGGATCGTTCAGGCCGCAGAATCATGACGGGCAGACACGCGCTTGAAGATTTGGCGCCGAGGGATGTCGTTTCACGGGCGATTTTCGAAGAAATAATGAAAGAAAATCCAGTTTACATGAATTGCAGCCGAATAGCCGATTTTAACAAACGTTTTCCGACCATAACAGAAATTTGTAAAACAGCGGGCGTTGATATTGAAAGCGGAATTCCCGTAGCCCCGGGGATGCATTTTTTAATGGGCGGAGTAAAAACCGATACATGGGGGAAAACGTCTGTGCCTGATCTCTACGCCATAGGCGAGACCGCCTGCACAGGCCTGCACGGGGCAAACCGGCTTGCGAGCAACTCGCTGCTGGAAGCTTTGGCAAGCGGACAAAGGTGTGCGGAACATATCATTCAAACGCCGTTAAACGGAAGATATAAAAAAGCTTCGAAAAAATCTGACGTCATCTTACAAGTGCCGGACACAACGCTTCACATACTCCAAGCCAAAATGACAGCCGGAGCGGGCATCGTCAGAGATAAAGAAAACATGCAGGCGCTGGCATCCTGGCTTAACAAAGTACCTGTTCATCATATGAATGTGAAGAATATCACAACGGAACAAGCGGAGCTGTCCTGCTTATGGCAGACCGCACAACTCGCCGTATCTTCTGCTCTTATCCGGGAGGAAAGCAGAGGCGCCCATTTTCGCGCTGATTTTCCCGGGACAGAGAAAGAGTGGCATGGAAAACAAATCATTCATTCAACATCAGGAACAGTTATCAGAAAAAACGAAGGGATTGGAGAAATATGGACATTCTGCAGCTGAAGCAAATGCTGACACATTTTTTTCAGGAAGATATCGGAACGGGTGACGTAACGTCACAAGCGATTTTTTCGGATCAGCAATGTAAGGCCGAGATTATCGCAAAAACAGACGGTGTGTTTGCCGGAGAAGCCGTTATCCGTGAAGGGTGGAAGCTTTTAAACAACGATATCCGCGTCCGCTCTCTGAAAAAAGACGGAGAACGGATGAAAAAAGGGGACGTGCTTGCTGAAATGGAAGGCCCGGCGGCGGCTCTTCTTACGGGGGAGCGTGTCATCCTGAATCTTATCCAAAGAATGTCAGGCATTGCGACAATGACGGATGAGGCCAAAAGGCGTCTTGATGATCCGTCCATTAAGCTTTGCGATACGAGAAAAACAACACCGGGGCTCAGAATGCTGGAAAAATACGCCGTCCGGATCGGCGGCGGCTGTAATCACCGCTTCGGCCTATATGACGGCATCATGATTAAAGATAATCATATTGCCGCCTGCGGATCGATAAAGGCGGCAATGGAGCGGGCGAGAAAAGCTGCGGGGCAAATGCTTGCGGCAGAAGTCGAAATTGAATCCGAAGAGCAGCTGCTGGAGGCAATAGAAGCGGGCGCAGACGTTATTATGTTTGACAACTGTCCGCCTGAGACCGTCCGGCGTTTTGCGGCCATGACACCGGCCCATATCAAAACGGAAGCATCCGGAGGCATAACGCTCGACACATTGCCTGCTTATAGAGGAACAGGCGTACAATATATTTCACTCGGATTTCTGACTCATTCAGTAAAAAGCGCCGATATCAGCATGGATGTTGCGGCGGCGGAACAGGGGGATTTTTCATAATGTCTATCTTTGACGTGTTAACTGCATCAGCTGACATGATGCCGAGCCATTATAAAAACTTGAGTACCGAAGAAATGGAGGAGCGGGTCGCCGCGATTAAACGGTCCTTCGGAAAACGTCTGTTCATTCCGGGACATCACTATCAAAAAGATGAAGTGATACAATTCGCCGATACTGCCGGTGACTCCCTGCAGCTTGCCCAAGCAGCCGAAAAAAATAAAGAGGCGGAATATATTGTGTTTTGCGGCGTGCATTTTATGGCGGAAACGGCTGATATGCTGACTGATGATAACCAAACTGTCATTTTGCCCGATATGCGTGCCGGCTGTTCGATGGCTGATATGGCTGATATACAGCAGACAGATAAAGCATGGCAAGAGCTTCAAGAGCTGTACGGTAACACCATCATTCCGTTAACATATGTTAACTCGACGGCGGAAATTAAAGCATTCGTCGGGCGGCACGGCGGAGCAACTGTCACTTCTTCGAATGCCCGGAGCGTGTTGGAATGGGCTTTTAAACAAAAGGAAAGAATTTTATTTTTGCCGGATCAGCATTTAGGCAGAAATACAGCATATGACCTCGGCATTCCGCTGACAGAAATGGCTGTATGGGATCCGGCTCAGAACCGATTGCTTACCGACCACCCGGAAAACATTAAGGTCATCCTTTGGAAAGGACATTGCTCCGTACACGAAAAATTCACAGCGGAAAATATTTCTCAGCTGAGGCAGCGGGATTCTGACATACGCATTATCGTTCACCCGGAATGTTCGCGGGAAGTGGTCTCGCTAAGTGATGACAGCGGATCTACCAAATACATTATTGATACGATTGAACAGGCTGAGCCGGGAAGCAAGTGGGCTGTCGGCACGGAAATGAATCTTGTGCAGCGCCTCATTCAATCGCACCCGGATAAACAGATTAAATCACTGAATCCGGATATGTGTCCGTGTCTGACAATGAATAGAATCGACCTTCCGCATTTATTGTGGTCGCTTGAGCAGCTTGAAAAAGGCGAGCCAAAGGGTGTCATTAAGGTTCCGGAAGCGGTTCGGACAGAAGCGCTTCGTGCGTTGAACAGAATGCTGAGCCATACGTAAAAATAAAAAACTCCCCTCCTTTCCAAATTTTTTATCATCATGCCCAGCTCGCCTGCATATAGTGTGAAGAAACGTATTGTAATGACAAATGTACCGTTCACGTTTTGTGCATAGGAGGGGAAAACGTTGAAAATTCATATCGTTCAAAAAGGCGATTCGCTCTGGAAAATAGCTGAAAAATACGGAGTTGATTTTGAAGAATTAAAGAAATTGAATAATCAGCTGAGCAATCCAGACTTAATTATGCCTGGAATGAAGATAAAGGTGCCTTCAGAAGCCGTTCCGGTCAGAAAAGAACCAAAGGCAAACTTCGGAACGTCTGCGCATAAGCATGAGCATCCATATGCCAAAGAAAAACCGAAATCAGTTGTGGACATTGAAGACACCATACCGGAAGAACCAAAGCCGTCAATTCCGTATGTGCCGCCGATCCCTGAAAAGCATGAGAATGTGCTGCCGAAAGCTGATATGAATCAGTATTATCCGACCAATCAGCTGTTTCAGCCGTGGTCGCCTCCTAAGCCGGAGGAACCGGTGACACATTTTGTCGAGCCGAAAGAAAAAGAGCATGACAATAACATTCCACAACAGGAGGAAATGATCAACATGGAAAACGCGAATTACCCGAATATGCCAAAGGCGCCTGAAGCCGGAAAGATGGAAGAAGAAAACGCAGCTTATCATCTGCCGAACATGCCAAACATCCCGAATGTCCCGTTTCCGAATATGCCGGCCGTTGAACCGCCTTTTATGCATTATCCGATTCCGTGCATGCCTTGTCCTTGTCCGGTTCCGGTGACACCGATGCTGCCGGGTTCGGGTTTATGCCATCCGTGCTTCCCGGTAGGCGGAGGTTTCGGCGGTTATGGAGGAGGTTATGGAGGCTTTCCGGTAATGCCGATGCCGTTACCGTACGGATTCCATCATCACGGATTCCATCATCCGGGATTTGGGCCGCAAGCTGGTTACGGTGAATATGAAAACCAGGCCCATGAAAATGCAGAGCATTTTGATGGTTTTACATCTGGTTTCGGCGGTGCTCCATACGGACATATGCCGTATTACGGCGGCTATTCATCACATTACGCAAACGAGCCGCATCACGATGGAAAATTTAAGGACGATGATTGCGGATGCAATGATTCGCATCACCATCATCACCACCACGGTTCACATCATCATGGTTCACATCACCATCACGCCAATATGCCTGTGCAGCCATATCCGAATATGGGCGCAAATGCCGGATATTTTATGCCTTACGGCGGAGCAAATCCCAATGCCGCGCCGAATCAGCCGAGTCCAAATCAAGTATTCGGACGGCCGGAGGAAGATGAAGACTAATGTATCGGGACGATGTATGTCGTTCCTTTTTTTATGTCCGAAGAAGAATGGACATAACTGACAAGCTTAAACCCGCCGCCGGCCGCACATCCTAAACATGAGCGGAAAACGCTCACACAGCGATGAATCCACGGGGGGTTTTTCCATTGGGCAAAAAACTGATGACAATCGCAGGCGTTTTAGCCGTGACTGCAAGTTTAACGGCATGCGGAGCAAATAATGCCATGAATGACGGACGCTACAATCAGACAACACGTCCGGTCGGGTATTATTCAAATGACAATGATAACGGCAGACGCCAGTACGGAATGGACCATCAAGGACCTGTTTCCGAAATGATGGAAAACCGAAACGGCCGCCGGGATACGACAAACGTGTCTTACCGAAATGCGCCGAATAACGGGGTTCCGTTAACAACTGACGGCACATATAACGGCCGCAACGCCAATACGCCGCCGGCCGCTATGTCTTATAATGGGTATGACAATGCCGAAAACATCAGAATGGCGGCAAAAATTGCAAACCGTGTGAAAAAAGTAAAAGGCGTACAGGATAGTCAGGTCGTCGTGACTGACACGAGAGTCGTCATTGCCGTCAGAACAAATCATCCTTTTACGAAAAATGATGATAAACATGTCAAACATGCAGCCAAAAAGTTCGCGGACGGCCGCGCAATTCAAGTATTTACTGATAACGCCACTTTTACAAAGCTTCAAGACATGAACAAAAACAGCCGTTAGACGGGACTGCCGGATGATTTCATCCGGCAGTATTTTTTTCATCATTTCTTTACATATTCTTAAAACGCTCTTTATATTGCGCTGTTAACATAAAAGCAAAATAAAATGTAACGGAGGAGCCGGGATGAAAAAAACGGAGCGCGACAAAAGCTGCGGGACAAAAACTGTGTATTTGACTGTAAGAGGATACCGACTCAAACTGACGCCCGGACAGATGAAACTGATATCAGCCTGCCGGGCATAATAAAGCGGGGCAGCCTTCATAAGAGGGCTGCTTTTTTTTCGGCGAAACCGTCAAAAGAAAGAAAACGGTTAAGCACCGGCATCTTTGGTCAAACTAGCATCAAGAGTTTGATTGAATAAAGAGGTGTTATTGGTGAAACGAATTTGCGGTGGGCGTCTTTTATTTATGCTTATCTTATCAGCTGCAGTCCTGATTTGCGGAGGAAACAGTGCATACGGGGCAGAGGTCGAGCATTACGGGCCGCTTCGGGTGCACGTCCAGCTGGAAAAGGTTTATCTTGACGGTGATGTCGGCATCGAACATACGGATGAAACCGTTTTGGCGATGGAAGACTTTTGGGCCGCATACGCCGGCTGGACGCTCGTTGAGCAGAAAAAAGGTTTCGTCCTTTTCCGTAAGCATGTTGATGATATTTCTCCGCTCAGTAAGGTAAACGGTTATATCGGTGTCACGGACGGAGGGGTGATTTCCACTTTTCACGGCCGTCCCGGATCGCTGTCGGAGCCGATCCAGTCTTTCTTTCAAATTGATTTAGAGCGGTTGGAAAGCCGATTGCAAAAGCATTTGGAGCATGGTATACCGTACAGGACAAAAGCGGAGTTTGAGAGCGTGATCGATCATATTAAGACTTACAGCGGCTGACTTTGACGCAAGACATGTGACACATGTCTTTTTTTTCTGAACGGAAGGTGGCAAAGCGAACATACGTTAACTTTTCTATAAGACTTTGGCTGTTTTTGTGTTACAATGATAAGCAGTCAAAGAGGTGAATAGGTGTGATTGAATTCGTGAAGGGGACGATTGATTACGTATCTCCCCAATACATCGTGATTGAAAACGGCGGAATCGGCTATCAGGTCTTCACTCCGAATCCGTTTATTTATAAGGTAAGCAATCAAGAGACCATTTTTACGTATCATCATATAAAAGAAGACGCCTTTTCTCTGTACGGCTTTTCAACCAGGGAAGAAAAAGCGCTTTTCACAAAGCTGCTGAACGTCACCGGCATCGGGCCGAAAGGGGCGCTCGCCATTCTCGGTTCCGGTGATCCGGGAGCCGTCATCGAAGCGATTGAACAGGAAGATGAAGCCTTTTTGGTGAAATTTCCGGGTGTGGGCAAAAAGACGGCGCGGCAGATTATTCTTGATTTAAAAGGCAAACTGGCCGATGTCGTGCCTGAAATGATTGACAACCTGTTCAATCATGAAGCGCGCATTGAAAAACAAGAGGCTGAAACGGCGCTTGACGAGGCCCTTGAAGCGCTCAGGGTTCTCGGCTACGCCGAAAAAGAAATTAAAAAAGTGCTTCCTCACTTAAAAGAGGAAACGGCGCTTTCAACAGATCAATATGTGAAAAAAGCATTGCAAAAATTATTAAAGTAAGGTGATGTTCATGGATGAACGGCTCGTTTCAAGTGAAGCAGACAGCCATGAATCAATAATCGAGCAAAGCCTCAGGCCGCAGAATCTCGCCCAGTACATCGGCCAAAAGAAGGTGAAAGAAAATCTGCGCGTCTTTATCGATGCGGCGAAAATGAGGCAGGAAACGCTTGACCACGTTCTTTTATACGGGCCTCCGGGTCTCGGAAAAACAACGCTTGCGTCGATCGTGGCCAATGAGATGGGTGTGGAGATGCGGACAACGTCAGGGCCGGCCATTGAAAGGCCGGGAGACTTGGCAGCCATTCTGACGGCGCTCGAACCCGGTGATGTGCTGTTTATAGACGAAATTCACAGGCTGAACCGTTCAATTGAAGAAGTGCTGTACCCGGCGATGGAGGATTTCTGCCTTGATATCGTCATTGGTAAAGGCCCGTCCGCCCGCTCCGTCCGTCTTGACCTTCCGCCTTTTACGCTGGTAGGAGCGACGACCAGGGTGGGATTATTGACCGCACCGCTCAGAGACCGGTTCGGGGTGCTGTCGCGCCTTGAATACTATACGCAGGAAGAGCTGACAGATATCGTGTCACGAACGGCTGAAGTATTTGAAGTGGATATCGAAGAAGCGCCGGCTCTGGAAATCGCCAGACGGTCAAGGGGAACGCCGCGGGTTGCAAACCGGCTTCTCAGAAGAGTGAGAGATTTTGCCCAGGTGCTCGGCGACAGCCGCATCACTGAAGAAATCGCTCACGACGCGCTCGAACGTCTTCAAGTCGATGCGCTCGGCCTTGATCATATTGACCATAAGCTGCTGATAGGCATGATTGAAAAATTCAGCGGCGGTCCGGTCGGCCTTGATACGATTTCCGCGACAATCGGCGAAGAACCGCATACAATAGAGGATGTGTACGAACCGTATCTGCTGCAGATCGGATTTCTTCAGAGAACGCCGAGGGGACGGGTCGTGACCCCGGCTGTATATGAGCATTTTCGATTGGAGGCGCCTGCCTGTGACTGATTTTCCGAAGGTTCTCATGGTTCTCGGTGCTGTTTTGCTTATTGCCGGCGCAGTCTGGCACTTTGTCGGACGGCTGCCCGGAGATATTTTCGTTAAAAAGGGAAATGTCACATTTTTCTTTCCCGTTGTTACTTGTATTGTAATCAGTGTGATACTATCCATCCTGCTCAATTTTTTCGGCAGAATGAAATAACAATAGACAGAATAAAGGTGAAATGATGAAAGTCGATTTATTTGATTTTGAACTGCCTGAACGCCTCATTGCCCAAGTGCCGCTGAAAGAGCGTGACGCATCGCGGCTGATGGTGCTTGACAAACAGACGGGCGGGCTGACAGACAGTTCATTTAAAGAAATTGTCAGCTTTTTTAAAGAAGGGGATTGTCTCGTCTTGAACAATACCCGTGTGCTCCCTGCCAGATTATTCGGCACAAAAGAAGATACGGGAGCGAAAGTGGAGCTCCTGTTGTTAAAACAGGAAGAGAATGACACATGGGAAACGCTTGTAAAGCCGGCGAAACGCGTAAAAAAAGGAACGGTCCTGACATTTGGGGACGGCCGGCTGACAGCGGTCTGCACGGAGGAACTTGATCACGGCGGCCGGAAAATAGAATTCCGGTATGACGGGATTTTTTACGAAGTGCTTGAATCGCTCGGTGAAATGCCGCTTCCTCCTTACATTAAAGAGCAGCTTGATGATAAAGAACGGTATCAGACCGTCTTTTCAAAAGAAATCGGGTCCGCCGCAGCCCCGACTGCCGGACTTCATTTTACGGAAGAGATTCTGGACGAGCTGAAGCAAAAGGGTGTGCGGATTGAATTTATCACCCTGCACGTGGGACTCGGCACATTCCGCCCAGTCAGTGCGGATGATGTGGAAGAGCATAACATGCACGCGGAATTTTATGAAATGACGGAAGAAACCGCCGCCTCTTTAAACGAGGTCAGAAAGTCGGGAGGGCGCATCGTGTCGGTCGGGACGACATCCACGCGCACCCTTGAAACCATTGCCGGCGAGCATGACGGCGTATTTACCGCTTCAAGCGGCTGGACGTCGATCTTCATTTATCCGGGATATGAATTTAAAGCGATTGACGGCATGATCACCAATTTTCACCTGCCGAAATCTTCGCTTATCATGCTTGTTTCTGCGCTTGCCGGCAGAGAGCATGTTCTTTCTGCCTACCGTCATGCGGTAGAAGAGGAATATCGTTTCTTCAGCTTTGGCGACGCCATGCTGATTATCTAATTTGAATGACAGGAGGCCTCATACAAAGTGGCTGAACAACCGATACGTTATGAATTTATAAAGGAATGCAAACAAACGGGAGCGCGCCTGGGCAGAGTTCATACGCCCCACGGCTCCTTTGAGACGCCTGTATTTATGCCGGTCGGCACGCTTGCTACGGTAAAGACGATGTCTCCGGACGAGCTGAAATCTATGGATGCGGGTATTATTTTAAGCAATACGTACCATTTATGGCTCCGCCCCGGACATGACATTGTAAAAGAAGCGGGCGGGCTTCATCAGTTTATGAACTGGGACCGCGCGATTTTAACGGATTCCGGCGGTTTTCAGGTCTTTTCATTGAGCAAGTTTCGTAATATAGAAGAAGAAGGCGTACATTTCCGCAATCACTTAAACGGAGACAAGCTGTTTTTATCTCCGGAAAAAGCGATGGAAATTCAAAACGCCCTCGGTTCTGATATCATGATGGCCTTTGATGAATGTCCTCCGTATCCGGCAGAATATGATTACATGAAACGCTCTGTCGAACGGACCAGCCGCTGGGCGGAACGCTGCCTGGAGGCGCACGGGCGCTCTGATGAGCAGGGGCTGTTCGGAATCGTACAGGGCGGAGAGTATGAAGACTTGCGGACACAAAGTGCCAAAGACCTGGTTTCACTTGATTTTCCGGGTTATGCCATAGGCGGATTATCTGTCGGCGAGCCGAAGCACGTCATGAACAGAGTGCTTGAGTTTACAACTCCGCTTTTACCGAAGGACAAGCCGAGATATTTAATGGGTGTGGGTTCACCGGATGCCTTAATTGATGGCGCCATCCGCGGCGTGGATATGTTTGACTGCGTGCTGCCGACCCGGATCGCCCGAAACGGCACGGTGTTCACGAATGAAGGGCGTCTGAACATGAAAAACGCCAAATATGAGCGCGATTTCCGACCGATTGACGAAGAGTGCAGCTGTCATACATGCAAAAATTACTCCCGTGCTTACATCAGACATTTGATCCGCTGCAATGAAACGTTTGGAATTCGATTAACAACTTACCATAACCTTCATTTTCTGTTACACTTAATGGAGCAGGTCAGACAAGCTATCCGAGAGGATCGTCTTGGTGATTTCCGAGAAGAGTTCTTTGAGCGTTACGGCTATAATAAGCCAAATGCGAAAAGCTTCTAAATAAAACCATTTTTGAAAGGAGGGTAACAGATGGGTACTTTAGGTACAATCGTTCCTATTATTTTGATGTTTGCAGTGCTTTATTTCCTGCTCATCCGTCCGCAGCAAAAGCAGCAGAAGGCCGTACGCCAGATGCAGGAAGAGCTGAAAAAAGGAGATTCAGTGGTGACAATCGGAGGATTGCACGGCACTGTTGAATCAATTGATGAAAGCAAGGTCGTCATTAAAACAGGTGATAACACCCGTTTAACATTTGACCGCCGCGCAATCAGAGAAGCTTCTGCTGAATAACAGCGAAGCTCATACATACTAAAAAAGAGCGGAGAATCCGCTCTTTTTTTATTACGCTGATCTGCTTCCCTTCAAATTCACTCCGAAAATCCCGCCCAGCATACTGACTCCCAAAAAGCCGAGATGAAACAAAAGCTGACCGGATGTAAATGATTTTCCGAACCCTAAATATTGAAAAAGCAAGATGATTAATGAGAAACAAACGGCGGTTAACGCTCCGATCATCCAGCCTTTTTCTTTTGCTTTGCCGCCGGAAATAAAACCGCCGGCAAATAAAGAAAGAAAAGAAAGCGCGGTGACCAGCCAGCTGAAAGATGACTCTTCCATTGACGTAACCGTCAGCAGCAGTGAAATCGCCAGACTCGTAAGAAGCATCACTGCAAAGATAGCCACTAAGCCGTATAAGACGCCTTTACCCACTTGTTTCGTTTCTTCCATTTTGATCTCCTCTCCGCCCTGCGGCCTGACATATGACAAGCCGGAGCCCGTCTTTTTCTAAATGTATTCTCTGAATGTTTGGATTAGACGTAAAAGCATCATGTTCAGTTCATTTCTTACATAAAACAGAGCGGATCGCAAATGCTATGACCGTTGGAGGTGCGATATGGGAGATATTTTCATTATTACGTTTCGTACGATAGTGCTTTATTTTATCATTCTTGTGATTTTCAGACTGATGGGAAAACGGGAAATCGGAGAACTGAGCATTTTAGACCTTGTCGTTTCCATTATGATTGCCGAGATTGCCGTATTGGCAATTGAAAATGTAGAAGATAAGCTTTTGCATACCATTGTGCCGATTGTCATTTTAATGATTATTCAAGTAAGCCTTGCTTTTGTCTCGCTCAAAAGCCAAAAAATACGGCAGCTGCTTGACGGAAAACCCACCATTATTATAAAACAGGGGAAAATTGACGAACGGGCGATGAGATCGCAGCGCTACAATTTTGACGATCTTCTTATGCAGCTGAGGGAGAATAACATCGATAGAATCTCTGACGTGTCGTACGCCATTTTGGAGTCTTCGGGCAAACTGTCAATCGTCAAAAAGAAAAACAATAAGGATAAGCAGATGGAAACATCGCTTATCGTTGACGGGGTCATTCAGAACGAGCATCTGGACAGAATCGGGAAAGATAAACACTGGCTCGAAAAAAACTTAGCGAAAAGAGGATATCAGGATCTTTCGGTTATATCATTCTGCACGTTTACGGACGGCGCTTTTTTTATTGATCTTAAAGATGAAAAAGGAGAGCCTTAACCGGTTTCACCGCGTCACAAACCGTCCGATGACCGGAATCCGGATCAGCTCCTCCCTTTTAATCAGCCTGAATAACAGCAGAAGCACAATATATAGTATGACGGTCATGGCAATCCAGCCTGTAAGATTAACAGCCTCTGACCCTGAAAAATGAACAGCGCGCTTTATGAATCGGCTCACATAACCGCAAATGAATATGACTGCAAAACAGAGCGCGTATTCTTTTATTTTGATGCTGATCGGAAGCACTTTGCTTACGGTGGCTGCATGGAGAAGGGTGACGAGCACCATTCCCGTCACAATCGCCAATGCCGCGCCCATAATGCCCAAAGAAGGCCTGGTCGCCAGCACAAAAATAAGGCCTGTTTTAACAGCGGCGCCGATAAAACTGTTCATCATGGCGGCTCCGGCTAAATTAAGCGCCTGCAGCACCGCTTGAAGGGGCCCCTGAAAATAATAGAGCAGAAAAAACGGCGCCATGACTTTAATAAAAACGGCCGCATTGGTCGATCCGTACATGACGGACATCAGCTCATCAGCGAAAGAGAATAAAATAACCACCGAGATGCCCCCGCTTAAAAGGCACAGCCTCATCGCCTGTTCCAGACGGTATTCGACAACCTGCAGCTTTTTTTGCTCCATTCCTTCACTGATCGCAGGAACAAGGGCCGTTGACAGAGAATAGGTTATAAAGCTGGGCAGCGTCAAAACCGTCATGGCAAATCCGGTCAGCTCCCCGTACTGTCTGGTGGCAGCAGCGGTGGCGACTCCTGCAATTGCAAGGCTCTGCGCGACGACAATAGGCTCAAAAAACCAAGACAAGTTTCCGATGAATCGGCTTCCGGTTGTCGGGAGCGATACGCTCATCAGCTGACGGAAGGTCTCTTTTCCATTTGCAATCGATTTGAAAAATTGTTTTCTGATTCTGATTGTTTTTTTAGCTTTGAAACAAATGAATAAATAAATAAGAGAGGCGAGCTCTCCGATGACAGACGAAATCATGGCTCCGGCTGCGGCATATTCAATCCCGTACGGCAGAAACACTGTCGTGCAGACCGCGACAAGTGAAATCCGCACAATCTGCTCAAGCACTTGGGAAAATGCCAGCGGGTTCATATTCTGCCTGCCCTGAAAATAGCCGCGCAGCACGCTGGAGATTGCGATAATCGGCACGACGGGCGTAATCGCCAGAAGCGGGTAAACCGTGCGTTGATCAGTCAGCATCGTTTCCGCCATAATCGGCGCAAAGCATAAAAACAGCGGCGTGAAGATGAGACTTAATATCCCGGTGATGGTAAGCGACATCACTAAAATGTGTTTCATTTTCTGCCGGTCCCCCCGGGCGCTTGCTTCAGCGACAAGCTTGCTGATGGCAACAGGGAGGCCGAATTGGGTCAAAGTGGTGGCCAAGAAAAATGTCGGGGCAGCCATCATGTACAATCCGACCCCTTCTTCACCGATAAACCGGGCGATGACCACCCGATTGACAAAGCCGAGCATTCTTGTAATCATCCCCGCTGCGATGAGAATAAGAGTGCCCCTTAAAAAAGTCTGTTTTGCCATTTTATAACCCCTGCCTTCTCAAACTACCTGGAATCATATACAATAAAGATATGCGCCGATGTCGTCCGAGCATGACAAGTCTTCGAGAAAAAGGGAAAAAGGAGCGAGCGCCCATGGAGAAGCATCCCGCCGAAATGTATAAGGATCATTTGCGGCCTTTTTTGTACAGTAAACTTGAAGAGTTCAAAATTCTTGGATACGATGATGTTGAACACGAGAGTTTATGGTCATACCTAATACATAAAAAGTGGAAACAGAAAACGGAAATGCCGCTGTATGAATTGGCCGGCGATATTTTATCAGTTAAAATTGGCGATTTTATGAACTATGCAACCGTTGAAGCTTTTAAGTCGTCTAATTGGCTGGAAAGCGATGAAGGTCAGGAAGCTTTGGATGAACTGCTGAGATAATGATTTGACGGCATAGGTTTAAGGAGGAAATACATAATGAAAAAAGGACGCTTGATTGCGTTTTTCCTGATTGTATTATTAATCGGCACAGGGCTGGGGTATTTTACAAAACCGGCTGCCAATAATATTACGTTAGGATTGGATTTACGCGGCGGGTTTGAAGTACTGTACGACGTGCAGCCTGTCAAAAAAGGCGATAAAATCACAAAAGACGTGCTCGTCAGCACGGTGCAGGCGCTGAACCGCCGGGCTAACGTTCTCGGCGTAAGCGAGCCGAACATTCAGATTGAAGGGAACAACCGCATCCGCGTACAGCTGGCGGGCGTCACGAATCAGAACAGGGCGCGCGAAATTCTGTCAACGGAAGCGCAGCTCTCATTCAGGGACACGAATGATAAAGAGCTTTTAAACGGCTCTGATCTCGTGGAAAACGGCGCGAAGCAAACTTTTGATCCGACAACGAACGAACCGATTGTCAGCGTGAAACTGAAGGATGCGGACAAGTTCGGAGAAGTGACGAAAAAGGTCAAGAAAATGGCGCCTAATAATCAGCTCGTCATCTGGCTCGATTATCAAAAAGGCGATTCATTTAAAAAAGAAGTCGGCAAAAAACATCCGAAATATGTATCCGCTCCGAATGTGAGCCAGGAATTAAATACAAAGGATGTCACGATTGAAGGCCAGTTCACCGTTCAAAAAGCAAAGGACTTGGCCAATATTTTAAACGCGGGTGCACTGCCTGTGAAACTGACCGAAAAATACTCTACTTCAGTAGGGGCACAATTCGGACAGCAGGCTTTACATGATACGGTCGAGGCCGGCATCATCGGGATTGCAATTGTTTTCTTATTTATGCTGCTTTATTACAGACTGCCGGGACTCATAGCGGTCATTACGCTTTCTGTATACGTGTATATTACGCTGCAAGTGTTTGACTGGATGCAGGCTGTGCTGACTTTGCCGGGTATTGCGGCGCTCATTTTGGGTGTCGGGATGGCGGTTGATGCCAACATTATCACCTATGAACGGATAAAAGAAGAGCTGAAACTCGGCAAATCCGTCCGCTCGGCTTTCCGTTCAGGGAACAGACGGTCATTTGCGACGATCTTCGATGCGAATATCACAACGATCATCGCAGCGGTCGTGCTCTTTATTTTCGGGACAAGCTCTGTAAAAGGGTTTGCGACGATGCTGATCTTGTCAATACTGACAAGCTTTATTACAGCGGTCTTCCTTTCAAGATTCCTGCTCGCCCTTCTTGTGGAAAGCAGATGGCTTGACCGGAAAAAAGGCTGGTTCGGCGTCAAGAAAAAACATATTATGGACATCCAGAAAACAGATGAAAATACTGAACCGCATACGGCATTCCAGAAATGGGATTTCACGAGCAAACGAAAATACTTCTTTATTTTCTCAAGCGCTGTAACCGTTGCGGGAATTATCATCTTGCTGGTCTTTAAGCTCAACCTGGGAATCGATTTTGCAAGCGGTGCGCGGATTGACGTGCAGAGCAATCATGCCTTGACGGCGCAGCAGGTTGAAAAAGACTTTGACTCTCTCGGCATGGATCCGGAAAACATCGTGCTCTCGGGTAAAGAGAACCATGTTGCCGCAGCCCGGTTTGTCGGAGAGCCATCTAAAGAAAAGATCGCTGAAATCAAAACGTACTTTAAGGATAAATACGGAGCTGAACCGAATGTCAGCACGGTATCGCCGACAGTCGGAAAAGAACTGGCCCGTAATGCCTTATATGCCGTGGCGATTGCATCAATTGGCATCATTATTTACGTATCAATACGTTTTGAGTATAGAATGGCTGTCGCCGCAATTGTATCCCTGCTGTATGACGCTTTCTTTATCATCGCGTTTTTCAGCATTACAAGGCTGGAGGTCGATGTCACCTTTATCGCCGCTATTCTCACCATTATCGGTTACTCGATAAATGATACGATCGTTACATTTGACCGGATACGCGAGCAGATGAAAAAACGCAAGCCAAAGTCATTTGCCGATCTGGAACACATTGTGAATCTGAGCTTGCAGCAAACCTTTACACGCTCGATTAATACGGTCTTGACCGTTGTGATTGTAGTCGTCGTGCTGCTTATTTTAGGCTCATCGTCAATTACGAACTTCTCAGTCGCCTTATTGGTCGGTTTATTGACGGGTGTTTATTCTTCTCTTTACATCGCCTCGCAGCTGTGGCTTGTATGGAAAGGAAAAGAATTTAAAGGGAAAAAATCAATCGAAGAGTAAAATGGGAACAGGCTGTCTTGCAGAAGGCAGCCTGTTTTTTAGGCTGCGTTGAACTTAAAACCTGCATTTGCTATAATGACATACGCTTACATAATCAATCATCATTGTAAAAACATGTAGGAGGGTTCTTATGAATGTTCGTGAGTCGGAACTTCCGGGCATCGGCCAGAAAGTCGAAATCATTACGAAAAATCATGATAAAATCAGTATTATTCTCCATGATGACGGCAGAAGAGAGCTCTATTACTTCGATGAGAAAGACCATGACGAATGCTTGGCATCCGTTGAATTTAACGATGAAGAGGCGAGGCAGATTTCCGCTATTTTAGGCGGGATGACGTATAAGCCGAAAACGCTGGAATCTGTGGAAGTTGCACTTGATGATCTCGTTATTGAATGGTTTAAAGCCGAATCTCGCGCACCGGCTGTCAGCCGCACAATCGGAGATTTGGATATCAAGAAGCATTACAACGTCCAGATTATTGCGATCGTAAAGAAAAACCGGCAAAAACAGCTGAGTCCCGGCATTGATACTGTGATTGAAGAAGGGGACACCCTCGTCTTATCCGGGGAAAGAAGCGGATTGAAAAGGCTGGTCCGTGAGCAGTTAACGGCCCGGATTTCCTGAGACCGGAGTTTAATCCCTGGAAAATGAGGGAAAAGATAAGAATTAATAATTGGGGGCTGACGTATGAATAAACAATGGACTATTATATTCGCTTTACTATTTACTCTGATTGTCGCCATTTTTGCTGTCATTAACGTGCGGGCGGTTGAGGTTGATTATCTGTTCGGCACCGCTGAATGGCCGCTGATTTTAGTCATTTTAGGCTCTGTGTTAATGGGAGCGCTGATCGTATTTTCAGCCGGTATATTTCAAGTGATGAAGCTGAAGCGGGAAATTAAAATGCTGCGGAAAGAAAACAGATCCGCTGCTGAATTGCCGGCTGATCCGGACGGCAGAAAACCGGCCGCACTGCCGGAAGAAATACTGGAAGAGAAAAAAGGATCAGAATAACATTTGAAACCCCTCAGTCCGCTCTAGTATAATAGGGTGGTTGAGGGGTGAATTTATGTTAGCGTCAAAAATGCGCTGGGAAATCCAGCAGCCGGATCAGGAAAAGGTCAAATCACTCACAGAACAATTGGACATAACACCTCTTGTGGCATCGCTGCTTGTAAAAAGAGGTTTTGATACTGCCGAAAGCGCAAGGCATTTTTTACATACAAAGGATGCAGACTTTTATGACCCGTATGAATTAAAAGGAATGCGGGAAGCAGTTGATCGGATAAAGCTGGCGGTTTCTCAAGGGGAACCGATTATGATTTACGGAGATTACGATGCAGACGGCGTTACAAGCACATCAGTGATGCTGACGGCACTCAGACAGCTGTCAGCAAACGTTGACTTTTATATTCCCGACCGTTTCACAGAAGGCTACGGCCCGAATGAACAAGCTTTCCGCTCCATAAAAGAGCGGGGTTTTTCGCTTATCATTACAGTGGATACGGGCATCGCCGCCGTTCATGAAGCTGAAGTCGCAAAAGAGCTGGACCTAGACGTCATTATTACCGACCACCATGAGCCGGGACCCGAGCTTCCCGACGTATTTGCGATCATCCACCCGAAGCAGCCGGGCTGCAGCTATCCGTTTAAAGAATTGGCCGGCGTCGGTGTGGCGTTTAAGCTTGCTCACGCGCTTACGGGTTCTTTGCCGGAAGCTATGCTGGACTTAGCGGCCATCGGTACGGTTGCGGATCTGGTGCCGCTGCATGATGAAAACAGATTAATTGCGTCACTTGGGATCGAAAAGCTTCGGACGACAAATCGGCCGGGTCTCAAAGCTCTGATTAAGCTTTCCGGCGGGGATATCGGACAAGCTGATGAGGAAACGATCGGGTTTCAGGTTGCACCGAGGCTGAATGCCGTCGGAAGAATAGAACAGGCTGATCCCGCCGTGCACCTGCTGATGACCGAAGACCAGTTTGAAGCGGAGGAATTGGCTTCGGATATTGACCGGCTGAATAAGGAACGCCAGAAAATGGTGAAAACCATGACCGAAGAGGCTGTTGAAATGGTTCAGCAGCAAGACGGAAACCCGTCTGCCATTGTAGTGGCAAAAGCCGGCTGGAACCCGGGGGTTGTCGGGATTGTCGCATCGAAGCTCGCTGAACGTTTTTATCGCCCCGCTGTCGTGCTGGGGATAGATGAGGAGCAGGGAATCGCCAAAGGATCGGCGCGAAGCATCAGGGGTTTCAACCTTTTTACGAGCCTTTCACAGTGCAGAGACATTCTTCCTCATTTCGGCGGGCATCCGATGGCCGCGGGAATGACGTTAAAGGCTGAAGATGTGCCGGATTTAAGAGACAGGCTGAATCAATTGGCTGAAGAAACCCTTACGGAAGAGGATTTTATCCCGATTCAGGAGGTTGATCTTGTCTGCGGCGTCGAAGACATAACCGTTGAAAGCATTACAGAATTGAATATGCTCTCGCCGTTCGGCATGCTTAACCCTAAACCGCATGTCATGGTGGAAAACGCCGTGCTTGATGAAGTGCGCCTGATCGGAGCGAATAAAAATCACGTGAAAATGACGGTGAAAAATGATGCTGCCGTTCTCGATTGCGTCGGCTTTAACAAAGGAGAGCTGGAAGCCGGAATTGTCCCCGGATCAGCGATTTCCATTGTCGGCGAAATGTCCATTAATGAATGGAACAACAGAAAGAAACCCCAGCTGATGATTAAAGACGCTGCGGTGCTGGAATGGCAGCTTTTTGATATCAGAGGCAAGCGGACGTGGGAAGATACGGTTGCTGCGCTGCCGAAGGAAAAACGGGTGCTCATCAGTTTTAACGAAAAAACTGTCCGAAAACTTCGTGGCGAAGAGCTGCCGGACGAGCTGGTTCAGATCACGTCGGAATCCGAGGCGGAGGCTCTTCCGCTTGACGGAAAGTATGCCGTCTTTCTGGATGTGCCGCCGTCAGAGGAGCGGCTCAAGCGTTTGCTTGACGGCAAGAAGCCGGAACGGATTTATTTTGTTTTTATCAATCATGAAGAACATTTTCTGTCCTCATTTCCATCGCGGAGTGATTTCAAGTGGTTTTACGCATTTCTCTTGAAAAGGGGCAATTTTGACTTAAGTAAGCATGGTTCGGAGCTTGCGAGACACAAAGGATGGTCAATTGACACAATCAATTTCATGACAAAGGTGTTTTTTGATCTCGGTTTTGTTAAAATAGAAGATGGTGTGCTGTCTGTCGTGAGCGGCGCGAAAAAACGCGACCTCGCAGATTCGCAAACCTACCAGGTAAAACAGCAGCTGATGGAATTAGACCAGAAGCTCAATTATTCCGCGGCCCATGAGCTGAAGGAATGGCTGAATAAGCTGATGAACCAAGGTTCAGAGGCTTATGAAAGTACGAGGAGGACATAGAACAGATGGATCTTAAAAAATACGTAACAATTGTGCCCGATTACCCGAAAGAAGGCGTACAATTTAAAGATATTACGACATTGATGGACAAAGGCGACGTATACCGTTACGCCACTGACCAAATTGTTGAATATGCAAAAGAAAAAGAAATTGACTTAGTTGTCGGACCTGAAGCGCGCGGCTTTATTATCGGCTGTCCGGTTGCATACGCTCTCGGAGTCGGTTTTGCGCCGGTTCGGAAAGAAGGAAAACTTCCGCGTGAAGTCATTAAAGTCGATTACGGTTTGGAGTACGGAAAAGACGTACTGACGATTCATAAAGATGCGATCCTGCCGGGACAGCGCGTGCTGATTACTGATGACTTGCTTGCAACAGGCGGCACGATCGAAGCAACGATTAAGCTTGTCGAAGAACTGGGCGGCGTCGTAGCCGGTATTGCGTTTTTAATCGAGCTTTCTTACCTTGACGGCAGAGACAAGCTTGACGATTACGATATTTTAACATTAATGAAATATTAACCGCATATGGAAAAAAGCACTCGAGTCAGGGTGCTTTTTTCCTATTATTTCATCATCCTGACAGATTCTTTAGGTGTTTTGAACTTCTGCCCTTTACATCTCTCGTTTTTTTCTTGATAATAAACTAATACAGTTTACATTTAAAAAAGGTGATTCCATGGCGAACGAACAAGTATTGACTGCCGAGCAAGTAATAGATAAAGCGCGCACGTATCTGCCGGAGGAGCAGATTGCGTTTGTTGAGAAAGCTTACCTGTATGCGCAAGACGCGCATCGCGAACAGTACCGCAAATCAGGTGAGCCGTACATCATTCATCCGATTCAGGTGGCGGGAATCCTCGTCGATCTGGAAATGGACCCTTCCACGATTGCGGGCGGTTTTCTGCATGATGTGGTGGAAGACACGGATGTCACCCTCGATGACCTGAAGGAAGCATTCTCTGAAGAAGTGGCGATGCTTGTCGACGGTGTAACGAAGCTCGGTAAAATTAAGTATAAATCTCAAGAAGAGCAGCAGGCGGAAAACCACCGAAAAATGTTTGTCGCTATGGCTCAGGATATCAGAGTCATATTGATCAAGCTGGCGGATCGCCTTCATAATATGCGGACGTTAAAGCATCTTCCGCAGGAAAAGCAGCGGAGAATTTCAAATGAGACGCTGGAAATTTTCGCTCCGCTGGCACATCGGCTCGGGATTTCGAAAATTAAATGGGAGCTTGAAGATACCGCTCTCCGTTATTTGAATCCTCAGCAATACTACAGAATCGTCAACCTCATGAAGAAAAAGCGCGCGGAACGCGAACTTTATGTCGAAGAGGTTGTCAATGAAGTCAAAAAACGCGTCGAAGAAGTGAATATCAAAGCGGACTTTTCAGGCCGTCCGAAGCATATCTACAGTATTTACCGCAAGATGGCGCTGCAAAATAAACAGTTCAATGAAATATATGATCTGCTCGCCGTCCGTATTCTTGTCGGAAGCATTAAAGACTGCTACGCCGTACTCGGCATTATTCATACGTGCTGGAAGCCGATGCCGGGCAGATTCAAGGATTATATTGCGATGCCTAAGCCGAATATGTATCAGTCCCTGCATACGACCGTAATCGGGCCTAAGGGTGATCCGCTGGAAGTGCAGATCAGAACATTTGAGATGCATGAGATCGCTGAATACGGGGTAGCCGCGCACTGGGCATATAAAGAAGGCAAGGCTGCAAACGAAGAAGCGACATTTGAGAAAAAACTGTCCTGGTTCCGCGAAATTCTGGAATTCCAAAACGAGTCTACCGACGCGGAAGAATTTATGGAATCGCTGAAAATCGATCTGTTTTCTGACATGGTATACGTATTTACGCCAAAAGGCGATGTCATTGAACTGCCGTCAGGCTCTGTGCCGATTGATTTTTCCTACAGGATTCACTCGGAAATCGGCAATAAAACAATCGGAGCGAAAGTGAACGGGAAAATGGTGACGCTTGACCATAAGCTCCGGACGGGCGACATCGTTGAAATCCTGACGTCCAAGCATTCGTACGGACCGAGCCAAGACTGGGTCAAACTCGCTCAGACGTCGCAGGCCAAACACAAAATCCGCCAGTTCTTTAAGAAACAGCGCCGTGAAGAAAACGTCGAAAAAGGCCGTGAACTTGTCGAGAAAGAAATTAAAAATCTTGATTTTGAAGTGAAGGATGTTTTAACGCTCGAAAACCTTCAAAAGGTTGCCGACAAGTTTAATTTCTCAAATGAAGAGGATATGTACGCGGCTGTCGGGTATAACGGCATTACCGCTTTGCAGGTGGCCAACAGGCTCACTGAAAAAGAACGGAAGCAGCGTGATCAGGAAGAGCAGGAAAAAATCGTTCAGGAAGTCGCTTCCGAGCCGAAACAGTATCCGCAAGGAAGAAAACGGGAAGCGGGTGTGCGCGTGAAAGGCATCGACAACCTTCTCGTCCGTTTGTCGAAATGCTGCAATCCCGTGCCCGGAGACCATATTGTCGGTTTTATTACAAAAGGCCGCGGTGTATCCGTTCACCGTGATGACTGTCCGAATGTAAAAACGAATGAAGCGCAGGAACGTCTGATCCCTGTTGAATGGGAACATGAATCACAGGTTCAAAGACGCAAAGAATATAACGTTGAGATTGAGATTTTGGGGTATGACCGTCTCGGGCTGTTAAATGAAGTACTCCAGGCCGTAAATGAAACGAAAACCAACATTTCGTCTGTATCCGGCAAATCCGACCGCAATAAAGTCGCTACGATTCATATGGCGATTTTTATTCAAAACATCAATCATCTGCATAAAGTGGTCGAGCGGATTAAGCAGATCAGAGACATCTATTCAGTCCGACGGGTTATGAACTAAAAGGAGCTTGCTATGAAATTAGTTGTTCAGCGTGTAACAGAAGCGAGTGTGACGGTTGACGGCGCTGTCGCCGGCCGGATCGGACCCGGTATTATGGCGCTTGTCGGCGTCACTCATGAAGATACAGAGGAAGATGCCGCTTACTTGGCGGATAAAATCGTGAATCTCCGGATTTTTGAGGACGAAAGCGGCAAGATGAATTTATCGCTTTTAGATACGGGCGGAGAGATTTTATCAGTTTCCCAGTTTACGCTTTACGGCGAAACAAAGAAAGGGAGACGCCCGAATTTTATGAATGCGGCCAAACCGGATCAGGCTCTGCTCCTTTATGAAAAGTGGAACGAACTTCTTCGGGAAAAAGGAGTCAAAGTTGAAACGGGAATATTCGGGGCCATGATGGATGTTCAGCTGACGAATTCCGGGCCCGTTACATTGATTATGGATTCTAAACAATAAAAAAAGCTGCCGTTCGGCAGCTTTTTTTATGATTGAAAATAATGTTCCAATCCGCTTTCAATTCCGTCTGTCACTTTTTCCTGGTAAGAGCCGCTATGTATGATTGTTTCTTCTTGCGGTTGACTGAGATAGCCGAGCTCATACAGCAGGGCAGGCCGTTTATTTTCCCTCAGGACGTAATAATCTCCAAACAGAACGCCGCGATCAGGAATAGGTGAACGCTTCGCTACTTCAGAATGGACGTCTGAGGCAAGCTGACGGTCCTTAGACGGACTGTAATAATAAGCCGTGCTTCCTCTTGTTGACGTATCGGCATAGCTGTCATAGTGGATGCTGATAAAGGCATCCGCATTCCGGTAATGGGACGTTGAAACCCTGGCCTGCAGGCTGATAAATGTATCATCCTGCCTTGTGATATACACGTTTGCCCCGGCGGCTCTCAATTTTCCGGCTAACAGCTTAGCTGTTTTAATCGTTACGTTTTTTTCAAACTTTCCGGAGTAGCCGATCGTTCCGCTGTCTTTTCCTCCGTGTCCGGGATCAACGACGATCGTTTTGTTTTTGAGCGATCCGCTGCCGCCTGACGTGTTGGGAGAAGGTGCTTCTCCTGTTTCTTCACCGCTTTTTGACGTTTGCACGACCCAGTTTGCCACATATGCCGTTTGTCCGTTTTCCAGCCGGACTTCATACCACTTGCCGCTTGAACCGACAATCGGATAGGCTGCGCCTTTATCCGCTCTTTTTACGATAGAAGCGGAAGTCGAGGCTGAGCTCCTTAGGTTGGTGCCGCCGTAAACGATATACGCTTTTTTCGAGGAGCCTGAGCCCTCAGAGCCGTCTCCCGATTCGGACGGGGTGTCCGATGAGTCGGAATCCTTTATGATGTAGTGGCTTGCTGCCCAGCCTTTTTGCCCGTTTGCTTCAATTTTCAGCCAGCCGTGGTCTTCGCTTAAGATGGAAACCTTTGCTCCGCGTGATAATTTAGTGATAATCGCTGAATCATGTGACGCTGCACTTCTGACATTCAATGAAGAAACGCCTACCGTCCCGTTCTTTGAACCGTTTTGGGATGAAGTTGCTTTCGTATCCGATCCGCCGCTGTCTGCGGTGACGTATTCGGAAGAAACCCACCCGCTTGTGCCTTGATAAGAAATATTCACCCAGCCGCTGTTCTTGTCCAGCACAGAAGCATGTGCGCCTTGCGGAAGTTTGCCGATGACTTCATATGATGTCCCCGGGCCTTTTCTGATGCGGAGATCAGGGTCGTTGGAAGTGACCGTTCCGCTTGTGGCGGATGAATGGTCTGCTCCTCCGGCTGTTTTTGATATCAGCCAGGAAACGACCCATCCGGTCTTACCGGGACTCAGCTGGAGCTGTACCCAGTCTCCCTCTTCTTTTGTGATCGGGTATCTTTCCCCTTTTTTCACTTCAGCCTTTATTCCATAGCTCAGGCCGGGACCGCCTCTGACATTGATCTTGTCTGTCGCGATAACCGCTTCTCCCTCAGCGGCGATTGCGGTATGAAATGACGGAAGAAGTGCCGTGATGATGACGCCGCATAAAATAAGAGCAAGAGTTTTCTTATTCATGGCTGTCCTCCTTTCTGAACTAACTAAAATACATTCTTGTATAATATCGTATTTTCCTTGTTGAATGTTAAATAAAAATAAAATGGTTTGTTTATACTAGTTGTAAATACAGCGAAAAGGTGTGCAAATCATGAAATATCAACCAAAAATGGGACGCGCGCTGCACGATGCGGAAGGAAATCTGCACTTCAGTGATCAGAGCGATAAAGAGAAGGCGGGTTTTCTTGAAGAGACGGCGACGGAGTTCGGTCTTTTATCGAAAGATGCAGTCGCAAGGAAAAACAGACGGAATAAAACTTGACAGGGGAGTGCAATCCCATTATTATAATAGAAATTGATGTACATAAGTCAAAATAACGATTTTGAACCGATAATGGAGAAGAGTAGGTCAGAATGCATGGAGAAGAGAGGAACCGTCCCGGGCTGAAAGCGGATCCGCACTGCATCTTTCTCGAAACAACACTCCGGAGGTTCCCTGCTGAACGCTTTTGCGAGTCATTAGGCAGCGGACGTGAACCTGCGTTAACGGTCAGAGCGGGGATGCTTCAGCATTCCAACTAGGGTGGCACCACGGGTATAACTCTCGTCCCTACTATACATGTATAGTAGGAGCGGGAGTTTTTTTATTTGAAGAAAGACATTAAGGAGGCCTGTTACATGGCATATCACATTCCAAGAGGCACACAGGATATACTGCCGGGTGAATCAGACAGATGGCAGTTCGTCGAACAAATTATGAGAGAGACGTGCCGCACTTATCAATATAAAGAAATCCGCACGCCGATTTTCGAGCATACGGAATTGTTCGCAAGAGGCGTCGGTGAGTCTACAGATATCGTGCAGAAAGAAATGTACACGTTCGAAGACCGTAAAGGGAGAAGCCTGACGCTTCGGCCGGAAGGAACAGCCGCTGCAGTCCGCGCGTTCAATGAAAATAAATTATTTGCGAACCCGGTGCAGCCGACGAAGCTGTATTATGTCGGACCGATGTTCCGTTATGAACGTCCGCAGACGGGACGCTTCCGCCAATTCTATCAATTCGGAATTGAAGCGATCGGCTCCAAAGATCCGGCTGTGGATGCAGAAGTCATTGCGCTTGCGATGAGCATTTACCGTAAAGCCGGTTTGAAAAATGTCAAGCTTGTGCTGAACAGCCTCGGTGACCAGGAGAGCCGCAAAGCCTACCGTGAAGCACTCGTCAAACATTTTGAACCGCGCATCGGAGAATTTTGCTCAGACTGCCAGTCGCGCCTGCACACAAACCCGCTCAGAATTCTTGATTGCAAGAAAGACAGAGAACATGAACTGATGAAATCGGCACCGTCCATTCTTGATTACTTAAATGAAGAATCAGCCGCTTATTTTGAGAAAGTCAAACAATACTTAAACGATCTCGGCATCCCGTTTGAAATTGATCCGAACCTTGTCAGAGGGCTTGATTACTACAATCATACCGCTTTTGAAATCATGAGCAACGCGGAAGGTTTCGGAGCGATTACAACACTTGCCGGAGGGGGCCGCTATGACGGGCTTGTTGAACAGATCGGCGGACCTGAAGCGCCGGGTATCGGATTTGCGATGAGCATCGAACGTCTGCTGGCAGCCATTGACGCTGAGAAAGCAGAGCTTCCCGTCAACCAGGGGATTGACTGCTATATCGTGACGCTAGGAGAAAAAGCGAAGGATTATTCCGTATCCCTCGTGTACAAACTGAGAGAAGCGGGCATCTCAAGTGAAATTGATTATGAAAACAAAAAAATGAAGGGCCAATTCAAAACGGCTGACCGTCTCGGCGCACGCTTTATTGCGATTTTAGGGGAAGATGAACTTGCCCAAAATAAAATCAATGTAAAAGATGCGGAAACAGGCGAGCAGCGTGAAGTGGTGTTAGACGAGCTGATACAAGTGTTAAAGGCAGATCAAAAGCAGTGAAGGAGAGGAACGCTATGTTTGGAAGAACATATTATTGTGGCGAGATAACTGAAAAAGCGATTGGCGAAACCGTCAAACTGAAAGGATGGGTGCAGAAACGGCGCGATCTCGGCGGCTTGATTTTCATTGATTTGCGCGACCGTTCGGGTATTGTGCAAGTTGTGTTCAATCCTGACGTCTCGAAAGAAGCCCTTGCCGCGGCAGAAGCAATCAGAAACGAATATGTGCTTGATATCGAAGGCACGGTTTCTGCCCGTGAAGAAGGCACGGTGAACCCTAACCTGAAAACCGGTAAAATTGAAATTAAAGCCGAAGCAGTGACGGTACTCAGCACGGCGAAAACGCCGCCGTTTCCGATCAGTGACCAGGCGGCTGACGTTTCTGAAGACGTCCGGTTAAAACACCGCTATTTGGATTTGCGCCGCCCGGCGATGTTTCAAACATTGCAAATGCGCCATCAAGTCACAAAATCCATCCGCCATTTCTTGGATGAAAACGGATTTCTTGATATTGAAACCCCGATTTTAACGAAAAGCTCTCCGGAAGGCGCCCGTGACTACTTGGTGCCGAGCCGGGTGCATGAAGGGGAATTTTACGCTCTTCCGCAATCGCCGCAGATTTTTAAACAGCTTCTGATGGTATCTGGCTTTGAGCGGTATTATCAAGTGGCCCGCTGTTTCCGCGATGAAGACCTGCGTGCCGACCGCCAGCCGGAATTTACGCAGATTGATATCGAAATGTCCTTTATGAGTCAAGAAGACATCATGGCTCTGGCGGAAAAGATGATGGCGAAAGTCGTGCTCGAAACAAAAGGCGTCGAAGTATCGCTGCCGCTTCCGCGAATGACATATGAAGAAGCGATGAACAGCTACGGTTCCGACAAGCCTGACACCCGCTTCGGCATGCTGCTGACGGACGTATCAGACATTGTGAAAGATACTGAATTTAAGGTGTTCTCATCAGCTGTAGCCAACGGCGGTGTTGTAAAAGCGATCAATGTTAAAGGAGCTGCCGGCGACTACTCCAGAAAAGATATTGATGCGCTCGGCGTTTTTGCCGGAAATTACGGCGCGAAAGGTCTCGCTTGGGTCAAAGTTGAAGCTGACGGCGTAAAAGGCCCGATTGCGAAATTCTTTAATGATGAGAAGCAGGCAAAACTGGCTGAAGCGCTGGATGCTTCTGAAGGCGATCTGCTCCTGTTCGGCGCTGATAAGTTTGAGGTTGTGGCTCAATCCCTCGGTGCGCTGCGCTTAAAGCTCGGTAAAGAACGCGGCCTGATTGACGAAAGCCTCTTCAACTTCCTGTGGGTTGTGGACTGGCCGTTACTGGAGCATGACGAGGAAGAAGGCCGTTTCTATGCGGCTCACCATCCGTTTACTATGCCTGTCCGTGAAGACCTTGATCTGATTGAAACAGCGCCTGAAGATATGAAAGCGCAGGCTTACGACCTCGTCTTAAACGGTTATGAACTCGGCGGAGGCTCCATCCGGATTTTTGAAAAAGACGTTCAGGAAAAAATGTTCGGGCTTCTCGGCTTTACACAAGAAGAAGCGGAGGCGGAGTTCGGATACCTTCTTGAAGCCTTTGAATACGGCGCTCCTCCGCACGGCGGAATCGCGCTCGGTCTGGACCGTATCGTTATGCTTCTTGCAGGCCGTACAAACTTAAGAGATACGATCGCTTTCCCGAAAACGGCAAGCGCAAGCTGCCTTCTTACGGAAGCGCCCGGCGAAGTGAGCGACGCCCAGCTTGAAGAACTTCACCTTTCTGTCAAAAGAAAAGTGAAACAGTAAAGATCAGCAGTTTGTTTCTTGAAAATCAAAATCTGCTGTGATATGATTTTGACAAGTTAAATAAAGTCCTGATGTGTTAGTTGTACACCTAGTTTTGACCGAACATTTTTTTGCTTTGGGAGCCCGTATTTTTAAATGGCGTACATGCCTCTTTTCATTCGGTAAAGAGGACTTACAAGATTTGAAAAAGGGCACCCACCTGCTGAGAGCGGGTTCAAAACGAAGGAAAGCTGCAACGGCACAATTGGGACTTTATTTTTTGTGCGCTGAAACCAGCGGCTTTTTGACAAGCCGAGTTTATAAAACCAGAATGTGGAGTGAGGTTCTTGTTACATCAGTTTTCCAGAAATGAGCTAGCGATTGGAAAAGAAGGGCTGGACACGTTAAAAAACAGCACGGTGGCCGTTCTCGGCGTCGGCGGAGTCGGTTCATTCGCAGCCGAAGCACTGGCGAGGTCCGGAGTGGGACGGATCGTCCTTGTCGATAAAGATGATGTTGACATTACAAACGTAAACCGCCAGCTGCATGCGCTCTTGTCGACGGTGGGACAGCCGAAAACGGACTTGATGAAAGCGCGGATCGCGGATATTAATCCGGATTGCGATGTCGTCGCCTTAAAAATGTTTTATACAGAAGAGACATATGAGCAGTTCTTTGAGTATCCGCTCGATTACGTCATTGACGCGTCGGATACGATTCATTATAAAATTCATCTGATGAAAGAATGTCTGAAAAGGGATGTTCCGCTGATTTCGAGCATGGGAGCGGCGAATAAAACAGACCCGACACGCTTTCAGATTGCTGATATTTCAAAAACCCATACTGATCCGATTGCCAAAGTCGTCCGCACAAGGCTTCGTAAAGAGGGCATCAAAAAAGGCGTACAGGTCATTTTTTCTGATGAAAGCCCGATCGTCATCCGTGAAGACGTCAGAAAAGAAGTCGGGAATGATGAAGCGAAAATCCGCAAAGCGCAAATGCCGCCGTCTTCCAACGCCTGGGTTCCGTCAGTGGCCGGTCTGATTATGGGCGGACATGTCGTGATGGAGCTCTTAAAGGACATCAAGATTAAACGGGTTAAAGATAAATAAAAAGAAAAACAGCCTTCTTTAAGAAAGGCTGTTTTTTATTTGAATCCGCCGCTTGTACGGACGGTTTGGCATGTATCAAACAAAAAAGACAAGAACACATGGGGTGTCCTTGCCCGGTTATTTTTTCTTCATCAGTTTTTCATATACTTGCTTTATGGCGGCTTCAAATTTCCCCGTTTGTTTCGGTTTATAGTATTGTTTGTTTTTTAACGGATCGGGCAAGTATTGCTGTTCGACCCATCCGTTCTCGAAATCATGAGGATATTGATAGCCGATCCCGCGTCCGAGTTCTTGGGCCCCTTTATAGTGGGCGTCTTTTAAATGTTTCGGCACATCACCGATTTTACCCGCTCTGATATCATTAAGCGCCTCATCAACGGCTGAGATGGCGGAGTTTGATTTTGGCGAGAGGCATAATTCGATGACCGCATTGGCCAGCGGAATTCTCGCTTCCGGAAAGCCGATCCGTTCTGCGGTCTGAATCGCGCTCAGCACCCGGGGGCCTGCCTGCGGGCTTGCGAGGCCGATATCCTCATAGGCGATCACGAGAAGTCTTCTTGATATGCTTTCAAGGTCGCCGGCTTCGATCAGACGGGCCAAATAATGAAGGGCGGCGTTTGCGTCAGAGCCCCGGATTGATTTTTGGAACGCGGATAACACGTCATAATGCGCATCTCCGTCTTTATCATGGGTATAGCTTTTTTTCTGCAGACATTCCTCCGCTGTTTCCCGTGTAATCCGGATCGTGCCGTCGCTTGCTTCCTTTGTGGAAAGCACGGCAAGCTCCAGCGCGTTTAAAGCGGAGCGGACGTCTCCTCCGCACCCTTGCGCGAAATGATCCATCGCGTCGTCGTCCACCGAAACGCTGTAAGAACCGAGTCCGCGGTGTTCATCTGTAAGCGCTCTTTTCAATGCCTGCTTGATCAGATCGGGTGTTAACGGTTCGAGCTCGAATATCTGGGTTCGGCTTCTGATGGCCGGGTTAATGGCATGATAAGGATTGGCAGTCGTCGCGCCGATTAAAATAATCATGCCGTTTTCTAAATAGGGCAGCAGAAAATCCTGTTTCCCCTTATCAAGCCTGTGCACTTCATCAAGGATTAAAATGACCTGGCCTGACATTTTCGCTTCCTGTACGACAATCTCCATGTCTTTTTTATTATGAATGACGGCATTCAATTTCCTGAATGCGATGCTTGTCGATCCTGCGATCGCCGTGGCGATGGACGTTTTTCCGATGCCCGGCGGACCGTACAGGATCATGGAGGATAAGTGCTTTGCACGCACCATTCTGCCGATGATTTTATCTTCTTTGACCAGGTGTTCCTGGCCGATAATGTCTTCGATATTGGCAGGCCGCATCCGATACGCCAGTGGTTTCATGAACATCTCTCCTTACATATACAGGGTAACGGAAAACGGACGATTAGAAAAGCGAATTGCGGCAGGCCCCGTGTTTCAATGAAAATTAGGATAAGTTATGTTATAATAACAGTTGGTCTATAAGATACTAAACAGATTATTCATATCCATTTACTTGTATAAATTAACAATTAGAATTGACTGGGGTGTTCATATTGAAAATATCGACAAAGGGAAGATACGGGCTCACCATTATGATCGAATTGGCGAAAAAGCACGGAGACGGTCCGACGTCGCTCAAAAGCATCGCCCAAACAAACAGCCTTTCTGAGCATTACTTGGAACAGCTTGTATCACCGCTCAGAAACGCCGGACTCGTAAAAAGCATCAGAGGCGCTTACGGGGGTTATGTGCTCGGCGGGCAGCCTGAAGAGATCACGGCCGGAGATATTATCAGAGTGCTGGAAGGACCGATCAGCCCGGTGGAAGTTCTTGAGGATGAAGAGCCTGCCAAGCGGGAGCTATGGATCCGCATCCGCGACGCCGTAAAAGACGTGCTGGACAGCACGACGTTAGAAGACCTTGCGAGCTACACGGACGGCGAGCAGGAAGCTTATATGTTCTATATTTAAACCAGAGGTGTAAAAAACAATGGAACGGATTTATTTAGATCACGCCGCGACTTCCCCGATGGATGAGCGTGTGCTTGAAAAAATGAAGCCGCATTTCTTCGGCAGCTTCGGCAACCCGTCAAGCATCCATTCATTCGGAAGAGAGTCCCGGAAATGGGTCGACGAAGCGAGAGCGGACATCGCCCGAGAAATCAGTGCGAAAGAACAGGAAATCATTTTCACAAGCGGCGGCACGGAGGCTGATAATTTAGCGATTTTCGGAACGGCTGCTGCGCGGAAGAATGAAGGGAAGCATATCATTACGACCGCTGTTGAGCATCATGCCGTACTGCACGCTTGCGAAAAGCTGGAAGAAGACGGTTTTGAGGTGACATACCTCAACCCCGGCCCATCAGGACGGATCAGTGCAAATCAGGTGAAAGAAGCGCTCCGTGATGATACAATCCTTGTTACCGTCATGTATGGCAATAACGAAGTCGGAACCATTCAGCCGATTGACGAAATCGGAGAGCTGTTAAGCGGGCATCAGGCCTATTTTCACACAGATGCCGTCCAGGCATTCGGTTATATGCCGATTGACGTGAAAAAAAGCAGAATTGACATGCTGTCTGTTTCCGGTCACAAGCTTAACGGGCCAAAAGGGACAGGCTTTTTATATGTAAATCAAGAGGTGAAGCTGTCACCGATTCTTTTCGGGGGAGAGCAGGAACGAAAGCGCCGCGCGGGGACGGAAAATGTACCGGGCATCGCCGGCTTAAAAGAAGCGGTCGTTCTTTCAAACCGTGAGCGGGAAGAGAAAACAGCGAAGTTTAAGGAGTTTAAAAACATCATCATGAGCACGCTGGAAAAAGCCGGCGTGACAGCGGAGGTGAACGGAGATGCCGAGAACTGCCTGCCTCATATTTTAAATCTTTACTTTCCCGGTGTGCCGGTGGAAGCGCTGCTGGTCAATCTTGACATGGAGGGCGTTGCTGTCTCCAGCGGATCTGCGTGTACGGCGGGATCCGTTCTTCCGTCCCATGTGCTTACGGCCATGTTCGGAAGTGAAAGCGGCAGACTGACCTCGTCAATCCGTCTCAGCTTCGGCCTCGGCAATACGGCGGAACAAATCGAAACAGCTGCCGAAAAGCTTGCCGACGTCGTTAAACGGCTTGCTTAAAACGGCGGACTTACGTTTTAATGGAGTGAATGCAAATGGAAAAACGGCCGGAGAATACAAGAGTCGTAGTCGGCATGTCCGGCGGAGTGGACTCTTCTGTGGCGGCCCTTCTGCTGAAGGAGCAGGGCTACGATGTAATCGGAATTTTTATGAAAAACTGGGATGATACGGACGAAAACGGTTTTTGCACGGCGACTGAAGATTATGAAGACGTCATCCGGGTCTGCAACCAAATCGGAATTCCGTATTATGCCGTCAATTTTGAAAAGCAATATTGGGAAAAGGTATTTCAGTATTTCCTTGATGAATATAAAGCCGGAAGAACCCCTAATCCGGATGTCATGTGCAATAAAGAAATTAAGTTTAAGGCTTTCTTGGATCATGCTTTATCACTCGGCGCGGATTACCTTGCGACGGGCCATTACGCCCGCGTGGACAGAAGCGCAGGTACAGTGCGCATGCTTCGCGGTCTGGATGAAAACAAGGACCAGACTTATTTTCTGAATCAGCTCAATCAGGAACAGCTCAGCAAAGTCATGTTCCCGATCGGTGATCTGCAGAAAAGCCGCGTGCGGGAAATCGCCAAAGAAGCGGAACTTGCGACAGCTGCGAAAAAAGACAGCACGGGAATCTGCTTTATCGGCGAACGCAACTTCAAAACGTTTCTCAGCCAATATCTCCCTGCTCAGCCGGGCGATATGATGACAATGGACGGAGAAGTAAAAGGGCGTCATGACGGACTGATGTATTATACGATCGGACAGCGCCACGGTCTTGGAATCGGCGGAAGCGGCGAGCCGTGGTTCGCAGTCGGCAAAGATCTCGAGAAAAACATTCTGTATGTCGATCAGGGATTCCACAATCCGCTTCTGTATTCCGATAAAATCACGGCGACAAATATCAGCTGGACGCGTCCTGGTCTGATGGACGGCGGCGAAATGACATGCACGGCGAAATTCCGCTATCGTCAGGAAGATCACAAAGTAACGGTGAAAATGACGGGTGCCGATGAAGCGGAAATCATTTTCGACGGGCAGGTCCGCGCCGTAACGCCGGGACAAGCCGTTGTTTTTTATGACGGAGAAGAGTGCCTCGGCGGCGGAACGATAGATGACGTTTATAAAGACGGAACAAAATTGTGGTACGTATAACACATGTAAAAAACCTCAACTCGCATGTTGGGGTTTTTTAGCGAAAGGAAGTTAAAAATGGATTATAATAAAATCGGAATTGATGCCATGCAGGAGGGCGATTTTGAAAAAGCGGCAGAGGCTTTTACGAAAGCGATTGAGGAAAACGGCCAAGATCCGGTGCCGTACATCAACTTCGCAAATCTGCTTTCTTCAGTGAACGAACTTGAACGCGCGCTTGCATTTTACAACAGAGCGCTTGAATTGGACAATTCAGCGGCAGCCGCTTATTACGGAGCGGGAAATGTATACGTGATGAAGGAATCGTTTTCCGAGGCGAAGGATATGTTTGAAAAAGCGCTTCGCTCCGGAATGGAAAACGGAGACTTGTTTTATATGCTCGGAACCGTTCTCGTCAAATTAGAGCAGCCGAAGCTTGCGCTGCCGTATTTGCAGCGGGCCGTTGAATTAAACGAAAATGACACGGAAGCGCGCTTCCAGTTCGGAATGTGTCTCGCAAACGAAGAAATGCTGGATGAAGCATTGGTGCAGTTTGAGACGGTGATTGAACAGGACCCAAACCATGCAGACGCATTTTATAATGCCGGGGTCGCTTACGCTTACAAAGAAAATCGTGAAAAGGCGCTTGAGATGCTTGAAGGCGCAATCGGCATACAGCCTGATCATATGCTCGCACTTCATGCGAAACAGCTTATCACTCAGTCATAACAAAAGGAGGGAAGGCTCGTGGATCAGCTGAACATCGAGGAACAGCCGTATGTAAAAGGCGTCATTCATACGGTCATTTACCACAATGACACCAACCTGTATACAGTGCTGAAAGTCAAGGTTGCAGAAACGTCTGAGGCGATCGAAGACAAGGTCGTATCCGTAACGGGCTACTTCCCTCTGCTGCAAGAAGATGAGACTTACACATTTTACGGAAAAACCGCCACACACCCCAAGTTCGGCCTGCAATTTCAGGCTGAACACTTTAAAAAAGAAATTCCGACCACAAAAGAAGGGATCATTCATTATTTATCAAGTGATCTGTTTGAAGGAATCGGGAAAAAAACGGCGGAAGAAATCGTCAAAAAGCTTGGAGACGGCGCGCTCAATAAAATTCTGGCTGATGCATCGGTGCTTTATGATGTGCCGAAAATGTCAAAAAAGAAAGCGGACAAACTGGCGGGAGAGCTGCAGCGGCATCAGGGGCTGGAGCAGATTATGATCTCTCTGAACCAATACGGTTTCGGGCCCCAGCTATCCATGAAAATTTATCAGGCTTACGAAACGGAAACCCTGGAGAAAATTCAGGAAAATCCTTATCAGCTTGTAAAGGACGTGGAAGGCATCGGTTTTGTGAAAGCCGACGAGCTGGGCGGGAAAATGGGGCTGTCAGGAAACCACCCGGAGCGGGTCAAAGCGGCTATCTTATATACGATCGAATCAACCTGTCTTTCAGAAGGCCATACGTACATAGAGACAAAGCAGCTGATTATCAATACGCAAACGCTTCTGAATCAGTCAGCTGAAGGCGGCCGCGTCACGGAAATGGATGCGGCCGACGGCATCATCGCCCTCGGGGAGAGTAAGGACATCGTCATAGAAGGAGAACGCTGCTATTTTCCGTCCTTGTTTTACGCGGAACAAAACGTCGCAAAACGCGTGCTCGACATTGCGGCCCAGACGGAGTATGCCGATCAGTTTCCTGAATCGGAATTTCTTCTTGCGCTCGGTGAACTGGAAGAACGGATGAACGTTCAATACGCTCCGAGTCAAAAGGATGCGATTCAAAAAGCGCTGTCCTCGCCGATGCTTTTACTGACCGGGGGACCGGGCACGGGAAAAACGACCGTTATCAAAGGCATCGTGGAATTGTACAGTGAACTGCACGGAGTATCGCTTGACCCTGGTGATTATAAAAAAGATGAAGCCTTTCCGGTGCTGCTTGCCGCGCCGACCGGAAGAGCCGCAAAGCGAATGAGCGAATCTACGGGTCTGCCGGCTGTTACGATTCACAGGCTGCTCGGCTGGAATGGCGCTGAAGGCTTTACCTACAATGAAGATCAGCCGATTGAAGGGAAACTGATTATTATAGACGAAGCGAGTATGCTCGATATTTGGCTCGCCAGCCATTTGTTTAAGGCGCTCCCTAAGCACATTCAGCTTATCGTCGTCGGTGATGAAGACCAGCTTCCTTCCGTAGGTCCCGGGCAGGTGCTGAGAGACCTTTTGGCTTCTGAGGTGCTGCCGACCGTGCGTCTGACAGATATTTACCGTCAGGCTGAAGGGTCATCCATCGTTGAACTTGCGCATGATATGAAAAAGGGACTGCTTCCCAAGGGGCTGACCGCGCCGACAAAGGACCGCTCGTTTATCCGCTGTAATTCTTCACAAATTAAAGAAGTCGTGGATCAAGTCGTCTCGAATGCGCTGAAAAAGGGATATACTTCCAAAGACATTCAAGTGCTCGCGCCGATGTACAGGGGAAAAGCGGGAATTAACGAACTGAACGTGCTTCTTCAAGACATCATGAATCCGCCGAAAGAAAAAAGGCGGGAGCTGAAATTCGGAGATGTCGTCTACAGGACGGGCGATAAAATATTACAGCTTGTCAACCAGCCGGAAAACAATGTGTTTAACGGAGATATCGGCGAAATCGTGTCTATCTTTTATGCCAAAGAAAATACGGAAAAAGAAGACATGGTCGTCGTCTCGTTTGACGGGAACGAAATCACCTTTACGAAAAAGGATTTCAGCCAGTTTACCCATGCTTACTGCTGTTCTATTCATAAGTCGCAGGGCAGCGAATTTCCGATTGTCGTCCTGCCTGTCGTTAAAGGCTATTATCGAATGCTCAGGAGAAATCTCCTTTATACCGCGATTACAAGAGCCAAAAAATTTCTGATTCTTTGCGGAGAAGAAGAAGCGCTTGAATGGGGCGTCAAAAACAATGATGCCACCGTCAGACAGACGTCACTTAAAAACAGGCTCACAGAGCAGACTGAAGAGATGGATGCAGAACTGGCCGCCCTGCAAAAAGAGCTGCCGTTCAGTGTATACGATGCAAATATCGGAATGGAAGGCATCACGCCTTTTGACTTTATGGAAGAAAAAGCGTAAATAAAACCCGGCGTATGTTCATGCGCCGGGTTTTCGCCTGTGGAAGTCATTTCAAAGTATGGCGCCCGGCTTCTTGGCAAAACCTATACGTGTTCAACAAAAGGTGGTTGATCACACTTTGAGAACATGCCATGCAGCTGAAGGACGAACCGTATATGACGAACACACCCGGCGCAGCCTGGGGATGATATCGGATGTGTGTTTCTCTCTTGACGGCCGGTTTCTCGGTTTCGTGCTTGAGCAGAAACGCCTGTTTCACAACCGCCATCTTTTTTTAGCAGCCAGTGATATAAAAGAGATGGAACAAGAAGCCGTAGCTGCCGCCGGAGCTCACTTGCAGCCTTTGCCGAAGAGCTGTTTCACCTTTGAACAGATTAAGATGCAGCCGGTGAAATCGCCTGATGGTGAAATGTTCGGTTTGCTGGAAGATGTATACTTTTGTTTGGACAAGGGCATAATCGTAGCATATGAACTCTCGGACGGCTTCTTTTCAGATCTGGCAGGCAGACGCCAAGTGCGGCGCGCTGCCGATACGCTTATTGAAGCGGGGAAAGACGGCATCGTCCTGAACGGATAAGAGGTGTAGTCTGTGCTTGTATGTCCGAACTGCAAAAGTAAAGATATCGGCAAAATCGGCGTAAACCAATACTATTGCTGGGGCTGCTTCATAGAGCTGACGGTGGCCAAAGGCAAAATTGCGACACATCAAGTAGAGGAAGACGGCACGTTAAGCAGTCTTGATGATTTGTTTTCTGAAGACGAACGCAGTATCAATTTTTAATGTTGAAAGGAGATACGCGCGATGGGCAGAACAATGACCTCTCTATTGGCTTTAGGAGCTGGAGCCGTTATGTATCGTATGGCTTCTCAGTCCGATATGCTGAATAAAAAAGGTATGAAACGGATGAGAAGACGAGTTATGAAAATGTTCTAAGCAGAAAAAAGGATACTTCTTCGGAAGTATCCTTTTTACGTTTGTCTCTCTTCCAGCCGCCGGGCTAGAAGAGATAAGCTGTAATTGACCGCAAAATACATCAGGGCCGCCAGCAGAAAAACCGGAAAAAAATAACCCCCGTCAGCGCTTTGTCCGTTTAAAATCTGAGCATTATGAATCAGCTCGGGCAGAGCGATGACCACCGCAAGTGACGTATCCTTTAATAAAGAAATAAATTGGCTCACAATCGGAGGAACCATACGCCTGAGCGCCTGCGGCATGACAACGAGAAAAAGAGTCTGCGTGTAGGTCAGTCCTGAAGAACGCGCCGCTTCAATCTGGCCTTTCTCAACGGATTGCAAACCGCTTCTGATGATTTCTGACAGCATGGCTGATTCAAAAATCGTCAGCGCTGTGATGGCGGCTGCGGTAATTTCCAGTTTGATGCCGATTTCCGGAAGGGCAAAAAACGTAAAGAAAATGATTAATAACAGCGGCAGGTTGCGGATGGTTTCGACAATGGCGGCTATTATGCCAGAGACGGCAGGGATTTTCGCATAGCGCAAAGTGCCGGCGGCAAGCCCGAAAATAAAACTCAGGACAATGGAAATAAGCGCAACATAAAGCGTGATCAAAAAGCCGTTCCATAAAAACAGCAGATGGTCAGGTGTATAGGCGCCGCTAAAATCCATGTTGTTCACTCTCCTTCTTTAATAACTTTTTCCGAGGCGTCTTTCCAAATAGTGAACCCCGATGCTGAGCGGTACCGTTAAAATCAAATAAAAAAGCGCCACAAAGATATAAACATCAAACACGACGAGAGTGCTTGAAGAAACGAGATCGGCCTGATACATCAAATCCAGTCCCGCCACCACGCCGAGAATTGATGAGTTTTTGACAAGGTTGAGAAATTGGTTTCCGAGCGGGGGAATCACGATTTTAACAGCCTGAGGGAGAATCACGTATCTCATTGCCTGACTGTAGGTGAAGCCTGACGATCTGGCCGCTTCCATCTGTCCCTTAGAGACAGTCTGAATTCCGGCTCTTATGGCTTCTGCGATAAAGGCGGACGTATAAATCGTCAGTGCGATCGTCCCGGCCTGAAAGCCGTCCAGTCTCAATCCGGCGTTCGGAAGTCCGAAATAAAAAACGAATGTGATGAGGAGAAGCGGGATGTTCCGGATAAATTCCACATATGCAGTGCCGATCCATTGGAGGGGTTTGAACGTCGTGATTCTCATGACAGCGATCAGAACGCCAAGAGCGAAGCTGCCGGCCAGCGCGATGAAGCTCGCAAGCAGTGTGTGCAGAAAACCGTCCAGGTACATATCGAAGTTTTCCGTTAAGATTGTAAAGTTCATGTTTTTCACTCCTTATAAAACGGGGATGAGCATGTCTGCTCATCCCGCGGTCGATTCTATTTTGCCGGTTCTTCTTTAATCCATTTTTTATAGATTTTTCCGTACCTGCCGTCGGCTTTCATTTTTTTCAAAGAGGCGTTGATTTCTTTGACGAGCCCGGATTGGCCTTTTTTAACGGCGATTCCGTAAGGTTCATCGGTGAATGTGCCGCCTGTCAGCTGATAATGTTTATTTTCATCCGCCATGCCGTATAAAATCGCATTATCCGTTGTGAGCGCATCTCCCTGTCCCGCTTTAAGCGCAGTGAACGCTTCGGCGTAATTTTCAAATTCCAGCACTGAGGCGTCGGGCGCTTTTTCCCTGATGTTCTGTGAGGAAGTGGAGCCTTTTACCGCCAATACTTTTGAGCCTTTTCCAAGGTCTTCGGTGCTTTTGATGCGGCTTCCTTTTTTGACGAGCAGGGACTGCCCGGCTTCAAAATAAACGTCTGAGAAATCAACTTCTTTTTTCCGCTCATCCGTTATCGTCATTGTGGCCGTGATGGCGTCGATATCGCCGTTTTGCAGCATCGGAATTCTCGTTTTTGACGTCACTTCTTTAAACTCCGCTTTTTTCTCATCTCCCAGAATATCTTTTGCAATCTGTTTGGCGATATCAATATCAAACCCTTCGATATCCCCGGAGCTTGGGTTTTTCAGTCCGAATAATCTCGTATCGGTTTTAACGCCGAAGATGATTTTGTCTCTGTCTTTAATAGAAGCTAACGTGTCTTTTCCCGTGCCCTTTGAATCCCCGGACGTTTCTTTCCCTCCGCAGGCGGCCAGCATCAAGACGGCCAGCAGTGAGATCAATCCGAAAGATAACCATTTTGTTACGCGTGACATAAGCGTTCCCCCGTTTCTTTTCAGTGATTTAAAATACGGCTTAAGAATAAACGCGCCCTCTCTTCACGCGGGCTTTCGTAAAACTCAGCCGGTGCAGCTTCCTCTAAGATGGAGCCGCTGTCGATAAACACGATGCGGTCCGCCACTTCTTTGGCGAATCCCATTTCATGTGTGACGACTACCATGGTCATGCCTTCCTTTGCGAGTGTTTTCATGACATCCAGCACTTCTCCGATCATTTCCGGATCAAGCGCGGATGTCGGTTCATCAAACAGCATCACCTCGGGCTTCATCGCAAGCCCTCTGGCGATGGCGACGCGCTGCTGCTGGCCGCCTGAAAGCTGTGAAGGGTAAGCGTCCGCTTTGTCGGGTATGCCGACTTTTTTCAAGTAATATAAAGCCGTTTCTTTTGCTTCTTCTCTTGATTGCTTGAGCACTTTGATCGGCGCGAGCATAATGTTTTGCAGAACGGTTTTATGCGGATACAGATGAAAATGCTGAAACACCATGCCGATATTGCGGCGGACTTTATTCATATCCGTTTTTTTGTCATGGATGGAGGCGCCGTTTACCGTTAAAACGCCTCCATCAACTGTTTCCAGCTGATTAATGCAGCGGAGAAGCGTGCTTTTTCCCGATCCTGATGGTCCGATGACAACGAGAACTTCCCCTTTTTTAATGTGCAGATTAATGTTCTTCAGCACGTGGAACTGTCCGTAGTGCTTATTTACATCCTGAAATGAGATCATGGTCATCCTCCTTAGAAAAACATGCGTCATATTGACTAACAGTTATGGAAATTTCTTTAACGTTACGATGATTATACAAATTTCCGGAAAATATATTCAAACTTTTTTGTAATTTCAGATAATTAATTCCGCCATGAGGTCTGCGACATAAGGCTGACTTTAGGAAACGGGAATAATTCCGGCTTTCTGTCAAAAGATAAAGCAAGAGGTGAAACATCATGCTTCAAAAACCGCTGCAGCTCTTAATGTGGACGGCTGTATGTCTGCTCGTTTTGTTAACAGTGTATGTCTTTTGTATGCTCGATATGTTATGGTCACCCATATGGCTTGTTATAAAATCTCTCTTTATTCCTATATTCATTGCAGTATTTATTGCTTATCTTTTGCTTCCGATTACTGAATGGCTTCATAAGAAAGGGATGCCTAGAACTTTAAGCCTGCTTCTGATTTATTGCCTGTTTTTCGGCGGAATCGGCTGGGGGGCTTATAAAGGGGTTCCTGTTTTAATTGAACAGCTGCAGGATCTGTCTGAGAGCATTCCCGGTCTTGCCGAAAACTACAACAGCATGCTGAGACATCTGCATAATCATACAGATCATTGGCCTGACGGCATGCACCATCGGATGGATAAAATGATTCAGCAGACAGAAACGTTTCTTGCCGGCACGATTGAGAGCACGATCAGAAGCATCCGTTTCGTGCTTGATTATATCCTGATCGCGGCAACGATTCCTTTTCTCGTTTTCTATATGGTGAAGGATATAGACCTCATGAAAAAGACGGTCTGGTATTTGACGCCGAAGTCTTGGAGGAAAAGGGGGAGTGAATTTCTGCGGGATGTGGAGGACTCTCTCGGCGATTATATCCGCGGGCAGGTTCTCGTTTGTTTTTTGCTCGGATTAATAGCCGGCGTTTCTTTCTGGCTGTTCGGCCTTCCTTATCCGCTGATCTTAGGTCTTGCCATCGGGATTACGAATGTCATCCCGTATTTCGGTCCGTTTATCGGCGCTGTGCCGGCGCTGCTCCTTTCGCTGGCGATTTCTGCTAAAGCTGTGATCATCGTAATCGTCACGATTTTTATTCTTCAATTTATAGAAGGAAACATTTTGAGCCCGCTTATTGTCGGGCGCAGTCTCAGAATGCATCCCGTCGTGATTATGCTTGCACTTCTTGCCGGAGGAGAGCTTGCGGGCATTCCCGGCATGATTCTCGCTGTTCCTGCAGCAGCCGTTTTAAAAGTGACGGCCATTCACTTTTTGCGGATCAGGACGGAACATTGACATTCGGGTTCTGCTTGTCTATAATTTCGTGTAGAATACATACGAATCTCGAGTGACGGATATGAGTACGCCGAAGCCCTGTTTAAGAGAGAAGCTCCGATACGCTGAAAGGAGCTTCAGCAGAAGATCGGCCGAAGCTAATCCTGAGTGCAGTTAAAGGCTGCCGCAGTCCTGCGTTACGGGATGAAAGGTGACGGGCCTTTTTCGGCCTGTAATCAGGGTGGTACCGCGAGACAGCTCTCGTCCCTGTGTGAACGCATGGTTTGCATAGGGAGAGGGCTTTTTTGCTGTCGCGAAAGAGAATTTCGGGTAGTGATAAGGAGGAATATAGATGAAACACTTAACTTCTGCTGAAGTGCGTCAAATGTTTTTAGATTTTTTTAAAGAAAAAGGCCATGCCGTTGAACCGAGCGCCTCATTGGTGCCGCATGAAGATCCGTCTTTATTGTGGATCAACAGCGGCGTTGCGACGCTGAAAAAATACTTTGACGGCCGCGTTGTGCCGGAGAATCCGAGAATTGTGAACGCACAAAAATCAATCCGCACAAATGACATTGAAAATGTGGGGAAAACGGCGCGCCACCATACGTTCTTTGAGATGCTCGGAAACTTTTCCATCGGCGATTATTTTAAAGAAGAAGCCATCACGTGGGCATGGGAGTTTTTAACGAGCGAAAAGTGGATCGGTTTTGATCCGAAGCTGCTGTCTGTAACGGTTCACCCGGAGGATGAAGAAGCTTATACGCTATGGGCGGAAAAAATCGGCGTTCCGGAAGAAAGAATCATCCGTCTGGAAGGGAACTTCTGGGATATCGGCGAAGGCCCGAGCGGACCGAATACGGAAATTTTCTATGACCGCGGCGAGAAATACGGCAATGACCCGTCAGATTCTGAATTGTATCCGGGCGGCGAAAATGATCGTTATCTTGAAGTGTGGAACCTGGTATTTTCAGAGTTCAACCACAATCCGGACGGCACGTACACACCGCTTCCGAAGAAAAACATTGATACGGGCATGGGGCTTGAACGGATGGTCTCCGTTATTCAAGACGTTCCGACAAACTTTGACACTGATTTGTTTATGCCGATTATTGAAGCGGCAGAGCGTATTTCCGGAGATGCTTACGGAAAGGATGCAGTGAAGGACACAGCCTTTAAAGTAATTGCCGATCATATCAGAACGGTCGCATTTGCGGTAAGCGACGGAGCTCTGCCGTCAAACGAAGGGCGCGGGTATGTTCTGAGACGCCTCCTTCGCCGGGCTGTGCGATACGCGAAAACAATCGGTATCAGCCGTCCGTTTATGTATGAGCTGGTACCGACTGTTGCAGGAATTATGGACGCTTTCTATCCGGAGGTGAAAGAAAAGCAAGAGTTTATTGCCAAAGTCATCAAAACGGAGGAAGAGCGCTTCCATGAAACATTGAACGAAGGTCTTGCCATTTTATCTGACGTGATAAAGAAAGAAAAGGAAAAAGGCAGCGGCATCATCTCCGGAAAAGACGTATTCAAACTGTACGATACGTACGGATTCCCGGTTGAATTGACGGAGGAATACGCGGAAGATGAGCAAATGAAGGTTGACCATAAAGGGTTTGAAGCCGAAATGGAAAAACAGCGTGAACGGGCGAGAAATGCGCGTCAAGATGTAGGAAGCATGCAGGTGCAGGGCGGCGCATTGCGCGACATTACTGCAGAAAGCACGTTTGTCGGCTACAGTTCCGTAAAAACTGAAGCGAAGGTGATCGAGCTTCTTCATGACGGTCAATTAATCAGCGAGGCGCATGAAGGGGATACCGTTCAGATTCTTCTTGATGAAACGCCTTTCTATGCTGAAAGCGGCGGACAGATCGGTGACAGAGGAGTGCTGAGAAGCGCACAGGCTGTCGTAACCATTAAAGACGTGAAAAAAGCTCCGAACGGCCAGCATGTACACGAAGGCACAGTGGATAGCGGCACGCTTCAAAAAGGCGCAAGCGTCACGGCTGAAGTGGAGGACCAAATGAGAAGCGGCGTGGTGAAAAACCATACGGCAACCCACCTTCTGCATCAGGCGCTGAAAGACGTTCTTGGCACACATGTCAACCAAGCCGGCTCACTCGTTACCGAAAACCGTCTGCGTTTTGACTTCTCTCATTTCGGTCAAGTAACGAAAGAAGAACTTGAACGCATTGAAGGAATCGTCAACGAAAAAATCTGGGAGAGCATTCCGGTAGCGATTGATCTGAAACCGATCAATGAAGCAAAAGAAATGGGCGCAATGGCCCTGTTCGGCGAGAAATACGGCGATATTGTACGTGTCGTACAAGTCGGCGATTACAGCCTGGAGCTTTGCGGCGGATGCCATGTCACGAATACGGCTGAAATCGGCCTGTTTAAAATCGTATCCGAATCAGGGATCGGCGCAGGTACGCGAAGAATTGAAGCCGTGACAGGAAAAGGCGCTTATCAGGAAATGAACAGCCAGCTCAGCCTCCTGCAGCACGCTGCGGACGAGCTGAAATCAAACGTAAAAGACGTGCCGAAGCGAATCCAGTCTCTTCAAGCGGAACTGAAAGAAGCGCAAAGAGAAAATGAATCATTGCTCAGCAAACTCGGCAATGTGGAAGCCGGAGCCATTTTGTCTAAAGTAAAAGACATCGGCGGCGTAAAAGTGCTGGCTGAAAAAGTAAACGCGAAAGACATGAACCACCTTCGCACAATGGTGGATGACCTGAAGGCGAAGCTCGGTTCTGCGGTCATCATTCTCGGCGCCGTGCAAAATGACAAAGTCAACCTGTCAGCGGGCGTAACAAAAGATCTGATCGAAAAAGGCCTTCACGCCGGCAAAATGGTCAAACAAGCGGCAGAAGTCTGCGGAGGCGGAGGCGGAGGCCGTCCGGACATGGCGCAGGCCGGCGGAAAGCAGCCTGAGAAATTGGAAGAGGCGCTCGCATCTGCGGAAGATTGGATAAAATCCGTTTTATAATCCTTTCAACTAGTGTAGAATGATGATAAGATGAGGACCTCAGGCTGAACTTTGCCTGCGAATTTGGGAAAGAGGTGCAAAACGGTGAGCTCGTTTGATAAAACGATGAAATTTAATTTCTCCGATGATTCTGCTGAAACAAACGTCGAAGAAGTGCTGATTACAGTATATGATGCGCTTCAGGAAAAGGGGTACAATCCTATCAACCAGATTGTCGGATACTTGCTGTCTGGAGACCCTGCATACATTCCTAGGCATCGCGACGCCCGGAACTTAATTCGCAAATTGGAACGTGACGAATTAATTGAGGAATTGGTAAAATCCTATCTAGAACAGCATAAAGAGGCGTAAATACACTCATGAGAATATTGGGACTTGATCTGGGAACGAAAACACTCGGCGTCGCTTTAAGCGATGAGATGGGCTGGACCGCTCAGGGCATTGAGACGATAAAAATAAACGAAGCTGAAGGAGATTACGGTCTGGACCGTTTATCCGAGCTGATGAAAGACTATAATGTAGAGAAGGTCGTACTCGGTTTTCCGAAAAACATGAACGGGACGATCGGTCCGAGAGGCGAAGCCAGCCAAACATTTGCGAAACTGCTTGAAACAGCGTACAATGTCCCTGTTGTGCTGTGGGACGAGCGTCTGACGACGATGGCGGCTGAAAAGATGCTGATCGCGGCTGACGTCAGCAGGCAAAAACGAAAAAAAGTCATTGATAAAATGGCGGCTGTCATGATCCTTCAAGGATATCTGGACAGTTTAAACTAAGAGGTGAAAGAAATGGAACACGGCGAAAAACACATTACAATTGTCGATGATCAAGGTAACGAACAGCTTTGCGAAGTGCTGTTTACATTTGAAAACGACACATTCAACAAATCTTACGTTCTTTATTATCCGATTGATGCTCAAGACGATGATGAAATCGAAATTCACGCTTCAAGCTTCGAGCCGAACGAAAACGGCGAAGACGGCGAACTGATGCCGATTGAAACGGATGAAGAGTGGGAAATGATCGAAGAAACGCTGAATACGTTTTTAGCGGAAGAAGACGAAGAATAAAATGAACAGAAAAAGCCGGAGCGCATATGCCGCTTCGGCTTTTTTTGTAATAAATTGCCGAATGCGCGCGAATCATGTAGTATAAGAGCTGTTGGGAGGAAAATACTTGTATGAATATCAATCAGACTAAAAATTCATTTCTGCGCAAAAACAAAAAAACGACGATAATACTGTCCTCCGTGATCGCTCTGATCATCATCATTTGCGGTGCTTTTTTCTATGGAAAATCTCTGCTGTCCCCGGTTGACAAAGGCAGCAAAACGACAGTCAATATTAATATTCCGAGCGGTTCTTCGGTTTCGGCAATCGCCGGAATTCTTGAGGATCAGCATGTCATTAAAAGCAAAAAAGCATTCCAGCTGTATGTGAAGTATAAAGGCGCTTCCGGATTTCAGGCGGGATTTTACCATCTGAATAAAGGAATGGACGCGGATGCGATTATCAAAAAACTGACCGCGGGATCTACGGGGTATGCCTTTCAGATCACCGTTCCCGAAGGAAAACAGCTGACACAGATTGCCGACGCGATCGCAAAAGAAACATCATATTCTAAAGAAGAGATCATGGCAAAACTGGACGACAAAACATTTATCGACAAACTGAAAAAACAGTTTCCTGATACAATAACAGACGCTCTTTCAAACAAGAAGCTTAAGCATCCGCTCGAAGGCTATTTATACCCGGCCACATATCCGTTTAATGATCCGGATGCATCGCTTGATAAGATTTTGACGGCAATGATTCAGGAAACAAACACCCGTATCGAAACATATAAATCTGAACTGGAAAAAAAGAAACTTTCCGTCCATAACGCGCTGACGATGGCATCGCTTATCGAAGAGGAAGCCACAGCCAAAGCCGACCGTCACAAAATCGCAAGCGTCTTTTACAACAGACTTGCAGAAAAAATGCCGCTGCAGACTGACCCGACGGTATTATATGCGGCCGGCAGGCATAAGAGCCGGGTCTTCTACAAAGACCTGAAAATTGATTCTCCGTTTAACACGTATAAACATAAGGGGCTGCCGCCGGGACCGATTGCAAACGCCGGGGATTCATCGTGGGAAGCGGCTCTTAACCCTGACAAAACGGATTATCTCTATTTCCTGGCAAAATCAAACGGTGAGGTCGTATTCACGAAAACATTAAAAGATCATAATAAAGCGAAGGAAAAGTATATTTCCAAAAAAGACAGTGAATAAAGGAGGGCAAAAGCTCTCCTTTTATTCCATTCTGAAAGGTTTTATGATAAAATATATCGGGTTGTTTACTTATGGATAAAGAAGTGTCTTAAGAGAGTGTCCCCGCGGATTCGTCAGGGGCACTCCTTTTTAGAACGGAGGCTGTTTGCCGTGAATGATCGGTATGAACAAATAAACGAGTATATAAACGCGATGCTGAAGCCTCGGCCTGATAAAGTGAAAAAGCTTGAAGCCTATGCAAAAGAGCACCATGTTCCGATTATGGAAGAAGCGGGCATTGAAGTGCTGCTTCAAATGCTGTCGATTCAACAGGCGAAAAACATCTTGGAAATCGGCACGGCAATCGGATATTCGGCTATACGGATGGCGCTTGAACTTCCGGATGCGAATATTTACACGATTGAACGGGACGACAAACGCTATGAAGAAGCTGTGAACAATATAAAAGACTTTGAAATGGAAAATCGGATTCACGTAATGCACGGGGATGCGCTTGAACTTTCTGAGTCTGTCCGTGTCACGGCTCCTTATGATGCCATTTTTATCGATGCGGCAAAAGGCCAGTACACGAACTTTTTTGAGCTCTATGAACCGATGCTTGCGCCAGATGGGGTCATTTTCACAGACAATGTTCTGTTTAAAGGGCTGGTGGCACAAGATCACTCGGAAATTGAGCCGAAAAGAAGACGGAAGCTTGTTGAAAAAATTGATCAATATAACCAATGGCTGATGAACCGGCCTGACTATCAAACGGTCATACTGCCGGTCGGAGACGGCATCGCCATCAGTAAAAAGAAGAGGTGAATGATCATGAAAAAACCTGAACTTTTGGTGACTCCGACTTCCGTACAGGATATTCTTCCGCTCATTCAAGCGGGGGCAACGGCGCTGTTAGTCGGAGAACAAAGATACGGCCTGAGACTGGCCGGGGAATTTTCAAGAGAAGATATTAAAGAAGCCGTAAAGAAAGCTCATCAAGAAGGCGCGAAAGTGTACGCTGCCGTCAATGCTATTTTTCACAATGAAAAAGTGGACGAGCTGAACGGCTATCTTGCCTTTTTGCAGGAAGCCGGCGTGGATGCGGCTGTTTTCGGTGATCCGGCCGTTTTAATGGCGGCGCGTGAAGCGGCTCCCGGGCTCAAACTGCACTGGAGCACGGAAACAACGGGAACCAACTACTATTCCTGCAATTACTGGGGACGCAAAGGCGCACGGCGCGCAGTGCTGGCTAAGGAATTAAATATGGACAGCGTCATTGACATAAAAGAAAACGCCGAAGTGGAAATTGAAATTCAAATCCACGGCATGACGTGCATGTTCCAATCTAAGCGTTCATTAGTGGGCCATTACTTCGAATACCAAGGAAAAGTCATGGACATCGAACAGAAGAAAAAAGAAGCTGGCATGTTTCTGCATGACAAAGAACGGGGCAATAAATACCCGATTTTTGAAGACGAAAACGGCACGCACATCATGAGTCCGAACGATGTGTGCATGATTGATGAATTAGAGGATCTGATAGACGCCGGCATTGATTCTTTCAAAATCGACGGAGTGTTGAAGTCTCCTGAATACTTAACCGAAGTGACCCGCATGTACAGAGAGGCAATCGATTTGTGCATCGAAAGCCGTGAGACATACGAAGAGAAAAAAGAGAGCTGGATAGAGCGGATTGAAAGCATTCAGCCTGTGAACAGAAGCATCGACACAGGATTCTTCTTTAAAGAAACGGTCTATTAAAAAGGAGGGTGCAACGGATGACAGCCGTAAATCAAACCATTTCCAAAGTCGTAAACGGAAAACGCGTCATTACGAAAAAACCTGAACTTCTTGCTCCGGCAGGAAACCTTGAAAAATTAAAAATTGCCGTTCATTACGGAGCGGACGCGGTTTTTATCGGAGGGCAGGAATACGGGCTCCGCTCTAATGCGGATAACTTTTCTATAGAAGAAATCGCAGAGGGCGTAGAATTTGCCAAAAAATACGGGGCGAAAATATATGTGACAACAAACATTTTCGCTCATAATGAAAATATGGACGGTCTGGAAGAATACTTAAAAGCGTTGGGAGACGCAAAAGTTGCCGGAATTATCGTCGCTGATCCGCTGATTATTGAAACATGCCGGAGAGTCGCCCCGGACGTAGAGATTCATCTCAGCACACAGCAGTCCCTTTCCAACTGGAAAGCGGTGCAGTTCTGGAAAGAAGAAGGTCTTGACCGTGTGGTGCTTGCCCGTGAAACGAGCGGACTGGAAATTAAAGAAATGAAGGAAAAGGTGGATATTGAAATCGAAACCTTTATCCATGGCGCCATGTGTATCGCTTATTCAGGCCGATGCGTGCTGAGCAATCACATGACAGCCCGTGATTCCAACCGCGGCGGCTGCTGTCAGTCGTGCCGCTGGGATTATGACCTGTATCAGACAGACGGTGCAAACGCGGTCGCGCTCTATGACGAAGAAGACGCTCCGTTTGCGATGAGCCCGAAAGATTTAAAATTGATTGAATCCATACCGCAAATGATCGAGATGGGCATCGACAGTCTGAAAATTGAAGGCCGGATGAAATCGATTCATTACGTTGCGACGGTTGTCAGCGTGTATCGCAAAGTCATCGACGCATACTGCGCTGATCCTGAAAACTTCGTCATTCAAAAAGAATGGCTTGATGAGCTGGACAAATGTGCAAACCGGGATACTGCGCCTGCTTTCTTTGAAGGCACGCCCGGTTTTGAGGAGCAGATGTTCGGCGAACACGGAAAGAAAACAACATTTGATTTTGCCGGTCTCGTGCTCGCATATAACGAGGAAACTCAAATGGTGACGCTCCAGCAGCGCAATTTCTTTAAACAAGGTGACGAAGTTGAATTTTTCGGTCCTGAAATTGACAATTTCACATTCACCATCGGCACTATTTGGGACGAAGACGGAAACGAGCTTGATGCTGCCCGCCATCCCCTGCAAATCGTTACATTTAAAGTAGACAAAAAGATTTATCCGAGCAACATGATGAGAAAGGGGAAGTAATCCCAATGGGTAAGAGTCCTGTAGTTATAGGCATCGCCGGAGGTTCCGGATCAGGAAAAACAAGCGTCACCCGTTCCATTTACGAACAGTTTAAAGGACACTCGATTTTAATGATCCAGCAAGACCTTTATTATAAAGACCAAAGCCATCTTCCGTTTGAAGAAAGGCTCAACACAAACTATGATCATCCGCTCGCATTTGATAATGACTATTTAATCGAGCATATTCAAGAGCTTTTGAATTACCGGCCGATAGAAAAGCCGATTTATGATTATAAACTCCATACGCGTTCTGAGGAAACCATTCCGGTTGAGCCGAAGGATGTCATTATTTTGGAAGGCATTCTCGTTCTTGAAGATAAAAGGCTTCGCGACCTCATGGACATAAAACTTTATGTCGACACGGACGCGGATCTCCGTATCATCAGACGGATTATGAGAGATATTAACGAAAGAGGCCGTTCTATTGATTCTGTCATCGAGCAGTATGTATCCGTCGTCAGACCGATGCACAATCAGTTTGTTGAACCGACGAAACGCTACGCGGACATCATTATTCCGGAAGGCGGCCAAAACCACGTCGCGATTGATCTGATGGTCACGAAGATTCAAACGATCCTTGAACAAAATGCAATTTTGTAATACCATAGCATAGACATAAATAACTCAGACCATATTATGTATAGGCTGGAAGGGAATGAGACAGTTCCCTTCTTTCCCTGTTTATAAACCGAAACATTTGCAGAAAACACACATTCAGTTTAAGATAAACAGTACCTATATGGGAGAGAAGAACGAGGACTGCCCTGTGTTCTCATTCTTGATTTTTTCGTTTATGCTCTCATACATAATCACACGTTATTGTTGAGGGACAACCACCAAGGAGTGAAGGAACATGGCACAAGAAAAAGTTTTTCCGATGACTCAAGAAGGAAAACAAAAACTTGAACAAGAATTAGAGCAATTGAAAACGGTTAAACGTAAAGAAGTAGTAGAACGCATCAAAATCGCAAGAAGCTTCGGAGATCTGTCAGAGAACTCTGAGTATGATTCTGCAAAAGAAGAACAGGCATTTGTGGAAGGGCGCATCACGACGCTTGAAAATATGATCCGCAATGCGAAAATCATCGAGGACGACGGCGGTTCAAATGTTGTCGGTTTGGGAAAAACCGTATCATTCATCGAATTGCCTGACGGTGAAGAAGAATCTTACACGATCGTCGGAAGCGCTGAAGCTGATCCGTTTGAAGGGAAAATCTCAAACGACTCGCCGATTGCCAAAAGCCTGCTCGGCAGAAAAGTGGACGAAGAAGTTACTGTTCAGACGCCGGGCGGAGAAATGCTCGTGAAAATTGTGAAAATTTCATAAGATCCGTTTAACAATGAAACACCTCGTCCAAAATATGGATGAGGTGTTTTTTATGATCGTATCAAAAAGGCTGAAAACGGCCGTGATTTGTTTTCTGCTCGTGTTTTTCTTTTTGCTTGCCAGGCTGGCTGAAATTCAGCTGTTTTTTACAGAATCTTTTTCAAAATCTAATATTAATCTGATTCAGGAAAGCGTCAAGCAGCGGACTGAAGAAGTCCTTATTTCAGACGGACGCGGCTCTTTTCTTGATCGGAACGGCAAAGAGCTGACCGGAAAAAAGCAGCCTGCCGTCGTTCTGTTTCCCTTTCTCGTGACGCAGGATTGGCCGATTGACCGGGTATCCGCCATTCTCGGGATGAAACAGGATGAGCTCAGGCAGCTTCTCACGGAAGCGAAAAAACCGGTGGTCCTAAACAGCAGAAAAATAAAACATCTGACGAAACAATCCGTGTCAAATATCAATTCTTTGAAATATCCCGGCATTTACGGCGTATATATGAAAGACAGCAAAGAAACAAACATAGCCGCTCATCTGTTGGGCGCGACAAATCAGGACCCGGAGCTTTTGAAAAAGAAATATCCCGGCCGTAAGGAACTGCCGATCACGGCAAAAATCGGGACAAGCGGGATGGAACGGACGTTTGATGAGTTTTTGCTGGCGGATCAGGACACAAAACTTTTGTATCATGTCGACGGAAGGGGAAACCCTTTATTCGGAATGGACGTCAAATATACGGCAGAAGCAAACGCGTTTTATCCGCTGCAAGTCAAAACCTCCATCGACCGCAATATTCAAAAAGCAATGGAAGATGTATTGAAAGACCGCGGGTTAAAAAAGGGGGGAGCCGTCCTTTTAGACATTGAAAAAAGCAGTGTGCTCGGAATGGTATCAAAGCCTGACGCCGACATGTCAAAGCAGCAGACACTGCAAAATTACATGCTGACGCCGATTTATCCGGGATCTGTGTTTAAAACGGTGGTCGCCGCAGCCGCAATTGAACAAAATGAAGTGAAGCCGGGCACATCCTTTAACTGCAGTCTCAACCTGTACGGAGAGCCGGGTGACGACAAAGGCACGCTCAATTTTGGAGAAAGCTTTGCCCAAAGCTGCAATTATACGTTTACAAGTCTTGCAGAAAAATTGGTCAAAAAAGATGACTCCGCTATCGAAAACATGGCGGAAAAACTCGGTCTCACACAGCGGGCGGGCTGGGAAGGCAAGCTGTACCGGGAAGACGGATTCAGGCAGCTGTATAATGAAAAAAGCGGCGTCATTTGGGGAGATGCCAAAGACAAAACCGTCAAAAGAGCAGTAGCCCAGACGGCGATCGGACAGAAAAACGTGAAAGTCACCCCGCTTGAAGTCGCCAATATGATGGCGACGATCGCGCGCGGCGGCGAAAAAAAACAAGTCAAAATCGCGGACAAAATTGAATACAAAAACGGAACGACGATGGCGTCATTCAAAGATCAGCCGTTAAAGGGGAAAACGATCGATAAATATACAGCCCAGCAGCTTCAAAAAATTCTCAGAGAAGTCGTCACTTCACCGAAAGGAACCGGCAGGAGATTTCAGGATCTGCCGTATGCGGTGGCGGGAAAATCCGGAACGGCCCAGACGGGAATGTTTACAAAAGATAAACAGACGCTTTACAACAAATGGTTTGCGGGATACTTTCCCGCGGACAAGCCGAAATACGCTCTCGTTGTGCTGCACATGGACACGCCGGGAGATAAGGCTCTGACAAATACAGTGTTTTATGATATTGTTAAAAAGGTACATGAAAATGAAACAAATCAGACATAGAACAACCGCTCAGCCCATGTTAAAATATATGCTGAGCAAGAGGGATAAAGGAGTGCAGAATGATTGAGCAATAAACAATCTCGTTTTGAAAACCGTGATAAGCGCAGAAAAGCAAATTTAGTGCTTAACATTTTAATTGCTATCGTATCTATTCTTATTGTCGTCGTTGCAGTCAGCCTCTTCATCAACAGTCCGTCCAGCGACGTGAGCCAGAAGCAGGAAACCCCTGCATCAGGCAAGACGAAGCAGACATCAGATGAGGACATAAAAGACAGCAAAAAAGATACGGCCTCAGACGATGACAAAAAAGATAAACAGGATAAGGACAAATCCGATTCATCTTCAGACTCTGACAGCAAAAAAGACGATGATTCATCAAAAAGTGATGACAGCAAAAAAGCCTCTGATTCAAGTGACCCTTTTAAAGGAGCAAAAATAACAGAGGGCGGCTCATCCAGCGATGTCGATAAAACAATTGTTAACTCAAAATGGAAACCAGTCGGCACAAAGCAGACGGGAGAACATGCGGCGACGTATGACTCAAGCTCTGAAGACTGGTCCGAAATGCTTGACGCCATCTCTTACGCAACCGGCGTGTCAAAAGATCACATGACAGTGCTGTGGCTCGGAAACAATGGAAGCCCGCAAGATGCGAAGGGTAAAGTTTTAGACAAAACGAACGGCAAAAAGTATCAGGTCACCATCACTTGGGAAGACAAAAAAGGCTGGAAGCCGACAAAAGTAGAAACCTTAAAATAACCGCAAAAAAGCAGCTGATTCTTCAGCTGCTTTTTTCTGTCATACGTCAGCTGAAAAATGCACCGACGCGCTGTAAAGGATTCTGCCGTCAACGGCGGTCACCTGATGGGATACAGAACGGACGCGAAGCATAATCGCCTGGTTGTTTTCAATCTGTACGTTTATTTTCTTTTCCAGCTCCTGCAAAGATGCCGCTTCAAAAAATTCTACTTTATCTTTTATTAAATCCAATTGAAAATTCATCAGTATAGATCCTCCTGATTTTTCTTCTGAGTCAATGAAAGTATAAGCCTTTCTGCTGTAATTGCGCAATAATCCCAAAGTATTTTAGTACCCTTTCGCTCTTTTTTGTGATAGGATAGGAACTGTTCCATGATTAATCCATACTATACTCATAGGAATTATAAATTATGGAGAGTGAAAAATATGGGCCGTGAATTTATTCCTTTATTTGAAGATTGGGCAGCGACTTATGACGCCACGGTGCACGGAGCTGACGAACAATATGCTGATGTTTTTAAAGGGTATGACAATATTCTTGACAGCATCGTCGCACTTTCGGGTTCTAACGTTTTAGAGTTCGGACCGGGCACAGGGAATTTAACGGCGAAATTAGCCGCCGCGAACAAAAAAGTGTTTGGTGTAGAACCGTCTCCGTCAATGAGAAAACTGGCAGCTGACAAGCTTTCTGACAGAGCTGCGTTCAGTGACGGGGATTTTCTGGAGTTTCCCGCTCCGCCTTTCCAAATAGATACCATCGTCAGCTCGTACGCATTTCATCATTTAACCGATGAAGAAAAGCAAGCGGCTGTAAAGCAATATGGCACAATCCTTCAGAAGCATGATAAAATAGTGTTTGCCGATACCGTCTTTAAAGATCATGAAGCATACGGGGAAGCCGTCAGAAAAGCAAACCGAAACGGCTATCACCAATTAGCGGACGATTTAAAGACGGAACATTATCCGACACTCGGGACAATGAAAAACATCTTTTCAGCTGAGGGATTTGCCGCAAGATTTACGCAGCAAAACGACTTTGTCTGGATAATGGAGGCGATTAAACGGTAAATCGAAGGGATTGTGTATAAATGAAACTGGCAGTCATCGGAGCAATGGAAGAAGAAGTTACGATTTTAAGAAGCAAACTGAAAGACGCAAAACAAGAAATGATCGCTCACTGTGAGTTTACGACGGGCAGCTATGAAGGCGTCGAAGTTATCTTGCTGAAATCAGGCATCGGAAAAGTCAACGCGGCGATCAGCACGACGCTTCTGCTTGACCGTTTCAAACCTGATTATGTGATTAACACAGGCTCAGCGGGCGGATTTCATCATACATTGAATGTAGGCGACGTCGTCATCTCAACAGATGTCCGCCATCATGACGTGGACGTGACGGCGTTTGACTATGAATACGGACAGGTGCCGGGTCTTCCGGCAGCATACAAGGCTGATGAAAAGCTGATCAGCATTACCGAGGAAGCGGTTTCTGAACTGAACGGCATTCAAGTCGCAAAAGGCACAATCGCTACTGGAGATTCTTTTATGAATGATCCGAAGCGGGTTGAAGACGTACGCGCCAAGTTTGCGGATTTGTACGCGGTTGAGATGGAAGCTGCAGCTGTCGCACAGGTGTGCCACCAGTTCAAAACGCCTTTTGTTGTCATCAGAGCTCTATCTGATATTGCCGGAAAAGAATCTGACGTTTCATTTGATAAATTTTTAGAACAGGCAGCCGTTCATTCAACTGAGCTTGTCCTGAATGTCATCAAACGAATTCACTAAGCGGGGGCTTCTCGTTCTCCTCCGCTTTCAGGGGGAGGACACCATATTGAACGTGATAACAGATATTACAGAACTGATCGGACATACACCGCTGCTCCGTCTCAAGCATTTTGATATACCAGAGGGAACAGCGGTTTATGCTAAGCTTGAGATGATGAATCCGGGCGGCAGCATTAAAGACAGGCTGGGCGAGATGCTCATTGAAGATGCGCTTCACACGGGCAAGGTGAAACCGGGCGGCGTTATCATTGAAGCGACAGCCGGGAACACCGGAATCGGACTCGCTCTGTGCGCCAGAAAGCACCGGATTCACGCCGTTTTTTGCGTCCCGGAGCATTTCAGCAGAGAAAAGCAGCAGATTATGAAAGCGCTCGGAGCGGACATTGTGCATACGCCGAGAGAAGAAGGCATGCAGGGAGCCATCCGAAAAGCGCTTGAGCTGGAGAGAGAGATTAATAATTCTTATGCCGTTCTGCAATTTAAAAACCGAGTAAATCCATTGACTTACTATAAAACACTCGGTCCCGAAATTTGGAACGCGCTCGGCGGCAATATCCACACCTTTGTCGCCGGAGCGGGTTCCGGCGGGACCTTTGCCGGCACGGCAGCTTATCTAAAAGAAAAAAATCCTGCCGTCAAAACGGTGATCGTTGAACCGGAAGGCTCCATCCTGAACGGCGGAGAACCGCATGCCCATAAAACGGAAGGCATCGGTATGGAGTTTATCCCGGATTATATGGACGAGAGCCATTTTGACGCCATTTACACGGTGGAAGACGATAAGGCATTTTCGTTTGTCAGAGAAGCGGCCGAGAAAGAAGGCCTTTTAATCGGAAGCTCATCAGGGGCGGCTCTATATGCGGCGCTGGAAGAAGCGAAAAAAGCGCCCGCCGGCTCAAATATCGTCACCATTTTCCCAGATGGCAGCGATCGTTATATAAGCAAAAACATTTTCCAAGGAGGTCAGTAAGATGAAGAAAAAAACGCTGATGGTGCACGGAGGAATTACGGGAGATGAAAAGACCGGAGCGGTTTCCGTACCGATTTATCAAGTAAGCACGTACCAGCAGCCGAAAGCGGGCGAGCACACGGGCTATGAATATTCAAGAACGGCCAATCCGACGCGGACGGCTCTTGAAAGTTTAATTACGGAGCTTGAAGGCGGCGCGGCGGGATATGCATTCGGTTCTGGTATGGCTGCGATTACAGCCGTCATGATGCTGTTTGACAGCGGCGATCATGTTATTTTGACGGATGATGTATACGGCGGCACTTACCGGGTGATGACAGGTGTGCTGAACCGCTTCGGCATTGAAGCGGACTTTGTTGATACGAGCAGCAAAGAAAAAGTCCAAAAAGCCATCCGTCCGAATACGAAAGCGATTTATATCGAAACGCCGACAAACCCGCTTTTGAAAGTGACTGACCTCAAACTGATGTCTGACATCGCAAAAGAAGCGGGCGTATTGCTTATCGTCGATAATACGTTTTACACGCCGTATTTCCAGCAGCCGCTCAGCTTCGGCGCTGACATCGTGCTGCACAGCGCGACAAAATATCTCGGCGGCCACAGCGATGTCGTCGGCGGATTAGTCGTGACGGCTGATAAAGAGCTCGGTGAAAAGCTTCATTACGTGCAAAACTCAACAGGCGGCGTTTTAGGACCGCAGGATTCATGGCTTTTAATGAGAGGCATTAAAACACTGGGACTCAGAATGGATGCCATCAATCACAGCGCCGGAAAAATCGCCGAGCTGCTTGAAGCGCATGATGCCGTTCAGACGCTCTACTATCCGGGATCAGCGAAACACCCGGGCCATGAGCTGACAAAAGCGCAAAGCTCCGGTTTCGGCGGAATGATTTCCTTTGATATCGGCAGCAGCGAACGCGTCGACGCATTTTTAGAAAAATTGAACCTGTTTACGATCGCGGAAAGCTTAGGAGCGGTTGAAAGCTTAATCTCCGTGCCGTCCAGAATGACGCATGCTTCAATCCCGCGCGACCGCCGGCTTGCACTTGGCATAACAGACGGGCTCGTCCGGATCTCAGTCGGTATTGAGGATACTGAGGATTTAACGGCGGATGTGAAACAGGCGCTTGATTCACTTTTATAAAGATTGGATAGATTTACATTCTCTGTCGGCTGCCAGCTTATATTATAATGTTGTTAGACTATAAAACTGGCAGGTGACCTTATATGGAGAACAAAAGACTGAAATCATTAATAGAAGATTTTAAGCATTACGCATTTATTCTGCTTGCAGTCAGCACCTTCATTTATATCGGCGCGGTTCTTCCCGGACAAGGGCTGACTTCGGGCCAGAAAATGCTGATGTTTGTAACGGATTGTGTATTTTTAGCGGGCGCTTATTTCTGCGTGGACCGTTCACTTATTTATAAAAAGAGGCTGGAAGAGGCCGATGAATAAAAAAAAGCCATTGTCTTTTGACAATGGCTTTTTCGTTGCTTACTCAGACGGCGTTTCTCGTAATTCTTTTCCCATTCCTTTTAAAAACTGCAGACCGAAGCCGAGCGCGCGGTTAATATCGGGATCACCGGCGGCTTTCATCAGTTCAAACATACTGACTTTCCGGTCTTCTTTTAAAAAGCTTTGCGCCTGATCCGTTCCGGCCATGACGCTTTCTAAAAGTTTGCCCATAAATTCAGGATCAGCTTTTGACAGCGCGCCTCCCGCTGCCATCATCGTATTCAGGAGATTTGTGACAGGTTCCCGGGAAATCTGTCCGAGCGCGATTTTGGCAATTTCCTCTTTCGCCTGGAGCATATAGCCGGCGGCATCAAAAATGCCCAAGCCATTCAGCTCCGCCATAATAGACATCGTTTTTGCGACGGCTTCTTCATTTTCTGCGAGAAGCGTCTTCAGCTCTTCCAGCTTTTCTGCTTTCAGCTGTTCCTCCGTTTTCGTTTCTTTTTGAATTTCAGTAATTGGGCTTGCCATAATGCTTCCTCCTTTCCTTAATCAGTTAAGTGCACATAGCCCGGACGGTTCCATTTTCGCTGAGCTTCCACACCATTTTGCGGATGACGTTTTTTGTTCCGCGGATTCGTTTTCGGAAGCGGCGGAGTATCACAGGAACCGAGCACTTCCATGCGGACTTTTGTCTGCTTATAGGCAGGCGTATGTGTCCGTGAATCATACGCTGGTCCGGTCAGGAAATTAATCGCCGAATCTTTATCTGTAGAGTTCATCGGCAGATAAAGCTCATTTGCGCGGACGCGGTCTGTTACAAGCGCGTTCAATTTAACCGCTCCAAAAGGAGAGACGAGGCGGATCATTGTTCCGTCGCAAATTCCGCGTTCAGCCGCGAGCTCCGGCGATACTTCAACAAATACGCCCGGCACTTTAGACTGAATGCCTTTCGATTTGTTAGTCATATTTCCTTCGTGGAAATGTTCAAGCATCCGCCCGTTATTAATGTGCAAGTCATATTCTTCAGGGAATACGGCAGGCTCCACCCAATCGCTAAGGGCAAAACGGGCTTTTTTGTCAGGGAAGTTAAAGCCGTCTTCATATAGAAGCGGAGTGCTTTCTCCCGTAAAGCTTCCCCACAGGAAGCTGTTCCAGCCGGTAAGTACGTCATAGCTAGCTTTTCCGAACAGCGGAGAAAGGCTCGCCATTTCTGAGAAAATATCGCTTGGATGCGTGTAATTCCAATCAGCGCCTAAACGATTGGCGACTTGCTGAATAATCCACCAGTCCGGTTTTGCATCACCAAGCGTCGGAAGCGCCTGATACAATCTTTGCACACGCCGCTCTGTGTTTGTAAATGTTCCGTCTTTTTCAAGAGAAGGAACCGCAGGCAGGATGACATCCGCGTATTGCGCCGTTCTTGAAAGGAAAATATCCTGCACAACAAAGAAATCAAGGCTGGATAAAATGTCATGAACATGGTTGGCGTTTGAATCGACGAGCGCCATGTCTTCACCGACAAGATACATCGCCTTCATCTTTCCTTCTTCAATCGCATGGAGCATTTCAATATTATCAAGACCCGGCTTGCCGTCAATCTCGACACCGTAAGCTTTTTCGAATTTAGCGCGGGCTGCATCATCGGTAATATGCTGATATCCCGGAAGCCAGCCCGGGAGAGTTCCCATATCGCAAGCGCCTTGAACGTTGTTATGTCCCCGCAGCGGATAAGCTCCGGCACCCGGGCGGCGGTAGTTCCCTGTGGCTAGCAGCAGATTGGAAATCGCCGCTGAGGTATCAGAGCCGCCTGTATTTTGAGTAACGCCCATGCCCCAAAGAATACAAGTGCCATCTGCATCACGAATCATTTCGGCAATGCGGATGATCGTATCTTGAGAAAGTCCGGTGATGCGCTCCGCATATTCTAATGTATACTTTTTCAGCGTTTCTTTATAATCTTCAAAGTAGTTGACATTCTCATCAATAAACGCTTGATCGTGCCAGCCCTGGTCAATCATATATTTCGTCACTGCCATGAGCCATACTTGGTCAGTCCCTTGTTTCGGACTGATAAAGAGGTCGGACCGTTCAGCCATTTCATTTCTGCGCAGATCGGCAACAATTAATTTTTGTCCGTACAGCTTATGCGCGCGTTTCACGCGTGTGGCCAGAACGGGATGTCCTTCCGCCGGATTGGCGCCGACGATGAGCACGAGGCCCGCTTTTGCGATATCTTTAATTGTGCCGGCGTCTCCGCCCATACCGACGGTGCGGAATAAGCCGTCCGTTGCCGGTGACTGGCAGTAGCGTGAGCAGTTATCCACGTTGTTGGTTTCAAATACTTGGCGCGCTAATTTTTGGATGACGTAGTTGTCTTCATTTGTAATTTTAGAAGAAGAAATAAAACCGACAGAACCGCTGCCGTGCTCGGCCTTGATCGAACCGAGTCTTGAAGCGACAAGGTCAAGGGCTTCTTCCCATGACGATTCAACAAATGCGCCGTTTTTCCGGATGAGCGGTTTTGTAATCCGTTCTTCCGAATTCACGAAGTCCCAGCCGAATTTCCCTTTGACACAAGTGGAAATCGCATTAACCGGAGCATCGGAAACAGGCTGAATTTTCAGGATGTCACGTCCTTTTGTCCATACTTCAAAAGAGCAGCCGACACCGCAGAACGTGCAGACTGTTTTTGTTTTTTTCGTCCGTTTATCGCGCATAGCCGCTTCCACTTCTGACACGGCGAAGATGCTTGTATAGTCGGGTTCCACATTTTTGACTAAATCAATCATCGGCTCCATGACATCTTCTTTGATGCCGGTCATAAATCCGGCCTGGCCAAGCATTGATTTTTCCATCAGTGCGTTACAAGGGCAGACAGTGACACACTGGCCGCAGCTGACACAGGAAGATTCATTAATGGCGACGCCTTCGTCCCAAATGACCCGCGGGCGGTCGCGCTCCCAATCAATGGAAAGGGTCTCATTAACCTGAAGGTTTTGGCACACTTCCACACATTGGCCGCAGGCGATACATTGATTCGGATCATAGCGGTAAAACGGGTGAGACATATCCACCGCGCACTTTGAATCGTCTTTCGGTGTATACGGATATTTCTGGTGCTCAATTCCCATCATTTCCGCTGTATTATGCAGCGTGCAGTTTCCGTTGTTGTTATCGCATACTGTACAGTAAAGCAGATGATTTTCGAGCAGGCGGTCCATGGCCTCTGTCTGAGCTTCTTTTACCCTTCCCGACGTAAGCGAGATTGACATTCCGTTTTCTGCTGCAGTGGAACAAGAGCGCTGCAATTTTCCGTTTACTTCAACAATACAGGTGTCGCATGTTTGAATCGGATCCACTTCCGGTACATGGCATATTTGCGGAATCTCAATTCCGTTTTGATTTAAAATATCTAAAATTTTAGTCCCCTCTGGTGCTTCATACTCCGTGCCGTCGATTGTGACACGGATAGACTGAACGTCTGTCACTTCCAATTCCCCTCCATCTTTTAAAATCGAAAAAAGCCATGCACATAGATACCGGCCTCCTGTGCAGAGATCGGTATAAATACGCATGGCGGAATAGTTCACTAGCAAGTCTTACTAACAGACCAATCCTATCTGTATAAAACGATAGACTCATAACACGTTTCCTATTACGAATCCATCTTCACTGCTTTTATTATAAGGTGATATTTATTATAATACAATACGAAAGGAAAACTTTAACCAGGTGAAATGCTGCAAAGGGGAACCGGGAATGTCTTTCATCGGCTGAAATCGGAGGGGACAATATGTCTAAAAAAATTCATGAATTTAACGATATTATCCGGAAATTGCGCAAAGAATTATTTGGAAAAGGGCCGGAACGAATTCACACCGTTTTTGTGGATAACATGGCGGTATCTACGCTTTACGGCAATTTAAGCGCAAGTGAGCAGTTTATCGCACGCACCCCTGAAGGAAGGGAAATGGTTCACGCCGCGCGGACCAGCTTAATTCAGGAGCTGTATTCCAAACAAACGCCTGAAGGAATGGAAGAGCTTATCGGGGCAAAGCTCGTGCATCTGTTTTCAGACATCAAGATCGAAGAGAATATTGCGGTGTCTGTATTTGTATTTGACCGAACAATTGAAGAGCGCCGTGAAGAAATCAAAAGCTGAAAAAAATTCAATTGACACGAAATTGTCACATTTGATATGATATGAACTGCCAGCAGTGGCTTAAGGACGATTTTTTATGGAATGTGTGCATGAGCTGTACATGTTCTATAGCTAACATTTTCATTCTGCTTGATATTGTTGTATGGGTATGCATACAAGTTAGGCAGCATTCAAACCCGTTTCAGACGGGCTGTTTGAATGCTGCCTTTTTTATTAAGTTCCTTTTGAAAACTGCCGGATGAATTGATAATGGAGGGGTTTAATGATGGCTTTTCGTAAACCGGACGAAATAGCGGAGCTTGCGGTCGAATCAGGGGTAAAAAAGGTGCAATCACCGCTTTCAGCACTGATCGTATTAGGATTTTTAGGAGGAGCGTTTATCGCACTCGGTTATTTGCTTGATATCCGTGTCATCGGAGATCTTCCGAAAGAATGGGGCAGCCTGTCAAGTTTAATCGGCGCGGCCGTGTTTCCCGTCGGACTGGTGCTTGTCGTTCTTGCCGGCGCGGAGCTGATTACGGGAAATATGATGTCAGTATCCATGGCGCTGTTTTCCAGAAGAATATCCGCCGGTTCTTTAGTGAAAAATTGGATGATCGTGACGTTAATGAATCTTGTCGGCGCGCTGTTTGTCGCTTACTTTTTCGGACATGTTGTCGGATTAACTGAAACGGGGCCGTATTTGGAAAAAACGATTGCGGTCGCACAAGGCAAATTGGATATGCCGTTTGGAAAAGTCATTGTGTCGGCGATCGGCTGCAACTGGCTTGTCTGTTTAGCCGTCTGGCTTTCTTTCGGGGCAGAAGACGGAGCCGGTAAAATCGCGGGTATATGGTTTCCGATTATGGCGTTTGTCGCAATCGGTTTTCAGCACGTTGTCGCCAATATGTTTATCATCCCGGCTGCGATTTTTGCAGGCTCTTTTTCATGGGGGGATCTGATTCTTAATCTCATTCCGGCTTTTATCGGGAATGTGATCGGCGGCGCAGTGTTTGTCGGCCTTATTTATTTTATTGCATATTCAAAAAAGGAACAGAATAAACAAGGGATGAAAAGAGTTTCCTGAGGTAAGAAAGATGCCGGAAAACATGGACAATTGAAGCGGAATTCCAGCACAATTTCCGTCCAAATCTTGAAAATAATGTTTACAAATTGGAAGACGGTGGATATACTTACAAAGTAAGAAAAAAAGCAAAGGGAGGTTGAGTCAAATGACAACGTTAAACGGCAAGCCAAACCGAAAATTGAATCGATTCAGCCTGTGGAAGAGTTCGTGTCCTTCCTTAACCTCTGCCTGTTAAGCACGTTAATTTCGGAGTATTAGGACATTCGCAGCTCCCCGCAGGGAAAGAAGCACCGGCTTCTTTTGTCTGCGGATTTTGTCTGCCCGCAGCACATATGAAGTTGGCTGCGGGTTATTTTCGCTTGTGCGGATATTGAAAGGGGGTGAGCGATAATGACCATTAATCTCTTCTTTTTGACACTGACCATTTCAAAGCGTTTTAAAAGTGCTGAAGAATATGAACGAGAACAGCAGGTCGAAGAGTTTTACAATGAAGCGAAAGAACGCCAGATGAAACATTTTTATATGAACTGAGTGAACAAAAAGAGCCAAAATGGGGAAGAAGGAGGAGATCATCATGTTCAGAATTGAACTGCTGAATCATTACACAATGGAGAAGGACCAGGTTTAGCTGGAATTTTGCTGTCACCGCGCAGACGGCCTGCATACCATGGTAAAGAAAGATAAATCGGTAAGCGGGTGATAGCATGCAGAGCGGACAGAACAAAATTCCATCTATCGGACACGGGTATGCGTCAATGCCCCATTCATTTAAACACGGCTACGGCAACCCGTATCGCCGTCAGAGAATGGCGGCGCTTTCCCGGCAGACAAGATATATAACACCGTATTATTGGTATTAGAGCAGGCGGAAAACCTACGTTTTCCGTCTTTTTTTTTATGAAAACTGATATAAATTTCAATGAAATCGAAACATTTATGAAGAGAAGTGCGTCTAATTAGCACCTCGTACTAATAGGAGGTAATATTATTTCTGAATAATAAATCACAGAAATAGAAAAGCGGGTGTTATACAATGTTGCAACATACATCTTCAGCATTAAAACGAATGCGCGCGAAATACTTTGCTACATCAGAACCGGCACAACCAGTCATTCGGCAAATTATGATGGATATACAGGAATACGACCGCATTCTGGAAATCGGAACCGGAAACGGCTCAATGTTTAAACAAATCATCGGACAGCTTGAAAAGGGCAGTCTTAAAAGTATAGAAACATCAAAACGTAAAATACGGAAAACACAGCGCGCAAACCGTTCGGCCATAAAGGCCGGACTCGGAAACATTCAGCATGGGCGGCCTGAAAGCATTCCGTTCGACGACCGCAGCTTTCATAAAGTCTTCTCGTTACATACTGCTGAAACGGTCAGCGATTACCGGACAGCATGTAAAGAAGTGTACCGCGTGCTTCAAATTGACGGGTCTTTTTATATGATTTTGAAGCCTTCACGAATGAGCGAAAATGATGTAATTCAGGTGCTGCGTGATCAGCATTTCAGAGACATTTCAGTTGTCAGCAGAGATTCATTCCATTTTATTACTGCCATTAAATAGAATATTTCTTGGGAAATAAAAGAGCTGCTTAAGTCATGGCAGCTCTTTTTTATAATTTGGGCATATTTCCTTATTTTTGGCTATTTCACACATGTTTTATATTAAAAAAAGTTTTTTTCTTATACAATAATGATCAGTTGACCGTACATTAAAAATTTTGAACAAACGGAATGAATATTCATTCCGTATTTAAAAGGGGGATTAGATGACAGCTTCAAACAAAGTTGAACTCATTATGAAAGCGTCGCTTACTTTGTTTACAGAGAGAGGATTTGACGCAACGACGATCCCGATGATTGCCGCTCAGGCGGATGTCGGAACCGGAACAATTTACCGTTACTTTGACAGTAAAGAAACGCTTGTTAATGTGCTGTATCAGGAAAGTGCGCAGCGTTTTATGAAAAAAGTCAAAACTGATTTTTCGAAAATATCTGTAAGAGAAGGGTTCCATCACCTTTTTTATTGCCTGATTGATTTTACAAAGGAAAGCGAGTATGCATTGTTTTTTCTTGAAACGAATAAGGACGCCTACTTTCTGAATGAAACGAGCCGTAAGCTTCTTGATGAAATCACACAGATGCTTGACGTCTTTTTTCAGCGCGGCAAGTCTGAAGGCGTGCTCCGGAATCTGCCGTCCGATGTGCTGATGGCGATTTTGCTGGGGGCATATCTCAAACTCTATCAGCTTGTCCGGACGGGAAGCGTTGAAATCACAAAACCGTTTCTGAAAGAATTGGAGCAATGTTCTTGGGACGCCATCCGAACTCATTAATTATTCGCCGAAGGAAGGAAGATCGATATGAAACAGCTAAACGCTATACCGCAGCCGAAAACATACGGACCACTGAAAAACCTCCCTCACTTGGAAAAAGAAAAACTTTCACAATCGCTTTGGAAAATTGCCGAAGAATACGGCCCGATCTTTCGTTTTGAATTTCCGAGCTCTGTCGGGGTTTTTGTATCAGGCCGTGAACTTGCGGCAGAAGTCTGTGATGAAAAGCGATTTGACAAAAACCTCAGCAAAGCCTTGCTCAAAGTCCGTGAATTTGGCGGTGACGGATTATTTACGAGCTGGACAAACGAAAAGAATTGGCAGAAAGCGCATCGGATTTTACTGCCGAGTTTCAGCCAGAAAGCAATGAAAGGCTATCACTCAATGATGCTTGATATTGCCATGCAGCTCGTGCAGAAGTGGAGCAGATTAAATCCGAACGAAGAAATTGACGTCGCTGAAGATATGACGCGCCTGACGCTGGATACAATCGGTCTGTGCGGATTTCATTACCGCTTTAACAGCTTTTACCGCGATACACAGCACCCTTTTATCACGAGCATGCTTCGTGCGCTGCAGGAGGCAATGCGCCAATCACAAAGACACAGTCTGCAGGACAAGCTGATGATCAAAACGAGGCATCAGTTCCAGCAGGATATTGAAGTGATGAATGAACTCGTAGACCGGATTATTGCTGAGCGGAGGGAAAATCCGGATGAGAATCTGTCTGACCTTTTATCATTGATGCTTGAAGCGAAAGATCCTGTAACGGGTGAAAGGCTGGATGATGAAAATATCCGCTATCAAATCATTACTTTTTTGATCGCTGGGCATGAAACCACAAGCGGACTGCTTTCATTCGCGATTTACTGCCTGCTGAAAAATAAAGATAAATTGGAAAAAGCCGTTGAGGAAGCCGAACGGGTGCTGACGGGAGAGACACCTGAATATAAGCAGATTCAGCAGCTGACATATATCCGCATGGTGTTAAACGAAACATTGCGGCTTTATCCGACTGCCCCGGCATTTTCCCTGTACGCGAAGGAAGATACCGTTCTCGGCGGAAAATATCCGATTGAGAAAGGACAGCCGGTGACGATTCTGACTCCGCAGCTGCACCGGGATAAAAGCGCGTGGGGAGAAGATGCCGAGTTATTCCGCCCGGAAAGGTTCAGTGATCCCGCGGCAATTCCGGCCGATGCGTATAAGCCGTTCGGAAACGGACAGCGCGCATGCATCGGGATGCAGTTTGCTCTTCAGGAAGCGACAATGGTGCTCGGGCTTGTCCTTAAACACTTTGAACTGATTGATCACACGGATTATGAGCTTACGATTAAAGAAGCTTTAACCATTAAGCCCGGTGATTTTAAAATCCGTGTGAAAAACAAGGACGTGTCCAATCAGCAGCCCGCACAGAACCATAAAGCTGAAGACAGCGGTCACAAAGAAGAAACGGAAGAAATACCGTCACACGGAACTCCGCTTCTCATTCTTTACGGATCAAATTTAGGAACTGCGGAAGGAATCGCGGAAGAGCTGGCTGACATCGGCAGAAGCAAAGGTTTTTCAACTGAAACCGGCCCGCTCGATGATTATGCCGGGAAATTGCCTGTAAAAGGCGCTGTCGTTATTGTTACGGCTTCTTACAACGGAGCGCCGCCTGATAATGCGGCGGGTTTTGTGAAATGGATGGAAACCCTTGAAGACCAGGAATTAAAGGGTGTTTCTTACGCTGTCTTTGGCTGCGGAGACCGCAACTGGGCCGCCACTTACCAGAGGATCCCACGCCTTATAGACAAAGTCCTTGAAGAAAAAGGGGCAGCACGGCTGACCTCTCTCGGAGAGGGCGACAATGCCGATGATTTTGAATACAGTCAGGAAGCTTGGGAAGACTCATTCTGGCAGGACATCATCAAGGCTTTTCATATAGAAGCCGCTCCAAAACAGCAGAATAAATCACAGTTATCAATAGAATACGTAAGTGAAGCAGCTGAAACGCCGATTGCCAAAACGTATAAAGCATTTGAGGCGGAAGTGATTACAAACAAAGAGCTTCATACCGAAAGCAGCAAGCGCTCAGTCCGGCATATTGAGCTGCGTCTTCCGGAAACAGAAACTTATCAGGAAGGAGACCATCTTGGGGTGCTTCCGCAAAACAGCGGGAAACTGATCAGCCGTGTTATTCGCCGGTTCGGTCTTGATCCGAATCAGCCCTTTAAGATCAAGGGGCGGCAGTTGCCTCATCTCCCAATGGACCGGGCAGTTAATGCGCCGGAGATTTTGGCGTCATATGTAGAGCTGCAGGAACCGGCAACGAGAGCCCAGCTTCGCGAACTCGCGGCTCATACCGTATGCCCGCCGCACCAAAAAGAATTGGAGCATCTTTATTCTGATGACGCGGCATATAAAGAAAACGTGCTGAAAAAACGAATGACCATGCTGGATCTGCTGGAAGAATATCCGGCTTGTGAACTGCCGTTTGCACGCTTTTTAGAACTTCTGCCGTCATTGAAGGCGCGCTATTATTCAATCTCAAGCTCACCGAAGGCAAAAAGCGGAGAGCTCAGTATCACAGTCGGGGTTGTGACGGCTCCGGCGTGGAGCGGCCGTGGAGAATACCGGGGCGTGGCTTCGAACTATTTAGCCGGATTACAGAATGGCGATCATGCCGTATGTTTCATCCGCTCACCGCAGTCCGGTTTTTCACTGCCTGAAAATACGAAAACACCTCTCATTATGGTCGGGGCGGGCACCGGAATTGCGCCGTTCAGGGGCTTTATCCAGGCGCGGGCTGCCGAAAAAATGTCCGGTCACAGCCTGGGCGAAGCTCATTTATACTTCGGCTGCAGGCACCCTGAAGAAGACGATCTGTACAAAGATGAATTCGACCAGGCGGAGAAAAACGGTCTTGTGACCGTGCATCGGGCGTATTCCAGGTTAGATCAGGATTGTAAAGTATATGTACAGGATGTCCTGCTTCGCGAGGCTGCACAGATTATTGCGCTTCTTGACCAAGGCGGCCATCTCTATATATGTGGTGACGGAAGCAAAATGGCTCCGGCTGTGGAAAACGTACTGCTTCAGGCGTATGAAAATGTGCATAACACTGATTCAAAAGTTTCCTTGAATTGGCTTGAACAGCTGCAAGCGGAAGGAAGATATGCGAAAGATGTTTGGACAGGTGTGTAACAGAAGCGTGAGGCAAATGAAGAATGTTATTTAATTGAAGAAAGCCGGCACGATATTTGAAATCTACTGAATCAAAAGGAATAGTTATAGGGAGTATCGTGCCGGCCTTATTTTTATTATCGGACAAAAGACACAAACCTTTAATATTTTTATTGATTTATATGCAGGTGGCTATGTTTTCTTTTTTTGAATTCCGCCATAAATAAAATCGGATAAGACAATACCAGCAAAGCCGAAATAAAAGAAATGATGCCGATCCAATGAAAATGCGTCCAAAAGAAACCGCCGCAAGACCCAGCCGCACTTGAACCGATATAATATGCAAGCAGATATAATGAAGAAGCTTGCGCGCGATGATCACCGGCTGCCCGGCCGACCCAGGCGCTTGCGATTGAATGTGCGCCGAAGAAGCCGAAGGTAAACACGGCAATGCCTGCAATTTTAAGGGCAAGCTGAGGCAAAAGTGTCACCGCTGCACCGGTCAGCATAATCAAAATCGCAAGCTTAATCATTTTTGAGCTTCCGAAAAGGTCCGCTTTTTTCCCCATATAGACAGAGCTGAACGTTCCCGCGAGATAGACGATAAAAATAAAGCCGATCACAGTCTGCGACAAATGATAAGGAGCAGCCATTAGATGAAAACCGATATAGTTATATAAAGTGACAAAACTCCCCATTAATATAAACCCCAGAGAAATTAATAAAAGCAGCCGCTTGCGGTGTATGACCGCTCCATATTCTTTAAATGCCGCTTTTACGCCGGCATGCCGCTGAAATGAGTGGCGCGGAGCCGGAAGAAAACGCCAAAACAAATAGCTTAATATTATAGAAAGAATACCGATGATGGCAAGCGCCGGCCGCCAGCCGAATAAATCGGTCAGAAGCCCAGTTAACAGCCTCCCGCTCATTCCCCCGATGCTTGTGCCGCTGATATACAGGCCCATCATTTTCCCGAGGCCCTTCGGATCAAACTCCTCGCCTACATATGTCATAGCGACAGCCGGAACGCCTGCCAGAAAAATACCGAGCAGACCTCTCATCGCCAAAAGCGCCGGAAAAGCCGGACTGAACGCTGTTAATAGACCTAAAACAGAAGTGGCGGTTAACGACAGCACCATCAATTTTTTTCTCCCGATTCCGTCAGATAACGAAGCGGCTGCCAATAATGAAAATGCCAAAACGGCTGTTGAGATGGATAAAGTTAAGCTGGCGGCCGCAGCGGAAATATGAAACTCTTCCGAAAACAAAGGCAAAAGCGGCTGTGTTGTGTAAAGCGTGGCAAATGTCACAAATCCGCTGATAAACAGAGCCAAGCTGGCCTTTCTGTACGCCTTTGTATGAGGCTGAATAAACGTCATGAATGTCCCTCTTTTCTCACTGTTGCTTATATATGTATCGTACGCTTTTCATTTCAATGTGTCTAATTTATAATAACTATGGAATTAATGCGTATAGGTTATGAAGGAAGGAGAGAAGCCGAAAATGAACCTTCATCATCAAATTGACAGCTTCATTGCAGCGGCTAAAATAGATCATATAAAACAGAAAGAAATACAGGTAACGGAGGAGCGTCATGGCGAAAAAAACAGTTAAAACAAATGCCGTCCGTATCATTGAACAGCAAAACATTTCCTATGAGCTATTAAGTTACAAAACAGATGGGGGACAGCCTGCAGACGGCCTTTCCGTTTCGGAGAAAATCGGATATCCCGCCGAAAATGTCTATAAAACGCTAGTAACATCGGCAGGAACAGAGCGTTATTACGTTTTTGTTGTTCCCGTTGCAAAGGAACTGAATCTGAAAAAGGCTGCAAAGGCAGCAGGTGAGAAGAAAATAGAAATGATTGCCATGAAGGACCTTTTGAGAATCACCGGCTATATGCGCGGAGGCTGTTCTCCGATCGGCATGAAAAAATGGTTTCCGACTTTTATTGATAAATCCGCCGAAACACTGGAGTTTATGATTGTCAGTGCGGGGAAAATCGGATTGCAGGTGAAATTAGCGCCTCAAGATTTAGCCGCAGTAAGCCGGGCATCCTTTACAGACATTGTATAAATGTCCAATGAATCGAACGAAATACACGTTTCAAGGGAGAATGATATGAGAAAAAGATACGAAAACTTGAATGGCGTGAAGAATGAACATGGATTCAGGGACATGTGGAAATGGATGAAGGAACGAAGAGAGAAAAGTAAAGACTTAAGCGAGAACATTCCGAAAGCGGCCGGCAGGGATGTTCATGGTGTTGCCGTCAATCGGACAAAAACGGCCATTACATGGATCGGCCATTCTTCATTTCTGATCCAAATACAAGGGCTTAACATGATCACCGACCCTGTATGGGCGCGGCGGATGGGCTTTCAAAAAAGGCTGACAGATCCCGGATACGAATTGAGCGAACTGCCTGAGATTGATGCCGTGCTCATTTCACACGGGCATTATGACCATCTTGATTTTCCGAGTATAAAAAAACTGAGAGGAAATCCGGATTTTTACGTGCCTGCAGGACTGAAAAAGCTGTTCATCAAAAAAGGCTGCAAAAAGGTATTTGAAATGAATTGGTGGGATCGTTTTGAGATGCGGGGAGTGAACATATCATTTGTGCCTGCCCAGCACTGGACACGGAGAACGCTTTGGGATACCGATACCTCTCACTGGGGAGGCTGGGTCATAGAAAGCGAAAACGGTGAATCCATCTATTTTGCAGGAGATACAGGCTATTTTGAAGGCTTCAAAGAAATCGGAGAAAGGTTTCATATTAAGGCGGCTCTGATGCCGATAGGCGCGTACGAACCGGAATGGTTTATGAAAGTGTCACATATCAATCCGGAAGATGCCGTGAAAGCGTTTTTGGAGCTGAAGGCTGACAGCTTCATTCCCATGCATTACGGGGCATTCCGGCTTGCTGATGATACAGGCCCGGAAGCATTAAGCAGACTGCACAGCGAATGGGACCGACTTGCATTACCTCGGGAAAAACTGAAAGCATTAGCGCTCGGAGAAACATTTTGGCTGTAACGGCTGGCCTTTTCAGAATAGAAGAAGCCAATTCCGGGACGAAAAACCGCTGTTCGGCTGTTTAAAGTTTCTGGTTCAGCCTAAGCTGTTTAACATATCGATTTTCCTGCCCCCCAGTTCTCTTGCTGGGGGTATTTTGCATGAGTGTTTATTCTCTCAGCTTGTATACTTCCCGTGCCATGGATTCAAGTATGTACATGGCGGGGATTTGGGTGGTGATATTCGCATTTTCAACCCATTCTTCCGTCACGTAATATGAAAGGTTTACATCGGACATTTTGGCGATGGTCGAGTGTTTATGGTTTGTAATACTGATGACCCGGCTGCCTTCTTGTTTCAGCTGATTCAGATGAGTGACCGTAGAGTGGCCTTCACCTGAAACCGACAGAGCGATTGTTATGCTGTTTTGGCGGAAATGGGAATGGACCGGAAAGTAAGGATCTTTAATGTACATGGAGAGTTTCCCTAAGCATGAAAAATATCTGGCCCCGTATTCGGCAAGAATTCCCGAACTTCCCACTCCGATAAAAATGACGCTTTCTGCATCGGCCGCAAGGGCTGCGGCTTTCTTCAGCTTTTCTTCCATCCCCCTGCTCATTGTCCTCTCAAAAAATTCGGCAACGGAATGATGGGGACTTTTTACATTTGTTTTTTTATTTGCCTCCGCATGCATTTTCAGCTTGACCTTAAATTCCGAAAACCCTTCACAGTTTATTTTTTTGCAGAAACGTAAAATAGAAGCCGTAGATACATGGGTTTCATCTGCCAGCTCACGGATCCGCATATAGACGACTTTCTCGCTGTTTTGAGAGATGTAGTTGTATAAAGAAGTTTCAAGCTCGTTAAATGAAGCAATCATTTCGTGTGTGAACATGCAGGGGGATTCTCCTTTTCATGAGAATGGTGAATGTACATCTAATCGTAACATATCATTTTATAAGAAACATAGCGTTATATGTACGTGACAAATCACTTATTGTGTCATTCAGAACAAGACGTCACCCGATGATTTACGGGACGAATAAACTGCGGATATAATTCGTTCATACGCTATTCGAATCAATTCTTCAAGGGTCTGAAAAAAGGAGGACAATATGGGTGTTAAGCTGATAGCCGTTGATATGGACGGGACGTTTCTGAATGATGAAATGGCATATAACAAAGAGCGTTTTATGAATCAGTATCGTGAATTAAAAGCGCGGGGAATTAAATTTGCCGTAGCAAGCGGCAATCAATATGCCCAGCTGAAATCTTTCTTTCCGGAAATCGAAAGTGAAATCGCTTTCGTTGCTGAGAATGGCGCCTTCGTCGTGAATGCCGGAGAAGAATTATTCGCGGGTAAAATGTCTGAAGATACAATTCAAGCGGTATTCGATGCTTTAGAGCGGTATGATGTGAAAAACGTCATTGTCTGCGGAAAAAAAAGCGCGTATATTCATGAAAATGCCGGTGAAGATGAATATCTGCATGCCGGTAAGTATTATCATGTGTTAAAAAGGGTGCCGCATTTTGAAAACATTGATGATGACATTTTAAAATTTTCCATCAGTTTCCCCGCCGAACATTGTTCCGCACTTCTGAGCCATTTGAAAAACGACATCGGATCTTTCGTGACGCCTGTATCAAGCGGGCACGGTGACATAGATCTGATTATACCGGGGCTTCATAAAGCAAGCGGGATGAAGCTTCTCCAGAAACAATGGGGGATAAATGATGAAGAATGCGCGGCCTTCGGAGACAGCGGGAATGATTTGGAGATGGTGTCCGCCGTGAAATACGGAGTCGCCATGGACAATGCGCATGAAAGCATTAAACAGGCTGCCTCGCATATCACGCAATCCAACAATGAAGAAGGGGTCTTAAACGCGATTGATGCCATTCTCAAAGATGAAAAACCGTTTGTCTGAAAAAGACGTTTTAACTGCGGAGGTGCTGAACGATGATTAAATTAGTGATTACGGATTTAGACGGCACATTTTTAAATAATCAAGGCGATTTTGACCGAACATTATTTGAAGAGACTAAACGAGTAATGGCGGAACAGCATGTCGCTTTCGCCCTCTGTACCGGAAAGCAGTGTGAAAGGGTGGAGGCTTTATTCGGAGAAGATGCTAAGGATTTTTGGATTTTAGGAGACAGTGCCACACGTATGAAAAAAAACGGCAAATTCATATATGAATCTTTGATCAGCAATGAAGCGGGACTATCAATTATAAAGGTTTTGGAAAAAATCAGCTGCGGGCACAGCATTATTGCCTGCACAAAAAAAGGCGCGATGGTGAAAGAGAACCTGTCTGAAAGTGAAATGAAATTCGTGAATGCCTCTTATGCTCATGTAACGAAAATAGCTGATTTCACTGAGATAAAAGACGATTTTATCAAGATTACGGTTCATGCCCCCGACGCCAACTGCCAGGAAACGAGAGAAAAGCTGCATGAATTTTTTCATCAATTATATATCGTAGCATCAGAAGACACCTGGATGGACATATCAAATATCGGAATACACAAAGGAACAACCGTACAGGAACTGCAGCGATTGTTAGGGGTTTCGCCCGATGAAACAATGGCATTCGGAGACGGACGCAATGACAAAGAATTGATGGAAGCGGCATCCTACAGCTTTGCGGTCAAAAACGCCATTGACGAAATAAAAGATGCGGCGCATTTTGTCATTAAATCAAATGAGGAAAGCGGCGTCATGCATACGATTATGAGAATATTAGCGCTGCAGGAACAGAACATGAAGACATCACATGGGTAAATCGCGTGTGCTGAAGTCGGTGCGCAAGGACTTACTAGGGGACGAAAAAAAGCAGACTATCCGAAGGCTGCTTTTTTTCTGCAATTACTTCCTCTTTAATACACTCCCGATATTTTAAAAATAAATAAATATCTATATATGATTGAGTATATTGGTGTAATATGTAATAAATGGAATGGAACGTAATAATGAGGAGGTGTTTGTATGAGTCCGCTGTTGAGTCCTGCGTATATCATTCTCATCTTTCTTCCAGCGGCTTCTTTTCTGTTGGGGATTTTAGGATATTTCATCTTCAAAAAAGTATGGATGATGGTTGGTATTGTTTTTATTTTGTCCTTGATATTTATGTTTATTGTAATAGGTGCCGAGCCGACATTTTTCATTTGGGTGGCTATGATGACGGGGAGCTGTTTTATCTCCGGTTCAATCACTAAGACGATATGGACTTTTGTAACGCGAAACAATTAGATAGAAGAATCCTGTTTGAACAGCTATCCTTTTTGCCGATTGAAGAAAAGGAAGTATAGAGTGATCTGTTATGTTCTTATATTTTGTCTGTTATTGTATTGTCTGTCTATCGTTTTGTTCTTTTTTAACTAAACGGAGCACTATAATTGAACTGCAGATACATAGAAACACAAAAAAGGATAAGGAGGATTTTTATGTTTCAAACCTTAGACCATTTTTTGAAATCTTGGGAGTTCGAAGCCGATGCGACACAGAAACTATTAAATACTCTGACTGATAAATCACTAAAACAAGAAATCACTTCACAGAACTGGACTTTAGGCCGTATTGCTTGGCATACTGTTGCTGCTATTCGCATCATCATATTAAACACAGATTTAACGTTTCGCGCCCCAGCTGAAGATTATCCTGTTCCCTCTTCGGCCCAGTTGATAGCTGACGGCTATCATCAAGCAAGCAATGCGTTCGTGCAGGCGTTAAAAACGCAATGGACTGACGATACACTTGAAGAACGTATCAACTTTATGGGTCAGCAGCTGCCCAATGGTTCACTTTTACTGTTTTTAATTCAACATCAAAGTCATCACCGGGGACAAATGACCGTTCTTATGAGACAGGCGGGTTTACCTGTTCCGGGTATTTATGGCCCGGCAAAAGAGGAATGGACAAAGTTTGGGTTGGAAGCTCCGGAATAGGATGTTGTTGTAGGAGCTCGAATGAATAGATAATACCAATCAATGTTGGTATCTTTTTTGTTTTAGTCTTAGAGTTATTAAACCGGGACCATGAAATGCCACGAATCACAGTTAAAAAGACGTAAAGCAAGGTGAATAAATGCAGAAAGGTGATTATTATGATAACTAAAATAACTCGATTCAATATGAAAGACTTCAATAAACCAAACGAACCTTTCGTTGTTTCAGAGAGAATCCCTTCATTTGAAAAATGTGTGGACATATACAGAAGAGATATTTGCTGAACCTTATGTCAAAAAATATGACGATGAAGAAATTGATGTCAGTTATATTGAAGAAGAGAGTAAAGTTGTCTTCTTTTATTACGCAGAGAACCACTGTGTCAGCCGGAGTAAGCTTCGTTCTACTTGGAATGGATACGCCCTGATTGAAGACATTGACGTTGCAAATAGAAAAAATGGTGTCGGGACGGCTTTATTACATAAAGCGATTGAGTGGACAAAGGAGAATCATTTATGCGGTCTCATGCTTGAAACACAAGATATTAACGTTTCAGCTTGTCATTTTTATGCTAAAAATAACTTTGTCATAGGAGCGGCCGATACAATGCGTTATTGCAATTTTTCAACAGCAAATGAAATTGCGGTTTTTTGGTACTGTAAATTTTAAAACAGAAACCCAAAATGTGGGATCATACCTTTCAACTAGGAAAAAAAGCGATTGATTCCTTAGTTAAAGAGGGAATGCCTGTAACCCGGCAGAGTATAAGTAAACGAACAAAGGAACTTGATCCAACAAGTAAAGGAATTCATCCAAACTCTGTGAAAACAAATACTGACCTTTATTGTTACTATCAGGAATACAGTATATCGTATAGGAAAAAGAAACGGTTAAATGACCAAAAGAATCGAATACTTGAAGTTGATGATGCCTACTTCAGGAAGATTAAATCCAGCAGAGATAAAAAAATTGCTGAAAAAAAGTTTATGAAGATGACAAAGCAAGAGGTTGTTGGAGTCTTGTTGAAAGCGCTGGACTATATTGCAGATAATGAGGATAGGTGGCATGGAGAGCATTTTAAGAAGTCTAAAAAATTTTTTTAGATGTTTTTGTAACGAGAAAATGACAAAAAACCACAAAATTATTCGCCAAAATAATCTTGTGATATAACATTTAAGTATACGTAATTTTTTATTAAAGGGAGCTACAGTGGTGTGCACGCTCTCTTTTTCTTGTTGAAGACGCAGAAACCGTTATATAAACGGTTTACCTCTGTAGTAAGGTTATAGACGGACTTTTTGATTCATTTATAAGAATAACTGATGAAGAAGTGAAAGTCAATTGCTTTTTCAAATGAAGAAGCAAAAGATGGAAGTGAATATCTTTGAAATAATTTAATTGATAGTCCAATACCATACCTTATGTAATTAAGTGTCATACTTTTGCCATTTATATGTAAAGGAATGATATTATTATCCTGTTACCATACAGGAGTTTGCTTTTTTTACAGGGATTTCTGCATGATTCGCGAGATTTCGACAAAGTAAATGTGAGATGATGTGAAAAAAGTGGAGGTACTGAGGATTGGTTAATGACAAGTTAATAATATTTATTCCTGGAATTATGGGGAGTGAATTAAAAAAGGAAAGCTATAAAGTATGGCCAAGGTTTTTTAAATATAAAAAAGCATATGAAGAAAACTTACCTTTAGGGAAAAGTGATCTAGTTCCAGGTCAACCTATTAAGTTTGTTTATGGGAAAATTTTAAACTCTTTAGAAAGAGTTGAAGGATATGATTTTGTATCGTTTGCTTATGATTGGAGACAAGAAATTTCGGTAACAGCTCAATTGTTTGACCAATTTTTAATGAGTTACAGTAGTAAGAAAGAAATTATAATTGTAGCTCATAGTATGGGAGGTCTTCTTGCAAAACTAACTATTAATAAACACGAAAATGGGGTATATAAAAACAAAATAAAAAAGATAATCACTTTGGGAACTCCTTGGTACGGTTCGATGGATTCTTATAAAACTCTTAAATACGGGAACAGTATTGATTTTTTTAAATATCCTTTAGTTATTACAAAAGAACTTTCAAAGGATCTTTCCAAAGGCTTTCCCAGTACGTATCAATTGCTGCCACATTCCTTATACTTTTCAAGAGTTCAGGAATCATATAATGTAGAGGCTTATACCATACAAGGGGAACAACTCAATGATTTTGAGTCGCTTTACAAAAAACAATTAATGGTTGAATATGAAGGTATTGTCGAGGATTATCCTGTTACCTCTACTTTTTATGAATTTCATGATTATATTAATAGGGAAACACAAGTTGAACACCATGAAATTGTTGGAGTGGGACGGTTAAGCATAGTATCCATTAATGAAAATGCTTTTGATGAAGTAAATGCTACAAGGGATGATGGGGATGGAGTAGTCCCTAGATTTAGTGCAGTATCTGGAAGTGCAAATAAGAACTATTTTATTCTAAATGCTATGCATCAAAAACTTCCGAAATACCCCAATGTAATAGAGTTAATTAAAAGAATTATAAATAATGAAGTAATTAAAGAAACAGATAATGTTTTGTTAAAGGAAAGCTCTTTAAGTGATAAGGGCTTTAAGGGAAATGTGGTGAAAATTGCATGTCCTGTAGATGTATCCATTATGAAAAATGGAAAATCTATATATGGGGTATTGGATGAATTAGAAAGTGAAGAAGAATTAATTGAGGATTTAAAGGGTATTGAAGTGGAGGAAATGGGGAATACTGTATACTTGATTTTTGATGAATCAAATATAGTGAGTGAAGAATCTCACTCCATTTATATTGATGCTTATGATGAGGGGTTAACAAACGTATCTCTTGAACGGTATGATAAGGGGATTCTCCAAAAAAGTGTTGCTTTTGAGTCATTTAACATTAGTCCCAAATTCACTGCAAACTTAAATGTAGAAAGTAATATTAATGAAAGCGAACTAAAGGTATTTTCTCAACAAAATTCTGTGCAAAAAATTAAATCAATTGAAATTAAGGATGACGCCTTCATTTTTCCTGAAACTAGCTTCAGTATGAATGCTCAGAAAATTAAATCGCAAGATGTCTATGTAAGTAAGGGCAACATAGAATTGACGATTCAAATATTAAAGGGAACTTATGAGGTTAAAGACACTTACGTACGTTATGGTGGTAACGAGTATAGGATTGAAGGTAGTTCCATCGATCTTCATTTATCACCGGGTGTGAATCATATTGAGTTGTTTTCTGTGGATATTTTAGGAAATACTGAACCTGCTCAGAAATTCATAATCTATTCATTGGATTCAGTAAATCCGAAAATTGAATATGAATTTTTTCCAAATAGATATTACGTAAAAATAAAAGAAAATAGTCATTTTAAATTTCTAATTGATGAATATAATATTAACCCTTCAAGAGTGGAAATTAAAATTGAACCTGAAAATCAAAAGAATAACACAGTATTTATCAAAGAGAATGAAAATGAAGTTATTGTCTTGATGAATGATCTCGAACAAAGAAGCATAAAAATAATATATAAAACATTTTTGGGAGAAGAAGAAATAAACTTATGTATAGATGAATACTCTCTTGAAAATATTTTTAACGGTTTAGCTGGTGCACAGACTTTACAAGAGATCTTACAAAGTTTGCAATTCAAAGAACCTTTAAAAGTCACAATGCATAAGATAGAGGGATTTGGGAGACCTTACAGTGTAATAAATGATTCAAATTTGCTTAATGCTAAAAAAATTATTATAAGTGACTTAACAAACAGTCTTGAAATAACAAAGACCAGTGAGTATTTCCTTAGATTTTATAACTTGGATGAAACAATCAATGTTGCAAGTAAAGATGATTATGAATTTCATTTTAAAATCTTTGATAAGGAAGGTAACGAGGTAAAGGATTTAAATGTAGAAACATTCTTGAAAGTTCTTATAGTTGATTCCGATTTTATTGACGTAAATAATGATTACGATAAGGAAAAGGAAATGTTTAAAGGAATTGTAAAAATAGCTGATATTAAAAAGATATTAGATCAACACTGGAAAGAAACAAAAATCCATTCAATTGAATTAATTATTAGTAAAGAAGGCCAAGGTGGATACGGATTAATTAGAACTAAGGAGCTTTCTGTTATTAATAGATAAAATTAACCAGTAAAGGGGTGAAAATAAATGCTTATGCTAATCTTATCATTAAACTTACTATTGTTAATTGTTTGTTTTTGGTCATATTCCTCAATCGAGAATAAAATGAGTGAAAGTTTGTTTTTTGATCCAGGTTCAATTCAGCTATTAAGAGTTATTTTCATCCCTGTGGTTTTTTTTATATTTAACTTAATAATAACTTTAATTTTCCTTACTGATTATTGGTATGTCTCATTTGCTTTTCTTGTGATTCCCATCTTCTATGGGGGAAGAAGTTATATACACAAGAGAAGTTTGAATGCTCTCTATGCAGAATTAGAAGAAGTACTTCCTAAATTAATAATGAAAAAGCTAAAGGATAAAAACATTTTTGTAGAAAAAAAAGACGTGAGATTTACAGTTTACTCTCGAAGAAAAGTTAATTATGTCAACGTGATTGTGAAACTTAATAAAAGGCACGGACAAATTACACATGAAATGCTAAAAATAAAAGAAGATTTAAGTGAAAATAAACCTGAGTTTGAATTTAATTTATTATTTGAAAAAAAAAGTGATTTATCATTTTATCCTTTAACCTATTAAGGAATATTAAACGAAATTGGCTCTTTTTGTGATATTCTTAACCTAAAGAATATCTCATAAGGAGCCTTTTTTATGAAAATCCTTGATGCACAATCGCTTATTACATCCTCACAACAACGCTCCAAAGAATATCAACAACTTCGTGAAGAACTATCCGATTTAAAGAAATCATTAGAAGATGTGTCTAATCTGGGTGATGATTTCACTGGTCGGGGCGCAGATAACATTAAAGCTTTTTTTAACGATTTAGCATTGTACACCGAAACATATATGAACTTCACTGAGATGCAGATCGTCTTTTTCAATAGTATCGAAGGAAAGCTGGAAGATATGGGGCTTGCCGGTGGTACATTTGTTGATGAACATTTTGTCGAAAATCAATTAGAACAGGGAATCAAAAACAGTCGTAGTATTATTGACGAACAACAGCGGGAGCTTTCCGGAATATTTGCTGGTATTAGCGACATTATTCATTTAACACCGTTTTCAAGTGAGCCAGTTAATGATCAACTTAATGATGCTGACAAAGTCCGAAGAGAAACAATAGACGCTGTTTATAAATTGGATCATGAACTAGTGTCGGAATATGCCAGATCTGAACCTATTGAGCAACATATCAAATCTTTTTATTCTGCATTGATGGCTGGTACAGGTAAAGGAAAATCAGCATTGCCAATGTATTATGATGCGAATAAGTTTCATGAATCAGAAGTATATAAAGCACATAAACATATTGATGCAGAAGTGAAAACATATTTACGCATTAAAAAGGAAGAAGCAGAGAAACTTAGAATCACAGAGTTAAAGGCTAAATTGGACAAGCCAGGGGATTTATCAATGGATGATTATATCGACATTGCAACTGAAGTCGGTTATGAAAACCTGACGTCTGATCAAAAACTTTACTATGGACAACTACTTCAAGCAAAGTCACAACAGGAATTAGGAAATCAGGTCTGGAACGTTACAAAAGGAGTAGGGGGTGGGCTTTACGATGTAGGGAAGGATTTTGTTACTGGCATCTACGCTTTGGTGGTCAATCCAGCAGGTACGGTTGAAGCTGTTGTAACGGCCGTCATTCATCCTGTTGATACATACAATATGATTGCAAAATCCATATCCGACTCGTATGAGCGAGATATGGTAAACGGAGATTCATATTCTAGAGCACATTGGGTTTCTTATGCTGTAGGAACTGTTGTAACTTCAATATTTGGAACAAAAGGTGCTGGATCAATAACCAAAACAGGAGTAGCGACTACAAAGGTAGCAGTAAAAACTAGTGTGACCAAGACCGGACAAACTGTTAAAGGCATATCTTTAGCAGAGTGGCTTCCTTATGCCTCAAAACATCAGTTAGCAGGTGCAGGAATAGGAAAGGTCCCTTATAATGCGGTTGACGGCTTAGGTTTAAAAGACAAATTGATGATGATGGCTAAAAGTGCTAATACTGGTGTAAAAGTTACTAAAAAGCCCGCGCAAAGACTTAAAAAAGCTGACTTAGCTAAAAAAGCAGAAACAAAAAATATTGAAGAGTTTATTAGTGGAAATAAACATTTTGATGATGTAGTAGACGACTATGCACAATTATATAAAGAAACAGTAAACTCTAATAAACCATGGTCTTGGGATGATACAATCTTAGGTGGAGAAAATTTAACAGGAAAGCAGAGGAAATTGATAAAAGAAAAAGCACTTACAAATCAGTTAATCCCAAATATAAAAGTAACAAAAGTAGAGAGGATGCCATTTGGGTTTGCTGATTTCAAAGGTGCTGGAGTTGTAGAAAAGACAATTCCGTTGCCAAAAGAATTGTGGCATGCTTCTGATAAGGTGCAATTTGATTATTTAGATAAGGCAATTGGTGGTCACAGAGATGGCATGACTTGGCATCACACAGAATTCCCTGGGATAATGGAGTTAGTCCCGTTTGGCATTCATAATGTTACAATACATAATGGAGGCAGAACGAAAGGGATGTGGGCGGATGCACCACGATAAAAATTTTGGAGGTAACGACTTATGGATATGAAGGAAAATTCAATTATAAATCCACTTCCAACAGACGAGCTGCTGGATGAAAAAGAAAGAAAATGGAGAATAACCTTACCTCAAAGTTATAAAACCTTTATTAAACAAAATAGTGGAGGAATACCTTTAGAAAGCCAATTTTTATGTAATGGGCATAACTATGCTATTGATAGGTTTCTATGTATTTTAAAAGTCACTGGGGAAAATGAACTCGAGTGGTATGATATAGGGGCTACCATGTCACAGTTAGATGAGAGAATAATTGAAGATGAGGATTTAATTGGAGTTGAGATTTTGCCAATCGCCGTTCTCTTTGCAGGTGATTTTATTTGTTTGGATTATAGATCAAATAGGAACGAACCTGCAGTGTGTGTATGGAGTCATGAAGAATCAGGAGAGTTTGCTCCTGTAACTTATCCGGTGGCAAATAATTTTGCTGAATTTCTCGAAATGTTAGGCGAATAAAGATTGCAATTCAGGCGGGGAGAAATCCTCGTCTTTTTTAATTAAGGTGAAATCTTTATCTGGAAGAACTGCTTTTATAGTGCAGATCAAAAAAGGGGGAAACAGATAAAAATGCAGAATAATTCAAATGGTATATATTCTGAAAATTTGGTGATTAGAAATTGGAAATAATTTTTGAAAGGATTAATTGAAAGTTAACAGTGTAGGCTTTAATAGAGAGGAGACAATTATTTGGTTGTAATTAAATCCTATCCAATTGAAGGCGACTTTCCAGAGTTTGAGGGCTTAATTCAAATAGCAATTGAAGAAGGAAGTGGAGGTAGTAAAATTATCTCGTACAGCAAATTATAATGGAAGCTGCTGACGATATACTCAAGATTATTCATCAGATGTACAACGAACATGAGATATAAAACTTACCTCTTCACTGATTATAGGGGTTAGATGCCATAGTAAGATAGAGTTGAAACGATGTTTTTTGAACTTTTGAATTACTCGTTCGGAGTTCACTTGTATTGTTGAAGTAAATTTATTCAGTCAAGGAGGTTATATGCATATTATTAGACATTTGGAAGATCCAAAAGTTAAGTTGAAATTAGCAACGAATGTTTCCAACCTTAGAAAGGAAATTGAAAAATTAAATCTTAGTCAAGTTGCAGATCTTCGACTTTATGCCAAAGATAAATACGAAAGAGCTGCCAACTTTTCCACAAAAGCTTCAATTATTACAATAACGATTGTGCCAGTATTTTTATTTTTGAACTCTTATTTTAATTCATATTTTAACTATGGATTAGGTTCACTTTCCAAAAAATACAATATTAATGATTTTAAACCACTAGAGAATTCCAATGAGTTGCAAAAGGATTTCGATAATATTTCTGAACATATAATTGATACTTATGTTTATATTGCTTTAGGTATTTTGTTATGTGTTTTTATTGCTCTTTTCATAAGAAGAATTAATGTTTCCAACACAAATAAAAACTTTAATTTAATAGATGAAATATACGAAAAGAAATTAAAACGAGAGGAAAAATTTCAAGAGGATTATAAGCAATTGCGGAAGATGAGAGCTATGAATTGGAGAATAATCTCTTGTGTTCATTTTTCTGACCGTTTAGAGATTTTAATGAAATGTCCAAATCGAATAGAAGCTGAGTTTTTTATGTTCTATGAATTAGATCATATTAAAGAAGTTGAAGTGATTTTGGGAATTAGTGAAGAGTTGTGAGTGAACATTCACGATCATTAATAAAGGCGCCTTTTTAAATCAGAAGAAAAAATCATTTATTGAGAGCTTTTGGTTAACTTTATTAAAGTGATTGGGTTTTGAACTATGATGATATAATTATTAGCGTATAACAATAACCTAAAGAATATTACAAATCCTGAACGGATGCAGTATCGTGTGTAACAAGTGCCTTTACCCTTGTCAGAGTAAGGGTGAATAGTGTTTTGAGGTGTTTTAAGGTGTTTTAATATAAAAATATAACAGTATTTGATGTTTCATCATCTTCCTCATATAGCGGGTGTATGTTCTAATGTATTCAAAATCGCATTGAGGATTTTTCTTTTTTCGCACACGAGCCATATTGTTATATACCTTAATCTGTATATAATAAGATATATCAATCTATGCAGGGGGAGTTAAGTATGAAGTGCAAAAAAATGAACAGGGTACAATTAAAAGAGGGAAGCGTATCAATGGCCCTATAAACTGCGTCTGCCCTCATTAATGGAGGGGAAATTGTGAATACACCTTATTCACAATCAACTTTACGGCACAACCAAGTGTTCATTTGGCTTTGTGTTCTGTCATTTTTCAGCGTATTAAATGAAATGGTTTTGAACGTCTCGTTACCTGATATCGCCAACGACTTTCATAAACTGCCAGCGAGTGCAAACTGGGTGAACACGGCCTTTATGCTCACCTTTTCCATCGGAACTGCTCTGTATGGGAAGTTATCAGATCAACTGGGCATCAAAAAGCTGCTCCTGTTTGGGATTATGGTCAATGGCTTCGGATCAATCATTGGATTTGTCGGACACTCTTTCTTTCCTTTACTCATTCTGGCCCGATTTATTCAAGGGGCTGGTGCTGCCGCATTCCCGGCACTTGTAATGGTTGCAGTCGTACGCTATATTCCGAAAGAAAACAGGGGTAAAGCATTTGGTCTGATCGGGTCGCTGGTGGCAATGGGGGAAGGTGTCGGACCGGCTATTGGCGGAATGATCGCTCATTATATTCACTGGTCATATTTGCTGCTTATTCCAACAGCAACAGTTATCACTGTTCCATTCCTGATAAAACTGCTTGAAAAGGAAGAAAGAATCAGCGGACGCTTTGATATGGCGGGGATTATATTAATGTCTGCAGGCATCGTATTTTTTCTGCTGTTTACAACGTCATATAGAATGTCTTTTCTGACCATCAGTATTCTAGCTTTCCTGATATTTGTGAAACATATTAGGAAAACTCAAGATCCCTTTGTTGACTCTGCACTGGGGAAAAATGTCTTGTTTATGATGGGCGTCTTTTGCGGAGGCCTGATATTCGGCACTGCTGCAGGATTTGTGTCTATGGTTCCTTATATGATGAAAGATGTTCACCATTTAAGTACTGCGGCAATTGGAAGCGGGATTATGTTCCCCGGGACGATGAGCGTCATCATCTTCGGTTACATTGGAGGATTGCTTGTTGATCGGAAAGGTTCTTTATATGTGCTCACCATCGGGATTGTATTGATGTCTTCCAGCTTTTTAATCGCTGCCTTTTTTATAGATGCGACACCTTGGCTCATGACCGTTATAATCGTTTTTGTTTTTGGGGGGCTCTCCTTCACAAAAACGGTTATATCTACAATTGTGTCTGGCAGTTTAAAACAAAAGGAAGCCGGGGCCGGAATGAGTCTGCTTAATTTTACGAGCTTTTTATCAGAGGGAACGGGCATTGCGATTGCAGGCGGTTTATTATCGATCCGCTTGCTGGATCAAAGGCTGCTGCCTGTTAACGCTGATCATTCTGCTTATTTGTACAGTAATATGCTGATCCTATTTGCAGGAATCATCATTATGAGCTGGCTGGTAACCCTGAATGTCTATAAACGTTCGCGGAGAAATGACTAAAAAGGGAAAAGGATCAAACTTGATAAAAGTTTTGATCCTTTTTTTGAGGAGCTTCCTTATTCCGAAACCTTTTGTCGATCAATGAAAGGAGAGTTAAGGTGAATTACATTTATAAGAAAAAGGAAAAGAAAAATGGAAATTGTATCATTTCAATCAGAGATAAATGGGAGAATGCACTTATTGAGTTTGAACAAAAAGGTAATCAAATTGAGATCGTGGTCAATGAGCGTAACGAGAAAACAACTAAGTTTTCGCTGCCAATCGAGACTTTTGAAAAAGTGTATGAGGATATTAAAATAGGCCGGAGAGAAAGTTAATCATTCTGTTTGAAAATGACCATGAAGTTCGTAAGCAGTATGGTTTTAACACGAATCTGGATTCCCTTAGAAAAGCAAAGATTTTTGGGGATTTATGTTAAAATGATAGTAAGAACCTTATGCAGCGGACAGGGAGTATTGTTGCTTAATAAGGAGATGGATCAATGAAAAAAAATATTCACATACTGGGAGCCTCTGGAGTCGGCACTTCAACATTGGGTGCTGCATTATCAAAGCATTTGCCTCATACGCATCTTGATACTGATGATTACTATTGGAAAGATAAATTCACTGAAAAAAGAGAAATTCCTGAAAGAAGAAAGCTGCTTGAAAAAGACTTAACAATAAATGAGAAATGGATTCTTTCCGGCGCAGTGTGCCGCTGGGGCGATGATCTAAAAAGTGATTTTGACCTTGTCATCTACTTATGGATTCCGCAAGATATCCGGCTTGAAAGATTAAGGCATAGGGAATTTCAGCGTTATGGAAAAGAAGTGTTAGCCGGCGGCAGTAAATATGAAGAATCAAAAACATTTTTAGAGTGGGCATCTTTATATGATAATGCTGGAATGGAAGTTAGAAGTAAAGCTTTACACGAACATTGGATGGCAGATTTATCTTGTCCAGTGTTAAAAATTGAAGGAGATTACTCAGTCAATGAAAGAGTTGACCGTGTCTTGGATTATCTGAATTCTAATTAAACTAACGGAGATAACTGCATAAGAGAAATTCAATTGAAAGTAGCTTTCGCAGAGGTATATAAAAAATTTTAGTTTATGTTGAGAACGATGTTCACCTTCACTGCTTGTTCAATTAGAGGAAGTGATTCTTCCTTAAGGGAGATCACTCGACTGAAGCATCAGTTTAGCGGAAGAAGGAGAAAAATCAGCTGACTTACTTGAATACTAAAAAGGTGTAAAAAGTGGTAATTAATACGAAGGATTGATAAAGAAGAACACGCAGCAGATTCACTTGCTCTTGTTGGGGGGCAAGTGTTGACAACCCTATTACTGGTTTAATTAAAGAAGGAGTATAAAACCTGTGTCAATGATGTTACGAGATATCTGCGACACAGGTTTTATATGTAGGTAACTCATCTTCTTATATATTTAACATTGCATTTTTTTATTATGCAATCGTTCATTCTATTTCTGCTTTCAATTTTTCGAACCATTCTAAATTAACCAAGTGATGTGAACGGGAATTTTCGTTCATACGGCGAAAGTAATTGATTGTGCCGGGAATTTCTTGAGTGATGGACAGGTATTCATCAAGGAGCTCGATTCGAGTTTTAGTCTGATTGATTTGTGATTGGATCAGATCCAGTAATTTATTTTTGTCGAATTCATCGGCAAAGAGTAACGCCCCATAAAATTGCAGGTTCACATATTCCGATTTGGTACCGTATTTGATCATTAATTTCTCGAATTCTGCCCTTCCCGATTCTGTGACGTTAAAGTTACGGATTTCACGCCCGCTGGTTGAGGGTTTCTGATGAATCTGTTCGATAAAACACTTTTCTTCAAGTTGCTGCAGATTGTAATAAAATGAACCTTTTGTGAAGTTAACAATGTATTTGTAATGACGTTTTTCCATTAAGGACAGAAGTTCATAGCCATGAGCGCCGGGGTTTTGGATGAGCAAGCCAAGGATAAGTAAGGGAATTATGGTTTCATCACCTTCGCCATCCGCGCCTCAAATTCCGCGTACGTGATTTTGCCCGAAGCCAAATCCATACTATGAAGGTAAATCTGTTCTGTTTTAGAATAGCCACCCTTCACTCTCAGTGATTGCTCCTCTCCCGAAATAGGTTTCAGGATAGGGCAATTTTTCGAAAAAGCCTCGAAATAGCGGTAACCGAATTTGCGTTGTGAAGCTGCGTCTAAATGAATGCCATCAGGATTCGCAGTCAAACCTGTTGCAGTAACAAAATAACAATTCGGTTGTTCATTAGCGAAACGCAGCAATTGTTCATTAACCTGTCGAAATTCGGTCGCATGCTGTCCAAAACCGGTCTTCCCAAGAAAGTCACCAAGCCCTCCAATCATCAACGGTACCTCATCAAGTTTCAACTCGCTTCTTAGCGTCTCGATGATAAGGGTTAATTTCTCGTAATAAGTTTCATGCAGCGAACGATAACTGTCACTCTCACCTTGGTGCCAAAGGATTCCGCAAATTTGACTGGATCGGAGGGCGAAGCGGGCTTCGGACAAAGCATGCTGAAAAAGGATGCCTTCCGGATGCCAGTCATTCAATGAACTGCCGCCTTCCGCACAAGGGATCAAGCCAATTTCTTCATCGGGATGAGCTTTCGACCATGCATCTGCAAAAGATGCCGCCAGGCCAACGCCGGAAACCGGGCGGTCGCAATTAATCGGCTCTGTCATCATCTGCCACTGTCCATTGCGCAGCATTTTTATTTTTTCATTATAGATAGGATCTACTTCATTCAAAAATCCACGGCCCGCCATATTCGACTGCCCCAACATCAAAAAAGACTTTATCATCTTATTTTTCACTTCTTTACATCAATATTTGGTCTAATTAGACTATAGTCAATTCAGTTTGTCTTGTAAAGTTTTAACAAGGTTTTATTAGTATGTATGATAAGCGCTCCTGTGGCAGCTACACTCAACCTGCCTATACATGAAAACTTAGGGTTATGCCTGGAAAGGATCAATTCCAGCTTGGATACAAAGGGTACATACAGCTTGCTTTGCAACGTCCATCAATTGCATACCGATTCATGAAGGCGAATTGCAGAAGTGGAATCCGCTGACCGAGGAGATAGAGATTGATTTTGAAAAACGAGAATCAGATGCGGTAATTGGTTATGCAGCTTATTTTGAGTTGATAAATGGCTTCCGAAAAACAGTGTACTGGACAAAGTCACAAGCAGAAAAGCACAAAAAGAAATTCAGTAAGTCTGATGTTGGATGCAAAAATGACTGGGATGCGATGGCTCTTAAGACTGTATGAAAAGCAGTTTTGAGCAAGTGGGGGATTCTTTCTAAAAAGCAGTTAGTTATTAATGATTTATTCGAATGGTTCAAGATACGCAAACGATTTTATGAGATGCGCGAGTTATCCAAATGGATCATGACACACAGAAAATCGAGAAGATCGGTTTTGGTCAGCGTATTTTAAGAGCAGCCCAAGAGGGAGTTGCGCTGACTAAGGATCAAAAATCTGTTCCATCAACTAGCACAGTTAACTTAAGCAGAAAAGAAGTAATTGCTGAAGTTTAACATTACCTATGACACACTTGAAAACAACATCGAACAAGAAGTCGCATCTTTATGCGACTTCTATCAATTTCTAATTAATAGAAAGTAACCTTAAGAAAAATTTAAGAACTTGCAGCTCTATAGCCGTATAAACAAATTTAATCCCTCATAATATGTCATCAAACTTAGCATACTCAATATGGATTCCAATTTAGGAGTTTAAGAGCCATTGATGTGCTCACCAAGATCTCTCACACCTTCCGTGCATCTGGCGAGTAAAATACGTCACTATGCATATGCTGTATTTTTTCCCAGTTGGCGGGATTGGTTGTATCAAAAGAGCGGTGCTCCATAATGGCCTGATATAGGGCGGTTTTTTGTTCCAAATGGGCAATGTGCTGTTTGGCTTCTTCGAGCTGGGCGAGCGCATCTTCTTTATGCTCCATCATGAGTGTGTACCGTTGTGGAATGGTCGAATCTCCTTCAAGACAGAGATTCACGTACGTTTTAATGTCTTCAATCGGCATCCCGGATTGCCTGAGGCATTTGACGCCAAACAGCCAGTTGATTGATTCTTCGTCGAACAAACGAATATTGTTTTTATTGCGTCGTACGCTCGGCACAAGGCCTTTATCCGTGTAAAAGCGCACCGCATGCTCGGTGAGTCCGGTTATCATCGCTGCTTCTTTGACTGTATGCATGTGTAATCCTCCTTTAAAAAATTTTTTAAAAAGTGCTTGCCTTCGTGTTACACGAAGATAATAAGCTTATTATAACGCAAACCAGCCGCAGCGGAATTCATTCTGCAGTGCCCGATTTTCGGGATGCGTGCCGTTTGTCGTTCTACATTTGAACAATAGGAGGAATTACAATGCAAACCGTAACATTAAACAATGGAGTGAAAATGCCAATTATCGGCTTCGGTGTGTACCAAGTCCCCGATGCTCAAGAATGTGAAAACGCAGTATATGAAGCGCTGATGGCCGGTTACCGCCTGATTGACACCGCTTCCGGTTACCTAAACGAGGAAGCGGTTGGACGTGCAATTAAGCGGAGCGGCGTACCGCGTGAGGAGCTATTCATTACGACCAAGCTCTGGATTCAGGATGCCGGCTATGAAAGCGCCAAGATAGCCTTTTCCAAATCATTGAGTAAGCTGCAGCTGGATTATCTTGATTTATACCTTATTCACCAACCATACGGCGATTACTACGGCGCTTGGCGTGCGATGGAGGACCTGTACCGCGAAGGAAAAATCAGAGCAATCGGAGTCAGCAACTTCTATCCCGACCGTCTTATGGATCTCATCATGCATAATGAAGTCGTGCCAGCCGTCAATCAAGTCGAAACACATCCATTCTATCAGCAAAAAGAAAGTGCTGCTTTTATGAAAGAGCAGGGAGTACAACACGAGTCGTGGGCACCGTTCGCTGAAGGACGCAATAACATGTTCAGCAACGAAGTGTTGACTTCCATTGCGGAAAAACACAATAAATCCGTCGCCCAGGTCGTGCTGCGTTGGCTTGTTCAGCGTGAAGTCGTTACGATTCCAAAATCGGTCCGCAAAGAACGGATTGTCGAAAACTTTGACATTTTCGATTTTGAGTTGAGCTTAGAGGATATCGAAAAAATTTCCGCCCTTGATAAAGGAGAAAGTCTTTTCGGATCGCACCAAGATCCGAAAATTGTAAAATCGATAGGCGCCATGAAATTCGATCTGTAGCTTTTGATTGAACCGTAAATTGATCATCTATTTATTTGCTATCATAATAGCAGAATTGTACTAAGTGTGTTGCGAAAATTCTGTCAATAAAGCGCGATCCAGCTTTAAATGTTGGTTTTAAAATTGAAGGAGATCAAGTTAGGGCTAAAGGAAGGGAAGGACCCTTCCTTTTTTACTTGGACGGACTGAAAACAGTGCCCTTTTTCTGGCCAAATATAAAAAAACACACAAGTGGATAAAATGAACCTATTTGTTCAATACAATCAGCGTAAAATCTATCTAGAATACTAGTTAAACCAGCTTTCTTGACGAAGGGGATTTATGATCGTATGAAATAACTGAAAAAAACGTAATCAGCTGCTTTGAAAGTATATAAAAAAGGACACCAAACCAACAGCACCAGTGCTATAAGTTCAGTGTCCGCAGACTTCTATTTTTTATTTCTCTAAAGCCTTATTCTTATTAACCTCTTCCAGCTTGGAAAGAAGGGTATTTCGTCATACCGCCATCTGCAAAGAGTGTAATACCCGTTACATAACTTGCTTCAGAAGATGCTAAGAATGCTGCTACAGAGGCTACTTCTTCCGGTTTACCGATGTAACCCATTGGAATCATGCTTTCAACATCTGCACGTTGTACCGGATCTGCAAATTTTTCAGCATTGATTGGTGTGTTCATTGCTCCTGGTCCAATATTGTTCACGCGAATTCCTTTTGGTGCATATTCAAGTGCCAATGTTTCTGTCATTAGCTTCATGCCGCCTTTACTAGCTGCATAGTGAACAAATAGCGGCCAAGGAATCATTTCATGTACACTGGACATGTTAATGACATTTCCTTTAATATCATTTTCTACAAAGTATTTGATCGCTTCACGGCTGCCAAGGAATGCTCCTGTTAAGTTTGTGTCGATTACCTTGTTCCAATTGTCTAAAGAAAGTTCATGAGACGGTACAGGGTTTTCAACACCAGCATTGTTAATCATTACATTCAATGTGCCGAATTCTTTTACAGCTGTTTGTACAAGGTTGATGACATCTCCTTCTACTGTTACATCACCAGGTACAATAATAGCTTGTCCGCCTGCTTCTTCCACTTCTTTTTTAGCTTCTAATGCTTCATTTTCATTATTACGATAGTTAATGACCACTTTTGCTTGTTCTTGACCGAAGCGAACAGCCATTGCACGTCCAAGGCCTGTAGCTCCACCTGTAATTACGACTACTTTATCTTTTAAATCTTTATACATGATAAGTTCCTCCTGGTTCTAACGATTATTTTTTAATAGATATTCTTACTGTTTAGTTTAATGTATTTTAACTTTTTGCTATTCCCAGCAGCACGCCGCCCAAAATAATGAGCACAATGCCTATTGAAATCGAAATAAGCTGACGTTTTGTTTTCTTTTCGCCTAGTAAGAAGATACCTCCAAGCGTTGAAACGACGATTCCCATTTGTGATAGTGAAAAACTTGTCGCTACCCCTACCTTAGGTTGGGAAATAAATAAGAACATATTACCCGCAGCCCAAATAAGACCGGGAATAATGTTGCGAATTGTGTATTTATTAAAAGGCTTATGTTTATAAGTGAGGATGAGTCCGCCGATAAACATACCGATAGCTTGAGGGAATAAAGCCACCCAGCCATCAACGTTAAACAAACGTGCAACGACCACATATACTAAATATCCAATCGTAGATATGATGAGTGTGATAATGCCCTTTTTAAATTGCCCAGATTGCTCTTTACTTTTTTTGCTCTCAAGAGAGGTTAATACAATCCCAATCACGATAAAAATGAGGGCTAGTATTCCCAATAGAACTGTAGTGACTGTTGACCACTCATGAAAAACAATCACCCCAAACAAAGCTGTTGATACGAGCTGCATACCTGTTGAAATCGGCATCGTTTTAGAAACACCAATATATTCAATGGTTTTTAACTGATTACTTTGTCCAACAGCCCAAAACAACCCAGAAACGATTCCTACAATAAAGATAAAAGGTGTCAACACAGGATGGATAACGAGATAGGTAACAGCTGAAAAGATCAGTGCTCCAATCGTTGTTCCAAGTGTTTGACTATAAGGTCCTCCGCCTAACTTGACATTGAAGAGGACGATACTTCCCCAAAATATTGCAGGAAGAATGGCTAAGAAAATATCCATTTGATGCAAACCTTCTTTCCCAAACCCTTGATGTATTGAAAGTGGCTAGTTTTGTTTCGTCACTTTACGTTACTAATAGTAACCTAGGTAACTAAAATAGTCAATGATTTCATCTTGCATTTCTTTTTTTCTGATTAGTTCTTCAATTAGACCTTTCTTGATGTTTCGGGTCTGGAATAATAAAAATGGTTCATTTATATGAAATCTGATTTCAAAAGAAAAAATCAGTCGCAACGAAAAAAACTAACCTAAGTTACTATTGGTTACTTAGGTTAGTTTATCGCATAGGTATGAGTGGTTTGTTAACTAACATATAAAAAAGAAAGGTGAAACTCAAGGGGCAGAAACATTAATATCTGCTGGGAAAGTGTTTATTGAGGGCACAGTCGTATAAATCAAGCAGGTCAGAGGTATGCGGGCTATTTATGTTTAAAGAAAAAGAGGAATCAGTATAGGAAGATGTATAAAACAAAAATGAAGGGCCTTGATAAGGTTCAAGGCCTTATGATGTGTTGGATTAAAATTGTTTAGCCATCTCTTTGGCTTGCTGCATTGCTTTATCTTTAATTAGAGAAGTTTGTTCCGGAAACTTCATTTGCCCTTCAATAATAATACTTTCAAACGATTTGATACCAAAGAAATCCATAACCGCTTCTAAGTATCGGTTTCCCATCTCTCTTTCCATTTCAGGACCATGTGAGTAGATGTCTCCCCGCGATTGTATATGGAGAGCTTTTTTTCCTTTTAGTAATCCTTTTGAACCTTCTTTAGTATACTTGAAGGTTTTACCTGACACTGCGATTGCATCAATATAGGTCTTCATGATGGCCGGAACGGAAAAATTCCACATAGGTGTTACAAAAATATATTTATCAGCTAATAAAAATTGTCCGCCTAATTCAGCTAAACGGGCGACTTTTAACCGTTCATCTACTGATAAATCTTGAAGTGAAGCTTGAGAGCGAAGTTTTTTCCAACCATTAAATACATCTGCGTCTAGATAAGGAATATCAGCTTTATATAAATCTAAATGGACAACATCATCTTCAGGATGTGTTTGTTTGTAGCTTTCAATGAATTCTTTTCCTACGGTCATGCTGAGTGATTCATCTTCAGGCAGAGGATGTGCTGTGATATAGAGAACATTAGACATGGAGATCTTCCTTCCTTATTAGATAATGAAAAACAGCGCTGTGTTTATTGGCATAGATACTAAAAGAACTGTCAATCCTTGACCCAGCTTTCCGCCCATTGACTAATCGGTCCTAATATTTTTCCTAATTCTGTTCCTTTTTGAGTTAAAGAGTACTCAGAACGTATCGGACGATCGGGGATTACATTTCGGACAACAATTCCCTGTTCTTCTAATTCTTTAATCCGTTCCGTTAATATCCTTCTGCTTAAGGAAGGCATGCTCTCGCTTAACTCACTAAAGCGCTTAGGACCGCTCATTAGCACATAAATAATTAATCCTGTCCACTTTTTCCCAATTATCTCGAAGCTTTTTTCTACTTTAGGTTGTAAATCTTTCGACTCGCCCATATTATATGTCCTCCTTCAATAAATATGGATGAAAAATAACTTATGCATTTATTGTAACAAAAATAATGGAAATGTATTTGGGTACTTTGAATTAAAAAGGTTGATATCTCTTTTTTTAGTTACTTTTTGTCACTTTAGTTCCTTTTAGTATCAGGTGAATCAGCAGAATTTCTAAAATAATCAAATCATAATTGTGAAATGAAATATATTTTATTGATAACACTGTGCGGATATTAAAGGGAAATAATTCAATAACTTAAGTATAAATGAGTATTTATGACGGTTAAATAAATTAACTCTAAGAGGGAAATGAAATGCATCTTATGTTGTATTGATCATGCCGCGTTCGTTATACCTGAATGAACATATAATTGATGAGATATTAAGCTGCATGTGGAGGTGAATAAACAGGGGGATATTCAGCTTTTTGATCCAGGTTGATAGAGTATATGTAAGGAACGATTTTTCATATATTCTGACTGTATTGAAAAAGATAAAACAGAAAAAGCCGGGATGTCAGATCCGGCTTTTCGCTTACTTTCCCTTCGACTTCTTCCGCTTCTCTTTCTCCGCCCGGTAAAACTCATGAAACATCTTCATCAGCGCCCGTTTTTCAATCCGGGATACATAGCTCCTTGAAATGCCGAGCTCTTTCGCGATCTCGCGCTGCGTCTTTTCTTTTTTTAAATCAAGGCCGAAGCGGCCGACGATCACTTCTTTTTCGCGGTCGTCTAAAATGTCGATATATTTTTTGACCTTTTCAAGCTCCATGTTGAGTTGAATAGTGTCAATCACATCTTCGCTTTCCGACTTGAGCACATCGATCAGGCTTATTTCATTCCCTTCTTTATCCTGGCCGATCGGATCATGAAGGGAAACGTCTTTTTTCGTTTTTTTCAAGGCGCGCAGATGCATTAAAATCTCGTTCTCAATACATCGTGCGGCATATGTCGCAAGCTTCGTGCCTTTTCCGGCTGAATAGCTTTCGATGCCTTTAATCAGCCCGATTGTACCGATGGAGATCAGATCTTCTGCGTCTTCTCCCGTGTTTTCGAATTTTTTTACAATATGGGCGACTAAACGGAGATTATGTTCGATCAGCATATTGCGGGCGTGTTCATCTCCTTCGGCCATAAGGTCTAAGTATTTTTTCTCCTCACTATTTGAGAGCGGTTGTGGAAAGGCATTATTTTTCACGTATGATACTAAAAACACGAGTTCTTTCACAATAAACCCGAGCGCTGCAAAAACACCTGTCACCATCCTCACCTCCACAAAGTTATGTAGGCAAAAGCCTATATGTAACTGTATGTGGCAGTCAGGCTGTTTGTGTCTGTACAGGGAAATTAATCAAAGGCAAGTTTTATTTCTTACAGCCTCTTGATTTTTTCTGATTGAGCCTGTATATTGTTAAAAAAAGTAAGGCCGAAAAGAATATAACGTGAAAAGCGCTGAAGAGAAGAGTAGACAGATATCATTCATGACAGAGAGCTCCGGGAGCTGAGAAGGAGTATGAATGGATGTGTTGAAACAAACCTCTTAGCTTCGCATCGGAATCATGCAAAACGAGGATGATGCGGCGGATACTCCTGTTACCGAGTAAGCTTTGTACCGGCAAGGCCGGCGCCAAACCGAATTGAGGTGGCATAGCGGGCTGTTTCCCGTCCTCAAGACTTCATTGTCTTGAGGGCGTTTTTTATTTTCTGAGGGAGGGATAAGATGAAAAACTGGAAGTCTTGGCGGCACCCGGTGCTTTTGTTAACCGGAATCGGGGTGGCGAATATTGGTGAATGGATTTATTTTTTGTCTCTTAATCTTATTGTCTTAAAAGAAACAGGGTCTGCTTTTGCAGTTTCCATTCTTTATTTAATCAGGCCTGCGGCTGTTTTGATGACAAATGGGTGGGCGGGCAGCATCATCGACAGGTGTAACAAACGGAGTATGATGATGTCGCTTGATTTCATCCGGGCTGGATTCATTGCCGTTCTGCCGCTGATGTTTACTGCATGGTCTCTATATTCCGTTTATTGTATCGTGTTTTTGATTCATATGGCTAATGCGATGTTTCGTCCGTGTTCCATGGCGTATGTGACGATGCTTATCCCGGCTGAAAGGAGAAAACGATTCAATTCACTAAGGGCTTTGCCGGAATCAGGGGCTTTTCTCCTCGGGCCGGCTGCGACCGGGCTGCTTTTTATCGTCGGCACGCCGATTTTTGCGATTTGGGTGAATGCGGCTGCTTTAATGCTGTCCGGTTTAATCACGATGATGCTGCCGAATCTTGAAAATGAGCCTCACGTACATTCTCCCAGACAGAAGCTTTCTTTGGCAGTGTGCAAAGAAGATTGGAAGCTCGTATATCGCTTCAGCCGAACGGCGCGAAACGTCATGATCATTTATTTTTTATTCAGTCTGGTCATGACCGTGATGTTGTCTGCACTTGATTCGCTTGAAGTCGCTTTTTCAAAAGAGGTTCTTCAGCTGACTGATGCTGATTACGGTTTTCTCGTCAGTGTGTCAGGGGCAGGGGTTATAGCGGGGGCGCTTGCCAATGTGTTCTTTAATAAAAAAATGCCGGCTTCTTTATTGATGGGAATGGGCTCTTTTTTCACAGCGGCGGGATATATGATTTATGCGTTTTCTCACGTTTTTTGGACGGCTGCTTGCGGGTTTTTCATTCTGGCTTTTTTCTTGGCATTTGCCAATACGGGATTTCAGACGTTTTATCAAAAAAATGTTCCGGTGGACATTATGGGGAGGGTGGGCAGCTTTTATTCATTAGTTGAAGCCGTCTTCATTATATTGATAACGGCGGTTTTCGGAGCGGCGGCAGTCAGTTCTTCCGTCCGCCATATCGTCATCACAGGCGCAGCCGTTATGCTGATGTTAGCAGCCGTTTTATGCTCATTCTTACTTGCTGCCGCAAAAAGGAGGACACTTGATGGATTTCAAGCGAATCAATTTAAACAAACATAAAGAGACGGCCGTTTCATTTCGCAAAGATTCGTTTCTCGTCAGCTTTGGCACGGCGGATCATTTTAATAAGGATGAGTATCTCAGATGGCTGTCATCTCAAATCAAGAGCTTTCCCGGCGGTTTTGTGCTGCTTTTTCATAACGGGCAGCCGATCGGACAGCTTGAAGCCTCCATTAAACCTTATCGCGATCAAAAAATCGGTTATGTGCACCTTTACTATATTACTGAGCGGCAGAGGGGAATGGGGTACGGGACGAAGCTCCATCAATACGCGAATCAGTTTTTCAGAACGAACGGTGTTTCGGAATATCATCTTAGAGTTTCTCCGGACAATAAAGCGGCCCTGTCATTCTACAAAAAGCAAAACCTGAAAGTGCTCGGTTCAGAATTAAACGGAAAGGTTCTCAGAATGAGAGGAGCCGTACCGCCGGTATAAGGGGGCGGTACGCGCTTCATTTTTTCGTCGTTTTTAAAAGGCCGGGAAACTTTTTATAAATGACCGCCATTAACACGAGCATATACATTCCGTAAATTCCGAAAGACAGCAGTTTGTTGCTTGTAAATGAAGCGCCTGCGACTGTCACGATCACAATGTTCGGAATTTTGCCGAGCGTCGATGCGGAAAAAAAGATCGGCCATCGTATGTTGCTCAGCCCGCATACGGTATTCATGGCAAGCGACGGTATAATCGGAATCAGCCGCCCGAAAAGCACCGCCGTAAATGCGTGCTGATGAAATGAATCTTCATATTGGGCCGCGGCCGGGTAAGACCGCAGCTTTTTTCTGGCCCAGTCTCTGAATCCGTACCGGACGAGAAAAAACAAGGCCATTGTCCCGAGCATCGCGCCTGACAATGTAATCCACACCCCGTTTACAATCCCGAAAACCGCTCCGTTTAAGGCCGCGATAATGGCGAATGGAACAATCGGGAAAAATACGTCAGCTGCGACCAGCAGGATACTCATAAGCACGGCGTACATTCCGCCCGCCCGAATCATGCCGAGCCAGACGTCTTTTTGCATAAAACCGATCACCACAACAGCAATGATAACGGCAAGACTGAATCCTTTTTTTATCATCTGTACGTTCACCTCTTTTCAAATAGTATACAGTACAAATCTATCTCCTTCTATTAAAAAAGGGTGTCCGATAAGCGTGCTTTTGCATTGTTTAATAGGAGAGGGATAAAATGATATCCATAAAAAAAGACCCGATACCGAAATCAAACGGCAACCGGCCGAGATATGCAATGGACCCGGGTTATATTACCGTCTATAGACATCCAACACGGACAAGGGCGCAGACGCGAAGATGCGCGCAAAAAGCTCATGAAAGATCATAATATACCTCTTGATCGCGTCGTTCCCCATAAAAGATTGCCCCGGCAGGCTGCTGAACAGCTGGGAAGCCTTTTAAAGGCGTAAACGGCTCTGACGACTCTGCAAATAAATCATTAAACTGACGACCCCTTATACAAAGGGCGAAAAGGTGACTCAAGTGCAAAGAGTCCTTGCCGCCGCTTATTTTTGCCCTGATAAAAATACGGAAAATCATGGAGTTGACGGAATATACGGACCCAAAACCGCCAATGCTGTAAAGCGGTTCCAAATCATGAACAGCTTGCAGGCTGACAGGATTTACGGTCCCAAAACGAAAGACAAGCTGGCAGCAGTGCTGTCATAATTCAGAATCACCTGTTTCTTATAGCAGAAGCGGGTGATGTACATTATTTGCGCGAGAATGATTTTTTAAAAAAGGGGACACGTTAACAGTAGTGTTTACTGGAGGTGTAAACGTTGAGATGCTTTCATCTGATCATTATGATATGCGTCCTCACGAGTCTCACTGCCGTGTCCGCCGATGCGAAATCATTAAAAAGAAGTGACATGGAGAAGACGGGAAACGTGTATTGGGATATAAGGTCTGAAAAAAAGAAACTGTCTTTAACCTTCGATGACGGCCCCCACCCTGTCTATACAGAGGCTGTGTTAGACGTGCTGAAACAGTACAATGTTAAAGCGACTTTTTTTTGTATCGGAAGCCGTATAGACAATTACCCTATAACGGCAAAGCGCATTATTGAAGAAGGACATGAAATCGGCAACCATACGATGAACCATGTTTATTTTCACCGTCTGAAACGCAAAGACATTTTAAAAGAGCTTCACAGCTCAGCGCATCATATCACATCGCTTCAGCCGGAAGGGGACAAGTTATTCCGCCCGCCGGGAGGATCGCTGAATCGTACGGCTTTCAAAAGCATCTTAAAAGAGGGCTATCATATCATCATGTGGTCTTGGAACCAAGATCCGAGGGACTGGAGAAGGCCCGGAAAAGGAAAAATCGTCAGACACGTTGTTTCACATGCCAGAGATGGAGATATTATTCTTCTGCATGACGGCGGAGGCAACCGGCGCCAGACGGTTGAGGCTTTGAAAGAAATTATTCCCCAGCTGAAAAAGCAGGGCTACACGTTTGTTAAGGTTTCGGATTTGATCGGAGAGGATGCCGGCCCTTTTCATATCCAGTAAAGAGAGCGCCGCGTTGAAAGCCGCAAAAGAGACGTGTACCATATAGGATGTAAGGTTTGGGGGGAGAAAAAAATGAAGTTTGCTGTTCTTTTTATTACGATAGCCTGTCTGTTATCAGGATGCGCCGCGGGCAAAGAGAAAAGCGCTGTCGCTTTCGGTGACAGCAATACGCGCGGTTCCAATTGGGATTATCGTGATTATCCAAAGGCGCAGCAGTGGGTAAACATGTTAAAAACAACGGAACGCGGCCGTCTTACGGTTATAAATGCGGGAATAGGCGGTCAGACGACTGAGGATGCGCGCCTGCGATTTCAAAGCGACGTGCTTGACCGGAAGCCTCAATATTTATTTATCATGTTCGGAACAAATGATGCGGGCATTTTGACGGGACATCAGCCGCGAGTATCAAAGAAACGGTTTGAAGAAAACCTGACTTATTTTGTAAACGAAAGCCGGAAGCACCGCATAAAGCCGATTTTAATGACGTGCATCCCAGTTATAGAAGGAAACGGAACGCATCATCTCTATTACTATTCAAGATATAAAGCTTCAGCCTTTAAAGAAAAAGGTGGAGCGAGAAAATGGCATAATTCCTATAACGGTATTACAAGGCAGGTTGCAAAAGAGTTAAAAGTGCCTCTGGTGGATAATTGGAAACACTTTATACGCGCGGACGGCGGCAAAGATACAGACCGGGCGCTCATCCAATCCGGACTGATAGATCCTTCCGGAAATCACATGACGCCAAAAGGGGCCAGAATCTTAATTGAAGGCATAAAAAATAGGCGGATTTTGGAGCGCTGACGCCGTCAGCTGCCTAAGCCGTTTTGCCCGTGCATCATAGGCTGTAGAAAAACATCTTTTTGGAGGCGATTTGCTATGAACCGCGGTTTCCCTCCGCCATATCCTGTATGCCCGCCTCCTCGGGTGAATGCGGGGTACTGGTACGCATTTTTTGTTGTGCTGCTCGTCGTTTTTCTCGTTCTGGGCGGCCTGTATTGGTTCAAAATTTAACAGCCGTCCTCTTAAACACCTCTGTAAGGGGTGTTTTTTGTTGAAAGTGGTAGTAAAGCGTATAACCGAAGTGATATAATATCAGTCATCTGAGTAAAAAAAGGAAATTCGCCCGGAAAATTTTTCTGTTTAAGAAGAAACGGAAATAATGTGTCCGAGCGATCTTCTTTTGATTTCGTTTTCAATTAACTCGATAAATTCACGGCTCAAATTCATTTCATTGGCTTTGAAATAAGATTCTATTAGTAATTCATCAGAAAGCTTTCTCATGCCGGGGACCCAATTAATGGGAGTGGCACCTCCTTAACAGTTGTAATCAATCATCAGACGCGAGCATATGATGGAAGGTTGCGTTTCAATCATGGTGAGGTTATCTTTAATCTACCATGAAATACAAATAAGAACAATCGTTCTGTTATCCACACTCATAAGTGGATAACTTGTTAGTATCTTGTTTATAATCTGGATAAATCCGGATGTAATAAGAGTGGATAATGTGTGTAATTTTATCCACAACTGGTGAAGAAACCCAATTTTTGTCGAAATTTTTTTGCTGAGTCCGACTTTGTTTTTAAATCCGACAGGTTTCGACATATAGATGATAGAAAGAAAAAGGGAAGGGTGCGGGTTTTGTTAAAAAAGTTTTTTTTACCTGACGAATTTGTGAAAAATATATTTCATATCACACCGGAAAAGCTCAAGGAGCGCAATGTGAAAGGGATTATTACAGACCTTGACAATACGCTTGTGGAATGGGACAGACCGAGTGCGACACCTCGATTAATCGAGTGGTTTGAAGAAATGAAGGAGCACGGCATTAAAGTCACGATCGTCTCCAATAATAATGAACGAAGAGTGAAATTATTCTCGGAGCCGCTTGGCATACCGTTTATTTATAAGGCAAGAAAACCGATGGGACGCGCCTTTAAAAGAGCCGTCAGCAGCATGGATCTGAAAAAAGAAGACTGTGTGGTCATCGGCGATCAGCTGCTTACTGATGTTCTCGGCGGAAACAGACACGGGTATCATACGATCCTCGTCGTGCCGGTCGCTTCCTCTGACGGGGTCATGACGCGCTTTAACCGCCGGATTGAACGGAGAATATTGAGTTCTTTGAAACGTAAAGGCCATATTCAGTGGGAGGATTAGAAATGGAAAAGGTTGTTTGCATCGGCTGCGGAGTAACGATCCAGACCGAGGATAAACAAGGTCTCGGGTATGCGCCGAAGGCATCGCTCACAAAAGAGAATGTCATCTGCCAGCGCTGCTTCAGACTGAAAAACTACAATGAAATTCAAGATGTTTCATTAACGGACGATGACTTTTTAAATATCTTGCACACAATCGGCGATACTGACTCTCTTATTGTCAAAGTCGTTGATATTTTTGATTTTAACGGAAGCTGGATAAACGGACTGAACCGCTTTGTCGGCGGAAATCCGATCATTCTTGTCGGCAATAAGGCTGATATCCTTCCCAAATCCGTAAAACGGGAACGGCTCGTTCAATGGATGAAACGCGAAGCGAAAGAATACGGCTTAAAACCTCTTGATGTCTTTTTAATCAGCGCTTCACGCGGACAAGGGATGAAAGAAGTCATTGACGCCATTGAACATTACCGCGAAGGCCGCGATGTGTATGTGGTGGGCTGTACGAATGTCGGCAAATCAACGTTTATCAACCGGATTATTAAAGAGGTCTCAGGGGAAGAGAATATCATTACCACCTCTCAATTTCCGGGCACGACGCTTGATGCAATTGAAATCCCGCTTGATGACGGGTCCGCGCTTTATGATACTCCGGGAATCATTAACCATCACCAGATGGCGCATTACGTGGACAAGCGTGACTTAAAGGTGCTGACACCGAAAAAAGAACTGAAGCCGCGCACTTTCCAGCTGAATGAGAAACAAACGCTTTACTTCGGCGGGCTTGCCCGGTTTGATTATGTTTCAGGCGATAAATCGGCGTTTGTCTGCTATATGCCGAATGAATTGATGATTCACAGAACAAAGCTTGAAAATGCTGACGCCTTATACGAAAAGCATGCGGGTGAACTGCTCACCCCGCCCGGGAAAGATCATTTGGATGAATTTCCGGAGCTTACGGCTCACACGTTTACGATTAAAGAAGGAAAGACGGATATCGTTTTTTCCGGTCTCGGATGGGTCACGGTGCAGCAAGCAGATAAAAAAATAACGGCATACGCTCCGAAAGGCGTACACGTATTTGTCCGCCGTTCATTAATATAGAGAGAAGGGGAGAGGGAGCATGAAACAATTGTACGGAGTAATCGGAAATCCGATCGGGCATTCAATGTCACCCGATATTCATAACGCGGCTTTGAAAGATAAGAACATCAACGGGCAGTATTTTGCGTTTCAGGTGGAACCTCACAACCTCAAGGACGCCGTTAACGGAATTAAAGCACTGGGCATCTGCGGAATTAACGTTACAGTCCCGCATAAAGTCGCGATCATGGAGCATCTGGATGAAATACATGAAAGCGCAAAAGTACTCGGAGCCGTAAATACCGTCAAAAGAGAGGGAGACAGGCTCATCGGGTATAATACTGACGGAGATGGATTTTATAAATCCTTAGTCAAAGTTTTGGACAAACCGATATCAGAGCTCTCCATTCTAATGATAGGAGCGGGAGGGGCGGCAAGAGCGATTTTTACGACGATCGTCCGCAAAGAGCCGAAACAGTTTGACGTTTGCAACCGCACGCCGGAAAAAGCAGAAAGTCTGATTGCGGCCGCTCCCTCTTTTCAGCAGAAACGCGCTCTTACATTAGAAGAAGCTGAAAATCAGCTTGAGCAATATGACGTCATTATTCATACAACATCTGTCGGCATGTATCCGAACACGGATGCCGTGCCGCTCTCACTGGAACGGGCCAAAGCGGGCGCCATCGTTTGTGATATCGTATACAACCCGATTCAAACGGCGTTATTAAAAGAAGCCGAAAAAAGAGGTTTGACTACCCTTGACGGCATCGGCATGTTTGTAGAACAGGCCGCACTGTCCTTCAAGCTGTGGACGGAACAGGAGCCTGACAGCGGCCTGATGAGAGCAATTGTTGAAGGAAAACTAGGAGGAACACAATGTTAACAGGAAAACAAAAACGTTTTTTGCGTTCAAAAGCGCATCATTTAACGCCTATTTTTCAAGTGGGAAAGGGCGGAGTCAACGAAAACATGGTGAAACAGATTGCCGAGGCTTTAGAGGCAAGAGAGCTGATTAAAGTCAGTGTGCTTCAAAACTGCGAAGACGATAAAAACGATGTCGCAGAAGCCCTTGTGAAAGGCAGCCGTTCACAATTGGTGCAGACGATCGGAAATACGATCGTATTGTATAAGGAATCAAAGGAAAATAAACAAATCGAGCTTCCGTAAGGTGGTTGACATGAAGAAAATCGGAATATTCGGGGGCACATTTGACCCTCCGCATAACGGTCATCTTCTGATGGCTAATGAAGTCCTTCATCAGGCGGAGCTCGATGAGATTTGGTTTATGCCGAATAAAATTCCCCCGCATAAGCAGAATGAAGACTTTACCGACAGCCGGCACCGGGTTGAGATGCTGAAGCTTGCCATCAGCTCAAATCCCGGTTTTAAGCTTGAGCTGGCGGAAATGGAGCGGAAAGGTCCTTCTTATACCTATGATACTGTCCGTTTACTGAAGGAGCGGCACCCGAACGACAAGCTTTTCTTTATTATCGGGGCGGATATGATTGAATATCTGCCAAAATGGTACAAACTGGACGAACTGCTTACACTCATTCAATTTATCGGAGTGCGGCGCCCGGGGTATCATATTGAGACCCCGTATCCGCTGCTTTTTGCTGACGTTCCGGAATTTGATGTTTCGTCAACGATGCTGAGAGAACGTCTCAAAGCAAAAAAAACGACGCAATACTTAATGCCGGATAAAGTGAGGCAGTATATAGAGGAGAATGATTTATATGAATCGTGAGGAAGCACTTGCCTGCGTCAAAGAACAGCTGACCGAGCATCGCTACATCCACACAATCGGCGTGACAGATACGGCGGTTATTCTCGCAGGCCGGTTCGGAGCAGATCCAAAAAAAGCGGAAATGGCGGCTATTTTTCATGATTACGCCAAATTCCGGCCGAAAGAAGAAATGAAGCAGATCATCGTGCGGGAAAAAATGCCGGCTGAGCTTTTGGATTACAATGCCGAGCTGTGGCATGCTCCTGCGGGGGCGTATCTGGCTGAGAAGGAAGCGGGGATCACTGACCCCGAGATCTTAGACGCGATCCGCTATCACACGTCAGGGCGTCCCGGTATGACCCTTTTAGACAAAGTCATTTACGTGGCGGATTACATTGAACCCGGCCGCCATTTCCCCGGAGTGGAAGATGTGCGCCGCCTGGCAGAAAAGGATCTGAACGAAGCGCTTATACAAGCGCTGAAAAATACAATGATATTTCTGATGAAAAAAAACCAGCCGGTCTTCCCGGAGACATTTGCAACCTATAACTGGCTGGTGTCTCAAAATTGACAGGAGGAATATGGAAATGGATCAAGCTTCCGTATTAAAAATCGCAGCAAAAGCATGCGACGATAAACGTGCAGAGGATATTTTAGCGCTCGACATGGAAGGAATCTCACTTGTAGCGGATTACTTTTTAATCTGCCACGGGAATTCTGATAAACAGGTTCAGGCAATTGCACGTGAAATTAAAGATCAGGCAGAAGAAAACGGCATTGATGTCAAAAAGATGGAAGGGTTTGATGAGGCCCGTTGGATTTTAGTTGATCTCGGCGATGTCATTGTTCACGTTTTCCATAAAGATGAAAGAAGCTACTACAATCTTGAAAAGCTATGGGGCGACGCGCCGCTCGCAGAGCTTGAACTCGGCTTGAACTCATGATTTACCAAGGCTTCGCCGGCGTATATGACGAGTTAATGTCCCATGCGCCGTATGATGAATGGGCGGGCTGGATCGAAGCCTCTCTTCCGGAAAAGGGAAGGGTGCTTGATCTTGCCTGCGGAACCGGAGAAATATCCATCAGGCTTGCCGAAAAAGGCTGCGAAGTCACGGGGATTGATTTGAGTGAAGACATGCTGAGCTGTGCCCAGCAGAAAAAAACGGGAAAGCCGATTCTTTTTCTCCAGCAGGATATGAGGGAGCTTTCCGGTTTTGAAGAACAGTTTGATGCCGTAGTCATCTGCTGTGATTCCCTCAATTACTTAAAAACGAAAAATGATGTCTTGAGCACCTTCAAAAGTGTTTTTCAAGTTTTGAAGGAGGGCGGCCTGCTTCTGTTTGACGTCCATTCCCCATATAAAATGACGGAGCTTTTTCCGGACAGCACCCATGCGGACCAGGATGAGCAGATCAGCTATATTTGGCAAAGCTTTGCCGGCGATGAAGAGCTTTCTGTCATCCATGATATGTCCTTTTTCGTATGGAACGGACAAACTTATGACCGCTATGACGAGACGCATGAGCAAAAAACATTTTACATTGAAGAATATGAACAAATGCTTGCAGAGACAGGATTTGAACTGAAGAAAGTGACGGCTGATTTTACAGACCGGCCTCCTTCAACAGAGTCCGAGCGTCTTTTCTTTACGGCAGGCAAACCAAAAACCATCGTTTAAACAAAACGATGGTTTTTAAAATGCATTTTTGCCGATTGGCGCGTTATAGCGTTTTATGGCATACTCATTTACACGTGAAATTGCTTCTTCACTAAAGATATATCTTCATCGTATTTGTCATGTGTACGCTGAAAGACACGGTTGAACATATCCTGTACACCGCTTTCAAGCGCCTTCAGTCCTTCTCCGGTGACGCCGCCTTTTACGCATACTTTTTCCTGCAAGGCGGGAAGGGTGTAATGCCCTGTTTCCAGAAGCTTTCCGAGACCGACAAGCATTTCCGTCGACATAATTACGGCTTCTTCTTTGGTAATGTCCGTTTCTTCCACTGCCGCGTCAATAAAACGCTGAACGAGATAACTCATAAAAGCAGGGCCGCAGCTGACAATGTCTGACGCCGCCCTTGTTATGCCGCTGTTGATTTCTACAGGCTTTGAAATATGAGTGATCAGCGTTTGGATATCCGCTTTTGCAGCCTCACTGCAGCTATTGCCGAATGTAACAAGCGAGACGCCGGCAAAGGCGCGGTTTGTGATGCTCGGAATGACACGGGCCGTCTGGCACGGAACCATATGTTCAATCTGTTCCGTTTGAACAGGGCTGGTAATGGAGATTAAAATGTGATCTTTTCGTAAATGAGGTGTGAGCTTCTTCAGCAAAGGATATATATCCAGCGGTTTTACACAAATGAATATCATTTCATTTTCCTGTACGAGCTTTTCCTGATCCTCGGTGACTTGGATGCCGCTGAAACGCTCTTTTAGTTTTAATGCTTTTTCGATTGTTCTGTTTGTGATGGTGATATGTGAGGGATCGGCAGCGTTTGATTCAATTAACGATTCAATCAGGATCGTTCCCATGTTTCCGGTGCCGATAAAGCCTATTTTCAATGAATTCCCCTCCTTTTCCCTTAATCCTCTAAACCTTATGCGGGGAGGCAATGCAATATGACGAAAGCAATGATGACGGAGCAGATGCGGCGGAACCTGAAAATTCTGGGTGTTTGTCTTGCGGCAGGAGCGATTTTTATCTGCATTTGGCTGTTTCGTCCTGAAAAAGAAGAACCGGTCAAACAGCAGTCCGTGCTCGGCCAAACAGCCTCAGCATCCGGCACGGACAAAACAGACACCGCAGACGATAAGATTATGATTGATATGAAAGGCGCGGTCCGAAATCCCGGCGTGTATGAAATGAAGGCGGGAGACAGAGTGACACAAGCCATTGAGAAAGCCGGCGGCCTGAAGGAAAAGGCAGATGAACTGAATGTTAATTTAGCAGAGCAGCTGCAAGATGGGACGGTCGTTTATATTCCGAGTAAAGGCGAAGAGGAGAATCGCCCGAAAACTGCAGCAGGTGAAAAGGAAGATGCCCCTGTCAATATCAATACGGCAACTCTGGACGAACTTCAGGCGATTTCCGGTGTGGGACAGAAAAAAGCGGAAGCGATTATCGCCTACCGGGAAGAAAACGGACGGTTTCAGACTGCTGACGATTTGATGAAGGTATCAGGTTTTGGAGAAAAGTCATTTGAGCGGATAAAAACTTCCATTACGGTAAAGTGAATTGACGGTTTTGCTCAAAACTATGTAAACTTAGAAAAGCAACAAGACTTTTGGAGGGAACACTTGTGGAACGAATCTCATGGAATCAATATTTTATGGCGCAAAGCCATTTGCTGGCGCTGAGAAGCACATGTCCGAGACTGTCAGTCGGAGCAACCGTTGTCAGAGACAAGCGGATGATTGCCGGCGGGTACAACGGTTCAATTGCCGGCGGCGTCCATTGTGCAGATGAAGGATGTCTTTTAATTGATAATCACTGCCAGCGGACCATACATGCAGAGATGAATGCAATTCTGCAATGTTCTAAGTTCGGTGTGCCGACCGAGGGCGCCGAAATTTATGTGACGCATTATCCTTGTATTCAATGCTGTAAATCAATTATTCAGGCGGGCATCAAAACGGTCTATTATGCCGAAGATTACAAAACACAGCCATACGCAAAAGAGCTGTTCACCCAAGCCGGAGTCAAGGTGGAGCAGGTTGAACTTGATGAAATGATCATTGATCTGAAAAACCGCGAAAAATTGTCTTTTGTAGCCGGTCTGATTCAGCAATTATCTGATGCGGGAGTTAAGGCGGATGAACTGAAAAAAATTCATGAACAGGCCAATGAGCTGTTTACCAGTTACGTATAAATGAAATATAAATACCTTCTTCTGCCTCTGGCGGCGGTTTCTGCAACCGCGGGAATTGCCGCCGCAAATTTCTTCTGGGTTCTATTCTTTTTCCTTCTGTATCTTCTCTTTATCTTTGTAAAAACAAAGCAGTACACACCGTTTATCGTCAGCCTCGTTTCTTTTTGTCTTTATTTCTTTCTGTATACGGTTTATGACGCGGCGAATGTATCCCGGTATCAGGCCGGGAACTATACTGAACAGGCCGTCATCACAAATATTCCGAAGGTTGACGGGGCGAAAATGTCAGCCGTTATCCGAACTCATGACAAAGAAAAATGGGCCGCTTCATACAAAATCCGGTCTCTTGAAGAAAAAAGTCTCATTGAACAGCTGGAGCCGGGGATGCACTGCGTGTTTACCGGCTCTTTGGAACAGCCCAGACATGCGACGTCTCCCGGAGGTTTTGATTATAAGGAATATCTTAATTCTCAGCATATTCACTGGTTATTTTCCGTGACTTCCATTCAGCAGTGTGAAAAATCCGGCATGCCGCTGTATAAACTGTTGAACATCAGAAAGAATTTGATTTCGATCATTCAAAATCACGTGCCTGAATCCTCTGCCGGAATTGTCGAAGCGCTGACCTTGGGTGAAAGATTTTCTATAGAGGACGATATACTGAACGCTTATCAAAATCTGGGAGTCGTTCATTTAATGGCCATTTCCGGAATGCATGTCGGTCTGATTACCGCAGGAATATTTTATGTTCTGATCAGAATCGGGCTGACAAGAGAAAAGGCGGGGGTTTTACTGCTGTTTTTTTTACCGGTGTATACGCTGTTAAGCGGTGCGGCCCCGTCCGTATTGCGCGCATCCCTCATGCTGGGATTTTATATCGCCGGAACTCTTTTTAAACGCAGTATTCATTCTTCGGCTGCATTGTCCGTGTCTTATCTGCTGCTCCTGCTGCTTAATCCTTACCTCCTTTGGCAGGCGGGCTTCCAGCTTTCTTTTGCGGTAAGCGCCGCTTTAATTCTGTCATCCTCCATTTTAAAGAAAGCAGGGAAAAGAAGACTTGCCGGGCTTGCGATGGCCTCATTCATTGCGGAGCTCAGTTCGCTTCCGTTTCTGCTCTATCATTTTCAGCAGATTTCGCTTGTCAGTTTTCCGATGAATATGGTAATGGTGCCTTTTTATACGTTATTTGTCATTCCGTTTTCGGTCATCGGTTTCCTTCTTCTCTTACTTTCAAGGCAGGTTGGGGAATGTTTGTTTTATATGTTTGACCTTGTGATGAAGCCTGTGCATGATTTCATGACATATGCGGCATCCGTTGATTTATTTACAATGATTGTGTCAAAGCCTGACTTTCTTTCCCTCCTTCTGCTTGCGGTTTCCGTGTTTACGCTTTTTGCAGCTTTGGAAAAGGGAGGTTTTTTGAAACTCAGGAAATCGCCTCTTTTTTTCTGCACGGTTTTGGTTTATTTAATGTTCCGTCCTTATTTCAGTCCATGGGGAGAAGCGGATATGCTTGATATCGGGCAGGGAGACTCGCTGTTTATAAGTGCGCCGCACCGCAAAGGAACCGTAATGGTTGATACAGGGGGAGTGGTGGCTTATCCGGAAGAATCATGGAAAGAAAAACGCCACCCGTATTCTATCGGTGAGAAGGTTTTGATTCCGTTTTTGAACGGAAAAGGGGTGAAAAAGCTGGATGCGCTGATTTTAACCCATGCGGATCAGGATCATATCGGGGAAGCCGGAGTATTAATCAAAAAACATAGAGTCAGCCGGTTGATTGTTCCCGTGGGGTTCGTGAAGGAACCGAAGGATCAGGACATATTGAAGATGGCGAAAGAAAACAACATTCCCGTTGTCGAAGCAAAGCGGGGCGACACCATTACAGCCGGTAATCTTCAATTTCAGGTGCTGTCCCCGGAGTCATCTGACGTAAAGAGTAAAAATGATTCGTCACTGGTGCTTTGGACGGTTTTAGGCGGAGTGAGCTGGCTTTTGACGGGAGATTTAGAATCGGACGGCGAAACGGAAGTGCTGAAAGCGTATCCGAATCTGAAGGCTGATGTATTGAAGGCCGGTCATCACGGCAGCAAAAGCTCTACGAGTGAAGCTTTTTTGAAACAGCTTCAGCCGGAAGCGGCACTGATTTCGGCAGGTGAAGATAATCGTTACCATCATCCGCATGAAGAGGTGCTGGATCGTTTGAAAGCGTACTCTGTCAATGTACTTCGCACCGATCTCAGCGGAACGATTCAATACAGATTTAAAAAAGGCGCCGGAACGTTTTCTGTCTTTCCTCCATATGATATAGAAGAAACCAGGGCGCAGGAAGTAAAAAAGACTGCCGATTGACAGCAGCCCGGAATGCGGCTAAGAGCCGATAAGATGGATGGCTGTTGCCATCACGAACAAAAAGGCGAAAAATCCGAAGGACACGACAAAACCGACAGCTGAGTCAACAGCATCATTTCGTTTGCTTTGAACGTTTTTTTCAAAATCATTCAATTTCATCCCTCCTGACATCCCTAAGTATACTGGAATTGTTTTGAAAAATCTAGAAGTGATGGTAACGTTTTCTGTTCTTGTGATTATCGCCTTTTTACAAGCAGCCCCGGGAGCTTGTGAATCAGGCGTTTATTATAAATGAGGAAGCTGGCCTTTTTAAAGCTTCCTCTTTACTATTTGCCTGACTCAATTTAGGATAGAAGGGGATCAAGAAAGAGAGGAAGTCATACGATCATGGTATTTGATGTTTGGAAAGCCCTGAAAAAAGGGGATGTCCGCTCCGTTTATTGTTTATACGGAAAAGAAACGTATCTTCTCCAAGAGACTGTCAGCCGGATCAGACAAGCTGTCGTTGATGAGGGGACAAAAGATTTTAACCTGTCTGTTTTTGATCTTGAAGAGGATCCGCTTGACCAGGCGATAACCGATGCGGAAACGTTTCCGTTTATGGGGGAGAAGCGGCTGGTCATTGTGAAAAACCCGTCTTTTTTAACAGGGGAAAAAAAGAAAGAAAAAATAGAGCACAATACAGGCGCTCTTGAGACTTATCTGAAGGAGCCTGCGCCTTATACGGTTTTTGTGATTGTGGCTCCGTATGAGAAGCTGGATGAGCGGAAAAAACTGACGAAGGCGCTGAAGCAGCAAGCTCTGATGATTGAAGCGAAGGAGCTGAATGCAAAGGAGACGACTGACTTTACGATTAATCTGGCAAAATCCGAAAATAAAACGATCGACACAGAAGCTGCCGAGCATTTGGTTCTGCTTGCAAACGGCCACCTGTCCTCCATATACCAGGAAATACAAAAACTCTCCGCCTACACCGGAGACAGACATGAGATTACGCTTGAAGATGTCCGGGAGCTTGTCGCGAGAAGTTTGGAGCAGAATATTTTTGAGCTGATCAACAAAATCGTGAACCGAAAACGGACGGAAAGCCTTCAAATATTTTATGATCTTTTAAAACAAAACGAAGAACCGATCAAAATTATGGCGCTGATCGCCAACCAGTTCCGTCTCATTATGCAGACGAAGTATTTTGCCGGACAAGGATACGGTCAAAAGCAAATCGCATCCAATTTAAAGGTGCACCCTTTCCGGGTAAAGCTGGCGATGGACCAGGCGAGGCTTTTTTCTGAAGAAGAGCTCAGGCGTATTATAGAGAAACTCGCAGTGATGGATTACGAAATGAAAACCGGGAAAAAGGACAAGCAGCTCTTGCTGGAGCTCTTTCTTCTTGAACTTCTCCGGACCGAATGAAAAAAACGATCCCCGTTACCAGGGATCGTTTTTGTATTATGCAGAAAGTCCGTTCACTTGTTTCGCAAGTCTAGATTTGTATCGAGCTGCGGCATTTTTGTGTACAAGACCTGTTTTCACTGCTTTATCAATGCGTTTCGCTGCTTCAGAAAGAGCAGTTTTCGCTTTATCCGCTTCGTTGTTGGCAACAGAAGCTTCTACTTGTTTGATTGCAGTACGCATAGCAGATTTGATTGTCGCGTTATGAGCGCGGCGTTCGTTGTTTGTTTTTGTACGTTTAATCGCTGATTTAATGTTTGGCATGTGTTTCACCTCCTAAGATACAACCTGTAGCACAGTGTCTTAAGGTTAAATCTTCTTCACAATAGAACAAATTGTATTCTATCAAACAGAACTTTAGATTGCAATATAAATGTAAAGTATTTTTCGTTGATGGGTAAATTCGCATGATTCGTTTTACAAATGGCCACACTATGTACCACGATGATTGAAGGAGGTCTTCCCCGTGAAAAATAACGAACTGGATGTCAATCAATTTCTGATACGGACGGATTTAGCAGTAGAAACAAAACAGGCGGTAAAAGACAGACAAGCCGGTCAGAAAAAAGAAATAAACGGGTTTATTGAAAAAGAACGCGACAAGGGCGGCATTAAAGTCAGAACGGTGGATATTACAAAAGAAGGCGCCGAGCTATCGGGCAAAAAGCAGGGGCGCTATGTCACGATCGAAGCGCAGGGTGTGAGGGAGCACGACTCTGAAATGCAGGAAAAAGTAACGGAAGTGTTTGCCGAGGAATTTTCCGCTTATCTGTCGGCATTAAACATTCCAAAGGATGCAAGCTGTTTGATCGTCGGTCTCGGCAACTGGAATGTGACGCCGGATGCACTCGGCCCTCTCGTGACCGAAAATCTGCTTGTGACGCGGCATTTGTTCAGGCTTCAGCCGGAAAACGTGCAGGAAGGGTACAGGCCGGTCAGCGCGCTTGCTCCCGGAGTGATGGGATTAACGGGAATTGAAACGAGCGATATTATTCAAGGCGTGATCAAAGAATCGAAGCCGGATTTTGTGATTGCTGTAGATGCCCTTGCGGCAAGAGCCGTTGAAAGGGTGAACACGACCATCCAATTTTCTGATACGGGCATTCACCCGGGATCAGGCGTCGGCAATAAGAGAAAAGAATTAAGCAAAGAGACGCTCGGCATCCCAGTCATCGCGATCGGTGTACCGACTGTCGTTGATGCGGTGACGATCGCAAGCGATACAGTGGACTACATATTAAAGCATTTCGGCAGAGAAATGAAAGATGACAGCCCGTCGAGGTCTTTGGTGCCCGCCGGAATGAACTTCGGCAAAAAGAAGGTGCTGACAGACGAAGATCTTCCCGGAGAAAAAGAGCGCCAATCCTTTTTAGGTATTGTCGGCACGCTGGACGAAAACGAAAAACGCCAGCTGATTCATGAAGTGCTTTCTCCGCTCGGCCATAATCTGATGGTCACGCCGAAGGAGATTGACACCTTTATTGATGATATGGCGAACGTGCTAGCAAACGGGCTAAACACCGCCCTTCATGAAAAGGTCTCACAAGATAACAAAGGTTCTTATAATCATTAAAATGGTTCTACCTCCTCTAGCTTGTTCATAGAGTAATTACTAGACAAGCGCTGGAGGGATTCAAATCATGAGAAAAAAACGCAGAAACCGTCAAATTGTCGTTACAGTAAACGGTGGAAATGCGCTCAAGGGCATGTTTTTGTTTATGACAAGCCTTATCGTTATTTTCGTATTATCCGGTGTGCTCACATCGCTTCGCCCTGAACTGAGGCTTTCTTCCGATTCTCTTCACGGAATTGCCGGAGAGCTTCCGGGTGACGCGTTTGCACACCTCCTTGGCATGGAAAATCATTATTTCGCATCAGAGCTTCCTGAAAGAGACTCATTTCAGCTGTCACGGCTTTCCTTAAAACTGGCGACAAGCATTAACCTGGAAGACCCGCGGAGCTTCTTGGGACGCGAGCTGCCGGGATTTGCCCAATACGATACGGAGATCCTATTGGCGGGGCAGGGGACGGATTATACGAATATGCCGGCTGAATCTCCGCCGCCGTCAAAGGTGATGGAAAAAGAAAAAGAAGTGAATCTTGCAGAAATCGAAAACAAAACGAAAAAAGAAGAAACGGCGCCGCCGAAGCATTCGACCGGCAGCAAAAAAGTCGTCTTTATTTATCACACTCACAATACCGAATCCTATCTCCCTCTGTTAAAAGGGGAAACAAATCCGGATAACGCCCGCCATTCGAAGGCCAATGTCACGCTTGTCGGAGATATGTTCGGAAAAGCGCTGGAAGCGCAAGGCGTAGGAGCGGACGTAGATAAAACCGACATTCAGGGCCGCCTGAACAAAGACGGTTTAAATTATGCGCGAAGCTATGACGAATCAAGACCGGTTGTAAAAAGCGCGCTCGCCAAAAATAAAAATCTGCAATATACCATAGATATTCACCGGGATTCCCGCCGTAAGAAAAATACGACAGCCGATATTAAAGGAAAAAGCTATGCCAGAGTGGCCATCGTCGTCGGCAAAAAAAGCGCCAATTTTGAAGAAAACTATAAACTCGCAAGTGAACTTCATAAGCTCATGGAGGAAAAATACCCCGGCTTAAGCGTCGGTGTTTTATCAAAAGGCTCTCCGGGAGATAATGGAGTATACAACCAGGATTTAAACGACCGGTCGCTTCTGCTGGAATTCGGAGGCGTGGATAACAACCTTGAAGAACTGAGACGCGCATCCGAAGCCGTAGCCAATGTATTCAGCGAACTGTACTGGGATGCTGAAAAAGTCAGCTCGCAATCAGGAGAGAAGAAAAAACAATAGAAATCAGGTGATGCAAATGATCCGATTTACCGGCAAATGCCTGCTGATCGCCATCGTCATGTTTGTCGGCGTTTTGTTCGGCATGCAGCAGGCAAACAGCGGAATGCTTGATATGAAAGGATACAAAGACCCCTCCTTAAAAGGTGCATTCACGCTTAGCGGCGGAGAGGGTCAGGAAAAAGAGGCATCCATTTTGGGCCAAACCGTTACGGCGAAAGATCTGGAAGAAAAACAAAAACAGCTGGAACAGGCGGAAACCTTCAACCTGTTTTCAAAAGCCGGGGAAACCCTTTCAAATACCGTGACGGACTCAGCCCAGGCGATGTACGAGTGGGTTTCGAAACTGAACCGATAGCATTTTAAGGAGAAAAGCGGACGATTCCAAACAGGAAGCTTTTCTCTTTCTTGTTTTAATTGAATGTTTACAATCCTATTGATATAATCTAAGCTAGTGTATTTTGCGTTTAATAGTAGGAGTGATAGATTGTGACAGATAAAGAAAAGCGTTTAGAGAGGCAGTCAAGAATCCGGAATTTCTCGATCATCGCCCATATAGACCACGGCAAATCGACCTTGGCGGATCGGATTTTAGAAAAAACATCGGCGATCACCCAGCGGGAAATGAAAGAACAATTGCTTGATTCAATGGACCTTGAACGCGAACGGGGAATTACCATCAAATTAAATTCCGTTCAGCTGAAATACAAAGCAAAAGACGGAGAAGAATATATATTCCATCTCATCGACACGCCCGGACACGTCGACTTTACATATGAAGTATCACGAAGCCTGGCTGCTTGTGAAGGCGCGATTCTCGTTGTTGATGCGGCCCAGGGAATTGAAGCGCAGACATTGGCGAACGTCTATCTGGCGCTTGATAATGACCTTGAGATTCTTCCTGTCATTAATAAAATCGATCTCCCGAGCGCAGAGCCAGAACGTGTGCGTCAAGAAGTTGAGGACGTTATCGGTCTTGACGCTTCAGACGCCGTCCTCGCTTCAGCGAAAGCGGGTATCGGCATCGAAGACATTTTAGAGCAGATCGTAGAAAAAGTGCCTGCTCCCGCGGGAGATCCGGAAGCTCCGCTGAAAGCGCTCATCTTTGACTCCCTTTATGACGCGTACCGCGGAGTCGTCGCGTATATCAGAGTCGTAGAAGGAACGGTAAAACCTGGCCAGAAAATTAAAATGATGGCGACCGGAAAAGAGTTTGAAGTCATCGAAGTCGGCGTCTTCACGCCGAAAGCGCAGCCGGCTGACGAATTGACAGTCGGTGATGTAGGCTATTTGACAGCCGCGATTAAAAATGTCGGCGACACCCGTGTCGGTGATACGATTACAAGCGCGGTTAAACCTGCGGCAGAAGCGCTTCCGGGCTACCGCAAACTCAATCCGATGGTCTATTGCGGACTTTACCCGATTGACACAGCCAAATATAATGACTTGCGCGAGGCTCTGGAAAAACTTGAATTGAATGACTCCTCCCTTCAATACGAGGCGGAGACGTCACAAGCCCTCGGCTTCGGCTTCCGCTGCGGCTTTTTAGGAATGCTTCACATGGAGATCATTCAAGAACGGATTGAACGGGAATTTAAAATTGATCTCATCACGACTGCGCCGAGCGTTATTTATGACGTATATATGACGGACGGTGAAAAGATCGTCGTCGATAACCCGTCAAACATGCCTGACCCGCAAAAAATAGAACGGGTGGAAGAACCTTATGTCAAAGCGACGATGATGGTTCCGAACGATTATGTCGGAGCGGTTATGGAGCTTTGTCAGGGGAAACGGGGCAACTTTATCGATATGCAGTACTTAGACGCCAACCGGGTCAGCATTGTATACGAGATGCCTCTTGCGGAAATTGTTTATGAATTTTTTGATCAGCTGAAGTCCAGTACGAAAGGGTACGCCTCTTTCGATTACGAGCTGATCGGCTACAAGCCGTCTAAACTCGTCAAAATGGACATTATGCTGAATGCAGAAAAAATTGATGCGCTGTCATTTATCGTCCACCGCGATTACGCATACGAGCGCGGAAAAGTCATCGTCGAAAAATTAAAAGAGCTGATCCCGCGCCAGCAATTCGAAGTGCCGGTGCAGGCGGCAATCGGACAGAAAATCGTGGCGCGCTCAACCATTAAAGCCATGAGGAAAAACGTTCTTGCAAAATGTTACGGCGGAGACATCTCGCGGAAACGGAAGCTTCTTGAAAAACAAAAAGAAGGAAAACGCCGGATGAAGCAGGTCGGCTCAGTCGAAGTGCCGCAGGAAGCGTTTATGGCCGTCCTTAAAATGGATGACAGCCCGAAAAAATAACGGAAGCCGCCGCAGTCCCGCACTGCGGCTTCTTTCTGTAAAGAAGAAGGTGTTTCAAATGAAATCAGCTTATATTCATATTCCGTTTTGTGAGCATATCTGCCACTATTGCGATTTCAATAAATATTTTATTCAGAGCCAGCCTGTCGATGAGTACTTAAACTCACTCGAAAAGGAAATGATAAATACGATAGAACGTACGGGCCGCCCTGATCTTCGCACAATTTTTATCGGGGGAGGCACGCCGACATCGCTCTCACCCGCCCAGCTTGAAAAACTGATGGATTCCATTCACCGCGTGCTGAAGCCTTCTGACGGACTCATTGAATTTGCCGCGGAAGCGAATCCGGATGACTTGTCCTCGGAAAAATTAAAAATCCTGAAAAATGCCGGTGTCAATCGGCTGAGCTTCGGTGTTCAAACTTTCGAAGACGCGCTTTTGCAGAAAATCGGCAGGGTGCATAAACAAAAGGACGTGTTCAGCTCCTTTGAACGGGCGAGGGCGCTCGGTTTTGACAACATCAGTCTCGATTTAATGTTCGGCCTGCCGGGACAGACGCTGGCTGACCTTGACAATTCTGTTAAAACGGCTTTGTCGCTGGATGCGGAGCACTATTCCGTTTACTCGCTGATCGTCGAGCCGAAAACGGTGTTTTATAATTTAATGCAAAAAGGCCGTCTGCATCTCCCGGCGCAAGAACAAGAGGCTGAGATGTATGAAACGGTCATGAGGCAGATGAGTGAAGCGGGCATCCGTCAATACGAAATCAGCAACTTTGCAAAGCCCGGGTACGAGTCGCAGCATAATCTGACCTATTGGAGCAATGAAGAGTATTTCGGTTTTGGCGCAGGGGCTCACGGATATATCAGCGGCACCCGCAACGTCAACGCCGGTCCCGTGAAACATTATATTCAGCTCATCGAAGAAAAAGGGCTGCCTTATCGGGACACGCACGAGGTGACACGTGAAGAGCAGATTGAGGAAGAAATGTTCCTCGGTCTCAGAAAAATGTCAGGTGTGCAAAAAAAAGCTTTCCTGGATAAATTCGGACGTTCAGTCGACGAACTGTTTCCTGATATTCTCAAAGATTTAACTGAAAAAGGCCTGATCTGTGACTCGGAAAAATCGGTAGCATTAACGCATGAAGGCAAATTATTAGGAAATGAGGTTTTTGGCGCTTTTTTGGGTGAGTTATAATTGACATTTTTCTTTTCGTTTGTTACTTTTGATATAGAATTAGCACTCGCTGACCTTGAGTGCTAACAGGGGTGATGATGATGTTAACAAATCGTCAGCTGTTGATCCTGCAAGTGATTATTAATGATTTTATACAATCAGCGCAGCCTGTTGGATCAAGAACTCTTTCAAAAAAAGACGAGATTACATTCAGCTCTGCAACGATCAGAAACGAGATGGCTGACTTGGAGGATTTGGGCTTTATTGAAAAAACCCATTCATCCTCAGGACGGATTCCGTCGGAAAAAGGGTACAGGTATTATGTCGATCATTTGCTGTCACCTGTCAAGCTGACAAAAACTGATCTGGATTTAATTCACTCGATATTTAAAGAAAAAATCTTCGAGCTTGAAAAAACAGTCCAAAAATCAGCGCAGATCCTGTCCGAACTGACAAACTACACATCGATTGTTCTCGGGCCGACGCTGAGCGAGAATTATCTTAAGCAGATTCAAATCGTTCCGATCCAGCCGGATAAGGCGGTCGCCATCCTCGTTACGAATACGGGGCATGTCGAGAACCGCACGATCAATTTCCCGGCTAAAGTGGATTTGGCCGATATTGAAAAACTGGTCAATATATTGAACGACCGATTAGCGGGCGTTCCGATGGACGAACTGAATGAGCGTATTTTTAAAGAGGTTGTCACATATTTAAGGCAGCATATCGCCAACTATGACAGCATTCTCGAATCGCTCCGCTCCACATTCCATCCGGCGGGCCATGTTGAGAAATTATTTTTCGGCGGAAAAATCAATATGCTGAATCAGCCGGAGTTCCATGATATTGAACGGGTCCGCTCGCTCTTATCCTTAATTGAAAAAGAGCAGGATGTCCTGAAGCTGTTTCAGTCGTCAAAAGCCGGGATTTCAATTAAAATCGGTAAAGAAAACGACTACGAAGAAATGGAAAACTGCAGCCTGATCACGGCCACCTATACGGTTGACACGAAGCAGATCGGATCAATCGCCATTATCGGGCCGACGCGCATGAATTATTCAAGAGTCGTCAGCTTGCTGCAGCATGTGACTTCGGACTTGTCAAAAGCATTCACAAGTTTGTATGATGAATAAGGGAATTTTGGCAATCATTTTCAGTCATCTTTTTACAGCATTTGAGGGAGGTGAACACAATGTCAGAAGAAAAACAAACCGCAGAACAGGTTGAAGCAGCAGAACAAGAAGAAACGACAGAACAGGCAGAACAAGCCGCTTCACAAGAACAGCATGAAGAAACGGCAGGTCAGGAAGAAGCCCTTCAGCACCAAATTGATGAATTGCAGGGTTTGCTTGATGAAAAAGAAAATAAGCTTTTGCGTGTTCAAGCAGACTTTGAAAACTATAAACGACGCAGCCGCCTTGAAATGGAAGCTGCTCAGAAATACCGTTCTCAAAACGTCGTAACGGAAATCCTTCCGGCTCTCGACAACTTTGAACGGGCCTTACAGGTAGAAGCTGAAAGCGAGCAGACAAAAAGCTTGCTGCAAGGTATGGAAATGGTCCGCCGCCAGCTGATGGACGCTCTTGAAAGAGAAGGCGTTGAAGCCATCGAAGCTGTCGGTCAGGAATTTGATCCGAACCTTCACCAAGCCGTCATGCAGGTGGAAGATGAAAACTTCGGCAGCAATATTGTTATCGAAGAACTGCAAAAAGGCTACAAACTGAAGGACCGCGTCATCCGTCCTTCAATGGTTAAAGTGAATCAATAACTACATAGCAGGAGGTAATTCAAAGTGAGTAAAGTAATCGGAATTGACTTGGGTACGACAAACTCATGTGTGGCAGTGCTTGAAGGCGGCGAGCCGACAGTTATCGCCAATGCTGAGGGTAACCGTACTACTCCGTCAGTCGTTGCATTTAAAAACGGCGAGCGCCAAGTAGGGGAAGTGGCAAAACGCCAATCTATCACAAACCCTAACACAATCATGTCTATCAAACGCCATATGGGTACTGACTATAAAGTAGAAATCGAAGGAAAAGACTACACACCTCAAGAAGTGTCAGCCATTATCCTTCAGCATCTGAAAGCATACGCTGAAAGCTATCTTGGCGAAACAGTTTCTAAAGCTGTTATCACGGTTCCTGCATACTTCAACGATGCAGAACGCCAAGCGACAAAAGATGCCGGTAAAATTGCCGGTCTTGAAGTAGAGCGTATTATCAACGAGCCGACTGCAGCAGCGCTTGCATACGGACTTGATAAAACGGACGAAGACCAAACGATTCTTGTTTACGACCTTGGCGGCGGTACGTTTGACGTATCTGTGCTTGAACTTGGCGACGGCGTGTTTGAAGTCCGTTCAACTGCCGGTGACAACCGTCTTGGCGGGGACGACTTTGACCAAGTCATCATCGACCATCTCGTAGCAGAATTCAAAAAAGAAAACGGCATTGATCTGTCAAAAGACAAAATGGCGCTTCAGCGTTTGAAAGATGCGGCTGAGAAAGCGAAAAAAGATCTTTCCGGCGTATCATCTACGCAAATTTCTTTACCGTTTATCACAGCGGGAGACGCAGGTCCTCTTCACCTTGAACTGACACTGACCCGCGCTAAATTCGAAGAGCTTTCCGCTCATCTCGTTGAGCGCACAATGGCTCCTGTCCGTCAGGCTCTTCAAGATGCGGATCTTTCTGCAAGCGAAATCGACAAAGTTATCCTTGTCGGCGGATCTACACGTATTCCTGCCGTACAGGAAGCAATCAAAAAAGAAACAGGCAAAGAAGCGCATAAAGGCGTAAACCCTGATGAAGTTGTAGCGCTTGGTGCTGCAATTCAAGGCGGCGTCATCACAGGAGACGTAAAAGACGTTGTCCTTCTTGACGTTACACCGCTGTCACTCGGTATTGAAACAATGGGCGGCGTATTCACGAAACTGATCGACCGCAATACGACCATTCCGACAAGCAAATCACAAGTGTTCTCAACTGCTGCTGATAACCAAACAGCCGTTGACATTCACGTGCTTCAAGGTGAGCGCCCGATGTCTGCCGACAACAAAACACTCGGCCGCTTCCAGCTTACTGATATCCCGCCAGCACCGCGCGGCGTGCCTCAAATCGAAGTTTCTTTCGATATTGACAAAAACGGTATCGTAAATGTAAGAGCGAAAGACTTAGGCACAGGCAAAGAACAAAACATTACAATCAAATCTTCTTCAGGTCTTTCTGATGACGAAATCGAACGCATGGTGAAAGAAGCGGAAGAAAACGCTGACGCTGATGCGAAGAAAAAAGAAGAAATCGAAGTCCGCAACGAAGCTGACCAGCTTGTGTTCCAAACGGAAAAAACATTAAAAGACCTGGAAGGCAAAGTGGATGAAGAGCAAGTGAAAAAAGCAAACGACGCGAAAGACGCGCTGAAAGCAGCTATCGAGAAGAACGAAATTGAAGAGATCAAAGCGAAAAAAGATGAGCTTCAAACAATCGTTCAAGAGCTTTCCATGAAGCTTTATGAAGAAGCGGCAAAAGCGCAGCAGGCTGAAGGCGCGGCAAACGCTGAAGGCAAAAAAGCGGACGATAACGTTGTCGATGCGGAATACGAAGAAGTAAAAGACGACGAAGCGAAAAAATAAGTTCTTTCCGCAGAACGCGGAAGAACACACAGCATATTCTGATTCAACAGACAGAAAGTCAAAGTCAGGCATCTCTTGGCTTTGACTTTTTTTCTTGCCCGGGATAAAAGGAATTGAAAAAACATAATTCAAAATGATACAATCTAATTTATGTGAGAAATTCGGGAGAGTGAAGCGAGATGAGTAAGCGTGATTACTATGAAGTGCTTGGAGTAAGTAAGAGCGCTTCAAAGGATGAAATCAAAAAAGCCTATCGGAAGCTTTCAAAAAAATATCATCCTGATATCAATAAAGAATCCGGAGCAGATGAAAAATTCAAAGAGGTAAAAGAAGCATACGAAGCGCTCTCAGATGACCAAAAACGGGCTCAATATGATCAATTCGGCCATACTGATCCTAATCAGGGCTTTGGCGGCGGTTTCGGCGGCGGAGGAGACTTCGGCGGCTTCGGTTTCGATGACATCTTCTCAAGCATCTTCGGCGGCGGCACGAGACGCCGTGATCCGAACGCGCCGCGGCAGGGCGCGGATCTGCAGTATACAATGACACTGTCATTTGAAGATGCGGCTTTCGGAAAAGAGACGATCATTGAAATTCCTCGCGAAGAGAATTGTGAAACATGCAAAGGCTCAGGCGCGAAGCCGGGGACAAAGCCGGAAACATGCTCGCACTGCGGCGGTTCAGGCCAGCTGAATGTCGAACAGAACACGCCGTTTGGCAAAGTGGTTAACCGAAGAGTCTGCCACCACTGTGAAGGAACAGGAAAAATCATCAAAAACAAGTGCTCTGACTGCGGCGGCACGGGCAAAGTGAAAAAACGGAAAAAAATCAACGTTACGATCCCTGCCGGTGTGGACGACGGACAGCAGCTCCGCGTTCCGGGTCAAGGTGAACCAGGTGTAAACGGAGGCCCTCCGGGAGATCTGTTTGTCGTATTCCATGTGCGCGCCCACGAGTTCTTTGAGCGTGACGGAGATGATATTTACTGTGAAATGCCGTTAACGTTTGCTCAAGCGGCACTCGGAGACGAAGTTGAAGTGCCGACGCTTCACGGAAAAGTGAAATTAAAAATCCCTGCCGGCACACAAACCGGCACAAAATTCAGATTAAGAGGCAAAGGCGTGCAGAATGTCCGCGGCTACGGACAAGGCGACCAGCACATTGTCGTCCGCGTCGTTACGCCGACGAATCTGACAGATAAACAAAAAGACATCATCCGCGAGTTCGCTGAAGTCAGCGGCAACCTGCCGGATGAACAAGAAATGAGTTTCTTTGACAAAGTAAAACGCGCATTTAAAGGCGAGTAATGATTGGATAGGAGTTGGTAGTTTTGAAATGGTCCGAAATCAGCATTCACACAACACATGAAGCGGTTGAACCCATCTCAAATATTTTGCATGAAGCTGGTGCGAGCGGGGTTGTCATCGAAGATCCGCTTGATTTAATGAAAGAGCGTGAGAATGTTTACGGGGAAATCTACCAGCTCGACCCCAATGATTACCCCGATGAGGGTGTCATTGTCAAAGCGTATCTGCCGATCAACAGTTTCCTCGGCGAAACGGTCGACGGCATTAAAGAGACGATTAATAATCTGCTTTTGTACGACATTGATTTAGGCAGAAACACAATCACCATTTCTGAAGTTAATGAAGAGGAATGGGCGACAGCTTGGAAAAAGTATTATCATCCGGTAAAAATTTCTGAAAAATTTACGATCGTACCCACATGGGAAACGTACACACCCGTGAATACCGATGAACTGATTATCGAAATGGATCCGGGCATGGCATTCGGTACGGGAACGCATCCGACAACCGTTCTGTGCATTCAGGCGCTTGAGCGTATCGTTCAAAAAGGCGACCGTGTCATTGATGTCGGCACCGGTTCAGGAATTTTGAGCATTGCAGCCGCCATGCTTGAGGCTGAATCGGTTCATGCGTATGATCTTGACCCGGTCGCTGTCGAAAGCGCGCGTCTGAATGTGAAATTGAACAAAGTAAGCGATACGGCCGAAGTGAAACAGAACAATTTGTTAGACGGCATCACAGGCGAACACGATGTCATTGTCGCGAATATTTTGGCGGAAGTGATTCTCCGCTTTACATCGCAGGCGTACGACCTGCTAAAAGACGGAGGCCATTTTATTACTTCAGGCATTATCGGCCAGAAAAAACAGGAAGTAAAAGAAGCGTTGGAAAAAGCCGGTTTTATCATTACAGAAATTCTGTCTATGGAAGATTGGGTCAGCATCATCGCGAAAAAATAACAGTTAGTAGGTGTCACAGCGTATGCAACGATATTTTATCGAGCTCACGAAGCAGGAGATGGAAGAAACCCCTGATTTTCAAATTGCGGGAGAAGACGTCCACCACATTGCAAACGTCATGAGAATGAGTGCAGGAGACCGGATAATCTGCTGTTCGAAAGACGGCCATGAAGCGTTATGCCTGCTCAAAGAGGTTTCTAAAGATCATATATCATGCAGCGTCGCTGAATGGACGGGTGAAAACCGTGAGCTGCCGTTAAAAATCAGAATCGCCAGCGGCCTTCCGAAAGGCGATAAGCTTGAATGGATTATTCAAAAAGGGACCGAGCTCGGGGCAAGTATGTTCATCCCCTTTCAAGGCGCCAGATCCGTCGTTAAGCTTGACGACAAAAAGGCAAAGAAGAAGCGGGAAAGATGGGCGAAAATCGCGAAGGAGGCGGCGGAGCAATCGTACCGCAATGAAATTCCCGAAGTGAAAACCGTTCATACGTTCCGGCAGCTGCTTGAAATGGCGGAGAATGTCGATAAATGTGTCGTTGCATACGAGGAGTCATCAAAACAGGGAGAAACGGGCGCTTTCGCTGCGGAGCTCAAAAGCCTTCCGAAAGGTTCGTCTCTTCTCATCGTATTCGGCCCTGAAGGCGGTCTGACTGAGTCTGAAGTTCAGCAGCTTTCAGAAAAAGGCGCCGTCTTATGCGGCCTCGGACCAAGAATTTTACGGACTGAAACTGCGCCGCTTTACGCGTTAAGCGCAGTTTCCTATCATACAGAGTTATTAAGAGGTGATCAGTAATGGCAACTGTTGCTTTTCATACCCTTGGCTGCAAGGTCAATCATTATGAAACAGAAGCAATCTGGCAGCTGTTTAAAGATGCGGGTTATGAACGAAAAGAATTCGAGCAGACAGCAGATGTATATGTCATTAATACATGTACGGTAACAAACACGGGAGATAAAAAAAGCCGTCAAGTCATCAGACGGGCGATCCGCCAAAATCCTGAAGGCGTCATCTGCGTAACAGGGTGCTATGCGCAAACATCTCCGGCAGAAATTATGGCCATCCCGGGCGTTGACATCGTCGTCGGCACGCAGGATCGAGAAAAAATGCTCGGTTACATTGAGCAGTACAGAGAAGAGCGCCAGCCGATCAACGGCGTCGGCAACATTATGAAAGCACGCGTGTTTGAAGAGCTGGATGTTCCCGCTTTTACTGACCGGACAAGAGCGTCATTGAAAATCCAAGAAGGCTGCAACAACTTCTGTACGTTCTGCATCATCCCTTGGGCGCGCGGCCTGCTTCGTTCCCGCGATCCTGAAGAAGTCATTAAACAGGCGCAGCAGCTGGTGGATGCCGGTTATAAAGAAATCGTTCTGACGGGGATTCATACGGGCGGCTACGGCGAAGATATGAAAGATTATAATTTCGCCAAGCTTCTCCGTGAATTGGATACACGTGTAGAGGGACTGAAAAGGATCAGAATTTCATCTATTGAAGCAAGCCAAATCACTGATGAAGTGATTGAAGTGCTGGATGCGTCTGATAAAATTGTCCGCCACCTTCACATCCCGATTCAGTCAGGATCAAACACCGTTCTGAAACGGATGAGACGCAAATATACGATGGAATTTTTCGCGGACCGGTTAAATAAGCTGAAAGAAGCGCTGCCGGGTCTTGCTGTCACTTCTGATGTTATCGTCGGTTTCCCGGGTGAAACGGAAGAAGAATTTATGGAAACATACCGGTTCATTAAAGAACATAAATTTTCTGAGCTTCATGTGTTCCCTTACAGCAAACGCACCGGAACGCCTGCGGCCAGAATGGAAGACCAGGTTGACGAGAATGTGAAAAATGAACGGGTGCACAAGCTGATTGCTCTTTCTGACCAGCTTGCCAAAGAATACGCCTCCGATTATGAAGGAGAGGTTCTGGAAATCATTCCGGAAGAGACGTTTAAAGAGTCTGATGAAGACGGCATGTTCGTCGGCTATACAGACAATTACATGAAAGTCGTCTTCAAAGGCACGGAAGATTTAATCGGCAAACTTGTCAAAGTCAAAATTCAAAAAGCGGGCTATCCGTACAATGAAGGACAATTCGTCCGCGTTGTTGAAGAAGAAATGACTCAGAACATGCGCATGTCTTCGTAACAGATAAAAAACCGATGCTTTCACGCATCGGTTTTTTACGGTTTCGGAGGGATCAGCCTGTCAATCAGCCGATAAAATAAATGCGTGAACGGCAGAAACAATAACGCGGTGACAACATTAAACAAAAGACTGAAATGCGCGATCATTTGCGCGGGATCGTCAGACAGCCGCTCTGTAAAATCTGCTGCTGCGGACAGGAAGGGAAAGACAAGAAGTACGCCGAGAATATTAAAGACAACGTGAGCGCCGGCGGTCTGTCTCGCGGCATAACCCCCTGAAACAGCAGCCATGACGGCCGTGACGCATGTCCCGATATTAGATCCGAGAACGACGCTGACCGCCTGTTCAATGCCGACCATCCCTTCGTTCATAAAACTCATTAATATGCCGATGCAGACGGAGCTTGAATGAATGATGGCCGTCAATATCATGCCGATCAAAAGAGCGGACCAGCTTGAATCATTTACATGGCGCAAAACCTCCGCCCCCGCCTTCATTTCTGTCAGCGGAACGGCAAGACGGCTGAAGCACGTGATGCAAAAAAAGATGATGCCGAGACCGAGAAAGCTTACGCCGATCTGCCTGAACGGATATTTCCGGATAAGAATAAACACAAGGCCGCCGATCAAAAGCACCCAGATGAGCACATCCATCTTTATGGCCAAAAACTCCGTCGTAAATGTGGAGCCGACATTCGTGCCGAGAATCATCGGAATGGTCCGTTTAAAAGGTAAAGCGCCTGCACTGACAAAGCCGATCACAATAACCATAAAAGCTGAGCTGCTCTGAAGAAAACCCGTGAATACAATGCTGATGAGAAAAGCTTTCAAAGGGTGGTCGGTAAACAAGAGGAGGCTCTTCTCAATTTTTGAATACGTTAAAGCGATCAGCCCCTGTCTGAGCAGGCTCATTCCGAGTAAAAAAAACAGGATAAGTGCGGTAAAGAGAATCAGTATCAGCAAACGAAACACCCCTTTCCATCATTATATAGACAAGCCGCGTTATTCATGACGGAAAAGTGAACTCACTTAGTTGACCTGACTCATGGCTTATATTATAATGTCAAAGTACATGTTTATATGTGTATCTTTTTAAAGGTAGTCGATTGGTGTATTCGGAGGGAGGGAAAGAGAATGTCAAAAACGGTCGTTAGAAAAAACGAATCGCTTGAAGATGCTCTTCGTCGCTTCAAACGCAGTGTATCAAAGACAGGTACTTTGCAAGAAGCAAGAAAGCGCGAATTTTATGAAAAACCTAGCGTAAAGCGCAAGAAAAAGTCAGAAGCTGCTAGAAAACGCAAATTCTAAAAGAGGGTGGATTTATGAGTCTTCTTGAGCGACTTAACCAAGATATGAAGCTGTATATGAAAAGCCGTGAGAAAGACAAACTGACTGTCGTTCGAATGGTGAAAGCTTCACTTCAAAACGAAGCAATTAAGCTTAAGAAAGACAGTTTGACCGAGGATGAGGAACTTACTGTCCTATCTCGTGAACTTAAGCAACGTAAAGACTCCCTCCATGAATTTTCAAACGCTAATCGTTTAGATTTAGTAGATAAAGTTCAAAAAGAGCTGGACATTTTAGAAGTTTATTTACCGAAGCAGCTTTCTGAAGAAGAGCTGCAGACAATCGTAAATGAAACCATCGCTGAAGTCGGTGCGAGCTCGAAAGCGGACATGGGCAAAGTGATGAGTGCTATTATGCCTAAAGTAAAAGGTAAAGCTGACGGCAGCGTGATTAACAGGCTTGTCAGCAGTCAATTATCTTAATTGACGAAGAAAAAGACATCTTTCCTCGAGAGATGTCTTTTTTTATACATAAAAAAATGAAACTAAAGTACATTTGTTACGTATATAAAGAAGAATGAAACGGGAAGGAGGGTATATCTGCCTTGTTCCGAAAAAAACCCGGAATTGCTGTTGCTCTATTGGGCTTATTTGTATTATCTTTATTAGGAGTTCAATTGAACGCAAAAGCTGATCGTCCATCGGTTTATGTCATCCCGGTTGAGAAAAATGTCGAACAGGGACTTGCCGCTTTTTTATCGCGTTCTTTCAAAGAAGCGAAGGAATCCGGCGTGTCACACATTATTCTGGACATCAATACACCGGGAGGCGCCGTTCAATCAGCTTTGGATATTGCAGATGTCATCGGCGACGCGGATGTGCCTGTTACCGCTTACGTGAATAAACGGGCGCTTTCTGCCGGGGCATATATAGCGCTTCAGGCAGATGACATTTATATGGCGCCGGGCGGAAAAATGGGTGCAGCAGCCATCATCGACGGCAAAGGAAACGCGGCAGACAAAAAGGCCCAATCACTGTGGCATGCAGAAATGGAGGACGCAGCGGCTAAAAACAACCGAAACCCGAAATACGCCCTGGCCATGGCAGACCCCGCCATCAATGCAAAAGAAGCGGGCGCTCCAAAGGGAAAACTGCTGACACTGACAGCTGAAAAAGCGAAGGAAGTCGGATATTCGGAGGGAACGGTTTCAAACCTCGATGCTTTATATACAAAGCTCGGTTTTGACAAAGCCGATGTTCACCATGCAAAAGAGGGTTTTGTCGGAAAATTGGGAAGATGGCTGACAAACCCGTTTGTTGTCCCCGTCTTATTAACGCTCGCTTTGCTTGGTTTGACCATTGAATTGTTCTCGCCGGGCCTCGGCATACCGGGCGCCGTCGGACTGACGGCCATGCTGCTGTTTTTCACCGGGCATATCGCTGCCGGATTCGCCGGTTATGACAGTGTATTCTTGTTTTGCGCGGGCTTGGTTTTTATCCTTTTAGAGATATTTCTGCCCGGAGGCATAATTGGTCTTATCGGTGTTGCAGGCGTCATCGCGAGCCTCTTTCTCGCTGCGGGCAGCTTTACTGTAATGGCGGTTTCTCTCTTGATCGCCTTTAGTGTGTCTATTGCTGCCTTTATCATATTAACAAGGGTGTTGGGGAAACGAATGAAATTCTTTAAGAAATTGATATTAACTGATTCAACAAGCACGGAGAACGGTTATGTTTCAAATCAGAACCGGACGGAGCTGTTGGGGAAAATCGGTGTTACCGCTACAGCCCTCAGACCGTCAGGCACCGTTATTATTGATGATGAACGCCTTGATGTCGTTTCAGAAGGATCATTCACTGAAAAAGACAGACAGGTGAAAGTGGTGAAAGCGGAAGGCTCACGCATTGTCGTGAGAGAAATATAGATGATAATCTTGAGGAGGAATTAGATGGAACTGTCAAGTTTGGCGATTTTAGCAATAGTTGCAGCTGCCATAATTGTGTTAGCCATATTCTTCACCTTTGTACCGGTGATGCTATGGATTTCGGCACTTGCAGCAGGAGTCAGAATCAGCATTTTCACTTTGGTCGGGATGAGGCTGCGCCGCGTCATTCCAAGCCGCGTTGTCAACCCGTTAATTAAGGCGCACAAAGCCGGCCTATCCGCAACAACAAATCAGCTCGAAAGCCATTACCTGGCCGGAGGTAATGTCGACAGGGTGGTCAATGCCCTGATTGCGGCACAGCGCGCCAATATTGAGCTGACATTTGAACGCTGCGCAGCCATTGACCTGGCCGGGCGTGATGTATTGGAAGCCGTACAGATGAGTGTCAATCCGAAGGTCATTGAAACACCGTTTATCGCAGGTGTCGCCATGGACGGAATTGAAGTGAAAGCAAAAGCCAGAATCACGGTAAGAGCCAATATCGAGCGCCTTGTCGGAGGAGCGGGAGAAGAGACGGTTGTCGCCCGTGTCGGAGAAGGGATTGTCTCAACAATCGGTTCTTCACATAATCATAAAAAAGTGCTTGAAAACCCTGATATGATTTCGCAGACCGTACTTGGCAAAGGGCTGGATTCAGGCACCGCATTTGAAATTCTCTCGATTGACATCGCCGACGTGGATATCGGCAAAAACATCGGAGCGATTCTGCAGACAGACCAGGCGGAAGCAGACAAAAACATTGCACAGGCCAAAGCCGAAGAACGCCGCGCTATGGCCGTCGCCCAAGAGCAGGAAATGCGTGCGCGCGTAGAAGAAATGCGGGCGAAAGTCGTGGAAGCTGAAGCGGAAGTGCCGCTTGCGATGGCTGAAGCCTTACGTGAAGGAAACATCGGTGTCATGGATTATATGAACATAAAAAATATCGACGCTGACACAGACATGAGGGATTCTATCGGCAAGCTGACGAATGACCAGCAAGATGAAGACCAACAATAACCTCTCTATTAAGGAGGGAGCCGCTATATGCACGAGATTCTGACAAATCCGCTCGTCATTGCCGCCGTCATCGGCATTATATCGGCAATATTCGGCAAGAAAAACAAAGATGAAAAACGCCCGCCGAATAGACGTCCCGCAGATCAGAAAAAAAAGCAGGATCACACACAGCCGCCGCAAGAGCATAAGCCGGTAGCGGAAGAAATGCCTGCCGTTTCCAAAGAGAACCCTTTTGAGCAAAAAAGAAGGGAAGCTGAAAAGCGCCTTGCAGAGACAGAGAAGATGTTCAATGGGCTTGATCATAAGCTGACATCTCAACGCGCACGAAATGCGTCTCTGAAGAAATCAGCCCTCAAGATTAAGAAAGAAACTGCAGTGCAGGGCATCATATTCAGTGAGATTTTAGGTCCGCCCCGTGCCAAAAAACCGCACCGGACCATGCGGAGCATCGGTAAAAATTAAAGTGTTAGAACCCCTTTTCAAATCATACATATGAGATGAAAGGGGGTTCTTTTTTTATGGGGCAAAGAAAGAATCGTGTAAAGGCGTGGCTGACTAGAGCATTGGAAATTCCCCCGGACGTTATGATGGATCTGCCTCGCATTACGATGGTCGGCAGACTTCATATCTACATAGAGAATCACAGAGGCCTCTTGCTGTTCAGCGAAGAAGAAGTCAGGCTGATGCTCAAGCAGGGGCAATGTATCATATCAGGAAAAAACTTGGTCATTAAGGCAATCCTTCCTGAGGAAATCCTTTTGGAGGGCACGATAGATCACGTAAGATATGTCGATTCATAAAGCCGGGGGGAAATAATGTGAAAAACAAATGGCTGTCATTTTTTTCGGGTAAAGTCCAAATGGAAGTCAAAGGAAAAGGGATTGAACGGCTGCTTAATGAATGCACGAGAAACGGAATCGCCATCTTTGCGGTGAAAAAAAAGCAAGACTGTGTTCTGCTGATGATTCAGCTTCAAGATGTACATGCTTTCAGAAGAGTCATCAGAAAACATGAATGCAAAGCAAGCTTTACGAAAAGAAAGGGCCTGCCCTTTCTGCTTCTCAAATCAAAATTAAACCTGGGCTTTACTGCGGGATTTGTGATATTTTTCATTATATTGTTTCTTTTGTCCAACATGATTTGGGACATTGATATTAAAGGGGCCAAGCCTGAAACCGAGCATCAGATGATGAAGCACCTGGAAGAAATCGGTGTGAAAAAAGGCCGTTTGCAATTTCTGATGATGACGCCGGAGAAAATTCAAAAATCATTAACAAACGGCATCGATAATATTACGTGGGTCGGTGTGGAATTGAACGGGACAGCCCTTCATATGAAAGTGGTTGAAAAAAATGAACCGACAAAAGAAAAGTACGTGAGCCCCCGTCATATCGTTGCCAAAAAGAAGGCGGTCATCAAAAGGATGTTCGTGCAAAAGGGGCAGCCGATGGCTTTTGTGAACGATCATGTTGACAAAGGACAGCTCCTCGTCTCAGGACTGATCGGAAATGAAGACCGAAAAGTTGCCTCAAAAGCGGAAATTTACGGAGAAACATGGTACAAGTCAGAAGTAACCGTGCCTCTTGAAACATCATTTACGCTATATACGGGTAAAGTAAGGACGAAGCACAAGCTGTCTTTCGGATCATGGGGCGTGCCTTTTTGGGGCTTCGGGTTTAATGAGGAGCCGCTGAAACATCCGAAAACAGAGGAAGAAAAGCATCCGTTTCAATTTCTGGGGCTGAAGCTTCCGGTATCTTACGTCAAAGAACAGACAAGAGAAAGTGAAACCTCCGTGCGGTCTTATACGAAGGACGAAGCGGTTCAGGCCGGCATCAAAATGGGCAGACAAGATGTAGAGAAGCGATTAAGCGGCAGCGGAGAGGTGGAAAGTGAAAAAGTTTTGCACCAATCCGTTGAGAATGGTAAAGTAAAGTTGATTATTCTCTACCAAGTTATAGAAGATATCGTGCAAACCACACCTATTGTTCAGGGAGACTAAAGAATGGCAGAACATTTACTTGCGATTAATCACAAACTGAAAAGCCCGGATGAAGCACTTTCTTTGTTCGGCAGCCAAGATGCCTTTTTACATTTAATGGAGAAGGATCTGGGCGTAAGCATCATCACACGCGGTGAAACCATTTACGTTTCCGGCAATGATGAGTCTTTTGAGATTGCTGACAGATTATTGGGCTCGCTCCTTACTTTAATCCGCAAGGGGATCGAGATTTCGGAACGTGATGTGCTGTATGCCGTGAAAATGGCAAAGAAAGATGAACTGGACTATTTTGAAAGCATGTATGAAGAGGAAATAACGAAAACGGCAAAAGGCAAGCCGATCCGCGTCAAAACCATCGGCCAGAGAGAATATGTTGCGGCGATGAAGAAAAACGACATGGTGTTCGGCATCGGGCCGGCGGGAACCGGCAAAACATATTTGGCGGTCGTAAAAGCGGTGCATGCTTTAAAAAACGGCCACATTAAAAAAATCATTTTAACAAGACCCGCTGTGGAAGCCGGCGAAAGCCTCGGTTTTCTGCCCGGAGACTTAAAGGAAAAAGTAGATCCTTATCTGCGCCCGCTGTATGACGCGCTCCACGATGTGCTCGGAAGCGACCATACGGAGCGTCTGATGGAAAGAGGGGTTATCGAAATCGCCCCGCTTGCCTATATGAGAGGGCGGACGCTTGACGACGCATATGTGATTCTTGATGAAGCCCAGAATACCACTCCCGCTCAAATGAAAATGTTTTTGACGAGATTGGGTTTTGGCTCTAAAATGATCATTACGGGCGACGTAAGCCAAATTGACCTGCCGAAAGGCGTCACATCGGGACTTGCAGTAGCGAGGGATATGCTGAATGACATAAACGGCATTTCCGTGATTGAACTTGACCAGACAGATGTGGTCAGACATCCGCTTGTTGCAAAGATTATTGAAGCTTATGATAAGCAAAAGTAATGCAAAAATGACCCGATCTCCCGTTATCGGGTCATTTTTATATGATGTGTTCCTGATGTTTCAGGGAGGAGGTTCTTGTTTTGAAAAAGAAGGGAAAGGGTAAAAGCGCCCGGGAACGGTTCCGCACTTTCAGACATGCCCGCTCAGCCCATGTGCTGCTGTATCTGCTGCTTTCAGCGATCATGTTTGGTTTGCTCTTTATTCATGTAAAACCTGAATCACTTAATTTGGATTTGTTCTCAGTCAGTGATAAGACGATTTACGCGCCCGCCACAGTGGAAGACCAGCAGGCGACGGAAGCGAAGAAACAGGCGGCCGAAGATGCAGTAGAAGATCAATACACTCTGAAAAAAGGCTATACCGACAACCGGCTTGACCTGATCACTTCCATATTTGACAGCATCGGCGAAGTGAAAACAGATGCGGATAAAGACAAAAAGTCACCTTCGGAAAAATCGCTGGTCAAATCGGTGAAAAGCAAGCTGACACAGGATGTCAATGAATCCATCTCGGAAGATGCCATTAAATCGCTTCTCCATGCGAACAATGAAGATTTTTCATTTGTGAGGGATTCTGTCATAACCGCGGTGAACACGGTGATGAGCAGTGAAATTCCTTCTGAAAAGCTTGCAGAAGCGAAGGATAAGGTCGCCAAAGAGCTGAAAAGCGCCTCCGTGCCGTCAAAATATTTAGCGGCTGCGACTGAAATCGGAAAATATGCGGTAATCCCGAATTACGTATTTGATCCGAAAGCGACCGATGAAAAACGTCAGGAAGCGTCAGACAGCGTTCAGCCGGTGCAGATCAAACAAGGACAGGTTCTCGTGGAAGAGAATGACCTGATCGACCGGGAAGTATACAGAAAGCTCGAACTGACGGGGCTTTTGAATAATTCCAACCTATTAAAGCCGATCAGCGGTCTTCTTCTGATGATCGGGCTGTTTATTGCCACGCTTGTCTACTATTTCGAGAAACAGCAGCAGGAGCTTAAGCTGAAAAATAAATCCCTATTGCTGTTTTCTATCATTACAACGCTTATTCTCGTCATAATGGAAGTCGTCAGTCTCTTTCAGAAGATTGAATACACCAACATCGGGTATCTGGTTCCGATCGCCGCCGGCGCGATTTTGATCAGGCTGCTGCTCAATGAAAGGCTTGCCATTTTAGGAAGCATCATTCTGGCGATCTGCGGCAGTATGATGTTTAATCAGGGTGTGACGGGAACATTTAATTACGTCATCGGCATTTACTATTTAATCAGCAGCATTTCAGGCATTCTGTTTTTGGGGAAACATAACGCGAGATCTAAAATATTGCAGGCGGGATTGTTCGTCTCATTTATTAATATGATTATCGTGCTGTCGCTTTTATTAATCCAAAACACGGCGCTGTCGCCTGTTGAAATCGGAACGCTGATGCTGATGGGGGTCGTCTCGGGACTGGCTTCATCCGTTTTGATTATCGGTCTGATGCCGTTTTTTGAGACGGGATTCGGCATTCTTTCTACGATGAGGCTGATTGAACTGTCTAATCCTAACCATCCCCTGCTTCGGAAGATTTTAACGGAAACACCCGGTACATATCATCACAGCGTCATGGTGGCGAATTTGTCGGAAGCGGCCTGTGAAGCTGTAGGGGCAAACGGTCTTTTGGCAAGGGTCGGTGCGTATTATCACGATCTCGGCAAAACGAAACGCCCGCAATATTTTATTGAAAATCAGATGAATATGGATAATCCGCATGACAAGCTGTCTCCTCAGCTCAGCAAAAATATTATCATCGCGCATACGACAGACGGTGCGAATATGCTCAGAAGCTATAAGTTTCCGAAAGAGCTTGTGGATATCGCAGAGCAGCATCACGGAACGTCTCTTTTGAAATTCTTTTATTATAAAGCGAAGGAAAAGGGCGACCAGATTACAGAGCAAGAGTTCAGATACCCCGGACCGAAGCCGCAATCAAAAGAAGCGGCAATCATTTCAGTGGCCGACAGCGTCGAAGCTGCTGTCCGTTCCATGCATAATCCCAATCCCGAACGGATTGAAAAACTGGTGCGGGGAATTATATCCGACAAGCTTCAGGACGGGCAGTTCTCAGAATGTGATCTCACGTTCCGAGAGCTGGATACGATCGCCAAAACACTATGTGCGACTTTAAAAGGAATTTTCCACTCCCGGATTGAATATCCGGAGGCTACGAAGAAGGTGAAATAAATGGGTTTACTCATAGATATTGTTGATGAAACAAACAGCGTCTCAGCCGATGCGCTTCAAGAAGTGGAGAAGCTGCTCCAATTCGCGGCGGAAAAAGAAGGCGTTCAGGATCAGGCTGAAGTATCGGTCACGATTGTGACAAATGAAGAAATCAGAGAAATCAACAGAGACTACCGGGGAAAAGACACTCCGACTGACGTCATTTCGTTTGCGCTTGAAGAAGAAGGCGAAGACGAGGTTGAAATCGTGGGCGCCGACATGCCGCCTGTTTTAGGAGATATTATCATCAGTGCCGACAGAACGAAGGAGCAGGCTGAAGAGTACGGCCATTCGTTTATGAGAGAGCTTGGCTTTCTGGCCGTCCACGGCTTTTTGCATCTGCTGGGCTATGATCACATGACAAAAGAAGAAGAGGAAGAAATGTTTTCAAAGCAAAAGGATTTGCTGGATGAGTATGGACTCACGAGATCATAAAAACGAGTGGAGCAGATTCCTGAAAAGCTTTGTCCATGCATGGAGGGGAATCTGGAAAACGGCGCGGTCAGAGCGGAATTTTCAATTTCACATTATCGCAGCCTGCGCCGTTATCCTTTGCGGTTTTCTCACCGGGCTCAGTACGGCCGAATGGGCCGTTATTTTGATCCTGATTGGTGGAATGCTTGCTCTTGAGCTTGTAAACACGGCGATAGAGCATGTTGTTGATTTAGTTACCGATCAGTATCATCCGCTCGCAAAAGCGGCAAAGGATGCGGCCGCCGGAGCCGTTTGCGTCTTTGCCGTGATTTCGTGTATTATTGGTTTACTCATCTTCTTGCCGAAGATATGTTAGCAGAAGATTCTTACAATTATTTTACATTGCCAAAAATGGGCGTGAAAAACCAATCATAATTATGTAAAATAAAAGTGACAGCGGTATCATTCAGGATTAAGGTAAGAGAGGAAAAGTACACATGAACAGACAAGAATTGATTCAAGAAGCATTAACAGCACGGGATACAGCGTATGTGCCGTATTCAAACTTCAGAGTGGGAGCCGCTCTTCTTACCAAAGACGGAAAAGTGTACAGAGGCTGCAACATTGAGAATGCGGCATACAGCATGTGCAACTGTGCTGAACGCACGGCGATATTCAAAGCTGTTTCCGAGGGGGATACGGAATTTGCGATGCTCGCCGTGGCTGCGGACACTCCGGGACCGGTTTCACCGTGCGGAGCCTGCAGACAAGTAATTTCCGAGCTGTGCTCAAAGGATATGCTTGTTATTCTGACCAACTTACAAGGACAAATAAAAGAAATGACTGCGGAAGAATTATTGCCGGGCGCATTTTCATCGGAGGATTTACATGACGAACGAAAGCTTTAAATCAGGATTTGTATCAATCATCGGAAGACCGAATGTTGGAAAGTCGACCTTTTTAAACAGGGTCATCGGTCAAAAGATCGCCATCATGAGCGACAAACCCCAGACAACGAGAAATAAAGTCCAAGGGGTGCTGACAACAGGCACATCGCAGACCATTTTTATTGATACACCGGGCATTCACAAACCGAAGCACAAGCTTGGCGATTTTATGATGAAAGTGGCGCAGAACACGCTGAAAGAAGTTGACTTGGTGTTATTTATGATTAACGCCGAGGAAGGATACGGAAAGGGCGACGAGTTTATCATTGAAAAGCTTGGACAGACGTCCACGCCGGTCTTTTTGATCGTAAACAAAATTGATAAGATCCACCCTGATCAGCTCCTTCTTTTAATTGATGAGTACCGTTCGCGCTATCCGTTTAAGGAAATTGTGCCGATCTCCGCTTTGGAAGGAAACAACGTCGAGACCCTGCTCACGCAGATTGAAGCGTATTTACCGGAAGGGCCTCAGTTCTATCCGAGCGATCAGGTGACTGACCATCCTGAGCGGTTTATTATTTCTGAACTGATCAGGGAAAAGGTGCTCCATCTTACAAGGGAAGAAGTGCCGCACAGCATCGCTGTCGCTATCGAGTCCATTAAAGGGCAGGAGAACGGCTCCGTCCATGTCGCCGCCACCATCGTGGTCGAGCGGGATTCTCAAAAAGGAATCGTCATCGGGAAAAAAGGAGCTCTTCTGAAAGAAGTCGGCAAAAGAGCGCGGGCTGATATTGAAGCGCTGCTGGGCTCACGTGTTTACCTGGAACTTTGGGTGAAGGTGCAGAAGGACTGGCGGAATAAAATGTCTCAGCTGCGTGATTTCGGCTTCAAAGAGGATGAATATTAAGTCATCTGAGGCGCATGCCTGATGTGTGGGATTACCTCACAGAAACAGGGATTCGTTAGCAAAATTTGTTTAACATGAAAAGGAGGACATCAGGTCAAGATAAGGGTAAGAATTTGGATTGGCAAGCTAGTTTAATGATGAAAGGTGGGTTTTTTGTGTTGAATTTTACCTGGAACGTATTTTCTCAAACAGGAAGTGTTGATACGTACCTTCTTTTTAAAGAACTGGAAAAAGAGAACCTGGAAAGACCCGAAGAACCGGAAGATGAGCTAGCCCGTATTGATTTTCCAATTTTGTAAACCTCTTGGCCCCTCCCGTTGTTGGAAGGTGCGGAAATGCTGACAAAATGTGAAGGAATCGTGCTTCGTACGAATGACTACGGAGAGACGAATAAAATCGTGACATTGCTGACGAGGGAACACGGCAAAATCGGCGTCATGGCAAGGGGTGCCAGGAAGTCAGCCAGCCGGCTGTCAGCAGTCAGCCAGCCTTTTTTGTACGGGTCATTTTTAATGCAAAGAACATCCGGACTCGGCACGCTCCAGCAGGGTGAAATGATTCTCAGCATGAGAACGATCAGAGAAGACTTGTTTTTGACGGCATATGCCGCTTTTATCGCTGAACTCACTGACAAAGGAACGGAAGAGAAGAAACCGAACCCCTATTTATTCGAATTGATTCTCGAATCCTTTAAGAGGCTGAATGAGGGGACTGACCCGGACGTGATCACCTTCATCGTTCAGATGAAAATGCTTGGCGTCATGGGGCTGTATCCGGAGCTGAATCATTGTGTCCACTGTAAAAGCCGGGACGGAACGTTTCATTTTTCCATAAGAGATAACGGTTTTATCTGCCACCGCTGCTTTGAAAAGGATCCGTACAAAGTTCCGATTTCGCCGCAAACGGCAAGGCTGCTAAGGCTTTTTTATTACTTTGATATCGGAAGGCTCGGCAGCGTCTCGTTAAAGCACGAAACCAAAAATGAAATAAAACGGGTCATTGATCTGTATTACGAGGAATATTCAGGGCTTTATTTAAAGTCAAAGCGGTTTTTAGATCAGATGGAAAGCATGAAGAACCTTTTGGATGAAAACAAAAGTTGACATTCTGCCCATCTTTTTATATGATGATTTATTATAAAATATGTTGCAGTGACAGAAAGAAGTACTTGCGTCCAACTCATATAAGCGACCTTAGGAGAGTGTAAGCTAGGGATGAGCGCGCAACGAAAGGCATTCTTGAGCAACTCTTTAAAAAGAGGCTGAGCGATTCACATCCTCAGCAACTAGGGTGGAACCGCGGGAGAACTCTCGTCCCTATGTTTGCGGCTGGCAAGCATAGAGACGGGAGTTTTTTGATTGCCGCCGCACTTGTAAAAGAATGGAGAAAGTGGAGGTGCTTGAAATGAACATTCAAGATATGATTTTAACCTTGCAGAAGCACTGGTCTAATGAAGGCTGTGTGCTCATGCAGTCGTATGATGTGGAGAAAGGCGCAGGCACAATGAGCCCGTATACATTTTTACGAAGCATCGGACCCGAGCCGTGGAAAGTGGCTTACGTTGAGCCTTCCAGACGGCCTGCGGACGGACGGTACGGAGAAAACCCGAACAGGCTTTATCAGCATCACCAATTCCAAGTCATTATCAAGCCGTCGCCTGATAACATCCAGGAGCTTTACCTAGATTCATTGCGCGCTCTCGGTATTGATCCGCTCGAGCATGATATTCGTTTCGTAGAAGACAACTGGGAAAACCCGTCTTTAGGCTGTGCGGGCCTTGGCTGGGAAGTATGGCTTGACGGTATGGAAATCACCCAGTTTACGTACTTCCAGCAGGTGGGCGGAATTGAATGTAAACCGGTGTCTGTTGAGATTACGTACGGCATTGAGCGTCTTGCGTCTTATATTCAGGATAAAGAAAACGTCTTTGATCTTGAATGGACATCAGGATTCACAGTGAAAGATTTGTTTATGATGGCTGAATATGAACATTCCGTTTATACATTTGAAACATCAGATGTGGATATGCTTTTCCATTTGTTCAGCACTTACGAAAAAGAAGCGATCAGACAAATGGATAACGGCCTTGTGCATCCGGCCTATGATTATGTGCTGAAATGCTCTCACACATTTAACCTGCTTGACGCAAAAGGCGCAATCTCAGTGACAGAGCGGACGGGTTATATCGGACGGGTCCGCAACTTAGCGAGAAAAGTAGCAAAAACGTATTATGAAGAACGGGAAAAATTAGGGTTCCCAATGCTTAAAGAGGAGGGCTCTTCCCATGAGTAAACAAGATTTGCTTTTAGAGATCGGACTCGAGGAAATGCCGGCGCGTTTTTTACATGACAGCATGGTGCAGCTCGGTGACAAACTGACCGGCTGGCTGGCTGAAAAAAATATTGCCCACGGTGAAGTGAAACTTTTTAATACACCGAGACGTCTGGCAGTATATATAAAAGACGTAGCAGAAAAACAGGCTGATATTCAGGAAGAAGCAAAAGGACCGGCGAAAAAAATCGCTCTGGATGCTGACGGAAACTGGACAAAAGCCGCTATCGGTTTTTCCAAAGGCCAAGGCGCCGGAGTGGATGACCTGTATATTAAAGATGTAAATGGCGCGGAATATGTTTTCGTCCAAAAATTCCAGGCGGGACAAGAGACGAAAACACTTTTACCGCAGCTGGAAAACTTGATTACCGGAATGCATTTCCCGAAAAACATGCGCTGGGGCACACAGGATCTGCGTTATATCCGTCCGATCAAATGGATTGCCGCTCTCTTCGGAAAAGACGTCATTCCGTTTGACATCACGAACGTAGAGACGGGCCGGAACACACAGGGACATCGTTTTCTCGGCCAAGAAGTATCTGTTGATGCACCGTCATCATACGAAGAGCTGCTGAAAGAACAGCACGTCATTGCCGACCCGAAAGTGCGCAAACAAATGATTCAGGGGCAGCTGGACGCGCTTGCAAACGAAAAGAAATGGAATATTCCGATAGATGAAGATCTGCTGAACGAAGTCAATCATCTGGTGGAATATCCGACAGCGCTTTACGGCTCTTTTGAACCCGAGTTTCTTTCTTTACCTGAAGAAGTGCTTGTGACAACCATGAAAGAGCATCAGCGCTACTTCCCGGTAAAAGATGAAAACGGGAATCTGCTGCCTCATTTTATTACGGTAAGAAACGGGAACAGCCATGCCCTTGAAAATGTTGCCCGCGGAAACGAGAAAGTGCTGAGAGCAAGACTTTCAGATGCTGCGTTCTTCTACAAGGAAGACCAAAAGCTGAACATTGATGAAAATGTGAAGAAACTAGAAAATATTGTTTTCCATGAAGAGCTCGGTTCCCTCGGGGATAAAGTAAGAAGAGTGGTCACCATTGCGGGTAAACTAGCCGTCCGCCTAAAGGCTGATGAACAGACGCAAAAACGTGTGAAGCGCGCCGCAGAGATTTCTAAATTTGACCTTGTTACACATATGATTTATGAGTTCCCTGAGCTTCAAGGCGTCATGGGAGAAAAATATGCGCGCATGCTCGGTGAAGATGAAGCCGTCGCTGCCGCGGTAAATGAGCACTACATGCCGAGAGCGGCCGGGGGAGAGGTGCCTTCAACCTTTACCGGTGCGGTCGTGGCATTAGCCGATAAACTGGACACGATTGCTTCCTTCTTCAGCATTGACGTGATCCCGACAGGTTCTCAGGATCCGTACGGATTGCGCCGTCAGGCAAGCGGCATCGTTTCCATTCTGATCGACCGCAACTGGGGCATCTCTTTTAAAGAACTGCTGTCATTGACAGAAACGGAAAAAGAAAATGAGCTTCTTGATTTCTTTACACAGCGTCTGAAATACGTCTTAAACGCTGAAGACATCCGACATGACGTGATTGAAGCCGTTCTGGACAGCACGGAGCTTGAACCTTATGCAGCTGTTTCTAAAGCAAAAGTGCTTGAGAAACACCTCGGCACACCTGGATTTAAAGAAACGGCTGAATCACTGGGACGGGTCATCTCCATCAGTAAAAAAGGCGAGAGCCGTGATATCAAGCCGGATCTGTTTGAAAATGAACAGGAGAAAAAGCTGTTTGACGCTTATCAAAAAACAAAAGACAGCGTCGCGGAAAGCTTTGCCTCTAAAAACTATGAACAGGCGCTGGCCGCGCTCAGCGGATTAAAGGAGCCGATCGAAGATTACTTTAATCACACGATGGTCAATGCGGACAATGAAGCATTAAAAACCAACCGTTTAGCGCAAATGACTGCACTTGCAGATGTGATCAAGTCTTTTGCTAATATGAATCATCTTATTGTAAAATAAAGAAAAAGACGGTTGCTGTGTGATCGGCAATCGTCTTTTCCCCTTTTACATAAACATCACAGAATGAAAAACATAGATAATGAAACCCTTCCATAAAGGTGGTGAGTACGATCGAATTAAATAAACGGCAAGAACAAATTTTACAAATTGTAAAGGAAAACGGCCCGATTACCGGAGAGCATATTGCAGAACAGCTCAATTTAACAAGAGCCACGCTGCGGCCGGACTTGGCCATACTCACCATGTCAGGCTTCTTAGAGGCCCGTCCCCGGGTCGGTTATTTTTATACCGGAAAAACGGGAAATCAGCTGCTTGCGGATAAACTGAAAAAGCTGCAAGTGAAAGATTTTCAATCGATCCCTGTTGTCATCAATGAAAACGTCTCGGTATACGATGCCATCTGCACCATGTTTTTAGAAGATGTCGGCACGTTATTTGTCGTAGATCGTGATGCTGTCTTAGTCGGTGTGCTGTCACGCAAAGATTTGCTGCGGGCGAGCATCGGCCAGCAGGAACTTGCCTCAATACCGGTTCATATTATTATGACCAGAATGCCGAATATCGCCGTCTGCCGGCGTGACGATTATGTGATGGACATCGCCAAATATTTGATTGAGAAACAGATCGATGCCCTGCCCGTTATTAAAGATACGGATAAAGGCTTTGAGGTCATCGGCCGCTTTACCAAAACGAATATGACCAAGATACTTGTCAGTTTATCAGAGAATGAAATCATATAAGCTTGAAAACTAACGGGGGGATAACATGGACAATCGCATCATTTATGTAGTATCAGACTCAGTCGGAGAAACCGCCGAACTCGTTGTAAAAGCCTCGCTCAGCCAGTTTAACGGCTCAGCCGATGATACGCATATCAGAAGAATACCTTATGTGGAAGATATCGGCACCATTAATGAAGTCGTGTCTCTCGCCAAAGCGGACGGCGGCATTATCTGTTTTACGCTCGTTGTTCCTGAAATGCGCAAATACTTAGTTGAACAAGCGGAAAAAGCGAATGTGATGTACTACGATATTATCGGTCCGCTCATCGACAAAATGGAAACAGCCTACGGTCTGACGGCGAAATATGAACCGGGCCGCGTCCGCCAGCTTGATGAAGATTATTTCAAAAAGGTCGAGGCGATCGAGTTTGCCGTTAAATATGACGACGGCAGGGACCCAAGAGGCATTTTAAAAGCCGATATCATCCTGCTTGGCGTATCAAGAACGTCTAAAACCCCATTATCTCAATATCTTGCCCATAAGCGCCTGAAAGTGGCCAACGTGCCGATTGTACCTGAAGTCGATCCGCCGGAAGAACTGTTCAGCGTTGATCCGAAAAAATGCATCGGGTTAAAAATCAGCCCTGATAAACTGAACCATATTCGAAAAGAACGGTTAAAATCTCTCGGCTTAAATGACAAAGCCATTTACGCTAACATCAACAGAATTAAAGAAGAGCTGGAGTATTTTGAGAAAATCGTGGATCGGATCGGCTGCCAAGTCGTTGACGTTTCGAACAAAGCGGTCGAGGAAACAGCGAACATCATTCATCATCTGAAAACAAAGGGCCGATAACTCAGGACGCTTTATCCTGGGTTTTTGGGTATGCAAATAGGGAATAAACAAAAAGGATGGCATCTTCGCGAAGTTTGTATTATAATAAAAAATTGTGATAAAATGTTTATTTTTAGGTTTAAGCTTAGTGTGATACGAATAAACTATTACGGGTAAGATGTCAAGAATAACTCCCGGAAATTTTTCGACAAAGACTCAAAATAGATCCGCAGTCATGGAGCATATGCGATTTCGCTTGTTTTTATGCAGGAGATTGATGGAGGGATGGAGAATTAGTCTTCTAAATGAAAAAGAAAAGACGATTTTTGTCGATGCAGACGCATGCCCCGTAAAAGAGGAAATCTTGCTCATTGCATCGCAATTCAGCGTTCGTGTTATTTTCGTCGCATCATTTGAACACTACCAGCTTTCCAGAAGCAAAGACGAGAACTGGATATACGTTGATCCTCATAAAGAAGCGGCAGATTTATACATCGCAAACCATGTGAGATCGGGAGACGTCGTAGTCACGCAGGATATCGGTTTAGCATCTCTTCTGCTGAACAGAAATATCGCCGTCTTATCGGAAAGGGGCCGTTCTTATACTGAAGACACGATTGACTTCGCTCTGATGAGCCGTCATATGTCGGGCAAAATGAGAAGAAGCGGCATCTATTCCAAAGGACCTAAAAAATTAAATAAAGAAGATCGGAATCGATTTGTTACCCTGCTTAAAAAAATCCTGTCGAATGATGAAGGGATTTCAAATCAAAACATCGAATAATGTACGACGGAGTGTTATAAGATGGGAAACCGCATACCAGATGAAGTAGTTAATCAGGTGCAGCAGTCAGCAGACATTGTTGAAGTCATAGGTGATTATGTCCAATTGAAAAAGCAAGGCCGCAACTACTTTGGGCTCTGTCCGTTTCACGGTGAAAACACGCCCTCGTTTTCCGTCTCCAGTGATAAGCAGATCTTTCATTGCTTCGGATGCGGAGCGGGCGGGAACGTTTTCTCGTTCTTACGGCAGATGGAAGGCTATTCATTTACGGAAGCTGTTTCTCACCTTGCTGATAAATATCAGATTGATTTCCCTGATGATATAACGATTCACTCTGCATCCAGGCCGGAATCTTCCGGAGACCAGAAGATGGCGGAAGCTCACGAGCTTCTGAAGAAATTTTACCATCATTTGCTAATGAATACAAAGGAAGGCCAGGAAGCGTTAGATTACCTTTTATCAAGGGGTTTTACGAAAGAGCTCATAGATGAGTTTGAAATCGGCTACGCGCTGGATTCCTGGGATTTCATGACGAAATTCTTGAAAAAGCGCGGTTTTGAGGAAGAACTGATGGAGAAAGCGGGTCTGCTGATCAGAAGGGAAGATGGCAGCGGATATTTTGACCGTTTCAGAAACAGAATCATGTTTCCCATTCATGATCATCACGGAGCCGTGGCGGCTTTTTCAGGAAGGGCGCTCGGAAGCCAGCAGCCGAAATATATGAACAGTCCGGAAACGCCGCTGTTTCATAAATCTAAGCTGCTGTACAACTTCCATAAGGCCCGCCTGCCGATCAGGAAAGAGGAGAGAGCCGTTCTGTTTGAAGGCTTTGCGGATGTCATTTCCGCCGTCAGCTCAGGCGTAAAAGAAAGTATCGCCACAATGGGGACGTCGCTCACCGAAGAGCATGTGAAAATCCTGAGAAGAAATGTTCAGGAGGTCATTCTCTGCTACGATTCGGATAAAGCCGGGTACGAAGCTACGCTGAAAGCGGCCGACCTGCTTCAGAAAGCTGATTGTAAGGTAAGAGTAAGCATGATGCCTGACGGTCTTGATCCTGATGACTATGTCAGAACCCGGGGCGGAGAAAAGTTCAAGACAGATATCATTGATGCAAGCGTTACGGTCATGGCTTTTAAAATGCAATATTTCCGCAAAGGGAAAAACTTATCTGACGAAGGAGACCGGCTCGCTTACATGAAAGAAGTGCTGAAAGAAATCAGCGCTCTTTCAGGGTCGCTTGAGCAGGAAATGTATGTGAAGCAGCTCGCCTCCGAATTTTCTCTTTCGGTAGAATCTTTGACTGAACAGCTTTCCATCTATGCCGCCCAAAACGCCCCTGGCGGCAAAAACGCCGAACCGCAGCCAAGACGGGCCCGGGTGACGACAAAAGCGAAACGGCGCCGTCTCCGTCCCGCCTATGAGAATGCGGAAAGACTTCTTCTCGCTCATATGCTGAGAGACCGAAACGTCATAAAGAAAGTGATTGAGCGTGTCGGCTTTGAATTTAACATTGACGGACATCGTGCGCTGGCAGCATATCTGTACGCTGTTTATGAAGAGGGCGCTGAAATGACGCCGCAGCATCTTATGGCGAGAATGCAGGATGATGAAATCAGCCAGCTGCTTTCAGATATAGGGATGCTCCAAATAAACGAGGAGCTCTCAGAGGCCGAGTTATCCGATTACGTAAAAAAAGTGTTGGATCACCGAAAATGGTCAATGATAAAGGAAAAAGAAGCAGAACGAGCGGATGCAGAGAGGCAGAAAGACTTTGTGAAAGCTGCGTCTCTGGCTCAAGAAATTGTCGCATTGAACCGATCATTAAAATAACATCAAAAAAGAGGCTTGCGTTCTCTTGGCAATGATTCCTTGCGGAGGAGCAAATAGATCGCTTAACCTCATCATGAATTGTCACTTATTATCCGCTGCCCTGCATGCTGAAAAAGAGAGAAGGCTCCCGGGACGGATAAGAAACATACCGCTTTTAGAATTCGTTGCAAGCTTTGGAAGGAGGGATCCATAATGGCTGATAAACAAACCCACGAGACAGAAACAGAACTTACACTGGATCAGGTAAAAGACCAGCTTACTGAAACCGGAAAAAAACGTGGCGTTTTAACATATGAAGAAATTGCTGAACGCATGTCCAGCTTTGAAATTGAATCAGACCAAATGGATGAGTATTATGAATTTTTAGGAGAACAAGGTGTTGAATTAATTAGTGAGAATGAAGAAACGGAAGATCCTAATATTCAACAGCTTGCCAAAGCCGAAGAAGAATTTGACCTTAATGACCTCAGCGTACCGCCTGGCGTAAAGATCAATGATCCAGTCCGCATGTACCTTAAGGAAATCGGACGGGTAAATCTTCTTTCTGCTAAAGAAGAAATCACCTATGCTCAAAAAATTGAAGAAGGTGACGAAGAATCTAAACGCAGATTGGCTGAAGCAAACCTTCGTTTAGTTGTCAGCATTGCTAAACGGTATGTCGGCCGCGGCATGCTTTTCTTAGACTTGATTCAAGAAGGAAACATGGGTCTCATGAAAGCCGTCGAAAAGTTTGACTACCGTAAAGGATATAAATTCAGTACGTATGCGACTTGGTGGATCAGACAGGCGATTACACGCGCCATCGCTGACCAGGCGAGAACGATCCGTATCCCGGTTCACATGGTGGAAACGATCAACAAATTAATCCGTGTGCAGCGTCAGCTTCTCCAGGATCTGGGCAGAGAGCCGTCACCGGAAGAGATTGCTGAAGACATGGATCTTACGCCTGAAAAAGTTCGTGAAATATTAAAAATTGCCCAAGAGCCTGTTTCTTTAGAAACGCCGATCGGTGAAGAAGATGATTCACATCTCGGTGATTTCATTGAAGACCAGGAAGCGACGTCTCCGTCGGATCATGCGGCATATGAGCTTTTGAAAGAACAGCTGGAAGATGTGCTGGATACGTTGACGGATCGTGAAGAAAACGTGCTGCGTCTCCGTTTCGGTCTGGATGACGGACGCACAAGAACGCTTGAAGAAGTCGGCAAAGTGTTTGGAGTAACGAGAGAGCGTATTCGCCAAATTGAAGCAAAAGCGCTTCGTAAATTGAGACATCCAAGCAGAAGCAAACGTCTGAAGGATTTTCTCGAATAGAATGGAACGGGTCTGTTGATCCGTTCTTTTTTACGTATAAGATATATGGATAATATACCTTTATTTTACTGGATAAGCATGTGTTTTGCAAATGGGTTCGGAAAAAATGCGGCATGTCCTGAATAGAGGGAAAGCGGGATAAGTTAATTTATATTCCTTATTGTAAGCGTATACAATTCATTATACAATAGAATAAAGACAATTTTGGGTAAACAAAACAGTTATTTTTGTTTATGTATAAATTGTGAAATCAATGAATTTGCTTAATGAGACCATTTACATTTTGTAAAAATAAGTTAGAATTAGAAGTGTTTACATAGGGGGAGAATGAAAAAGGGGGATGGAGATATGAAGTGGAATCCGCTGATTCCTTTTTTGCTCATCGCAGTTCTGGGAATAGGGCTGACTTTCTTTCTGTCAGTAAAAGGAAATGGAGATGCACATCAGATCGCAAGCGGCGGTGAAAGCAAAAATGCCGAAAAGGAAACTGCAAACGCTTCACCTGAAGAGATTTATAAAGCGAACTGCATCACCTGTCACGGGGAAAACTATGAAGGTGTCTCAGGTCCGAGCTTAAAAGGCGTCGGCAAAAGAAAAGATGTCGCTGCGATTAAAACGAGAATTGAAAAAGGCGGCAACGGGATGCCAGCCGGCCTTGTCCCGGCCGAAAAGCTGGATGACATGGCAAAATGGGTTTCTGAGATTAAATAAAGCTTTACCTGTCCCTATATAAAAGACATATGAAAAACTCTATCCGCCGCTTGGATTCCGGGCGGTTTTTTTATATGATAGTAAAGGAAAAAGAACCTGAGAAAAGTTGTGATATTGTGAATGAAATGAAGTTATCTAAAAGATTGCAGTCTGTAGCGGAATATATCCCTCCGGGTGCCCTGGTGGCTGATATCGGGTCAGACCATGCGTATCTCCCCTGCTATGCCGTTTTGAATCATCTGGCAAGCCGCGCAATCGCCGGTGAAATTACAGACGGGCCGTTTCTAGCCGCCAAACAGCAGGTGGAAAAACTGGACTTAAGCGCTCTTATCTCCGTAAGGAAAGGTGACGGGCTGAGCGTCCTTGAAAAGGGGGAAGCGGACGCCATTACAATCGCCGGCATGGGCGGAGCGCTGATCGCTCATATTTTGGAGTCCGGAAAAACAAAACTGACGGGGCGTGAACGGCTGATTCTGCAGCCGAATATTCATGCCGTTCATATAAGAGAGTGGCTTTATCAGGAAGGCTATGAACTGATTGACGAAGTGATTCTCGAAGAAGACGGAAAGTGTTATGAAATACTCGTCGCGGAAACCGGCGACCGTGATGCGCCTTACCGGGACACCACGATGGCTGCCGGAATGCTTGCCGGTCCGTTTTTGTTAAAAGAAAAGAGTGAAGTGTTTCTTCGGAAATGGACCCAGGAACTTAAGCATACTGAACAAATTTATGAACAGATCAGCCGCAGCGCAAAGAATGAAAACCAGGAAAAATTAACTGAACTGAAAGAGCGGATCTTACTGCTGAAGGAGGTAATCGGACATGCCTAAACATGTGAACGGACAGGAAATCATCCAGCTGTTTGAACAATTTTCACCGAAGGCTTTTGCGGTGGAAGGAGACAAAATCGGCCTGCAGATCGGCACATTGAATAAGCCGGTGAAAAACGTCATGGTCACGCTGGATGTTTTGGAACAGACGGTGGATGAAGCCATTGAAAAAAAGGTTGACTTAATTATCGCTCACCATCCGCCGATTTTTCGGCCGCTTAAACAGATCACCACTGATCAGCCTGGCGGAAGACTGATTGAGAAATGTATAAAGCATGATATTGCCGTATATGCGGCTCATACGAATCTCGATGTGGCGGACGGCGGTGTTAACGATCTGCTTGCGGAAGCTCTCGGCCTGACAGACACAGAAGTGCTCGTTCCGACATATTTGGACCCGCTGAAAAAGCTTGCCGTGTATGTGCCGAAAGACTATGAAGAAGCTGTAAGAACCGCACTTGGCAATGCCGGAGCGGGACATATCGGCAATTACAGCCATTGCGCATTCTCTTCTGAGGGAATCGGCAGCTTTAAACCGCTGGACGGGGCAGACCCGTTTATCGGACAGACAGGAGAGCTGGAACTCGTCCATGAAGTGAGACTTGAGACCGTTTTTCCGGCAAGTATGGAGAAAACCATCATAAAAGCGCTGAAAAAAAGCCATCCGTATGAAGAGGTGGCGTATGATATTTATCCGGTGGAGCAGTCCCCGCTTGAAAAAGGACTCGGCCGCATCGGAAAACTTCAGCAAGACATGACGCTTGAAGAGTTTGCGCTGTTTGTGAAAGAGAAATTTGATGTCAATGGAGTCCGGATGGTCGGAGAGCGAAACAGCAAGGTGAAAAAAGTCGCAGTGCTTGGCGGTGACGGAAATAAATATATTTACCAGGCTAAGCGGAAGGGTGCAGATGTTTACGTGACGGGCGACCTTTATTTCCATGTAGCGCATGATGCGATGATGATGGGGTTAAATGTCGTGGACCCGGGGCATTATGCTGAAAAGATCATGAGAAAAGGAACTGCTGAGAAGCTTACGGCAATGGCCGGGGAGAAAAATTACGACGTGCGTATTTTCGCTTCCGAAACAGACACAAATCCATTTACCTTCCTATAAAAAAACTGAGGCCCGGGGCCTCAGTTTTTTATTTTTACTTTCGGAAGGATTTTTTTGAGCGGCACATTGTGCTCAAGCTGCCATGTCGATTCATCGTTATGGTCAAACTGCTCTAAAAACCGGATGACTTCCTTTGTAATCGGCGTCGGTGTTGACGCGCCCGCGGTAACGGCGACGGTATTAACGTCTTTGAGCCATTCGAGCTTCAATTCACTGATGTCTCCGATGCGGTAGGCTTTTGTTCCGGCGATTTCTTCTGACACTTGAGCCAGCCTGTTGGAGTTATTGCTTTTCGGATCGCCGACAACAATGGTTAAGTCCGCTTTTTTTGCCTGCTCTGAGACAGCTTCTTGACGAACCTGTGTAGCCAGGCAGATTTCCTGATGATATTCAACGTGCGGGTACTTTTCTTGGACTGATTCCATAATATCATGGACGTCCCACTGGGACATGGTCGTTTGGTTTGTAACGATTAATTTCTCAGCCTGAATATCGAGGTTTCTCACGTCTTTCTCTGTTTCAACGAGATGAACGATTTCAGGGGCGACGCCGACGGCTCCTTCTGGCTCGGGGTGGCCTTTTTTGCCGATATAAATGACGTGGTAGCCCTCTGCTTTTACTTTTCGGATTAAGTCATGTGTTTTCGTGACGTCCGGGCATGTGGCGTCAATCGCAACAAGCCCTTTTTCCTCAGCGGCTTTTCTTACTTCCGGAGATACTCCGTGTGCGGTGAAAATAACGGTTCCTTTTTCCACCTGCTTTAAAATCTCCAGACGGTTAGTGCCGTCAAGAGTGTAAATTCCGTCTTCTTCAAACGCATCTGTGACATGCTTATTATGAACGATCATTCCGAGTATATATATAGGTCTTGGCAAATTTTTATCGAGTGCCGCGTTTTTGGCTATGACCATGGCATCAACAACGCCGTAACAATAGCCGCGCGGCGAGATTTTGATAACGTCCAATTAGATGTCCTCCTATCAAAAGTGAGTGTAGAGGCAATATAAAAAGCCGTAGTTAAACGGCTCAAATCTTGCATTCTTCTGATCTCATTATAGCTAATCTTTCGTGAGATATCAAAGAATGTTAAATATATAATTTCGGCTTTGATCTGCCCGATGTTCTTTTTGGACGCGGCTGTTCCGCTGATGTTGCTTCAGTTTCGTCTTTTTCTTGTGAAGCGGATGCTTTTTCAGATGTCTTCTTTGATGTTTTAGATGAGGCGTCTGATTTGTTTTCACCTTCAGTTTCGTCCGTTTTTTCATCTTCATCCTTTTTGTCCTGTTCGGCTGTTTCTTTTGTCTCGCCGGATTCACTATCTTCATTCTCATCATCGCTGCTGCTTAATTGACTGTAAAGCTTCATCATGGCTGGCAGATTCCGCACTAAAGGGCCGTACTGCTGGATCATCGGCGTAACCTGCTGCGCCACGCCGAGCACCTTCTGAACGTTGCCGAGCATGCTCGACAGGGATGCCGGACTTGCCAGACTCTGAATTCCCTGCAATCCCTGCAGGCCTGCGCCTGCTCCTCCGCTGGCCGCTGCCGGTGCGGAACCGGCAGCGCTTCCTCCTGATCCGGGTAAAAAACGGGAAAGCATTCCTTTTAAGCCTCCTCCGCCTGTGCCTGCGTTTCTCAAACCTGCTCCGGCCATCTGCTGCTGAGGGAAAAACTGCCGGCCCTGCTGCATCATCTGCCGGCCCGGCAATGACGGTCTGCCTCTCATCATCATCCGCGGGTTCATCAACGGCCGGCCCTGCTGCGCCATATTTCTCATCGGCTGCTGTGGAAACATACTTGTACCTCCTTTCTGTCTCTCTGCTATTACAATATGCATCGGAGGGGGCATTTGCTTTTCTGTCCAGAAAACAGGATTCCCCCAAGACATGGTGTTTTTAAGTAAAATCGGTTATAATGTGATGATGGACACAGAATGTGCCGCTTTAAGGAGCTGGGAAAAATGAAAGAAACTAAATTTGATGGATACAACTTAAAACCGTTTATTATAGATGCAGTTCACCGCCTTGGTTTTTATGAACCGACAGATATTCAAAAGCGGCTGATACCTGCTGTATTGAAAAACGAAAGCGTGATCGGGCAGTCCCAGACGGGGACGGGAAAAACCCACGCCTATTTATTGCCTATTCTGAATCGGATTGATCCGGATTCTGATACGGTGCAGGCTGTTATCACGGCGCCGACGAGAGAGCTTGCCAATCAGATTTATCAGGAAGCGCTCAAAATCACACAGGGTGCCGAAGACGGGCCGATCCGGACAAAATGCTTTATCGGCGGAACGGACAAGCAAAAATCAATTGATAAGCTGAAAACACAGCCACATCTCGTCGTCGGAACGCCGGGCCGGATTGCGGATCTGATTAAAGCGCAGGCATTGAACGTCTATAAAGCGCAGTCTCTCGTCATTGACGAAGCTGATCTGATGCTTGATATGGGCTTTTTAGAAGACGTTGATTACATCGGATCCCGTATGCCGGAACAACTGCAGATGCTTGTTTTCTCAGCTACGATTCCGGAAAAGCTGAAGCCGTTTTTGAAAAAGTATATGGAAAATCCGAAATACGCTCATGTGGAGCCGAAAAGGATCACAGCCGAAAAGATTGAACATGTTTTGGTTCCTTCTAAACAGCGTGATAAAGACAAACTGCTTTTTGATATGATGTCGAATCTGAATCCATATCTGGGCATCGTGTTTGCCAATACGAAAAACACGGCTGACCATATTGCGAAATACCTGACCGAAAAAGGCATGAGAGTCGGCCTTCTGCACGGGGGATTAACGCCGCGTGAACGCAAAAAGGTAATGAAGCAGATTAATGATCTGGAATTCACTTATGTCATTGCGACAGACCTTGCGGCAAGAGGAATTGACATTAAAGGCGTAAGCCATGTCATCAACTACGAGCTTCCGGACGATCTGGATTTTTATGTTCACCGCGTCGGAAGAACCGCACGCGCCGGTTCATCAGGCCAAGCACTGACTATATACGAGCTTTCTGACGAAGATGCGCTCGCAAGACTCGAAAAGATGGGCATTGTGTTTGACTATGCGGAGCTTGTAAACGGGGAATGGAAGCAAGGCGATGACCGCCACCGCCGTAAAAATCGCAAAAAGACGGCAAATGAAGCTGACCAAATGGCGAAACGTCTTGTGAAAAAGCCGAAAAAAGTAAAGCCGGGCTATAAAAAGAAAATGAGCTACGAAATGGAAAAAATCAGAAAGAAGCAGAGAAGAAACCAATCTAACAGAGGAAAGTAGGGGGAATCGGGTTGCTGAAAATAGGTTCACACGTCTCAATGAGCGGAAAACATATGCTCCTTGCCGCAAGCAAGGAAGCCGTTTCATACGGGGCGAACACATTTATGATATATACGGGCGCTCCCCAAAATACGCGCCGCAAAAAAATTGAAGACTTGAATATTGAAGCGGGCCGCGCCCATATGAAGGAAAACGGCATCGGTGACATTGTCGTGCATGCGCCGTACATCATTAACATCGGAAATACGACAAACCCGGCAACGTTTGAGCTGGGCGTTGATTTTCTGCGTTCTGAAATTGAAAGAACGGCAGCGATCGGCGCGAAACAGATCGTGCTTCATCCAGGAGCGCATGTCGGAGCCGGTGCTGAAACGGGCATCAAAAAGATCATTGAAGGATTAAACGAAGTGATTGATCCGGGCCAAAGCGTCCAGATTGCGCTGGAGACAATGGCGGGCAAAGGGTCAGAATGCGGAAGAAGTTTTGAAGAGCTTGCCGAGATCATTGCGGGCGTCACACATAATGAACATCTTTCCGTCTGCTTTGACACTTGTCACACCCATGATGCAGGATATGATGTTGTCAATGATTTTGACGGCGTTCTTAATGAGTTTGATAAAATCGTCGGCATCGACCGGATAAAAGTCCTTCATGTGAATGACAGCAAAAATATCAGGGGAGCCCGTAAAGACCGTCATGAAAACATCGGGTTCGGAGAGATCGGTTTTGACGCTCTGCAGTACATTGTTCATCACGAGCAGCTTGCCGATATTCCGAAAATCCTCGAAACACCTTATGTAGGCGAAGACAAGAAAAATAAGAAGCCGCCGTACCGTTTTGAAATTGAAATGCTGAAAGAAAAGCAGTTTGACAAGGAGCTTCTTGAAAAAATATCAGCTCAATAAAAAAGGAGGGGGAATTGCCCCTCCTTTTTTACCCTGTAAATTGATTGAAAAGTTCGTCAACTTTCCGAGCCGTTTCTTTTGAGGTAATCGTTTCCACTTTTTTCAGCAGGCGAAGCCGCTCCTGTTCATCAAAAATATTGATGTTTTTTCCGTGCATCAGAGCCGCTACCTCAGCCGCTTGACTTCTCGTAATGCTGATTCCGTATTGCTTTGAATATTTCAGCAGGTCGTCCGCAGTGGCTTGATTGAGCCGCTGCAAAATAATTCTTTGTATTAAAATCATCGATACTTTCACCTCTTTAGACATAATGTATTGAGCAAATTATTAAAATGTTACAGCTTTTAATGGTAAAATGAAGTTGCTTACTGTTTAAAATAGTTATTACAGGAAAGGAGATTTTATGACCCCAAATAAACAGCACAAAAAAGAATCATTTTTACACTTTATCTTCAGGGTCATCATGATTCTGATCGGGGCGGGTTCAGCCGCCGTAAGTATTGAATTGTTTCTGGTCCCTAATAATTTTATCGACGGAGGCATTATCGGTGTTTCATTAATTTTAGACCACCTCTTTATGTCCAATCCCCTCCTCAATTTCGCCTTATTCGTTGTGTTACTCAACATTCCATTTATGATTTTCGGATATAAATATATCGGAAAAACATTTCTCATCTCTACGGTTATCGGAATCGTCGGTTTAGCGCTGATTGAATCCTCCTTGCACCATGTGGAGGCCTTTACGACCCAGCCTATTTTGGCGACGGTATTCGGCGGGCTTTTGCTCGGTTTCGGGGTAGGCCTTGTCATCCGAAACGGAGGCTCGATGGACGGTACTGAAATACTCGGTATCCTTCTCACAAAAAAGCTGCCCTTTTCAGTCGGAGAATTCGTTATGCTCATCAATGTGTTTATTTTTATTTGGGCCGGTTTTGTGTTCGGTCCGGAGCAGGCAATGTATTCTTTCATGACTTATTATATTGCCATGAAAACGATTGACGCCGTCATTCAGGGTCTCGATGAAACAAAAGCGGTCATTATCGTGGCAGACCAGTATGCGGAAATTTCAGACGCGATCTTGCACCGGCTTGGAAGGGGAACTACCAAGCTTCAGGGAAAAGGCGGATATACGGATGAAACCAAAGAAGTCATTTACGCGGTCGTGACAAGGCTTGAAGTGACTAAATTGAAATCCATTGTGTTTGAAATTGATAAAAACGCATTTATTACGATCATGAATACCCATGAAACGAGGGGCGGTAAGTTCAAAACCGCGATTCACTAGGCTTTCGTTTACTTTTCGTCATTTTATAGGTATAATTTTATACAGCATAAGAAAATGGCCTGCTGTTCAGTCAGCTGCCATTTTCTTTTTGGAGCGATACCGTGTTGTAAAGGGGAGGTCCTCATGAACGTCCAAGAAGCGTTGAACCTGCTGAAAGAAAAAGGGTATAAATATACGAGTAAGCGAGAAGACATGCTGCAGCTTTTTGCTGATTCTGATAAATATCTGACGGCCAAAAACGTGCTTGCCGCATTAAACGACGACTATCCGGGTTTGAGCTTTGATACCATATACAGAAATCTTTCGTTATATGAAGAACTCGGTATTTTAGAAACGACGGAGCTGTCCGGGGAAAAACTGTTCCGTTTTACATGCTCTTATACCCATCACCACCACCATTTTATCTGTTTAACCTGCGGGAAAACGAAGGAAATTGAGTCCTGTCCGATGGATAAGCTTCACGATGATTTGGAAGGGTATGACATCAGCGGTCATAAATTTGAAATTTACGGCACCTGTCCGGCGTGCCGATAAAAAACCTCCTGTATAAGCAGGAGGTTTTTTCAGCTTCTGACATGCTGAAGGCTGTGTTTGTTTTTATTGATCCAGGCGACGGCTTCAAGCCAATTCTGCACCCTGATAATATTGGAATCGGTGGGGAGCTGGTTATAAGGGGAATCAAAAAGGATAACCGGAATGCCTGCTTCTTTTGCGATCATTGTCGCGTTGCCGTGGTGATCTTCGAAAAACAGGTCAATGCCGTGTTTTTTGACGGCCTCCACTTTGTGATGACTCCCGACAAGCTCAATGTGATCGTAATGAACGTTCCGGTTTGCAAACCAGTCCAGCGTGACATCTTCTAAGTGGCTGCGTCTTGCCGTAATGTAAATGAGGCGATGCTCTTCTTTCAGTCCGTCCAGCGCCTGCTTCGCAAATTCCGCGAGCTGCGCTTCTTTATATATGGCTGCTTCATGAACATTCATCCATTCCCAAAACTCCTCAGCTGTAATGTTCAAAAGCTTGGTCAGATCATAATCAGTCATATCATCCAAGGTAATGGAAAGATGAAATGAGCGGTTTAAATAAGGGACAAATGTATCCTGTGCCGTAACCGTGCCGTCAATATCTATACCTAACCGTAACATGTCCACACTCCTATATTTTCATCCCTTCAAGTGTAACATAAACAATTGACAATACCAGCAAAGTTTAGCAAACATGATTCCGTGAAAAACGCGGAAACTAAAAAAGCTCCTTTCATAAAAGAAAAAGGGGGAATTGAAGGTGGCATACGATTACGAAAATCGAAAAGGCAACGACTACTATGTGGATCATGGATCGGAAGGAACGGATATCACGCGTGATGTTTATTCAGAAGAGACAGCGGCCGAAATTTCAGAGCCATATCGTGCTTCTGACCGAGCAGCAGACCGCGATGATAACCGGGACGGAGTAAGCGAAGGCCGGGGTATAGGGTATGCAGCATTGGCTATTTCTATCATCTCCCTGTTCGTGCTCCCAGTTTTATTAGGGGCATGCGGCATTATCGTCGGCTATATCGCCAGAAGAAGAGGAGCGGGCGCTCTAGGCGGCTGGGCGATGGGAATCGGTATTGTTTCCCTTGTGCTGGGCATCTTCATTACACCGTTTTTCTAACACGCAAAAAAAAGCTTGGCGGATTATCCGTCAAGCTTTTTGTGTTTCTTGTTCTGCTTTTGCTTTTTCTGCTTCAAGCTTTGCATAGTGTTCTTCTGCCAGCTTGTCGATTTCTTTCTTCAGCTCTTCGACCATTGTTTCTTCAGGGACTTTGCGGACGATTTGGCCTTTGCGGAAAAGAAGTCCTTCGCCGCGGGCGCCGGCAATACCGATATCGGCTTCTCTTGCTTCGCCCGGTCCGTTAACGGCGCACCCGAGAACGGCTACTTTAATCGGCGCTTTGACTTTAGAAATGTATTCTTCGACTTCATTTGCGATGCTGATGAGATCAATTTCGATCCGTCCGCATGTCGGGCAAGAAATAAGCGTAGCCGCGTTTGAAGCGAGACCGAATGATTTCAGCAGCTCTCTGGCTACTTTTACTTCTTCAACAGGGTCGGCGCTCAGGGAGATCCGGAGCGTGTTTCCGATTCCTTTGCTTAATATCGCTCCGAGTCCAGCCGCGCTTTTTACCGTTCCTGCAAACAGCGTGCCTGATTCTGTAATCCCAAGGTGGAGCGGATAATCAAATGCTTTTGACGCTTTTTCATATGCTTCTATGGCGAGATTGACGTCAGACGCTTTCATGCTGACGATGATGTCATGAAAATCAAGGTCTTCCAGGATTTTTATATGATGAAGCGCACTCTCAACCATGCCGTCAGCAGTCGGATAGCCGTACTTTTCAAGAATTCGTTTTTCCAATGATCCCGCGTTTACGCCGATCCGGATCGGAATTCCTTTTTCTTTAGCCGCTTTTACGACCGCTTCCACTTTTTCACGGCGGCCGATATTACCGGGGTTGATTCTGATTTTGTCGGCGCCGCCCTCAATTGCTTTTAATGCGAGCTTGTAATCAAAATGAATATCGACAACGAGAGGGATGGAAATTCGTTTTTTGATGTCGGCAATTGCGTTCGCCGCGCGTTCGTCAGGGCATGCCACCCGGACAATTTGGCAGCCGGCTTCGGCTAAACGGTTGATTTCCGCCACTGTTGCTTCTACGTCGTGTGTTTTGGTCGTCGTCATACTTTGGATGACGACTTCGTTATTTCCGCCTATTGTTAAAGGTCCCACTTTGACGGGACGCGTTTTTGTACGATGTGTGATTTCACTCACTTGTCAATCGCTCCTTAATTGTAGTTACCGCTTCTGCAGGCTGAGCCTTTTACATGTCAGGCAACTTCTATTTACATATTATATTGTAACAGTGTATTTGCCGAACTGACAAGAAATTAACGTTTAATTACGGTAGACGGGGAATTTATAAGCGGTGCCCGCCTGAATGGCGTTTGCTTTCACATTCGGATTCAGCGCTTCAAAATCTTGTACAATATCATCCGGCGCTTTATGTGCGCCGACGATCGACATTACCGTATCACCTTTTTTGACCGTAACCGTTCTGTATGATGTTTCCTGATTTGCAGGCTGAGCCGCCGCAGCGTATGCAGGAAGGCCTTGAGAAGGGATCGTGCCGATTTTAAGATCATAAAAGATAATAAATATCACAAATAAACTGCCGAATACAAAAGTAAGCCGCTTCATTCCAACCGCCTCCCGCATACATGTTTACTTCATTGTATGCTTGTCCCATTTTGTTCATGACAAAAAAAGAAGACCGCCGGGGCGGTCTTTGTTACACAGCAGTCTTTCTTGGCGGTATCTCTTTTAAGACGAGGAAAAGGATGATAAAGTTTACAAACCAATTCACTAAAAATTCGCTCGGCACCGTAATGACAAGCGCGCGCATAATCGTAAAGAATATGGTGGAGAGCGTAATGGAATAAGCTGAAAGCTTCCAAAGCTGCTGATAATTCAATGTCTTTCTTTGCGCATTTTTTATAATCAGGCCGATGACGGCGAGAAATGAGACTTCAATGAATTTGCCGGCCGCCGTCATAATGAACAGCAAAACGGAAAGGACGGTGACGATCATCGTTTTATTTTGGTTTAAAGCTGATATGATTTCACTTTTAGTGATATCAGCAGGCATTAATGAATAATTCATTTCTGTCGCCTGTCCGTCTACTGCAAGCACCATTTTATTCTTCAAAATGCCGATCGCATTTTGTTTCGCCGCTATTTGTTTAGCGCCGTACGCATCAGTGGGATCAAACACGATGACAAAACCGTTCGCTTCCGTTTCCTTAGAGGCGGAAGCTTTCGTCTGCAATTCACCGTTTGAAATTTTGAAATCAGGGAAATCTTTTTCTAACACGGTTTTGAAACCGTTCATTGAGTTTACGGTGCCTGAGCAAAGGTAATAAGCGCTCGGCAGCGTAAAAAGGACAGACAGCAAAAATACATAAAGGATCGCTTTTCCTATCCCCTGAAACCGTGTTTTTGCAATATCTGCCGGAGAGTATGTACTTTTCAATAAAGCCGTAAATATGTTCAACATCTTCACTTCCTAGCCTAAACTGGTATATGTTGCTTATTGTATCGTTCACCGGAGATGAACACAAGTGAGAGTATTTAAAGCGGCGGTAAGGAATCATACATATTAAGACAAAACGGAAGCAGTAATGCTCCGTAAAACAAAGGAGGGTGTTTAAATCATGAGTGTTTTGTATTGGCTGATTATTATTGCGGTCTTCGTCATTGCTTTCATCGGTCTTGTCTATCCGGTGATCCCAAGCGTTATATTTATCGTGGCCGGTTTTCTCCTCTACGGATTTCTGTTTTCTTTCAGTCCTTATTCTTACCTCTTTTGGCTCATTGAGGCGGTATTTGCGGCCGTTTTATTCGCAGCTGACTATGTGTCAAACTTACTTGGCATCAAAAGGTACGGAGGAAGCAGGGCGGCGATCTGGGGGAGCACGATCGGATTATTGATCGGGCCCTTCGTTATTCCCGTGGCAGGCATTATATTAGGCCCGTTTATCGGTGCTGTCTGCGCTGAGATATTTGTTCATCAAAAGGATATCAAGTCTGCGGCAAAAGTGGGACTGGGCTCGTTAATCGGCTTTTTAACAAGCGTCGCGGCCAAAGGAGTCATTCAGCTCTTTATGATTGGATACTTCTTATGGACGGTGCTTTAGAAGGTTTAATTTCGGCCGTGAACGGATAAAGTGTAATATGTCTGCTGGAATCGTCGGATTGTGAGCTTTTTCATTGATTACCATGCTTTCTTTTGTTACATTGAGATTAGAAAAGTTCGCTAAAAGCGGCATTTCAGTACATATATTTAAAGGAGGAAAAAATTATGGCTTACAAACTTCCAGAACTGCCTTACGCTTATGATGCTTTAGAACCGCATATCGATAAGGAAACAATGACGATTCACCACACGAAGCACCATAACACATACGTTACAAACCTGAACAAAGCGATCGAAGGATCAGCTCTTGCAGAGAAATCTGTAGAAGAGCTTGTCGCTGATTTAAACGCAGTGCCGGAGGATATCCGCACAGCTGTCCGCAACAATGGCGGCGGACATGCAAACCACTCTTTATTCTGGACTCTTTTATCTCCAAACGGCGGAGGCGAACCGACTGGTGAGCTTGCTGAAGAGATCAAAAGCACGTTCGGAAGCTTCGATCAATTTAAAGAAAAATTCGCTGCAGCGGCTGCCGGCCGTTTCGGTTCCGGCTGGGCTTGGCTTGTTGTAAACAACGGCAAACTTGAAATTACAAGCACGCCTAACCAAGATTCACCGCTTTCAGAGGGTAAAACGCCTATCCTCGGTCTTGATGTTTGGGAGCACGCTTACTACCTGAACTACCAAAACCGCCGTCCTGATTACATTTCAGCTTTCTGGAATGTTGTAAATTGGGATGAAGTTGCCCGTCTTTACAGCGAAGCAAAATAAATCGTTCTGATCAAACAAGGTCTCCCGAGGGAGGCCTTGTTTTTTTATTGACTTTGATTCCTTTTTACATATCTCAGTTTGAGTGAGACAGACTAATGTGTAGTAAAGGGGAGTCAATGATGAGCAAAATAAAAAAAATTATCGGCGACATCGAAGTAAATAAAGGTCTGCTGCTGTTATTGACGATTGGCGGCCTTTACTCATTAGGCATCGCGCTGTCAAATACATTTGTCAATGTGTATTTATGGAAACAGTCAGGGAAATTCATTGATTTGGCCATATACAATTTATCGGTCGTGACGATGCAGCCGATTACCTTTCTTCTGGCGGGCCGGCTGGCTAAAAAAATTGACAGGGTGTTTATTCTCAGGTTCGGTGTTATCTTTTTGGCGGCTTTTTATTTAAGTGTGCTCCTTGCCGGGGAAAATGCGGCTTCCCGCCTCATTTTGATCGGTGCCGTGCTCGGAGTGGGATACGGTTTTTACTGGCTGGCCTTTAATGTGCTGACTTTCGAAATTACGGAACCTGAAACGAGAGATTTTTTCAACGGATTTTTAGGCATTTTATCTTCGTCGGCAGGGATGATCGGCCCGATTGTGGCCGGGTTTGTCATCTCAAGACTTCAAAACAATACGGGTTATACAGTCATTTTCAGCCTGTCGCTCGGCTTATTTGCCCTTGCCGTGGTCATGAGCTTTTTTCTCAAGCGGAGAGAGTCGAAAGGCCGGTTTATGCTGAAAAAAGTTTATGATGAGCGTCACACGAATCTGAATTGGCGCCGGATTACAAACGCGCACTTTTTTCAAGGGTTGAGAGAAGGGATTTTTGTTTTTTTAATCAGCGTATTTGTGTTCATTGCGACAAACAGTGAGCTGGCGCTCGGGACATTCGGTCTCGTCAATTCCGCTGTTTCTTTTTTTGCTTACTATTTTGCATCAAGGCTCATCAAAAAAAGATCGCGTAAAAAGGCGATTCTTATCGGCGGATTGATTGTGTACGGCGCCCTGTTTCTCATTATTTTTCATATGAGCTTTACGACGCTTCTTATATACGGAGTGTTTATTGCGATCGGCTATCCTGTTCTGCTCGTGCCGTATGTCTCGCTTACATATGATGTAATAGGCCGGGCGCGGCTTGCCAGAAAGGCCAGAATTGAGTACATCGTGCTCAGGGAATTGTTTTTAAATGCAGGCCGGATCGTTTCCATCCTGTGCTTTCTTTTGATCGTTACATTGCTGAAGGAAAAAGTGGGAATACCGGCGGCGCTCGTGCTGCTCGGAGCCGGTCATCCGCTGATTTATTACTTTATTAAAGACGTCAAACTGGATACGGAAACTTCTGATGAAACAGTGGAAGAGGACCGACAAAAACAGGCGGGTGAACCGAATTTTATAAAAGGAGAAAGATAAAAGGGTTATCTGTAGAAAATTATCGAAAAAACCTTTAGAATGAAAATGGCACCTGAACAAAAGGTGTCATTTCTTTCTGTAAATAAGAAAAGGTGATGTCATGAGGAGAAATAAAAAGAAAATAGCAGTAAGCAAAGAAAAGAAAAAATCATTGCCGATCCGGCTTAATTTTTTGTTTTTGGCCGCGTTTCTTATTTTCACGTGGATTATCGTCGAGCTTGGCATCAAGCAGATCGTTCAGGGTGATGACTATAAAAACGCCGCCAATAAGCAAGAAGAGTCTGATGTCAGCACAGCTGTTCCGAGAGGGAAAATATACGACCGGAACCTTAATCCCATCGTAACGAATAAAGCATTAAATGCGATTACATATACACGTTCAGCCTCAACCACCCAGGCACAGCGTTTGAAAATCGCAAAAAAACTGTCGGGTATGATTAAGGTAAGCACCAAAAAGGTGACTGAACGCGATAAAAAAGACTATTGGATGTTAACGAGGCCTGATGAAGCGAAAAAACTGATTACGGCCAAAGAAAAGCAAAAAGCTGAAGACAAAAAACTGTCTGATGATGATTTATACCAGCTCCAGCTGAAACGCATCACGGACAAACAGCTGAATGAACTCACTTCAAAAGATATGCAGATCCTCGCGATCAAAAGGCAGATGGATTCAGGCTACTCACTGACGCCTCAATACATCAAAAATGAAGGAGTATCAGCAAAAGAAATGGCCGTCGTCAGCGAACATTTAGATGAGCTTCCGGGGGTTGACGTGACGTCTGACTGGGAACGGTCTTATCCAAATAAAGGGTTGTTGAAATCAGTTCTCGGCAGTGTCTCGAGCTCCAATGAGGGACTCCCTTCAAATCTTCTTGAGCATTATTTGTCACTCGGCTACAGCAGGAATGACAGAGTAGGAAAAAGTTATTTAGAGTATCAATATGAAAATCTGTTGCAGGGACAAAAAGAAAAAGTGAGAAGTGTGACAGATTCCTCTGGAAACGTAACAGATACAGAAACGGTTTCAAAAGGTAAAGCCGGGGATGATTTAGTGCTTACTATAGATACCGAATTGCAAAAAGACGTTGAAAAAATTATTGAGAAAAATTTAAGGGCTGCAAAGGCAAGACCGAGTACACAGTTGCTTGACAGAGCATTTGTCGTAATGATGGATCCCCGTAATGGAGAAGTGCTTACAATGGCGGGTAAACAGATTAAACAAGTAGACGGCAAATATAAAATTGATGATTATGCACTAGGAACAATGACTTCCTCGTACAACATGGGCTCAGCTGTAAAAGGGGCAACACTGTTAACGGGTTATCAAACAGGTGCTATTAAAATCGGAAATATATTTACGGATGAAGTTTTAAATATTAAAGACTCTCCTCCTAAAAAATCGGTAAGTGTAATGGGGCCGATAAATGATTTAACTGCACTTGAGCGCTCATCTAACGTTTATATGTTTAAAACTGCGATTGCAATTGGTAAGGGTAAATATATATCAGGACATCCATTGCCGCTTGATTACAGCGCATTTGATAAATTTCGTTATTACTTCAGTGAATTCGGTTTAGGGGTAAAAACAGGAATTGATTTGCCTAACGAAGCTACAGGATATGTGGGAACTAAAAGACAGTCAGGTTTCTTGCTTGATTTTGCGATTGGCCAATATGACACATACACTCCGCTTCAAATGGCTCAGTATGTATCGACCATTGCTAATGGCGGCTATCGTATGAAGCCCCAAGTCGTGAAAGAAGTAAGAAAACCTTCCAAAAAAGGTATCGGGGCCGTCGTTGAATCTGTTAATCCGGAAGTGATGAACCGTCTTGATATGACGGAAAATGAAATTAAACGTGTTCAACAAGGTTTTAAACTTGTTATGAATGGAGCTCAAGGGACTGCGAGAGCAAATTTTGCTAATAAAAGTTATCACCCTGCCGGTAAAACTGGAACAGCACAAGCTTTCTATGATGGACCTATAAAATCAAGAACTGGTGCTTCTACTTATAACACAACCTTAGTGGCTTATGCTCCTGCAGATCATCCTGAAGTTGCTATTTCGGTAGTGGTTCCATGGGCTTATGAAGATTATAATGACAGGTATTCTATAACTAATGACATTGGGGAAGCAGTTCTGGATAAATACTTCGAGCTGAAAAAGAAACAAGAAGATAATAATACGAAGCAGAAAAACGAAGATAAAATTCAGGAAGACGCTGCTAACGGCAATACAAATAACGGATAGAAGAAACGCTCACAGTCTGTGGGCGTTTTTTTTATACAAAAAAACATCCGGATTTACAAAACCTTAACATTCGATTTATACGCATTTTACACGAACCCTTTACTCTATACGTGTAGGACAAATTACACATTAAACGCAGGGGGAATTCAGGAAATGAAAAAAAACAAATGGATGCTTATGCTTCTGATGGCTGCTGTTATGATCGTCGCTGCAGCATGCGGAAATGCAAAGGAAAGCGGCAAGACGGACGGCCAATCTGCAAGTGAGGATAAAAAAGCATCAGGTTCTTTAACCATTTCTGGTTCATCAGCCATGCAGCCGTTAGTACTGGCAGCGGCGGAAAAGTTTATGGAAAAACATCCGGATGCCGATGTGCAGGTGCAAGCGGGAGGTTCAGGAACAGGTCTTTCACAAGTGTCTGAAGGCGCAGTGCAAATCGGCAACTCAGACGTCTTTGCCGAAGAAAAAGAAGGCATTGATGCGAAAGCCCTGAATGATCACCGTGTAGCGGTAGTTGCGATGGCGGCTGCGGTCAACCCGGGTGCAGGCGTAAAGGATATAACCAAAAAACAGCTGGCAGACGTCTTTACAGGCAAAATTAAAAACTGGAAAGAGCTTGGCGGCAAAGATCAAAAGATTACACTCGTCAACCGTCCTGATTCATCAGGCACACGCGCTACGTTCGTCAAATACGCGCTTGACGGAGCGGAACCTGCAGAGGGCATCACAGAGGATTCCTCCAATACAGTCAAAAAAATCATTGCGGAAACACCGGGAGCAATCGGTTATCTGGCTTTCTCTTATATAAACGATGACAAAGTAACGCCTTTATCAATCGGCGGCATCAAACCCGAAGAGAAAAATGTCGTCACAGGCGAATATCCGATTTGGGCTTACGAGCACTCTTATACGAAAGGTGAAGCATCTGGCCTGACCAAAACATTTCTTGACTATTTGAACAGCGATGAAGTACAGAAAAGTATCGTGAAAGATCAGGGCTACATTCCGATCTCTGATATGAAAGTTACACGTGACGCAAAAGGCAAGCAAAGCTGAGGGGAGGGCGGGCTCCCCGTCCTTCTTCTTTATAGGAGTGTAAACAAATGATAAATCACAGAGAAAAAGAGTCTGTAAGCGAACGCTTAATAAGCTCAAAACAAAACAGGCAATTGGATGAAGTCCGCGGAAGAGTGATTGTGTCTGTATGTGCGGCGATTATCATTGCGGCATCAGCGGCAATCACAATCTTTCTCGGCATAAAGGGGCTGCAATCTTTTTTTGAAAATGGTGTAAGCCCGATTGAATTCTTAACAAGTCTGAATTGGAATCCAACCCAGGCAAAGCCTGAGTTCGGCGCGCTGCCTTTTATTTTCGGATCATTCGCGGTCACGGTTCTATCCGCTCTGATCGCGGCGCCCCTCGGGATTGCGGGTGCCGTGTTTATGACGGAAATTGCGCCGACTTGGGGAAAAAAAGTGCTGCAGCCGGTAATCGAGCTGCTTGTCGGCATTCCGTCCGTCGTTTATGGATTCATAGGTCTTACAGTATTGGTTCCGTTTATCGGATCTTTTAAATCAAGTGGAACAGGTCACAGTCTTCTGGCGGGAACGATCGTTCTTTCGGTGATGATTCTGCCGACCATTACGTCGATTTCCGCTGATGCGCTTGCGTCATTACCGAAACATCTTCGTGACGGTTCATATGCGCTAGGTGCGACGAGATGGCAGACAATCAGGAAAGTGCTTATCCCGGCGGCGTTTCCGACATTGCTGACCGCTGTCGTGCTTGGAATGGCAAGAGCGTTCGGAGAAGCTCTCGCCGTACAGATGGTTATCGGAAATACAAAGCTTCTCCCGGAAAGCCTGCTTGATACGGCGGGGACATTAACGACGATTATCACGTTAAACATGGGCCATACCACATACGGAAGTATCGAAAATAATACGCTGTGGTCGATGGGGCTTGTTCTTCTTATCATGTCGTTTCTGTTTATACTGCTCATACGCTACTTGTCATCTAGGAGGAAAGTATAATGAACCGGAAAATAACGGATAAATTGGCCACCGGTGTATTCGGTTTATGCGCCGCTGTGATTGCGGCGATTTTAGCAGGATTGTTTTTGTATATTCTGATTCACGGCGTCTCGGAAATCACATTGCATTTTCTTACGTCAAAATCAAGCGCTATCGCGTCAGGCGGCGGGATACGGGATCAGCTTTTTAACTCCTTTTACATTCTGTTCATCACCATGCTGATCACGATACCGCTTGGTGTGGGGGGCGGCGTCTTTATGGCTGAATATGCGCCGCAAAATAAAATCACTGATTTTATCAGAACATGTATTGAAGTTCTGTCGTCGCTTCCGTCGATTGTCATCGGGATGTTCGGCATGCTGATGTTTGTGAACCTGACGGGGTGGGGATACACGATTATCGGGGGCGCACTCGCCTTAACGGTCTTTAACCTTCCCGTAATGGTCCGGGTGACAGAAGGCGCGCTCACTGCAGTTCCTAAAGAACTGAAAGAAGCTTCTCTCGCTTTAGGCGTATCGAGATGGCATACCGTCAAAACGGTGCTGATTCCGAGCGCGATTCCTTCGATTTTAACCGGAGCCATTTTGGCATCAGGAAGAGTGTTCGGAGAAGCGGCGGCATTGTTATTTACAGCGGGGCTGACAACGCCGCGGCTGAATTTTACCGATTTAAACCCGTTTTCTGAAGCATCTCCATTAAATATTTTCAGGCCGGCTGAGACGCTGGCGGTTCATATATGGAGCGTCAATACCCAGGGGATCATTCCCGATGCAGAAGCAATAGCAAACGGCGGCTCGGCAGTGCTGGTGATTTCAGTGCTCTTGTTTAATCTTTGTGCAAGATGGCTCGGATCTGCCATTTATAAAAAGCTTACGGCAAATTAATCGGAAAGAGGCGAAAACATGATTGATCACATCGTCAGGGAACAAGCGGAACAGACAGAGCGCTCGCCGGAGTCGTCGATTTTGGAAGTGAATCATTTGTCCATTTACTACGGAGACAAACAAGCGGTTAAGCGTGTGAATATGGATATTGAAAAACATGCGGTGACGGCTCTGATCGGCCCGTCCGGCTGCGGGAAATCAACATTTCTGAGGCAGATCAACAGAATGAACGATGCCATCCCTTCTGCAAGAAGCGAGGGGGAAATCCTTTATGAAGGACTGAATATTTTGGGGGAAGAGATTAATGTCGTGTCTCTCAGACGGGAGATCGGTATGGTGTTTCAAAAACCGAATCCGTTCCCCAAATCCATTTACAATAACATCACACATGCGCTGAAGTATGCGGGTGAACGAAGAAAAGCCGTTTTGGACGAAGCGGTAGAGGAAAGCTTAACGAAAGCTGCGCTTTGGGATGAAGTCAAAGACCGTCTTCATTCATCGGCTCTTTCATTATCAGGCGGCCAGCAGCAGCGCCTTTGCATCGCCCGGACGCTTGCGATGAAACCTGCCGTACTTCTTTTAGATGAACCGGCCTCAGCTCTGGATCCCATCTCAAACGCCAGAATCGAGACGCTTTTGACAGAACTGAAAAAAGATTATTCGATTGTTATCGTTACGCATAACATGCAGCAGGCGCTGAGGGTGTCTGACCGCACGGCTTTCTTTTTAAACGGAGAAGTGGTGGAGTACGGACAGACAGAACAGATTTTTACTAGTCCTAAAGAGAAAAAGACGGATGACTATATTAACGGAAAGTTCGGATAGGGGGAAGGACCGTGAGCGTTGTAAAAGAAGCGGTGCACACACAGAATCTATTTGATATTCAAGGCATGAACGTATGGTATGGAGCTCATCAGGCCTTGAAAAATATTACGATCGGGTTTGAGGAGCGGAAGGTAACTGCCATCATCGGTCCGTCCGGCTGCGGGAAATCCACGTTTATTAAAACATTAAACTTAATGCTGCAAATGGCTCCGAATGTCAAAGTGACAGGCGATATGATTTATAACGGGCGCAATCTGCTGAAGGAAAAGACGGATGCGGCAGAATTAAGAAAGCAGATCGGTATGGTGTTTCAAAAAGGCAATCCGTTTCCGCAGTCCATATTTGAAAATGTCGTGTACGGACCGAGAATACATGGCGAAAAAAATAAAAAGAAACTGCATGAAATCGCCGAAGAATCATTAAAGGCAGCAGCGCTCTGGGATGAAGTGAAGGATCGTCTCCATCAGCAGGCGCTTTCCCTGTCAGGCGGACAGCAGCAGCGGCTGTGCATCGCAAGGGCGCTCGCCACAAAACCGGATGTCCTATTGATGGATGAACCGACGTCTGCTCTTGATCCCGTGTCCACCCGGAAAATAGAAGAGCTGATTCTGGCCTTAAAAGAGAAGTATACCATTGTCATTGTGACGCACAACATGCAGCAGGCTGCGAGAGTTTCTGATCAAACCGCGTTTTTCTATATGGGTGAACTTGTAGAGCGCGGCGATACGGGCAAAATCTTTTCCAAGCCGGATCATCAAAAAACACATGATTATATCACCGGAAAATTCGGATGAAAAAACGGCCCGGCCATTGACCGGGCCCGTTTTAAATTGCCTATTAAAAAAGCCTGCCGGCCGTATCCATGAATGGACGATGCCTGCAAGCTTTTTTAGCGGGTTAATGTTTTGACGATTTTTTTGAAGCTCATATCTGAATCGACTTTGAAATGGCCGGCGCGGATTTCTTTGTGGTAGCCTGCGTCGATGACGTAATCATTAAAGTCCTTCGCTGAAGGAATAATTCCTTCTTTTTCAAGGATGGATGACACATCAGCAGTGCTCATTCCGTCTTTGATCGTAAGTTTGTATGTGACCTTTTTCTTTTTGGCGTCCGTGTTTTGATCGTTGTTTAACGATTTTTCTTTAGCGTCAAGCAGTTTTTGATAGTCATCCCGTTTGACGGAGACTTTTTGCTGAGAGTCGAGGTAGCTGTTTACTTCTTTTTCTGTCAATGCTGTTTTTTCAGTTTTAACGGCAGCTGCCTGGTCATGGTCAGTCAAATAGAAGACAGCGGCGAGGACGGCCGTCGCTAAAATCATGCCTGCTGCAAAAGCCTGAATGCCCCGTTTTGTCATACGAGCACCTTCTCATTATCTTTAATAATGGTATTGACGTCCTCGACAGACACGTGTTCCGCTTTTGCGATGGCTTCGGCAGACATCCCGTTGTTATATTTTGAAATGATTTGTTTGGCGATTTTTTGGTTAATGCCGCTGCTTTTGGTTTTGCGGATGACGAGGTTGGTTTCCAGCAATTCTTCTTCAAGCACCGTCATTTTCTTTTTTAACTTGTAAATTTCCTGCATGGCGGAAAGCTGAAGCGTTTCAAGCTCCTGTTCCACGTCTTTCATCGGATCTCTTTGAGAATATGAGAATGCAATAAGCGCTATACTGACGATAAACAACGCAATAATAGCAATTTCCACGTTTCATCACCTTCTATTATTAATTTGCCCTTCTTTTTTATACCATAAAACGCCGCCATTCTAAAGGAAATAGAGAAAAAAACAGAATTTTGTCGGAAAATCTTTTTTATTCGGGGGGCAAACGGATATTTCTCTATAGATTTCGCATATGAAAGCCCTTTTTTGTCCTGTTTCGTCATTTTTTGTATGCGTCTTGCGCAAGGTCATTCAGAGGATCAGAAACATAAACTGATGTTTTCTGCACTTAAACAACATTTCATGTAAATCAGCTCTAGCATTCCGTGCATTATAGTGGTATTATGTATAAGTCTGAATAAGTAAATGATATTTAGTTTGGAGGGAAAATAATGCGCGTTAATATTACTTTGGCTTGCACTGAATGTGGTGAGCGTAACTATATTTCTAAAAAGAACAAACGCAACAATCCGGACCGCGTTGAATTTAAAAAATATTGCCCACGTGATAAAAAATCTACGTTACACCGTGAAACAAAATAAGCTGTTTTAAACGGCGGAAAAAGCTGGAGCTTTCAATAAAGTTCTGGCTTTTTTGTCTTTCAGGGAGGTTTGAGAAACGTGAAAGCACAAATCAGAACCGATATAAAAGCAAAGCTTTCCGGCATAACAGAAAGTGAATGGGAGGCAAAAAGCCGCAGCATGTACAAAACGCTGTTTTCTTTAAAAGAATGGAAACAAGCCCGCATGATTGCCGTCACCATCTCGAAACGCTTGGAAATTCCGACACGGCCGATTATTGAACAGGCTTGGAAAGAGGGAAAACAAGTCTGTATCCCGAAATGCTTCCCCCAGACGGGAGCGATGGAATTCCGTACATTTTCTGCGGATGATCAGCTGGAAACCGTATATGCCGGTCTCAGTGAACCGATCGAAAGCCTGACTGAAAAAGCGGCTCAAAAAGACATTGATCTTGTTATTGTACCCGGTGTGGCTTTTGACCGGGAAGGCTTCAGAATCGGATATGGCGGCGGATATTATGATCGCTTTCTGACTGGTTATGAAGGACGTACCGTGTCGCTCCTCTTCGACTGCCAGCTGACAGACCGCATCCCCCGCATGCCCCACGATATTCCGGTCGATATGATCGTGACAGAATCTGAAACCATCGCATAAAAAACTTCTTGCATCCGAATAATTCTCGCTGTTTGACAAACGATAGGGGCAGGAGGGATAAAATGAAAAAATTGTTGATCTACTCATTATGCGCCGTCTCTGTTTTTGCCGTTTACCAAAACCGCTACCGTCTGATGAACACCGTGCTCAGCCAGCCGGGGATCAGACGGTCGTTTATTCATCTCTTTTTAAAAATACCGTTTATCAGAAATAAGTTCATTCAGCAGGCCTTTTAAACAAATCCCGTTTTTTCAGCGGGATTTTTTGCATGAAAAAACCTGCCTGTAATGACGGCAGGTTTTTCTCGTAATGTCAGTTTTTTTTCAGGAAACCGAGAAGGATTGAAATGATCGGTGAAATGTACAGGAAAAAGGTAAACGGCAGGTAGTCGATGACAGAAACCCCTAACGCGCTTGCCATGAAAGCGCCGCTTACTCCCCAAGGAATCAGCGGATTGATCAATGTTCCGCCGTCCTCAATCGATCGTGCAAGGTGAAGCCGCTTAATGCTGAGCTTGTCATATAAATGTTTATAAGACTGACCCGGAATTAAGATCGACAAGTATTGCTCGCCTGTCGCAAGGTTTACTCCAATGCTTGAGAAGACGGTCGCCATGACAAGACGTCCTTTCGTATGCACGCCTTTTATCAATCCTTGAAGCAGCGCTGCGATCAGGCCTGTTTTTTCCATCAGGCCGCCGAGCGCAAAGGCGATCATAATCAGAGATACTGATCCCATCATGGATTGGAGTCCGCCTCTGTTGATAATGCTGGCTACAGCCTGGTCGCCGGTTTTAAAAGCCGTGCCGCTTTGCAGGGCGGATATAAATCCTTGAATGCTGCTGGCAGGAATAAAAACGGCAGTCAGAAGCCCTGCAGAAATAATACCGGCGGTAAGCACCGGAATAACAGAAACCCGCCTGACCGCCAAAATGATCACCAAAAGAGGTGAAAGAAGCGACCAAGGCGTAACGTGCACGGCATCTTTAATTCCGGAAATGACTGCCTCAATATTTTGCGTTGAAGCGGCATTTATTGAAACGGATGAACCGAGAATATAAAAAAGAACGATTGTGATCAAAAGTGCCGGAACGGTCGTGCCCATCATATGGCGGATATGCTTAAAAATCGGAATTTCGCCGATACCGGCGGCAAAATTCGTCGTGTCGGACATCGGTGACATTTTATCACCGAAACAGGCCCCGCAAATGACTGCTCCCGCCGTCCATTCGAGCGGAACTCCCGCCGCGCTTGCCACCCCTAACAGCGCGACGCCGATTGTACTGACAGTTGTCAGACTTGAGCCGACAAGTGTGCTGATGATCATGCATGAAAATAATGCGGTCAATAGCAGCTGACTCGGCTGTATTATTGATAAAGCGTAAACAGTGACGGCGGGAATAGCCCCGCTGTACATCCAGGCGCCGATCAGCATACCGATCAAAGCCAGCACGATAATCGGCTGTACACCGTTTTTCAATCCGCTGACAATTCCTTTTTCAAGACTGCCCCACGAGAAACCGAGCCGCAAACCTGCCAGAGACAGAATAATGACACAAAAAAACAGCGGCATATGCGGCTCCGTATGAAAGAAAAACAGGCAGGAAATAATGACTGCTAACATTAAAACAAATAAACCGATGGCTGAAATGAACGTCAGCCTTTTTTCTTGTTTCAAAACAACACCCCATCAAACTTTAATCCTTTTGTGCTTTTGGGCACGAAAGTATTGTAACAGAAAAACGCATAAATGAGTGTTTTTTTACAATTATGAATATAGATTTTACCAAAAAGACACAAGTGAATTTTATCCAATTGTTTTTTACTTGACGCCTGCTTTAGAGATGAAATACGCTTATACTGAGAAGAAAAGAAATGGTGAAGAAGATGAATTCATTTTATGACGTACAGCAGCTGTTTAAGTCATTCGGACATATCGTGTATTTCGGTGACAGACAAGCTGAAATTGACTTTATGAAAGATGAATTAAAGGAAATGTACTTGTCAAACGTGATTGAAAGAGACTTATGGCTGAAGGCCTCCGGAGTTCTACAGCAGGAATCTGAGAGGATCAAAAGAAGAGACAACAGCAGGATCTAATAAGAAAAGGAGATCATTATGGAAGAGACATGGTTTGCGGGGATTGATCTTGGGGGAACAACTATCAAGCTGGCCTTTATCAATATGTACGGTGAAATCCAGCATAAATGGGAGGTTCCGACCGATAAGACAGGAAACACTATAACGGTCACGATTGCAAAAGCGCTTGACCAGAAGCTGGAAGAATTGAACAAGCCGAAACGAATCTTGAAATGGATCGGCATGGGAGCGCCCGGACCCGTGGAAATAGCGACAGGGATGGTTTATGAGACGACTAATATGGGGTGGAAAAACTATCCTTTGAAAGACCATCTGGAGGCGGAAACGGGTATTCCGGCCGTTATTGAAAACGATGCCAATATCGCGGCGCTCGGAGAAATGTGGAAAGGCGCAGGTGACGGAGCCAAAGATGTCATTTTAGTGACGCTCGGAACCGGTGTCGGCGGAGGCATCATCGTCAACGGTGAAATCGTACACGGTAAAAATGGGGCCGGCGGAGAAATCGGTCATATTTGCAGCATTCCGGAAGGGGGAGCTCCGTGCAACTGCGGAAAATCCGGCTGTATCGAAACGATTGCGTCCGCAACCGGCATCGTCCGCATCGCAAAAGAAAAACTTGCGTCGGTTTCCGACTCTTCGCTCTTGCAGGTGAGTGATCTGACGGCACGTGACGTGTTCGATGCGGCAAAACAGCAGGATAAAACTGCGCTTGAAGTCGTTGATTATGTCGCAAAACATTTAGGCCTCGTGCTCGGAAATCTGGCAAGCGCCATGAACCCGACGAAAATCGTGCTCGGCGGAGGCGTGTCTAAAGCAGGCGAAATACTGCGGTCAAAAGTGGAAGAGACCTTCAAAATCACCGCGTTCCCGCGTTCTGCGGAAGCGGCCGATATTTCGATTGCGGCACTGGGAAATGACGCCGGAGTCATCGGCGGAGCGTGGATTGCCAAAAATGAATGGCTTAAATATCAAAACTGCTAGAGAAAGTCTGCCTGCCCATGTAGCGGGCGGCTTTCTTTTTTTATCTCCCCTGTCATATAGTTTTAAAAAAGGGGGATGAACATGGCGAGAATTCGTGTCAAACCTGAAATGAAACGGCGTATGAAAGATGTCGCACAGGTGCTTTCAATTGATGAAAAACTGCTGGAAGAAGCCAATAAAGCGGCGGAAAGTGATGAATTATTTTGTCCCGGCTTCCTCGTGAGCGGTCAGCCAGAATGTCCGATAGAAACGCTTAGCGGGCTTTCGCAATACATCCGGGACTGTGAGAGCGTTCTTTCCGCTGATCAATGGGTGAAGGAAGAAAAGGTGTACGGCTCTCAATCGGTTTATGAAGAAATTGAGAAAATAACGGAGGTCTTTCCGTTTGTCATGTGCCGTAAAATCGGCAGTTCCGTTTTGGGAAAACCGCTCTATGAGCTGAGAATAGGCGCAGATACGGCCGAGAGAAACGTGCATGTAAACGCCTCTTTTCATGCCAATGAATGGATTACCACGTCAGTTGCGATTAAATGGTGCAAAGAATATTGCGCGGCATTATGCGAAAATAAAACGGTTTTCGGACATTCCGCTATTGATATATTCAGCCGGACATCCTTATCATTCGTTCCGCTCGTAAATCCTGACGGTGTGGATCTCGTACTTTACGGATGTGAAGATTTATCAGAAAAAAATGAATTTCTCAATGAATTAAATGAGCACCGTCCGGATTTCCGCGAATGGAAGGCGAATATAAACGGCGTTGATTTAAATAAACATTTCCCATCGAATTGGGAGATTGAACAGAGGCGCAAACCGAAGGCTCCCTCGTACCGTGATTTTCCGGGCACGGCGCCGCTCACTGAACCGGAGGCGCAGGCGATGCACCGGCTGATAACGGAGCAGCCGCCTGACAGGCTGATCGCGCTTCATACACAGGGAGAAGAGATTTATTGGGGGTACGAAGGATGTGAACCGGAGCAATCATGTGAGGTCATCCGGGAGTTCGAAGCGATAAGCGGAAACCGCTATCAAGGTGTAAAAACCATTGACAGCCATGCCGGTTTCAGGGATTGGTTTATACAGCAATACGGAAAAGAGGGCTATACCGTTGAGCTCGGGAAGGGGAAAAATCCTTTGCCTTTTCATCAGTTTTCGGATATTTATCAAGCGACGGAAGGAATATTGTGGAGGGCGCTTGTTTTTTGAGACATCTGTGAAATTTCTCATTTGTTTATATTAACAAATATGGGACAATAGAAAAGAATGGGGGGAAGGCTGGTGAGATACTTGTGTTGTGTTCTGCTGTCCGCGTTCGTTCTGTGTTTAGCGGCCTGTGAACCATCTCATCAGCAGCCTGACACAGACGTCTCAGCAAAAGCAGCAGAACAAAAAATCGTTCCGCTCAGTAAAAATGAAGCGGAGAAAACGGAAGGATGGCTGGATAACAGGACCATTCTGTATACAGCACATAATCAGCTGATGAAATATGACCTTTTCAGCGGAAAATCCGAACCGCTCTGCGAAACAAAGGGCCATATTGTCAATGTAAAGATCAGCCTGAAAAAAAAGCTGATTCTCGTTCAAGTGACAAACAGCGGACAGACTGAGCTTGTGCTCATGAACAAGCAGGGGAAAAGACTTTATCACAAAGCCTTTAACTCTTATGAGCTGGAGACGGCTTGGAATCCATATGACCCGTACCAAATGATGATTACCGTTTTTTCTGAAACATGGGACTTCACAGCCTATACAGCCGATATGAAACGCGGCATTTTAAAAATGAGTCCCGTTCAGGCCCCTTTTGTCCATTGGACGTCCTCCGATGAATTTCAATATATTAAGCAAGGAAAAACGGAGGAAGAGGGCCCTTTATATTCTTATGATCTGCAGACGGCAAAAGAAAAAAGAGTGCTTCAACATGTCATCTGGGCAGATTCCCGCCCGGGTATGACGCTTGCCGTCAGACAAACGGATAAACCGGACGGCGACGGCGAGTTCCTTTTCCAAAAGCCGGCATCCGTGACACACCGCTTTCCTCTTCAAAAAAAGTATGAGAGCTTTGCGCCGATGGAATATGATTACGATCAGATCCACAAGCGGTTTTACACGTTTAAGCCGGAGGGCCGGTTATACAGGCTGATCAGCTTTGACTTGGGGGACAAACGGGAGCGGACGGTGCTTAACAATACGGAAATGGAACCGATTCAGATCTCTCCGAACGGGGAATACGCTTTATACGGCTTTACGTATGATCGTCTGATTTCACTGAAAACAGGACTGACAGAACCAATCATAACAAATGAAAAAGGAGTTTGAATCAAATGGCAATCGCAGATGTGACAATTATTCCGATCGGAACAAAAACACCGAGCGTCAGTGAGTATGTAGCGGATGTGCAAAAGATTTTGGAAGGCTACAAAGCAGCCGGCAAAATCAAATTTCAGCTCACACCGATGAACACTTTGATTGAAGGGGAGCTGAGCGACTTGTTCGCGGTCATTCAGGAGATCCACGAAGCCCCGTTCCAAAAAGGGCTGCACAGAGTGGCGACCAATATCCGCATTGATGACAGGCGTGATAAAGAAACGACGCTGGAGAGCAAAATCAAAAGTGTCAGCAAACATTTGCAGCAATAAAAAATAAGCCTGTATCCTAATGGATACAGGCTTTTAATGTGCAGTCGGATATCCGCTTGTAACAACGGTCATTACGGTAAACCAGCCGAACACGCCCAGTGTGGCGGCGGCTAACAAAAATCCCAGTATATTTCTCTGTCTGACAGCCCGCAGGACTCCTAACACAGCTAATAATGCGACAAGGCCGAAGATTACAACAAGTAACATCATGCTCCCCCTTTGTCATTGGAACCTGAAAATCTTTCCATTTTATTTTAACCGTTTTCATTTTGTTTGTCGATAGTGTTTTCCCAGCCGCATTCATTGAATCTTCGGCAGAAAACCTTCATAATAAGGGCATATACATAAAGAGGTGATGAAAGTGAAATGGAGACGAATGCCGGCCGGTCCGATTCAGGCAAACGCCTATTTTCTCGTCAGCGAGGATCAATCTTGTCTAATTTTCGATCCGGGCGGGGAAGCGGACAAACTCAACAATTACATAAAAGAAAACAATTTGAAGCCGCTTGCGATCTTGCTGACGCACGCCCATTTTGACCATATCGGCGCGCTTGACGAGGTAAGAGACAGATGGGATGTTCCCGTATATCTTCACAAAAATGAAGAAAAGTGGCTGGAGGACTCTTCCTTAAACGGATCAGGCATATTGCGCGGCATCGCTGTCACGGCACGGCCCGCCGATCGGCTGATTGAAGGCGACGGCATATTGGACATCGGCCCTTTCCATTTGGAGACGCTGTTTACGCCGGGACATTCACCTGGAAGCGTTTCTTATTATGTGAAGGACGCTGATTTGGTGATTTCAGGCGATGTGCTCTTTCAGGGAGGCATCGGCCGGACGGATTTACATGGAGGAAATCAAGACGTATTGCTTGATTCCATCCATCAAAAACTGCTCACGCTTCCCGGACATACACTTGTGTTAAGCGGTCATGGCGCGGAAACGGACATCCAGACAGAGCAGGAGCGAAATCCGTTTATTAATGGATTTTCATTGTAAACGAAAAAAGACAGACCGTAATCGGTCTGTCTTTTTCAGTCAGTGGGTTCCGCCGCCCGGTGTCATAATAAAAATAGAGTAATATGTAAATCCGGCGAAAAATACGGTTAAGTACGCTCCGAAAATATAAATATACATCCGCTCAGTCAGATTCAAATAAGAAAGAAATACGAAAAAGATCGTCTGTCCAAAAAACAAAAGAGATGCGTCTTTCATGCCGCCTAAAAAAAACATGACTGCAAAAATCCCCGTCCAAAATCCTAACACCCGGAACATGCGATTCATTCCTTATCCCCTCCCGAGAGTCTATCTGAAGTTTATTATAATAGATCGGCAGTTAAAATGTAAACATTTTCATGATTATATTTATTGTGGAATTTATGTCTTTCCCTGTGTTTTATATCTTATGCCGTTCGCTAAAAAAGATCCGAAAAACCTTTTTGAAATATGTTTAGTGAAAAAAAGTTCAGGGTACTTATGTTAACAAAGAGACGGATAATCCGAGGGAGGAATTTTTAAAAATGAAAGATCTTATTTTTTATTCATACCCGAGCTGCACATCATGCCGAAAAACGAAACATTGGTTAAAAGCCCACAATATTGACTTTCAAGAGCGCCACCTATTCAGGGAGACACCGTCAATTGATGAATTGAAGCAAATCTTATCCTTAACAACCGAAGGAATTGATGAAATATTAGCGACGAGGAGCCAAACATTTAAAAACCTCAACCTGAACATTGAAGAAATGACTGTAAATGAAGTGCTGAAGCTTTTGACTGAAAAGCCGAAGCTGCTGCGGCGTCCGATCCTGATCGATCGCAAAAAGCTTGTTGTCGGATATAATCCAGGAGAATTGATGAAGCTGACGAAGAAAAAAACGGTACATCAATCTGTATCATAAGAAAAAAACGAAGATCCGCTGATCAAACATTATCAGCTAATCTTCGTTTTTTGCGGTTCCAGGACTGGGCTAGCTGGATTCGAACCAACGATCACGGAGTCAAAGTCCATTGCCTTACCGCTTGGCTATAGCCCATCGAATGCTAATTACAGTATGTGCATCCGGCGCCGGTTTATACATACAAGTCAGATTTGAATGGAGGAAACCCGTGAAACATTTAAATGAAGTATTATCTCAAGTATTAATTGAAGAATCAGGCGAAATCATACGTCAATGGCTGCTCATCCCCGAACCGGGGCGGCCTTCAGATGATCAGAAAGCGGAAACGCAGCACCGCCTGTTAATTGAAATCGTTGCCGGCATTTTATCAGGGAAAGACGGCGGAGAAGAGGAGCTGACAAAGTGGGCGCTGCAGTTCGCAAGAGACAGGGCCGTGCATGAAGTCCCGGTCTATGAAAGCGTCGCAAGCTTTAAAGAATTCCGGAGATTGGTCTGGAACCGCATACAGGCATGCAGTGAAATGATGTCTGAGAAGCCTGATACAAATGCGGTATTTACATGGGGAGAAAAGCTGAACCAAGCAATTGACCATATGATTGAAGTATTTACAGAGGAATATCATAAAGTGACGATAACGCAATTAAACGCCCAAAAAGAAATGATTAACGAACTAAGTGCGCCGATTATGCCGATTGCCGACGGTATTGGAATTTTGCCGCTTGTCGGCGAAATTGACACTTACCGGGCAAAAATGATTTTGGAATCGGTGCTTGACCAATGTTCTTCGCTCCGGCTTTCTTATTTATTTCTAGATATATCAGGTGTGCCGATTGTGGATACGATGGTCGCTTATCAAATTTTTAAAGTGATTGACAGCACAAAACTTCTTGGCATAGAAACGACAATCTCAGGCATCCGGCCGGAAATCGCGCAAACCGTCGTGAAGCTCGGCATCGACTTTTCTCAGGTGAAAACGGAGCAGAGTCTGGCGAAGGCGCTGGCAAAAAACGGTTTTGTCGTAAAAGAATCATTAAGATGATATAAAGCTGAATGGCCGAGAGGGATTCCCCCCTCAGCTATTCAGCTTTGTCAGCTTCAATCGTAATGATATGATGGCTGTCGATTTCTTTTACTGTAAATGTGTACCCTTCAAAATCAATGGTGCTTCCGGGTTTTGCATCAATATGCTGAGTAAGGAACCAGCCCCCGAGTGTATCGACTTGATCGGCCGTAATCTCAGTTCCGAGTACGTCATTGACGTCACTGATCAGCAATTTGGCGTTCAGAAGATAACGGCTGTCTCCAAGCTTTTGAACGGAAGGTGTCTCATCCGTATCAAATTCGTCCCGGATCTCGCCGACGATCTCTTCAATGATGTCTTCCACGGTTACTAATCCCGCGGTTCCGCCGTACTCATCAATGAGAATGGCCATATGGGCGTGTTCCCGCTGCATTTTAACGAACAATTGATAAATCGGGATCGTCTCAATCACGTGGATGGCCGGCTGAATGTAAGGGCTGAGCTCGTGTTTTGTAAACGATGCCCCTTCAGACAGGAATCTGAATAAAACTTCTTTTATATTGATGATGCCGACAACATGATCTTTATCTCCCTTTACGACAGGATACCGGGTATATTTATTTGTTTTGATAATGTCGCGGAGCATATGTCCTGAACCGCTGTCTAACGGCAGGCTCACCATTTCATTCCGGGGCACCATGATTTCTTTCGCAGTGCGCTTATCAAATGTGAAAATGTTATTTACGTAATGCAGCTCGCTTTTTTTAATCATGCCGCTTCGGTAGCTTTCAGCAAGCAGCACCCGCAATTCTTCTTCCGTATAAGCCATTTCATGTTCTGAAGCCGGCTTCAAGCCGAACAGGGCTGTAATCAGGCGGGCGGAATGGTTAAGCAGCCAGATGAACGGAAACATTAACTTATAAAACAAAATGATCGGTCTGGCAAACAAAAGCGTAATCCGCTCGGCTTTTTGAATGGCAAAACTTTTCGGGGCGAGTTCACCGATGACAACATTCACATATGTAACAAGCAAAAATGCGATAATCAGCGACAGTACATGGGAAACCGCTTCATGAAGCCCGGTTTTTAAAAATAACGGGTGAAGCATTGCTTTGACTGTCGGTTCACCAAGCCAGCCGAGTCCCAAGGCGGTTACGGTGATGCCCAATTGGCACGCCGATAAATATTCATCAAGGTGTGTAATGACATGCTTGGCTGCTTTTGCCCCTTTCACACCTTCCTGAATGAGCTGATTGATGCGGGAGCGCCTTGCTTTAACGATTGAAAACTCGATGGCGACAAAACACGCCGTTAATAAAATAAATAGTACGATGGCAGTCAGTTTGATGATATACAATGTAACGCCTTCCGTGAAGGAAGGCTTGCACCTCCCTTTTTTCGGAATAATACCACTCTGGAAAGCTGCTCAAACATCAAACCTGGTTTAGCCTGCTTCATTTACGGTAATTAAAAACAAGAAAGCGAAACTGGAGGCTGACAAGAGATGAAGATACATTCGGGGACGGACTGGTTTTGGTACCAGCTCGGTCCGCATGAAAAAGCGGAAGCAAAAAAAATGATCCACCACAATCACTGGCCGCAATGCGAAAAGTGGTTTGAACATGAAAATCATATAAACTTTCTGCGCGCAGATACAAATGATCAAAATAATGAAGCGGTTTTCGGTTCTTTAATCTATCATCAAGGATTAGATGATGAAAAAAACCATACCGTATTTCACTTTTATATTACGAGAGACTTCTTTTTTACGATTAATTTTGATTTTTCGCTGCTGCGCGGTGTAAAAGAAAAGCATGCCACACAGCAGATTCAAACCTGTGAAAATCCGATTGAAGGCTTTTTTGTTCTGCTGGGAGAGCTGATGAATTCCTATCTGATCGGACTGGATGAATTTGAAGTCAAGCAACGGACGCTCAAATGGCAGATTCATGATGACAACAGCAAAGGAATCTTGGAAAACGTGCATAAGCTGCGCCATGAGCTGTTCATTTGGAAAGGCCTGATACTGGGGGCTAAAAAAGTGGAAATGGCTTTAAAAGAAGCGTTTCTTCCGAAAAATGACAGGCAGAAAGATTACCTCAGGGCTCATCAAAAGATGGAGAGAGGGATTACATATATCAATGAGTTCGATCAGGAGCTGAGCAATCTGCTGCATGCCGAGGAGGTCATTACCTCTCAAAGAGGAAATGAAATTGTAAAAGCATTGACGATCTTTACAACTCTCTTTACACCGATGACGGCGCTTGGCGCTCTCTGGGGGATGAACTTTGATAATATGCCGGAGCTTCATTGGAAATATTCATATATTTGTTCCATCGTGCTTATTATCGTATCAACCCTGCTGATTTACATTTATCTGCGGCAGAAGGGCTGGACAGGGGATATTCTGCGGGAGAATCAAAAGAAATATTTGCGGAAAGAGAAGAAACGCTAAGAAGAGCAGGCACATGCCTGCTTTTTTGGCGGCCGAAAATGACTGAATGGTTCCGGATTTCATTCAGTAAATCAATATCATGCAGCTGATTTTTGATTTTTTTACGTTTTACACTGTGTAAAAAGCATTATTTCTCTTTTGCCGGCTCTTGTGTATTTGATTTACAATACGTGTCGGAAGGAGGGAAGTCTTATGGAGAATATTGAAACATACAGCAGGAACATTATAAACGAGGCCTATACGGCAAGAGCTTCAGATATACACATTGTGCCGCGTGAAAGGGATGCTTTCATTCATTTTCGCATTGGTCATGCTCTTGTGAAAAAAAGAGTCTTAAAAAAAGAGGAATGCGTAAGGCTTATTTCTCATTTTAAGTTTTTATCGGCGATGGATATAGGAGAAAGACGAAAGCCGCAAAACGGATCACTGTCTCTGCCGCTTCCATCCGAAACCGTTCATTTAAGGATGTCAACCTTACCGACAATGAATGATGAAAGTCTTGTCATCAGGCTTTTGCCTAAGCGGCAGATTCCCCCTCTGGATAAACTGTCCTTATTTCCGGGGGCAGGCGCCGCACTCTTGTCCTTTCTGAAGCATTCCCACGGCTTGATTCTTTTTACCGGTCCGACCGGATCTGGAAAAACGACCACTCTCTACTCGCTTGTCAATTATGCAAAACGGCATTTCAACCGGCGGATTGTCACGCTTGAAGATCCCGTAGAAACGAGAGATGAAGATGTTTTACAAGTTCAGGTGAATGAAAAAGCCGGAGTCACATACTCCGCCGGTTTAAAAGCGATTTTAAGACATGACCCCGATATGATCATCTTAGGGGAAATCAGGGATGCCGAGACGGCTGAAATCGCAGTCCGCGCGGCTATGACGGGGCATCTTGTTCTTTCAAGCCTGCATACAAGAGATGCTAAAGGCGCTATATACAGACTGCTGGAGTTTGGGGTGAACATGACGGAAATTGAACAAACCGTTATTGCCATTGCCGCTCAGCGTCTGGTTGATTTAACGTGTCCGTTTTGCAAAGCGGAAAACTGCTCCGTGTACTGCCGGCTGTACAGGGAGACGCGCCGTGCGGGAATCTATGAACTGCTTTATGGGAAAAATCTCACCCAATGCTTTCAGGAAGCAAAAGGAGAGCACGCCAATTTTCAATATCAGACGCTCCGCAGGCTGATCCGAAAAGGAATCGCGCTCGGCTATGTCACGACTGATAACTACGATCGGTGGGTGTATCATGAAGCGGATTAAAAGAACCTGGCCGTTGAAAGATCAAGCGGCTTTTTTGAAAAGGCTCGGTGAAATGATCGAAAAAGGGTACAGTCTGATCGAAGGGCTCAGACTGCTGAAACTCCAGCTTCATAAACGCCAGCTTGCAGAGCTGACGGACGGAATCCGCCGGCTGAGGGAAGGCGATGCGTTTTACGAAGTGCTTGAGGCATTGTCTTTTCATAAAGAAGCCGTCTCTATCTGCTATTTCGCGGAAAAACACGGAGAATTGCCCGGGGCGATGAAACAAAGCGGCGAATTGTTACAGAGAAAGCTCATGCAGACGAATCAAGTCAAAAAAATGCTCCGGTATCCGATGTTTTTAATCTGCTCCGTCTTTGTCATGTTTTATATTCTGCAAAGTATGATCATCCCGCAATTTTCAGGGATTTATCAATCAATGAATATGAATACTTCCGGTTGCGTCAGTTTCATTTTTTCGTTTTTTCAGCATTTTCACGAAGCTTGCGCACTGGTGCTGTCAGCCGCCCTCAGCTTGTTTTTGTTCGTTTGGTTTTTATGTAAGAAAAAATCCCCGCAAGACAAAATGCTTATTGTTGTGAAAATCCCCTTAATAGGAAAAGCAGCCGTTCTTTTTAACAGCTACTTTTTCTCTTTACAGCTCAGCAGCCTTCTGAAATCCGGTCTTTCTATCTATGACAGCTTAACGGCTTTTAAGGAACAATCTTTTCTGCCTTTTTATCGTGAAGAAGCGGATATGCTCATTACACGTTTGAAAGCAGGTGAGACAATAGAATCCGCTCTTTCCGGGCATCCGTGTTATGAAAAAGATCTAGCGGCCGCAGTCAGCCACGGACAGGCAAACGGCAGGCTTCATCGCGAGCTTTATACGTACAGTCAGTTTATGATGGAGCGCCTTGAACAAAACGCGGAGAAGTATACAGGCATTCTCCAGCCTGTCATTTACGGCGTTGTGGCCGGTATGATTCTGATTGTCTATATGTCAATGATGATGCCGATGTACCAGATGATGAACCAAATGTAAGGGAGTGCTTCGTCTGAAAAATCAAGATGGATTTACTTTAATTGAAATGCTGATCGTGTTATTTATCGTTTCAATTCTGCTTTTAATAACGATTCCTAACGTTACAAAACATAATCAAAGCATACAGCATAAAGGCTGTGAAGGACTGCAGAATATGGTGAAAGCCCAAGTGACGGCGTACGAAATCGACCATGAAGGAAAAATGCCGGATATGAAAGACTTACAGTCAGAGGGATATATCAAAAAGAATACAGCCTGTCCGAATGGAAAACAGATCTTAATTAGCGGCGGGGAAGTTACAGTTGAACAATAACAGGCTGACAGAAAGCGGATTCACCCTTCTTGAAAGCCTGATTGTGTTAAGCCTGGCGTCCGTTCTGCTGACGGTCTTGTTCACGGCGCTTCCGCCGGTTTATACCCATCTGGCCGTTCGGCAAAAAACGGAACAGCTCCAAAAAGATATTCAGCTTGTACAGGAAACGGCTGTCGCAGAGCATAAAAGAACAAAAATCATTTTTCTCCCAAAAGAGCATAAATACAAATTCCAGTCAGCCGGAAAGGCTGTCGAGCGTTCATTTGATTCGCTTCATATTACACTTATGACCTTGCCGGAGAGCCTTGAATTTAATGAAAAAGGCCATCCGAATTCCGGCGGAAAGATTCAATTGAAGCACGCAGGGGTCACTTATGAAATAACAGTTTACCTAGGGAGCGGAAATGTCCATGCAGAACGGAAATAAAGGGTTCTCTACTATTGAAACACTATCAGCAATGGCCATTTGGCTGTTTCTTATGATTTCTATCGTTCCGGTCTGGACGGACATGCTGACGGATAATCTGAAAACAGAGGAACGCCAAAAAGCGCGCCAGCTTCTCCAGGAACGCATCAGCGCTTATATGATGTCCGGAAAAAAGCAGCCGTCTCCCGGTGTGACGTGGAAGGAGGAAGGTGATTATTACAAAGTCTGTGCGGCTGTCCGCGGCGAAAAAGAAATGTGTCTCAGCATTCTCAAAACAGACTGGCTTTACGCTTCTTAATGTTTTGTTTTCCTTGGCAGTCTGTCTCTTCTTATCAAGCACCCTGAGCCCGGTTTTACATTTGTTTTTATCAGGCCAAAACGATAACGGCGGAATAGACAGCCGGGAATATCATATTGCCGTTCAGCAGATCATGAATGAATGTAAACAGGCTGAGACTGTAAAGCCGGCGGACGGCGGACGGGCATTAAGCTGCCGGAAAACAGGAGGCGAAGAAGTGCGTTTTGAAATCTACCATACGATGATAAGGAAAAGAGTGAACGGAAAAGGCCACGTGCCGATCCTGCATCATGCGGCATCTTTAACGGCTGGTGTGAAAAACGGCCTGCTTTTATTAGAGATCTCAAGCGATACAGGTAAAAAGAATCAGGCAGCTATTCCGGTTTACAGCTCTTTAAAAGGTGATTAAATGTACAAATCTGACGGGTTTATATATCCAGCGGTTCTGTTTGTTTCTGCCGCGGTTTTACTTGTCATCAGCTATACTTCAACTGATTTCATCACCCGAAAAACCTTTGCAAAAGAGGCCGGGGAGTACTGGATCGGTGAGAACCTGCTTCAAAACGGCGCGCTGCTGTCAAGCCGTCATGTGATACAGGGACAAAAGGACCGAACCGATACACATCGTTTTCCGTACGGAACCGTTTCCTTTCAGATCACCGAAAGCGATAACCCGGAAGCGGTTCAGGTTACAATTCAGGCGGAAACAGCGTCAGGGACGAGACGGGAGGTTCACCTTTTGTTCAATCAGAAGAAGAAACAGCTGATTCAATGGACAGAAGTATAAAAAAGAGGCGGCGGGACAACACTTCATAGTAAAGACAGCAATATGAGGTGAGAGCCGTGAAAACAAACGATTATGTAAAATATATGACTGAGCAATTCGTTAAATATTTCGATACGCCGAAACAGGAACGGAAAGAGCGAAAAGAAGTGCGGAAAGAAAAGAAAGTGCCGGCTTCCCAGCACTGGTTCGGAATATTGCCGTATGGTTTTAAGCTGTGGATGCAGCGGAAAAAATAAAGTGTAACACACGAAGGTCCTCCTGATACAGGAGGGCCTTTATTGGTATTCCTCAATGACGGCAATTTTATTTACTTTTTGGCTGTAGGGATTAAAAGAAATCGTAACAAACACACCAAATTCTTTAGCGCCTTCCCGCAATGTCAGGTGGTATTGTTTTACCGCTTCATCTGTTCTTTTACGGTCCCACACCTTTTGAATAAATAACGTTTGAGCGAGCGGATATCTTTTTTTAGCTTCTTTTTCCGCGATTTTTTCCCATTTTGATTTATGGTGAAAAGCATAATAAGGCGCCGCTTCCGCCTGATCCATTCCTGAAACCCCGAAAACAAGAAGAGAAAGGCAAATCAGACTTTGTTTGATCATCATTCTTCGTCCTTTCGCTGTATATGATTTCCAATTTGTTCTGAACACTTCATTATTTTCTCACATTTTATTAGAAAAAATTCCAAAAAGGTGTGTAATTTGGAGCAAAACGATGTTTTTAAAAGATTATATTCTTAAAAACGAACAATTTGACCGTTTTTGACATTTTTCAAGACGATAAACCTTGATTATACTTTGTTTGTGCAGTTCTTTAAAAAGAACGATTGTTATATTTATTAACAGTTTTACAGGGGGTAAGGCATGTTCCGATTGTTGCGAATGGAGAAAAGGGATAAGGGGAGATGGAGGATAATGCTGTTTTTGCGGCTTTCATTCATTTTCTGCCTGTCCGTGACGATATGTGCTCAGTTTACGGGTGACACGAGTTCCTCCTTTAATGATGTGAAAAGCTTCAGTCTTCCGGTTCAAACGTGCGGAGATTTTCGATATACAGATGACAATTGCCGTTATGACGAACGCTGGGATCAAAGTGATTTACATATAACAAATCAAACTGATACGTCGGGCGCCGTGTGTGCGCCGCTTCAACTCTATGCCGAGCTGGAGAATAAGGGAAAAGAGCGGACTGTTTCTGACTGGAGGTGGGAACTCCATAAAATCGCCTCTCAGCAACAGCCTCTGCAAAACGGAAATGTTGTGGATAAAGGGCTTATTACTGATAAAAAAAGCAAAACGATTTATAAAATTGAGTCAAAGCGGGCCCTGCAGCCAGGCATATACGCATTCAAGGTTTACAAGCCTGAAGGGTATCCTGCGAATGATGAAAAGTATGAGTGGTCAAAACCGATGAAGCTTGTCAAATGCCAGGAAAAGGCGACGGCTTCCGATCAGAAGAAAACAGAAAAACAACCGGCTGAGCCGGTAAAAGAAAGCGGGGAAGAACATGAAAAGAACGCTGAAACTGATCAGTAATATTTTGTATGCCGTCATTTTCAGTTTGATTATTGTGCTGACTTTAACGGTGATCTCGACCCGGGCTTCCGGCGGTGAGCCGGCCATCTTCGGCTATACGCTGAAATCCGTGCTGTCGGGTTCAATGGACCCGGAATTTAAGACGGGTTCGCTCATAGCGGTAAAGAAAATTTCTGACGTGAATGATTTAAAAAAAGGCGATGTCATCACTTTTACACAAAATGACGGATCAGCCGTAACACACAGAATTATCGGGATCACAAAAAAGGGCGGGCACCTGATGTTTGAGACAAAAGGAGACCATAATGCCGCTCCGGATGCCGCTCCTGTTCAAGCTGAAAACGTGGTGGCTCAGTATACGGGATATCAGCTTCCGTATGCGGGATATGTCATACATTTGGCAAGCCAGCCGATCGGAACGGCGATTCTGCTAATCGTTCCCGGCGTCATGCTTTTGATTTACTCAATCACAGTTATTGTCAGCGCTCTCCGCGATATCGAGCGGAAGACGAAAGCGTTGGAAGAACATGCGAAAAACGGGACGATGTCCACATGAATACGGTTGCAACCTGGCGACAGGATTTGATAACAAAAAAGAAAAAATAGGGGGAATACAAACATGGGTATGAAAAAGAAATTAAGCTTGGGCGTTGCCTCAGCCGCACTCGGTTTAGCATTAGTGGGAGGAGGCACATGGGCCGCATTTAATGATGTGAAGTCGACGGACGCTACATTTGCGTCAGGAACACTTGATTTATCGGCTAAAGAACAATCAGCCAATGTCAATTTATCAAACTTAAAACCAGGTGATAAATTGACGAAAGATTTTGAATTCAGAAATAATGGTTCGCTTGCCATTAAAGAAGTGCTGATGGCATTGAATTTTACTGACTTCAAAGGAGCGAAAAAAGGAAACGAATCTGCGGAAGATTTCCTCAGCCAGTTTGAAATTACGGTTCTGACAGTCGGCAAAGAAGGCGGCAACGGCTATCCTAAAAATATCATTTTGAAGGCAGCCAGCCTGAAAGACTTATACTTAATGTCAACAAAACAGGATAAAGCAGCTGCCGAAGCGATCAGCAAACACATTGATCCGAAATTCTTGAGTGCAAGCGGAAAAGTCAATGTGGCAACCATTAACGGCAAGACGGCGCCTGAGTATGACGGAGTTCCGAAAACGCCTGTTGATTATGATCAGGTGCGGATGGAAATCCAATTTAAAAATGATACCGCAAAAGGTGCGGACGGACTGAGTGTCCAAAACAAATTCCAAGGCAATGCGATTTCTCTTCAATTCTCTTTTGAAGCGACGCAATGGAACGGCTTGACCATTACAAAAGATCATACGGATAAAGACGGTTACGTGAAGGAAAACGAAAAGGCTCACAGTGAGGATAAAAACTAATCCGAACGTCGGGCAGATAAAAGAGGAGTTGTGCACATATGGCGGCACTACTCCTCTTTTTGCGATTTTCTCCATTTTTGATAATCTAAAAATTCACGAAATTGTTTTTTTGATACCCCGGATGTCATCGCATCACGAACTAATTTCTCCCATTCACTATCTAATTGACCATCGTATTCGGTTTCATGTTTTTCATCAAGTAAAGTATGAACCGAGACGTCCAGAACAGCGGAGACTTTTTCTAGAAATTGAATGGAGGGGTTCGTCTGTAAATTTCGTTCTATTGAGCTTAAATAAGACTTCGCTACCCCAGCTTTTTCAGCTAGTTCTGATAGTGAGTAGCCTTTTTCTTTTCGGTATTGTTTAATACGCTGGCCAATCAATGTCATCACCTTCCTTGTGATATTATAGCACATTCAGAAAGGATTTACGGTATGACTTCTGGCGGCCTGGATATGTTGAGAAGACTTTTTATGCGAATGCAGGTATTTGCGTATTTCTTCCAGGCTGATATTTGCTTTTTGAGCTTCTAATATCAGCTCAACCCATTCCTTATCTAATTGCGAAAATTCCATTTTTGCATTTTTCATGCATTTTCTCCTCCTAAAATACTTGTTTATGTATTTCAGCCAATCCGCCCATGACCTTATCTTTACATGTCTGGAAGTGATTCATCGCATGCGAAACGCCAGAAATTTTTTCTATATACTTTTATTATAATATAGAATTTCCAGAAAAAACGGGAAAGGTGTCGAATGGATAACGCTTATCCAGAAAAATTACTTTGCAGGAAAAATAAACCGCCGTTTTCAATCTGAATATGAATTTTCGGCTGATATAAGGCTTTCAGCGCTTGTTTTTCCAAATGGTATTCCTCAGGTTTTTCTTCTGTCTGCTCATAAAACTGATCGAGCAGCCTGAGGTCCTTTTTCCATCTGGCGATCGCGCTGTCGGCCCAGTCTGACGGCTCTTTGGCGGCAGCGTCTTTTAAGTAATGCTCCATCCTTTTAATTCCGCTTTCCGGCTTAATCATCGGCGATATGGTAAAGCAATAGTCTGATATTTGTGATGTCATCGGCAGAGGTGCAAGCTTCTGCTGAAATCCCTCAACGATTGTTCCAGAAACAAGATGCAGGCCTAAAGACAAAAGTCTGTCTTTTTTCATGTCGGATTGGTATGAAATCACTACATTTAATCCAAGCCAGGGCTGAAGCGGCACTCTGGCTCCGGCTGATACAATTTTCTCATATATTCTTGTAAATCTCCCATTTTGTTTAACTGCTTGAAAGATTTGAAAGAGGCGCGGGGCTCCAAAGTAAATAAACTCGCCGTCCATATCCTCCGGAGCCGTTTCTTTATCAGTGATGAACGTAATCTTCATCGGGTTCGGTTCGCCGCCCGTTTTTTCACGCCAATGCCAATAAAACGGGCGGTTCATAATTTGTTTGTCCATCTCGACCGTCAACTGAACCGTCATAAAACCCGGCCCGTGTTCAGTAATCGGGCAGTGGTTCGCTTCAAAAAAGCGCAGTAAAAATTGGTGAACTTCCTGCTGTCTCATGTCGCGCTTCCTCCTTTTAGATTAAGAGCCTTTTTTTCTGGCGGGTTTTTCCGTACCATACGATAAGAAAGAGGTAAGGTTGTCCATTTTGATCCGCATTTCTTCCTCTGTCAGCGAGTGGCATAAAATATCATGTAAATGATCTTCAAAATTGCTCACTTTGATTTTTGTTAAAATGTCATCTAGTTCTCCGACGACATTTTCAAATAAATGAATTTTGTCATACAAGAGTTTTAAGATATGCTCTTCCACCGTATGTTTTGTCGCCATATTGTAGATGTGGACATCTCTTTCCTGACCGAGTCTGTGAATCCTTCCGATTCTTTGTTCAAGCCGCATCGGGTTCCACGGAAGGTCATAGTTGATAATATGGTTGCAAAATTGCAGGTTGATCCCTTCCCCTCCGGCTTCTGTAGCGATCAGGACCTGCACTTTGCCGCGGAAGAGATCCTTCATCCAGTCTTTTTTCCCGCGCTTAAATCCGCCTCTGAACGGAACGGAGCTTATGCCGTTCTGCTGGAGGAACCATTGTAGATAAATCTGTGTCGCCCGATACTCAGTAAAAATAATGACCTTGTCATTAATCTTTTTAATTAAGTCAACAACTTGAATCGCTTTTGAGTTTTGCGTGACTTGATTGATGCGGTCCATTAAATTGGCGATCGTCTGTTCATCGAAAGCGGGCGCTTGTTTGTCTTTTTGATCAAGCATTTTTTTAAGCGTCATATACACGGCTTCCCTGCTTGAACAGCACTCCCGTTGCAGCGTCATAATGGAAAATGCGCTTGCGGGCTTTTCTGTGCCGTTTTTCAGTGCGTTAATGTCATCGTAGAGCGCCTGTTCCGTCGGTGAAAAGGTGATCGGCACTGTTTCCACGTGTCGCTTCGTCCATGTAAGCCCTGTGTCGCTCCGTGTGTTGCGGATCATCACTTTATTGACGAGCTCTTTCAAATGCTCATGAGCGTCAATCCCGTCCTTTTGATTGAACGTTTCTTGAAATCCGCTTTCATTTCCTAAGTGGCCGGGTTTTAACAGTGACACTAAATTGAAAATTTCTTCGATCCGGTTTTGAATCGGAGTCGCCGTCAGAAGCAGGCAGTATTTCTTCACAAGACTTCTCGCAAATTCATAATTTTTCGTTTTGCTGTTTTTGAGCTTATGCGCTTCGTCAATAATGACGAGATCATACGGAATCGAAAGCACAATCTCCTTGTGAGGCGAACGCTTGGCCGTATCAATAGAAGAAACGACGATATCGCACTGTTCCCACACATAGCTTTTTTTCTGTTCAACAGCGGGTATTAAAAACTTCTCCTGAAGCTCTTTCACCCACTGGGACACGAGTGATGCCGGCACAAGAATCAGGATTTTTTTGGCCAGCCCGCGAATCATGTATTCTTTTAAAATCAGTCCCGCTTCGACCGTTTTTCCGAGCCCCACTTCATCAGCCAAAATCGCTTTGCCGTTCATTTTTTCAACGACTTTCTGCGCGACTTCAAGCTGATGGGGAAGCGGAGTGAAATCAGGCAGGTATAAAGGAGCCCTTAACCCTTCGAATTCAGGAATGGCAAGGGTCTGCTGGACTTCAGCCGACAGTTTGTACATCTCCCAATTTGACCAGGGGCCGTCGGTTTTCAGCCGCTCAGAAAACTCTCCCGGCCAGTTTGCATCAAATATGATCTCTGCTGTCATATGTAACAAAACCGCCTTTCTTTTAAAAAACTGATTTATCATCATTTTTGTTGCCGGACGTAAGTGAGGGTGGTAGGATATAAGTAATCATTTCACTAAAAGATATTGCTTTAGTATGTCCATAACAATTGGTAAATATGAGCGAATGACAGCAAGGGGAGAGACTCGGACGAAAAATGTGCATCCGGGCGCCGAAGGAGCAAACTGCGGAGTGAATCTCTCAGGCAAAAGAACTCTTGCTCGACGCAACTCTGGAGAGTGTCTGCGATTTGAAGCAGCAGACCACCAAAGGGGACGTCTTTATGATGTTTTCATAAAGTAAACTTTCAGGTGCCGGGACAGAGAAACCTTCATTTTCATGAGGTGTTTCTCTGTCCTTTTTTATATGTCTTTACAATGCGCCAATGACTGAAGGGGGAAGATGATGCTGAAACGAACACCGCTTTATGACGTGTATAAAGAATACGGCGGAAAAACGATTGATTTTGGAGGATGGGAGCTGCCGGTTCAATTTTCTTCTATTAAAGAGGAGCATGAAGCCGTCCGCACAAAGGCGGGTCTGTTTGATGTATCCCATATGGGAGAAGTCGAAGTCTCCGGTAAAGACGCCCTGTCTTTTCTGCAAAAAATGATGACAAATGACGTTGCCGATTTAAATCCGGGAAGCGCCCTCTATACCGCCATGTGTTATCCTGACGGCGGTACGGTCGATGATTTGCTGATCTATCAGAAAAGCGAGAGCTGCTATCTGCTTGTGATTAACGCGTCCAATATTGAAAAAGACATCGCTTGGCTGACAGAACACGCGGAAGGGGATGTCACGCTGATGAATCAGTCTGACGGGATTTCACTGCTAGCCGTTCAGGGGCCGAATGCTCAGGCGGTTCTTGCGAAGCTGACTGAACGTGATTTGTCTTCCTTAAAACCGTTTACGTTTATTGATGGAGCGGACGTTGCCGGCCGCCAAGTTCTGCTTTCAAGAACAGGCTATACCGGTGAAGACGGGTTTGAACTCTATTGCCGAAATGAAGATGCGGTGCATCTATTTAAGGAGATTCTTACAGCGGGAGAGAATGAAGGAATCGTTCCGTGCGGCCTCGGCGCGCGTGATACGCTGAGATTTGAAGCGAAGCTCGCTTTATACGGTCAGGAATTGACGAAAGACATTACACCGATTGAAGCCGGGATCGGATTTGCCGTAAAACACAAGAAAGATTCTGATTTTTTTGGGAAGTCTGTATTGAGTGAACAGAAAGAAAAAGGAGCTCCGCGTAAGCTGGTCGGGCTTGAGATGATTGAAAAGGGGATTCCGAGACACGGATACGCCGTGAAAAAAGACGGTGCCCTGATCGGGGAAGTCACGACAGGCACACAATCCCCGACGTTAAAGAAAAATATCGGCCTTGCCTTAATCAAAACGGAATTCAGTGGAATTGGAACGGAAGTCGAAGTGGAAATCCGCAAAAAAACGGTAAAAGCAAAGATTGTCCGCACGCCGTTTTATAAACGCCCAAAACAGAGCTGAAAAAGGAGAGTCATATGAAGCATCGATATTTGCCCGCGACAGAACAGGATAAAAAAGAAATGCTGAAAGCCATCGGCGCAGATTCAATTGATGAACTGTTTGCCGATATTCCGGAAGATGTGAGGTTTCAAAAAGACTACCAAATTAAAAAAGCAAAATCAGAAACAGAGCTGACGAGAGAGCTGACAAAGCTTGCGGCGAAAAATAAGGACGCTGTTACATATGCATCTTTTCTGGGGGCAGGAGTGTACGATCACTATCAGCCGGTTATCGTCGATCATGTGATTTCCCGGTCAGAGTTCTACACGGCATATACGCCTTACCAGCCTGAAATTTCACAAGGAGAGCTGCAGGCGATTTTTGAATTTCAAACGATGATTTGCGAGTTAACAGGTATGGATATTGCAAACTCCTCCATGTACGACGGGGGAACGGCGCTGGCAGAAGCGGCGATGCTTGCATCGGGACATACGAAAAAGAAAAAAATCGTCATTTCCGCAGCCGTTCATCCGGAATCACGGGATGTTCTGAAAACATACGCAAAGGGCCAATATATTGAGGTTGTAGAGGTGCCCGCGAAAAACGGCGTCACAGATCTTGAAGCATTGGAACATGCCGTTTGTGATGAGACGGCCGCCGTGATCGTTCAGTATCCGAACTTCTTCGGACAAATTGAGCCGTTAAAGGACATTGAGCCGCTCGCACATAAAGGGAACAGCCAGCTGATTGTTTCTTCTAACCCGCTCGCCCTCGGTATTTTGACTCCGCCCGGAGCATACGGAGCTGATATCGTCGTCGGGGACGCGCAGCCTTTCGGCATACCTGCGGCGTTCGGCGGCCCGCACTGCGGCTATTTTGCAGTAACGAAAAAACTGATGAGAAAGGTGCCGGGCCGGCTTGTCGGCCAAACGGAGGATGAAAACGGGCGGAGAGGTTTTGTTCTCACCCTTCAGGCGCGCGAGCAGCATATCAGAAGAGACAAAGCCACCTCTAACATCTGCTCAAACCAGGCGCTGAATGCGTTAGCAGCTTCAGTCGCGATGACGGCGCTCGGAAAAAACGGCGTCAAAGACATGGCCCGCCAAAATATACTGAAAGCCGATTACGCGAGACGCCAAGCGAAAAAAGCCGGCTTGCACGTAGCATTCGACGGCCCGATGTTTAATGAATTTGCCGTCAGGCTGAACCTCCCCGTCAAGGAAGCAAACCGGCGGCTCCTCAATGACGGCATCATCGGCGGATATGACTTAGGCCTTGCGTATCCGGAATTGAATCAGCATATGCTCATTGCCGTCACAGAGCTGAGAACAAAAGAAGAGATCGATTCGCTTATTGCGGGATTGGGGGATCAACATGAATAATCAAGATCAGGCGCTTATTTTTGAAATGTCCCGCGAAGGGCGTATCGGTTACAGCCTTCCGGAGCTTGATGTGCCGGAAACAGAGCTTGAAAGCCTTCTTCCCGGTGACTACATCCGCGATGAAGACGCAAAGCTGCCGGAAGTATCAGAGCTTGATATTATGCGGCATTATACCGCTCTTTCCAGAAGAAACCACGGAGTTGATTCAGGTTTTTATCCGCTCGGCTCCTGTACGATGAAATACAATCCGAAATTAAATGAAAAAATTGCCCGGTTCCCTGGCTTTTCCGCCATTCACCCGCTTCAGGACGAGGACACGGTTCAGGGGGCGCTTGAGCTTTTATACGATTTAAGCGGACATTTGGAGGAAATTACCGGCATGGACGAGGTGACGCTGCAGCCTGCCGCGGGCGCTCACGGCGAATGGACCGGCCTGATGATGATCCGCGCCTATCATGAAGCGCGCGGGGACTTCGGACGGACGAAGGTCATTGTCCCTGATTCAGCTCACGGCACGAATCCGGCATCCGCTACGGTCGCCGGTTTTGAAACGATTACCGTCAAGTCGAATGAACACGGACTGGTTGACATTGAAGATCTGAAAAGAGCGGTAAATGAAGAAACAGCGGCGCTGATGCTGACGAATCCGAACACCCTCGGATTATTTGAGGAAAACATTACGGAAATGGCTGAAATCGTCCATCAGGCCGGCGGAAAACTTTACTATGACGGAGCGAATTTAAATGCCGTTTTAAGTAAAGCAAGACCGGGAGATATGGGGTTTGACGTCGTTCACCTTAATCTGCATAAAACATTTACCGGGCCGCACGGCGGGGGAGGACCGGGTTCGGGGCCGGTCGGAGTAAAAAAAGAATTCATTCCGTATCTGCCGAAACCCGTTCTCACGAAAAAAGAGGGCCGTTTGACTTTTGACGATGACCGCCCGCAATCGATCGGGCGCGTAAAGCCTTATTACGGCAACTTCGGCATTAATGTCAGAGCCTACACGTATATCCGTTCTATGGGGCCTGACGGCTTAAAAGCAGTGACCGAAAACGCGGTTTTAAATGCAAATTATATGATGAGAAGACTCGCGCCTTATTATGATCTCCCGTATGATCGTCATTGCAAGCATGAATTTGTGTTATCGGGAAGAAGGCAGAAAAAGCTCGGCGTAAGAACGCTTGATATCGCTAAACGGCTTTTAGATTTCGGTTATCACCCGCCGACTGTGTATTTCCCGCTAAATGTTGAAGAAAGCATCATGATCGAACCGACGGAAACGGAATCCAAGGAAACGCTTGATGCGTTTATAGATGCGATGATTCAAATTGCGCGGGAGGCGGAGGAATCGCCTGAAATCGTTCAGGAGGCGCCGCATACCACGGTAGTCAAAAGAATGGATGAAACCAAGGCCGCAAGAAAGCCGGTTTTAAAATACGAACATACATCTGAAGGGGTGTAAAAAAAAGAGCTTCCGTATAAACGGAAAGCTCTTTTTCATTATTGGTTCTTTGCTTTAATTTTTCCGCCCCATTTTTTAAATCCGCCTTTCAGGTTGTAAATATCCTTGCAGCCGTGTTTGCGGAGCGTCTGTGCCGCGCGGCCGCTGCGGACATTGTTTTGGCAGTACAGATAAACGGGTTTATCAGGACGGATTTCGCTTTTGCGCTGTTTCAGCTGTGAAAGCGGAATGTTGCGCGCGCCGAGAATATGGCCGCCTTCAAATTCATTCGGTTCACGGACGTCAATCAGCTGCGCTTTTCTGTAGCCCGCGCGGAATTCCTCTTCCGTAAGTGTTTTCATTAAACGCTGTTGGTAAAAATACGACACGATCATATAAACGATAAACGCCGCAACAATAATTAAAGCAATCATATTAGACAATGCGATTCTACTCCTTTAGCTTATAAAATCAAAACCCTGCTTCCTGAAAACAAGGCTCACCGGACGTTTTGGGACAAATACTATTATAGTAAAGCATGAAGCGATTGTCATCCTTAATGAAACGAAATATTTTTCATTTTCACGGCAGTTTGATAAACTGATTTTATTAAAACGATAAAGAAGGGTTCAATGTATGGAAAAAGAAACATGGCGGTTTATTGACTCAGGGAACGAAAGCCCGGCATTTAACATGGCGCTGGATGAAGCGCTTTTATATTGGCACAGCCAAAAGAAAATTCCCCCGGTGATCCGTTTTTACGGGTGGAATCCGGCAACATTGTCTGTCGGATATTTTCAAAATATTAAGAAGGAAATTAACTTTGACGCAGTACATAAACACGGTCTCGGGTTTGTCAGAAGACCGACAGGCGGACGGGGTGTTCTGCATGATAAAGAATTGACATACAGCGTCATCGTTTCAGAGGATCACCCGGAAATGCCGGCCACGGTGACAGAGGCGTACCGGGTCATTTCAGAAGGCATTCTGCAGGGATTCAGAAACCTTGGGCTTGATGCCTGCTTTGCGATTCCGCGCACGGAGAAAGAAAAAGAAAGCCTGAAAAATCCGCGCTCGTCCGTTTGCTTTGATGCGCCTTCGTGGTATGAGCTGGTCGTCGAAGGACGCAAAGTTGCGGGAAGCGCCCAGACACGCCAAAAAGGCGTTATTCTTCAGCACGGCTCCATCCTGCTTGACATTGATGAGGACAAGCTGTTTGATCTGTTTTTATATCCGAGCGACAGAGTCCGTGAGCGCATGCAGCGGAATTTCAAAAACAAAGCGGTAGCCATCAACGCCTTAGCCCAAAAACCGGTGACGATGGATGAAGCCAGAACCGCTTTTAAAGCCGGTTTTGAGGAAGGCCTGAACATTCATCTTGAACCTTACACGCTCACTCCTGAAGAGCTTGCGTTTGTCAATGAGCTGGCCGAGACGAAATACGCGTCTGACGAATGGAATTATAAGCGCTGATTAAGGCTTGACAGGCCGGAAGCATCCTTGTTTTTTCATAACCGTTAGTGTAAACTTGTAATGGTTTATTAAGTTAAGGTGCTTTTTGGGAGGGGTACGATGACAACACCAAGTATGGAAGATTATATTGAACAGATTTATATGCTGATAGAAGAAAAAGGATATGCGCGGGTTTCTGATATCGCGGAAGCTTTGGCAGTCCATCCCTCCTCTGTAACGAAAATGGTTCAAAAACTAGATAAAGACGAGTATTTGATTTATGAAAAATATCGCGGGCTCGTATTGACGTCAAAAGGCAAAAAGATCGGCAAACGGCTCGTATACAGACACGAATTGCTTGAGCAGTTTTTACGAATCATTGGTGTTGATGAAGAGAAGATTTACAATGATGTAGAAGGAATCGAACATCATCTGAGCTGGAACAGCATTGACCGCATCGGCGATCTCGTTCAGTATTTTGAAGATGACGACCGCCGGAAAAAAGAATTGAAATCCGTACAGAAAAAAACCGAAACTCCCGGTGAATAAAAGGGCGGCCCAAATAGGGCGCCCTTTTTTTAATGTCTTCATTCTTTGGTCTATTTCCCCAAGCCGTTTCTTAAAATAATAATACACCTTGGATGGAAGGGAGAGGGCGCGCTATGCAGATTGACGGCGTATTTTCGGGCGGGGGAATAAAAGGGGTGGCGCTTGCCGGCGCTTATGAAGCGCTGGAAGAAAAGGGCTTTCGCTTTGAAAGGCTCGCCGGAACAAGCGCCGGCGCGATTATTGCCGCATTGATCGCTGCGGGCTACACGAGCAGAGAGGTTCATGCGATCATCGATGATGTCGACGGAAGGCAATTGCTTGATCAGAGATGCTCATTCCTCCCGCTGAAAATCCTGCAGTGGGTGTCGATATATTGGCGCCTCGGATTATACAGAGGCGATGTGCTGGAAAAGTGGATTGCGGATAAATTAAAAGCGAAGGGCATCATCGCGTTCGGCGATATGAAAAAAGGATCGCTCCGTCTGATCGCTTCAGATCTGACGAACGGAACGATGATCGTGCTTCCCGACGACCTTCCCCGCTACGGATTAAATCCGGAGGTGTTCCCGGTTGCCAGAGCTGTCAGAATGAGCTGCAGCATCCCTTATTTTTTTGAACCGATTAAACTGAAGACCGAAAAAGGCATTTCAACGGTTGTTGACGGCGGCGTGTTAAGCAATTTTCCGATTTGGCTGTTTTCAAAAGAGCGCAAGCGGCCGGTCATCGGAATTTCGCTTTCACCTAATGAAAAAGAGCGTCCGAAGAAATCAATCCGGAACGCTTTTGAGCTGTTCGGCGCTTTGTTTGAAACGATGAAAGACGCTCATGATGCCAGACATATCGCGACAAAGTACGAACAGAATATTATTTTTATTCCGGTGGAACATGTAATGGCGACGGAGTTTCACCTCACACCGCAAAAAAAACTAGCTCTCATTGAGCTAGGAAAAAGCAAAACAGAGCAATTTTTGAAGCAATGGAGCTATTAAAAAAGCGCTCTGTTTTTCTTTTTATTCTTTTTACCTTCTATGACGGTAAGCTGGGTCTGGCTTTTTTTCTTAAGAATCATCGGCTTCGGTCTGCTGCTGCTCGGCACGCTCCGCAAATGGCTGACCCGCCCTCTGTGGCCGGCGCGGTGTTTCGCTTTTTGCTCCTTCATTCGGAGCCGCGATTGTTTGGCCGCTTTTCTGAAAGCGGTTCCGTCACGTCCGGCGCGGCGGTTCAGGACCGATCTCACGATAAAATAAATAATGATGCCTGCGATAATGACGGTGATCGCTCTTGAGATCATCTGTCCGGGGTTTGTGACCGCCGCATAAATGAAACCGAATGCGCCAAGCGCTATTAATACAGCAAAAAAAGGTTGTACACGATGATTCATAACTGCCCACCTCCGAAAATAATAACAGGTAACGGTTCAGATTGCGTTGTGAGACGGCTTTTCGCTCTGTTCTGAAATGTCTTCCAGTCTGAGAAGCTCGTTAAAGCTTTCTATGGCAACCTCGACTTGGTCATCTTCCGGTTCCTTTGTCGTTAAAAGCTGCAGCCACAGGCCGGGATAACCGAGCACCTTCAAAACGGGGATATGCCGAACCCTGTTCGTCAGCTGGAGCACTTCAAAGGAGATGCCGAGGACGGCCGGTATAAGCGCAATCCTGTCTAAAATCCGCACCCAAAGCGGATCTGTCGGAACGAGTAAATAGACAAACATGCCGACAATGATCGTAAATAAGATAAAGCTTGAACCGCATCGGTAATGCAGCCGCGACTGTTTCTGAACATTTTCTATCGTAATTGGTAAATTCTGTTCATAACAGTTTATGACCTTATGTTCGGCTCCATGATATTGAAACACTCTTTTAATTAACGGCGTCATTGATAAAAAATAAATGTAGCCGAGAAGCAGGATAAGCTTAAACAGGCTTTCGATGCCGATCTGCGCTGCGTCTGAGGAAAAAACGGGCCTTACAAGCTCAGCTAAAAAGACCGGGACGAGCGTAAAAACGAATTTGCTGAACAAAAACGATAGAACGCCGATCACCGCCAGGCTGAAAAACATCGATAATCCCGAACCCTTCTTATCTTCCTGTTCCAGCTTGGCTTCATCTTGGGGGTCAAGCCCGTAACGTTCGCTGGAGAAGTTTAAATGCTTTGTGCCGTTGGCGCTTGCCTCGATAATTGCGACGATTCCCCGCAAAAAAGGAATCTTTTTTAAAACCGAAAGCTTGGGGTTCGGCACTCTCGGAAGCTTGAAAAAATCAATGCTTCCGTCATTCCTGCGGATGGCGGTAACATAATTTTTTCTGCCGCCGAACATTACCCCTTCAACGACAGCCTGACCGCCGTATGCGGGCGGCGTTTTGTGTTTGGACATTGTTTATCAACCTGCCTGTTTTCTTAGGATTTACTAACCATTTCCTTTCACTCTATTGTACAGGAAACAGCGGTAAACCTCTAGTTTGACAGCCGGAAAATCAATGCTTTTTCTACAAGCAGTATACCCGGTTTCCTTAGAATTTACTCATTAAATGAAAATATGGCGGAACTTTTTATGACTTTTCAATTTTGGGGCATTCTATGACTGGAGGTGCCATGATGACCAGCGAAAAACATTCAGAACAGGAAGAAAAAAAGAATCAGGGTGATGATCAGCAGCCTGTTTCATTTACCGGCAGAATTTGCGGTATCGGATTTGCCGGCGGTGTATTTTGGAGTTTGATCGGCTATCTCGGATATATCTTTCATTTTTCAGAGATCAGTCCCAACATGATTCTTCAGCCGTTTATGATCGGAGAATGGAAAAAACAATGGCTCGGCACGATGGTCAGCATCGTCGTCATCGGATTCATTTCGATTGCCGGGGCATTTATATATTTCGTCTGTCTGAAGCGTTTTAAAACGATGTGGCCGGGGATGGTATACGGCGTCATTTTATGGTGCGCGGTTTTTTTCTTATTCAATCCGATTTTCGAAGACGTGAAATCTGTCACTGAATTGAAATCAGATACAATCGTGACGACGATTTGCCTTTACATTCTGTATGGTTTGTTTGTCGGCTACTCGATTTCTTTCAACTACAATGAGCTTACGTCAGACAAGCTTGCAAGGGCGCTAGGCAACAAGTGAATAAGTGTATAATCCCTGTCCGGTATGGTAAAATGTTCACGAGAAGTGAACATTTTTTATGCTGAAAACCGGATGGGGATGCTCCCGCGGTGTCAGGCGGCAGTCAAGAATCGGCGAGGAGGAGAAAGGGAATGAAACTTGAGAAATTGCGAAATCTGTTCGGTCAGCTGGATATAGACGGAATGTTGGTGACAAGCTCCGCCAATCTGCAGTATATGACGGGATTTACGGGTTCGTCGGGTCTTGCGGTCATATCGAAAGAACGCGCGGCATTTATCACGGATTTCCGTTACACCGAGCAGGCGAAGGCGCAAGTAAAGGGCTTTGATATTATCGAGCACGGCGGAAGCTTAATCCAAACCGCTGCGGATACGATTCTTGAGTATGGCATTAAAAAACTCGGCTTTGAGCAAAACAGCATGACGTACGGAACATATGCATCCTACCAAGCGGTGCTGCAGGAAGCGGAGATGGTTCCCGTCGCGGATTCCGTTGAAAAGTTGCGCTTGATTAAGTCAAGTGAAGAGATTAAGATATTAGAGGAAGCTGCGAAGATTGCGGATGATGCGTTTGAACATATTCTGACGTTTATCAAACCGGGCATCTCAGAGATTTCAGTTGCGAATGAGCTTGAATTTTATATGAGACGTCAGGGAGCAGACGGTTCTTCCTTTGATATGATCGTCGCCTCGGGAGTGAGATCCAGCCTTCCGCACGGAGTGGCAAGCGGCAAATTGATTGAAAAGGGAGACTTGGTCACGCTCGATTTCGGCGCGTATTATAAAGGCTATTGTTCTGATATCACACGCACCGTCGCGGTCGGAGAGCCTAGTGATAAACTGAAAGAAATTTATCAGGTCGTATACGATGCCCAGGCGCTTGGCGTTTTGCATATTAAACCCGGCATGACGGGAAAAGAAGCGGATGCCCTGACGAGGGATCACATCACCGCAAAAGGCTACGGACAGTATTTCGGCCATTCAACAGGACACGGATTCGGAATGGAGGTCCATGAATCACCGGGGCTGTCTTTCAGGTCATCGGCCGTTCTTGAGCCGGGCATGGCAGTAACGGTTGAGCCGGGCATATACATACCGGAAGTTGGGGGCGCAAGAATCGAAGATGATATCATCATCACAGAGGACGGCAACCGGACAATCACGCATTCCCCTAAAGAATTAATTATTTTGTGATTGGAATATAGGAGGACATCAAACATGATTTCAGTTAACGATTTTCGTACAGGATTAACGATTGAAGTAGACGGCGGCATTTGGCGCGTCGTTGACTTCCAGCACGTAAAGCCGGGAAAAGGCGCGGCATTTGTCCGTTCTAAATTGCGCAATCTGCGCACGGGCGCTATTCAGGAGAAAACATTCCGTGCAGGTGAAAAAGTGGCGAAAGCGCAAATCGAAACAAAAACGATGCAGTATCTTTATGCCAATGGAGATCAGCACGTGTTCATGGATACAAGCTCATATGAACAGCTTGAATTGAACGAAAACCAAATCGAAGAAGAATTAAAATATCTTTTGGAAAATATGTCTGTGCACATCATGATGTATCAATCTGAAACGCTCGGTATTGAACTGCCGAACACAGTTGAACTGAAAGTTGTTGAAACAGAGCCGGGAATTAAAGGCGACACGGCGTCAGGCGGCACAAAACCTGCCAAAACGGAAACAGGTCTTGTCGTAAACGTACCGTTCTTCGTGAACGAAGGCGATACGCTTGTTGTAAATACATCAGACGGCTCTTACGTGTCAAGAGCATAGTCAAAGACATACGAAGTCTGCTCCTTTTACGGGGCAGGCTTTTTTTTGCGTTCTGAAACAGAATCTTTCTTCTATATGAAAATAGTGAGACTACTTCCGTCAGCTAGAGCATATAGTGTAACAAAATGCTTGAAGTTGGGGGATTGTAATGAAATTTTTGTTTGGTTCAATCAATTCTACTGTTTTAACGATGGCCGGTTTACGAGTTTTGTCCTCTCTCATTGAATTATCGGCGGCCATTATCATGCTTGTTACAAACGACATCAGAAAAGCGGTTGTGGTAAATAGTATTTTGGCAATCGTCGGCCCGCTGATTTTTATCATTACGATGACGATCGGTATTTATCAGATTGCCGGACAGCTTTCATATGCAAAATTGATTTTGATTTTCGCGGGGGTTGTGCTGATTCTAGCCGGTGTTCACAAATAGGGGTCCGGGTGTCATAAAGTCTGTCCCGGATCATACATTTTAAAGAAGCCAATCGGTAAAAAAGGAGGAGACTCTATTGAATGAAATTACAGAGGTTCTCCCTGAATTATTGAGAGATGCCATCTCCGCCGTGTCTGAAGAAGCGCGCGAGGATACAGAGGAAATCAGAATCCGCGTCGGCAGGCCGGTTGAACTGATCCGAAAAGGACAACCTTTGTTTTTGTCATATATCTGTACGGCCGGCGACGCACAGCTGATCCTCAGCCGGCTCAGCAATTACAGCATGTACACGCTGGAAGAAGAGCTGAAAAAAGGATATATCACAATCAGAGGAGGCCACCGTGTGGGGCTCGCCGGAAGAGTCATCGTCGAAAACGGAGCCGTCAAAGGACTCCGGGATATTACTTCCTTTAATATTCGAATCGCCCGGGAGAAGCTAGGCATCGCAGAACCGCTCATTCCTTTCTTATGGAAAGAAAACTGGCTGAATACGCTGATCATCGGCCCTCCGCAAACGGGGAAAACGACCTTGCTTCGTGATTTGGCCCGGCTTTCAAGCACCGGATCGAAACGCATTCCGGCGAAAAAGACCGCTATCGTAGATGAACGCTCAGAAATTGCCGGCTGCCTGCGGGGCATTCCCCAGCACAGTTTCGGCCGCAGAGTGGATGTCCTTGACGCCTGTCCGAAGGCGGAAGGGCTGATGATGATGATCCGCTCTATGAGTCCCGATGTCATGATCGCAGATGAGATCGGGAGAATGGAAGACTCAAAAGCGCTGATGGAGGCGCTCCATGCCGGCGTAACCGTTATCGTATCCGCGCACGGATGGAATATGAAAGACTTGGTCAAGAGGCCGTCGCTGAAAATGCTTTGGGAGGAAAAAGTGTTTGACCGGTATGTAGAGCTGTCAAGACGCCGCGGTCCGGGAACGATCAGCAGGATGTACGGAAAGGACGGAGAACCGGTTCCGTATGCTGAAAGCGTGATGACATGCTGAAGCTTTTGGGCGCTGTGTTCATTCTGACGGCGACAACATGGACGGGATTTGAGATCGCCAAAATCTATATTGAAAGGCCGAGGCAGATCCGTCAGCTGCGTGCGGCGCTGCAATCGCTTGAAGCGGAAATTATGTTCGGGCATACGCCGCTGCACATTGCTTCGGGACAAATCGCCGCACAGCTTTCCAAGCCTGTATCGTCATTGTTCCAAGCTTTCAGCAGGAGGCTTGAGCAGGGAAGCGATTCCGCCAAAACAGCCTGGGAACAGAGCTTGAAACATAACTGGCCCTCCATGGCGATGAAAAAAAGCGAATACGATGTGCTGAAGCAATTCGGAGAGACGCTCGGGCTCCATGACCGCGTTTCTCAGCAGAAACATATCAAGCTTGCGCTTACACATTTGGAAGCGGCGGAAGCGGATGCCGGACGGGCGCAGGCGAAAAATGAAAAAATGGTGAAAAGTTTAGGGTTTTTAGCCGGACTGTTACTCATTCTTCTATTGATGTAAACATGAGGGGAGCAAACATAAAATGGGAGTCGACGTAAATGTCATTTTTCAAATCGCCGGAGTCGGTATCGTGGTTGCGTTTCTGCACACCATACTTGATCAAATGGGAAAAAAAGAATACGCCCAATGGGTGACGTTGCTTGGCTTTATCTATATTTTATTTATGGTGGCGACGATTGTCGATGACCTGTTCAAAAAGATCAAAGCTGTGTTTCTATTCCAAGGATAGGGGGGCTTACAGATTGAGATTGTTCAAATTGTAGGTTTAGGCCTGATCGCCACGTTTCTCTCCCTGATCGTAAAAGAACAGAAACCGACTTTCGCGTTTATGATTGTCGTCTTCAGCGGCTGCGTGATCTTTCTTTATCTCGTCGACCAGATTTACGACATTATCAGAATGATAGAAAAAATAGCCGTCAATGCAAATGTCAATATGGTCTATGTGGAAACCATTTTAAAAATTATCGGCATCGCCTACATCGCTGAATTCGGAGCGCAGCTGACAAAAGATGCTGGCCAGGGAGCAATTGCTTCGAAAATAGAGCTGGCCGGGAAGATTTTGATCCTCGTGATGGCCGTGCCGATACTGACCGTTATTATTGAAACGATTCTCGGACTTATTCCTTCTTAATCATAAAGGGAAAGGGGGGCGCAAAAAATGAAGCGCTTTCGGTGGGCGGGGGCTTTTTTGTTCATCCTCCTCTTAATTTTTCAGACTGAATGTGTACAAGCTGCCGGAACAGACGGTGCGGCGCAGGAAACCGCAGTTCACCAAGAAACGGCTGATGAAGTGGCGAAAAAGCAGGCCGAAGCGCTGAAAACAGAAGGCATCGGAAAGTTCTGGGACGACATTATGACAGAATACGGCGGCCTTCTGCCGGAAAGCCAAAAGGGAAGCATCATTGACTTTATTAACGGAGAAAAAACGTTCTCGCCTGAGGCGTGGCTGAAGGCCTTATTTTCCTATCTGTTTCATGAAGTGCTCGCAAACGGAAAACTTCTGGGAACTTTGATCCTTCTCACCATTTTTTGCGTCATTCTGCAGCTTCTGCAAAATGCGTTCCAGCAGAGCACCGTCAGCAAAGTAGCTTATGCGATTGTTTATATGGTACTGATTATTCTCGCTTTAAACAGCTTTCATGTTGCCGTTAATTATGCCAGTGAAGCGATTCAGACGATGACAAGCTTCATTCTCGCGCTGATCCCGCTTTTGCTCGCGCTTTTGGCATCTTCCGGTGGAGCCGTTTCCGCTGCCTTTTTTCACCCCGTTATTTTATTTCTGATGAATACGAGCGGCCTGCTTATTCAAAACATCGTTATGCCGCTTATTTTCCTGTCAGCGATTTTAAGCATCGTCAGCACAATGACAGATCAATATAAAGTCACACAGCTTGCCAATCTCCTCAGAAATATCGCGATCGGCGCGCTTGCCGTATTCCTCACCGTGTTTCTCGGTGTCATCTCCGTTCAGGGGGCTTCGGCTGCCGTGACAGACGGGATCACCCTCAGGACTGCAAAATTTATAACGGGCAATTTTATTCCCGTGCTCGGCCGAATGTTTACGGATGCGACCGATACGGTCATCAGCGCCTCACTCTTATTAAAAAACACTGTGGGAATCCTCGGTGTCGGAATTTTGATCTGCATCTCCGCCTTTCCGGCAATCAAAGTGCTTTCTCTCGCTTTTATTTATAAGCTCGCGGCCGCCATTCTGCAGCCGCTCGGAGGCGGGCCCGTCATTACGTGTCTCGGCGTCATCAGCAGAAGCGTGCTCTATATTTTCGCGGCGCTCGCCATTGTCTCTCTCATGTTTTTCCTCAGCATCACAGTCATTATTACAGCAGGAAATCTCACCATGATGATGAAATAAAGGAGGCCCATTGGATATGAGCTTTTTAACAGAATGGCTGACAAGCATTATTTTGTTTATCTTATTTGCCATCGTCATCGACATGCTGCTGCCCAGCTCCAGTATGCAAAAATACGCAAAGATGGTTGTCAGCCTGCTGTTAATCATTGTCATGCTCAACCCGATATTCAAACTTTTCAAAACAGACCCGGAGATCATCTTCGATTATTTGACAAAACAAGAGCAATCTCAATCCGCTGACATAAAAAATCAAATCAAATCAGAAAAAAAAGAAATACAAGCATCAAACCGCGCATATGTTTTAGAAGAAATGGCTGTCCAACTAAAAAAGAAAGCGGAGGAGATGTTCAGTCATGACGAATACAAAATAGACGACATCCGCCTTACAGCGGAAGAACAGGTTCGTTCAGAAGAAGATGTAAAAACGATCAGCGTGTATATGGCCCCATCTTCTGAAAAAACCGTGCAAACCGTCGCACCGATCGACATCCGCACAGACCGCAAATACGAACCCGAAGGCGCAGCCGGCAAAAAGGAGGCCGCAGTCATCAAAGAAAAACTTGCGGATATATGGGAAATCGGCAGTGAGAAAATTACGGTTTATATGGAAGGCGGGGAGAAAAACGGCCATGAATAAAAACGGACTATGGACCATACTCAAAAAACAGCTGATGATCGGACAGGCGAAAGACGGAGAAAAACCAAAACTGACAAAATATCATTACTTTCTGTTCGTGTTTGTGCTCGGCGTATCTTTTATGCTGGTCAGCCAGATGTTCTCTTCACCGGAAAAAACCGGGAAGGGCGAAACGGCGCAGACTGTCATGTCCGGCCGTACGGACGATAAGAGCGGGCAAAAAAGCGCACCAGTTTTTAAAGCATCAAAAGACAGCAGCGCAAAAAACACGATTGATGATTACGAGAGAGACTATGAAAACCAGCTGAAAGAGATCCTTGAAACGATTATCGGCGTAGAGGATGTATCAATAGTCGTAAACGTAGACGCCACATCTTTAAAAGTGTTTGAGAAAAATAAAACGAAAAAAGACACCACCACTGAAGAAACCGATAAAGAAGGCGGCAAAAGAAGCGTAACCGATCAAACCTCTGAAGAACAAATTGTCATGATTCGAAACGGGGATCAGGAAACCCCGGTCGTCGTCCAGACGAAAAAACCCGATATCCGCGGTGTACTCGTTGTCGCTCAAGGAGTGGACAACGTTCAAATAAAAAAAACCATCATTGATGCCGTCACTAGGGTGCTTGATGTTCCGAGCTACCGTGTAGCGGTTGCCCCTAAAAAAATCAAGGAGGATTCATAAATCATGCTGAAAAAACAAACGGTTTGGCTTTTAACAATGCTCAGTCTCGTCGTGGTATTAAGTGTTTATTATATTATGTCGCCGGAAAGCAAAAATGCCGTGCAGATGAAAACCGAAAAAAGCAGCGGGGAAATCGCCACAGAAAAAACGCCGGCTCCTAAAACGGAAGAAAAGAGCGAAAGCGGCACAGAAAAAGAAGACGGAACAAAAGGAACGAAAGATTCTAAAGGCACAAAAGAGGATAAAGAAACGTCAGCCGAAGCATCGGAAAAAGACGGATCGGTCGCCACAGAAACAGCTGATGAAAATTTATTTACCGCATACCGCATGGAACTTGAAGACGCGAGAAGCAAAGAAAGAGAACAGTTAAACAGCATCGTTTCAAGCGATGATGCGACAGCAAAAGAAAAAAGCGAAGCCTACGATAAAATGACGGCGCTGAGCAATGCGGAAGGGACAGAAAAACAGCTGGAAACGCTCATTAAAACGCAAGGCTACAAAGACGCGCTCGTGGATGCTGAAGGTGACAAAATCAACATTACGGTCATGTCTGACAAACATTCAAACGCAAAAGCTTCCGCCATCATTGACCTGGTGGAAAAAGAAATCAAGAATATGAAAGACGTCGCCGTTACGTTTGAACCGACAAAATAAGATGCCTGAGCCGCCCGCACCCGCTGCGGGCTTTTTTGCTGTCATTTTAGATCAGTGTTGAATTTACACAACCGCTCCTGTAAGATAAACATAGTATGTACTTTTAGTAGCAACCCATAAATTTCTATTTTTTATACATAGGAGTGGAACTGATGTTAAAAATCAACGAAATTCATGAATTGATAAAAAGAATCGATGAATCTTCCATTGACGAATTTGTTTACGAGATGGAAGGCGTAAGTCTGAAGCTGAAAAAAAATGAAGCGCCGGCAGTGAATATAACGGGACAAGCTCCAGCTGTTCCCGCCGCTTACGCACCTGCTCCGCAGGCTGCAAAACCGGAAGCGCGCGAAGCCGATCCTGTTCAGGAAGCGCCGAAACAAGATGAAAACCTGCACAAAATTACGTCTCCGATGGTCGGAACGTTTTATGCTTCTTCATCGCCGGAAGCCGGCCCTTACGTAAACCAAGGTTCAAAAGTGAACGAAAATACAGTGGTTTGTATCGTAGAAGCAATGAAACTCTTTAACGAGATTGAAGCGGAAGTAAAAGGAGAAATCGTTGAAGTGTTAGTTGAAAACGGCCAGCTGGTCGAATACGGACAACCTCTATTTCTTGTAAAAGCTGAGTAAGGAGACCTGCTATTATGATTAAAAAGCTATTGATCGCCAACCGAGGAGAAATTGCCGTCAGAATCATCCGGGCCTGCAAAGAGCTTGGCATTGAAACTGTAGCCGTTTATTCTGAGGCAGATAAAGAGGCCCTGCATGTCCAAATGGCCGATGAGGCTTTTTGTATCGGGCCGAAAACATCAAAAGACAGCTATTTAAATGTAACGAACATCGTCAGCGTCGCAAAGCTGACCGGTACGGATGCGATTCATCCGGGATACGGATTCTTAGCTGAAAATGCCGATTTTGCCGAGCTGTGCGAGGAATTAAACGTGACGTTTGTCGGCCCTTCGGCTGACGCCATTTCGAAGATGGGGACAAAAGATATCGCACGTGACACGATGCAGCAGGCGGGCGTGCCGATTGTGCCCGGTTCAAAAGGAATCATAAAAAATACCGAAGAAGCGGTTTCGCTTGCGGGTGAAATTGGGTATCCTGTGATTATAAAAGCCACTGCGGGCGGAGGCGGAAAAGGCATCCGGGTCGCACGCACAGAAGAAGAGATGATTAAAGGCATCGAAATCACCCAGCAGGAGGCCGCTACGGCATTCGGAAATCCGGGTGTGTACATCGAGAAGTACATAGAAGATTTCCGCCATGTTGAAATTCAGGTGCTTGCCGATAATTACGGAAACACGATCCATCTTGGAGAGCGTGACTGTTCTATCCAAAGACGTCTGCAAAAACTTCTTGAAGAGTCGCCGTCACCTGCGCTTGATTCTGAAATCAGAGAGCAGATGGGTGAAGCAGCGGTAAAAGCAGCGAAGGCCGTCGGTTACACGGGAGCCGGTACAGTAGAGTTCATTTATGACTACAGAGAACAGCGCTATTACTTCATGGAGATGAACACGCGTATTCAAGTAGAGCACCCTGTCACAGAAATGGTGACGGGAACCGATCTGATCAAAGAACAGATCAAAGTGGCATCCGGACAGGAGCTCTCGCTCAGACAGGAAGACGTTGAATTTAACGGCTGGGCGATTGAATGCCGCATCAACGCTGAAAATCCTGCGAAAAACTTCATGCCTTCACCTGGTAAGATTAACATGTACCTGCCGCCGGGCGGACTCGGCGTGCGCGTGGATTCAGCCGCATATCCGGGCTATTCGATCCCGCCGTACTATGACAGCATGATTGCCAAAGTCATCACATACGGAACAACGCGTGATGAGGCGGTCGCACGGATGAAACGCGCGCTGAGCGAATTTGTGATTGAAGGTATTGAAACAACGATTCCGTTCCATCTGAAACTGCTTGAACATGAAACATTTGTCAGCGGAGAGTTTAATACAAAGTTTTTAGAAACATATGATGTAATGGGCTCATAATTTTTGCGGGAGGTGAATTGAATGGAAGACAACAGTGTGCTTAAAATGGATCATGATGAGGGTCATTTAGGCAAAGTTGAAATTGCTCCTGAAGTCATTGAAGTCATTGCCGGCATCGCCGCTTCCGAGGTTGAAGGAATAGCTGAAATGCGCGGCAATTTCGCCACGGGCGTCGTAGAACGATTCGGCAAAATCAATCACGGCAAAGGCGTAAAGGTCGATTTAGCCGATGACGGGATTACCATTGACGTCTATTGCGTCGTTCAATTCGGGATTTCGATCCCGAAAGTGGCGGCAAGCGTTCAGGAGAATATCCGCCAAACCTTATTAAATATGACGTCTCTGACCATCAATGAAATCAATATTCATATCGTCGGCATTCAATTTGACACGAAAGCCCAAGAAGTCGAAATCGACGAAGAAATGTAATGAGCGTATAAAAACCAAGGGGATGGGCAGCCCTTTGGTTTTTTATACGTTTCCCTTCTTTTCAGGCATGAAGAAAGCCGGCTTACAAACGGCAGCCGAGTTTCTTCATGCTGTGAAATCCGAATGAAATTCAAAGGGTTTGTAAAAACATTCGGCATTAGGGTGAAAAAACCTAAATTTCGACATGCGATTGGGAAAAAAATATGTTATGATCTCTTTAGGCTTAACGACAAGCGGATAAAGAGGATCTGAAGGAGAAAGAAAATGAAAAGAAGAACAGCTAGAGAAAAAGCTTTGCAGGCACTTTTTCAGATTGATGTCAGCGATATTGCACCGAACGAGGCCATCGAGCACGCGCTTGATGGCGGAAAAACAGATGACTTCTTTGAACAGCTGGTGTACGGAGTGCTTGAACATCAGGTGCAGCTTGATGAAATGATTTCCGGCCATCTCGTCAATTGGAAGCTTGACCGGATTGCAAACGTAGACCGCGCGATCCTCCGTCTGGCGGTGTATGAAATGGTTTATACTGACGACATTCCTGCTAACGTGTCATTAAACGAAGCCATCGAGCTGGCAAAACGGTTCGGCGACGATAAAGCTGCAAAATTCGTAAACGGGGTTCTTTCTAACATCAAAACTGATATTGAATCATAGGAGGAAAGAAAATGACTGCAACAATCATCGACGGAAAAGAAACGGCTAAAGAAAAACGCGAACAATTGGCAAAAGAAGTAGAAGAGCTGAAAGCACAAGGCGTAGTGCCGGGCTTGGCGGTCATTTTAATCGGCGACGATCCCGCCTCTGTTTCATATGTGACAGGCAAGAAAAAAGCCGCTGAAACAATGGGAATGAAGTTTAAGCTTGACCGTTTTGACTCAAGCTTAACCGAAGCGGAGCTTTTAACAGTGATTGATGAGTACAATCAAAATCCGGAATTTCACGGCATTCTCGTCCAGCTGCCGCTCCCGGATCATATTTCTGAAAAAGCCGTCATCGAGCGGATCTCCCCTGATAAGGATGTTGATGGTTTCCACCCTCTCAACGTCGGGAAAATGCTGCTTGGAGAAGATACATTTCTTCCTTGCACACCGCACGGAATTGTCGAGTTATTGAAAAAGACGAACGTAGATCTTTCCGGCAAAGAAGTTGTTGTAGTCGGACGAAGCAATATTGTCGGTAAACCGGTCGGCCAGCTGCTGCTGAACGAAAATGCGACCGTCACATATTGCCATTCCCGTACAAAAAATATGTCTGAGCATACGAAAAAAGCAGATATTCTTGTGGTTGCGGTCGGTAAAGCGAACTTCATCACAGCTGATCAAATCAAAGAGGGCGCCATTGTCATTGATGTCGGCGTCAACCGCCTCGAAAGCGGAAAACTCTGCGGAGACGTTCAGTTTGATGAAGCGAAAGAAAAAGCATCTTTCATTACGCCGGTCCCGGGCGGAGTAGGTCCGATGACCATCACGATGCTTGCGCATAATACTGTTAAATCTGCCAGACGTACGTTATCATAGATAACCGGAGGCAGTCACAAAAAGTGTGACAATGAGCACGATACCCGCTTCTTAAGGCTCCTTTCAGCCAGAGCGGGTTTTTTTCTTAGTTCAGGGCAAAAAGCCTTTATGAAAGGAATGCAGGATGTGAGTGAAGCGGCATATGTCACGGTTTCCGCACTGACCAAATATATTAAACGAAAATTCGATGTAGACCCTCATCTTGAAGACATTTGGATTAAAGGTGAGCTGTCCAACGTTAAAATCCATACAAGAGGCCACATCTATTTTACTTTAAAAGATGAACATGCCCGCATGCAGGCCGTCATGTTTCAAAGGCAAAGTTCAAGGCTTGCGTTTAAGCCTGAGGACGGAATGAAGGTCATCGTAAGAGGCGGCATCTCCGTCTATGAACCGAGCGGAAGCTATCAGCTGTACGCGAAAGAAATGCAGCCGGACGGTGTTGGGGCGCTTTATTTAGCCTATGAAGAATTAAAGAAAAAACTTGCCGGCGAAGGGTTGTTTGATGACCGGCATAAGCAGGCCATCCCCGCTTTTCCAGCCACGATCGGGGTTGTCACGTCACCGACGGGAGCGGCCGTCAGAGACGTCATTACCACACTCAAAAGAAGATATCCCCTGGTGAAAGTCATTGTGCTTCCCGCGCTCGTTCAGGGTGAAAACGCCAGCAGATCGATTGTGAAGCGCATTGAAGAAGCCAATTCGCAAAAGATGTGTGACGTTCTGATCGTCGGAAGGGGAGGGGGCTCGATCGAAGAATTGTGGGCGTTTAACGAAGAAATCGTTGCCCGGGCGATTTTTGCTTCCGCCATTCCGGTTATATCGGCTGTCGGACATGAAACAGACTTTACAATCAGTGATTTCGTCGCGGATATCCGGGCTGCAACGCCGACGGGAGCGGCAGAAATCGCCGTTCCTCACACGACGGACTTAATGGAACGGACAAAAACGGCGGAAGTCCGCCTGACAAGAGCGATGCAGCAGCATATCGGCAAGAAAAAAGAACGGGTTCAATCGCTCCAGTCATCTTACGCATTCCGTTTTCCGAAACGATTGTATACCCAAAAAGAACAGCAGTTTGATCTTTTGTATCAGCAATTCCAAGCACAGCTCACAGGGCTTACGGAGCGGAAAGAAAGGCAGCTGGAGCGGAATACGTACAGATTAACGGCGCTTCACCCTGAAACCCAGCTGAAACAGGCGAAAAAACGGTACGAAGAGCGCTCAAATCAGCTGACGCGGAGCATGAATGTCCAGCTGAAGCAGCTTCATTCGCAGTTTCAGACGGTTCTTGGTAAACTGAATGCATTAAGTCCCCTTCAAGTTATGGAGAGAGGATACAGTCTGGCCTATAAAGACAAAGAGCTGATCAAAAGCGTTGATCAAGTGGAACAACATGATACGCTTGAAGTAAAGATGACAGACGGCGTTTTGACGTGTGAAGTATTGCAAAAGAGAGGCGAACGATAATGACAGAAACCAAAAAAAGTGAAGAGCTGACATTTGAAGAGGCGATGAAAGGCCTTGAAGGCATTGTCGCAAAGCTTGAAGAAGGAGACGTGCCGCTGGAGCAGGCGATTAATTATTTTCAGGAAGGAATGGCCCTTTCAAAAATGTGCCATGAAAAGCTTCAGCATGTCGAAAAACAAATGGACTTTATTTTAAAAGATAACGGAGAACTTGCACCTTTCAGCGTTCAGGAGGAAGACGAAGGTGACAAATAAACTGGACGCATTTTTAGCATCGCGCAAACAACTGATTGAGCGGAATCTTTCCTTGTATACAGAACGGCTCGCCATGCCGGAAACCCTCAAAAAATCTATGCTGTATTCTTTGGAAGCGGGCGGAAAGAGGCTGCGCCCCCTCGTTGTCTTAGCCGTTTTGAATGCTTACGGAAAAGATGAAAAAGACGGGATTCCGGTCGGATGCGCTGTTGAAATGATTCATACGTATTCCTTAATCCATGATGATCTGCCTTGCATGGACGATGATGATTTGCGCCGGGGAAAGCCGACAAACCATAAAGTCTTCGGAGAAGCGGCAGCTGTATTGGCCGGAGACGGGCTTCTGACAGAAAGCTTTAAATTAATCACATCTCACGTGTCTGACGCGGTTTCAGCGGAAAAACGGCTCCGCCTCGTCGAGGAGCTGATCAAAGCGGCAGGAACGGAAGGAATGGTCGGCGGGCAGGCTGCCGACATGGAAGCGGAACAAAAGCAGGTAACGCTTGAGGAGCTGGAATCCATCCATGAGCGGAAAACGGCCAAGCTCCTCGGTTTTTCCGTGACGGCAGGCGCTATTTTGGCAGATGCGCCGGAGGATGAAATCGAAAAGCTGCGTCTGTTCAGCAGCCATATCGGCATCGGATTTCAAATCAGAGACGACATCCTTGATATTGAAGGTCATGAGGAGAAGATCGGCAAACCGGTCGGTTCAGACACGACGAATGAAAAATCAACGTATCCGTCGCTTTTAACGCTTGAAGGTGCGAAAGAGAAGCTTTCATATCATATCAGCGAGGCGAAACGGATCATCAGCGGCCTATCTCTTCAGAAAGAACTGCTGCATGACCTCTGCGATTTAATAGCGGCGAGAGATCATTAAAACGATCCTGATTTGAAGGGGCTGCCGCTCCTATGGTAAAATGTAAGCAGTTTCGATGAAAATAAAAAGGGAGTCTTTTTATTTTTTTAAAAAGACACTGTTTAATTTGCAGAAATTCATGCTGAAAGTGAGTTGATCCGCTTTGGATCTTTTATCAATACAGGACCCGTCATTTCTTAAAAAGATGTCAATTGAACAGCTGGAAGAGCTGGGTGAGGAAATCCGCAATTTTCTCATCACATCGCTGTCTGCCTCAGGCGGCCATATCGGGCCGAACCTCGGGGTTGTCGAGCTGACGATTGCGCTTCACAAAGAATTTGACAGTCCGAAAGATAAATTTTTATGGGATGTCGGACATCAGTCCTATGTTCATAAACTGTTAACCGGACGCGGCAAGGAGTTTGAAACCTTGCGCCAATATAAAGGGCTTTGCGGTTTCCCGAAACGCAGCGAAAGCGAACATGACGTATGGGAAACAGGCCACAGCTCAACATCGCTCTCAGGCGCGATGGGAATGGCTGCCGCCCGCGATATTAAAGGGACGAAAGAATATATCATCCCGATTATCGGGGATGGCGCTTTAACCGGAGGAATGGCGCTTGAAGCACTGAACCATATCGGCGACGAGAAAAAAGATATGATCGTCATCCTGAATGATAATGAGATGAGCATTGCGCCGAATGTCGGGGCGATTCATTCTATGCTCGGCCGGCTTCGCACGGCCGGCAAATATCAATGGGTAAAAGACGAGCTGGAATATTTATTTAAGCGCATCCCGGCCGTCGGCGGAAAATTGGCCGCCACGGCTGAGCGGATAAAAGACAGCTTAAAATATATGCTTGTGTCAGGCATGTTTTTTGAAGAGCTGGGCTTTACGTATTTAGGCCCGGTAGACGGTCATTCCTACCACGAGCTGTTTGAAAACCTGCAATACGCCAAAAAAACAAAAGGCCCAGTCCTTTTACATGTCATCACGAAAAAGGGCAAAGGCTATAAACCGGCAGAGACCGACACAATCGGGACATGGCACGGGACTGGCCCGTACAAAATCAATACGGGTGATTTCGTCAAGCCGAAAGCCGCGGCGCCTTCATGGAGCGGACTCGTCAGCGGGACCGTGCAGGAGCTGGCGCGCGAGGATGACAGAATTGTCGCGATTACACCGGCCATGCCGGTCGGTTCTAAGCTGGAAGGGTTTGCGAAAGAATTTCCGGAGCGCATGTTTGATGTCGGAATCGCAGAACAGCATGCGGCGACGATGGCCGCGGGAATGGCGCTTCAAGGCATGAAGCCGTTTCTCGCGATCTATTCGACCTTTTTGCAGCGGGCGTATGATCAGGTCGTCCATGACATCTGCCGTCAAAACGCGAATGTATTTATCGGCATTGACCGCGCGGGTTTGGTCGGCGCTGACGGGGAGACCCATCAAGGCGTCTTTGACATTGCCTTTTTGCGTCATATACCGAACCTCGTTTTAATGATGCCGAAGGATGAAAATGAAGGCCGCCACATGGTCAATACAGCTCTTGCTTATGAGGAAGGTCCGATCGCGATGCGCTTCCCGCGCGGAAACGGGCTCGGTGTAAAGATGGATAAAGAGCTGAAAACCATTCCGATCGGAACATGGGAAGTGCTCCGTCCCGGAAAAGACGCGGTGATTTTAACGTTCGGAACGACCATTGAAATGGCGCTCGAAGCGGCTGAAGAACTGCAAAAAGAAGGCCTGTCCGTGCGTGTCGTCAATGCGCGGTTCATAAAACCGATTGATAAACAAATGATGAAGGCGATTCTTAATGAAGGTCTGCCGATTTTAACGATTGAAGAAGCCGTGCTTGAAGGCGGATTCGGAAGCACGATTCTTGAATTCGCTCATGACCTCGGCATGTATCATACGCCGATTGACAGAATGGGCATTCCTGACCGGTTCATTGAGCACGGAAGCGTAACCGCCCTGCTTGAAGAAATCGGTCTCACAAAGGCTGAGGTTATGAACCGGATTAAACTGCTGATGCCGCCGAAGACACATAAAGGAATTGGATCATGACAGCAAAAAAAGAACGATTAGATGTACTTCTTGTAGAAAAAGGCCTTGCGGAAACGCGGGAAAAAGCGAAACGCGCCATTATGGCGGGCATCGTATACTCAAATGAAAACCGATTGGACAAACCGGGTGAAAAAATCGCCCGGGATCTTCCGTTAACGGTAAAAGGAAACCCTCTTAAATACGTCAGCAGAGGCGGATTAAAGCTTGAGAAAGCTCTTGAGGTGTTTCCCGTCTCAGTAAAAGGCAAAACGATGATTGATATCGGCTCGTCTACTGGAGGATTTACAGATTGCGCCCTCCAAAACGGCGCCGAACGGTCCTATGCAGTAGACGTCGGCTATAATCAGCTCGCTTGGAAGCTGAGACAGGACGAGAGGGTCGTCGTCATGGAACGGACGAATTTCCGCTATTCCGAGCCTTCCGATTTCACAGAGGGTCTGCCGGAATTCGCGACGATCGATGTTTCTTTCATCTCACTCCGTCTTATTCTGCCGGTTTTAAAAACGCTGCTTGTGCCGGGAAGCGATTGTATCGCACTGGTGAAGCCGCAATTTGAAGCCGGACGTGAATCAGTCGGAAAAAAAGGCATTGTCAGAGATCCCGGCGTTCATGCTGACGTTCTCCGCCGTATGAATCAGTTTGCCGCTTCTGAAGGATATACAGTGAAAGGACTGTCCTTCTCACCGATTACAGGGGGAGACGGCAATATCGAGTTTCTGCTTCATTTGAAGTGGGAGGGAGAAGACGGAAACGGCGCTGAACTGCCGGAAGAAGATATTCTCCGTACCGTCCGCGAAGCACATGAAACATTAAAAGCCAAAAAGACAGATGTACCGGAATAATAGGGGGCTATTATTCCTTTTTTCTGCCATCATGTACTTTTTATCAAGAAGCGGTTAACATAATGACAAGAACAGCTTGAAAACAGAGGTGCTTACATGACAAAAGGCCAAAGGCATATAAAAATCAGAGAGCTTATTACAAGCCATGAGATTGAAACGCAGGATGACTTAGTTGACATGCTGAGAGAAGAAGGGTATAAGGTAACCCAGGCGACTGTTTCCAGGGACATTAAAGAACTGCATCTCGTAAAGGTGCCGACCAATAACGGTTCCTACAAATACAGCCTGCCGGCGGATCAGCGGTTCAACCCGCTGTCAAAACTGAAGCGTTCATTAATGGATGCGTTCGTAAAAATTGACTCAGCAAGCCACATGATCGTATTAAAAACGATGCCGGGGAATGCGCAGGCAATCGGCGCTTTGATGGATAATCTCGAATGGGAAGAAATCATGGGCACGATCTGCGGAGATGACACAATTTTAATCATCTGCAGGACGCCTGAAGATACGGAGGGCGTTCAAAGCCGTCTTTTGGAGCTGCTGTAGCGTAATTATCAGATAAAAGGTGGAATGCTGTTTGTTAGCTGAACTATCAATAAAAAACTTTGCCATTATAGAGGAACTGACGATTTCGTTTGAACGGGGGCTCACCGTCCTGACGGGAGAAACAGGGGCCGGCAAGTCAATTATTATAGACGCCGTTTCCCTGTTAGTCGGCGGCCGCGGGTCGTCTGAATTTGTCCGTTACGGTGAAACAAAGGCCGAGCTTGAAGGACTGTTTCTTTTGGACAGCGGCCATCCCGTTTTTGAGGTGTGCCGTGAGCAGGGAATAGACGCATCTGACGACATGATTGTCATGAGAAGAGACATTAATGCCGGGGGAAAAAGCGTCTGCCGTGTCAACGGAAAATTAGTAACGATTGCGGCTTTGAGGGAGATCGGCAGACTTTTATTAGATATTCACGGGCAGCATGACAACCAGCTGTTAATGGAAGATGACAAACATTTAGAGCTTTTGGATAAATTTGCGGGCGCTGAGGCCGAATCAGCGCTTCAGGCATACCAAGAAGGCTACGACCGTTATATGAAGCTGCTCAAAAAAGTGAAGAAGCTGTCGGAAAGCGAACAGGAAATGGCGCATCGGTTAGATCTGATTCAATTTCAGCTTGAAGAAATCGAATCAGCGAAGCTCGAATTGAATGAAGACGAACTTCTTCAAGAAGAGCGGAAGCAGATATCCAACTTTGAAAAAATTTATGAATCATTGCAAAACGCCTATAATGCGCTCCGCAGCGAACAGGGGGGGCTTGACTGGGTCGGAATGGCCTCTGCCCAGCTTGAAGACATTTCGGATATCAATGAACCGCTGCAAAAGCTGTCAGAAAGTGTGTCAAGTTCCTATTATCTGCTGGAGGATGCAACCTTTCAAATGCGCAATCTGCTAGATGATCTGGAGTATGACCCGGAACGGCTGAATTTTATTGAAACCCGTTTAAACGAGATTAAACAGCTGAAGCGTAAATACGGAGCGACGGTCGAAGACATTCTGGAATACGGCTCCAAAATAGAAGAGGAAATTGATCAAATCGAAAACCGCGACAGCCACCTTGAAGCGCTGAAGAAGGAACTGGAGTCCGTCGGCAAAGATGTGGCCGTAGAAGCCGCCAATTTATCAAAAATCAGAAAAGCCTGGGCCAAAAAACTGGCGGAAGCAATTCATCGGGAATTAAAAAGCCTGTATATGGGCAAATCAACGTTTGATACGGAATTCCTCGTGAAAACCGATCCGTCTGCCAGTGAAGCGCCGGTTGTCAACGGCCAGCCCGTGCAGCTTACCCAAAAGGGAATTGACCTCGTGAAATTTTTAATTTCAACGAACACCGGTGAGCCGTTAAAACCGCTGTCAAAGGTCGCATCCGGCGGCGAACTTTCAAGGGTGATGCTGGCGCTGAAGAGTATTTTTTCTTCCCAGCAGGATGTCACTTCCATCATCTTTGATGAAGTGGACACTGGCGTAAGCGGGCGGGTTGCCCAAGCCATCGCGGAAAAAATCCATAAAGTATCGACTGGTTCACAGGTGCTCTGCATTACACACCTGCCGCAGGTTGCCGCTATGGCGGATACGCACCTTTTGATCGCAAAAGAATTCAAAGACGGACGGACGACAACGCATGTCACGCCGCTTTCAAAGCAGGATAAGGTAGCGGAAATCGGCCGTATGATTGCGGGTGTTGAAGTGACCGACCTGACAAAACGGCATGCGCAAGAGCTTTTAAAACAGGCCGGACAGGTAAAAACGACAGGATAAGCTGCTGATACAGGCAGCTTATTTTTTTGTTCCATTTCTCTAACAGTGTATCCAATGTTTTTCTTCGTATGCCGGTTATAAATCAAGCGCAGGAAGGCAAAAGTATAGAGGTAGCAGAAAAAGAAAGTGGTGTGGGATAGGAGCGAGGAGAGTGAAGGAATGAATGCACGATAACATGAGGAAAGCAATAGGTGTAATTCTCCTTGTTTCTTTACTAAGTGTAGGCTTTTTTAAGCCATTTAAAGAATTTTTACTGATACCGTCAGAAATGAGCGTCTTTGAAAACCAGACACAAGCCGTTCCGGTCAATGCATCAATAAGCGCTGAAAAGGGTGAATTATCAGAAGCCTTTACGCTGAGAGAAGAGCACGGTCATGCAAGCATAACAGGGCAAAAACAAGGCCGGTCAGAAGTAGTATATGATCTTGCCGGGTTTCCCATTAAAAAAACGAAAGTGCGTGTCCTTCCTGAATTGAAGGTCATTCCGGGCGGACAGTCCATCGGTGTAAAACTGCATTCAGTCGGTGTTTTGGTCGTCGGCTTTCACCAGGTGATGACAAAGGATGGGAAAAAATCTCCGGGAGAACAAGCGGGAATTGAATCTGGCGACATCATTATTAAAATGAACGGACATAAAATTGAAAAAATGAGCGACATCGCCCCGTTTATTCAAAAAGCGGGTAAGACCGGGGAATCTTTGGATTTATTGGTGAAACGCGATAAGCAAAAAATCAAGACAAAGCTGATTCCGACAAAGGACGAAGCTGAGGGAAAATATCGAATCGGCCTTTATATTCGTGATTCGGCAGCCGGTATCGGCACGATGACATTTTTTGAACCGAAAACAAAAAAATACGGCGCATTGGGCCACGTCATTTCTGATATGGATACGAAAAAACCGATTGTTGTGGAAGACGGCGAAATCGTCCGTTCAACTGTAACATCAATTGAAAAAGGAAAAGGCGGCAATCCCGGCGAAAAACTGGCAAGGTTTTCGTCAGAACGGAAAACGATCGGCGATATTAACCGCAACAGTCCGTTCGGCATTTTCGGGAAACTGCATCAGCCGATTAAAAACAACATCTCAGACAAAGCGCTTCCGATTGCCTTGTCAAATGAAGTGAAAAAAGGACCGGCGCAAATGCTGACGGTTATTGAAAACGATAAAGTAGAGAAATTTGATATTGAAATCGTCAGCACCACTCCGCAAAAATTCCCGGCGACTAAGGGAATGGTGTTAAAAGTGACCGATCCGAAACTGCTGAAAAAAACCGGCGGAATCGTTCAGGGAATGAGCGGAAGCCCGATCATCCAAAACGGGAAAGTCATCGGAGCCGTAACCCACGTGTTTGTCAATGATCCGACAAGCGGCTACGGCGTTCATATCGAATGGATGCTTTCTGAAGCGGGTGTTGATGTTTATGGAAAAGACAAAGCAAGCTGACTGCCGGATCATCCGGCAGTTTTTTTATGTGCGCGTTCTTCACTTCTTTCCAGGATTCATGTAAAATAAGACATGAAGATTTTTCGACAAATTCACGTTTCCTGATTTGTCAAACTTAATTTTTAGTCGAAAAACCTAGAAAATGCTAGAAAAACAAAGATATTCCACTATTATTGGTAAATATGGATTTTTTAAAAGGGGAAGTAGTGGTTTTGTCGAATGTAACATGTAGCAGTCAAATAGGTTGTGTCCTGTTAATACATTGGGGGAGGAAGAAACGTGGAGAAAATTAAAGTTTGTGTTGCTGATGATAATCGAGAGCTTGTAAGCCTGTTGAGTGAATATATAGAGGGACAGGATGATATGGAAGTAATCGGCGTTGCTTATAACGGGCAGGAATGTCTTTCTTTGTTTAAAGATAAAAATCCCGATGTGCTCGTTTTAGATATTATTATGCCGCATCTGGACGGACTGGCGGTTTTGGAGCGGCTCCGTGAATCAGAGCTTGAGAAACAGCCGAACGTTATCATGCTGACGGCATTCGGTCAGGAAGACGTTACGAAAAAAGCCGTCGATTTAGGTGCGTCCTATTTCATCCTGAAGCCGTTTGATATGGAAAACCTTGTCGGCCATATCCGTCAGGTAAGCGGAAATGTCAGCAGCGTCACACACCGTGCGCCGTCTGCACAAAGCAGCATCATCCGCAGCCAGCCGGAGCCGAAACGGAAAAATCTCGATGCCAGCATTACAAGCATTATCCATGAGATCGGTGTGCCTGCCCATATTAAAGGCTATCTTTATTTGCGGGAAGCCATTTCCATGGTGTACAACGATATTGAACTCCTCGGCAGCATCACAAAAGTCCTTTATCCCGACATCGCCAAAAAATTCAACACGACCGCAAGCCGTGTAGAACGGGCCATCCGCCATGCGATTGAAGTCGCTTGGAGCAGGGGAAATATTGATTCCATTTCTTCGCTGTTCGGGTATACCGTAAGCATGACAAAAGCAAAACCAACCAACTCAGAATTCATCGCGATGGTTGCTGACAAGCTGAGATTAGAGCATAAAGCTTCGTAACGCAAGCTTTATGGCAAGATGACGTTTTACGCCTTCTTTTCCGTGCATGAATGCGGAAGAGAAGGCGTTTTGAGTTTTTGCTCACGAAGATCCCTCCAGCCTGAGGAATCTTGAAGCCGCATAAAAGCGGGATTTACGGCATCTACACATATAACACGGGAGCTGATACTTTGATGATTTCGCCGTCTCTGATATAAAAGCGGGGGACGCGGCGGCTTAACGCAGATACGACTTCGTAGTTAATCGTACCGAGCATTTCGGCAATTTCATCAACGGAAATCTCGGCTCCTTTTTGTTTGCCGTAAATGACGACTTCTTCTCCTTGTTTGCCCTCACTATCACCCAAACTGACCATAATCATATCCATCGTCACTCTCCCCGCCACCGGCACTCTTCTGCCGCGGTGAAGAATAAACCCGCGGTTGGAAAGGGCGCGCGAGTAGCCGTCAGCATAGCCGATCGGAATTGTCGCGATGATTTCACCCGGTTCGGCGATATATGTGGCGCCATAACTGACGGTCCGGGGCTCTGTCACCATGGCTTTCACATAAGCGATACGTGCCTTTAAGCTGAGTGCGGGCGTGAGATCTACGAGGTTCAGCTCCTTTATATAAGCGGACGGGTATAGTCCATATAAACCGATGCCTAAACGGATCATATCGGCGCTGAATTCGGGAAAAGCGATAGCGGCGGCTGTGTTGCACATATGGACAGTAGGCAGCGGGATGTCTTGATTTTTTAAAAAGCGGAGAAAGCTGATGAACTTTTCATGCTGCAGCATTGTCAATTCAGTATCAGGTTCATCCGCTGTTGAAAAATGGGTAAAGACCCCGTCCCATGACAGGTATGTACTCGACTTGAGCGCTTTTACAACTGCTAAAAGGTCTTCTTCTGTGCGTACACCCAGCCGGCCCATTCCGGTATCCACATTGATATGAATGGACAGCCGTTTCGAATCAGCTTCTTTTTCCAATATCTGATTTGCTTTTTTGACCCAGCTGACTTGAAACGCTGATAATGTTATATTCCACAAGGCAGATTTTTTTACACAGCTGAGAGCTGTAAAGCCGAGCACAAGGATAGGTGCCGTAATTCCCGCTCTCCGTAACACAATTCCCTCTTCAACGCTGGCAACTGCGAGCTCGCTCGCGCCGCTTTCCAGTGCCTGCCGCGCTACTTCCACAGAGCCGTGGCCATAAGCATTTGCTTTTACGACGGCCATAATCTTCGACTTCTTCGGAATATGGCGGCGGATCGCCCGTACATTCTTTTTTATCGCATCAAGGTCAACTTCAATCCAAACTTCCCGGCAAAGTTTTTTCATCGCGATTCCTTCTTTCCTTAATGAGATTCAGTACTGACGTGTTTTCATGCTTTCAATCTGCATTTTATTCACACTGAACTGAAATCATTCAAAACATGAGAAGGTGACCGCTGATGTTTAAAATCAAGTTTTCGGGAAATCAGTGCGCCTGCTTTATTTATGCAGTAAGGGCTGCATGGCAGCCCTTAAATTGACTTCACAATATTCTGATCTGAAAATTGGTGTTCAAACATTTTGGACTGGCTTACAGCATTGTTTTGAATGACAATGCCGATATTTCCCCCTCCGGAACCGAAAACGGTTTTTGATGCAGTCAGCGGACTGATGGATATGGCGCCGCCAACATTGACAACGCCGTTTCCTGATACGTTGTTTATCGTAATCGGGCAACCGCTCATTCTATTTTTTCTCCTTTCTCTCACAGTCTACTATCTATATGTACGCTGTAATATGAAATAAGATTAAACAAAACGGCAAAAAAAACCGGCTGCTGTGAGCCGGAAAGGGAGGGAAATACAGATATCATAGTGTTTTCGTTACATTTTGATCAGAGAATTGCGAGTTTAGTGATTGAGACGTGCTGAATTGGTTTAATTGCAGAACAATACCTATATTTCCTCCTCCTGAGCCGTAGACGGTTTTTGATACGGTTAAAGGGCTTATCGAAAACGCCCCGCCGACATTGACAACTCCGTTTCCGGAAAGACTGTTAATCGTAATAGGAAAACCAGCCATCATATACGGTCTCCTTTCTATTAATCTATTTACTATATGTACGCTGCGAATCAGTAATAGGAGTAAACAAAGCGGTAAAAAGTTATGAAACAAAAAAACTGCCGGACGTCCGGCAGTTTTTTGATTACTTTTCAAACGGCACCCAGCCGCCTGTATTCTGGATCATTTCCCATAACGGTTCAGGAAGTCGGTATTTCTCAATTTCAGATGCTTTAATGGCTTTTTCGATTTCCTGTTCGCGGCCTTCTTTGACCAGCACCGCCCATTCAGGGTTAATTAAAATGACACGTCCCAGAGCCACCAGCGGAATCCCGCTTTCTAATACGGCGAGCGCTTCGTCCGCGGTATAGATGGAACCGACCGCCATCAGCGGCACTTTGTGGCCGACGCGTTCGTTTAATAAATCCATCCGTGTCCGTGAAGTATCTGCGCCGCGGCGGGCTTTGGAATTGACATCCATCAGTGAAATATGCAGATAATCCAAGTTTTCTTCCGCAAGTGCATCAGCGAGCATGAATGTTTCTTTCATTGTAAGCCCCGGCGTTTCCGGCTCTTCAGGTGACAGACGGTAGCCGAGAACAAATGGATGTTCAGCGTGTGCATCAATTGCCTGTTTGACAGCGTCAACGACTGCAAGCGGGAACGCAAGGCGCTTTTCATCGCTCCCGCCCCAGCGGTCTGTGCGCTGATTTGTTTTCGGAGAATAAAATTGTTGAATCAAGTATCCGTTTGCCCCGTGAATTTCTACACCGTCAAAGCCGGCTTCAATCGCTCTGCGTGTCGCTTCGCCGAATGCTTTTACAATGTGCTCAATCTCTTGTTCAGTGAGAGCCCGGGAAGTTTGTCTGCCGTCTTCTTCTGAACCGCTTGGGCTGACGACGTCGTTATTCGGTACGAGTTCAGGAGGGCATTCCAATCCGCCATGGTGAATCTGCACAACGGCTTTCGCTCCTTGAGACTGGATCGCTTGAGCGAGTTTTTTCAAGCCGGGAATGTGAGAATCATCATAGATGCCGGGCTGGCCGGGAAACGCTTTGCCGTCAGGTGTTACGTTTGCACATGCCGTAATGACCATGCCCATTTCTTTTGAACGGGGAGTAATGTAGCTCAATTCACGTTCGGAAATCGTTCCGTCATCGTTTGAGGAATAGTGGGTCATCGGTGCAACGGAAATACGGTTTGGTATGGTAACGCCGCTTTCGAACGTAAAAGGTTCAAACAGCGGTTTATATGTTTGCTTCATTATTTCGCCTTCTTCCTTAAAAGTTTAACTCGTCCGTATTCTAGCTTATGTTTTAATTGTGTGCAATTATTTTGCTTGTTCTTCTTCCTGAGGTTATGACCGGCCGAACCATTTAAACGACTGGAACGGTTTTCTCCGTTCCTTTTCAGGGTCTTTATACCCGCCTGAAATTTGATGGCCGATCGAGCTGAATATGACAGCGGCGGCGAATAGGAGAATGATTTTTTTCATATGCATATCTTCTTTCTTATCTTTTACAAGGTTATTTATAAGCATACGCTTGTGTGAAAAAACCGTCAAATTTGTTTTTATTCTTTTTTCCACTTTCCTGCGGCGAATATCGTTCCGATCTGAATCACAACACTTAACAGAGCGCAGACTGCCACAACTGTGTTGCTGTCCATAGAAGACACCCTCCTTTTTGTTAGGTTAATGTATCATATGACAGCTGTCTCTGTTTTGACAAAACCGTAATGCGGTGTTTCATATTTTTCAACAAAAAAGGGCGCTTTTTAGGCGCCTTTACTTTTTTTTCAGCCGATGCAAAGCGATTTGAACGGCGATGGCGTCATCCAGATAGCCGATCGGAAACATGTAATCCGGAATCACGTCTGTCGCTAAAATATAATACAGGAGGGCACTCCCGAGAATCGGGCGGTCTTCAGCCGGTGTTGATTCGTCCATATATTGATGATGCATGTTTTTCAAGTGATCAATAAAAGGGCCGACACTTTCTTCATTATTCATTTTCTTTTGAAACTCATCACAAATCAGGCGATGGCCCTGCTGGGTTTTGGCATATTGTTCATATCTGGTCAGCTCGCGTTCAATTTGTTCACGGGAAAAAGGCTGATCAAACATCTCCGCCATGTTCAGCATATCCTGAATCGCGTGCATCGGATCTTGCTGCGCAGTCTCTTTTTCATGGCCGATGTCTATTCCTGACGCTTCAAGCAATTCCTCCAGCGGGGTGCGGAGGTGCTTTGAAAATTCCTGAAGATGCTTTAAATTGGCCTTCTGCTTGCCGTTTATAATCCGGGAGATGGTGGCCGTATCAATGTTGGCTAATGCGCCGAGTTTTCTCATGGAGAGAGAGTGCTTATCAAGCAGTGATTTTAAAAGGGGGCCCAATGTCTTATGTTCATTTTCTGCCAAGGGTGTCACCTCGTTTCCGCCGGAATGATGATAATCAGTCAATAATTTTTGCAGAAAAGGTACCTTTTCTGTGCTGATGAATAGGATAGTGTAGATTGGAACAGCACAACATGTTGAAAAGACATCAAAGAATGGGGAGAACATAACATGGCTTGGTTATTGATTTTAGGTTTGGCAGTGTCCTCGAGCATTGATAATTTAGGAGTGGGGATGTCATACGGCATCAGAAAGATCAAAATATCGCACGCATCAAATATAATGATCGCTTTTATCTGTTTTTTATTCAGTTATATCGGAATTTATTTCGGCAAATGGATTTCAGCCGTTTTACCGGGCTTTTTTCCCGTGTTGCTGGCGGCTTTTATTTTATCTGTGATCGGCATCCGCATCATTCTGCTGGCTATGCCGAGAAAAAAAGAAAATACAACGCCTGCTGACACGTCTGGAAAAAAAGGCCGTTTCGCCGGTCTGCTGCAAAATCCGGAGACAGCGGATGCTGACGGTTCGGGAGAAATCGGTATATTGGAATCCATGGTTCTCGGGGTGGCCGTATCCGCAAATGCGCTGACCAACGGATTAAGCGCGGGCCTGATCGGGCTTTCTCCCGCTGCCATTTCCATCACTGCGGCGATCGGAAGCTTTCTGACCATATGGATCGGCTGCCTGCTTGGGAAAAAAGCTGCGTCACTGCGCATCGGTACTTTCCATGTCGGACAGTTCAGCACGGTGCTGAGCGGAGTGATTATTCTCATCATTGCCGTCAATACGCTGCTCTTTTAAGTTGTCCCGTTCATTTTATGAAAAGCTCAAAATAAATATGAATCATTCTGTTCGGGAGAGCGCATGACGGGCTCTCTTTTTTTGCCGATCTGTCATTTTTTCAAAATGAATAGAAAGTCGTCCCTTTCCGTTAAATTTTGCATATTCGGCCTTCAGACAGAACCTTTTTCATAGACGGATCAGCTCGCTTTCTTTCTAAGTTCAGGTAATCAGCGGGTCAGAAAGCCTTATTCCAAATATGGAAAAACGCTGGAGGGACGAAGGCGCCCTTTACAAATCCGCCATTCTGTACAAAGATAAAGCCGAATGAGAAAACGTGAGGTGATCTGTGTGAAGTCTGTCATCCTTCTGATCTTCACTGCATGGCTGCTGTCAGGCTGCGAGTATACCGCTGAGGCGGATTCGGCGCCGTCATTTACACAGGAAGGAACATTTATAAAAGCGGCCGGAAACGATATGATCGCACTGGAAATTGACGGAGAGCGGCGCGAGGTGAAGGTGCCTTTTGCTAAGCGGCTTGAATGTCAGTTTCTGCCTGAACATACGGCGGTGCAAATCACCTATAAAAAGAGAGCAATGGACAATTACGGCTTGAAGAACTGAAAAAAGAAACAGATATGTGAAAAACGGGGAGGAAAAAACGTGGGCCTACTGACAAAAAGCGCTGCTGCATTCGGTGCCGCCCTGCTTCTGCTTGCGCCGTCCGCTTATGCAGCCGAACCTTTGCAAGGGAAGACCATCTATATTGATGCCGGACATGGCGGAGAAGACAGCGGGGCCGGGGGAAATGGACTGCTGGAGAAAAACATCAATTTAGCGGTGTCAAACAAGGTAGCCGCCAAATTGGAAGCAGAAGGTGCAACACCTGTTGCGTCAAGGACTGATGATACTTTTTTAAGTTTGGACGAGCGGGTGGCGAAAGCAAGCGCCAGCCAATCCGATTTATTCGTCAGCCTTCATACGAACTCAGCCGTATCGACGGCATCGGGTACAGAAACGTATTTTAATTCAACATATGAAGGAGCAGACAGCGAAAGGCTTGCTTCTGATATTCAACAGCAGCTTGTCTCGTCTCTAGAGATGAGGGACAGAGGTGTAAAAGAAGCCCCTTTTTATGTCATTACATATTCAAAAATGCCTAGTGTGCTGGCTGAATTAGGCTTTATCACAAATCCTCAAGATGCGGACAAGCTGAAAAATGCTGACGGGCAAGAACACGCCGCCGACGCCATTGTAAATGGAATCGAAACCTATTACAGCGGCCGATAATCGTAAAATATGTGTAAATAGCGCCCACCTTATGTGCATAACGATTATAATAGAGAAAACCGATGACAAACACCTGAGGTGAAACATATGACGACTATTTTTGCCCACCGGGGGGCGTCGGGCGACTATCCCGAAAATACGATGCCCGCGTTCACAAAAGCGATTGAGGACGGGGCGGACGGAATCGAACTTGACGTACAGATGACAAAAGACGGCCGTATCGTGGTCATTCACGATGAAACCCTTGACCGAACGACGTCTTTACAAGGATTTGTGAAAGATACGGCGTATGACAAAATCAGAACCGCCGATGCCGCCGGAAAATGGAAAGATTCTTTTAAAGGAGTCAGAATTCCGCTTTTGTCAGACGTGCTGCGTTTTGCGGAGCGCGCCGATTTTCTGATCAATATTGAGCTGAAAAACAGTGTATTCCGCTACGAGGGAATGGAAAAAGAAGTGATCAAAAAAGTCAGGTATTACGGATTGGAAAAGCGCGTTATTTTTTCTTCATTTAATCATGAGAGCCTCGCGCTTTGCCATGCCTTGGCGCCTGAGATTGAACGGGCGGTGCTGACGATGGATGTGCTGTACCGGCCTGAACAGTATCTCGCTTCAATCCCTGCTTCAGGTTATCATCCTAAGCTTGGTACGCCGGCGGTCAGCCCTGAAGCGGTCAGACATCTAATAAAACACCAAGTGAAGCTCCGTCCGTTCACCGTTAATCGTCCGGAAGATATGAAGCAGCTGATAAAAGCGGGAGCAGACGCATTTTTTACCGATTATCCAAAGCTGGCTGTTTCTATAAAAGAAGAATGCCGCCATTAAGAAGACTGTTCAGACAGTCTTTTTTTTATGGGCAGAAACCGGAGGGGCGATCATAACGTGATCAGGAGGTTCATATAGTGTAACAGGGCGTTTTATGTAAGCGTTATCTTTTATTTTACTGAAAGTGAGGCAAAAGTGTGGGGAAAACGGTTATCGTCAGTGCGGCAAGAACACCGTTCGGAAAATTCGGCGGTGCATTAAAAGAGGTAAAAGCAGCCGAGCTTGGCGGCATTGCCATAAAAGAAGCAATCAAGCGCGCCGGCATCGGTGAAAGCGAAGCAGAAGGAGCGGTGATGGGAATGGTTGTCCAAGCGGGTGCGGGGCAGATTCCGGCACGGCAGGCTGCAAGGTATGCCGGGCTTCCATGGTCCGTTCCGGCTGAAACCATTAATAAGGTTTGTGCATCGGGGCTTAGAGCCGTTACCTTCTGTGATCAAATCATCCGGGCAAATGATGCCGACGTGCTGATTGCAGGCGGAATGGAAAGCATGAGCAACATCCCGTACGCCATTCCGGCCGGCCGCTGGGGTATAAGAATGGGAGACGGGGTTTTTCAGGATTTAATGGTCCATGACGGGCTGACCTGTGCGTTCGATCAGGTGCATATGGCTGTCCACGGAAGCGCTGCGGCCGAAAAGTACGGCATTTCCCGAGATGAACAGGATAATTACGCTCTTAAAAGCCAAAAACGCGCGGCTGAGGCGGCTGAGACGGGCAAATTGCAAGAAGAAATCGTTCCGGTTACCTGGACCGATAAAAAGGGCAAACAGCATACTGTTACGCAGGATGAGGGGCTGCGCCCTGATACAAGCCTTGAGCAGCTCGCAAAGCTTAAGCCTATTTTTACAGCCGGCGGAACGGTTACAGCGGGAAACGCTCCCGGTGTAAATGACGGCGCCGGAGCATTTGTGCTGATGTCAGAGGAAAAGGCCGCGAAGCAGCATGTCAGACCGCTCGCTGCGATACTTGGCTTTGCGTCTGTCGGACTGGAAGCGTCTGAGCTTGCCAGCGCACCGGGAGAAGCGATCAGCCGGCTTCTGAAAAAAACCGGACTGTCCGTTGACGATATTGATTTGTTTGAAGTAAACGAAGCATTTGCGTCCGTCGTGCTCGTCAGCGAAAAGATTGCCGGATTCAGCCGGGAGAAAGTGAATGTAAACGGAGGGGCGATCGCGTTCGGCCATCCGATCGGCGCAAGCGGCGCCAGAATCATCATGAGTTTGATATACGAATTAAAGCGGCGCGGAGGAGGTTTAGGCATAGCGGCGATATGCAGCGGAGCGGCCCAAGGAGACGCCGTCCTGCTGGAGGTGTACTGATATAACGAGGGGAGCGTCAGATGAAGATGAAAACAATCATGGTCGCAGGTGCGGGTCAGATGGGAGCAGGCATCGCGCAGACGGCTGCAGAAGCTGGGTTTTCCGTCATGTTATACGATGTGGAGCCGGAATCGGTGACAAAAGGCCTTAACCGCATAAAGACAAATCTGGAGAAAGATCAGGCGAAAGGACGCAAGACACGGCATGAAACAGAATCCGTTTTCAGCCGCATCTCCCCGGCAGCGCTCACAGAAGCGGGAGATGCTGATTTTGTAATAGAAGCCATTGCCGAAAACAAAACAGCAAAGACTGAATTACTCGGCACACTTGACAAAATGTGTCCCCCTCATACCGTATTGGCAAGCAATACGTCTTCTCTTCCCATTACGGAACTTGCCGCTGTCACAAAAAGGCCTGACAAAGTAATCGGCATGCATTTTATGAATCCGGTTCCTGTCATGGAGCTTGTCGAGGTCATCAGAGGGCTTGCTACGTCGGAAGACACGGCTGAAACAGTAAAGAAGCTTGCCGTCCGGATGAAAAAAACGCCTGTCGAAGTCAATGATTTTCCCGGCTTTATATCTAACCGTATATTAATGCCGATGATTAACGAGGCCGTTTATTGCCTTTACGAAGGGGCGGCTTCAAAGGAAGCGATTGATGAAGTGATGAAGCTCGGCATGCGTCATCCGATGGGGCCTTTAACATTAGCCGACTTCATCGGATTGGATACTTGCCTTTCCATAATGGAGGTTCTCTATGCGGGGTTCGGAGATTCGAAATACCGCCCATGCCCGCTGCTCAGAAAATATGTCAGCGCCGGCTGGCTCGGCAAAAAAAGCGGGCGCGGTTTTTATGAGTACAACAGATGACATAAAAATCATGGGGAGGCCTGCAGCCGTGCATTTTACAGAAGAGCACATCATGATGAGAAAAATGGTGCGCGATTTTGCACGCAAGGAAATCGCACCGATGGTTGAAATCATGGAAACAACCGATGAATTTCCGGACCGGCTGATTAAAAAAATGGGAGAAGCGGGGTTAATGGGCATCCCCGTCCCGGAAGCATACGGCGGAGCGGGGGCTGATACAACATCTTACATTTTAGCGATTCATGAAATATCAAAAGTCAGCGCGGCTGTCGGCGTCATTTTATCCGTCCACACATCGGTAGGGACAAACCCGATTCTGCATTTCGGGACAGAAGCCCAAAAACAAAGGTATATTCCAAAGCTGGCAGCGGGCGAATACGTCGGGGCTTTTGCGCTTACTGAGCCTCAATCCGGATCTGATGCGGGAAGCCTGAAAACAACGGCTGTGCGAAAAGGCGGTTCATATATTCTGAACGGTTCTAAAATCTTTATTACAAACGGCGGAGCGGCAGATCTGTATCTGACATTTGCCTTAACGGACCCGGGAAAAGGGAGAAAGGGGATTTCCGCTTTTATCGTTGAAAAAAACACACCCGGCTTTTCTGTCGGAAAGAAAGAAAAAAAGCTCGGATTGTTAGGTTCCAATACCGTCGAATTGCAATTTGACCAAGCGGAAATTCCAATTGAAAACCGGCTCGGCGAAGAGGGCGAGGGTTTTTCAATCGCCATGAAAAACCTAGATGTCGGACGGATCGGCATAGCGGCTCAGGCGCTCGGAATTATCGAAGCGGCGCTCGGCTGCTCGGCGGAATACGCCAAAACCCGCAGCCAGTTCGGCAGGCCCATTGCCTCGAATCAGGCGGTTTCTTTTAAACTTTCTGACATGGCGACGAATGCGGAAGCTGCCAAATTATTGGTCTATCATGCCGCTGATCTGTATCAGCGCGGGCTTCCGTGCGGAAAAGAAGCATCGATGGCAAAGCAATTCGCGTCTGATGCGGCGATGAAAGCGGCAGTGGAGGCTGTGCAGATTCACGGCGGCTACGGCTATATGAAAGAGTATCCCGCGGAGCGTTTATTTCGGGATGCGAAGGTCACGCAAATCTATGAGGGCACCAATGAGATTCAAAGGCTGATTATTTCTAAGTATCTTCTTCAATAAAAAGCGCGGAAAAGGAGCGAAACCATGGAATCTTATTCTCCCGGTTTAGATGGCGTCATTGCGGTGGAAACGGGGATTTCTTTTCTTGATACACAGCAGGGCAGGATTTTAATCAAAGGCCATGATCTGATCGAGCTTTCTAAAACGGCCGGCTATATGGATATTGTCCATCTCTTATTGGAAGACAGACTTCCTGATGCGAAAGAGAAGGCGGCGCTTGAAGATGACATCCGGCGCGGCGGAGACCTTCCCGAGGAAATCTTGCATATATGCCGTCTGCTGCCTGAACATACTCATCCGATGGACGGTCTGAGGACAGGCTTGTCCGCACTTGGCGGCTTTGACAAGAATATTGATGACCGCACCTCTTCTGTAAATCGGCACCGTGTACGCGGGCTGATAGGCAAAATGCCCAATCTGACCGTCAACAGCTATCGTGTCATAAACGGTCAGGAACCTTTAGCGCCTGTCGGAACCTTATCGTACAGCGCAAACTTTTTATATATGATTACCGGAAAAACGCCGTCCTCCTTGGAAGAAGAAATATTCGACAGGTCGCTTCTTTTATACAGTGAGCATGAATTGCCGAACTCAACATTTACGGCCCGTGTCATCGCTTCGACGCAATCGGATATTTACGGCGCTCTCACCGGAGCCGTCGCCTCGCTTAAGGGAAACCTTCACGGCGGAGCGAACGAAGCGGTTATGTACATGCTTGAAGAAGCGAAGGATACAGACGGGTTTATTCAATTGTTAACTCAGAAACTCGCAAACAAAGAAAAAATCATGGGCTTCGGCCATCGTGTCTACATGAAAAAAATGGATCCGAGGGCGCTCATGATGAAAGAAGCATTGAAAAAGCTGTCTGATCTCTCGGGGGATTTCCGTCTCTATCACATGTGTGAAGCCGGCGAAACCGTCATGCGGGAGAAAAAAGGCCTTTATCCGAATTTAGATTACTACGCAGCGCCGGTCTATTACATGCTCGGCATTCCGATACCGCTGTACACGCCTATATTTTTCAGCGCACGAACCGTCGGCCTGTGTGCGCACATCATTGAACAGCACAGCAGAAACCGGCTTTTCCGCCCGCGTGTCCGCTATACCGGAGCGCGCCTGTAAACAGATAAGAAAGGAAGATGAAAATCATGACAGAAACCCGCCGAATGGACGCCGTGATCGAAGAGATTTCTGATTACGTGCTCCATCAGGAGATTGACAGTTCAGAAGCTTTCACTACGGCAGGACATGTGCTTCTTGATACGATAGGGTGCGGAATTTTGGCGCTCAGCTATCCCGAATGTACAAAGCTGCTCGGCCCGATTGTCCCGGGAACCGTTGTGCCGAACGGCAGCAGGGTCCCGGGCACGCCTTTTGTATTAGACCCCGTCACGGCCGCCTTTAATATCGGATGCATCAACAGGTGGCTCGATTATAATGATACGTGGCTTGCGGCTGAATGGGGTCATCCGTCTGACAATCTCGGAGGCATATTGGCTTGTGCGGACTATATTTCCAGAGTGAGAATGTCTGAAGGGAAAGAACCGCTTACCGTGCGCGATGTGCTTCGCGCAATGATCAAAGCGCACGAAATTCAAGGAATCCTCGCTTTAGAAAACAGTTTAAACAGAGTCGGGCTTGACCATGTGCTGTTTGTGAAAGTGGCGACTGCGGCTGTTTGCGCCCACATGCTGGGAGGCTCAAAAGCGGAAATCAATAACGCCGTATCTCACGCCTGGATTGATAATTCAAGCCTCAGAACGTACCGGCATGCGCCGAACACCGGGTCGCGCAAATCATGGGCGGCCGGTGACGCGACAAGCAGAGGCGTGTATTTGGCCCTGATGGCGCAAAAAGGTGAAATGGGGTACCCGACGGCGCTGACCGCACCGGTGTGGGGATTTCAAGACGTATTATTTAACCGGCAGGAAATAAAGCTTGCCCGCCCGCTTGGATCCTATGTGATGGAGAATGTATTGTTTAAAGTATCCTATCCGGCAGAATTCCACGCCCAGACAGCGGCGGAATGCGCGGTCCGGCTCCATCCGCAGGTGAAAGACCGCATCGGGGAAATCGACAGGATCACGATTATGACGCATGAATCAGCAATCCGGATTATCGATAAAAAAGGGCCGCTTCACAATCCGGCAGACCGGGATCATTGCCTGCAGTACATTACGGCAATCGGGCTTCTTTTCGGAGATATAAAGGCAGATCATTATGAAGAGGAAACGGCGTCTGACCCGCGAATTGATACATTGCGGGGTAAAATGGAGGTGACGGAACACAAAGCGTACTCAAAGGATTACTTAGACCCGCATAAGCGATCCATCTCAAATGCCGTACAGGTGCATTTTACAGACGGCACAGCTACGGAACGGATCGAATGTGAATACCCGCTCGGGCACCGGTTCCGCAGAAACGAAGCCGTACCGAATATTCTTGCCAAGTTTTCAGCAAACATCAGCACTCATTTTTCATTGAAGCAGCAGCGTAAAATAGAAGAAGCCTGCAGACATAGCGGACGGATGCAGCAGCTCAGCGTTATTGAATTTATGGACTTATTTCTCATATAAAATAGGAGGGTGACAAACATGACGTGGATCGTCAGCAGGCAGTCGTCTCAAGAGGAGCTTGCAGAGCGGTTCCGTACGCTGATGACAGCACCGGATGTATTGCAGATCCCAGGTGCTCATGATGCGATGGCTGCTCTTATCGCCAAGAAAACGGGGTTTTCGGCTCTTTATTTATCAGGCGCGGCTTACACGGCGAGCAGGGGGCTGCCCGATTTAGGCATTATCACGTCGGCGGAAATGGCTGAACGGGTTAAAGATTTGGTACGCTCGTCTGATCTGCCCGTCCTTGTGGACATTGATACGGGTTTCGGAGGTATCCTGAACGCTGCCCGGACGGCGAAAGAAATGTATGAAGCGCGCGCAGCCGCCGTGCAGATGGAGGATCAGCGCCTGCCGAAAAAATGCGGGCATCTGAATGGGAAGCAGCTCGTGCCGATTGAAGAAATGGCGCAGAAAATCAAAGCGGTCAAGCAGGCCGCGCCGACTCTTCTCGTTGTTGCAAGGACAGACGCCAGACAGCAGGAAGGGCTGGATGGCGCCGTAAAAAGAGCGGCGGCTTATATAAAAGCGGGTGCTGACGCTATTTTTCCGGAAGCGCTCCAATCCGAAAGCGAATTCAGAGCGTTTTCTAAACAAACCAGTGTGCCGGTTCTCGCAAATATGACCGAGTTCGGAAAAACGCCGTATTACAGTGCGGAAGAATTTTCCGATATGGGCTGTCACATGGTCATTTACCCGGTCACATCACTCAGAACGGCGGCCAAGGCCTTTGAGCGTATTTTCCGCCTTATAAAAGAAGAAGGCTCGCAAAAAGCGGGGCTTTCCGATATGCAGACGAGAAAAGAATTATATGAAACGATCGCTTACGATGACTATGAAGAACTGGATCAATCCATTGCTAAAACGATACTGCCGGACGACTGAAAAAGCCCTTTTTTGCAAGGGCTTTTTTTACAGCTTTTTTTTCCTGAACCGCGGGCTGACTTGGTTGCGTTTCCGATCTCTGTACAGAATAAACCCTGCCACAATATAAAGGCCGAATAAAAAAAACGCCAGTCCGGCAGCTCCCTGAAGGAAAAGGGACGGAAACGGGGCAAACACATGCCCGAATAATGCATCTCTCATCAGCTTAATGCCGAGCGCCGCGACAGCGCCGGGGAGGACGAGAATCAAAAGCGCAACAAGCCGGCTCATATTCAGAAAACCCCTTTACGATGTGATTTCCTTTATTGTCCAATCGAAAAAATATTTTGTCAAGAGATGAAAACATGGTAACATAGGGGTTGTGCAAATTATTGCAACGGAAAATACAGGTGTGCAAATTTTTTCATATAAAGGGGTATCGGGATGCAGAAGGTGCTGATTATAGGTGCTGGTAAAGGAGGCACGGCGCTCTTACAGATTTTGATGAAAACAAAGCTGATCCAAATTATTGCGGTGGTTGATCAAGATCCGGAGGCGCAAGGGCTGCAAGAAGCCCGGAAATATGGAATTGCAACCTCATCAGATTGGAAATCTTACATAACCGAAGATATAGATATCATCATTCATACAACGGGCGACAAGGCGGTCATGGATGAGCTTCTCCAACAGAAAAAAGAACAAACCATCGTCATGCCGGGAAAATTGGCGTACATGATGTTTCAGCTGATGGAGGAAAAACAGGAGCTTATTCAAATGCTGAAGTCCCAGACGTATAAGCATGACCGGATTTTTAATTCAACGCACGACGGCATGATTTTTATAGACGTCAATGAAACGATCATTTTATTTAATCAGATGGCTGAAAAAATGGTCGGTCAAAAACGGGAAGATGTCATCGGCCGCCAAATTAAAGACGTAGTGCCGAATACAAAACTGCCGCGGATTCTGGAAACGAGAGAGCCGGAGTATAACCAGAAGCAGCTCCTCGGAAAGCACCTTCAGATTGTCACGACAAGACTGCCGATCATTGATGAAGGCGGGAAGCTTCTCGGGGCGTTATGCGTGTTTAAAGACATCACGGACGCGGTTGAGCTGGCAGAAGAGGTCACGAACTTAAAACAAATCCGCACTATGCTTGAAGCGATTATTCAATCGTCAGACGAAGCCATTTCCGTCGTTGATGAAAACGGCATCGGAATGTTAATCAACAAAGCGTATACAAAAATGACCGGGCTGGCAGAAAGCGAAGTCATCGGAAAACCCGCCTCCACCGATATTTCGGAAGGGGAAAGCATGCATCTGAAAGTATTGGGGACAAGGCGGCCCGTACGGGGGGTAAGGATGAAAGTCGGCCCCAATAAAAAGGATGTCATCGTGAATGTTGCCCCTGTTATTGTCGACGGTATTTTAAAAGGCAGCGTCGGCGTCATTCACGATGTGTCAGAAATTAAAACGCTGACGGCTGAATTGAACCGGGCGCGCCAGATCATCCGCACGCTTGAAGCGAAATACACGTTTGATGACATTATCGGCACGAGTGAACAAATGCTGGTGGCCCTTGAACAGGCCAAGCTCGGGGCGAAAACGCCGGCGACGATTCTGCTGCGGGGAGAATCCGGCACCGGAAAAGAACTTTTCGCCCACGCCATCCATAACGAAAGCGACCGAAAATACAATAAATTCATCAGGGTCAATTGTGCGGCCCTATCTGAATCCCTGCTTGAATCCGAGCTTTTCGGCTATGAGGAAGGCGCGTTTACGGGCGCGAGGCGCGGGGGCAAAAAAGGGCTTTTTGAAGAAGCGAATAACGGCAGCATTTTCTTAGATGAAATCGGGGAGCTGACCCAAAGCACCCAGGCAAAGCTGCTCAGAGTTCTGCAGGAAAAAGAAATTATCAGAGTCGGAGGCGCTAAAGCAATTCCTGTCAATGTCAGAATTATCGCAGCGACAAATGTCAACATCGAAAAAGCCATGGCGGAAGGGACGTTCCGGGAAGACCTGTATTACCGGATTAACCGTTATCCGATCTCCATCCCGCCGCTTCGGCAGCGTAAAGAAGATATTGAAGCGCTGAGCATTCGGCTCATTGAAAAAATCAATCAGGATTACGGACGCAACGTAAAGGGACTCTCGCCCAACGCGCTGCGTGCTTTATCAGCCTACAGCTGGCCTGGAAACGTACGAGAGCTCGAAAATGTGCTCGGCCGGGCGATGATATTTTTAGAGCCGAACATGGAGCGGATCGAACAGCAGCATCTGCCTGTTTTTGAAACAGAGCTGAATGAAAAAAACGGCGCTCAAAGTGATTTTCCGGATGTGGAAGGAGAAAAACTCTCTCAAGCCGTTGAAAAATTTGAAGCGCATGTCATTCAAAAAACGCTTGAAAAGCACAAATTCAACCGAACCAAAACGGCAAAAGCGCTTGGCGTCAGCATTCGGAATCTGTACTACAAAATGGACAAGTACGGCCTTGCAAATGACGGCATGCAATAAATTGCAGAAACAGCGCAACCAGCTGCATGTTTTCTTGAAAAAAGGCCGGAATAACCCTCCCGCATATTTGGCACGGAACTTGCATTGATAAAAGCGGATTCGCACAAGGAAGGTGGTACAAAATGAAGCTGAGAGACCTAGTTGAAAAAGCCGCGGCAAAAAACGCAAAAACCATTGCAGTGGCCCACGCAGCAGATAAAGAAGTGATCCAAGCCCTCAAAATGGCGGCAGAACACTTATCGGCACGATTTTTACTGACGGGTGACAGTGAAAAGCTGAAAGAACTCCTGGAAAACGAGCCGAAGTTTAATGCTGAAATCGTCCACGCCGATTCACCCGAAGAATCTGCGGCAAAAGCAGTGCGGGCAGTGCGCGAACAAGAGGCGGATATTTTAATGAAAGGGAATCTGCCGAGCTCAACTCTTCTGAAATCGGTGTTAAACCGACAGGAAGGGCTGCGTTCAAAAAAGGTGTTATCACATGTAGCCGTTTTTGAGGTGCCGGACTATGACCGGCTGATGTATGTAACGGATTCGGCGCTGAACATTGCCCCGACTCTTGAAGAGCTTCGGCATATTCTGCAAAATGCGGTTCATGTCGCACATTCAGTAGGGAACCCTATGCCAAAAGCTGCAGTCCTTGCCGCAATTGAAACGGTCAATCCGAAAATGGAGGCGACGCTGAACGCCGCTGCAATCGTCCAAATGTGCAATAGAGGACAGATTACGGGCTGCATTGCGGACGGACCGCTTGCTTTGGATAATGCCGTATCCCAAGCGGCCGCGCTCCAAAAAGGAATTTCCGGAAGCGTTGCGGGCCAGGCGGATATTCTCTTGGTTCCTTCAATTGAGGCTGGAAATATGCTTTACAAGTCAATGATTTATTTTGCGAAAGCAAATGTTGCTGCCGTCATCGCCGGTGCGAAGGCGCCGATTGCATTAACGAGCAGAGCGGATACCGCAGAAAATAAACTGTATTCAATTGCGCTTGCGATTTGCGCATCACAAGAACAGTAGGAGGAACGAACCTATGGAAATTTTTAAATATATGGAGACTTATGATTACGAACAATTGGTATTCTGCCAAGATGAACAATCTGGATTAAAAGCGATCATCGCGATTCATGATACGACGCTCGGTCCTGCACTCGGCGGAACAAGAATGTGGACATATGACAGTGAAGAAGCTGCGATTGAAGATGCATTAAGACTCGCAAAAGGCATGACTTATAAAAATGCGGCTGCCGGACTAAACCTGGGCGGCGGGAAAACCGTTATTATCGGGGACCCGCGCAAGGATAAAAATGAAGAAATGTTCCGCGCGTTCGGCCGGTACATCCAAGGCTTAAACGGAAGATATATTACGGCGGAAGACGTCGGCACCACCGTTGAAGATATGGATATTATTCATGATGAAACAGACTATGTAACAGGGATTTCTCCTGCATTCGGTTCCTCAGGAAATCCGTCTCCGGTTACGGCGTACGGCGTATACAAAGGGATGAAAGCTGCTGCTAAAGCGGCGTTCGGCACTGATTCACTGGAAGGAAAAACAATTGCTGTGCAAGGCGTGGGAAATGTGGCTTATAATCTTTGCCGCCACCTTCACGAAGAAGGCGCTTCTTTAATCGTGACGGATATCAATAAAGAATCTGTTAAACGTGCCGTTGAGGACTTTGGCGCCCGTGCAGTCGATCCGGACGACATTTACTCACAGGCGTGCGATATTTATGCTCCGTGTGCTCTCGGCGCTGTCATTAACGATGACACGATTAAACAGCTGAAGGCGAAAGTCATTGCGGGAGCGGCCAATAACCAGCTGAAAGAGACACGTCACGGCGATACCATTCATGAGATGGGAATCGTATACGCACCGGACTATGTCATCAATGCCGGCGGCGTCATCAATGTAGCAGATGAGCTTTACGGCTACAATGCAGAGCGGGCTTTGAAAAAGGTTGAAGGCATCTATGCAAACATTGAACGGGTGCTCGATATTTCTGCGCGTGACGGCATTCCGACATACTTAGCGGCTGACCGTCTTGCTGAGGAACGAATTGAGCGCATGCGCCGTTCAAGAAGCCAGTTTCTGCAAAACGGCCAAAGCATATTAAGCAGACGGTAGGAAATTGATCTGGAGGTATGAAAATGTTCGAACAGGAAAAACGCATTCTCATTCTGAATCCAGGCTCAACATCAACGAAAATCGGCGTCTTTCACAATGAACGCTGTATATTTGAAAAGACGCTGCGGCACCCCGAAGAAGAGCTGAAAACATTTAACAGCATTATCGCCCAATACGAATTTCGAAAAATAAGCATACTTGAGTCTCTGCACGAACAGGGCATCAACATTTCAAAGTTTGATGCCGTTTGTGCCAGAGGCGGCCTGCTCAGACCGATTGAGGGCGGAACATATGAAGTGAATGACGCCATGATCACTGATTTGAAAAACGGCTACAACGGCCAGCATGCTTCCAATCTGGGCGGAATTATTGCCAGGGAAATTGCTGACGGGCTAAATATCCCGGCATACATCGTCGATCCGGTCGTAGTGGATGAGATGACTCCGCTCGCTAAAGTATCAGGGATGCCTGAAATCAAGCGGAAAAGCATTTTTCATGCTTTAAACCAAAAAGCCGTTGCCCGTCAGGCGGCGGCGTCCCTCGGCAAGCGGTATGAACAGATGAAGATGGTCGTCACCCACATGGGCGGAGGGATCACAGTCGGCGTTCATGACTGCGGAAGGGTGACGGATGTCAACAACGGGCTTCACGGTGAAGGACCTTTAAGTCCGGAACGTGCGGGAACCGTTCCGGCTGGAGATCTGGTGGAAATGTGTTTTTCCGGCAAATATTCAAAAGCCGATATGATGAAAAAACTTGTCGGCACCGGCGGACTGTCCGGCTACCTGGGAACAACGGACGCATTGAAAGTGGAAAAACGAATTCAGGACGGAGATGAGCATGCAAGGCTCATTTATGATGCCATGGCTTATCAAGTAGCAAAAGAAATCGGGGCGGCAAGTGCCGTTTTAAAAGGAAAAGTAGACATTATCGTCCTGACGGGCGGATTAGCGTACGGGAAACGTTTCGTATCCGCCATCAGATCGTACATAGATTGGATTTCGGATGTACTGGTGTATCCGGGAGAAAATGAACTGCAATCTCTCGCGCAAGGCGCGCTTCGGGTTTTAGCCGGTGAGGAGCAGGCAAAACAATATCAGATCGGCGAAGGAGTGAAAACAGATGGCGACTGAGTATGATGTGGTCATTCTGGGCGGCGGAACAGGCGGTTATGTCGCCGCCATCAGAGCGGCCCAGCTCGGCTTAAAAACGGCCGTTGTAGAAAAAGAAAAACTCGGCGGAACATGCCTGCATAAAGGATGTATTCCGAGTAAAGCGCTGTTAAGAAGCGCGGAAGTGTATCGGACAGCAAAGGAAGCGGCATCGTTCGGCATTGAAACGGAAGGTGTCTCCCTCCGTTTTGACAGTGTGCAAAAACGAAAGCAGGGAATCGTTGACCGGCTGGCCGGCGGTGTAGCCCACCTGATGAAAAAGGGGAAGATTGATGTATTCAACGGGTACGGACGTATGCTCGGCCCTTCCATCTTCTCACCTCTTCCAGGTACGGTTTCCGTTGAATACGCAAATGGCGAAGAAAACGACATGCTGATACCGAAACAATTGATTATCGCAACCGGTTCGAGACCGAAAATGCTGCCGGGTTTAGAAGCTGACGGTACATATATTCTGACGTCAGATGAAGCGCTTGAGCTTGAACGTCTGCCCCAATCTATGATGATCGTCGGCGGCGGTGTCATCGGTATTGAATGGGCATCCATGCTGAACGATTTCGGCGTCGATATCACTGTGATCGAATATGCGGACCGCATTTTGCCGACTGAGGACCGTGATATTTCAAGCGAAATGGAAAAACTGTTAACGAAAAAAGGAATTAAGATCGTGACGGGTGCGAAAGTGCTTCCGGATACATTGAAGAAAGCGGACGGTGTTTCAATTGATGCTGAAAAGAATGGAAAAAGCGAAACGTATCATGCAGAAAAAATGCTTGTTTCCATCGGCCGCCAGCCGAACATTGAAGGAATCGGCCTTGAAAACACGGACATTGTAACGGAAAACGGTTCTGTCGTCGTAAATGAAGCCGGACAGACGAAGGAATCGCACATTTATGCGATCGGTGATGTTGTCGGCGGACTGCAGCTTGCACATGTGGCATCCCGTGAAGGCATCATTGCCGTTGAGCATATGGCGGGTCTTAATCCGGCGCCTCTTGATGCCGCTCTTGTGCCAAAATGCATTTATTCAAATCCGGAAGCGGCGAGTGTCGGTTTGACAGAAGAAGAAGCCGAACGCAAAGGACACGAACTTAAGATCGGAAAGTTTCCGTTCATGGCGATCGGAAAAGCTCTTGTTTACGGGGAAAGCGACGGCTTTGTCAAAATCGTCGCCGACCGGAACACAGATGATATTCTCGGTGTTCATATGATCGGTCCGCACGTCACTGATATGATCTCTGAAGCGGGGCTTGCCAAGGTGCTCGATGCGACGCCGTGGGAAATCGGCCAGTCCATACACCCGCACCCGTCGCTTTCAGAGGCGATTGGAGAAGCTGCACTAGCCGCAGACGGAAACGCGATTCATTTTTAAAAGGAAAGAAGGAGGGGTTTGAATGACTACAAACCGCCATCAAGCATTAGGGCTTTCTGACGCGGAAGCCGTTGAAATGTATAGAACCATGCTGTTAGCCAGAAAAATCGACGAAAGAATGTGGCTGTTAAACCGCTCGGGCAAAATTCCGTTCGTTATTTCATGTCAAGGGCAGGAAGCGGCACAAGTAGGCGCGGCCTATGCTTTAAACCGCGATACCGACTATGTGCTTCCTTACTATAGAGATATGGGGGTTGTGCTTGCATTCGGTATGACTGCAAAGGATTTGATGATGTCCGGTTTTGCGAAAGCGGCTGACCCGAACTCAGGCGGAAGGCAGATGCCGGGACACTTCGGTCAAAAGAAAAACAGAATCGTAACGGGCTCCTCTCCTGTTACGACGCAGGTCCCTCACGCAGTCGGGATCGCGCTTGCGGGACGCATGGATAAAAAGGATATCGTTTCTTTCGTGACCTTTGGAGAAGGCTCTTCCAATCAGGGAGATTTTCACGAAGGGGCGAACTTTGCCGCCGTGCATAAATTGCCGGTCATTTTCATGTGTGAAAACAATAAGTATGCCATCTCTGTCCCGTATGACAAACAGGTGGCCTGCGAGAATATCTCCGACCGGGCGGTAGGCTACGGTATGCCGGGCGTCACTGTTGACGGAAACGATCTGCTGGAAGTTTACCGGGTCGTGAAAGAAGCGCGCGAACGTGCGTCTAAAGGCGAAGGCCCTACATTAATCGAAACGGTTTCCTACCGTTTGACGCCGCATTCGAGTGACGACGACGACAGCAGCTACAGAGAACGCAAAGAAGTAGAAGAAGCAAAGAAACAAGATCCGCTTCTTATATACAAAACATACCTTCAAGAAGCCGGGCTTCTTAGTGAAGAAGAAGAAAAGACCATGCTGGATGACATCATGGCGATCGTAAACGAAGCGACAGACGAAGCGGAGAAAGCGCCATATGCATCTCCTGAATCAACGCTTGATCACGTTTATGCGAAGTAGGGAGGAATACTTATGTCTGTAATGTCTTATATTGACAGTATTAATGCAGCAATGAAAGAAGAAATGGAAAGAGATCCGCGCGTTTTTGTTCTCGGGGAAGACGTCGGGAGAAAAGGCGGCGTGTTTAAAGCCACGGCAGGTCTCTATGAGCAGTTCGGAGAAGAGCGGGTGATGGATACGCCGCTTGCGGAATCAGCGATTGCGGGCGTCGGCATCGGCGCCGCCATGTACGGCATGCGTCCGATCGCGGAGATGCAGTTTGCCGATTTCATTCTTCCTGCGGTCAACCAAATCATTTCAGAAGCGGCAAAAATCCGCTACCGTTCAAACAATGATTGGAGCTGTCCGATGGTCATCAGAGCGCCTTATGGCGGCGGCGTGCACGGGGCGTTGTATCATTCCCAATCTGTGGAGGCCATCTTTGCCAACCAGCCGGGCCTTAAAATTGTCATGCCTTCAACTCCTTATGATGCAAAAGGGCTGTTAAAAGCTGCTGTCCGTGACGAAGACCCCGTACTGTTTTTCGAGCATAAGCGGGCGTACCGCCTGATTAAAGGCGAAGTCCCTGCTGACGATTACGTCCTTCCGATCGGTAAGGCGGATGTAAAACGCGAAGGCAGCGACATTACTGTCATTACGTACGGTTTATGCGTCCATTTCGCTCTGCAGGCTGCCGAGCGTCTTGAAAAAGACGGAATTTCCGCGCACATATTAGATTTGCGTACGGTCTATCCGTTAGATAAAGAAGCCATCATTGAAGCCGCATCTAAAACGGGTAAAGTATTGCTGATCACAGAAGATACGAAAGAAGGCGGCATTATGAGCGAAGTCGCCGCCATTATTTCTGAGAACTGCTTATTTGATTTAGACGCACCGATCAAGCGGCTTGCGGGTCCTGACGTTCCGGCGATGCCTTATGCGCCGGCAATGGAAAAATACTTCATGATGAATCCTGACAAAGCAGAAGCCGCGATGAGAGAATTAGCGGAGTTTTAAAGACGTAAGGAGGTTTTTGACATGGCGATTGAACAAATTGCTATGCCTCAGCTCGGAGAGAGCGTGACGGAAGGGACGATCAGCAAATGGCTGGTATCCCCGGGTGATCAAGTGAATAAATATGACCCCATCGCGGAGGTCATGACAGATAAAGTGAATGCAGAGGTGCCGTCTTCTTTTACCGGTACGATTACAGAACTAGTAGGGGAAGAAGGGCAGACTCTTGCAGTAGGCGAGATCATTTGCAAAATTGAAACAGAAGAAACGGCAGCCGAAGAGGCGCCGAAGCGGGAAGAAGTGCAGAATCCCCCTGCAGACACCGCAGACACCGATTCAAACCGTGCAGGTAAAGATCAGTCAAATAAAGCGCGATATTCGCCGGCCGTGCTCAGGTTAGCGGGAGAACACGGCATTCAGCTTGAAGAAGTTGAAGGAACGGGTGCAGGCGGAAGAATTACGCGAAAAGACATTCAAAAGATCATTGATTCGGGAATGCAGCAGAAGACGGAAGCGCCGGCACCGGCTGCCGTCCAAACAACGCAACAAGCACCGAAACAGGAGCAAAAACAAGCGCCGGCACCAGCTCTGTCAGCCGGTGATATTGAAATTCCGGTTACAGGCGTCAGAAAAGCCATCGCAGCCAATATGCATAAAAGCAAAACAGAAATTCCGCACGCCTGGACGATGATGGAAGTTGACGTCACAAACATGACGGCGTACAGAAACAGTATTAAAGACTCGTTTAAACAAAAAGAAGGCTTCAATTTAACATTCTTCGCTTTCTTTGTAAAAGCGGCGGCGCAGGCTCTTAAAGAGTTCCCGCAAATGAACAGCATGTGGGCGGGGGACAAAATCGTCCAAAAGAAAGACATCAACATCTCCATTGCCGTTGCCACAGAAGATTCGCTGTTTGTTCCGGTTATTAAGCATGCTGATGAAAAAACGATTAAAGGCATAGCCAGAGAAATAACGGATCTTGCGAAAAAAGTGAGAGACGGAAGACTTGCCGCCGATGATATGCAGGGCGGCACCTTTACCGTCAATAACACGGGATCTTTCGGCTCTGTTCAGTCTATGGGCATTATCAATCATCCGCAGGCAGCCATTCTTCAGGTAGAATCAATCGTCAAACGTCCGGTTGTCATGAATAACGGGATGATTGCCGTGCGTGATATGGTTAATCTTTGCCTGTCTTTAGATCACAGAGTGCTTGACGGGCTCGTATGCGGCCGTTTCCTCGGACGCGTCAAAGAGATCTTAGAAAACATTGACGAAAATACTTCAGTCTATTAAAAAAAACTCCCTTTTGCCCTGGCGGCAAAGGGAGTTTTTTTCAGTTTCATTCTGAATCTTCGGGAACGAGCATGGTGAGATGATGTTTTTTTACTTCGATCGTGCAAGGCGCCTTTCCATATACCTCGCCGTCCGTATCCGCGTCCATTTCACGTTCAGTTTCGATTTCAATCCTGGAAGCCTGAATATACGAAAGCTCCCCTTTAAAATCATCAAATGAACCCTGCTCCATCGTCATCAGCTCCCGCAAAGCGGCAAGGCTTGTGCTGCGGCAGATTAACACATCGGCTAACCCGTCCTGAAGGCTGGCATCAGGCAGGGGAACTCTGTTTGTCCCGATAAAATGCCCGTTCATAACAAGCACCATAACGGCTTCGTCTTCTTTCACCTCATCGTCGATCGTCAATCTGACGGGAAAAGGGTTCGCGCTTGTCATCGTCCGCAAGGCGCTCGTGAAATAGCTGATTTTCCCGAGCAATGCCTTTTCTTTTTCATTAATATGGCTCGATGCTTCAGTGATCAGCCCGATCCCCCAGAAGTTCAAAAAATAGCTGTCATCCGATTTGCAGACGTCTATCATTTGTTTATGCCCGGCTGCGAGCGCTTCAGCGGCCTTTTGAAGATTTTGCGGGATGCCGAGCGCCCGTGAAAAATCGTTGCACGTTCCCCCCGGCAAAATGCCGACAGCGGGTCTGTGATCAAGCTTGCTGATGCTGTTGATGCATTGATGCACCGTGCCGTCTCCGCCTAAAATGTATAAATGGTCAACCGAGCTGTCGAGATTTTCACAAAACTGACTGGCATCATCCTGATGTTTGGTCGGTTTAATCAAAAGCTCGTCAGCTGACTGGGCCAAAATGGGGACGACCGTGCCGAGGGTTTTATCAATCTGTTTTTGACCGGCGTTTCCGTTATAAATTAATATTGCTTTCCGTTGGCTCATACGACTGCTCCTTTATTTCAGACAATCTCTTTAACAAGTTTCCCGTTTTTAAAAGGTCATAAACTTACACCGAAAACATAAAAGGGACAAAAAACAATCAGAGATGAGCGGTGTCATTTGCCGATAGGGCAGGTTCCTTGCTATCATAAGAGAAGATGATCAAAAAGGAGAGGTCCCAGTTGAATATGGATTTTAATTTATTTATGAATGATGTCGTGCGTCAAGCCCGCCAGGAAATCACAGCCGCCGGTTATACGGAGCTGAAAACCGCTGAGGAAGTGGACGAAGCGCTTTCGAAAAAAGGAACGACACTTGTTATGGTCAATTCTGTGTGCGGATGCGCAGGCGGAATTGCAAGACCTGCGGCGTACCATTCCGTACATTATGATAAACGCCCGGATCAGCTTGTGACGGTTTTTGCCGGACAGGACAAAGAAGCGACAGCAAAAGCGAGAGAATACTTTGAAGGCTATCCGCCGTCCTCTCCGTCCTTTGCGATTTTAAAAGACGGGAAAATCATGAAAATGGTGGAACGCCATGAAATTGAAGGACATGAGCCTATGGCAGTCGTCACAAAACTGCAGGAAGCCTTTGAAGAATATTGTGAAGAAGTATAAGTAAAAAGGAAAACCCCGGAGCCAAGCGCTTGCGGGGTTTTTTTATATGGTGTTTGTATAAATATAAATATTTATGCACCGACAATCAGCTGTCACTCATTCGAAAAACAATGACTATAATAAATAAAGAAAGGGAATTATATTTTTTGAAAATAGTATTGCATAACTAGTAAAAAGTGTTTAAAATACAGATTAACGAATAAATATTCAAGTTTAAGAGATAAGCAGATATGGGGGAAAATAATCATGAAGAAATGGCTGTTGGTATTGACTGCCGCATGTATCACCTTTGCACTGTCCGCCTGCGGATCAGGCAATTCAGGCTCAGAAGGCGGAAAGAACAAACTGATTATGGGTACATCGGCTGATTATAAACCGTTTGAATATAAAGACGGCGATCAGATCGTCGGATTTGACGTTGATCTTGCAAAAGCTCTGGGCAAAAAGACCGGCTATGACGTTGAGGTGCAGGACATGGACTTCAACAGTCTGATTACATCGCTGAAGTCTAAGCAGGTTGATATGATTTTATCAGGAATGACACCTACGCCGGACCGGAAAAAGCAAGTAGATTTCTCAGATATTTATTATACTGCTAACAATATGATCGTTACGAAAAAGGGAAGCAGCATTAAATCTCTGAATGATCTGAAAGGCAAAACCGTCGGTGTTCAGCTCGGCTCCATTCAAGAAGAAAAAGGCAAGAAGCTTGCTTCAAAATACGGTTTTCAGCTCGAAGACCGCAACCGCATTTCAGACTTAACGGAAGAGATTAAATCCGGACGTTTTGATGCCGCAATTATCGAAGACATCGTGGCACAGGGCTATTTCAGTTCAAATCATGATCTGCAGGGCTTTGTCTCAGCAGATGCGAAATCAGACGAATCGGGCTCCGCGATTGCGTTCCGCAAAGACAGTGATCTGACAGCGAAGTTTAACAAAGCGCTGAAAGAAATGGAGAAAAACGGAGAAATCGAAAAACTGAAGAAAAAATGGTTCACCAACGAGAAATAAAAGAAAGCTCAACTTTTCGTTGAGCTTTTTATCTTGAATAAAGGTAAAGGAGATCACACGTATGAATTTGGATTTCTCAGCGACAATACCCCAAATTCCTTTTATATTGGAAGGCCTTGCCGTCACATTAAAAATTGTGCTCGTATCAGCGGTCATCGGCCTTGTATTAGGCATCATTCTCAGTCTGTTTAAAATCAGCACGATCAGTCCGCTGAAATGGATTGCGAATTTTTATACTTCAATTTTTCGCGGCACGCCGCTCGTGCTGCAGCTGATGATCATTTATTTCGGTATGCCGCAGCTCCTCGGCTTTCAGATCGACCAATTTTGGGCTGCGGTCACCGCCTTATCGCTCAATTCTGCCGCTTACGTCTCTGAAATTATCAGAGCGGGAATCAACGCGATTGACAAAGGACAAAAAGAGGCTGCCGTCGCTCTCGGCGTGCCGTACGGAAAAATGATGAAAGATCTGCTGCTGCCGCAGGCGTTCAAAAACATTTCTCCGGCCATTATAAACGAATTAATCACTTTGACGAAAGAATCGGCTATCGTCACGGTTATCGGTCTCGGCGATATCATGAGACGGGCCTACCAGTCCGGCGCCGCAACATACAACTATTTAGAGCCTCTTATTGTGGCGGGCTTAATCTATTACGTGCTCGTTTTGATTTTAGCATTCATCGGAAAAGGCGTAGAAAGGAAGCTGAAAGCCAATGATTAAGGTCGACAACCTTTCAAAATCATTCGGGAAACATGAAGTATTGAAAAACATTTCAACACAGATCCAAGAAGGTGAAGTCGTCGCCGTCATCGGGCCTTCCGGCTCGGGCAAATCAACGTTTCTGCGCTGCTTAAATCTGCTGGAAACCCCGAGCGGCGGAACGATTGCCATTAAGGAAAAAGAAATCACCGCCGCTAAAACGAATAAACTGAAAGTGCGGGAAAATATCGGCATGGTATTTCAGCATTTTCATCTGTTTCCTCATAAAACGGTGCTTGATAATATCACATACGCGCCGGTCAGTGTGAAGAAAGAGTCCAAAAAGGCGGCGGAAGAAAAGGCGTGCGCGCTCCTCGAAAAAGTCGGGCTGCTTGAAAAACGGAACGACTATCCGAACCGCTTGTCAGGCGGGCAGAAGCAGCGCGTCGCCATCGCGCGGGCGCTTGCTATGAATCCTGACATCATGCTGTTTGATGAACCGACCTCAGCCCTTGACCCGGAAATGGTCAAAGAAGTCCTTGAGGTGATGAAAGAGCTCGCGCAGACGGGCATGACGATGGTGATCGTCACGCACGAAATGGGGTTTGCCAAGGAAGTCGCAGACCGCGTATTATTCATGGATGATGGCACAATAGTGGAAGACGGGCCGCCGGAAGAATTTTTTCTTTCTCCGAAGTCAAAAAGAGCACAGGACTTTTTAGAAAAAATATTATAAAATATAACTGTAAGAAAAGAAGAAGAATGCTCTTCTTCTTTTTTTTGAGAACGAAACAAACAGAATGGAGCAAGCAATGTTTAAAATCGGTTACCGCACACTAAAGACCGCACTTGGAACGGCGCTGGCCATTTATTTAGCCCAGCTGTTGCATCTGCAAAACTTCGCATCCGCAGGAATCATCACCATATTGTGCATCCAAATTACGCAAAAGCGGTCGCTTCAGGCCTCGTGGGCCCGATTTGCCGCCTGTTTATTGGCGATCGTCTTTTCATATGTCTTTTTCGGACTGATCGGCTATTATCCGTTTGTGATCGGAATATTGCTCGTGCTGTTCATTCCGACTACAGTCGTTTTAAAAATAAACGAGGGGATCGTCACCAGCTCAGTTATCATTCTTCATTTATATATGTCCGGCGGCATTACGCCGGCGTTTATCTGGAATGAGTTCCAGCTGATCACCGTAGGTATCGGCGTCGCGCTGTTAATGAATCTGTATATGCCGAGCCTGGACAGAAAACTTGCGGCGTACCGGAAAAAAATCGAGGACAACTTTGCCGTCATCTTCGCCGAAATCGAACGATATTTGTTAACAGGTGAGCAAGATTGGACGGGGAAAGAAATACCGGAGACGCATCAGATGATTCAAGAGGCGAAAAACCTCGCGTACCGGGACGTGCAGAATCATATTTTGCGCCATGAAAATCTCTACTATCATTATTTTAAAATGAGACAGAAACAATTTGAAATTATCGAAAGGCTGCTGCCGAAGATTACCTCTGTTTCAATAACGGTGGAGCAGGGAAAAATGATTGCCCATTTTATCCATGAATTAAGGGAAGCCATTCATCCCGGCAATACCGCCCATAAATTTTTAAAAAGACTGGCGGAAATGAGAACGGAATTTGAAGAAATGCCGCTCCCGGCAACACGCGAGGAATTTGAAGCGCGGGCGGCTTTATTCCACCTGCTCGGTGAGATGGAACAATATCTCGTGATTAAAAGTTATTTCAAAGGCATCAAGCTGTAAAAAACACATGAATTATCGCATGAGTCCCCCGTTCATTGGTCATTCTAATGAAAAAAGGAGGGGAGCCCATGCGATTTTTTTTATTGTCAGCTGTTCTGCTGCTGTCTCCGCTTTGGCCGCTTGGCGCGAATCCTTTGCCGGGTGACCCTTACATTATCGTCAATAAAACCAAAAATGCGCTTGCGGTTGTGAAGGATAATCGAATAGAAGGCATTTATCAGGTGGCGACGGGAAAAACAGATGATCTGACACCTGAAGGAGAATTTACGGTAACGGTCAAGGCTGTAAATCCGTATTACCGGAAGAAAAATGTAGAGGGAGGCGCGCCGGAAAATCCGCTCGGCGTCCGCTGGATCGGTTTTGATGCGAAAGGAACCGACGGCAGGATATACGGCATTCACGGAACAAACAGAGAAGAGCTGATCGGAGGGTTTGTATCAAACGGCTGTATCCGCATGAAAAACCGGGATGTCATCCATATTTTTCGGATTATCCCTCCCGGAACAAAAGTATTGATTACAAAAGAAAACCGCTCATTTGAGGACATTGCAAAAGAGCGGAAAGCCCTCATAAAAAAGCAGGAAACCCCCGTGCAATGAGGCGCCCGCTTTTTTATCGCAAATACATCATAATGCCTGAGAGGACTGTTGACAGTATAAATACGCCTAAAATGACGATGACGGCGCTTTTCATGAATTTCTGAGACATCGTTTCACTCCTTAAGATTACTGTCTATCATTTTAACGTGTTTTGCTTGTATGAACAAGCCATATCCTATGACAGAAAGCAGGTGCCCGCGCGATGAAAAAACTTGATCATATCGGTATTGCCGTCAGCTCTATTGATGCCGCAAGAGGATTTTATGAACGGATGCTGGGGCTTACGTATATAGGAGACGAATTGGTAAACGGCCAAAATGTGAAAGTTGCTTTTTTAGAAGCGGGGAGCACAAAACTTGAGCTGATTGAGCCGCTGTCAGAAGCGTCTCCCGTCAGCTCTTTTTTACAGAAAAGAGGCGAAGGGCTGCATCATTTGGCGTTCAGGTGCGCCGATCTTAAGGAAACGATCAAGGAGCTTGAATCAAGCCGCATGACTTTGATCCATCATGAACCGCAAAGCGGAGCGGGCGGGAAGAAGGTCGCATTTCTCTCCCCGAAAGAGGCGAACGGGGTTTTGATTGAGCTTTGTGAAACAATTGAAAAAGGAGAAACTCAAGATGAGCATGAGTGACCATATCAGACATTTAAACGAAAGACGTTCCTTTTTAACAAACGGCGGCGGTGCGGAAAGAAATGAAAAACAGCACAAAAAAGGCAAGCTGACGGCAAGAGAAAGAATTTCCTATTTATTGGATGAAGACAGTTTTTCAGAGCTTCAGCCGTTTGCCAAAAGCCGCATGCCCGAATGCCAGAATGCTCCGGGAGACGGCGTCGTTACTGGATACGGGACAATTGACGGACGGCCCGTGTATTTATTTGCTCATGACTTTACCGTTCTCGGCGGGACGCTCGGTGAGACACATGCCGAAAAAATCGCGGCGGTGATGGATCTGGCGGCTAAAAATAAAACCCCGATCATCGGACTGAACGACTCAGGTGGTGCGAGAATTCAGGAGGGTGTGGTATCATTAAATGGATACGGTCATATTTTTAGGCGGAACGTCCTTTACTCGGGAGTGATTCCGCAAATTTCTGTTATCCTCGGGCCATGTGCCGGCGGTGCTGTTTATTCACCCGCTCTGACGGATTTTGTGATTATGGCGGAACAGACGTCGCACATGTTTATTACAGGCCCTAAAGTCATTGAACAGGTGACGGGTGAACAGATTGACGCGGAAAGTTTAGGCGGTGCGGGAATACATAATGTGATAAGCGGAAATGCCCACTATTCCGCACGAACGGAAAAAGAGGCTCTTTCCGCGGTGAAAACCCTGCTTTCTTATCTCCCGCACGGCAGACAGACGTCAGTGCCCGTTAAAAAGGAAGACATCAGACCGTTATTAAACACCCTCGTTCCCGCAGACAGTTCGAAACCTTACGATGTGTTACAGGTGATAAAAGAACTGGCGGATGACGGAACGTTTTTTGATATTCAGCCGTATTTTGCCAAAAACATTGCTGTCGGTTTTCTGAAGCTCGGACGTCGCACGGTCGGTTTTGTCGCAAACCAGCCGAAACATTTGGCGGGGAGCCTCACGATTGATGCCGCTGACAAAGCGTCGAGATTCATCCGTTTTTGCGACGCATTTCATATTCCGCTGTTAACGATCGCTGATGTTCCCGGATTTCTGCCGGGCCTTCAGCAGGAGCATGCGGGAATCATCCGTCACGGAGCAAAATTGCTGTATGCTTTTGCCGAAGCGGCGGTGCCGAAAGTGACGCTCATCATCAGAAAAGCTTACGGAGGCGCTTATGTCGCCATGAATTCGAAAGGGCTCGGAGCTGATCTTGTATTTGCCTGGCCCAATGCGGAAATTGCCGTGATGGGAGCAGAAGGCGCGGCATCGATTTTATACCGCAGAGACATACAAGCTTCTGACGATCCGGAAAAAACGAAGCTCGAAAAAAAAGCCATATATGAAAAGGAAAACGCTGGTCCGTATAAAGCGGCTGCCTGCGGTATGGTGGATGACATCATCCGGCCGGAAGACTCGAGGAAAAAATTGATTCAGGCATTTGACATGCTTGCACATAAGGAAGAGGAAAGACCGAAAAAAAAGCACGGTAATATACCGCTTTAAACGGAGGAACTGAAAATGGTAAACGAAAAACGCCTGCTTGAAGAATTTCTGGAACTTGTTCAAATTGATTCAGAAACAAAACACGAAGCGGAAATCAGCAAGGTGCTCAAACAAAAATTCACTGATTTAGGATTGAGCGTAAAAGAAGACGATACAAAAGAAGTGACGGGGCATGGAGCCGGCAACTTAATCTGCACCTTAAAGGGCACAAAAGATGCGGATACGATTTATTTCACATCGCATATGGACACTGTTGTTCCGGGAAAAGGCGTTAAGCCGATTGTGGAAGACGGCTATGTCAAAACCGACGGCACGACGATTCTAGGCGCTGATGATAAGACGGGCCTTGCCGCAATGTTTGAAGCCATTAAAGTGCTGAAAGAACAAAACATCGAGCACGGAACGATTGAATTCATCATCACGGCCGGAGAAGAATCAGGATTAGTCGGAGCAAAAGCAATGGATCGTTCAGACATTACCGCGAAATACGGTTTTGCGCTTGATTCAGACGGAAAAGTCGGCAACATTATTGTAGCCGCGCCGACACAAGCGAAAGTGAGAGCAACCATTTTCGGAGAAACGGCTCATGCGGGAGTAGAACCGGAAAAAGGCATCTCCGCGATTACAATCGCATCAAAAGCAATCTCAAAAATGCCGCTCGGCCGTATTGATAAAGAAACAACGGCTAATATCGGACGTTTTGAAGGAGGCACGCAAACCAATATCGTCTGCGATCAAGTTGATATTCTGGCTGAAGCGCGTTCGTTAGTGCCTGAAAAAATGGAAGCGCAAGTGCAGAAAATGAAGGAAGCTTTCGAATCTGCGGCAGCTGAGATGGGAGGCCGCGCAGAAGTGGACATCGCGGTCATGTATCCGGGTTTCAAATACCAGGACGGCGATCAGGTTGTGGAAGTCGCGAAAAAAGCGGCGGCAAAAATCGGCCGGCCGAGCGAACTTCAGACGAGCGGCGGCGGAAGTGACGCGAACATCATTGCCGGCCACGGCATTCCGACAGTCAACCTGTCAGTAGGTTATGAACAAATCCATACGAAAAATGAAAAAATGCCGATTGAAGAGCTCGTCAAAACGGCGGAAATGGTTGTTGCCATTATCGAAACAGCAGCCAACTAAAAACGAAGCACCCAATGAATTGGGTGCTTTTTTTCGTAAGATCCACATGAAAAAACCTGCCGGAATTCACACGGCAGGTTCAATGTTATGATTTTGCGGGCTCCGCCTGAGCCGCAGCTTGTTTCTTTTTATGATGCGTCTGCTGTAAAAGCACGTTCTGCACTGTTAAAAACAGTCCGCTTGTAAACCAGTAAAGCGGAAGCGCAGCCGGTACGTTAAGTGAAAAAATGGTCATCATGACAGGGAAAATAAAGACCATGATTTTTGCTGACTGCATCGCGGCCGGATTTTGAGCGGCCGGTGAATATTTCTCGTTTAACTTTTGGGAAATATAAGCCTGTAAGAAATACATGGCGCCCGCGCACAGTGATACAAGAATATCAGAATGCCCTAAGCTGAACCACAGAAACGAGTGTGAAGCGATTTCCGGTGTTGAGCGGATGGCGTAATAAAAACCGATCAAAATCGGGAATTGCACCAGCATCGGAAGGCATCCCATTGCCATCGGATTCAGATTGTGCTCACGGTAAAGCTTCATCATTTCCATTTGCAGTTCTTTTTGTTTCTCCGCATCTTTCGTTTGTTTCATTTTAGCCTGGATGCTGTCGATCTGCGGTTTGATCACAGCCATTTTTTCCTGGAACACCCGCTGTTTCTTAAATTGGTTCACAAACAAAGGCAATACAACGATCCGGACGATAATCGTCACCAGAATAATCGACAGTCCGTACTCACCGTGGAACAGGCCCGCCACACCTTTTAAAAGTGCCGAAAACGGCTCGATCAGGTAATCGTGGAAAAAACCGATATTCCCGAGGCCTCCCGTCTGAGTCTGAGATGTCGCCGCAAAAGCCGAGCGGCCTGTGCACAGTACGATAAAAAATAATCCGAAAGCTATCCATTTTTGATATGTTTTAGACAATTATGTCTCCTCCTTTTTATCTTCACTTGCCGTTATAAAAGGAGGAAGCTGACATCTTCATCATCATTCGCCGGTGAATTCATGCGGATGACTTTACGTATCCAAGTTGTAATGCGATGATATATAATAATAAGAAAGTCTGTTCGGTTCAGCTGAACGACTGCTTGATGTTCATCTATTCGTTTCGTTCTCCAATGCTCGCCTGCGCGGCGCTCACGCAATAGAAAAGCGATGCCGATCGCGGTCAGAGCGGGAAGAATAATTGTGAAAAAATCGACTAAAAATAAAAAGTCATTCATTGACTCAAGAATCATTTTATCACATCCATTCAGCTCTTATTTTACTACATATATATAAGGTTGTCTATGAAAGGAAAGGAGGCGCCGGGAGTGGCCGGAAAAGGGAGAATTATATTTCATATCGATATGAACAGTTTTTATGCCTCTGTAGAAATGGCGTATGATCCGACTTTAAAGGGAAAACCTCTCGCCGTTGCCGGAAACGTGAAGGAACGGAGAGGAATCATCGTCACCTGCAGCTATGAAGCGAGAGCGCGGGGCGTAAAGACCACCATGCCGGTGTGGCAGGCGAAACGCCTCTGTCCGGAACTCATCGTCGTTCCTCCGAATTTTGACCGCTACCGGAGTTCGTCAAAAGAAATGTTCAGCATTCTGAGGGAGTATACGGATTTAGTCGAGCCTGTTTCTATTGATGAAGGATACATGGATATTACGGACACACCGCACGGACACAGGGCGTATGAGACAGCCGCAGACATTCAGGCAAGGCTGCAAAAAGAGCTTTTGCTTCCGTCAAGCATCGGCATCGCTCCGAATAAGTTTCTCGCCAAGATGGCGTCTGATATGAAAAAACCGCTCGGCATCACCATTTTAAGAAAAAGAGAGCTGCCGGACATATTGTGGCCTCTCCCGATCGAAGAGATGCACGGTATAGGAACGAAAACTGCGGAAAAAATAAAAACGCTCGGCATCAAAACGATCGGTGATTTGGCAAAAGGAGATGAACGGGCGCTGAAAATGCTGCTCGGCATAAACGGGCCGAGGCTGAAGGATAAGGCGAACGGCATCCACCGCGCAGAAGTCGATCCCGAACGGATTTATGAATTTAAAAGCGTCGGCAACTCATCCACCCTTTCGCATGATTCGGCTGACTGGGATGAATTAACCGGCGTGTTTGACCGCCTCGCGCTGTCTGTAAGCGAACGGCTCCAGCGTAAGGAGGTCATGGCCTGCCGGCTGTTCATCATGATCCGCTATGCGGATTGGAAAACGGTCACAAGAAGCATGACCCTCAGCAATCCGGCTGATCAGAAAAAAGACATCATGAATGCGGCGATGGAACTGTTTGACAAGCACTGGAACCAAAACCCGGTGAGACTTCTCGGCATCACCGGAACGGAACTGGTCGAAAAACAGCAGGCGTATAAACAGCTTGACCTGTTTTCATTCAAGGAGGATGCAAAGGAAGAGCCGATTGTTCAGATGATGAACGAGCTGAATGAAAAATACGGCCGGCACATGATCCGAAAAGGCGCCGTCATGAAAAAAGAAGAAAGCAAAACAAGGGGAACGAGCTTTAACAGAGACTTTTTTCAGGATGAAAAGAAAAGGTGAATAACTTGAAAAAAGGGGTTATGTATGATAATTTCTTTAGTATAAATATCATTTTATTTTAATTTAAATTTTAAAATGGTTAAACGTTTGAAGAAGGGACGTTAGAATATGTCAAAACAACAAATCGGAGTTATCGGTCTTGCGGTAATGGGTAAAAATCTGGCTCTTAACATTGAAAGCCGGGGATTTTCTGTGTCTGTATACAACAGATCAAGCAGCAAAACGGAAGAGTTTTTAGAAGAGGCAAAAGGCAAAAATGTTGTCGGTACATACAGTATCGAGGAGTTTGTCCAGTCTCTTGAAACACCCCGCAAAATTTTATTAATGGTTAAAGCGGGAACTGCAACGGATGCGACGATTCAATCTCTTCTTCCTCATCTGGAAAAAGACGATATTTTGATTGACGGCGGAAATACATACTATAAAGATACACAGCGCCGGAACAAAGAGCTTGCCGAAAGCGGTATTCACTTTATCGGGACGGGTGTATCAGGCGGTGAAGAGGGAGCGCTTAAGGGGCCTTCTATTATGCCGGGCGGCCAAAAGGAAGCGCACGAACTCGTGAAGCCGATTTTGGAAGCCATTTCTGCTAAAGTGGACGGAGAAGCTTGTACGACATACATCGGCCCGGACGGAGCGGGGCACTATGTGAAAATGGTGCACAACGGTATCGAATACGGTGACATGCAGCTGATCTCTGAGTCTTATTTCATTTTGAAACAGGTGCTCGGACTGTCTGCCGAAGAGCTTCACGAAGTATTCGCTGAGTGGAACAAAGGTGAGCTTGACAGCTATCTGATCGAAATCACGGCTGACATTTTCACTAAAAAAGATGAAGAAACGGGCAAACCGCTTGTTGACGTCATCCTTGATAAAGCAGGCCAAAAAGGAACGGGTAAATGGACAAGCCAAAGTGCTCTTGACTTAGGCGTGCCGCTTCCGATTATCACTGAATCTGTTTTTGCGCGTTTCATTTCCGCAATGAAAGAAGAGCGTGTGAAAGCAAGCAGCCTGTTGTCCGGGCCTGACGTTAAGCCGGTCACTGAAAACAAAGAAGAGCTGATTGAAGCGGTCAGAAAAGCGCTCTTCATGAGTAAAATCTGTTCTTACGCACAAGGTTTCGCCCAAATGAAAGCAGCGTCTGAAGAATATAACTGGGATCTGAAATACGGTGAAATCGCGATGATCTTCCGCGGCGGCTGTATCATCCGCGCGGCGTTCCTGCAAAAGATCAAAGATGCGTATGACCGTGAACCGGAGCTTGACAACCTGCTGTTAGACAGCTATTTCAAAAACATTGCAGAAAGCTACCAAGGCGCCCTTCGCCAAGTGATTTCACTTGCCGTAGCCCAAGGCGTGCCGGTACCTTCGTTCTCAAGCGCACTTGCATATTACGACAGCTACCGTACGGCAGTGCTTCCTGCAAACTTGATTCAAGCGCAGCGTGACTACTTCGGCGCGCATACGTACGAACGCACGGATAAAGAAGGCATTTTCCATACTGAATGGATGAAGTAATGAAGAAGCCCCCGCAATAACTGCGGGGGCTTTTCTGATATGTAAAAACCGCGGGCCTTATGAACAGCGCCGCGGTTTTTTAATTTCTTCTTATATATTCCACCAGTGAAGGCCGTCTTTTTCTAAGAGGTCGTCTGAAGCCTTAGGTCCCATTGATCCGGCTTCATAATTCGGGGAAAGGGTTTTGTCGGCTGCCCATGTTTCGGAAATCGCGTCGACGAAATTCCAAGAAAGCGCTACTTCGTCCCAATGGGCAAAGTTCGTTGCATCGCCGAGCAGACAGTCGTGAATCAATTTTTCATAAGCTTCCGGTGTGTTCATTTCGTCACTGCAGTTGCTGCAGTAATCCAGCTTAATCGGCTGAGCATGTGCGGCCCCGCCTAGTTTTTTAGCATTCAGATATAAAGTGATGCCTTCATCCGGCTGGATGTGGATGACAAGCAGGTTCGGGTTTACATTCGTTTCATTGCCGTAATATAGGTTCATCGGAATGTCTTTAAATTGAACGACGATTTTCGTTGATTTTTCTTTCATCCGTTTCCCTGTTCGGATATAAAACGGAACGCCGGCCCAGCGGAAGTTGTCGATTAACAGCTTTCCGGATACGAATGTTTCTGTATTGGAATCCGGTGCTACGTTTTGTTCATCTGTATAGCTCGGTACAGAGTTTCCGTTGATCGTTCCCGCTTGGTATTGTCCGCGGACGAAGTAATCGCTCACTTCATTTGGAGCGACAGGGCGGAGAGCTCTCAGCACCTTCACTTTTTCGCTGCGGATTTCTTCCGTGTTCAGTTTAATAGGCGGTTCCATCGCTAACAGAGCGACCATTTGTAAAATGTGGTTTTGAACCATATCGCGGAGTGCGCCTGATTTTTCATAATATCTCGCGCGATCCTCAACGCCGAGATCTTCACTTGACGTAATCTGGATGTTTGAGATGTAGCGGTTATTCCAAAGCGGTTCAAAAAGCGCATTCGCAAAACGGATGACTTCGATGTTTTGAACCATTTGCTTGCCCAAGTAATGGTCGATCCGATAAATTTGATCTTCTGTGAAAGCTTCCCGTATTTCTTTGTTAAGCTCTTTCGCACTCGGCAGGTCATGGCCGAACGGCTTTTCAATTACGAGACGGGACCAGCCTTTTGTCGCTGTGACACCTTCATTTTTAAGCGATTTTGCGATTGTGCCGAAAAACTCAGGGGCCATTGCCAAGTAAAACATTCGGTTGTTCGGGATTTCATATGTATGTTCAAGCTGATCAAGCAGGACATTCAGCTCCTGATAGGAACCCGGATTCGTTACATCAAACGGATGGTAATAAAAATGAGATGTGAAATCATCTATGTCTTTTTGCCCAGCCGAAGAAACAGACGTTTTAACGGTTTCACGGAGGTCCTCGTTTGACCAAGGTCTTCTTCCAACACCTACAACTGCAAACTCTTCACCAATCTGACCATTTTTATATAAACGGTGAATGGATGGGTAAAGTTTTCGTTTTGCCAAATCCCCTGTGGCACCAAATATTACAATTACTGCTTTTGGTTTGTCGTTTGTTTTCACTTAGAGTACCTCACTTTATCTGAAGCATGGTTTAAAACCCCGCATATTTCCTTCATTTTAAATCTAAAATTCGTTGAAAGCAAATGTTTCAGCCTGTTTTTTGAGGTTTGCGGAAAAAAATTAATCAGGCCGGAGAAGCCCCGGGTGAATTCACATTTTCAGCCTGATCCTGTATCCTTAGTAGTACAAAGATCTAGGAGGAAGCATTGTGGAATTATTATTTTTAGGGACGGGGGCCGGCATGCCGGCAAAGGCGAGAAACGTAACGTCCGTCGCGCTGAAGCTTCTTGAAGAAAGGCGTTCCGTATGGCTGTTTGATTGCGGAGAAGCCACTCAGCATCAGATATTACATACAACACTCAAACCGAGGAAAATTGAAAAGATTTTCATCACCCATCTTCACGGTGATCATGTTTACGGTCTTCCGGGTCTGTTGGGAAGCCGGTCATTTCAGGGCGGTGAAGAAGAGCTGACGATTTACGGGCCAAAAGGCATAAAAGCATTTATCGAAACAAGCCTGAATGTGACGGCGACCCATTTGACGTATCCTCTTACCGTACATGAAATTGAAGAGGGAACGGTTTTTGAAGATGAGCAATTCATCGTTACCGCAGCATCCGTCATTCACGGTGTAGAAGCGTTCGGCTACCGTGTACAGGAAAAAGATATTCCCGGTGCATTGCAGGCCGGCAGACTGAAGGAAATGAATATTCCGCCCGGCCCCGTCTATCAGAAGATCAAAAAAGGCGAAACAGTCACGCTTGATGATGGAAGAATAATTGATGGACAGGATTTTTTGGAGCCGCCGAAAAAGGGGAGGATCGTCGCTTTTTCAGGGGATACCCGGGCATCAGAGCGGGTAACCGAGCTTGCGCGCAATGCCGATGTACTTGTTCATGAAGCGACGTTTGCCAAAGAAGATGCAAAGCTTGCGCATAATTACTATCATGCGACGACAGAACAGGCTGCACAAACGGCAAAAAAAGCAGGCGTGAAGCAGCTGATCTTAACTCACATCAGCGCAAGGTATCAAGGCGAATCGCCGATAGAGCGTCTGGAACATGAGGCGAAAGCGGTATTTGAAAACAGCAGGATCGCATTTGACTTCATGGAAGTCACAGTGGAACGCTCTTAAAAAATGGACGCTTGACATATTGATTTGAGGGTATATAATAAAACGGAATAATTACGATTTGATCGAGAGGTGAAAATGATGCGTGTGAATGTAACATTGGCCTGCACAGAGACAGGGGACAGAAACTATATCACGACGAAGAACAAACGGACGAATCCGGATCGATTGGAAATGAAAAAGTATTCACCCCGGTTGAAAAAGTATACTTTACATCGTGAGACGAAGTAGATCACGATAAAAAAGCCATTGTGCTCAGGCACAATGGCTTTTGTTTTATGAGTTTACCGCCTGATAGGCCGGAGCATTCATTTGCTTGCGCGCCGCACACCAAACATCATAAATGGCAAGGTGGACGATATGCGGTTCATCGTGGTGAATGGCATGAGAACTGTTTTTGGCCTGAATCCATCCGCTTTGATAAGAGACATCAAGCATGCTTCTGTGCAGTTTCATCCATTCTTCATGAGCGGGCTTTAAGCGCTCATCCCGCTCTCCGGATGATAAAATCAACAGCGGCATATCGTTAAAATGAATCTGCTGGTGCTTGATCTGCCGAAGGCTCGTCAAAAATTCCGCGTGTGATCCTTCCAATTTGAACTGTTTCAAATAGGCGGCTTTCATTTCTTCGGGAAGAAGCGGAAGCACTTTCGTCTCCTGATCTTCAGAAACCGGGTCAAGGAGAACCATCCCGAGAATATCCCGACGGTTTCGGCTCGCCCAAAGTCTGCTGATAATCGTGCCGTATGAATGCGAGACGACAAGGTAAGGAGGCTTGACGCCCGCCTTCAGCAGAAGGGCGTTTAATTCCTGTACCATGTGATCTGCCGTTCGCTTGTTTCTGCTTTGGCCGCTTTTGCCGATTCCGGCTCTGTCATATGTGAAAACCCCAAATTCTTCATCTATGTCAGTGAGTAATGGTGTCCATGTTTCAGAAGAAGTGCCGCAGCCGGCTTCAAAGACGATCGTCACTTCGCCGGCACCTTTACGGTGTTTTGTATAAAACGGACAGCCGTCAATCAGGTATGTCCTTTCCATCCATGCTGCTTTCATTGGAGTCATCCCCTCTAATTGGTTCTATAAGGAAGACGGAGATGCTTCGGCGATCGTTTCTCAAAAAATAAAAAAAGAGACAGCCGATGATAAAAATTCCGGCTGTCTCTTCTGTCACCATGCTCTGTCGTATTGAACCGGCGACGGTATTTCAGTATTCAGCTGCTTCGCTGCACTTCTTGCAAAATGCGGATCGCGCAGAAGTTCTCTCGCGACAAAAATAAGGTCAGCGCGGTTGTTTTGCAGAATTTCTTCAGCCATTGTCCCTGTCGTTATCAAACCGACGGCGCCTGTTGCGATTTCGGCCTGCTCACGGATTTTCTCCGCAAAGCTCACTTGATAGCCGGGGAAGACGTTAATATCAGCTTGAACGAGTGCGCCTGAGCTGCAATCAATCAAGTCGACTCCCTGCTCCTTCATCCACTTCGCAAAGCCGATATGATCGGCAATGTCCAGACCCTTATCAGTATAATCAGATGCGGAAACACGGACAAATAGCGGTCCGTCCCAGACTTCCTTGACGGCTTCAATGGTCTCGCCTAAGAAGCGGTAGCGGTTTTCATGTGAGCCGCCGTATTCATCTGTACGGTGATTGGACAGCGGTGACAAAAATTCGTGCATTAAGTAGCCGTGTGCCGCATGAAGCTCGATAATGTCAAAGCCGGCTTTTTTCGCACGCGCCGCGGCCTGTTTGAATTCCTGAATGGTTTCTTTAATTTGTTCTATCGTCATTTCAGCCGGTGTTTTGGACTGCTCATCGAACGGAATGGCTGAAGGAGCGTAAATTTCTCCGTCAAGCTCTGCTTTACGTCCCGCGTGCGCGAGCTGAATGCCGATTTTAGACCCTTGCGCTTTCACCTGTTCTGTCAGTTTGGCAAAGCCTTCGATATGATCGTCGCTCCAAATGCCCAAATCCTGATCGGTAATACGTCCCTGCGGATTAACGGCTGTCGCTTCAACGATAATCAGACCGACCTGACCGATTGCACGCGATATGTAGTGCGCCATATGAAAAGGCTGCAGTTTTCCGTCCTTCTCATGTGAGGAATACATGCACATCGGTGCCATAACAATACGGTTTTTGATCGTTACATCTTTAACGGTCCATGGTGTAAATAATTTTCTGGCCATTTATTTCGCCTCCCGGAATGTTTTTAGACATTGATTATAACAACTCATGATCATCCAGTCATATAAACTGCTCACAGCTGAACACATCGTTCTTATTGTTCTGAACGGGCATTTTTCTTATACACATCGGGGCCGTATCTTCATAACAGGCATTTACAGCCGATCATTTAGCAAATATAGATGAGAAACGCACCGATGACTGCGTGGCGTCCTTTGAACCAGATTGTCAGGATGAAAATACTGCCTTGAAAACAAAAAGTCTGACCGTGACAGTGGTGAGCGGGGTTATTTTGATGTCGGGCTTTCGTCTGTTTATATAAAAAGGGCATCAACGGCACATGCTGTTGATGCTTTTTTTGAAATGCTAGGGTTTGGAGAGCACTTCAATTCCGACGTTGACCATTTTGTCCAGTCCCATAAAAGACAGGCAGATTTTGGCGCGTCTTTTTCTTTTATCGATCTTTTTAATAATGCCTTCCATTCCTTTAAGAGGCCCTGAGGCAACGGTTACTTTTGAATTTTCAATATAGACTTTTGAATAATCTACAGTGTCTCCTTCTCCGATCAGCCTGATAATAGGGAGGATTTCTTCATCCTTAATTGTCGTGAAATAGGTTTTACGCTCTTTGGAATAATATGCGCCGTTATTCACGATTCTGCATGAAATGGGGAGTTCTTTGATTTTATGAAATGTCCGCTCTGTCATCTTTGTTTTAAACAGCACATATCCCGGAAACATTTTTTTGAGTGCCTCGTATTTGATTCCGGCTTTTCGTTCTGTGACTTTTTTCTTGGGTATGATTGAGTAGAGAGCCTGCTCATCAAACTGCAGACGCAGAAATTTTTGCACTGCTTCTTCTTTTCCCGACTCTACAAAAAGTGCGTACCATTTCATGACTGGATCCTCCTTAGAATAATAAGAAATTATTATACAAAGAAAGTATTTAATGGATAATATTTAAAATGATTAAAAAATTTTCTATTTCGTCTTTTTTTTACATAATATATGAAAATGAAAAATAAGTATAGACCCAATTGACAGAGAAGCGATGAATTTTCTTTGACATGAAAAGGGTTCAGAGAATTATCTGACATTTTATCCACCGAACATAAAACTGTGAAATAAATGTCAGAAAATAAAGAAAAAACCCCTTGACATTATTATCTATAAATTGATATTATTCTCTTTAAATAGCAACTATTTGTTAAATTTATTAAATTAAAGTAAAGCACCTATTAAATTTCAATCGCTGTTTCGGCACGTTGAAGAGGAAATAGGGATTATAAAAATGATTGTAGTGTATATATCTACATATACATGATAAGGGAGAAGTGTGCCGTCACGGCTGTTTTCGGGCATATTGGCACTGCAGCTTGTCATGAGAAACATTCAGTAAACAAGCAATATGTTTTTATGTAAATTATGTTAGAAAAGGAAAACACAATGCGTTTGCGATTTTTAAACCTGTGCTGAATCGCAAACGCGTTTGTGTTTTTATTTTTATGCCGGTGTTTACACCAGTCAATATATGAGATAAGAGACGTTTTTGTATTGAGAACCACATGTGGTGTGCAAAATTGACGATGCGGAAAGGATGAGGATGAGATGCTTACGTTTGTTTTCCCGGGGCAGGGTTCTCAATTTAAAGGAATGGGAGGCGGACTGTTTGATGAATTTCAAGATCTGACACGTCAGGCTGATGACATATTAGGCTACTCTATAGAAGAATTGTGCCTGGAGGATCCGAATCACCAGCTGGGGAAAACGCAATTTACCCAGCCGGCGTTATATACGGTGAGTGCACTCAGTTATTTAAAGAAAATGAAAGAGTCCGGCAGAGAGCCTGATTACGCCGCAGGGCACAGTTTAGGAGAATATAATGCGTTATTTGCGGCCGGCTGCTTTGATTTTGAGACCGGTTTGCAGCTTGTAAAAAAAAGAGGGGAGCTCATGAGCAAGGCAGCTCCCGGAGGCATGGCGGCGGTTTTGGGGTTTACGGCTGAACAAGTAAAAGATGTTTTATCCGATTATCATCTGACCGGCATTGATATCGCTAACCATAATTCACCTTTGCAAATTGTGATCGCCGGAACGAAACAAGACATTGAAAAAGCGCGCCCCGTCTTTGAAAAAGCCGGCGTGAGAATGTACCTTCCTTTAAATGTGAGCGGCGCTTTCCATTCCCGCTATATGAAAGATGCTGAAAAAGAGTTTGCGGATTATTTAGAAGAAACGGCGTTTTTGCCTCTTCGTTTTCCGGTGATCTCAAATCTTCATGCCGCACCTTATAAGAATGATGAAATCAAAACAAATCTGACTTTGCAAATGACCAATCAGGTAAAGTGGACGGACACGATACGCCGTCTGATGGGACTTGAAAATAATGAAATTACAGAAGTCGGGCCCGGGGAAGTGCTGACAAAACTGACGCGGCAGATTAAAAAAGATGCCGTCCCATTACCTATGCCGAAAGAAGAGTCTGATATTGCTGATGTTACAAGTGCGGCAGCTGATTCACAAAAAACGGCGGGAATGAGATTAGGGAACGAAGATTTTAAAAAAGATCATAACATCCAATATGCTTACATGACGGGCTCCATGTACAGGGGAATTGCTTCGGAACAGATGGTCATTAAAGCGGCAAAAGCGGGAATGCTGGGCTTTTACGGAACAGGCGGATTGAGTATCGAACGGATCGGACAGGCCATCGGAACCATCCGGTCTGCACTGCGGCAAGGGGAAACATTCGGAATGAACCTTCTTCATCATATGATGTCACCTGACAAGGAAGTCAGAATGATAGATTTATATTTGAAAAACGGCATTCATCTTATTGAAGCATCGGCATTTATGGGCATAACCCCCGCTCTCGTTATATACAGGGCAAAGGGATTAAGCAGGAATCATGACGGATCGGTGTCAGTTCAAAACAGAATCATCGCGAAAGTATCCCGGCCTGAAGTCGCTGAGGCCTTTCTGAATCCGGCTCCGGCTCATATGCTGGAAAGACTTGTGTCTGACAATCGGCTGACAGCCGGGGAAGCGGCGCTTGCAAAAGAAATTCCGATGGCTGATGACATTTGCGTTGAAGCAGATTCAGGAGGGCATACCGACCAAGGGATTCCGTATACTTTAATGCCTGCCATGATCAGACTCAGAGACCGCATGATGGAGAAGCACGGTTATGCGAAAAAAGTAAGAATCGGCGCAGCCGGCGGCATCGGCACTCCGGAAGCTGCTGCTGCCGCGTTTCTGCTCGGCGCCGAATTTATCGGAACCGGTTCTATTAATCAATGCACGGTCGAAGCCGGGACAAGCGATTCAGTGAAAGATCTGCTTCAGGAAGCGAACGTGCAGGATACGTCATATGCTCCCGCGGGAGATATGTTTGAAGCGGGAGCAAGGGTGCAGGTGCTGAAAAAAGGCCTGTTTTTCCCGGCCAGAGCCAATAAACTCTTTGACTTGTACAGACAATACAATTCTTTAGATGAAATAGATGAAAAAACGAAAACATTAATTGAAGATAAGTATTTCCAGCGCAGTTTTGAAGAAGTGTATGAGCAGTTGAAACATGATAAATCTCCTGAACAGATCGCCAAAGCCGAACAGAATCCGAAACACAAAATGGCGATGGTATTTAAATGGTATTTTTCCCATACGACGAGGCTCGCTCTGGAAGGAAAAAGCGAAAGTAAAATAGATTACCAAATTCATTGCGGCCCTGCACTCGGCGCATTTAATCAATGGGTGAAAGGAACCCCGCTTGAAAATTGGAGAAACAGGCATGTCGATCTGATCGGCAAACAGCTCATGGAAGAAACAGCCGGTCTTCTTGCGCAACGGCTGGTATCGATTACAGGCTGAGTATGACCGGACATTACATTTTTTCTGCGGAGGACTACCATGCTGATTGAAAATCATGAATTAACGATGAGCCATGTCGGGTTAGGGAATTTGAATGAGTACGCGCTGCTGCTGTTATTCGGCAACGCACACAGTCACCATTTAACGGACGGAACGGGATTCCGGCCTGATCAGATGGCCGATCACCAAGGGCTGATTTTGTATCCGGCTTATTTTATGACACATCTCAAAGTTCCTTCAGATAAGCCTCTTGATCAGTACCGATTATGGGACGAGGTTTCCGTCGGAGTCGATATCTCCCGGTTTGGAGAAACCATATTAGAATCTGATTATTTGTTTGGGCCGAAAGGAGCGGTCAGCACTGATAAAAGCGAGTGGGACCGCGGGCGGTTTCCTTCTATGAAAGCCAATAGTTTAATTGTCGTCGACGTCACACAAACAGAAGGTTCGACCCGCAAAGTCTCAGCGCCTAAGGCTGAATGCATTGCGGAACTTTCTAAGCTAGCCAAGCCGCCTTACGCGCTGATGCGGTCAAAGAAAATCAGAACGGATGCTTTCGGTATGAAGCCGGGCAACCTCAAAACAGCAGACCCCGTTTCATATCGGGTTCCTGTTGATCAGGATGCTGCGCCGGGGCATGCCATGGTGTTTGCGAAATTCAGCAAGATAATGGATGCGGCGGAATTTGAATGGATGACGCGCCGGTCGAAGCCGGGTTTTCCGGTTTCAATCGCGCGGCATTTATTTCTGCTTGAGAGAGAGACGTATTATTACGGAAATTGTTTTGCAGATGAAGAGCTTGATATTTATATGACGGGACACATTGAAGAATGCGATCCCGACTTTCACGGTGATTCCCTCGGTATGATCTCAGTGGCGAAAATCAGCTATCAGATTGAAGTCTATATGAAAAGAAATCATACATTGCTGGCCATTTCCAAGGTGGATAAGCTGCTGGCGGTGCCGACCTCTTCACAAGATCATATTCCGGATTATAAACGGGTCATCAGAAGTTTATAAAATGAAGAATGGAGCTGAAAGCAAATGGAACAAACCAAGGAAATGAAGCAGATCATCGCTCAAATCATCCAGGACATTCAAGAACAGCAGTCATATCGGGCCGTCGAAGCGGGAGATGATGTGAGAGTCATAGAGGATCTGGGCTTCTCATCACTGGATATCGCTCAATTAGTCGCACAGATGGAGATGGAAACCGGAGTAGATCCTTTTTCCCAAGGAGAAACAATTTCCAGCATTACAACCGTCGGCAGCATTTGTGATATTTATCAAAAATATATGGACAGTGCTCAATCATGATAACAGAAAGCGGGGGAGATATCAGCTGGGTGACTGATAAGCTTAGGGAAACGCAAGACAGTGAGTTTCTCATTTTTAAAGGGCAGACTTTTACGTATGATGATTTGCTGACACGAATCAGCTTTTTTCAGAAAGAACTTGAACAAAACGGAATACGTGAAGGAGAATGTGTGGCGCTTATCGGGGATTATTCCCCGAACGCCATTTTTTTGCTGATGGCGCTTCTGTTAAACCGAAATATCGTTGTCCCTCTCAGCAATGAATCAAGGGAAAAGCATCTCGATATGTTTGAAGACGCGAAAGTGAATCAAATCATTGAAATAAATGAAAATGACAGCTGGACGCTTCGTGAAGGTTCTAAAAGCGCCTCTCACCCTCTGCTTGATGACCTGCGAGAGAGAGGAGAGTCAGGCATTATTATTTTCACATCGGGAACCTCCGGCAAAAGCAAAGCATCCGTGTTAAGCGCCGGCCGGCTGCTTGAAAAATACAAAACGGCGAAAAGAAAACCGCTGCGTACACTCATTTTTCTGAAATTGGATCATATAGGCGGCATTAATACGCTGTTTGCGATTCTGTTTAACGGGGGAACAATCGTCACATCAGACAGCAGAACGCCGGAGTCCGTTTATCGGGCGGTCGACAAACATGCTGTCCAAGTACTCCCCGCCACCCCGACCTTTTTAAACATGCTGCTGATGTCCAAGGCGGATGCCGGCTCCGGCTATAACCTCTCTTCACTCCAGCTGATCACTTACGGCACAGAACCGATGCCCCAATCAACGCTGCGCGGCATTCACCGGCTGTTTCCGGGGGTACGGCTGAAACAAACATACGGATTAACTGAACTGGGTATATTCTCAACGAAATCAAAAGACAGCCAATCCACTTGGATGAAAGTAGGCGGTGCCGGAACAGAGACCAAAATTACCGGAGGCACGCTTTGGGTCCGTTCTGAGTCGGCGATGCTCGGCTATTTAAATGCACCGTCACCTTTCGATGAAGACGGCTGGTACGACACCGGTGACCAGGTGGAAACAGACGGCGAATATATAAGAATTCTCGGAAGAAAGAGTGAAATTATTAATGTGGGCGGAGAGAAAGTGTTTCCGGCAGAGGTGGAAAGCGTTTTTCTGGAGATACCGAATGTCCGGGATGTGCTCATAACGGGCCGAAAAAATCCGATTACGGGCGAGATTGTCGCGGCAGAGGCCGTGCTTGAAAAAGAGGAAGATATCAAATCTTTCAGAAAGCGGGCCGTAGCTCATTGCAGACAGAAGCTGCAGCCATATCAGATACCGCAGATCATTTCTGTTACAGATCGGAAACTGTCTAATGACCGATTTAAAAAAATAAGAAACGTGTAAAACAGGAGGTACATATGAATAACGGAAAAGTAGCGGTCGTCAGCGGAGGAAGCCGGGGGCTCGGAAAAGCGATTGTACAGGCGCTTTTGGATGAGGATTACAAAGTAGCCGCTTTCAGCCGCAGTGAATCTGATTTTATTAACACATTGAGAGAGAGTGAAAAGTACCGCGGCCGCTTTTATTGGGAAGCGGCGGATGCGGCGGATGATGCCGCCATGAAACAGTTTGTTCTTCAAGTATACCGCAAGTTTTCCAGAATAGACGGCTTGGTCAATAACGCCGGTTTGAACCTTGATCAGCTGCTGCCCCTGACAAATGATGATGACATTGACCGCATCCTCAATCTGAATATCGGTTCAGTCATCAAGCTGACCCGAAACGTTTCCCGGGTCATGCTGAAACAAAATTCCGGATCAATCGTTAACATAAGCTCCATTATCGGCTCAAGAGGATTTAAAGGCACTTCTGTCTACAGCGCATCCAAAGCGGCTCTTGACGGCTTGACGCGAAGCCTGGCCAGGGAGCTCGGGTCCAAAGGAATCCGTGTCAATTCACTTGCGCCCGGTTTTGTGGACACCGATATGACGAAAAATATGCCGGAAAAACAAAAATCGCAAATTATCAGAAGGACGCCGATGGGGCGTTTAGGCGAAACAGACGATATGACCGGACTCGTTCGTTTCCTGCTTTCTCCTGAATCGTCCTTTATGACCGGACAGACAATGGCAATTGACGGCGGATTAACTTGTTAAAGCACAGAAAAATTCTTTTGTACAAGGGATGGTATCCTCATGAAATGTATTAACGAATTTTTAAGAACGGTAATAGCGCAAAAGCTGGGTGCCGAGGTGACCGAAGCAGAAGATAAAACCGCTTTTTTTACTCTTGGCGTGACGTCTCTCATCAGTGAAGAAATCATGACCATATTGCATAAAGAATTTACCGGCCTTTCTGAAACGCTGCTGTTTGAATATCCGAACATTGAGAAATTGAGTGAGTTTTTAAGTGCGCAGAAACGAAATCCCGAAAGCGTTCTTGAATTCAAAGAAACGGAGCCTGATACGGGAAGCCGGCTGGAAGAAGAATTGCTTCCTGTACAGGCGGCTGAAAAGGTGCCTGAACCGGGAACGGACAGGAGCTCTGATATTGCGGTTATCGGAATGAGCGGGATGTTTCCGAAAGCGGAAAACCAGCATGATTTTTGGAACAATTTAATGGAAAATAAAGATTGTGTCTCCGAAATCCCTGAGGACAGATGGGACAGCTCTTATTACTCGGAAGAGAAAACAGCAGAATACGCGTCATATAGTAAATGGGGAGGTTTTATTGATCGTCCGGATCGATTTGACCCGCTGTTTTTTTCTGTTTCCCCGTGGGAAGCTGATTTAATGGACCCTCAGCAAAAATTGTATGTCACGTGCTGCTGGGAAGCGATGGAGGATGCCGGTTACGGGAACCCGGCGGCTAGGCCGACGGATCAAATCGGTGTATTCGCCGGAGTGACCTGGAACGAATATTCATTAATTGCACACGAAGAAGGTTTTCTCAAAGATCAGTATAAAGGCCCCGGCTCCTTATATTGGGGCATTCCGAACCGGGTTTCTTATTTCCTTGATCTCCATGGGCCGAGCATCGCTGTTGATACGGCGTGTTCTTCATCGCTTGTCGCCGTCCATCAGGCTTGTCAGGCCATTATGTCGGGCGACTGTGAAATGGCGCTTGCCGGAGGCGTCAACCTCAGCTTACACCCGCAAAAATACATGTTTTTAAGCCAATCGCATTTTCTGTCTTCTGAAGGAAAATGCCGCAGCTTCGGTGAAGGCGGAGACGGTTACGTGCCCGGTGAAGGCGCGGGAGCCGTTTTGTTAAAACCATTGAAAAAAGCGATTGCGGACAACGACCACATCTACGGTGTCATTAAGGGGTCCGCCACTAATCACGGCGGCAAAACGACCGGGTATACGGTGCCGAATCCGGAAGCGCACCGGGACCTGATTTTATCCGCTATAAACAGAGCCGCGGTAAGTCCGGCGGATATCAGCTACATTGAAGCTCACGGTACCGGCACGGCACTCGGCGATCCGATTGAGATACGCGGTCTGTCTATGGCATTTGAGAAACAGACCGATGAGAAAAATGACTGCGGAATCGGCTCGGTGAAATCCAATATCGGACATTTGGAAGCGGCTGCAGGGATCGCCGGTTTAATCAAGGTGCTTTTAAGCATGAAACATGAAACGCTTCCCGCCAGTCTGCACGCCGAGGAACTGAACCGCAAGATTTCTTTTTCTGATTCGCCATTTTATGTCGTCCGAAACAATCGGCCGTGGCCGGCTGAAGGAGATAAACCGAGAATCGCCGCAATCAGTTCATTCGGCGCAGGAGGCTCTAATGCCCATCTGATCGTAGGTGCTTATCAGCCAAAACGGCAAGCGGACGGGAATACTGAGCAAAAACCGCATGCCGTCGTACTAAGCGCACATTCCGAACAGCAGCTGAAAGAATATGCCGGAAAATTGAGCTCCTTTCTTGCCCGATTGGAAAACCCGCCTTCTGCCGGCGGATACAGCCTGGAAAATATCGCTGCCACCCTATTGTCAGGCAGAGAGCCTTTCTCCTTCCGGCTTGCTGTCATTGCATCATCCCTTTCAGAGCTGAAACAGCGATTGAATGGATTTGTAAGCGGTCACGGAGAAGGAAGTCATATTTACTTCGGAAAAGCGTCACCTGGGCGGCCGGACGTTTCAGGCCAATCCGTTTCAGATCCTGAGAAATTTGCCGCGCTGTGGGTGAAAGGCTTTCAAGATTGCAAAAAGCCGGAAACGCCGTATCAGAAAGTTCCGCTTCCTACGTATCCGTTTTTAAAGGAAACGTCCTGGCTGACCGATCAAAAAAAGCGGTATACAAAAAAGCCCCAAAATACCAAAAGGCGTGAGGCGCTGCATCCTCTGCTTGATGAGAATGTTTCATCCGCCCGGAAAGGGACGTTTCAAAAGATATTTTCCAAGGATGAATATTTCTTTAAAGATCATTTAGTGAACGAAAAATATGTGCTTCCCGGAGTCTGTCATCTGGAAATGGCGGCATACGGCGCGGGATTGTGGGGAGAACGCCCGGTCGTCTCTCTTCAAAGTGTGTGGTACATGGAGCCGATTGTGACAGGGACAGACCCAACATCCGTCATGATAGAGTTTGAAGCAGAAAAAGAGCGTATAAGCTATGTCATTAAAGAAAAAGGAGCGGACGGCACCCTCTTTTCGCAAGGAGAAGTGATTTGTAAAGAAAAAGGAGCGCCTTTTGAGGCCCCGGTCTTTCAGCTCCCGGCGCCATTTGCGCAGAGAACGGAGCCGAAAGACATCTATCACTCGTTCTCTGAGGCGGGAATCGTGCAAAAGGACAGTTTTCAGGTCATCCGCGAATTCTCTTATACAGAAAGGAAAGCACTGGCCAAATTAACGCTCCCGTCACACTTGGAAGCCGATTTTAAACAGTACATCCTACATCCGTCCTTAATGGATGGCGCTGTTCAAACTGCAATGGCGCATGTGCTGCAATTTCAAAAAGAGCCTGCGCTTATCGTACCGTTTTCCTTCGGAGAAATACAGCTGCTTGAACCGTTAGCGAAAACCGTATTTGTGCATGCGGAGGTAAAAGCGGCCTCCGTTCACCAATTTGATCTGCATATTTGTGATGAGCGCGGCGTGCTGTTGGCGGCAGTGAAAGATTTTATCATAAAAGAGGTGCAGGAAAGCGCCGGGTTTAACCAAAAAGCCGGCGCCACACCGAAGAAAAGCCGTGAAACAGAATTGCTTATGACACCGGTTTGGAACACCGTCACCATTCCGGAAACCGGCATGTCTTTCATGCGTGAAGAAAAAATAATCGTCATCGGGGCCGGGCCGGATTTTCAGCAGGCTTTGAAAGAGATGTATTCCGATGTCCGTTTTCCGGACATCACTTCTTTGGACAGCGCGGAACAAATGGCTGAAACACTGAAAGCGCAAGGCTCTTTTCAACACATGATATGGGCGGCACCGGATCATCCCATTCCATCCGTTTATGATGCGGATACGGCCGGCGGACAGGAGCACGGGGTCATGCAGCTTTTCCGGCTGGTAAAAGCGCTTCTGCTTCTGAATTTTGACACGGAACCACTATCATTGACAATCTGCACGTTTCAAGCACAGCCGATTCATGAACATGATGAGGTCAATCCGCTTCATGCAAGCATACACGGATTAGCGGGATCGCTCGCAAAAGAATACACCAATTGGAGCATCCGGCCTCTTGATTTGGAATCTCAAAGGGGAGACCGGCATCTTCCCGATGTCTTTTCTTTACCGGCGGACCCCGAGGGAAATCCGTGGGTCTTTCGTGCAGGTCAGTGGCACCGCCAGCAATTGGCCGTCTGCCAGCCTCATGCAGATGAGCCTTCGTTATACCGGCACGGCGGGGTTTATGTGATAATCGGCGGAGCAGGCGGAATAGGAGAAGTATGGACTGAATATATGATTCAGACCTATCAGGCGAAAATTGTCTGGATCGGGAGACGGAAAAAAGATACACAGATTGAAAGAAAGCTGAAAAGACTTGCGGCTTTAGGTCCCGCACCGCAATATTTCAGCGCGGATGCTGCGGATTATGATTCTCTCAATCGGGCGTATGACACCATTGTGAAGGAAAATGGACAGGTCCTCGGAATCATTCATTCCGCCATCGTGTTATCAGACAGAAGCTTTGCCAATATGGAAGAGGATCAGTTCCGCGCTTCACTTTCTGCAAAAACTGATGTCAGCTTGCAGATTGCCCGGGTAGCTGAAGGGGAACCGCTGGATTTCTTGTTGTTTTTCTCTTCGATGATGTCGTTTCAAAAAGCGCCGGGACAGAGCAATTATGCCGCCGGGTGCACGTTTAAAGACGCTTTTGCTAAGCGGATCTCACAAAAAGCGCCGTATGCCGTAAAAGTTGTCAATTGGGGTTATTGGGGAAGTGTCGGCGTCGTGGCTTCAGAACAATACCGGAAACGGATGGAGCGGGACGGCATCGCTTCTATTGAGGCGCCCGAAGCGATGAAAACGCTGGAAACCCTGCTTTCCGGACCTCATGACCAGTTGGCGATGATCAAAATGACAGATCCGGTTTTTATGAAAGACGATCTGAAAGAACAAGTAACGGTTTATCCGGAAAAGATTCCTCCCGCACTCGGACAATTAGCGGGTAACATCACGCAGAATGACGAAGCTGAGAGGTTAAAAGCATCAAGTGTAATGAGCTGCATGAGAGAGATGGAGTCCCTCATCGAAAAAATGCTTGTATCAACCCTTTATGAGATGGGCGCAAGGCTTGATGAGACTTTGCCGTTATTTCAATCGGCTGCCGGCATAACGGAACAATACAGCAGATGGCTGAAAGAGAGCTTTGTCTTCCTGACTGAATTAGCGCTTGCTCCGGAAAAAACGGATTTAGGGCAGGTGTGGGAGGAATGGGAGCGGAAAAAAGAGACTTGGCTGCGCCAGAAAGACATGAGGGCCCATGTCAGATTGGCAGAAGAGACATTGCGTGTGCTTCCAGACATTTTAACCGGTAAGCTTCCAGCAACCGAAGTGATGTTCCCTGACTCCTCCTTCCGTCTTGTGGAAGGCATTTACCGCAATAATATCATTTCTGATTTTTTCAATGACAAGCTTGCTGACACATTGATTGCAGTTTTGCGGGAACGTCTGGAAAAAGACCCGCAGGCGAAAATCCGCATTTTAGAAATCGGAGCCGGAACGGGCGGGACGAGCGCCGCGGTCATGAGAAAATTGAAACCGTATGAAGCGCATATTGCCGAATATTGTTTCACGGATATTTCTAAAGCATTTCTTTTACATGCAGAAGACATATTCGGTCCGGAATATCCTTATGTCACTTATAAAATATTCAACGCTGAGGAGCCGGTATCAACAGAAGCGCCGGACATCGGCACGTATGACGCAGTGATCGCGACCAATGTGCTTCATGCGACAAAAAATATACGCTCTGCGCTGCGCCATGCGAAAGCAATGCTGCAAAAAAACGGCCAGCTGTTTATAAATGAGATCAACAGCCGTACCATATTCAACCATGTGACGTTCGGCCTTCTTGAAGGCTGGTGGCTGTATGAGGATCATGATTTACGGATTCCGGGCTGTCCGGGGGTTGAGCCGGCCGGATGGGCGGAAGCGCTTTCGCTTGAAGGATTCGTCCATCCTCTGTTTCCGGCTGAAGCCGCACACGACTTAGGCCAGCAGATTATAGCGGCTGAAAGTGACGGAATAGTCAGGCTTGCCCTCCCGCAGGCATCAGAAGAAAAACCGGAGCGCCGTCCGTATGACGCAGATGGTCTTTCGGATGATACCTTGCATTTCAGCTTGAGAGAAAAAAGCGTTGAACTGATGAAGAAGTTAATCGGTGAAGCGCTTAAAGTGCCGGCGCATCGCCTTTTATCCCATGAACCTTTAACCGCATACGGATTGGATTCCATACTGGTCGTCAGACTGACCAACGCGTTAAAAGACGTCTTCGGTTCTGTCAGCAGCACTTTGTTTTTTGAATATCAAACCATCGATGAGCTTGCTGATTACTTTCTGTCTTCCCGTAAAGAAGCGCTCGAGCGGCAATTCGGGAATGGACAGGCTCATCCCGAAAACGCCGGACGGGTGCAGACTCCCGCAGAAAGCGCCGCGCCGATTCCAAACGTAAGAGAACGGGGGATCACATATCTGACGGAATTAATAGGAAAAACGCTGAAGATTCCGAGCGGGAGAATGGATCCGTCGGTTTCCTTAACCGCATACGGTTTGGATTCTATTCTGGTCGTCAGGCTCACAAATGCTTTTCGTAACGTGTTTGACCAAATGACCAGCACCCTCTTTTTTGAATATCAGACGATAGAAGAAATCACGGATTACCTGCTTCTTTCTCAGCGGGGAGCATTTATGAAAGCGATGGGTGTGCGTGAGGAGCAGCTGTCTGATCACACAGATAACCTGAATGTAAAACAAAATAGGATTCCTCAAAACGAGGAAGGCAGCAGGACAAACGGAGATTCCTATATCCAGGATATCGCTGTCATCGGTCTGTCAGGCCGGTATCCGGGCGCCGATCACGTTGATGAGCTGTGGGAAAATGTAAAAGCCGGCAGGCATTCTATTACTGAAGTGCCGAAAGATCGCTGGGACTGGAAAACGTTTTATAACGAGGAACGCGGAAAATGGGGGTCCATTTATTCAAAATGGGGCGGTTTCCTCGATGACATTGATAAATTTGATCCGCTGTTTTTCCGTATATCTCCCGCGGAAGCTGAAAGGATGGATCCGCAGGAAAGGTTGTTTCTGCAGACTGCTTATTCAAGCATTGAAGATGCGGGGTATACCCCGGCCGCGCTTTGTGACAGCCGGAAAATCGGAGTCTTTGTCGGTGTGATGAACAGCAATTACCCGACAGTTCCCAGCGACTGGTCTATCGCAAACAGAGTATCGTTTTTGTTCAATTTTCAAGGGCCGAGTATGGCTGTGGATACAGCATGCTCTTCTTCTTTAACAGCTGTCCATCTCGCTGCAGAAAGCCTGCGGAGCGGAATGAGTGAAACAGCGATTGCCGGCGGAGTCAATCTTATCGTTGATCCGGCCCACTATGAGCGGCTGTCCGCTTTTTCAATGCTGTCTCCCGGTGATAAATGCAAATCTTTCGGAGACAGGGCGGACGGTTTTGTTGACGGTGAAGGAGTAGGGGCGATTGTGTTAAAGCCGCTTGCTCAAGCGGAGAAAGACGGCGATCATATTTACGGCGTTATCAAAGGAAGCATGCTGAACGCAGCAGGCAGGACAAACGCTTATATGGTGCCGAATCCGAAAGCGCAGTTTGATCTGATCGCAGAGACGTTGAAACGGACAGACATTCACCCGAGAACGGTCAGTTACTTGGAAGCCCACGGAACGGGCACTGCGCTCGGTGATCCGATTGAAATCGACGGGTTAACAAAAGCTTTTCGCCTGACAACAGAAGACAGGCAGTTTTGTTCCATCGGTTCAATTAAATCAAATATCGGACATTTAGAAAGCGCTGCCGGGATTGCGGGGATCACCAAACTGCTTTTGCAATTGAAACATAAGAGGATTGCCCCTTCATTGCATGCGGCGGAATTGAATCCGAATATTGAGTTTGAGCACACTCCGTTTTTCGTACAGCAAAAAGAAACGGAATGGAAACGACCTGTCTTGAATATCACGGGTGAAATGAAGGAATACCCGAGAATTGCCGGCATTTCCTCGTTTGGAGCAGGAGGTTCAAACGCACATGTCATCATTCAGGAATATGTGCCGTCTGACAGCCTGAAACCAATGGAAAACGCGTCTGTTTCTCCGCAAAAACCGGCTGTTATTATTTTATCAGCGCGAAATGAGCAGCAATTGACAGAGCGCGCCCGCCAGCTTCTGGATGATGTCATAAGAAAAAAACGTTCTGACGGAGATTTGGCCAAGATCGCTTACACGCTTCAGGCGGGAAGAGAACCGATGGCTGAGCGGCTTGCATTTACGGCCGAGTCGATAGAAGAGCTGAAAATGAAGCTTATGAGTTTCTCAAACGATCATAATATCGAACATGCTCATATCTGGCGGGGCAGGACAGCCAAACATCATTCATTGGCGGCTTCGCTCACTTCTGATGAAGATATGGCGCTTACCATAAATGCCTGGCTGAAAAAAGGGAAATACGGAAAGCTGCTTGACCTTTGGGTTAAAGGACTTGACGTTGATTGGTCAGCTCTTTATCAGCGCAACCCGGGCCGCATCAGTCTCCCGGCTTACCCTTTTGCCAAAGACCGATATTGGGTCACAAAAGCTGATGTGTCACTTGACAAAACAGGCTCAGCGGAAAGTGAGAAAGCAGCCAGACTTCACCCGCTGCTCCATGCGAATACATCGACCTTTACCGCCCAGCGCTTTACTTCTGTTTTTTCAGGGCGTGAACCGTTTTTTGCCGATCATATCGTCAATGGAAAACCGGTGCTTCCGGGCGCGGCTGTTTTGGAAATGGCCCGGGCCGCCGTTACGCTTGCCGCTGAAGACTTGCCGGGCGGGAAAGCGGGTGTCCGGCTCAAACAGATCGTTTGGCTCCGTCCGGTGACGGCGCTTTCTGAAGGAGTGACGCTTCATGTAAAGCTTCAGCCGGAAGAAAACGGAGACATCGCTTTTGAAGCGTATGCCGAAGGAGAAAAGCCGCTTGTCTTTTTCCAGGGAAAGGCCGTGCTCGAAGAGACGGAGCGTGCTCCGGTACTCAATGTGGAAGCGGTTCAGGCGCGCTGCGGCGGCCGGCGCATGTCAAAGGCTGAGTGCTATGAAGCATTCGACAGCCTCGGCATTACCTACGGACCGTCTCATCAGGCGCTTGACGCCATCTATGCCGGGAGCGGAGAAGTGCTCGCGAAGCTCACTCTTCCGCCGTCCGCCCGTGAAGAAAAGGAGCCGTTCATCCTGCATCCGAGCATGCTGGACGCCGCCCTTCAGGCTTCAATCGGTCTCGTGCTCTCAGACGGTTCCGCGTCCGGACGGCCGTTCCTGCCGTTTGCCCTGCAGGATATGCAGGTGTTTTCTGCGTGCCGTGAGACGATGTGGGCGGTGCTTTCCTCAGCGGATGGCGCCTATCATATTGAGCTGTGTGATGAAAACGGCGCGGTATGTGTCCGATTGACGGGACTCACCGCCCGTTTTCTGGAAGAGGAAACGGAGGAAAAACCGCTCTTGCTTCAGCCAAAGTGGCAGGAATCACCGCCGGGTGAAGGCG